>JBFMAW010000068.1:0-2173 GCA_040755515.1 Thermodesulfobacteriota bacterium | reverse complement strand
CGTAAAACCACGGCCTTATAACTTCTCCTAGGCCTGGGGATCGCTCTGGTCAACCCAAAACATATCCCGTCAAATTTATTAAATATTAGGCCGATAGCCGGACTTTGTCAAATCAATAGGGCGCGGCAGGCCAGGGCGGCTTCCAGTTCCGCCCGGAAGCGTTCGGCGTCGAAGCCGGCATAGGGAGCGTCAGTGGAAAAATCCAGGTCACGGGTATGACGGCGGCTTTGATAGCGGAAAGCCAGCAGGATGCCGCCCTTGACGATCAGGCGAACCCGCAACGGGCTGTTGGCGATGGCGTGCAGCACCGTGTGGACGGCCGCCCGAAAATCCTTTTGGCGGGGATTGGTTTCCTGGGCCACCCAAGCCCCGATATCGCATACCTCCAAAAATCACACTCCGCTAGTCTATGTTAAGCGACAGACACCAGCGCGCGGAATAGGTTTCGCGGTATTCCCCGGCTGGATCCAGCTTCCGGGATCCACCCCGCTGAACGAGCCGCCGCCACGGCTCAAAACGCTCCGAGTTCAGGCGGCAGTGTTCCTCCAGGACATAACCGGCCCGCACCTTATCAATATTCTTGCCATGACGATCAACCTCGTCCGCGATCAACTCCAGGTACCGCTGCCCGAATTCCTCGAAAACGTCCAGCACGTGGCGGATTCCGCCGCACAGCTCCGGATTCCTCAGCATATCCAGGAAAGTGCGTCCAATTGTGGCCACGCGCCGAGACCGGCCCTCCACCAGTTTGAACGCGCCCGGGTGCAGGCTCGCGTATCGGTTAACGGTGTACCGGGCGATTTTGGAGAATTCGATTCGATGGAGCCTGGGCAGACCGCTCTGATGGTAGGCGGAAAAGCTTTCGCCCAAATCCTTGGCCATCCGTTCACGGGCGAAAGCCCGCCACTTCGGCGGCGCCGGCGAAGAGAGAAAAAGCATTTGGGGAATCCGGTCAGTCAGGCCGTGGTAGGCCATGGCGCTCAAGTGAGAGACATAGGCGAAAGGGTCAACCGCGCAGGCGACGTCCTCCGGGGCGCCGCGCTCCCGGCCTAGAACATGGTAAACCGAACGTCGGGGGAAGCCCTTTCCTTCCTGAAGAACGCCGGCTTCTTCCAGCTTGGCGACCATTCGGGCGAAATCGCCGCCTTCTGGAATATCCTTGAGGACGTTCAGCCGTTGCCCCTGGTATTGCCCGGCGTGGTGGAGCCGCCAGAGGAAAAGCCCCAACCGGTAGGCGGTGATTACGGGCTGGTCCATGTCCCCCAGGCTGAGGGCGACGGCCTTATCCAACGAGATGGGAGGGCCTTCTTTGGGCATTAAGCACTTATCTTGCTAAATCTAGGTATATACGTCCTTAGGACGTATATACCTAGATTTAGCTTTTGTCAAGTGGTTTTTCTCTTATATTTAATTCAACTAAGATATCAACGATCTAAGCCGAAGGATGACCTCGAATATTCCCGGGGCGGGCGGCTAATCCCCCCACCAGAGATTGGCCAGATCAATTTCCACTTCTTGAAAGGGTTCGACCCGCACCTTGTCCTTGTCCGCGTAATTGCCCATGACCGTCCAGGCCCCGTCCTTCAGCTTGAAGGTCTCCATAAGCTTGGCCAAGGGGTCAATGAGCCAGAGGTAAGAGAGCCCGTAAGTAGCGTAAATCGGCATTTTGCGAACCCGATCGATTCGAAACGTGCTTGGAGAAAGGATTTCGCAGACCCAGTCGGGCACGACGGTGGTCCAATTGTCCGTTGGCGGAGCCGGCAGCCGTTCTTGTCTCCAGCCGGCCAGGTCCGGCACCAGCAGGTTTTCGCCCAGCATCACTTCCGGTTCGATGAAGAAGATCCATCCGCCAGGACCGCCACTTCGACCAAAGCGATATGGCGGGCCCAATTCTCCGCTCAAGGCAAATTCGATGTTGCTGTGCCGGTAATGCGGCCGGGGGAAGGCGTGCAGTTCACCCTCGATGATCTCGCCGGTCATGTTCTCCGGCAAGGTGTAAAGATCGTCGTAGACGGCCTTTCGTTTGACTGGCATAGACATCGAGGCCTCCTTCCCGCGGCTAGGGACGAGATCAGTCCATACCCCTATCAATGAGCCGTAAAACCACGGCCTTATAACTTCTCCTAGGCCTGGGGATCGCTCTGGTCAACCCAAAACATATCCCGTCAAATTT
>JBFMAW010000067.1:0-2450 GCA_040755515.1 Thermodesulfobacteriota bacterium | reverse complement strand
CCTTGAAACGATAGAAGCTGTCCCGGCTGTAGCCCATGATCCGGCAAGCCTTGGATACATTGCCTAACTGCTTAGCCAGTTCCAGCAGTCCCACCTTCGTCTTGATGACCTTCTGATCTTTCGTCATGGCTCTTGGCTCCTTATCTTGGCCTTATCGGCTAGTCCGGAACCAGGCTTTACATCTTTCTGTCAGATTTCATCTTAGCACTTGCAATGCCAGGGGTCGCAACTTGGCCTTTCGGCCGATTCTTTCGAGAAACCTGCGTGGCCGTCTGGGAGATTGCCGAAGACCATATGCGGATAGAGGTGATCTATGTTGGCGCCCACGAAAAAGCCTCGTACTGACAAGATCGAGTTGCGATTCATCGGTCCGGCCGGCAAACATACGAAGGCGGTGGAAATCCTGAAAAACATCGGCTTCGAGGTAACCATTTAGCCCTTTAAGAAAAATCAGGCTTGCATCGTCCTTTTTTCTTCCGTCCTCCGCGATTCCGTGGATGGGAGTTCAAGCAACGATTTTTGGTGCGGGTGACCGCCGGTCAGCCCTTTCACCGCGGTGGGTCCGGTGGGTGGCCACGTACGGATGATCGCCTCCTGGCCACCGGTCGCCCGGCGGTAAGGAGGCTGTTTCCGGTATCACGACCTAATTACGTCTTTTATCCATCTTTTTGACTTCTTTGGTTAACCGGGCGAAGCGTTTGTGCTCCTTCTTTCGCGCCACCGGGTCGGCGCGGCGGATTTCGTATTCCGCTTCCTTCCGCAATTTGCGGAAACCCCGCAGCCTTTCAGGATCAAGGCTGCCGGATCGTACGGCGGCTTCCACCGCACAGCCCGGTTCCCCTTGATGACGGCAGTCACGGAAACGGCAGTTCAGGGCCAGGGCCATGATATCCTGGAACACCTGACCCAGCCCTTCGCCTTCGCCGGCCAGGCCCACGGCCCGCAAACCCGGCGTGTCGATCACCAAGGCCCCGCTCGGCAGTCGGAACAATTCCCGCGCCGTGGTGGTGTGCCGCCCTTTGGCGTCTCGCTTCCGGACCGGGCCGATGGTCTGGATATCCTGGCCCGCCAGCCGGTTGATCAGTGTTGACTTGCCGGCGCCGGACGGCCCGAGCAGGACATGCGTGCGGCCCGAGGCCATACGGGTCGACAAGCGGTCAAGGCTGTCCTGGTGAAAAATACTCACCATCAGGACGTCCGCGCCGGGTGAAGCGGCTTGTACCGAGGCCGCGGCCTGGTCCGGGTCAGGATGCCGGTCGGCCTTGGTCAGGACCACCAACGGTGTCACGCCGCCGTTATAAGCCATGGTCATGAAGCGCTCGATGCGTCTGGGGTTAAGCGGTCTGTCCAGGGCCGCGAGCACCAGGGCTTTGTCCACGTTGGCGGCCAGCACCTGGCGGATGCCCGCGGACGTTTCTCGACGGTCTTGGTCGACCTGAAGCCGCTCGATCACCCCCTGCCGGGGCAGCAGGTGGTGGATGACCGCCCGGTCGGTGCTTTCCAGCGACTGGATGACGACCCAGTCGCCCACAACGGGTTTGCCGGCCGTCCCGGCCCGGTGATGGGCCAGGAGTCCGGACATTTCGGCCCAGTGTTCGCCCAAGGCACTGGCCACGCGGCAGGTAGCGCCAGCGGCGACGATAACCCGGGCGGTCTCGTGTTCGGGATGACCTGGGTCCACGACAGGTAGGGGCCGGTCCATTGGCCAGCCCCAATCGTATACATCAGGCAAGGTAATGCCTCCTAAGAGCGATGGGTATCGGGGAGGCCCGGTCCTAATCCTGAAAAGACGGAACCGGGCAGCAAAAAACCGCCTCGGGGGCGGTCGATGCACTGATGGAGGATGAACAGGAAGAAATCAGGTCAGGACTACCCTCGGGCGTCGTGGGTGCGGAAAGGCACACGATCCAGGACGGGCTTGTTTTTCATAAAAACAAAGGTCCTTTCTTCATCGAAGTGAATCCAGGCTAACACGGAGTGGCCCGCGGTGTCAACAGGGGTGTCAATGACACAGCTACCAGAGGCCGGTCCTGTTCATTTCCAATAATCACGCCAGTGAAGCGGGCCTGAAAGAACCTGCCTAGGAATATACCCCCTCCTGTCCCAGAAAGGAATTTATCGAGGCGTGTCAACGCTTGAATTTATTTGGCGCGCCTGGAGGGACTCGAACCCCCGACCCACGGATTAGAAGTCCGTTGCTCTATCCAACTGAGCTACAGGCGCAATAGACTGGTCTCCAGGCATTTCTACCTCAATACCAAGTCTTTGACAAGCCATCCTTTGTGCTGATCGGACTGACGGTCCGGCCCTGCTTTTCCCTGAATAGAGTGATTGTCATAAATATGTTCCGATTAGGGCCGAGCTTGTGAACAAATAAGTCTAGACATTTGTGAACAAGTATGCCACGTTTGGAACATGGCTCGGCCTTTACTGGAACCCAACCCAGAAAA
>JBFMAW010000066.1:0-3800 GCA_040755515.1 Thermodesulfobacteriota bacterium | reverse complement strand
CGTTGCCGGCAACAGGCGCGTGAACTGGTCAATGGCTTCTCGCATGGCTTTGCGGTTGGCGTCATGTTTATGTATAACCTCGAAGCCCAAAGACCTTAGCGCCTGGGCCATGTCGGCCGCGTCGTTGGGCGGGTTGCGCAGGGGCGCTTCCTGGTAGCCGCCGTTGCCGATGACCAGGGCCACCCGGCGTTCATTACCACCCCCCGCGCCGGGCTGGCGCTGGATGCCCCGGTCGTCGGCCAGAAGCAAGCCCGGTAACAAAAGGACGCACAGGCACAAGGTCAACAACCGTCTGGAAATGATCCGGCTCACCGGGTTATCCTCCCTTTTCCGGCCTGACCGTCCACCAGGGCGGCTATATTTTCCGGCTCGAAGCCCCAGGCCACGGTGAGCATGCGCTCGAGGGCGGCCACGTCATGGGGAGGGCCTTCAAGCTGCTGCCTGTCGGCCAGATGGGGATATCGGCCTATGCCGATGAGCAGGGCGTGGTTGGCGGCCAGGGCTGAATTTACATAGAAAGCGGCCAAGATGAAGACCAGTGGGGCCAGCGAATAACTGCTCAACGTTTTTTTCATTCACATCCTCTCGAACGGAGGCCAAGAATAGTAGCCTAGCCGTTCCTTGGATCCTATTAAGCAAATCAAGAAAGATGACTCTTCAAGTACCACCACGGCCGTCGAGACCATTATGATCCTACCAGACGTGGTGGGTATGGCCCTGTTTGTCCCCGCGACAGCCGGGGAGCCGGACGGGCGCCTGGACGCGGACAGCGCGCTCCTTGAATCGCTGGACGCAAGGATACCGGCGACTCCGCGTACTGGCCAGGCGGAAGCCCAGGTTGTTGTTGCGATTGCCGGGCTCGTTCCTGTCGCGATTGGCCGAGCGGCAGTTCTGGGCGTTGTTGTTCCAGCCGCCGCCGCGGTTCACGCGGTTGGACCCGCTAATAGGCGCCCGCCCTCTTTTCGATCAACGACCGCCTGAGATTCAGGCTGTCGGCGAACGACAGGTGTTCGATCGTGCCGCGCAGACTGGCGGCCAGTTCCGCTTCGCCCGATCGCCCCGATCTGAAATCGTACATCCTGCGGCGCATCCTCCGGATCATTCTTTTGAGATTCTCCCTCCGGATACGTATCAGGCGGGGGAAAATCCGATACCCCAGGAAGGACAGGCCGTGCAGCCGGGTGTTGATAAGAACGGCTTTTGGTTTCAGGGAAAGCTTCAATCGGGTCTCCAGGAATCGGCGCAGATCGGACAGACGTTCCTTCAGCCAAGTCCTGGAATCGGAAAACAGGACGAAATCGTCCATGTAACGCAGGTAATATTGGACCCTTAGCTCGTCCTTGAGATAGTGGTCCAGGGGGTCCAAGTAGAGGTTGGCGAAAAACTGGCTGGTCAGGTTGCCGATGGGCAGCCCCTTGCCTTCGGACAGGCCCCGGCTTTGGTCGCTGTTGGCCGCCAGGCGGGCGGTCAGGTCCAGGACCTTCTTGTCCTTGACGATCCTGCCCAGCAGGTTCAACAGTATTTCGTGGTCAATGCCGTCGAAGTACTTGGCCACGTCGGCTTTCAGGTAATATTGGTTTTGCCGCAGAAAGACTTGCGCCCTTTTCACCGCCCGGTGCGCGCCCTTGCCCAGGCGGTTGGCGTACGAATCATGAATGAACCGCGGCTCGACGATATCTTCCAACACGCCCACTAGGGCGTGGTGCACCACCCGGTCCCGGAAAGGGGCCACGCTGATCGTTCTTTCCTTGGGATCGTAGATGGTGAAGTAATGGTAGCGGCCAGGCTGATAGGTCCCGGCGGTCAGTTCCTCTTGAAGCTGGAGCAGTTCCCGCTCCAGGTGGAAGTGAAACCGGCAGGCTTCGGCCGTCCGGCCTGTTCCGCTGAAGGCGCGGACAAAGGCGGCGTAGAGGTTCTCGAAGGAAATGATTTTGTCGAAAAGATATCCTGTCCGCCTCATGATTTTTTCTTCCACCCCCCGATCATGCGGCCGGATTCGTCAATCAGGCCGCTGGCGTGTTCGTACTGCCGGGTGGAGAGGTAACGGCGTTTATGGCTGATCCGGAACAGCACCCGCAGCTTTTCCATATATAGGTTCAATCTGTTTAATATATGCGCCCTGTCCGGGGCATATATGGCCTCGACGATGCCTTCCATGATGTCCAGGGTAAGGTTGGCGATCCGGCCGGATATGGTGAATCTGACCGATTTGGGGAATCTTTCCACCGCGTCCAGAATCCAATCCGTGGCCTCGGTCCATTTGACGAACAGAGGATAGTCTTCCTTCATTTCTAGGTGTAGAACGCCTGGACGATCTCGATAATCTCCTGGCCGTAGCGGGAAACCTTGCTTTTTCCGAAACCCCGGATGGATTTGAGGGCTTCGAGGGTGAACGGTTTGTTTTTAACCACGCCGATCAGCTCGCCGTTGGCGCCGATGAGGAAAACCGGAACTCCGTCTTTTTCGGCCCGTTCTTTGCGCCAGGCCTTGAGGCGATCCAGGAGCAAGCGCTGAGTATCATCCAGGTCCTCGGTGCTTTTCCCGGTGGACGGTTCGATCACGGGGTCATAAAAGAGCAGAACCGTCCAGTAACTGCTTTCGCCGTCCTGGAAGAACTTGGCCTGGTAACTCTTGACGTGCTTGTTCAGTACGGCCCGGTTCAACAAATCCTCGTCGAAGCCGCCATTGTTCCGATCGAAGGGAATCGTAATAATTTTAAACATATCTCGGAAAAATGTTGCGTCCAGGGGGCTCCCTCCGGGCCAGAGGCCCTCTGGGCCGGCGGCAAGCCCCCTGGACCCCCCTCTTTTTAGAATCTTCTATCTACATCCTGCCGGTCCTCCCGGCGGCGTTGACTTTCCTACGGAGTCACGTCCGCCGGGAGGCCCGAAATTCATCCCATCCCTCCAAAAGGTAAAAAGGTAAAAAACCAAAAACTAAGGCGTCCTGGCCAGGCGGAAGCCCTGGCCGACGTCGCGACCGCCGGGCTCGGACCCGACGCGATTGGCCGAGCGGCAGTACTGGTCGCTGATGCTCCAGCCGCCGCCGCGGCTCACGCGGCTGGACCCGCTGGACGGCCCCTGAGGGTCGGTAACAGCACCCGAAGGATAAACCCCATACCTATCCTGACACCATTCCCAGACATTCCCATGCATATCATAAAAACCCCAAGCATTGGGCCGCTTCCGGCCGACAGGGTGCGTCTGCCCTCCTGAGTTCCCACCATACCAGGCATACTGCCCCAACTCAGATTGACTCTCCCCAAAACTATAAGCCGTCCGACTCCCAGCCCTAGCCGCATACTCCCACTCCGCCTCACTCGGCAAACGATACTTGTTCCCACCCTCCTTGGCGTTCAAACGACCAATGAACTCCTGGGCATCGTTCCAAGATACACTCTCCACCGGGCAGTCATCACCACAGTTCTTGAAATGCGATGGATTGCTTCCCATCACCGAACGCCACTGACCCTGGGTAACTTCCGTGGTCTGCATATAAAAAGGCCGCGAAATCGTCACCTGATGCTGCGCCTCGTCACTATCCCGGCCGGATTCACTCGACGGACTACCCATCGTAAACGTCCCATTCGGGATCGGGACGAACTTCTGGCCAAGGGGATTGGTGAAGGACGGGCTATCTAGTTCCTCCGGTGGACGCCTACCCAGAGCTACCCGTGTCTGGCCTTGCCAGTAATTCAACCTCTCCTGAGCCTGCCGGCGCATGTCCTGGTCAGCCGCGCTCAAAGGATTGTCCTCCTTGAAAGAATTCAAAAAGGCCGCCCAGACCTGCACCTTCTCCTT
>JBFMAW010000065.1:0-5204 GCA_040755515.1 Thermodesulfobacteriota bacterium | reverse complement strand
GTGCCCTGGCCTGTCAATCCGCTCGGCGGTGAACCACCAACCGGAGAGCCGTATGCGGGAGAACCGCACGTACGGTTCGGAGGGAGGGGGGACCGGGTACTCAACCGGTCCTCCCTACCCCTATCGGAAGATGGCGGCGACGGTTTGATAGGGGCCGCACAGCCGTGCGCCCCAATTGGAAGATAATAGCTGTGATTTTAATAGGGGGGCCTCTCGCCTGTTGGGGGATGCCCTGACCACCGGATAAAAAAACCCCCTTGCGGGGGCCTCGCTAGGGGTGCACGTCCGTGCGCCCCCTGGAAGCGATGATGTTTGTAGGGGCGCACAGCCGTGCGCCCGCGCAGTGGTTTGGTAGGGGGCGCATCTCCCGCGTCACGCGGGACGTGACGCCCCTGGGGGCCGGTCAGTTAACTTTGATCTCGACCGGTTTCGGTTTGACTTCCTCGGTCTTGGGCAGGGTTATGGTCAGCACGCCGTTGGCCAGCCCGGCCTCGATCTTCTCTCCAGCCACGTTGTCCGGCAGGAGGAAGGTCCGGGAGAAGGCCCTGGACCTGCGTTCCCGCAGCCGGTAATTCTTCTTCTCCTCGTTGACGTCTTCCACGTGTTCGGCTTTCAGCTCCAACCGCCCGTCTTCGATCTCCACCTTGATCTCGTCCTTGTTGAATCCGGGCAGTTCGGCCGTCACCTTATAGCTTTTCTCTTCTTCAGTTACATCCACTTTCGGCTCCACGAACCTGTCGGCCTCCTCGAGGCCTTCCAGGATGGAGGGGCCGAAGAACCAACTCAAAAAGTTTCTCCCCGGCGTCAAAGCCTTGAAGGGATCGTATATGGTCAAGCCCAACATGATGTTCACCTCCTTTGGGTTTCCGTTCCTTTCGAGCATAAAGTAAAGCAGCCTTTGCCTTTGTCAAGACCCCGCCCGGCCGCTCGCGGCCGATTGACACTAATTAGCCTTTGGGCTATCTTATTTCCATGAGTTACACCAAGCCAGGTCCGCCGGAAATAATCGAGGAAGCGGAGGTTGTAAAGGCGCGATCGGTCGAGGCCGCGGTGAAGACAGACCTACCCTCCAGCCGCGCGCCGACCGTCTATGACCCGTTGCGCCGCTACCTTTACGAAATAAGCAAGTACGAACTCCTGACCCGGGAGGAAGAGACCGAACTGGCCATCCGCCACAAGGAGGAGGCCGACCAGGAGGCGGCTTACCGGCTTATTACCTCCAACCTGCGCCTGGTGGTCAAGATCGCCATGGAGTTTCAAAACTACTGGATGAAGAACCTCCTCGACCTTATCCAGGAAGGCAACGTGGGGCTGATGCAGGCCTTGCGGAAATTCGATCCGTACCGGGGCGTGAAATTCAGTTATTACGCCTCGTATTGGATCAAAGCCTACATACTTAAATATATAATGGACAACTGGCACCTGGTGCGGGTCGGCACCACCCAGACCCAGCGCAAACTCTTTTATAACCTCAAGAAGGAAAAGGAACGACTCCTGGCCGAGGGATTCGAGCCGGGCCCCAAGCTGCTGGCCGAACGCCTCCAGGTGACGGAAAAGGACGTGGTGGAGATGGGCCAGCGGCTCGACGGCCGGGAAATATCACTGGACGCGCCGCTCCGGGAAGACGCCTTCGATTCCCACCTCAATTTCCTGGCTTCGGAACAGGAGGCGGTGGACGATGTTCTCGCCGACATGGAACTGAAAGAGCTTCTTTTGGAGAAACTGGTGGAATTCCGGGGGACCTTGAACGAGCGCGAACTTCAGATACTCGACCGCCGGATACTCTCCGACAATCCGGAGACGCTCCAGGACATGGGCGAGAACTTCGGCGTCTCCCGGGAACGGATCAGACAGATCGAGGAGAGGATAAAGAAAAACATCCGGACCTATCTCCTGGCCGAAATACCGGGTCTGGAAGACCGGGATGTCCTTTCCGGGCTGAGGCTGGAGGTTTAACGCCGGCCGGGAGATCATGGCCGGGAGGCCGTTCGGGACCGCGCCGGACGGTTTTAATAGGGCGCCCGAGGCGCCTCTTTGACCATTAATCGGCCGAGGTTGAGGGACGAACGTCAGCCCGGCCCAGGAAGAGTTCATGACCATCAATTTCAAGAGATTCTTTCTAATCATCTGCTGTCTGCTGGCTTTCGGTTTGACGGCCTGCGCCCCTTTTCTCCACTGGTATAGGGCTCGGGCCGCCTTGGATGATTCGTCCCAGTCCACGGCCTATTATCACTATATGATGGCCCAGATTCATCTGACCAACCGGGAAAGCGGCTCGGCCCTGGTTCATCTCAAAGCCGCCGTGGAAGCCGACCCGCGCTCCTCTTATCTTGAAACCGAACTGGCCCGTCTTTTCCTGAGAGACAATAATGTTCCCGAGGCCCTCATCCACGCGCGCCTGGCCGTGGTCAAGAATCCGGACGACGCCCAGGGCAGGTTGTTGGTGGCCAGCCTGCTTTCGGCCTTGAAGCGAAACACCGAGGCCGTCAGCGAGTACGAGTCCATTCTGGCCCGGCAGGCCGATCATGAAGAGGCTCTGCTTTACCTGGGCACCATGTACGCGGAACTGGGCCGATTCGACGAGGCGGAGCAGGCCTTCAAGCGTCTGGTTCAGGTCCGGCCGGGGTCTTACCTGGCCCATTACTACCTGGGCCGTATCGCCCTGGAAAAAAAGGATTACCCCTCCGCTGAAAGCAGCTACCGGAAAGCGATCGAGATCAATCCCGAGTTCTCCGCCGCCTTGAGCGATCTGGCCACCACCTACGAACTCCAGCAGAAATACGAATCGGCCGAACAGGTCTATAAACAGCTCATTCTGATGAACTCGGCCGGTCAGAACACCAAAGTCCGCCTGGGCCGTCTCTACCTGCAAACCAAGCGGCCGGAGATGGCCAAGAAGATTTTCGAGGAAATCGTCGCCGGCGTGGCCAGACCGGAAAAAGCCAGGATTCAGATCGGCCTGATCTATTCGGAACAGAAGAGGTATGATGAAGCCATTGAAGAATTCAGGCTGGCCTTGGCCGAATCGCCCGACAACGACCGGGTGAGATTCTACCTGGCCGCGACCTATGAGGAGAAGAAAGACTATGAGCGGGCCGTGTCCGAGTTCCTGCTCATTAAACCCGATTCAGACCTGTACGTGGACGCCCGCCTGCACTTGGCCTATCTGCTGAGCGAACTGGGACGAACGGACCAGGCCGTCGATCTGACACGGGAAGCCTTGTCTCACGCCCCGGATAAGCCCGGCCTTTACGTCTCCCTCGCGGCCTTGTATGAATCCAAGGAAAAGTATGGCGAGGCAAAAAGGGCCTTGGAGGAAGGGTTGAAGATTGACCGGAAGCACGTGGAACTGAACTTCCGCCTGGGCGTGGTTCTGGACAAACTCAACGACAAGGAGGGCGTCATCAGGCAGATGAAGCTGGTCATGCAAATGGACCAGGACCATTACAATGCCCTGAACTACCTGGCCTACACTTGGGCCGAACAGGGGCGGGAACTGGAAGAAGCCCTCAAACTGGCCCACAAGGCCCTGAAGCTTAAGCCGGACAGCGGCGCCATCACCGACACCGTGGCCTGGTGTTATTACAAACTGGGCGATTACGTCCAGGCCGTGAAGTACCTCGAGCTGGCGCGGAAACTCGAAGAAAAGGACCCGACCATCACCGAGCACCTGGGCGACGCCTACGCCAAACTGGGGCAGTACGCCAAGGCCCTGGAGGCTTACCTGAAAGCCAGGGACCTGGGTCCCCAGAACAAGACCGAACTGGAAGCCAAGATTGAAGAGGTCAGGAAACATATCAAGTAATCTGGCCGCCGTTCTAGGCCTCGGATTTCTTTTGGCTTCCGCCTGCGCTCCTCTCGAACCAAGGCCTACCGGCGTCGGACCCACGGCCGAAGAAGTGTTGGCCGGGTTGCGCCAGCGTCAAGCCCTTGTCCAGACCTTCGCCGGCCGGGGGGCCATCCGGATAAAAGACGCCCGGGCCCAACATTATTTCGACATCATGATCGCGGCGGCCCAGCCTGACCGCTTGCGCCTCCAGGCTTTCGATTTCATGGGCCGGCCCCTGGTCACCCTGACCGCGGACCGGAATGAAATCCGCTTTCTGGACTACGGGCGGACCAGGATGTACCAGGGGCCTCCTTCTCCCCTCAATTTGAGTCGGTTTCTGCCTTTGGATATGACCGTGTCGGAGCTGATTACCCTGCTGGCCGGTGGACGACCGCTGAAAACTTATGAGCGGGCGGTCCTGGAAGCCGGACGCGGGCTGGGATCGAAGACCTGGCTGTTGAGTCTTGACCGTTCCGGCGGTGGCTTGGTGGAAAAAGTTTGGGTGACCTCGGGCTGGCGGATCCAGCGCGTCGAAGTGGGACCGCGCGGGGAGGAGCCTTCCTTCAGGCTGGAATACGATGACTACCGGCCCCTGGCCGGCCGGGAAGACGAGGCGCCGTTTCGCATAACCGCTTCCGATATGAAAAGACAGTCCGAGCTGGTCATCACTTATCAAGAAGTGAAAATCAACCCGGACCTGCCGCCGGGCCTATTCACCCTGATCCCGCCGGCGGGGGTCAAGATCGAGGCATTTCCTGGACCGGATGAAGGAGCTTGAACTGGCGGCTGACGCCATGTTGGGCGGCCTGGCCAAATGGTTGCGCCTGCTGGGTCTGGATACCATCTATCTGCCCATGGGCGCGCGGCCGCCCCGGCCCGAGCGAGTTCTCTTGACCCGGCGTTCGTCCCGGCCTCATCAGGACCGGATCACCGGCTGGCGGCGGATCGTAACCTTGACGGCCAACGATACTCCCGGGCAACTGGCCGAAACCATCCGTGCCCTGGGTTTGACCTGGAGAGACCTCCAACCCTTCACCCTCTGCAGCGTCTGCAACTCGCGATTGACGGCCGCCGGTCCGGCCGAAGTCGAAGGTCTGGTGCCGGCCTATGTTCTGGCCACTCAAAAAAAGTTCAGCCTCTGTTCGGGTTGCGGCCGGGTCTATTGGCCGGGAACCCACCATTGGCGCATGCTGGCCGTGATCAAAGACCTGCTGGCCGGGTCTGAATAGAAGAACGGTTTCCGAAAACTGACGGACTTGTAAAAAGTCCGTCATCAGGCCGAGGGCGAATAAGCCCCGGCCTGGGGTGAGGGTGGAACCACTTGAATTTACTTCAAGTGGCGGGAGAGGGACAGCCCTCTCCCGCCGAGTAAAAA
>JBFMAW010000064.1:0-8302 GCA_040755515.1 Thermodesulfobacteriota bacterium | reverse complement strand
TTCCATTGCCGGTCAGTTAGCCCGGCCGAATTAATTGAAAAAAGCTGGCCGATCCCGCCGGCCGGGGAGTGGTGCGCCAAAAGCAGGCCGAAATTTTCACCAGGGCGCATCCGTCACCCAGGCAGTGACCTCTCAAGGCGATTGAAGACTATTTCCGCCTAAAAACAGGCGCGGGAAACCGCCTGACCAGGAACACCACCCCGGAGGCGGTGGATTTAGGTCATTCGATTGAGCTTGCCACCGGGGCGGGCCCCATGATAAGATTATTATTCAGCTTCCGTTGATCGGAAGCCATAAACCGGTCCGCCGAACCAGCGGCCGGACCGGCGTCAGGGACCCGACCGGCTGACTGTAAACCGGTCGCTGGAGAGTGAAGTTCATCCTGACTGGGGGAGACGGTGCTTATGCCGGGTTCGACCGCGGCTGAAAACTATCGTGTCTAAGGAGGGCGTTTTAAAGAATTTGGTTCGAGCCATCGTCCGACCGGCTCCGGAAGACATGGACCTTGACCATGATCGGCGCCGGGGTGAAGGAAACGGCCAGGCCCGCGTCCGGTCGGCCGGGCCGGGATCAACATCGAGTCCGCCCGTGATCGACCCCAGGCTGACGCCGGGAACCCGGCCCCGGGCAGACCTCCCGGACTTGGTCCACCGGGTCGGAAAGAACAACCTGCCGGTCCGGATCATGGAGTGGGGGAACGACCGTTGAATCCCCGCCGGACCAAATTTAATCATCCGGAGCCTATGGATCAGGATTCCGCGGACCGCCTCACCTTTCCCGAGGCTCACCTGGCCCGAGCCCTGTTCGGCGAACAGGGGTCCCACCTCAAACTCATCGAAAAGGAACTGGACGTATCCATCCACGTTCGGGGCGCCAGCCTGGCCCTGGAGGGCGAACCCGCCCTGGTGGCCCAGGCCCGGCGGCTGCTGACGGACCTGTACGAACTTCTCCAGAACGGTTATTCCCTGTACACCCAGGACGTGGATTTCGCCTTGCGCCTCCTGGCCGGCGGCCAGAAGGTGAACCTGAGGGACATCTTCCTGGACACGGTCTATATCACCTCGAGCAAACGGGTGGTCACGCCCAAGAGCCTGGCCCAGAAGCTTTATATCGAAGCCATGCGTCACAAGGACATCGTGTTCGGCATCGGGCCGGCCGGAACGGGCAAGACTTACCTGGCCATGGCCATGGCCGTGGCCAAGCTGTCCGCGGGCGAGGTCAGCCGCATCATCCTGACCAGGCCGGCCGTGGAAGCCGGGGAAAAGCTAGGGTTCCTGCCCGGCGACCTGGCCGAAAAGGTGGACCCGTACCTCCGGCCCTTGTACGACGCCCTGCACGACATGATGGAGTACGAAAAGTCCTCGAGGATGATCACCCGGGGCATGATCGAAGTGGCGCCCCTGGCTTTCATGCGCGGCCGGACCCTCAACGACTCCTTCGTCATCCTCGATGAAGCCCAGAACACGACCTCGGAACAGATGAAGATGTTCCTCACCCGCCTGGGCTTTTCCTCCAAGGCCGTCATCACCGGCGACATCACCCAGACCGACCTGCCCGAGGGCAAGCGTTCCGGTTTGATCGAGGCCAGAGACGTTCTAGCCGCCGTCGAGGGCATCGCCTTCATCTATTTTTCCGGCCGGGACGTGGTGCGGCACCGTCTGGTGCGGGAGATCATCAAGGCCTACGACCAGTGGGAGCGACGGCCGGTCCCGGCCGTCCCGGACCCGGGTCAGGACCAGGATTGAAGCCTTTATGACCCAGGACAAAAGCTCCAAGGTCAGCCGCCTGTTCCAGGTCGGGTCCGGCGCCAAAAAGAAAGGGCCGCCGGCCCGGCGGTCTTCCTGGAAAGAGCACCTGTCCAATCGGGCCCTGGGGCGGGTGGGGCTGTTGTTGTTCCTGTCCCTGGCCACCGTTTTTCTGGCCTACCCCATGCCCGACTCCCTGCTCATGGGCGACGTGGCCGACCGGGACGTGAAGGCTGATCGGGACCTCCTGGTGGAAGACCTGGCCGCCACCAGGGAAAAACGCGAAACCGCGGTCAGGACTTCGCCCCTGGTCTTCGACCTGGACGACCTGGCGGCCCAGGCGGTCCGCGAGCAGATTCACCAGGTCTTTGCCCGGGGCCGGGCCATCCTCAACGCGCCGCCGGTAACCCGTCCCATCTTTACCACCTATGAAGAGGTGGATCAGCTCGACCAGGAAGAACTGGCCGCGCTCCAGAACAAGTTCCGGCTGGCTTTCAACCTGCCGGCCGAGGATTCATCCTTTAAGGCCTTGCTGGAGGCCAAGTTCTCGATTCAGGCCGAACGCTCCGTGTTTCAACTGGTCATGGACCTTCTGAACCTGGGCGTCATGGCCTCCAAGGAGGCCCTGGTCGAGCAGCCGGACAAGGCCCTCCTCATCCGCCGCATTTATACCAAACTGGAAGAAATGGCCCCCTATGGAGCCTTCTTCCCCAGCCTCGAGGAGGCCCGGCGGCAGGTCCGGGACCGGGCCCTGCTCTACAGCGGCGAATTCGAGCCCGAACAGGTCACGGCCATCACCCGGCTGGCCCAGGCCCTGCTCAAGCCCAATTTGTCCCTGAACCGAAAGGAGACCGACGAGCGTCGGGCCGCCGTGGTCAAGGCCGTGGCGCCGGTGTACTTCCAGGTCAAGCAGGGTGAGATGATCGTCCGGGTGGGCCAACGGGTGGATGAAGCCGCCCGGATGAAACTCGAGGCCCTGGCCGCCAAGGCCGACCGCCAGGACTGGCTGCACAAGGCCACCGGGTTCTTCTTCCTCTGCCTGTCCTTCCTCCTGGTCACCTGCATGGTCGGTTTCCGGGTAGGACGCGGCCTCAAGCTCTCGGACCGGGACCTGGTCTTTCTGGCGGCCCTGCTCCTGATAAATCTGTCCAGCGACTTCATGTCCGCCCAGGTCGGGGCCGCCATGGCCAAGGGCTTCCCCGGCATCGACAAGAACACCATCTTCTTTCTGTCCCCGGCGCCGGCCTTCGGCATGCTGGCCACGGTCTTTCTCGGGCCGGTTCCGGGCATCTTCTTCACCGTGGTTTCTTCGGCCCTGACCGGCCTGGTCTTTGACCGGTCCCTGACCTTCTTCTTCTACTGCTTTCTGGGCGCCATCGCCGGCCTGGCCGGCCTGGTCCGGGTCAGGGAGCGCGGCGCGGTGATCAAATCCGGCCTGCAGGTGGCCCTGGTCAACCTGGCCGTGATCGCGGCCTTGAGCATGATCGAACAGATACCCCTGAGCCGCGGCGTGGCCTATTACTTCCTGGCCGGCGTGCTCAACGGCGTCCTGTCCGGCGTGATAGTGGCCGGGTTGATCCCCCTGCTCGAGATGGTCTTCAAGTACACCACCAACATCAAGCTGCTCGAACTGGCCAACCTGGACAAGCCCATCCTGCGCGAGCTGATGGTCCAGGCCCCGGGCACCTACCACCACAGCGTCATCGTCGGGGCCATGGTCGAGGCCGCGGCCGAGGCCATCGGCGCCAACCCCCTGCTGGCCAAAGTGGCGGCCTACTACCACGACCTGGGCAAGATGAACAAGCCGCTCTATTTCGTGGAAAACCAGACCTCGGGCGAAAACAAGCACGAAAAACTGGCCCCCAGCCTGTCGGCCCTGATCCTGACCTCCCACGTCAAGGAAGGCATCGAACTGGGACGCCAGAACAAGCTCAACCCCGAAATTATCGACATCATCCAGCAGCATCACGGCACCGGCCTCATCGCCTATTTCTACCAGAAGGCCAAGAGCGGCCGCACCGAAGACCAGCCCGACATCAACATCGAGGATTACCGTTACCCCGGCCCCAAGCCCCAGACCAGGGAGGCCGGGCTGGTCCTGCTGGCCGACGCGGTCGAAGCCGCCAGCCGGTCCGTGGGCGAACCCAATCCGGCCCGCATCCAGGGCATGGTCCAGAAGATCATCAACAACATCTTCTCGGACGGACAACTGGACGAATGCGAGCTGACCCTCAAGGACCTGCACCTGATCGCCCGCAGCTTCAACAAGATACTCACCGGCATCTTCCACCGCCGGATCGCCTACCCCGAACCCGCGGTCAAGGAACCCCATACCAAGGCCAAGGCCGCCAATGGCAGTAACGGTAAGCAACAGACAAAAGAGCCTCCCGATAAAAGCCGCCCGGATAAAGGCCAGCGCAAGGACGATCTTAGACGCCTTGGGCTGTCCTGAGGCCGAACTCTCGATAGTCCTGACCGACGACGACGGCATCGCCCGGCTCAACCTCGAGTACCTGGGCCGGCCGGGCCCGACCAACGTCATCGCCTTTCCCATGCGCGAAGGACCGTTCGGCGACCTGAACCCGGGCCTGCTCGGCGACGTGGTCATCTCCGTCGAGACGGCCCGCCGCCAGGCCGAAGCCGGCCGCCTGTCCGGCCAGGAGATGCTGGACTTTTACCTTATCCATGGTATTCTTCATCTTCTGGGTTACGACCATGAGGCCGGAGACGAGGAAGCGGCGCGCATGGAGGCCAAGACCAGGGAATTGTGGCGGCTGTTGGGCCGGAAGCCGCTGGCTTGATCTCGGGGCGGACCCGACGTCCGGCACCAGGTCAAGACGGCGAGTAGGGGCGCGGCGTCCCGCGGCCCGCGGGAGGCCCCTACCGAAAAGGATGGTAACCATTCAGTTATTCAAGGCGTAAGATAGTATATAGTCATTGCGAGTCACGCCCCAGGCGTGACGAAGCAATCGCTATCAAATGAAATACACCTTTTTGTAGCGTTTGCTTCGTCGTCCCGCTGGAAGCCGGACTCCTCGCAAAGACAGGTGCTGTTTATTATCGCTGAAAAAGGCCGTCATTTATTTACAAGGCCTGAATTCAAGGAGGAACCGTGGCTACCTTATCCGTCAACGTCGATCACGTGGCCACGCTGCGCCAGGCCAGGGGCGGCGTGGAGCCCGACCCGGTCATGGCCGCGGCCATCGCGGAAATGGCCGGCGCCCAAGGCATCATCGTCCATCTGCGCGAAGACCGCCGGCACATCCAGGACCGGGACCTGCGGCTGCTCAAACAGACCATCAAGACCAGGTTCAATTTCGAAATGGCCGCCACGGACGAGATGATCCGGATCGCCCGCGAGACCAAGCCCTTCATGTGCACCCTGGTTCCGGAAAAAAGACGGGAACTGACCACCGAGGGCGGCCTGGACGTGCTGGGCCAGAAGGAAGCCCTGACCCAGGCCGTGGATCAGCTTCACCAGGCCGGACTTCTGGTCAGCCTCTTCATTGACGCGGACGAGCGCCAGGTTTACGCGGCCAAGTCCGCGGCCGCGGACTTCGTCGAAATACACACCGGCCATTACGCCGACGCCGTCACCGAGGCCGAGGCGGTGCGGCTGTTTTACGGCATCGTCGAGGCGGTCAAGACGGCCTCCTCGGCCGGGTTGAGGGTCAACCTGGGCCACGGCCTGAACTATTTCAATATTCACCGGTTCGCCGGCCTCGAGGAGGTCGAGGACTATTCCATCGGCCACAGCATCATGGCCCGGGCCATACTGGTGGGCCTGGACCGGGCCGTGCGCGACATGGCGGCCATCGTCAAGACCCTTTAGGACAAAACGGTCATGAAGTTCTGCTTCACCGCCGAAATGCGGCGGCTGGACGAAAAGACCATCCTCGAGTGCGGTATTCCCGGCGTGGTCCTGATGGAGAACGCGGGCCGGGGCGCGGCCGAATTCTGCCGGCGGCGTTACGGCGACCTGAAGGGCCGCCGGGTGGCCATAGTGGCCGGCCGGGGCAACAACGGCGGCGACGGGTTCGTCATGGCCCGGGTCTTCCACGGCTGGGGCGCCCGGGCGCGGGTCTTTCTTTTAGGCGAACGGGAACAGGTCAAAGGCGACGCCCGGATAAACCTCGAAGCGGCCCTCAAGATGGGCCTCGAGGTGATCGAAATCCAGGCCGAGGCCCAACTCGAACGCCTGGACCTGACCGGTTGCGACCTGATCGTGGACGCGGTCTTCGGCATTGGCTTGTCCTCCGAGCCTAAAGGAATTCACCGCGGGGCCATCGAGGCCATGAACCGGTCGGGGACCCCGGTCGTCGCCGTGGACGTTCCCTCGGGGCTCGATGCGGACACGGGCCGGTCCCTGGGCCTCTGCGTCCGCGCCGACATGACCGTCACCTTCGGCCTGCCCAAGGCCGGCCTGCTGCTGCCGCCGGGCGAAGAACTGGCCGGCCGGCTCGAGATAGTGGACATCGGGATACCGCCCCACGTCCTGGCCGAAGCCGACCCGGGCAAGGAACTCATCCTCGAAGACAACCTGCGCGGGTTATTGCGGCCCCGGGCCCGGGACAGCCATAAAGGCACTTACGGCCACGCCCTGATCGTGGCCGGCTCGACCGGCAAGACCGGCGCCGCGGCCATGGCCGCCCTGACCGCGGCCAGGACCGGCGCCGGCCTGGTCACCCTGGCCGTGCCGGCCGGCCTCAACCCCATCCTCGAAGTCAAGATCACCGAGGCCATGACCGAACCCCTGCCCGAGGACGAACCCGGGTTTTTGGCCGCGGCCGCCGCCGACCGGGTGCTCGAACTAGCCCAAGACAAGAGCGTCCTGGCCCTGGGTCCTGGTCTGGGGACCAAGCCGGGCGCCGTGGCCTTAGTACGGCGGCTCGTGACCGAAGCCGGCCCGCCCCTGGTCATTGACGCCGACGGACTGAACGCCCTGGCCGGCGCGGCCGACCTCCTGCGCCAGGCCCGGCGCGAAACCGTCCTGACGCCCCACCCGGGCGAAATGGCCCGCCTGGCCGGATGTTCAACCACGGACATTCAGAACGACCGGCTGGGCCGGGCCTCGAAGTTCGCCCAGGCCTACGGCGTGATCCTCGTGCTGAAAGGCTACCGCACCGTGGTGGCCGGCCCGGACGGGAGAATATTCCTCAACGCCACCGGCGGACCGCACCTGGCTTCGGGCGGTATGGGCGACGTCCTGACCGGCCTGATCGCCGGCCTGGTCTCCCAGGGCTTGAGCCCTCTCGAAGCGGCCCGCCTGGGCGTGTTCGTCCACGGCCTGGCCGGGGACCGGGCCGCGGCCGAACGCGGCCCGATCGGCCTTTTGGCCTCGGACCTGATTGACTATCTGCCGGGCCTCTGGGCCGGGTTGATCAAACCTGAAACGCCTCGATGAAAGACGACAACCATGGGAATTAAAGCCGTTGACATAATGTCCGGCCGGGTGATCACCGTCCGGCCCGATACCGGCCTTCGAGAACTGGCCGAACTGTTGAGCATCCACCGCATCAGCGGCGTGCCGGTCGTGGACCCGGAAGGCCGCCTGCTGGGCGTGGTCTCTCAGAGCGACCTGGTGGCCCAGAGCAAATACCCGCACATCCCCAAGTCCATCACCCTCTTCGACTGGGTGATCTATCTCGAGGGCATGGGCCGGTTCAAGGCCGAACTGGAAAAGATGACCGGCCGGAGGGTCGAGGATATCATGAGCCGCCAGGTGGTCAGCGTCACGCCCGAGACGCCCCTCGAGGAAGTGGCCACGCTCATGACCGAAAAGAACGTCCACACCATACCTGTGCTCGAGGACGGCCGCCTGATCGGCGTCATCGGCAAACTGGACATCGTGCGGTCCTTCCTGCGTTGACCGTTCCCGAGCGCCAGTCCAAGCCGGCACCCCGGCCCGAAGTACTGAAGATAGAACTCTTCCTGGCCGGCCCGGAAGACACCCTGGACCTGGGCCGCCGCTTAGGCCGGCTGGCCGGACCCGGCCTGGTGATAGCCTTGAGCGGCCCTCTGGGCGCGGGCAAGACCTGCCTGACCCAGGGCCTGGCTTCAGGGCTGGGTCTGGCCGACGATCAGCCGGTCACCAGCCCGAGTTTTGTCCTGGTCAACGAATACGATCTCCAGCCGCCGCTCTATCATCTGGACCTGTACCGCCTGGACCAGGACGGGTTTCTGGACGCCGGACTGGACGAATATCTGACCCGGCCGGGCGTGATCGTCCTCGAGTGGGCGGACCGGATTTCGGGCCTTCTGCCCGAACCGCGACTCGAGATAGAATTGACCCCGACGCCCGCCGGCGGCCGCCGGGCCGTTCTCCGGGCCTTCGGCTCCCGGCCGGCCGACATACTGAAAAAATTGGGATGAAGGCCGCCCACCCGGCAGGCGGCATTGCATTTGTAGGGGCGCATAGCCGTGCGCCCTCCCCCCGTGGCCGCCCGCCCGGCAGGCGGCGTTACATCATGATAGGGGTAGGGAGGACCGGTTGAGTACCCGGTCCCCCCTCCCTCCGAACCGTACGTGCGGTTCTCCCGCATACGGCTCTCCGGTTG
>JBFMAW010000063.1:0-8803 GCA_040755515.1 Thermodesulfobacteriota bacterium | reverse complement strand
TTTTTACTCGGCGGGAGAGGGCTTCCCCTCTCCCGCCACTTGAAGTAAATTCAAGTGGTTCCACCCTCACCCCAGGCCGGGGCTTAATCGCCCTCGGCCTGATGACGGACTTATTACCAGTCCGTCATTATTATGAAGCGATAAGAAATCCTTCCCAGATATGGACGATCGACGCCGGCCGACGTCCGGGCCAATCGATCAGTTGAGGTCTTCGGTTATTTGGACAAAGACCTTTATGTCCCTTTTGGCCAATTCGTCAAAGTATAATTTAGGATCGATAACGGCTTCCCCGGAGAAGAAGCCCTTTTGTGGTATTTTACCGCCGCCCAACAATTTGGTCGTGACCGCGGCTGGAAATCCGACGGTAAACGGACCGCAGGCCATGTTCCATTTTTCGTACGGGTGGAGTATGGTTTCGACTTGATAGGTCAAATTGCGACCGTTCTTTTGCCCCGAGACGATCACCCTGATATCTTTATGGTCATCGTGTTTCTGGGGTACGGACCGGTCAACGTAGGCCACCGGTTTTTCCACTAAAGAAATCAAGAAATCCCGGGGCGCCACTTTGATACCCTTGACCTCGACGGGCTCCTTGCTCCCCAAGCCCAGGTCCAGCAGAAAGCGCATTTTTTCTTCAAACAACTTGGGCAGAGCCAGCCTGAAGCTGACGTTTCTGATTCCTTTGGGCGCGAAAAATATGGGCATGGTCGCGATTTCCGAATGAATGACGTTGTAAACCGTCTGTCTTCCCACCGGTTCGGCGAAATCAATCACTTCCTCGCCGGAAAACGCAGGCAATTCGAGGGTTTCACCGTTCTTGAACTCGAAATTGTTAACGGTAAACTCATCCAAGATCGTGTCCAGGGCGTATTGGGGAACCAATTTGTTGCCCTTGACGGCCCGGTTGACGATACCGGCGTAGATTCTCACCGTGTCCACGGCATCCAGACGGTCCACGGCATATTTGGCCATGACGTTGACCATCCCAGGCGCGACCCCGGACCCGACAATGCCCGTAATCCCGGCCTTCTTGAACTCTTCATGTTTGGTCAACTGCTGCTTGGCCCAATGGTAGAGTCCACCCAAATCGGTATAGTTGGTCCCGGATAGCAGGCAGGCTTCCATAACCGCCAGGTTTAGTTTGTGGGTCGAGCAATTTATGCAGGCATCGTATTCCCGCAAGGCTACGGCCAGCTTTTCGGTTTGTAGAACGTCTATTACCTGGGCGGCCACCTTTTCGGAATGCACCAGTTTTACTCTGGCTTCCAGCGCTTCCGTCAAGGCGTCAATCAACAATACCTTCTCGACGCCTTCATCTTCCACAAAGTCATAAATAGCCCCCAAGGCCTGTCTGCCAGCTCCGCCGACAACCGCTATTTTCATATCGCTTCTCCAAAAAGATAATTTGCTTTTGACCTGTTATCGTTTATCGTCATGACCCTCCCTCGACAATAAGCACGACCTGCCGGGAACTATCGGATATAGCGGCAATTCCCTGGGCCATGGTTTTAAAGTGTCTATCGGTAATAGAGACGATGGCATTTGTTTTTGGATGTATAAGGTAAGTTTCAAACTGTTAATCTAACGCCGTCCTCAATCAGCGAGCCTCAAATTATCGGCCGAACACAAGACCCGGTTCCTTTCGATGATGGCCTCGTCCAACCAGCCTACCCGCAGGTGGGGGACGGAGGTCATAAGCACCTGAGTGTAAGGCTTTTTCGGGCGGGTGAGAACCTGGTCCAGTGGACCCTGTTCCACGACCGTGCCTTGGTGCATGACCACGACTTCCTGGGCCAAGGAGGCGATGGTGGAAATGTCATGACTGATGAACAGGAAGGTTATGCCTAGTTGGCCGTGGAGTTCCCTGATCAGATCAATGATGGACATGCGCACGACCGTATCCAATCCCGAAGTGACTTCATCGCAGATTACGATCTGGGGATTGGCGGCGAAGGCCCGCGCCAGGTTGATGCGCTGCTTTTGGCCGCCGGAAAGCTCTTGGGGTTTGCGCGATCCGAGGTGCGCCGGCAGTTGCACCATGTCCAAGAGTTCCGCCACTTTTTCTTTTTTTCTCCGACCGGTCACGCCTTGAAAATATTCCAGCGGCCGGCCGAGTATCTTGGCTATGCTGTGGGAGGGATTCAAGGCCGTGTCCGCCATCTGGAAAACCATCTGAATGCGGCGCAGTTCATCCCGGCTGCGCTGCTTGACGGTCGGTTTTAACGGTTTCCCCTCCAGTAATATTTCGCCCCTGGCCGGCGGCAGCAGGCCGGCGATGACGCGGCCCAGAGTGGTCTTGCCCGATCCGGATTCCCCGATGATGCCGAGGAACGAAGAACGGCCGACCGCCAAGTTGATATCGTGCAGAATCGGGTGCTTCGGCATATCGTCACCGGACTGGCCGCCATATCCCGCCGTGAGGCCCCGCACTTGAATAAGCGCGGCGCCAAGGTTACCGTTCTTCGCCGTAGGGGCAACCCCATTATCATTGGCCTTGGCCCGGGCCGCCACCAGCCGGCCGCAGGCCCTGGCGCGCACGGCCATCAGCTTCTCGCACGCGCTGGCCCGCGCCGAATCCGGGTCACAGGCGGCCATCAGCATGGAGGTATATTCATGCCGCGGCCGGCCAATGATATCCTCGGTCCGGCCCTGCTCTTGAATCTCGCCGTTGAGGAGCACGATGATACGATCCGCGATCTGCGCCACCACGGCGAGATCATGGGTCACATAGATCGCGGCCACACCCTGTGTGCGGATGACCTCCTTGAACGACTGAAGCACATCTATTTGCGTGGTGACGTCCAGGGCGGTGGTCGGCTCATCGAAGATCAACAATTCGGGGCCGCAACACATCGCCATCGCCGCCATGAGCCGCTGGAGCTGGCCGCCGGAAACCTGATGCGGAAAGCGCCGGCCGATATGATCCGCGTCCGGCAATTTAAGCTGCCGGTAAAGGTTGACCGCCTTTGACCGGGCCTCTTTCCGGGGCATGACGTGGTGCACGATCGCGGGCTCTTCGACTTGTGAGTTGATGCGGAGGCCGGGATTAAAGGCCGCCGCCGCGCTTTGGGCCACGTACGCCACCCGCCGGCCGCGGAGGTCTCTCAGCGCCTGGCCCGTCAAGGAGAGAACGTCGGTTTCACCGAAACGTATCGCGCCCGCCGAAATTTTGAGACCGGGGCGAACATAACCCATCGCGGCCAGGCAGATGGTGGTCTTGCCGGAGCCCGATTCCCCGATCAGGGCGACCACTTCACCGCGATACACGGTCAGGTCTATGTCCTTTACAATCGGACTGCTTTTATTCGCGCCTTCCATATCGATACGCAGTCCCTGGATCTCGAGCAGCGGTTCCATTAAGTTATCCTCTTGGCCACTTCCTGACCGGAACGGGCGACGTAATCGTCCACGATCAGATTAAGGCCGATAGTGAGGCTGGCGATGGCCAGGGCGGGTATGATCGGGGCCATGGATTGGGCGTTGAGCCCGACCAGGTTTTCGCGAACCATGCTGCCCCAGTCGGCATGCGGCGGTTGTACCCCCAGTCCGAGAAAGCTCAAACTGCTCATAAAACGGATGGCGAAAGATAGGCGTATGCCGAAATCCACGATGAGCGGTATGGCCGCGTTGGGAAATATTTCATGCCCCAATATCCACCAGACACTCTCGCCCCGGGCCCGGGCGACTTCCACGTAATCCATCACCATGAGGTCCATGCCCAGGGCGCGGGCGATACGGAAGACGCTGCAAGCATAGACGAGTCCGGTGGTGCAGATGAGAATGGGGATGGATGAACCCAGCGCGGCGATGACGACCAGCCCCATCATGATGCCCGGAATCGAGACCAACGCGTCGTTGATGCGGCAGAGAAGCATATCCACCCCGCCGCCTTTGATGGCGGAGAAGATACCCAAGGAAGATCCGACCGTGCTGGCGATAAGCGTGGCCAGCAGGGCCATACCGAGGGTCAGGCGCGTGCCGTGGAATAACCGGGAGAGAAGGTCGCGGCCGATATAATCGGTCCCCAGTAAAAAGGCTCGACCGATCGGCAGGAAACTATCGTCCGAAACGAAATCCGATTCGCTGAACGGGGCGAGCGCCGGCCCGAAAAAGGCGATGAAGAGCCAAAAGACGAGAATGAAAACGCCGGCCCAGGCCGACAGGCTGAGCCTGAAACGCTGTCTGGTGATGGCATCGCTTCTGGCTTCTATGGCTTCCATAATAACAAGTGTTTTCTTTTTTCCGCCGTCACCGCGGATGCCACAGCTTCGGATTGGAAACAATGGCCACGATGTCGGCGATCAGCATGAAGAGGATATAGGCCGCGCAAAACACCATGGCGCACGATTGTACGACCGGGAAATCCCGCGTGGAAACGGCGTCCACGATGAGTTTGGCCAGACCCGGAAAGGCAAAAATCGTCTCGACGATCACCACGCCGCCTACGAGAAAAGTCAGATTAAGGGCCACCACATTGGCGATCGGGCCGATGACATTGATGATCGAGTGACGGAAGATGATTCGTCCGCGCGAAACGCCCTTGAGCAGGGCCATCTCGATATAAGACGAATCCATGATGTTTAAGACCGTGGCCCGGGTCATGCGGGCCATTTGCGCCGTGATGCTGAAAGAAAGCGTCAGGATGGGCATGGCCAGGGAAGACAGGAGCTGGCCGACCGATCTGAACTCCGTTATATAGGCGATAGCGGGCAGCCAACCTAAATAAACCGCGAAAATCAGCACCAGAATGCTGCCCGACAGGAATTCCGGTATCGCCACCAGACAAAGGGTCAGGACCGAAACCGCGCGATCGAAGAGACTGCCGGGAAACATGGCCGCCAGCAGCCCGAGCAGGATGGCTATCGGGACGGCCATGACCGCCGTGACGGCCGCCAAAAACAGGGTGTTGCCCAATCGTTCCTTGATGAGCTTGGTAATGGGCACGCCGCTCGCCAGCGAGACGCCCAGGTCCCCGCTGACGAATCCTCGCAGCCAGGTTAAATAACGGACCTGAGCCGGGCGATCCAGACCGAGCTGGCCGCGAAGACCGGCCACCGTCTCCGGTGTCGCCGACTGCCCCAGGATCGCCTCAGCCACGTCGCCCGGCAACAACTCCGTGCCGGCAAACACCATGATCGTAACCACCCACAAGGTGACGATGCTCACGGCCAGGCGCTTGACAATCAGGCGGATCATTTTGCCGGCCGGCCGTATTCCCAGATGATGGACCAATGATCATGTTCCCTGAAAAAGCGGCGGTCCGTCACCTTATCACCTCAACTGGTGAATACGAACATGAAATCGCGAACATGGCTGAGACGCTCTCCAAACATCGGCCTCAGGTGTCGAGCCAAGCTGTATCGGCGAAGTTGTAACCGCCCAGGCCGCCCGTCTTACAGTGGGTCAAACCCCTCACCTTGCCGTTGACGGCGCCGATGTAATTGGTGAAGCAGGGCACGACATTGCATCCGTCTTCATAAAGTATTTTTTGCACTTCGCCGTAGATTTGTTTGCGCTTGGCAAAATCCACCGTGGCCCGTCCTTCGTTGATGAGCTGGTCGAGACGCTCGTTCTTATACTGGCTCTCGTTCCATTTTGCATTAGACATAAAGCCGATGGAAAGTAAAAGATCGTTGGTCGGACGCGCGTTCCATTCGCCCGCATGGAACGAGCGTTGCCGCCAGATGTTTGACCAGTATCCATCGGAGGGCTCGCGCTTGAGTTCGATGGTGCAGCCGACTCGAGCCGCTTCGCTCTGCAACAACATCCCGAGTTCGACGCTGGCGTAGGCGGCTTCACTGACATGGAGTTCGAGCTTGGCGTTCTCCATCCCGGCTTTTTTCAGGTGATATTTGGCCTTATCCCGGTCGAGTTTTCGTTGCGGCAGACTGGCGTTGTAATAGGGATCATCCGGCGCGAACAGATGGTCGTTGCCGAGCTGTCCATGTCCCTTCATGATGGTCTTCAACACTTTTTCCCGGTCAAAGAGATGCTTCATGGCCAAGCGGAGGTCAGGGTTGTTGAACGGCGGCCTATCGACCATCATGACCAGGCTGGTGAACCTGGGAGCCTTGGTCGAGACGACCTTTACGTCTTGCCTCTTCTCCACATCCGCTACCGAGGCCAAGGCAATGCTGGCGACCATATGGACATCGCCGGAATAAAGGGCGTTCAGGCGGGCCGCGTCATCGGCAATGCCGAAGAACTCCTGCTCCTCCATGTACGGCCGGCCTTCCAGGAAATAGTTTTCATTGCGGACCCCTATGGACCGAATTCCCGGCTTGAATTCCTTGACTTTGTATGGACCGGTTCCAATGGCCGTGGAGAAATCCGTCGTCCCGTTCTTCACCATCAGGAAATGGTAGGTTCCCAGCAGAATGGGCAGGTCCCCGTTGGAGCCGTTCAAACTGATAATGACGGTGTCCTTCCCGTCGGCCTTCACCTCGCTGATCAAATCGGCCAACCCCTTGGCCGCCGATCCCACCTTCGGGTCTTTGTGACGCATGATGGAATAGACCACGTCATCGGCATCCAGGGTCTTGCCATCATGGAAAGTGACGCCTTTGCGCAGCTTGAATACCCACCGGGTGGCATCGGCGTTGGGTTCGAACGACGTCGCCAATTCCGGCTGGGCCTGGGCCTTGCCGTCGAGACGCGTCAGTCCATTAAAGAACGTGAACCCGCGGGCATAATCCGTGCTGCAAGTATACTTGGTCGGATCCAAGGATTCCTTGACGCTGCTCGTTTGTCCGGCCACCCGCATCCGTCCCCCACGTTTGGGTTTGGGAGTCGCCTCGGCCGCTTCACTCCAACGCGTCGCTAGGCTGTTGGCGGCCACGGCCGAAATACCCATGGCCATTAACCACTTCATCGCCTGCCGGCGGGTCATGCCTCCGGTGGACAGGTGACCGGCCAGGGCCTCGCGGTCGCCCGGGGTCAACTCGATCGCCGGGGCGTCAACCTTGGATTCACCAGGTTGGGTGTCCTTGGGCCTCGTACTCATACTCTTTCCCTCCTAATGGTTAAAGGTAAAAACATTTCCTACCGAGCCGCTTTGCTCTCTGGTAGCCTCGGTTCCATCTTTAATCCTTGATGAAACCGTAAAAGATTTTTTATTTAAACTAATAGGAAATACCGCCAAGACTGAATATTTCCCCTTTCCCTTTCTTCACTAACGACGAAGAAAACGTTATTGGATACTTTTATGTATACATTATATTAAACATACTCTAAAAACCATGTCAAGCTAAAAATGGACCCCGCCCTGGTTGAACCGGTTATAGCCTTGTTTCGCCGAACTCGACCAAAGGGAATATTGTTACAGCCTAAATCCTCATGATGGCCTCGATTCCTTTTCCAATCCGGGATAGGCCTTCGATGAGCTTCTCCTTGTCAGCGGCAAAGGAAAGGCGGATATGGTCCGCGCCGTTTTGACTGAAGGCATTACCGGGCACGGTGCCGACTTTTTGGTTTCTTACAAGATAATCGGCCAGTTCCCAGGATTTCCTTTTTGTGCCCGCTATATTGACATAGATATAAAACGTCCCTTCGGGTATGCAAAAGGAAAGGCCCTCGATGTCGTCCAGCAATTCGCCGACAAGTTGCCTTCTCGCTTTGTATTCCTTGACCATCTCGGAAACGGAATCCTGCGGGCCCTGGAGGGCGGCCAGGGCCGCCCTTTGGGAAACCGCGGTCACGCCCGAACACATATGTTCCATCAGCTTTTCCATCTCATCAATAACTTCGCTTCTGGCGGCTACATAGCCCACCCGCCAGCCCGTCATGGCATACGTTTTGGAAAAGGTGAACACTGAAACCGTCAAATCCTTCATACCATCCAGGGAGGCGATACTCACATGCTTCCCATCAAAAACAATGTCCTCATAAGCCTCGTCGGAAAGGATAAATATCCCGAAATGTCGCGCGATGTCGGCTATTTCAACTAAAATATCCCGGTCAAAAACCGCCCCGGTCGGGTTGGAGGGGGTATTGAGGATAATGAGCCTGGTCTTCGGGGTAACCGCCTTTCTGATATCCTTCGGATCAATTTTAAAACGATTTTTTTCCTGAGCGAAAATCGGAACGGGAACTCCCCCGAAAAGACGTATCTGGGAGTTATAAATAAATCCTGGATCGAGCACTATAACCTCATCTCCAGGATGGACCAGGACCAGGATGGCGTTAAAGATGCTTTGCATGGCCCCGACGCTGATAAAGATTTCAGAATCGGGATCCGCCTGAATATTGTTCTTTGTTTTTAATTTCCGGGCAATGGCCTGCCTCAGGTCTTCAAATCCTTTGGAAGGAGGATAACGCGTGTATCCTTGATCGAGAGCCGCCTTGGCCGCTTCGCGGATGTGTTGGGGTGTATCGAAATCAGGTTGACCGACGGCCAGAGAAATGGCCCCATTTCCCATTTTACTGATCTTGGCCGAAATGGTCCGTATTCCAGACCACTCGACCGCTAGACTTCTTCTGGAGATGAACTGACTGTTGTTGGAGTTCATTTATATATTCACCTTAATACCATTTCGTTGATAAACAGTTAAGCCAGACTGAAAGGCTCAAGCCCATGGGGCCGGAGACACTTTTTACCGCGGGCCCAAGTTTGATAACCTCGTAAAAAGTCGAAAACCGACTTTTTACTCGGCGGGAGAGGGCTGTCCCTCTCCCGCTACTTGAAGTAAATTCAAGTGGTTCCACCCTCACCCCAGGCCGGGGCTTATTCGCCCTCGGCCTGATGACGGACTTTTTACAAGTCCGTCAAGTTTCATTTTGCCTCACTCCTGATCCAGGCAGTGAA
>JBFMAW010000062.1:0-9270 GCA_040755515.1 Thermodesulfobacteriota bacterium | reverse complement strand
CCCCACCCCACCTCGCGGTGACGCAGTTTCCCTCGGATACAGACCGGAGTGCGAATGTCTGGAGAGGACTTGCACCTCCCTGTTCGTGTGCGCCCGCAGGCGCACTAGGGGCGCACTGCGTGCGCCCGGAAAATCTGGAACCCCGCTTTCGCGGGGGTGACACCTAGCAGAACCTTTTCTTATGGTCCTGCAACTTAGATTTCGCTCCGGGTAGTAATTTCCAACATCCTTCCGAGAGGGCTGCCGTTGTCCGGCTGGGAACACCTTCTCCAGGGCTTTCAGCTCATGCTGACGCCGACCAACCTGGTGGTCTGTTTGGCCGGCGTTCTGGTGGGCACGGTCGTGGGAGTACTGCCCGGCTTGGGTCCCTTGGCGGCCATGTCCATAATCCTGCCCGTCAGCATCCGCTTTGGTTCCCTCGCGGGCTTCATCTTGTTGGCGGGCGTCTGGTACGGCGCCCAGTACGGCGGCTCCACCACCTCCATTCTGATCAACATTCCCGGGGAAGCCTCCTCGGTGGTGACCTGCCTGGACGGGTACCAGATGGCCAGAAAGGGGCGGGCCGGCGCGGCCCTGGCCATTTCGGCCATCGGCTCGTTCGTGGCCGGCACCATCGGGATCATCGTTCTCCAGTTGTTCGGCCCGCCCCTGGCCTCCGCGGCCCTTTCCTTCGGCCCGCCGGAGTTCCTGGCCGTGATGCTCTTCGCTTGCATAACCCTGGCCACGCTGAGCGGGGGCAGCCCGCTGAAGGGAGCCATGATGTTGGCCCTGGGGGCCATCCTGAGCGCCGTCGGGATAGACCGGATCGCCGGCGCCCCGAGGTTCACCCTGGGCGTCCCCATTCTCATGTACGGGATTGATTTCATTCCCGTGGCCATCGGGCTTTTCGGCGTCGCGGAGGTCATCCGGATCACCGTGGACCCCTACGTTCCTCCGCCTTTACCTTCCCTGCGGCTGAGGGAGCTGTACCCCAATCGCGAAGAGGCCCGCCGGGCGGCCCTGCCCATCCTGCGCGGTTCGCTGGTGGGCGCCCTGTTCGGCATGCTGCCGGGCTCTTCCGCGGCCCTGGCTTCCTTCACCGCGTACAGCGTGGAACGGAGCATATCCCCGAGGAAGAAACAGTTCGGCACCGGCGTCATCGAAGGGGTGGCCGCGCCGGAGTCGGCCAACAACTCGGCGGTGATTCTGGCCCTTGTGCCGCTCCTCTGCCTGGGGATTCCCTTTTCCCCGGTCTCGGCGGTGCTGCTGGCCGGACTGCAGATGCACAACCTGACCCCCGGACCCATGCTGCTGCAGACCAATCCCGAAATCTTCTGGGGGCTGATCGCCGCCATGTACATCGGCAACTGCCTGCTGCTGGTGCTGAACCTGCCCCTAGTGGGCCTCTTCGCCCGTATCTCGACCCTGCGGCCGTACATGTTGATGCCCGCCGTCGTGGTCCTCTGCCTGATCGGGAGCTACGCCATCCGCAACGCCATGTTCGACGTCGGGGTGATGGTGGCCGCGGGCATCCTGGGCTTCTTTCTGAACCGCCTGCGGATCGATGTCCTGCCCCTGATTCTCGGCCTGGTTCTCGGGAGCATCCTCGAAGACCATCTGCGAGTGACCATCCAGTGGTTTAACGGCCAAGTCGCCTTGATTTGGACCAGACCCATCGCCCTGGCCATCCTGGCGCTTATTCCGATCTACCTGCTCGTCACCCGTCTGGCCCAGAAGCGCGCATCCAGAGAACTGGCCGGTTCTTGAGGGAGAGTCAACCGGCATAAGAAAAACCGAAAGGAGGAATTGACCATGAAACGCGTTGGAGCCTTGTTGTTTGGCGTTTTTTTCCTGGCGGCCGCCTGGGGGAACGCGATGGCCGCGTACCCGGACAAACCCATCAAGGTGATCATCGGCTATGAAGCCGGAAGCGCGACGGACATGAGCGCCCGGCCCTTGCTGCCGCTGGTGGAAAAGGATCTGGGGCAGCCGATCATGATCGTCAACAAACCCGGGGCGGCCAGCTCCCTGGCGTTGCGGGAGGTCCAGGCCGCGGCTCCGGATGGCTACACCATCGGCATGAGCTGCTCCGTGAACGTGTTGAAGCTGCAGGGGCTGCTTCCGTTCACCCATCGTGATTTCGACGTCTTGTCGGTCCCGATGGTAAGCTGGTTGATGCTGGCCGTCCCGGCCAAGAGCCCCTTCCAGAACGCCAAGGCCCTAGTCGAACAAGCCAAGGCCAATCCCGGCCAGATCAAGATGACCACCACCAGCAAGGGCGCGGTGGCCTGGATCGCCTGCCGGCATTTCGAACGGATCACCGGGGCCCGGTTCAACCTGATCAGCAATCCCGGCGGGGTCAGTTTCGCGGTAACCCAACTCGGCGGTGGACACGCGGACACGGGCTTCTTGATCTACAGCCCCGCCAAAAGCCAGATCGACGCCGGCAACATCCGCGTCCTGGGGGTTTCGACCGAGAAGCGGGTCCCCGGCTTCGACCAGTGGCCCACCTTGAAGGAACAGGGCATTGACATGGTGTTCAACGCCTGGGCGGCCTATGTGGCCCCCAAGGGGTTGCCGCCCGAAGTGTTCAAGAAACTGACCGCCGCCTTTGCCAAGGCCAGCGGATCGAAGGAAGCCAAGGAAATATCCCTTAAAAGAGGAGACCTGCCCACGCCCGAATACGTGGGCGAGAACGCCGCCAAGTTCCTGGACGAGGACGCCGCGAGGCAGAGACCCATCCTCGAGGAACTGGGGGTGATAAAGTAGGAGCACGGCGTCCCGCGAGGCGCGGGACGCCCCTACCGAAAATAATGTTTTTTGTTCGAGTTTCACGGAATCAGCGATAAGGAGAAACCGCCGGCGAGAAGGTACGCGACATGGACAAGGTCATTTATGAAGTCAGGGACAGGGTGGCTTACATCACCCTCAACCGGCCGGAGCAGAGGAACGCCATCGACAAAAACATGGCCGAGGGCCTCTTCCAGGCCTTCGGCGAGGTGAGAAGAAATCCGGAAGTCTGGGTCTGCCTCCTCACCGGCTGGGGCCGGGACTTCTCCACCGGCCATGACCTCAGCCAGGGCACCACGGAACTGGAGTCGGGCCGGACCACCGAGGACCTGTACGATTACATCATGACCGCCTGGAAACCGACCGTGGCCGCCATCAACGGCTATTGCCTGGCCCAGGCCGCGGGCATCGCCTGCTCCTGCGACCTCAGGTTCGCCGCGGATGACGCTCAACTGGGCTGGCCCCAGGCCAAGCGAGGCATACCCTCGACCGCCGGTCCGTGCATCCTCGCCCGTCTGGTGCCTTTCAACATCGCCATGGAAATCCTCTATACCGGGCATCTCCTCGGCGCCGAGGAGGCGCTGCGCCTGCAACTGGTCAATCGAGTGTTCACGGCCGCCAAACTCCTCGAGGAGGCGGATGACTTCATCAGAAGCAGGATTCTGCCCAACGGCCCTCTGGCCATGAGGGTCATGAAAGAGGTGGCCGTCCGGGGCCGCCACATGACCTTTCCGGACCAGGTTCGATTTTCCAATACGGCCAGGGCCAGGCTCGAGGTCAGCCAGGACATGAAGGAAGGGATCTTGGCCTTCCTGGAAAAAAGGAAACCAAAATTCGAAGGGCGCTAGGGGTATTTTCCCGGAACCCGCCGGACGAAAGAACGGAGACGGTGCATGAGCCACGAAAACAGGATGAGGGAATTCAACCAGAGGAAGGCGCATCAACTCGGCCTGGGCGGGCCGGAGAAACTCGAAGCCAGGAAGGCCGCGGGCAAGCTGAACGCGCGGGAGAGAATCCAGTATTTCTTCGACCCCGACACCTTCCAGGAGCTGGGCCTGTTCGGCCACTCGGCCAGGCCGGGTCTGGCCGAGAGCACGCCCACCGACGGTAAGATCGTCGGGTACGGGCTGGTGCAAGGCCGGACCGTGGGCGTCGTGGCCAACGACCTGACCATTCTGGGAGCTTCCAGTTCCGCGACCAACATGAAGAAGATGGACTACCTGCGCTCGGTCAGCGTAGAGAAAGGCCTGCCCCTGGCCTTCCTGGCCGAATCCACCGGCGCGCGCATGCCCGACGCCATGGGCGCGCTGGGCATGGCCCAAGCCGGTCAGAACCCCGCCCAGTATCGCCGGCTGAGGGAGGCGCCGTGGCTTTCGGTGCTCCTCGGACCTTGTTACGGCAGTTCCAGTTGGTACTCGGCCATGTCCGACCTCACCATCATGCAGAAAGGGGCGGTGATGGCCGTCTCCAGCCCCAGGGTCACGGCCCTGGCCACGGGGGAGGACATCCCGCCCGAGGAACTAGGCGGGTGGAAGCTTCATTCCCGGATAACCGGACTGGTGGACGCGGTGGCGGAGACGGAGGAGCAGTGCCTGGACCTGGCCAAGCGATTCCTCGGATACCTGCCTGCCCACGCGGGCGAGCTGCCGCCTCGAGTCGAATTCGACGCCGGCTCGACCGAGAAGGCCGCGAACCCTCTTGAATATCTACCGGAGGAGCGCCACCGCGGCTACGACATGAGAAAAATCGTCCGGACCATCGTGGACGCGGGGGATATCCTGGAGGTCAAACCGGAATTCGGCCGTCCGTGTATCACGGCACTGGCCAGGCTCGAGGGCCGATCCATCGGCCTAGTGGCCAACAATCCCCTGTACGGCGCCGGGGCCCTGGACGCGGACTGCTGCGAGAAAATCACCAGCTTTCTGGTGCTGTGCGACTCCTTCAATATTCCCATCGTCACCCTGGTGGACACCCCCGGCTTCTTAGTCGGCCAGGCCGGGGAGCGCCGCAAGATCACGGGAAAGATCATCAACTGGATGAACGCCCTCTCGTTGGTGACGGTCCCCAAAATCACGGTGGTGATTCGGAAGATTTATGGCCAGGCCTATCTCAACATGGGAGGCGGCAAATACTCCGACGTCTTCGCGGCCTGGCCCACCGCGGAGATCAGCTTCATGGGCCTCGAGCCCGGAATCAACGTGGTCTTCAACGTGAGAAAGGAAAACGATCCGGCGAGGTTCGAAGAACTGCTCGGCCAGATGGCCAAGGATACCGAGCCCTGGGATTCCGCGGGGGTCTTCGGGCTCAACGAGATCATAGACCCGGCCGAAACCCGGGGCTTCATCGTCCGCATGCTGGAGATGCACCGCAATCGCGGAACCGGAGGACTCAGCCGTCACCTGCTGCATGACTGGCCCACCTCGTATTGACCAAGGGAGGCTCTCGCGCCGAGGGCCGGGTTGGCAAAGACCAACGGGGTCTTGATCGTCAGCCGCCGCGGCCGCGGCCGCCTCGCTTGCCAGAAAACCAGGAAAGGAGGTAAACTACCTCAGTTCACTCCAGCCAAAGGAGACCCCATGACCGTGTCCGCCAAAAGGAAGGCCGTCTATGATGACCTTTATGATTTACCGGAAAACATGACGGGCCAAATCATTGAAGGCGAACTGCAAGCCTTTCCCCGGCCGCATTACCGGCATGCAAATGCCGTAAGCGCTGTAGGAAGCGAATTAAAACCGCCGTATCAATTTGGGAGGGGCGGGGGCCCCGGCGGATGGATCATTCTTATCGAACCGGAAGTCAAGCTCGGCGAAAACCTGTTGGTGCCGGATTTGGCCGGCTGGAAGAAGGAACGGCTGGCGGCCCCACCCCAAGAGAACTGGACCACCGTTCCGCCCGACTGGGTCTGTGAAATCCTGTGCCCCAACACGTACCGTCTTGATCGAACGCGAAAGATGGATATTTACGCCGAACATGGAGTTGCTTTTCTCTGGCTGGTGGACCCCCTGACCAAAATTCTCGAGACGTTCAAGCTGCAAGACGGCAAATGGCTGGTCCTGAAGAATTACGCCGAGAACGATAAAGCCAGGGCCGAGCCGTTTCCAGAGGTGGAAATCGACCTGGCCAACCTATGGTGGGAGTGAGAGGAGGTACAGGGGAGATGGACCGAAAATTAACGGAATTATACGAGGATTATGCCCAAGGAAAAATCAATCGTCGGGTTTTCCTGCGAAAACTGACCGTTCTGGCCGGCGGCGCGGCGGCCGCCTGGACCTTGCTGCCCCTGCTGGAAACAAACCGGGCCGCGGCCGAGGTGGTGGCCAAGGACGATGCCCGCCTCCAATCCGAGTCCATCAAATATTCCGGGGCCACGGGTGAAGTGAAAGCCTATTGGTCCAGGCCCAAGGGCCGGGAAAAGCTGCCCGGGGTGGTGGTGATTCACGAAAACCGGGGCCTGAACGATCACATTGAAGACGTGGCCCGGCGAGTGGCCTTGGAGGGCTATCTGGCAATGGCGCCGGACGCCCTGTCGCCCCTCGGCGGAACGCCGAGCGACGCGAACGCGGCGGTGGAGATGATAGGCAAACTCGATCAGAATAAAACGATCGAAAACTTTGTGGCCGCCGTCAAATTCTTGAAAACGCATCCTCAGTCCACGGGAAAGGTGGGCGTGGTCGGCTTCTGCTGGGGCGGGGCCATGGCCAATCAGGTGGCGGTCCATTCCCCGGAACCGGCGGCGGTGGCGCCCTATTATGGCCGCCAGCCCGCGACCGCGGACGCGCCCAAGATAAAAGCCGCGCTGCTGCTGCATTATGCCGGCCTGGATGAAAGGATCAACGCGGGTATTCCGGAATATGAAGCGGCCCTTAAAGCGGCGGGCGTCGAATATCAGACCTTCGTTTACGAAGGGGCCAAACACGCCTTTAACAATGACACCAGCCCGGATCGGTACCACCGGGAGGCGGCCGAACTGGCCTGGCAACGGACGATGTCCTTCTTCAAGAAGAAACTGAAAACGCCTTGACGGCGGGCGCACGGCTGTGCGCCCCTACAAGAAATAAATTGAACACCCGCCTTCTTTTGCGGGCCCAGGCCAACCGCGGGCGCACGCTGTGCGCCCCTACAAGAAATACATTAAACACCCGCCTTGGTTTGCGGGCGCAGGCAGGCGCCTCTACCGCCCCAGGCAACACTTTTTGTATTTCCGGCCGCTGCCGCAAGGGCAGGGATCGTTCCGGCCGATTTTAGAACGGTCGGCTGTTTCCGGCGAGGCGGGCGGCGGGCCCCGGAGAACGGCGAGTTGGGCAACAAAAGGCCGGGCCTGGGTAAAGAACCGTTTATAGCCGGCGCATAGATAGTTCAGACCGGGTTCTCCCTCCGGCGTCATGATGAACCGGTCCTTCGGACACCCGCCGTGGCACAGGGCCAGGACTTCGCACGCCCGGCAAGAATGGGGCAAGGTCTCGGCCTTGGCCCGGCCAAAGGCCAGTTGCGCGGGGCTTTCAAGCAGTTCGGCCAAGTGGGTTTCCCGGATGTTGCCCAGGCGATGCCCCTGGTCCACGAAGTGGTCGCAGGAATAGAAATCCCCGTTGCGCTCGATGACCGGGACGTCGCCGCAGGTCGGCCTGAACACGCAGACCGCCGGTTCCCGGCCAAAGGCGGTCCGGGCGGCTTCCTCGAAGATTTCCACCTTGACCCGGCCGATGTCCTGGCGCACCCATTCCTCGAAGATCGTGACGAGAAAATCGCCGAAGGCCTCGGCCGGCGCCGTGTCCGGACTAACCCCGCCCGGCGCGCCGGACCGCCGCTCGACCAAGGGGAGAAAGGCGATATATTCGGCGCCTAGCCTCTTGAAGTAACGGTACACGCTTTCGGGTCGCCGGACGTTTTGGGCGTTCACCACGCAGAGAATATCAGTGGGAATCCCGTACAGTTGCAGGAGGTCGTACCCTTGCCTGACCAATTCATGGGTCGGCTGTCCGCCTGGGCCGCGGCGGTGAGCGTCGTGGAATTCCTCGGGGCCGTCCAGGCTGAGTCCCACGGTAAAGCCTTCTTCCGCCAGGAACCGGCACCAGTCTTCATCCAGCAGCGTGCCGTTGGTCTGCAGGCCATTGACCACGCGTCGTGTCGGCGGCCGGTGCCGGCGCTGGAGGGCCACGATCCTTCGGAAGTATTCCAAACCCAGGATGGTCGGTTCGCCGCCGTGCCAGGAAAACCGGATGATTTCGGCGGGCGAGGCCTCGATATGTTGGACGATATACCTCTCCAGCAGGTCTTCGGGCATTCGGCCGGGCCCGACGCCGGCATACAGACCTCCCTTGGACCGGTAGTAACAGTAGTCACAGGCCAGGTTGCAGGCGGCGCCGCCCGGTTTGACGAAAACCTGAAAATCGCGGGCAGCCTGGACCATCGCCTTTACCGGAAGGTGACCGGAAAAATTTTGTGTCGGTTCCTCAATGAGATACTCGAATCGAACCCGCCGTGATCGCCATCAGTGAATAGATTCTTAATTGTCAAAAATCTCTTGTAGCCGCAACGCATTTTTGCTATGTTAATTTTAACATATTTTCTGCAGGAGCGCGCCATGAACAGATTCCTGGTGTTTCTCGCCATGTCCGCCGCCTTCCTTCTCACCTGCGCCCTTCCGGCGCTCTTCGCCAAAGAACCAGACCGGGTGCTGGTCTTTGCCGCGGCTTCGACCACCGACGCCGTGACCGAAATCTGCCAACTGTTCAACGCCAAGGGTTCCACTCAAGCCGTAGCCTCGTTCGCCTCTTCCTCGACTCTGGCCAAACAGATAGAAAACGGCGCTCCGGCGGATATTTTCATCTCCGCCGACTTCAAGTGGATGGATTATCTGCGGGAACGGGGTTTGATCGTCGCCGCCAGCCGCAAGGACCTGTTGGGCAACCGCCTGGTCCTGATCGCGCCGAAAGACACGAAGCTGACCAAGGTGGAAATAGAACCCGGGTTTCCTTTGGTTGATCTATTGGCCGGAGGGCGACTGTCCCTGGGCGATCCCGATCATGTCCCGGCCGGTATTTACGCCAAGCAGTCCCTGGAAATGCTCGGCCTTTGGCCGCGGGTGGAATCCAAAATCGCCCGGACCAAGGACGTGCGGGCCGCCCTGGCCCTGGTCGAACAGGGTGAATGTCCGTTGGGCCTGGTTTATTCCACCGACGCGGCCATTTCGAAAAAAGTCAAGGTAGTCGGGATAGTTCCCGAAAACGCCCATCCCCCCATAATCTACCCGGCGGCCCTGCTGTCCAAGGACGCCCGGCCACCGGTCAAGGCCTTCTTTGAATTGCTCCAGTCGCCCGCGGCCAGGGCCATCTTCGAGAAATACGGATTCCTGGTCAGATGAGGGCGAGGTGAAACTTGACGGACTTGTAAAAAGTCCGTCATCAGGCCGAGGGCGATTAAGCCCCGGCCTGGGGTGAGGGTGGAACCACTTGAATTTACTTCAAGTGGCGGGAGAGGGACAGCCCTCTCCCGCCGAGTAAA
>JBFMAW010000061.1:0-13752 GCA_040755515.1 Thermodesulfobacteriota bacterium | reverse complement strand
GGCGGCACCGGGTGGGCTGGGGCAGCGGGTTGCTCTTTTCGTCCTCGTTCAGCGCGCCGAAGGGGCACTCGTCCGTGCAGCGGCGGCACTGGGTGCAGCGGGAGAGGTTGATTTCGGGATAGGACAGGTCGCCGGACCGGGGATGAACCGCCTTGCCCTGGGAGATCAATTCCACGGCCTGGATGGCCTTCATGGCCGCGCCCGTGGCGTCTTCGAAGGTCGAGGCCGAATTCATGGGCCGCCGCACGCAGCCGGCCGGATAGATGCCGGTCCGCCGGGACTCGTAGGGGAAGCAGACGAAATGGGAGTCCGGGAAGCCGTATTTCAGGTCCGGCAGTTCGGGGCCCTGGCGGTAGGCCAGGTTCAGGCAGTCCGATGCCCGGATCACGTCCACGGGTACGGGCAGGGCTTCCGACTCCTTCTTGGCCGGCTCTTCCTTCTTTTCGGCTTCTTCCTTTTTCTTTACGTCCACGCCCAAGGCCGTGACCGGCACCATTCCCGTGGCCAGGACCACCAGGTCGAGTTCCGGAAGTTCGACTTCTTCATTCAGCAGGTCGTCTAGGCCCTTGACCGTAACCTTCGAACCGCTGACCACGACTTCCGGGTCCTGGCAGCGGATGAAGGTCACGCCGCTCTCCTGGGCCTTGCGGTAGAAGTCCTCGGCCTGTCCGGGCGTCCGCAGTTCCTTGAAGACCACGAAGACGTTGGCCTCGGGATCGGCCTCCTTGAGCTGGACCGCCTGCTTCAGGCTGGCCAGGCAGCAGACCGTCGAACAGTAGGGCAGGTGGTTCTCGTCGCGCGATCCGGCGCATTGGAGAAAGGCCACGTTCTTGGGCTTGGACCCGGCCAGGCCTTTTTCCTCGAACCAGGCGTTGGTGACGATCTTGTCCGACCGGCCGTAGCCCAATTTTTGCGGGAGCAGGGACGGATCGTAGGGCTTCCAGCCGGCGGCCAGGACGATGGCGCCGGCGTTGATTTCCTCGGTGTCGCCGTTCTGCCGGATGACCGCTTTGAAAAGGCAGGGACCGCCCTCGGTCTTTTCCACCGTGGCGTTGGTATAGACGGTGATCCGCGGGTTTTCGGTCACGTCCTTGATGAGCCGGTCGAGGGGATTGTCGGTAACCTCTTTATAGGGATAGGTGGCCCGGCGGGCGACGTTCTTCTGGAACCCGCCTAGTTTGGCCTCTTTTTCCACCAGAATGGCCTTGTACCCGGCCTTGGACACATCGAGGGCCGCGGTCAGGCCGGCGATGCCGCCGCCCACGATCAGGATGTCCTTGGAAATCTCCCGGTCCGGCTTGTACGCCTCGGGCGGTTCCATCTTCTTTATCTTGACCACGCCCATGCGCAGGTAGTCTTCGGCCAGGGCCTGGATGTCTTCCTGGTCCGAATCGGGCGGCCGGCACCAGACCACCTGTTCGCGCAGATTGACCCTTTCCACCAGGCATCCCGGAAAGTCGAAAACGTCGTACATAACCCTGGGGCTGCAGGCGGCGATGATCAGGCCGTTGACCCCCTGTTCGGCCACGTCCTTTTTCAGGAGGGCCACCCCTTCCGGGCCGCAGAGCCTGGGGTGAATCTGACAGGGGCCCTGGGCCGATTTGGCGCCGGCCTTCTTGAGGGCTTCGAGGTTGAGGGCTTCACCGATACCGCAGCCGCCGCATATATATACGGAAAGTTTCTTTTGCATGGCTTACCTCCTGGCGATGACTTGAATGGCTTTGAGGGCCGCGGCGGTGCCGTCCGCCACGGCTTCGCTGACGCCCGTCGGCGTCCGGGCGCACCCCGCGCCGATGAAGCCGGCCTGCCCCGAATCGGCCGGGATGAAGCCGTAGTCATCGAATCTGACTTTAAGCGGCGGCTTGGCTTTGCCGGCGGTGGGCTGCATGCCCGTGGCCAGCACGGCCAGGTCCACCGAAATCTCGCTCAATTGGCCGGTGGCGGTGTTTTCCACCCGCAGGAGTAGGCTTTTGGTGACCGGGTCTTCGGTGATCTTGGCCACCTTACCCTTGAAAAAGACGATCTTGTCGTCCTTCTTGACCTGGGCGTAGAAATCTTCCAGCCGGTCCGTGGCGCGGAGGTCAATGAAAAAGAAATATATCTTGGCCTCGGGCAGTTTTTCCCTGACGTAGGTGGCCTGCTTGAGCGAAGCCAGGCAGCAGATGCCCGAGCAGAAGCCCAGATGGTTTTCGTCCCTCGAGCCGGCGCACTGGACAAAGGCGATGGTGGACGGGGCCTGGCCGTCCGAGGGCCGGACGATCCGCCCCTGGGTCGGGCCGTTGAGGGCGGCCAGCCTTTCGAAACCGACGTTGTTGACCACGTTCTTGTACTGGCCGGCGCCATAAAGGTCCAGTTTGGCCAGGTCGTAAGGGTCCCAGCCCGTGGCCCAGATGATGGCGCCCACCTTCAGGTTCATGGTTTTGGGCGTCATGTCCAGCTCGATGGCCCCGTAGGGACAGGCGTCCTTGACCTTTTGGGCCTCGGCGCTTTTGACCAGGGAGGGGTCCAGGACATAGCGGTAGGGGAAGGCCATCTCGTGCGGCAGGTACGCGGCCTTGATCTTGTCCAGCCCGTAGTTGAAGGGGTTGTCTATTTCCAGTCCGCAGGCCTCGGCGCATTTCCCGCAGGCGGTGCACTTTTCATTGACGTACCTGGGCTTGAGTCTTATGGCCACGTCGTAGTCGCCGGCCTGGCCGGAGACCGTCTCCACTTCGGCCAGGGTGAAAAACCTGGCGTTGGGGCTGTTCTTCATCCGCCTGAAGTTGATCTCCAGGCCGCAGTACGGCGGGCAGAGTTTGGGAAAGTATTTGTGAAGCTGGGCCACGCGACCGCCCAGATAGGCGTTCTTCTCGATCAGATAAACGTCGTAACCCGTTTCGGCCGCTTCTATGGCCGCGGTCAGGCCGGCCATCCCGCCGCCGACCACCAGGATGCTCTGGGTCACCGAGTTCGCCATGCTGCTCCTCCTTAAAGACTGAGGGAATAACCCTTTATTCCGCTTCAAAGCCAGAAGCCCAGGTTGGCCGCCGGGCTCCGCTTATTTTTCACTATTGCTGATGTCGCCTTGAGGCAGAGTCAAAAATAAAGTACGTGCATAACATAAGGTCCGGCCAGTGGCAAACAAAAAATCATTATTATCAAGTCGATTCTCGACCGAACCGACGCATTCGGCGTTTGCTAAAAAAATCACATGATTGGCCGGTTGCCCCGGCGGTCCGGCCGTTTTCCCGGCCGATCCGGCCAGGATTCGAGCCGCGGAAAGTCAAGCCTCCACGACGGCCCCTTTAGTTGACAAGGCCCCTTCCGGTGGTTACGTTAAGGCCAAGAAGGAGAGCGCCGGTCCGGGAGGATCGGAGGCAAGGAGGAACTGATGAGCGAGGATAAAACCATCTGCCCCCATTGCGGGCAGAAGATGAAAAAGTTCAAGGCCCCGGATTCGACCACCTGGGGCGAGACTTGTTGGTACGTCTGCTACAATGACGACTGCGGGTACTATAAACGCGGGTGGGATCATATGTGGAACACCATGAAGGTTAAATGCTCCTACCGGCATCGCTACGATCCGGACACCAACTCCTGCGGTCCCATGCCGGTTTATTCGCCCACCATGGGTCTGGAATGCGTGGTCGAGGAATAACCGGCGGGACATATAAGGAAGAAAGACTCGAGGGCGGGGCCGGACCCCGCCCCTTTGTTTCTGGCTACACCAGGGCTGACTCAAATCACCCGTCCCGCAACCTTGGACCCGCCTAGTGGCAGAACAGGCCGCATTTGAACGGAGCGAAAGCCAGGTAGATGCGGGCCTCTTTTTCCTTGCGGCCTTCCTTCAAAGGCTGGGGTTTCAACCCCGCGATCAGGACCTCGGCTTCGGCTCGGTCGGGCCAGGCCGCCAGACCTTCGGCCGTCACCCGTCCGGTAATCGTGTCCAACAGTTCAGCCTCCCGGCCGTTGGTGACCACGGTAAAGGGAATCTGGACCTCGTCGGCCAGGCGGGCCGCGGCCAGGGCCGCCCGCTCCCGCGTGACCAGAGACCCAGGCGCGCATAGGATGGCCATGAAAGGCCGGCCCTGAATAAGGACGATCAGGTCTATCCGGCCTCGTTCCGGACTGTCGGCCACCGGCAGGTCGAAACATCGGTCTAACTCGATTTCCTCGGGCCGATAGCCTTTTCCCCGGACCAGGAACTCTTCCACGGCCTGGCGGATGCGCTCGTCGTCCGTATCCGGCAGTTCCCGGCCGGTTACGAAATCCCTGAGCGTTTCGCCGTTGAAACTACAAGAGGTCATGTCGCCGTCCTTCTCCCTGGTGGTGAACTTGACGTTCGCCCGGACAATCGGTCAGGTGGCCGCTTTCACCAGGGCCCTGACGCCCTTGATATAAAACTAAGAGTGTTTTTTCCGCAAACAAGATCATGGCCCGATCCCTGGAAACTTTTCCCTCGTCTTGCTTTTGGTCGTGTATTGAGGTAAGTCGGCTAAGCGACGGTTTATGGACAAGGAGTCTGGATGGCCAAGATAGGCAGAAACGACCCCTGCCCCTGCGGCAGCGGGAAGAAGTTCAAGAAATGTCATGAGGGCCGGGAAGATGAACTCATCCTGGAACATCTCGAGCATCTGCCCGAGGACGCGGGGCTGAAAATAACCTCCCTGCCCGAAGTGTCATACGGCCGGTCCCGGGAGATACTGGCCGGCCTGGACTTGGAAAGGCTCACCGGCACCAAGGTGGGGATCAAGTTCGTGGACCTCAAGACGTACCTGAACCTGGGCTTCGTCGGCCGGCGACCGCTTCAGAACCTGGACAACACCAGCGCCGGCCAGATGATCAACCCGCTCAAGACGGCCCTCGACCCCGGACATATATACCTGGCCATCAGCCCGGCCATCAGCGATTCCACGCTGATTCACCAGTTGTCCCACGCCCTGGATTACCTGGTCGGCTCGAAGATCAACCCCGGCCTGGCCGGTCCGTTGAGCCTGGAGATCGAAGCGCCGGCGGAGTTGCTCGAGCACACCAAGGAGTTCGGCGATTGGCTTTTGTTCTTGAGAAACGAATTCGCCGTCACCCTGGACGCCGAGGACGCCGTGGTGGCCTATCTGCATGAGACCGGGAATCTGATTCCCGGCCAGGTCCTGGCTTCCGGTGACAATGAATTGATCAAGAGCCGGGCCAAGCGGATTCTGGGGTTCATCAGCCGGAATCGGGGCGAAATTGATCGTCGGATAAAAGACCGGGCCGGCTACCTGCCCCAGGCCGCGCCCTCGGAAACCTGACCACTTCCAGCGGCGGCCTCGCCCCAAATCCTTCCTCTTATCGCGGACCGGGTTTTTTCAGTTTTTCCAGTTCGGCCAGCCGTTTGGTCAGGCAGTCCGGGCAGAGGCCGTGGGAGAATTCCGTCCCCGTGGCGTGATAAATGTATTCCTCGACCTCCCGCCAGTAATCCTGGTCGTCCCTTATCTTCTTGCAGTCCATGCAAATGGGCAGCAGGCCTTTTAATGTCTTGATCTGGGCCAGGGCGGCCTTGAGTTCCTCATTGGCCCGGCGCAAGGCCCTCTGGACTTGCAACATCCTGGCCCCGGCCCTGACCCTGGCCAGAAGTTCTTCCTGGTCGAAAGGTTTGAGCACATAGTCGTCGGCGCCCGCGGAAAGACCGTTGATTATGTCCTCCCGGCTGGTCCTGGCCGTGAGGATCAAGATGTAGATGTAATCATCGAGGTGCAGGGCCCGAATGGAGCGACAGAGCTCCAAGCCGTCCATCTTGGGCATCATCCAGTCGGTAATAATCATATCCGGTTGGACGGACTGGATCATCTTCAGGGCTTCCTGGCCGTCGCCGGCCTGCGAGACGTCGTATTGTTTGGCTTTGACCAGGCAGCGCCGCAGGAACTTGGAAGTGATGAAGTCATCTTCAACGATCAGGATATGCAGCATCGGTTCAACCATGACCAGTCACCTTCGGGAGGGAAATAGTGGATTTTTGGTACGGCGCGGCCGCTTTGCGGGAAGCCGGTCAGCTTTCTTTTGGGACCAGCGTTTTTTCTCCGTATAAAGCGAACTTAAGCCAGGAAAAACCCAAATCGAGCAGGGCCAGGTCGTCGGCGCGGGCCAGGTCGGCCGTTTCTGAATCGATGATAAACCGGCCCAGAAATCCGCTGCCAAAGACAAAGTCCCGGAAACGGTCCAGATTGTAGGATACCATGCCGAACATTTGCAGCTTTTTCAGACGGTGCGGCTCCGGGCCGAGTGATTTACCGGCGGTTATGATCTCCATCCATCGGTCGTTATATTTATTGTATTCGATCAGGTCTTGATCCGCCAGCCATTCTTCGATTTCCCAGGTCCGAGGCTGCTCGAAGCCCCGGCAATGATCCTCCCGAACCAGGAAGAACATCTCTCGGCCGCCCGCGGCCGAACCCCGGCCCAGGGGATATATTCGGCAGGCGCCCGGACGGTCCTGGTAGACCGAGCATCCGGCCGTCGTGACAAAGGGACAGGGCCGGCGGGTGCCGCCAGTCATTTTAAGTTTGAGCCTGGGAAAGCGGTCCTGGTCAAGATGGGGTTCGGTAAAAAGTTCGATGAACCGGTCCGACCTCAAACCCAGACGGTTTTTGAGTTTCACTACGTCGTAAGGCGTCAGGGCCAGGGTCAGGTCGGCGCAGCACTGGTTGAAGCACGGCACGTCCGGATGGCAGGCGAAACGGAAACTTTTACCGGAGAGGGCCTGGAATGGTCCGTTGGCCGAGGTAATGGCATCGAGAACGGACATGGGCCGCTCAGGTCGAACTCACGTCGGCCTGTCTCTTCTGGTGGGTCTCCATGACTTCCGGCTTGACCTTCAGGGTTTTCCGGCCGAAAAGCCCGAACATGATCCAATCCAGGCCCAGTTTCAGGAGTTCGGTGTCGTCCACGCGGACTCTTTCCAGGAAGTCTTCCGGAAAGTCGAACGTGTCCTTGAAACGGGTGCTCAGGACAAATTGGCGGAAACTGTCCAGATCGTAGGTGGCCAGGTAGATCATGCGCCTGATTTGATCGTTGGTTACGTCCAGGTCTTTGAGCTTGGGGTTGCTGGTTATTTCCGCGTAGTAGTTGTTCACCCGCTGGTAATCCATGACCCCCTGGGTCTCCAGCCACTCGATGACGGTCAGGGTCTGAGTTTCCAGCAGTCCTTTGCATTTTTCAGCCGAGGCTATTACGGAAAACCTCTCCTGGGCGTCCACGTCCAGCGGGTACATCCGGCAGGCCCAGGGCCGGTCGTCATAGACCGTACACCCGGCCGGAGTGACGAACCGGCAGGTCTTGCGTTCGTCCTCCGACATCTTCAGCACCACCAGCGGCAGGAGTTGACCCTCCTTGCTCAGGAGGATGGTGTACCTGGCCATGAAATCCCGGCTGGTCAATCCCAGCCGGTTTTTCAGCCTCAGGACGTCGTAAGGGGTGAGGAAGATGGTCACATCGGCGCAGCAATTGGTATAGCATTCCACGCCCGGATGGCAATGGAAGCGGAATTCGTCCTTGAAATTCAGTTTAGCTCTGTCTGGAACGGGTTTTCCCTTTGGGCTCATTATCGCTGACCTTCCCGGCCGGTCTCACTGAACGGCCGCGGTTCATTGAAAGGAGTCATTTCTATCATCCAGGGCCCGGCCTGTCAATCTTGACCGCGAAGCGCGAACCGCTGTTCTTGACTTTGAACCATTGACCCAATATTAATGATTTGATCTTCTTCCCGGACGGGTCAAATATCCGTGTTGGAGCCACTGGCAAGTAAAAGAAAGCAAACATGACTAAGGCCAACGAATATCCTGATCGCCCCAGGCTGGCCGTGGGCGGGGTGGTCATCGCCGCTAACCAGGTTCTTCTGGTTTGCCGCGGTAAACCGCCGGCCGAAGGCGAATGGGCCATACCCGGAGGCAGCGTCGAGTTGGGCGAGACGCTCAAGGAGGCGGTGGAAAGGGAGCTCAAGGAGGAAACCGGCCTGACCGTCCGCGCCGGTGACTCGTGCTACACCTTCGAGGCCATCCTTCGCGACCAGGAAGGACGGGTGCGCTTCCATTACGTGATAATGGACCTGTGGGCCGAATACGTGAGCGGTGTTCCCGCGCCGGGCAGTGACGTGTCCGAAGCGGCCTGGATCACCCCGGACCGCTTGCCAAACCTCAAGGTCAACAAGGCGACCCTGGCTTTGCTGAAGAAACTGGGATTTTATTAGGCGTTTGTTCCGTTCCCCACCTTCCAGGGAAATTATTCCATCTTCGGTCTCTTGCCGTTAACTCCAATTCCTCCGGACCGCCGGCCGGTGATTCACGCTGATGACTATCAGGTAAACGATGGCCAAAGCATAGGCGGCCAGGGTGCCCCAGTATACGCCCAGGGGCGCGTAGCCGAAGTAAACGGCCAGGCAGTAAATCATCAGCGAGACCAGGCCCCGGGGCACGTTCTTGATGATGGCGTGAACATGCTCGGGGGCGTAGGAATAATGAATGATGGCCATGAGGGGCAGCATGGTGGTGGGGAAGGCCGACAGCAGTCCGGACCATTTGGGGCCGATGATCCTGGCGGCGGCGGTGATGACTACTATGATGGCCGCGGCGAAGAGGGCTCGGGCCAGAAGCTGGGCCGGTCCGAACTTCTTGCGGTCCACGATTTTTACGTTTTGGATTCGTTTGAAAAACGAGTCGAACAGCAGGACCGCGGCCAGGGTCACGGCCGTGGCGAGCGGCCAGCCGGCCTGAAGGGGCCAGGCGGCCCAGGAGGCCGCGGCATACATGGCCAGTCCCGCGCCGGCGGACATCGTCACGGACCACGGCTTGGTTCGCGCGGAGGTCCAGATCGAGGCCAGATAATAACCGCCGGCAAAGCATTGGGTGGCCGTCAGGCCCAGGATGGTATAGACCGCGCTCTGGCCGGCGAAATCCGGGCCGACTTCCAGGCCGATGAAAAAAAGGGTTACGGCCGAACCCAGCGGAAAACCCGAGGCGATGCCGGCCATCCTGGGGCTGGCCCGCTCGGCGATGAGCGACAGGCCCAGGACCATGATCACGGCCACGGCGATTTTGATCAGGGTCAGGACTTGCCAGATTTCACCGGCCAGGCCGGACAGGATCGAGGACATGTCGCCAGGTTATAACCGGCGATCTAAGGAGTGTAAAGCCCGGACTTGAGGGGCAGGTACAAGGACAGTCCGGGTATGAGGGAAATGATGATCAGGGCTATGGTGGCGGCCAGGACAAAGGGCAGGGCCTCCTTGGCGATCGAGTCCAGGTCGCAGCCGGTCAGGTTGGCCGCGGTGAACAGGTTTACGCCCACGGGCGGCGTGGCCTGGCCGATGGCCAGGGCGCAGACAAAGATGACCCCGTACCAGAGCGGATCGATATTGAAGGCCTTGAGCACCGGCATCAGGATGGGCATGACCAGGTACGAGATCGAGATGGCGTCCAGGAGCATGCCCAGTCCCAGCAGCAGCAGGTCCACCAGGATAATCATGCCTATGGCCCCGGGCGAAATGCTGACGATGAATTTGGCCGCCTGGTCCACCACGCCGATGACCGAGGCCGCCCAGGAGAACATGCCGGCGAAGACCACGATGAACATGATGACCGAACTGGTCACGGCCGATTCCACCAGGATATGGATCAGGTCCCGCCAGGTTATGGTCCGGTAGATGACCGCGGCCACCAGCAGGCTGTAGAAGACCGCCACCACGGCCGCTTCGGTGGGAGTGAAGATGCCGCTGTATATGCCGCCCAGGATGACCACCGGGGTCATGATGGCCCAGAACGAGTCCTTCAGGGCGATCAACATCTCCTTGGGCGTGCCCTTTTTTTCCAGGCCGCGGTAACCGCGCCTTTTCGAAATCCAATAGGCCGGAACCAGTAGTAATAGGCCGGTGAGGATGCCGGGGATGATCCCGCCCAGAAACAGGGCGCTGACCGAGACGCCGGTGATGTTGCCGTAAATGATGAAGGCGATGCTGGGCGGTATGATGATCGATAAATCCGCCGAGGTGGCGATGACCGCGCCGGCGAAGCTCTTATCATACCCATGCCGGATCATGGGCGCTATGAGAATCAAGCCCACGGCCGCGGTGGTGGCCGGCCCGGACCCGGACAGGGCCCCCCAGAACATGCAGGTCAGGACGGCGACTATGGCCAGCCCGCCTATGGACTTTCCCACTATCAGTTCGAAGAAGCGGGCGATGGTGGCCGCCAGTTTGGCTTTTTCCAAAATAACGCCGGCCAGGACAAAGAAGGGGATGGCCAGGAGAGGGAAGGAAGCGATGCCGGAGACGAAGTTCATGCCCACCATGCCGATGCCCAGGTTGAACTGAAGGATGGTGATAAGGGCCGACACGCCCAGGGCCGTCCCGATGGGCACGCCCAGGATCAACAGGATGAGGAAGAGCAGGCTGATGAGCAGGGTGGCCAAGGCGTCATCTCCCTTTCAGTTCGGCCAGGCGGGCCTGGGCGTCGCGGTAAATGCCCCGGAAAACGAACACGGACATGATCGGAACTCCCAGGTAATAAATCCAGACCGGGATGCCCAGGGCCCCGGATTTGGCCCGGAACAGGAACATTTCTTCGTAGATGGTCTGGATCATGAGAATATTGACCGCCAAATACAAAAGGGCGCTCAGCAACGCGGTGAAGTAGATGACGGTTTTCTGGAAACCCCTGGGAAAAAGCTTGAAGAAAGTGACCATGCCTAGCTGGCTGCCCCGCTCGAAGGCAATGCCCGAACCCACCACGGTCATCCAGACGAACAGGTTGATGGTGATCTCTTCCGTGGCCGCGAAGGAGAAATGAAAGAAATAGCGGCTCAGGACGTTGATGAAGGCGATGGCCGCCATGATGAACAGCAAAATGGCCGCAATCCAGTAATCCAGCCTTATTCGTTCCGGCTTGGTCCTGTCCACTATTGATCTCCAGACGGGAAGCTGCAACCCCTGGAGCCGTCGAGCCCCAGGGGTTACAGGGTAGCGAGGGGCTATTGGCCCATGTCGGCCTTGGCTTTGTTCACCACTTCCTGGCCGACCTGGGAAATATATTTATCCAAGACGGGCTTGGTGGCGTCGACAAAGGCCTTGACCTGGTCCGCCTTAAGATTGGTCACGGTCATGCCCTTGCTCTCCAGGTACTTGACCGGTTCGGCGACTTCCATGGTGTGCTTGAATTCGTTCTTGAGCACGTTGATGGATTTGTCGCCGTCCAATCCGGCCCGGCAGAGGGCGATTTCAAACCGGCCCGCTTCCACGGCCGCCGCGGTGATAGCCTTTTGAATGTCCGGCGGGAAGGCGGCCCATTGTTCCTTGTTCCAGAAGAAAACCAGCGGGTCCACCAGGTAGTTCCAGAAGGTGGCGTATTTGTGGTACTGGAAGACCTGGAGCGGCACTATGACGCCCACCGGGTTCTCCTGGCCGTCCACCACGCCCTGCTGGAATCCGGCCACGGCGTCGGCCCAGTTCATGTTGACCGGGTCGGCCCCCAACTGCCGGAAGATGTCCACGAAGAGCGGGTTGCCCACCACGCGGATGCGCAGGCCTTTCAGGTCTTCCGGTTTCAGCACCGCCTTCTTGCTGTTGGTGAGTTGCCGGAAGCCGTTTTCGCCCCAGGCCAGAGGTTTCAAGCCCAGCTTTTCAAAGGCGGCGAAAACTGCCTGGCCGCTCCCGCCGGCTTTCATCTTATCCAGCTTTTCGAAGCCGTTGATGAAGAAAGGCAGATGAAAGACATTGGCCTCGGGAATGACCGTCGAGACATTGATGGTCGATTCCATGGCGCAGTCGATAACGCCCTTGGCCACCATCTGGGCCACGTTGAGTTGGGCCCCTTTGAGCAGTTCGCTGCTGTAATAGGGTTTGAGGTTGATCTTGCCCTTGGTCTTTTCTTTCACCAGTTCGGTGAACTTGGTCCCGCCCATGCCCCAATAAAAGGCCGGGCCCACGTTGAGGGTGAGCCGGTATTCCGCCTTGAACTGTTGGGCCTGGACGCCCGGCGCGACGGCCGCGGCCAGGAAAAGGGCGGCCGTTAGCGCCAGGGTCATCCTCAAGGTTTTGCTCGACATGACGCCACTCCTTTCTTCTTGCAGGGTTACCTTCGTAATTACATGACTTTTTACTGAAGCACCAATTTTTACGGCTTCAAATGCTTTCTGTCAAGATCGAAATAATACCGAACCTGAGCCGGGACTCCAACTCGACCTGACAAAAAGATTGACATCAACCTGATAATGAAGTATTATATTACTGTCTTACGGAAGAGACAGACCAGCGGGCCAGGGACCGGGCGCCAAAGAGCGCCTTCTTTTATGTACCGCGCCCGCGGGCCCAGGGAGGTCGGCCCATCATGAAGGGAAGGGTGGTACTGCCATGCAAACCACTTCCTTTTACAACGGCGTCTCTCCAGCCCTGTGGTATTCCACGTCCCTGTATAATCAGACCTTCGGGACCAGTTACTCTCCCCTGGCGGGTCTGACCGGCCCCATCACGGTAAATTCCTCGTACAATCAAAACGCCTCGGCCGCGTTGTCCGCTCTCAACGGACTCTATTCCCGGACCTATGATGTCCTGCAGGAAGCCGACAGCCTGGCCGCCGACAATTCCGAGTCGGCCCTTTTCCGGCAGCAGGCCGCCAGCGGCAACACCGGCATGGCCAATGTCGTGTACTTCGACGGCAACAACTACCTGGGCGACGTGCCCGACTCGACCTTCAGTTTCAACGTCACCCAGATCGCCCAGAGTCAGATCAGTCTGGGACAGCTTTTCGCCAACCCCTCGGCCGGGACCACCATCAACACCGGAGTGAACACCTTCCGGCTGACGTATGGTTCCACCCAGACCAACTTGTCCGTCACCATCAACGCCGGCGAAACCTGGGAGTCGGCGCTGACCAAAATGGCCACGGCCATCAACGACGCCCAGGACAACGTCACCGCCACGGTCCTGAGCGGCACGGGCGGCGTGCAGCTCAAGCTGGAAGGCCAGACCGGCGCGGCCAACACTTTTTCCCTGGCCGACGTCTCCGGCAACGCCGTGGCCCAGTCCGGTCCGTACAACGTCTCCCAAACCGCCCAGAACGCGATCTTTACCGTGAACGACGCCTCCTACGATCAGCCCAACAACGGCCTGGTTCTGCTCGAGGGCAACCTGCTCGTCAACGTGACCGGCGCCGGACAGACCACCGTGACCGTGTCGCCCGATACGTCCGCCATGATCGAAAAGGTCGGCGACCTGGTCGAGGCCATGAATGACTTGAGTTCGTACCTGGCTTCGAACCAGTACCTGTCGGCCAGTCTGTCCCGGCGCTGGTCCTCCCTTTTGAACCAGGCCGCGAGCAATTTGAGCGGCTATGGTTTCTCTTTAGGGAACAGTCTCCAACTGACCCTGGATACCACCGAACTGGCCAGCGCCCTGGCCACCGACCTGGCCTCGGCGCGCCTGGCCCTGGGCGGCCCGGCCGGCCTGACCGCCGATATCAAGACCTTCGCCGACCGGATCGCTTCTTCGCCGGGTGCCTATTCTCTGGCCTCGCCCCCTTCATCCGGGTACGGCGCCATGTATTTGCGCTCCTTCACCTCGGCCCCCCGCTTCCGGGTCGGTTCGTCCTTGTTCTGGCGCACCGCCTAGAAACGCGAACGTCAGGGCGCACGTCTGTGCGCCCCTAGTGCGCCTGCGGGCGCACACGAACAGGGAGGTGCAAGTCCTCTCCAGACATTCGCACTCCGGTCTGTATCCGAGGGAAACTGCGTCACCGCGAGGTGGGGTGG
>JBFMAW010000060.1:0-15269 GCA_040755515.1 Thermodesulfobacteriota bacterium | reverse complement strand
TGCCCTGGCCTGTCAATCCGCTCGGCGGTGAACCACCAACCGGAGAGCCGTATGCGGGAGAACCGCACGTACGGTTCGGAGGGAGGGGGGACCGGGTACTCAACCGGTCCTCCCTACCCCTATCAGAAGACGCCGATGAACCCCAGGGGTGTACCCTGAGGTGTTCTTTGTAGGGGCGCACAGCCGTGCGCCCGAAATTCGGTGGGACGCCCCCGTCCATCCAGCAATCCCAAATCGTAGGGGCGGCCCCCCGTGGCCGCCCCACCTGGCTCCTGAGCCATGCCTCGCGCCGTTCATCCAGTATCCGGTCATGGTAAGGCATCATGTCGGTCTGGTTGTAAAGCATTTTTTTTATAATTTTGGCATGCAAAGCGGTATCCAGACATAGAATCCGGCGGCCGGTGGTCACCGCCGTCTTAAGAATGTGACCCGAAACCGACTGAAGATCAATCAGGTCCACGGGGCGACCGGTCAACAGGGCCAGGTCTTCAATTAGAGCGGTCAGGGTTTTCCCGGGCAGGGGCGCGTCTCCGGCCACGGCCAAGTCCAGGTCGCTATCGAAACGAGCTTGTCCTTTAGCCAGCGAGCCAAAGAGGAAGGCCAGCTTGATCGAGGTGTATCTGGATAATAGTCTGACTATGTCCAGTTCGAGCGAGGTCAGGGACGTCTGATCGAGGGCATGAAGGTTTTCTTGGCCGGAAGGCATGGCTAATACCAGGTCCAAGAATTAATTTTTTCAGAGCCAGGTTTACTACCGGACGTTCAGTTCGATTATAGTCCTTTCCGCTCGGACTGTCGAATATCCAACTAAGATCTTACCGCCTCAACGGGAGCCAGGGCGTTTCTACTTGGAAATTTGACGGTAAGGGCAGGTCTTATTCAGCCGGCAGTACCGACAGGTGGGCGTGACCTGGTGGGCCTCATAGCCTCGGCCCAGCCCGATCAGGAGAGACAGGGTGTAGTAAGGTCTGAACAGGCAGGATTCCGTCAGGACCACGCCTATACCGGCCAGGTCCAGCAGCGAACAGATGTTAGCCTGTTCGGTAACGGGCCAGCCCGCCAGGGCTCCGGGGGAAAGGGCCGCGCTGACGCCCCAACCCCGGCCGGCCGCCGTTTCTTCAGCCAGGGACCTCAGTCCGCCGGCCGCCGACTCCAAGGCGAAGAAGGCCGACTTGCCGAGCAGATAAGCTTCCAAGACCTCGCCCGCCTGTTCCAGCCGGCGTATCTCCTCATCAATCGCTTCACCCAGGGTGACCACGCCCACCAGAACCTGCTCGGCGGCCCGCAGGAGGTGGATATGGGGTCCGATTCTGAGTTCGCTTTCTTCCAGTCGCAGTGTCCGGCCGGTCAGCCCCTTGACCTCGATTTGGCGGTAGGTCAGGGCCGGACGAGCCTTTTCCTCGACGGAAGCCGCGGCCCGTCGGGCCGCCTCGACGATAAGCTGATGGTCGGCCTGGCCTTCACTGGCCAGCACCTGGTCCGCTTCCACCGCCACCTGAATCCGGGTCAGGACCGGCATCTCAATAATCCGCCGCTCAATCGGCCTGGACCGGCTTGGCCGTGACCGGACGGGCCATCAGTTCCTTCCCCGGAGTGCGGAAGAAGAACCGGTCATGGGCCTCCATGATGTTCAGGATCAAATCCAAATGCCGGGAAATATCCTGGGGCAGGGCGTAACAACAAACTCCGGTGACGGGCAGGCCGCTGAGCAACTGGTCCAGGGATTTTTCAAACTCGATCAACTCCTCGGGACCACCGCAACAGGTCAGACTGGGCGAACCCGATCCCACCAGGCCGGCATACCCCTGGGCCAGGGCTTCGGTGGTGGCCTTATACCAAACGCCGGCCGCGCCCAGAGGGCCATGCCGGTGGAAAGGCGGATTCAGATCAGCGATGATCAAGTCGCCCTTGGCTTCCAGATCAGACACCGGGAGACCGGAGGCGGCGAGCCGGCTGGATACTTCGCCCGGATCCTGCCACCAGCAGGCCTTGAAAAGCTTGTAGCCCTGGGCCAGGGAGGCTTTAAAAAATTCCTCTTCAAAGGCCCAGATGTCACCCTGGTCGCTGAAAAGTCCCAGAACGTGTCCGCCGGACAAGACCTGCGGCATGGCGTCCCGGGGGGCCGGTCTGAGGCTGCGCGGCACGCCTTGCTCCAGGAATCTGGCCAGTTTATGGCCGTCAATCCTCCACTCCTTGCCGATCTTCACCGCGGGCAGCACGCCCTGGCGGCACATCTTGTAAACCGTGTTGGGGTGGGCCTTGAGGAGGCCGGCTACTTCCTGGATAGTGAGTTGTCCCATATCTTCACGTAATTATTAAAATGAAATTTCAGCCTCAGATCTGATCCGGCCAAGTCTGCCGCCGCGGCCGGGCCTTGGCTTAATTTATTTATAACTCCGGCCGGTTAGACTGTCAAGATCGTATAATAACATTATATAACATTTAATGACAACAAATATTAATACTTGACAACAAATAGTACTAATGATACGGTCGAAACATAATATTTACCATCAACCAAGGAGGAGGCTATGCCGAACAACAACTTGTTGGCTCCGATCCGGGAGTCCATTCTAAAGCTCTCCATTTCCGACACCGAAGCGGCCACCAGGTCGGCCTTGGAGGCAGGGGTGGAACCCCTGGACATCGTCAAACAGGGACTGGCGGCGGGCCTGACCGAAGTGGGAGAAAAGTGGCTCAGGAAGGAGATGTTCATCAGCCACGTCCTGGTGGCGGCCAAGGCCATGAAGGCCGGACAGGTCCTGGTGGAAGGAAGACTGGCCGGCCAGGAAAGCCGCCACCTGGCCACCCTGGTCATCGGCACGCCCAAAGGTGACCTGCATGACATAGGCAAGAACCTGGTAACCATGATGATGCGGGCCGGCGGGTTTAAGGTCTATGACCTGGGGGTGGACGTGGAACCCAAGGCCTTCATCGAAAAGGCCAGGGAAGTGGACGCCGATCTGATCGGGATGTCGCTGATCATGAGCATCTGTTTGGACAAGATGGAGGAGGTCTGCCGGTTGGTCCGGGCCGAAGGTCTGCGGGCCAAGACCATCATCGGTGGACCGGCCACCAGCGACCGGGTGGCCGGCAAGATCGGGGCCGACGCCTACGGCGGTTTCGACGCTCCCACCGGAGTCAAGACCGCCAAGAAGTTGCTTGGTCTCAATTAGGCGCTGTCTCTCACCCTCGTAAGGAGGTCAAAAATGTCTAAAATGAATTCCCTGGAAAGGGTCGTGGCGGCCATCAAGTTCGAGAAGCCGGACCGGGTGCCGGTCACTCCATTATCCATCAGCCGGTCTCTGCGGGTCTTGGGTTACACCACGGCCGAGTGCCTGTATGACCCGGAGAAGATGGCCCGGGCCAAAGTCGCCGCTTCGGAAAGGTTCGACGACGACTCCTGCGTGGCCGGGACGGACTTGTTCGTCGAGTCGGAATGCCTGGGCTCGAAAGTGACCGTTTATGAGCATACCCCGGTGGTCACCGAATACTTCCTCAAGGAAAAGAGCGACATCAACAAGTTGAAAGTCCCCCATCCTAAAACCGACGGCCGTATGCCTTACGTCTGCCGGGAAATACAAGAGATCAAGAAACTGATCGGCGACACCAGGGTGGTCGTCCCGGTCACCGGCGGCCCGCTGACCCAGGCCAGTCAGCTTTTCGGGCCGGAACAACTGCTGATCGAGATGGTCCTCGATCCGGAGTGGGTCCACAATCTGCTGCGCATCTGCACCGCTACCTCCCTGGCTTACTGGGAGGCCCTGATCAAGGCCGGGGCCCACGCCATCGTGCTGTTGGAGCCGTTCGCCAGCGACACCATCATCTCCCCGGAACAGTATGCCGAGTTTGTCGAGCCCTATAACAAGGAGATTTTCGAATATTCCTGGTCCCAAGGGGTGGTGGGCGTCAATCATATCTGCGCGGACACTTCCTTGATCTGGGAACAGATGTCCCGGATCGGCGCCCTGGGCCTGCAAATTGACCACGTGGTGGACATGGCCGAGGCCAAGAGGCGGGTCGGCTCGAAAATCTGTATTTCCGGCAACGTCCATCCCGTGGATTACATGCTTTACGGCACCCCGGCAGCCGTGTACTGGAAAAGCCGGGAGGTCATCGCCGCGGCCGCTCCCGGTTCCGGGTTCGTCCTGGGTTCCGGCTGCGATCTCAACCCTAAAACCCCGGAAGCCAATATCCTGGCCATGATTCAGGCAGGCAAGGACGCGGTCTATAACGACGATCTGAGCATAACCTTTGTACAGGATTCCTACCCCCGCCTGGCGGCGTAAGTGATGGAAGATGACCGGTCGCCCCGGATCATCGCGGTTTATGGTTTCTTGGGGTCGGGCAAGACCACGGTCGTGTTGCACCTGGCCAGGGAACTTGTATCCGCCGGCGGTCGGGCCGCGGTGGTGGTCAATGAGGCCGGTCAGGTGCCGCTGGATGGCAAGGTCCTTTTGGCCGGAGGCTTGCCGGTCAGGGAAATCTTCTCCGGCTGCGTCTGCTGCACCTTGGCGGGGGATTTCATAGAAACCTTGAAAGAATTGATCAAACTCCAGGATCTGAACTACATCTTGATCGAACCGTCCGGCCTGGCGGATGCGCCCAGGTTATTCGAGGCCCTGGAAAAGCACGTCCGTCTTCCAACGGCCAGGGCCTTGATCCTGGACGCCCCGCGTCTCTCGCTGCTGCTCAGGGCGGCTCGGCCTTTGATCACCGCTCAAGTCAGGCTGGCGGACGTGACCATCGTCAACAAGATGGACGCCTTGTCTCGGTCCCAAGCCGAGGAGTTGAACCTGATCCTCGCGGATTTGTCCTTACGGGGCCCGGTCCATCGCCTCAGCGCCCGGGCCGGACTGCCCCGGGAACTGATCAGGGCGATGCTTCAATGAAGAACTGGCAAGAGGCCAATTGTCGATCTTTGACCGGAACATCTCCATGGATTTTGCCAGCGTCTCCAGGCAGTGGCGGGTCAGGGCGGACGAACTCGGCCCCGAGGCCCTGGCCGAATTGATCCTGGAGGCCGTCGTCAAACGATTGCCTGACCAGGCCCTGGGCCACGCCAAGTTGAGCGTGGACTATGAAGGCGGGATGGTCTTCGCTTCTTCCAGCCTCATTCCGCCGGAAATCACCGTCCGGAAACGAGGGGACTATGCGGGAGGGCGGATGGACGTCAGTCTGGTCTTGATTTTTGGAAATCTTGAAGCCGAGCGTCTGTCAGCCGTTTTGCTCTCCGCGCGCGAAGATTTGGAATCCCGCCCAGAGTCGAGACTGGTCATGGAGGAGTTGGCCTGATGGAAATAAAGAACGTCGGCGGTGTCAATATGGGCGGTGAGCCGGGTGAATGCCCGACCCTGTTGATCGGCAGTATCTTTTATGACCGCCAGAAGCTTGTCCTCGATCCGGCCGAAGGTGAATTCGATGAAGAAGCGGCCCTGGCCCTTTTGACGCTTCAAGGGCGATGGTCGGAAAAGACCGGCAACCCGGCCGGCCTGGACGTGATCGCCTCGACGCCCCAGGCCATGCGGCGCTATCTGGATTTCGTCACGGCGCATTTCCAAGGTCCGATCCTGGTGGACGGCTCCGACGCCAAAGTGAAGGTGGCCGGTGTCGAACACCTGGCCGCCAAGGGGTTGGTCCACCTGGCCGTTTATAACAGCCTCACCCCGGAAAGTCGGGAATATGAATATCAGGCCCTGGAGGCCTGCGGAGTCAAAGCCGCGGTCCTGCTGCCGGTCCAGGCCCAGGATTTCACCGTCGAGGCCAAATTCAAGATTTTAACCGGGAGCGACGGTTTGATGTCCCTGGCCGGCCGGCGGGGAGTGGAACATAGGCTGGTGGATCCGGGGGTGATCGATCTTCCTTCGGTTGGCCTGGCCAAGGAAGTCTTCTCTCTGGTCAGAGCCCAGGACTGTCTGGTCGGAGCCGCCCCCCATAACGCCATCGGCACCTGGGGAGGCCTGACCGAAAAATTCGGCCAGGACTTCAAGTTGACGGCCACGGCCGTTCTCAATGCCCTGCCGCCGGCCTGGGGGGCTGATTTCGTTATATACGGCCCCTTGACCCTGGCGTCTACGGTCTTCCCGGCCGTGGCCATGGTCAACGCCATCATGGCCCAGACCCTTTTGGAAAAGGGTCGCTTCCCCGGTCCGGAGCACCCCCTTTTCAAAATCGCCTGATCACTGAAAATGGTTGGAGCATGGCCGCTCTTGGCTGGCCGCCGGCCTTGACCGGTAAAAATGAAAAAACCCTAAAAGACGAAAACAACGGCCAGGGGACCAAGCCCGTTATCGGTCCATCAGGAACGCTGGCCATGTCTTCCTCCAAGCCCACCATAATTATTCGTCCGGGGGAATCCGAGATCGAGATACTGCCCGGGCAAAGCCTGTTTCTGGCCTTGGCCGAAGCCGGGATCAGCCTCGATCAGGCCTGCGGCGGCCGGGGGTCATGCGGCCAGTGTCGTCTTCTGGTCCTGAACCAGATCCCGCCGCCTTCATCCCTCGATCTCAAGCACTTGAACGAGGACGAGATCAGGCGGGGTTTTCGATTGGCCTGTGAGTTGAAACCGGTGGGCGGGGAGGTGATAGAACTCCCGGACGGTCCAGCGGCGGTAACGGCCAAGGAGGAGTGGCCCGATAGTTTCCCGGTGCACCCTTGGCCGGACCTCGGACCCGGGCAACTGGTTCTGGCCGTGGACCTAGGTACGACCAACGTCGTCGGCGTCTTGTTGGACCCCGGCTCCGGTATGGTTCGCTCCTCGGCCGCGGTCGCCAACGGCCAGGCCGTCTTCGGGGCGGACGTCATGACCCGGCTGACCTATGCTTCCCGGGGGGGTGGTCCGGCCCGGACCAGGTTACAGAGTCTGGCCTTCAACGATCTGGCCAATCTGGCCCGGGCTCTGCGAATCAGGCCGGGCGAAGTCGGCCATTTGGTGGGAGTGATGAATTCGGCCCTGGAGACCCTTCTTCTTGGCCTGGATCCGGACAGCCTGGGACGGTTTCCTTGTGAGCCTCCAATACAGGGCCCGGTGCACCTCATACTGGATCGGCCGGAGGTTCTGTCCGGGGCGACATTGCATATTCCCCGGTTAGTGGGAGGGTTTGTTGGCTCGGACGCCGTGGCCGCCTTGTGTGCGTCCCTGTCCACCTGGCCTCGGCCTCCTTTCCTAGTGATGGACGTCGGCACCAACACCGAGATTCTATTGATGACCGGGAAGGGGACCCGGGCTTGCTCCAGCGCCGCCGGTCCGGCTTTCGAAGGCGGGAGCATCCGGCGCGGCATGAAGGCCGCGGCCGGCGCGATCATGTCGGTCGAGGCCGTGGCCGGCCGATTGGTCACCCGGGTTATCGGCGATCTTCCGGCCAAAGGCATCGCCGGTTCAGGGTTGTTCAGCCTGCTGGGAGAGCTTCTTCGTCTGGGCGCCCTGGACGCCTATGGGGTTCTGTCTGATCGTGGTCTGGCTCCCGGAGTCATTCGGGAAGGTGAGGAAGGTCGGGAGGTCATCCTGTCGCCACAAGTGGCGGTGAGTGAAGGCGACATCCAGCAATTCCTGCTGGCCAAGGCTTCGGCCCGGGCCGGACTGGAGGTTCTGCTGGCCGAAGCCGGCCTGGGGCCGCGGGATTTGACCGCCTTTTACCTTTGCGGCGCCTTCGCCCGGCAAATCCAAGGCCGGGACCTGCTTTCCCTGGGTTTGCTGCCGGAGATGGACGCCGCCCGGATCGTCAACCTGGGACCGGCCGCGGCCATCGGCGCGGCCATAATGGCCTGTTCCAAGACCGCCTTTGATCAAGCCTGCGGCCTGGCGGATGGAATCCGCCACGTCCGGCTTTCCCACCACCCGCTTTTCCAGCGAATATTTTCGGAACAGGTCAGGTTCGGCTGAGGGCCGGCGGTGAATTTCAGGTCGAGCCCGTGTCAGCGGCGTCCACGGCCGGGAGCCGCGCCTCGCGCTGCCAGGGCATGAGCCGTCTTTCCATGGCTTGCAGGCCGCTGGTGAACAGGGCGCCGAGAACCATTACCACTACCAGTCCGGCGAACATGTTTTCGGTGAGGAGGGTCTGCCAGGAGAACCAGATCAGGTAGCCCAGGCCGTATTTCGCGGCCACGAACTCGGCGGCGATGATGACTATGAGGGCCGTGCCCAGGCTGAGCCTCAAGCCGGCGAAGATGATGGGCAGAGCCCCGGGGATAATGACGTGGATGAACATCTGCCGGCGGTTGGCCCCGTAGTTCCGGCCGGCTTCGAAAAAGATCGGCTCGATGTCGCGCACTCCCGCGGTGGTGTTGATGAGCACCAGGAAGAACGAGGCGATGCCCACGATGACCACCTTGCTCAGTTCGCCTATGCCGAAGACCAGCATCACCAGGGGGAGAATGGCGATCTTGGGCAGGACATAGACCGCCGAGATGACCGGATCGAGGGCCACGCGGATGGTCCGGTTCATGCCCATGACCACCCCCAGGACAATGCCCGGGAAGGCCCCCAGCAGGAAGCCGGCGAAGATTCGAAAAAGGCTGACCCAGAGGTGTCCTTCCTGGAAGATTTTCAGCCCGCCGGCCCAGTCGCCGGCGCGGATTCGGTCGGGTAGAAGCCAGAAAGGCCCCAGCAATTCTCCCTTGACGATGAGATTCCAGAAAGCGACGGACACGGTCGAGGGGGCGGGGAAGAAACGCTCGTCCAGCCATCGCCAGGCCACGGCCGCTTCCCAGAGGGCTAACAGCAGTATGGGAAAACCCACGGCCAGAAGGCGATCCCGGGTCTCGAGGTCGAGTCTGCTCCGGCCTATCTTCATTGTTGCTGCTCCATGGTCCGTTGCACCTCGACTTGGAGGTCCCGCCAGATGGCATAGGTCAGCCGGCCGAATTCCGGGTCGCTGGTCAGGGCGAAGCCGCGGGGACGAGGGAAGGGGACGGGGAACTCGTTCTTGTTGGTCCCCGGATGGGCGGTCATCAAAACAACCCGGTCGCCCAGCCAGACCGCTTCCTCGATGCTGTGGGTGATGTAAACGACCGTCTTGCGCAGTTCCTCCCAGAGGCGAATCAATTCTTCCTGCAAGACGGCCCGGGTCTGGGCGTCCAGGGCGCCCAAAGGTTCGTCCATGAGCAGGATTTCCGGGTTGTTGGCGAAGGCCCGGGCTAGGCTGACCCGCTGCTTCATGCCTCCGGAAAGCTGGTGGGGGTAAGAATCGGCGAATTTGCCGAGACCGACCTTGCGCAGCCATTCCAGGGCCGTGTTGCGCCGCTCGCGCTTGGAAATGCCGCGCATCTGCAGGCCGAAGGCCACGTTGTCCGAAACGGTTTTCCAGGGGAAGATGGCGTATTCCTGGAAGACGATGTTCTGGAGCGGACTCCCCTCTTGTCCCGGCCGCAAGGTGATTTCACCGGACGTCGGCTTGATCAGTCCGCCGAGAATCCGGAGGAAGGTGGATTTACCGCAGCCGGACGGCCCGACGATGGCGACGAATTCACCTTCCGCGACTTCCAGGTTGAAGTCCCGCAGGGCGTAGACCGGCCGGCGCCGGGAAGGATAGACCTTGGTGACTCCGCGGGCCCTTATCTTGACGGACATGATCCTCTTCGGAGCAAGAGATTTTCAGATTTGTTTAAACCCCGGTGGCCGCTCCATGTCCTTGACCGCTTTAGCTCGTCAGGGCTTGAACGGCCCCAACACCTTCACCGCGTTCTCGACAAAGGACGGATCGGCCATCTTGTCCTGGGAGATCACGTCCGTGTAATTGGTCCAACCCGCCCAGCGGAAAATCTCTTCCATGTTCTTGACGCTCTCGAGGTAGACCTTCAGGTCAGGGTCATAGACCTGGGGCTTTCCCTTCTTGATGGTCTCTTCGGTGGCCGTGACGTATTTCAGGTAAGCCTTTATATTCGCGAGGTCGAGGTACTTATCGCCCTGCATGGCCCGTGAGCCTTTGACCAGGGCGATCATGAAGCGCTTGGCCACGTCGGTCCGCTCCTTGATCAGTTTGCCGGAATACATGAAGACCGTGGTCATGGCCCCGGGCGCCGTGTCCTGGGCCAGCAGTACCCCTTTCCCGCCGGCGATGATCTGATCCGAGTAGGGCGGTCCCACCAGGGCCGCGTCAATCGAGGCCTTTTCAAAACCCAGGGGCATATCCGGATTGGCCAGGTTGACGATCTCGATGTCCTTGATGGTCAACCCCGCCTCCTTAAGGGCTTTGGCCACAAAGTAGGCGCCGGTGGTGCCCGGGCCTCCGGCCAGGGCCACTTTCCTCCCCTTGAGATCGGCTAAGGATTTGACTTGACCGGAATCCTTCAGGTCCTTGCGCACGATGATGACGGTGGGACCGCCTTTTTGCGGTTGCAGGGCCGCCGAGGCCACGATGCGCAGGTCGAAGCCCTTGTTAAAAGCATTGAAAGTGGCGGCGGCGATCCCTATCCCGCCGGCATCCAGCGATCCTTGGGCCAGGAAAGCCATGGCTTCCGTCCCGGAGGCCACCTTCTGCATCTCGACTTCAATGTTCTGCTCCTTCATGAAATCCCGGCCGATGGCCACGTACAGGGGAGCGAAGTTCATGATGGCCACGTACCCGACCGTCACTTTATCCAGGGCCAGGGTATCCTTCGGGAAAAAGGAAAAGAGAAGGCTCGCGACCAGCACCAGGGCGACGGCGGTGATCTTGTTACGTTTCATCTTGTCCTCCTTTGGGCCATTGGCCTTGATGGGAATGGATGACCAAAATTCTAATCCTGCCTGATCTCGAGGGGAACCCCCAGGCTGATCAGGTCGGAGACAAATCCCGGATAGGAGACACCGGCCGCCTCGGGGTCCGAGATCAAGGTGGTGCCAGCGGCGACGGAACCGGCCACGGCCAGGCTCATCTGAACCCGGTGGTCATGAAAGGAATCAACTTCAGCGCCGTGCAGTTCAGCCACGCCCTCGAACTCGAGGCCGTCGGCCGTTTCCCTGACCCGGGCCCCCATCTTGTTGAGTTGGGTCATGGCGGCCAGGCGGTCGCTTTCCTTGTAGCGAAGTTGGGCCGCGTTGAAGATACGGCCTTTCCCTTGGGCCAGGGCCAGCAGGACGCTCAGGATGGGCACCAGGTCCGGCGAATCCCCGCCATCCACCTCGATACCCCGCAATCTTTTGCCTCCGGTTATCTCGACGGTTCCGGTTTCCCGCTCGATCCGCAGATCCGCGCCCATGCTCTGAAGCGCCGGAATTATGGCCGCTTCCGGGTGGGCCGAGGTCACATCCAGGTTGGAATAGGACAGGCGCGAACCGGTCAGGGCGGCCAGGGCCAAGCCGAAGGAGGCCAGGGCGATGTCGCCCGGAATCCGGACCGCGGCCGGCCGGTAATGCTGATCCCCCGGGATGACGTAGCGGCTATGATCGGGCGAGCCCACGACCTCGACGCCGAATTGTCGCATCATGCCTATGGTCATCGAGACGTAACCCGACTCCTGGATTGCTCCCGTGACCCCTACTCTCACTTCCCGGCCGATGAAGGGAGCCAGCAGGAGCAAGCCGGTGGTCCAGGGTGAGATAAGGCCGTCCACCTCGACCTGAGGACCGAGCCTGCTCGGATCCTGGTGTTTGACGATGATGGGCGGCCGGCCGTCCCCTCGGGTGGACCAGGCTTCGATCCCCCATTGGTTCAAGGCCTCGAGATAGGGTTGCTGGGGGCGCGAACGAATCGAGGCGTCGCCGGTGAAGACCACGGCGCCGGGCGCGGTCGAGGCCAGGGCCAGCAGAAAATGGATGGTCGAGCCTGAATTGCCCACGTCCAAGACGTTTTCCGGCGTCCGGTAAGGGCCGCCCCGGACCCGGCAGCCCTCCAGGCGCCGCTCGAAACCTGTTCCCAGCAACTCCAGACAGCGGAGCGTGGACATATTGTCCAGGGACTCGGAGACGCCGGTGATCAGGCTTTCTCCCTCGGCCAGCGAAGCCAGGACCAAGGCCCGGTGGGTGTGGTATTTGGAGGGCGGAGCCACCAATTTACCCTGGAAAGGCCGGGTTTGGCGAACGACCAGTCGGTTCATCGGCTTTTCCTATTCTTCAATTCGCCAAGTTCCTTGTCCGGCGCGTTCAGGAGGTCCAGAGCCAGTTCTAGTTGGTCCCGATCATAAGTCAAGCGATAAGTAACCGGTGCCCTGCTTGAGCAAGTCCACCAGGAGCAGGGCGGTCCTGGTTGCGGCCGCCGGAACCACCTGGGGAACGAGGTCAGGGTTGCGTCTTTACTCCTCCGGCGGGGGTCTGCTTCCATCTTTTTATGACATTTGCCCTGGGTTGATCAATGGAAATGGTCCAGCCCGGCCTCAAGAATTTATTGACCTTCCGAATCGGGACAGGAGTAAACTGCTAATAAACAAGATGTCGAGTCCTTGAAGACGAGGCAACCTCGTCGTTAACTCATAAGGAGATCACCATGTCTGCTACGCCCCTCGACTTCCAGCACCCTCCGCGCCCGGACCTGGCCCAAACCCCGACCCGCCTCCAGCCCTTGACTCGGCTCAGCCGAGAACTGGGCGTGGAACTGTTGATCGACAGGGACGATCTGACCGGCCCGGCCAGGTCCGGAAACAAGGTCCGCAAGCTGGAATCTGCCCCGGCCGACGCCAAGGCTCGATGCGCGGACCCTGTTCTGACCTAGAGCGCTTCGAGAGCATGGCTAGTCAAAAAGAAACGATTACCAATCCGCCCGCTGGTTTCTTCGGCCGGCTGACCGCCTTTTTGGGTCTCAAACCCAGCCTGGTCGGACTTATGTCCATGGTCATCCTGGTGGGGATGGGCGAAAAGATGGCCGAACGCTTTCTACCCATCTATCTGCTGGCCCTGGGCGGCGGGGCGCTATCCATTGGCTTGTTGAACGGCCTGGACAATCTCTTGTCCGCGCTCTACTCGTTTCCGGGCGGATACCTGTCCGACCGCTGGGGCGTGAAACGAGCCCTGCTGATTTTCAATCTCATGGCCATGGCCGGGTTCGCCGTAGTTATTCTTATTCCAGCGTGGACCGCGGTTATCATAGGGGCCGTGCTCTTTCTATCCTGGACGGCCATATCCCTGCCGGCCAGCATGGACCTGGTGGCCAAAGTCCTGCCCAGGAACAAGCGCACCATGGGCGTGTCCATGCATTCCCTTATCCGGCGGGTGCCCATGGCCCTGGGCCCGGTCGTGGGCGGCGCCTTTATCGGCTGGTGGGGCGAAAAAAACGGCATTCGCCTCGCCTTTTTCTTTGCCTTGCTCATGGCCCTGGCCGCCCTGATTCTCCAACAACTCTTGATCGAGGACGATCGCCCGAGAGACGGCGCGACCGGTAAAGGCCCCGACCATAAGCTAAGGACGGCCGCCGAGGGCCTCACTCCCCCCTTGCGGAACTTGTTGGTGTCGGACATCCTGATACGTTTCTGCGAACAAATCCCTTACGCCTTCGTGGTGGTGTGGGCCATGAAGGAAATCCTGGCGCCCGTGAGCGCGCTTCAGTTCGGCGTCCTGACCGCGGTGGAGATGGCCACGGCTGTCCTGGTTTACATACCCGTAGCCTATCTGGCCGACAGAGGGACCAAGAAGCCTTTTGTCCTGATGACCTTTGTGTTTTTTACTCTGTTCCCATTGGCGCTGCTGTTCAGCCGGTCGTTTGAAGTTTTGATTCTGGCTTTCATTCTGCGGGGCTTGAAGGAATTCGGTGAGCCTACCAGAAAAGCCCTGATCATGGACCTGGCCCCGGAGGGCCGCAAAGCCTCCACTTTCGGCCTATATTACCTGATCCGGGACACGGTGGTTTCCGTGTCCGCCTTCGGCGGGGCCTTTCTCTGGATGATCTCGCCGGCGGCCAACTTCCTAACCGCTTTCGGCTTTGGGTTTCTGGGCACCATCTGGTTCGCCCTCCGGGGAAAGGAGACTTGAGGAGGCTTCTCCGAATACTCCTGGCATTAATGTGGGCCGAGGCGATCAAGGTCGAAGATCGCGGCCAAAGAAAGGAGCGCAGGGAAGTCATACAAGGAAGAAAAGATTTTGCTTGACTTACAGTATAATTGTATACTAATAAACAAACTAACAGTTTTCCAGACATTTTTCATCCAGAAAAGGCCGGGGTGACCGTCCAGGGAATGACCGGCTCTCAAAGCGGCCTGAGAGTGCGCCTACAACGGGCGCAGCCATAAAAAACAGGAGGTGCAAAATGAAGAAAGGATTACTGACGTTTTTGATCATTTGCTTCGGGCTGGCTCTGACCGGCGCAACGGCCTTGGCTTTTCCCACCAAACCGGTCGAACTTATCGCTCCCGCCAACCCGGGCGGAGGCTGGGACCTGACCTGCCGCTCGAGCGCCAAAGTCCTGCAGGAAGAGAAGATCGTTCCCGTGAGCGTCACCGTGGCCAATAAACCCGGTGGCTTCGGCGCCACGGTCTGGAACGACATCGTCCGCAATCGCCGGACGGACGACCACCTGCTCGTCGCGTTTTCTTCGGTTTTGACCACCCAATTGGCCCTCAAGAATATCAAGGGAACTTACAAGGATATTACCCCGATCGCTTCCCTGTTCGTGGATTACGGCGTCATCGCCGTCAAGAAAGACTCCCCGCACAAGACCCTCAAGGACCTTTTGTCGGCCATGAAGCAGGATCCATTGAAAGTCAGCGTGGCCGGAAGTTCCCCGCCCGGAGCCTTGGATCATATTAAACTCTGTCTCCTGGCCCAAACTTTCGGGGTCAAAACGAAAGACGTCCGTTATGTCGCCTTCCAGGGAGGAGCCGATGCCCTGGCCCAGTTGCTGGGCGGACACGTGACCGCTTTTGTGGGCGACGCCGGGGAAATCGCGGCTCACAGCGAGGCGGGAACCGTCACGCCTTTGGCCACTCTTTCCCCCCAGAGACTGCACGGCATCTACAAGAACGTACCCACGGCCAAGGAAGCGGGGGTGGACGTGGTATCGGGCAACTGGCGCGGTTTCTACGGCCCGCCCGAGATGCCCAAGGCGGCCGTGGCCTACTGGGAACAAGCCCTCGGGAAAATGGTGAAAACGGAAGGATGGAAAAAGGTCCTCCAACAGAACGCCTGGATAGAGCTTTATCTAGCCGGAAGCAAATTGGAGGGGATGTTGGCCAAGGAATTGGCGGATTACGAAAAGATTCTGAACGAACTGGGTCTGATCAAAAAATGACGGACTTATAAAAAGTCCGTCATCAGGCCGAGGGCGAATAAGCCCCGGCCTGGGGTGAGGGTGGAACCACTTGAATTTACTTCAAGTGGCGGGAGAGGGGCAGCCCTCTCCCGCCGAGTAAAAAGTCGGTTTTCG
>JBFMAW010000059.1:0-15614 GCA_040755515.1 Thermodesulfobacteriota bacterium | reverse complement strand
GAAGAACCGTCTGTGACATAATATATTCACCTCGTTGGTGATGCTTTCCTTCGACAGAAAACATCATATCACCCTGATTTCTCAGGGCCAACGAGGTTTTTTAATTTTTTTGACGGTGATTATGGGCCGTGCCTGGGTGGGCGACACGCCCTGGTGGAAACGATGGTGAGAATCCAATATGGGCGGCCACGGGGGGCCGCCCCTACGTTTGGTGGCGGCCGGCCGGTTCAGGGCGTCCCGCGTGACGCAGGATGCGCCCCTACAAATCCCCATTGCTGTCATGTCTCGGGCGTCACGTTCGGCGAAACGCGGGAGATGCGCCCCTGCATGGCCTTTAGCCCCCGGCCACGGGGGGGAAGAGGGCCAGCAGGTCGTTGTCCTGAAGCTTTGTTTCGAGGCCGGCGGGGAAAAGGCGGAGGTGGCGGCCGTTGATCAGGATCAGGTTCCGGGCCTGGGGCTCGGTCCGTTTGGGGTCGAAGAACCGTTCGTCGAAGCCAGGGCCGAAGCGGCGGGCCAGCTCGGCCAGGACCTCACCCACCGTGGGCCGGTCTAGGTCCAACACGATTTCGCCGCTCCCGCCCAGGAGGGGCTGGAAGGTCAGAAAGCCTTTGACCTTGATCGGCATGGCCGGGACAATAACGGTCTCGCCAAGGTTGAAAGTCCGCCGCTTCCGGGACGGCTATTCGCCCAGGATGGCGCCCAGGAACGATCCGGCCGCGGCCACGCTGGGCGAATCATCGGGCAGGTCCACGGTCGGCCGGCCGACAAGGTCGTACCGGGCCACGTTTTCGTCCAGGGGCAGACGGCCCCAGACCGTAAGGCCTGCCCTCGAGGCCGCGGCTTCGAGGGCCTCGATCTCCGAAGCCACCCGGTTGAAAACCAGGCCAGTCCGGCACCTTTCGAGCAGCCCCTGACGGCCGGCTATGTTCTTCAGGTGCGCGGCCGTGCGCAGGCCCTTGAAGGTAGGGTCGGAGACCATGACCAGAACGTCCATGGAATTGATCACCCGGCGGTTGATCTGCTCGATCCCGGCCTCGCCGTCAATCAGGGTCAGGTCATAATATCGGGCTAGCGATTCGATCCCGTATTTGAGTAGTTCGTTGAGACCGCAGAAGCAGCCCGCGGCCTCGGCCTGCCCCAGGACCAGCAGATCGACCCCGGCCACGGGTCTGACCAGTTCCTCCCGGATGACTTCGGCCATGGGCCGGTCCCCGATCCGCCGTTTTTCGTCCGGGTCCTCGATCAGGCGGAAACGCAGGTCGCCGATGGTGCGGCCGGGTTCGCCGCCCAGGGCATAAGCCAGGCTGACCGGCGGGTCGGCGTCTACGGCCAGGAGGCGCAGGCCGCGGGAGGACAAGAGCCTGATCAGGATGGCCGCCAGCGTGGTCTTGCCGGCACCGCCTTTTCCGGCCACGGCGATGACCCGTCCGGAGGATCGCTCCCGATTCGGCCCCGGGCTCACGAAGCCTCCTGGCGAAGGCGTCCGTAGCGTTCCCGGGCGAAGAGGGCCGCGCCCAGGGCGCCGACGATCTGCGGATCAACCTCGGTCATTTCCATCAGGTCCAAACCTAATAGGTCCCGCAAAGCCCGGACCACGGCCTTGTTCTTGGCCACGCCGCCGGTCATGGCCACTTCCTTGTGGACGCCCACCCGCTTGGCCATCTTGGCGATCCGCTCGGCCATGGCCCGGGCGATCCCGGCCGACAGGTCGGCCTTGGAGCAGCCGTCGGTGAGCAGGCGCATCACGTCGAACTGGGCCAGGACGGTGCAGGTCTTGGTGACGCCCACCGGCTTTTCGGCTTCGAAGGCGAGGGGGCCTAATTCCTCGAGGCTCAACCCCAGCACCTTGGCCATGTTCTCGAGAAAGCGTCCGGTGCCGGCCGCGCACTTGTCGTTCATGACAAAGTCGGCCATGTAGCCGAACTTGTCCACCCGGATGACCTTGAGGTCCTGCCCGCCTATGTCAATGACCGTGCGGACGGCCGGGTTGACCCAGTGGGCGCCCCGGCCGTGGCAGGAGATTTCCGAGATGCTGCTCCGGGCAAAGGGGATGCGCTCCCGGCCGTACCCGGTGCTGACGCAGTAGGCCACGTCGTTCGAATCGAGGCCGGCCTTGTCCAGGGTCCGGGACATGGCCTCCTGGGCCGTCCACTCCGGCCGGGGTCGGACCCGGATGATTTCAAACGCTAGAATCCGATCGTCCTCGAGCAGGACGGCCTCGCCGGTGAGCGAACCCACGTCACAACCCGCGAAAATCATCTTATCGTCCGTTCTCCCTTTAAGCGCCGGCGGACAGGGCCGCCCCTAGGGCGGGCACGAGGCCGGGGTCAATGGCCGGCCGATGGACCGGCATTTGCAAGGCTTCCTCGAGGGTCCTGACCACGCTTTCGATCCTGGCCACGCCGCCGGTCACTAAAATATCCGGCGACGCGCCCAGCCGCCGGACGTTGGTGGCCGCGGCGATACCCAGGGAGTAGGTCAGGCCGGCCAAGATTTCCGCCGGCTCGACACCGTCGTTGACGTGGGAAACGATCTCGCTCTCGCCGAAGACGGCGCATTGGGCCCCGATGCGGGCCCGCCTGGCCGCGGACCGGACCCGGGCCTCGAGGTCGGCCAGGCCAATCTCGAGGGCCTGGCAGGCCAGTTCCAGAAAGAAGCCCGTGCCGCCGGCGCAGCGGTCGTTGGTCCGGTATTCCAGCACCTTGCCGTCCGGGCCCAGGTGGATGACGGTGGTGTGGAGTCCGCCTAAGTCCACCACGGTGCGGACCCCGGGCTCGAGGAACCAGGCCCCGCGGGCCAGGCAGTTGATCATGGTCTCCGTGTCGCGGGCGAAACCGATGTAATTGACGCCCCAGCCCGTGCCGGTCCGGCGGCCCACCGCCTCGAGGGCCACCCCGGCCCGGGCCAGGACCCGGGCCAGGGATTCTTCGGCCACCCGATCGAGGCGGCCCAGGTTGGGCGTCACGTCCCAGGCGGCCAGGACGCCGTCCTCGAGGAGCACGGTCTTGGTGGCCAGGGCGCCCACATCGCAGCCAAGGGCAAGCATGCTCGGTTTCCCCTTACCGCGTGGTGAAGAACTCGGTCATGATCCGCCGCAGTTCGGTGGGCGGCGTGAACCGCTTGTCGAACATGTCCATCTCGAACCGCAGGCTGGGCACGCCGGTCTCGGCCTTGATCTTGTCGCTGAGCAGCTTGTTCAAGGCCCAGAAATGCTTGCAGGCCATGTGGCCGCCCAGGATGAGGGCGTCGGCCCGGAAGGCCTGGACTATGGTCACGAAATCGTTGATCCAGACGTCGGAAAAGCCCATGGTCTGCCGGCCCATGGGCATCTGGAGAATCCGCCAGGCCAGGCCCTCGAGCATGGTCTCCAGGTTGGTCGTGTCCACGAAACCCACGTCCGGGGGAAAGTAGGTCAGAGTGTCGGCCATGTAGGTCACGCCAAAGGTGTCCTCGAGCCAATCGAACAGCGGCAGGTCGTAGCATTCCCAGGTATAGCCGTAGACCACGCGGCGCTCCTTCATCTCCGGCGGGATCACCCCCTGGTTCCGGTCGGCCCGGGACTTGACGTCCGCGTAGAGTTGCTTGAAATAGGCGGCGCCCATGGGCGTGCCGATCTGGGTCATGAAGATGGTGTCGGCCGGCCGGTGCCAGCCCGTGTCCGGGCAGGGGATGAGCTTCTTGAGTTCCTGGACCTTGAGGATGTATTCCATGGCCTCGTTGCCGTGTCGGCAGAATTCCCTGAGCCTGTCCAGGTCCAGGGTCCGGCCGCTCAATTTCTCGAGTTCCGCGATGGTCCGCTTCAATTCGCGGATCATGAACTTGAGGCCCCGTTCGTTGCGGTAATAGGGCGTCTCGATGGTCAGGAGCGGCGTCTTGAACCGGTGGGCCGTCCACTCGTAGAGCCGGTTGCTGGCGTCGCAGGGCGTGGCGGTCTTGACTAATATGTCCGGTCGGGGGACCAGACCCAGCAGCAGGAAGCCGGCCGTGCCTTTCTGAGTCGAGCAGAGATGGTCGGGGTACCCGTCGGCTTCGATCCGGTCCACGCCTTCTTCGGCCCCGTCCGTGTACAAGGCGGAGGTCAGCCCGCACAGAACCTCGTAGCAGATGGGCACCAGGTCCAGGGCCAGCATGATCTCGACGCTGATGGGGAAATAATGGTAGCAGGCCGGCCGGCCGCCATCCAGCTTGTCCATGACCCAGTTGGCGTAGTCGAGTATGTTCTTGATGAAGGCCGAAGCGCTGCCCCGGTTCTTTTCCTTGAGGATGGTGTTGACCAGGTCGGTCTGGACCAGGTCGAAGTTGGCCTGGTAGTCCTCGGGCAGAATCTCCCGGACGGTCTCCTTGCCGCCCCAGTCGTCCAGGTGGGTCAGGCCTTCCTGGTTCAGGATGAAAGTGGCCAGTTCTCCGGTCCGCTTCCAGTTTTCGAAAATGGTTCGGTCTTTTCCGTCGGACATGATCCTACCTCCTGGCGATCCTTTCCATGAAGGCCTCGATGCGCGTCTTGAGCCGGCCCGCGTCGGAGAGCATGTATTCCCGTTCCAAAACCAAGGTGGGCACGCCCTGGGGTTCGAGTTCCTCGGCCAGCATGGTTCCTTCCACGGCGTGGTTGTCGCAAAAGACTATCTTGTTGAGGATGACGCCGTCCACCCGGGCCCGGCGGGCCAGGTCGAGGGTGAACCCGAGTCGGTTATCGAACTGGCCCATCATGCGCGGACAGGGGTTGTGGTAGTAGTACCGCCGGGCCAGGGCCTCGAGCGGGTCCTGGCCCTCGTCCACCGGATTGAAAAAGTGGCGGGAGCCGAAACAGAGCGTGTCGGTGACCACCAGGCCGCCCAGGGACTCGATCATCTCGACCAGGGCCGGGTCGTCCACGGCCGAGCCGCCCAGGAGGAGGCGGGCCTTGTAATCGGTGGTTCCCTTCCGGCCGCGGATTTCCTCGAGGGCTTCCCGGAGCAGTTCGTTGAAGCGCTCCCGGGGCATGAGGCCGGCGGCCAGGAGAATCCGGAAAGCCTCGGCCCCGGAGACGGGCACGGCTTCGGCCTTCCGCAGTTCGTACAGTTCCTGGATCAGCTTCCGGCTTTGGTTGTACAAGGCGATGGAGCGCTCGAGGTCGGCCGGGGCGCAGCGCCGGGCGAACTTGTTGGCCAGGTTCTCCTTGAAGTTGAAGACTTCCTCCCGGTACCAGTCGAACCCGTTGTCGTTGAGGGCGTGGGGCACGGTGACCATGAACAGGTAATCGGTGGTCAGGTGCTTTTCCCAGATTTCGTACAGCCGGCGAATCTGTTCGCAGCCATTCAGCAGGCAGAATCCGTCCAGGAAATCGTATTCCCCGGCCAGGCCGGCCTGCAAGAGACACCGGGAAAAAGTGCAGTTGAAGCGGTGCATGTACACGTCGGCCAGGCTGGTTTCGGTCTGGCCCCGGGCCTCGAGACGGTAGGGCAGCAGGCCGGCGGCGTGGATGATCTCCTCGGGCACGTAGCCGCAGACGAATCCGACCACGCGGCCGCCGTCTTTCTTCCATCGGCCCACGTACGGGTTGTCCCGGCGGCCGGGCAGGGCCGTCAATTCTTGCAGGGCGCTCATGTTTTCCTCCCTCGGTTCTGGGTGGTCCGGGCCGGCGCGGACCCGGCGGGGTCCGGGTTCATCTTGGCCAGTTCCTCTTCCCGCAACTGTTTTTTGAACAGCTTCTCGGTCGCGGTCAGGGGCAGGGAGTCGCGGAACTCGATCAGCCTGGGCACGGCGTACGGCGGCAGCTTGTCGCGGCAATGGGCCGCGATATCCTCGGCCGTGGCCCGGCAGCCTTCCCTGAGCACGACAAAGGCCTTGACCCGCTCGCTGCCGAGCCGCTCCGGGTCGGGCAGGCCGATCGAGACGGCCGCGGCCACGGCCGGATGCTGGAAGAGGACCTCGTCCACGGAAGTCGAGTAGACCTTGTGACCGGAGACGTTGATCATGTCCTTGTTGCGGTCCACTAGGTAGAAGTAACCGTCCTCGTCCATGCGGCAGAGGTCGCCGGTGGGCAGCCAGCCGTCCACTAGGCCGCCGCCCGGCCGGGGCCAGTAGCCTTTCATGACCTGGGGCCCCCGGAGATAAAGCTCGCCCACTTCGCCCTGGGGCACGTCTTCGCCCACCACCGGGTCCACTAAGCGGGCCTCGGTGTCGGCCACCGGGACGCCGATCGAGCCTCTTTTCTCGAAGGGCATGAAGCCGGTGATCTTGGCGAAGCTGGACAGGTTGAAGTGGGTGAGCGGGCTGGTCTCGGTCAGGCCGTACGCCTCGGTGATGGGCATGCCGGTCAGCTTCTTGAAGCGGGCCGCCACTTCCGGCGGCAACGGCGCCGCGCCCGAGGCAAAGGTGGTGTTGGTCCGGGTCAGCTTGCCTTCCAGGAGCCGCATGTACTGGGTGGGCACCAGCGGGGCCATGAAGGGCCGGTTCTTACGCAGCAGTTCGGCGATGGTTTGTATGTCCCGGGGGTCCGGCGCCAGGATCATCTGGAGGCCCCAGTAGACCGAGACCCGGACGGCCCAGTGGCCGTAGGAGTGAAAGGCCGGGATGCCGATCAGGAGGGAAGCCTTGCCGATTATGCCCTGCTGGAGGGGCTTCAGGGCCCAGGGCAGGGACTGGATGGTGTTGGCCGTCAGGTTGGCGTGGGTCAGCATGACCCCCTTGGGCCGGCCCGTGACCCCGCCGGTGAAGACCAGCAGAGCCAGGTCCTCGGCCGGGTCGAGGTCGGCCGTTGGCGGGTTCGGATCGGAGCGCCGGATCAGGTCGGTCAGACGGATCAGGCCCGGCCGGTCCCCCGCTTCGGACTCTTGACCGGAAAAATCCTCGGGCGCCGTGACGATCAGGTGCTTCAAGTTCGTCTCCGGCAGGATGGACCGGACCAGGTCCAGGGATTCGTCGAGGCAGATGATGACCTCGGTCCCGGATTCGCCGAGTTCGTGGACCAGGTCCCGGCTCTTGTGCAGGGGGCTGCAAGGCACGTGGACCGCGCCGGCCTTCTGGATGGCGTAGTCGCTGATGACGTAGGCCGGCGAGGTGTTGAGGATGGTGGCCACCCGGTCGCCCGGCGCCACGCCCAGCGACTTAAGCCCGCTGGCCAGGCGGTCCACCAGGCCGCCCAGTTCCCGGTAGGTGATGGTCCGCCGGCCGTACAGGCAGGCCGGTCTCGAGCCATGACGGGCCACGGTCTGATCCAGGAAACCGAATAGAGGAATGGTGGGGTAGGGGGCCATCGAGGCCTCGAGGTTGAACGGTCCCAGCTTGTAGCTTTTCAGCCAGAGTTTGTCGGTGTAGGCGCTCATGTCAGGCGGCTCCGATGGCCCGGGCCACGTCGGCAAGACCTAAAGCGTCGAGCGTCTGCGCGGTCGGCCGTCCGTCCCGGTCCCAGCCGCGGTAGTCGTAGTAGGCATCCAGCAGCGGCAGCAGGTCCACGACCAGACCCGCGGCCGGCCCGTCGGCCAAGGGTTCGCTCGTTAAACGCTCGGGCAAGACGTCGTCCGCCCGGCCGGCGCCTTCGCGCACGTTGTAGGCCCGGGCCAGGTTGAACAGGCGCTCCCCGGCCCGCCGGAACTCCTCGACCGTAAAATCCCAGCCCGTGGCCTGGGCGATGACCGGAACCACGTCTTCGGCCATCAGGGCCATGCCCATGAACTTGCAGGCCCCCACGGCGTCGAAGACGGTCAGGGCGTCCTCGAGGTCCTTCACCACCCTGGCTTCGGCCGGATTCTCGACCTGGGGGTCAGCGATGGTGCTCTGTTCGACGATCAGGAAGGGAATGTCCAGGAAGGTCGGACCCTGGACATAGGCGGTGATGTGGTCGCCGCCCCGGTTGGCCGTGACAAAGCCCAGGCCGGTGATCTTGGTGGCCCGGCAGTCATAGGCCGGTAGTTCGAGGCCCTTGACCTGCATGGCGAACCGTTCGCTGCCCCGGCCCAGCCGCCGGGCCGCCCGGCGGGTGCCTTCGGCCAGCAGGTCGCCCAGGCCCTGCCGCCGGGCGATTTTATGCACCAGGTCCACCATGACCCCGGCGTCGCCGAAGTTCAAATCCAGGCCGCCGGTCTCCTGCTTGGTCAGGAGACCCCTCTGGAAACACTCGAAGGCGAAGGCGATGGTGCTGCCGGTGGAAATGGTGTCCAGCCCGTAGTCGTTGCACAACAGGTGGGCGCAGGTGATGGCCTCGAGGTCGCCCACGCCGCACATGGGTCCGAAGGCGCCCACGCTTTCGTATTCCGGGCCCTCGCCCTGGCAGGCGAACCGGCCGGACTTCACCCGGGCGATTCGGCCGCAGGCGATGGGGCAGCCGAAGCAGGCCTTCCGGCCGGTCAGAATCTTGGCGTTGATGGCCGGACCGTTGATGTCGTCGGCGAAGGAACAGGACCCGGACTGCCAGTTGCGGGTGGGGAGGCCGCCCTTGATGTTGACCAGGTCCAGGACCATGTCCGTACCGTAAACCTCGAGGGTCATCTTCAGCAGGCTCTCGTTGACGAAGTCGCCGGCCCGGCCGGCCGCTTCGTCAAAGGCGGCCTTGTCCGCCACCTGGATGGACCGGCTGCCGCCGGCCACGACGGCCTTCAGTTTCTTGGCGCCCATGACCGCCCCCAAGCCGCAGCGGCCCAGGGCCCGGTGCAGGTCGTTCATGATGGCCGCGTATTTGACCAGGTTTTCCCCGGCCGGTCCGAGGCAGGAGACGTTCAATTTCGCGCCGTACCTGGCCTTGAGGCGGCTGGTGGTCTCGGCCACGCCCAGGCCCCAGAGGTCCGCGGCGTCTTCGAGGCTGACCCGGCCGTCCTCGATGACCAGGACGGTCGGCCGGGCCGCGGCCCCTTCGAGGATGATCCCGTCGTACCCGCTTTTCTTCAGATCGAGGCCGAAGCGGCCGCCGGAGTTGGCCGAACCCCAGAGGCCGGTCAGCGGCGATTTGGCCACGGCGCTGAAACGGCCGGAGCTGGGCGAAATGGTGCCGGTCAGGGGGCCGGTCATATAGATCAGTTTGTTCTCCGGGCCCAGGGGATCGAGTCCGGGACCGGTCTCTTTTAACAGGTACCAGGTGGCCAGGCCGCTGCCGCCCAGGAAGCGCCGGGCCTCCTCCCGGGGCAGGGGCTCGGCGGCCCAGGCGCCCGTAGTCAGGTTGACCCTCAGTATCTGGCCCATGAAGCCGGACATAGGCTCGTTCTCCTTATTCGCGGGTGATGACCGCCCGGGCCATCCGCAGCAGCTTGAGCAGGTTGCCGCCGGCCTTGATCCGACCCGTGAGCAGGGCCTTGATCGGTCCGACCTGGCCGCTGGTGAGTTCGGACAGTTGCTCGAAGCCGGCCGCCAGGTAGGCCGAGGGCCGGGCCACGGCCCCGTCCTGGATGCGGTATCGGCCGCGCTCGAAGAAGACGGTCACGGCCACGTCCGCGCCGGTTTCCCGCACGACCAGGCTGCCCGAGATTTTACCTACTTTGTCGCCGACGAACGGATTCTTCAGGTTCTCGTCCATCAGCGACTTGATGGTCCAGCCCAGACCGCTGAGGTCCTGGCCGACTACCTCCACTTCCGTCATGGCCGGCTCCTTTTCCAAGAGACGCGCGCCCGCCTACAGTTCGGTCAGGTAGCCCCGCCCCAGGACCTTGACCCCGCCGGACAGGGCCTTGAGGAAACTCGAACGCAGCACGTCGCTCATCAGGGCCTTCTTGACCGGCGTCAGCCGTAGGAAGCCGCCCACCAGGTAGCGCATGGCCGCCTGGCCGCGGCTGTTGGGATTGTCGAAAAGCTGGTTTTCCAGGGTGCCGCGTTCCAGACACTGCAGGATCACCCGTTCGAAAGTGGTCTCGGGGTGGATGACCCGTTTCTTCCGCTTGACCAGCTTCAGGACGCCGTTCTTGCACTTGAGCGCGCAGACGCCGCAGCCCAGGCAGAAATCCTGGTCAATCGCGGCTATCCGGCCCGTCTTCGAATCCGGCCGGTCGGTGGGGATCATCTTCACCGCTTGGACGTGGCAGGCCCGCTCGCACCGGCCGCAGCCGTCGCAGGCGTCCCGGTCCACCTGGGCGATGAGGGTGGAAGTGACCAGGGTCGCGGTCAGGCCGTGGACGTTGATCCCTTCCAGGATGCCGCAGCAGCAGCCGCAGCAGTGGCAGACGAAGGTGATTCTTCTCCGGACGTTGTCCGCGCAGAATATCAGCCCCAGTTCTCGGGACCGGGCAAAGATTTCCTTCATCTCCGATTTCGAGATGGCCTGGGACAGCTTGTTGCGGACGAGGTAATCCGCGCCGTTACCCAGCGTGGTGCAGGTGCCCAGGGGCACTTCGCAGCGCTCCTCGCCGCTGTGCTCCTTCTTGTGGCGGCAGGAGCAGGTCCCGACGGCGAACTGGTCGGTCTCGTCGAGCACCGCGGAAATTCTTTCGTAGTCGAGCACCTCGACGTGCTCGGCCAGGGTCTCTTCGTGGGGCAGGGCCCGGGCGATCGAGGTTTGGGTGGTCGGATCGAAATTGGCCCGGTACGGCGCCCCCTCGGACATATATTCGTGAAAGAGCAGGGCCCAGTCTTTCATGTTGGGGTGGCCGTCGGTGCGCATCATGGTGAATTCGAAGATGCCCACGAAGAGCGGGTTGGGCATGTACCGGTATTCCCCGCGGGCGTGGACGTCCATGACCAGGCCCTTGGCGCAGAGGCCGTCCAGGATTTTCTTGATCCGGCCCCGGTCCATTCCCACCGTCCGGGCCACCCGTTCGAGGTTGGACAGGTTGAAGGGCATCTTGACCACCACCTCGGCCTCTTCCTCGGAATACAATTCCTTCAGAATCCGGTAAAAGACCTCGTTGTTGGGGGCCCGGACGTGCAGGCCGTCCACTTTGCGGCCCAGATGGTGGTAGACGTCCTTGGCGGCCAGGTGTCCCATGTCGCGCCTCCCGTGATTCAAGGGCCGTCCACTCGAGGGCGGCCGATCGAGCTAATCGCCCAGGTACTCGTTGGGGAACGAGCTGATGGAATTGGCCACGGCCCGGATGAACTTGGCGTGGCGCATGATCTTGGACATGTCGCCCTTCAGCTTGAAGACGCCCTTGACCACGCCCTCGATGAAATCCTTCTCGCCCTTGACCACGGGCTTGAAGTCGGCGTAGGAACCCAGGACAAAGAATCCCGGGGTCTTTTCCGAAGGGTCGGCCAGCATCCGGGCTTCGGTGCACTTGCCGGCCGCGGCTTCGAGGTAAACGTACACGGTCTGGTCCAGACCGCCGCCGGGTTGCACCTCGAAAATCCAGTTGCCGTTGAAGCCCACGCCCCAGTTCTTGCCGGTTTCCGCCACGGCCGGGTCGTTGTTCAGGGCCTTTTGCCATTCCTGGCACCATTCTTGAGACGGATAAAGGGCCATGCTTGCACCTCCTCGATTGATTGCGGTCGAGCGGCCGGAGGCCGGCTCACAAGGTTTCCAGATCGTACCAGTACCGGGCGTTCTCGAGGGTCTTCAGACCCCGGCCGCCCATCCACAGCCCGATGACCTTCTGGTCGCGCCAATGCTTTTCGATGTCGAACTCGCGGGCGTACCCGTACGACCCCATGAAGTCCATGGCCCGGCTGCAGGCCCGTTCCACGGCGGCGGCGGCGTGCAGGGCCAGGCCGCGCGTCTTGAGCAGGAACCTTTCGTCCCAGGGTTCCCAGCCGTAAATCTCGGGATGGTCCAGTTCCCGGGCGTAGCACCACATCCAGGCCGAAGTGGATTCGGTGAGCATGGCCACTTCGGAGAGCATGTCCGCCACCAGGCCGTGCTCCTTCAGCTTCTTGCCGGCGATGACCCGTTCATTCGTCCACTTCTTGATTATTTCGTAGACCGACTTCATTATGCCCACGCACATGGCCGCCGAACCGACGTTGCCCATGCTGATGGCCCGGCGCCAGTACTTGAGGTCGTCGCCGGGGCCGTGGAGACGGTAGCGCCGCGGCACCCTCACGTTCTCGAACCAGATGTCCGTGTTCATGTCGGCGCTCATGCCGCATTTCCGGTACGGGTTGCCCACGGACACGCCGGGGGTATCGGCCGGAACCAGGATCAGGGCGAAGTCCCGGGGGTCTTCCGAACCTTTTTTAGTGGTGCAGACCACGGTGTACAGGTCGCCCACCTTACCCGAATTGGTCGGCCAGATTTTGTGGCCGTTGATCACCCATTCGTTTCCCTCGAGGGCGGCCGTGGTCTGGATGGTCTTGCCCCGCATTTGACCAATATTCTCGATGTCGGCGCCGCTGGCCGGTTCGGTCATGGCGTGGCAGCCGACGTAAAGCTCTTCGCCGCAATACTTGGGCCCGAACTCGAGGCAGAGTTCCATGTTCCGGTGAGGTTTGAGCATGATCGGGATCATGCCCCAGATCGAGCAGATGCAGGCGGTGGCGAAGCCGGAGTCAATCCGGGCCAACTCTTCGCAGACCACGGTGGTCAGGGACATAGGCTCGGGCATGTCCGTGCCGCCGGCTTCGGCCGGGAAGAAAGCCGCGTTGATGCCCAGGTCCACCAGCACTTCCTTCAACAGGGGCTCGACTATTTTGTGCTCGCGCCAGTCTTCATCCACTTGTTGCCGGATGGGCACGTAGCGTTCTTCTCCCCAGCGCCGCAACACCTTGCCCAGGTCGCTCAAAAAATCGGAGACCCATTCCCCAGGCCGGATGAAATCGTCAATGGTGGGCATGGCTGTTCATCTCCTTTCCTTTAAGAATGCGGGTTGAATGGAGCCGGCGGGCCTCGAGAGGAAGCGGCGTTCAGGGGATGGGCCCGCCGCGTTTATCAGCCTCGATTTTCGTATGAGGGCCATTCAGCCACAATCGAGGGAGAGAGTAAATGAGGGGAACCATGTAATTCAGTCGGGCTAGGACTGTATTTTCAGGGGCCGCGCTTTACTATCCCGATACGGATGTGTTACAAAAGGCCATCCCGAAAATACAGGGCGGAACTCGCCGTAATGGGCATCTCGAGCCGGGCTCTCCAGGCGGTCTGATGGCGGGCCGACAAAGAATCGTGATCGTCGAAGACCATACCATCCTGCGGGACGGACTGCGGGCTTTACTGTCCTCGAACCCTGATTTTGAAGTGGTGGGCGAAGCCGGGGACGGCCGGGAAGCGGTGATCCGGGTCGAGGAATTGAGCCCGGACCTGGTGCTGCTGGACCTGTCCCTGCCCCGCCGGCACGGCCTGGACGCCATCCACGAGATGAAACGGAGCCGGCCCCAGACCAGGATACTGGTCCTGACCGTGCACAAGAACGAGGAATACATCCTGGCCGCCCTCAAGGCAGGCGCCGACGGCTACGTGTTGAAGGAGGCCTCCCATCAAGAACTCGAAATGGCCATCCGCACCGTCGTTTCCGGCAAACGTTATCTGAGCCCGGACGTATCGGACCTGGTCATCGAGGGCTACTTGGAGGGTAAAAAGGCGCCCAAGGCGGAGAGCGGCTTCGAGGCTTTGACCCCGCGCGAACGGGAGATACTGAAGCTCATCGCCGAAGGCTATACCAGCCGGCAGATAGCCTCGCAGCTATTCATCAGCCTCAAGACGGTCGAGCGCCACCGGGCCAATTTGATGAAAAAACTGGACCGGCACGGCATTTCCGCCTTGACCTCGCTGGCCCTGGAAAAAGGGCTGATCGCGCCTTGAGACCGAGACCGTAATTACGAGTACCTGAGCCTCCACGGCGCGGCGGGTTTTAAGCGAAAGAAACAATGGTGTCATTGCGAATCCCGCGAAACGCGGGATGAAGTCCCGCTGAAAGCGGGATTAGCGGCTCCAGAGCGCGGTAATCCGGGTCCCTGCCCGGGGGGAGGTCCGAATCTCGCAGCGGCCGCCGGTCAGTTCGACCCGTTCTCGCATGCTGGCCAGGCCGAAGCCCCCCCGGGTCGAATCGAGCCGCGGGGCCGAATTCAGGTCAAAGCCTTGACCGTCATCTTGCACGGCCAGTTCAAGGCCGCCTTTTTTCGCCGCCAACCGGACCTTGACGTTGGCCGCCCGGCTGTGTTTGGCCACGTTGTTCATGGCCTCCTGCAAGACCCGGTAGATGACGATCTTCAGACGGTCGGGCACGTCTTCTTCCTCGAGCCGGACCTCCGGCCGCACCGATATTTCCGGATAGACGCGGCCGAACTCCCGGCAGAACCACTTGACCGTGGCCAGGATGCCCAGGTCGTCGAGCAGGGACGGCCGCAGGTCCATGGACATGCGCCGGACCTCCTCGACGGCGGCCTGGATCATGGGGATGACCCGGTCCAGGGGGGCCAGCGGCGCCGGTCCGGTCACCCGCTCGATCTCTTTCCGCGCGCCCTCGAGGCTGACCTTGGCCGCGGTCAGGGCCTGGCCCAGCCCGTCGTGCAGCTCGAGGGCCAGGCGCTGGCGTTCCGTTTCCTGGGCCGTGATAAGCTGGGCCGACAGGACCCGCAGTTCACGTTCGGATTCCTCGAGGGCCTGCTCGGCCCGCCGGCGTTCGGTTATGTCCAAGCCCAGGCCGACCAGGTAGGTCTTGCCCTCGAGGACCACCCTGGCGCCGGTGAAGAAATACGGTATCCGCGAGCCGTCCCTGGCGGTCAGGTCGGCCTCGACCGAGGACCGGCCCTGGGCGAAGGTCTCCCGTATCCGCCTCAGGACCCGGGTCTTATCCCGGCCGGTGAAGAAATCCAGGGCGGTCATGGCCTTGATTTCTTCCCGGGAAAAGCCGGTCACCTTTTCCAGGTTTTCGTTCCAGCGCAGGAACCGGCCGTCTTCGTCGAAGACGTAGAAGGCTCCGGGCAGGCTGGCCACCACCGATTCGGAAAACCGCTTCTCCCGCCGGATGATGCTTTCGGCCCGCCGGCGTTCGGCCACCTCCCGTTGCAGCAGTTCGTTGGCCTTGACCAGGCTGGCCGTGCGCTCCTGAACCAGTTCTTCCAAACGGTCGCGGTGCCTTTTGAGTTCCTCTTCGGACTGGCGCAGGGCCGCTTCCGATTCGCGCTGTTCGGTCACGTCCACCACGGTGCCGATGTTGGCCGGCTTGCCCAGGTACCGCGCGCGGACCCCGCGCAAATCCACCCAGGCGATGGACCCGTCCTTTTTGATGGCGCGGAAGGTGTACCGGGTGGGATAGGAGCGGGCCGCTGCCGCCGGCCCGCCGGATTCGACCACCGGCCTATCTTCGGGATGGACCAATTCCCAGAAGCTGCGGCCGATCAGGTCTTCTTCCCGGACGTAGCCTAGCATCTCCACGAAGCGGGGGTTGACGTACTGGAACCGCCCTTCCTGGATGACATAGATGCCGGCCAGGGAGCATTCGGCCAGGGTCCGGTACTTATCCACCATGGACCGGTAGTCGGCCAGGGCCTGCTTCAATCTAGGGACGTCCATAAAATTATAAGATTTCTTCACGAAACCTCCGGGACGCCCCGGCGGGATGCGCCCCTACAAATACACACGCCGACCGGGTAACGGGCGCATTCTATGCGCCCCTACAAAGCAAAACGCCGGTACGTCCCCCCAGGTTTCATCGGCGCCTCCTGATAGGGGTAGGGAGGACCGGTTGAGTACCCGGTCCCCCCTCCCTCCGAACCGTACGTGCGGTTCTCCCGCATACGGCTCTCCGGTTGGTGGTTCACCGCCGAGCGGATTGACAGGCCAGGGC
>JBFMAW010000058.1:0-16026 GCA_040755515.1 Thermodesulfobacteriota bacterium | reverse complement strand
ACAGGCACAGCGTGATCGCCGCCGTCAATGTCGTCTTGCCATGATCTATATGACCGATCGTGCCCACGTTGATGTGCGGCTTCGTCCGTTCGAACTTCTTCTTGGCCATCCTATATCCTCCCTTTGGTCAAGACTGGTGAAACCGTCAGCTCCGCCTGATGTTCTCTTCCCGGTCTATCACTTCGTCCAGGACCGAATCCGGCAGGGGCGAATATTTGCCGAACTGCATGGTGAAAGTCGCCCGGCCCTGGGTTTTGGATCTGAGATCGGTGACGTAACCGAACATGGTCGCCAAGGGCACCTCGGCCGAGATCACCTGCACGCCGGACCGCGCTTCCAGGCCCCGGACCCGGCCGCGGCGGGCGCTCAGGTCGCCCAGGACCTCGCCGACGAAGTCCTCCGGCGTCACCACCTCCACCTCCATGATCGGTTCCAGCAGAAGGCAGCCGGCCTTTTTCAGTCCTTCCTTGAGGCCCAGCGAGCCGGCGATGGTGAAGGACATTTCCGAGGAGTCCACTTCGTGGTACGAGCCGTCGAACAAGGTCACCTTCAGATCGGTCACCGGATAGCCGGCCAGGATGCCCTTGGTGGCGGACTGTTCCACGCCCTGTCTGACGGCGTTGAAATACTCCCGGGGGACGGTGCCGCCCACCACCGCGGTCTCGAAGATCAGTCCCGAACCAGGCTGGCCCGGCTCGAGTTTCAACCAAACGTGACCGTACTGGCCCCGGCCGCCGGTCTGGCGGACGTGGCGGCCTTCCGCTTCCACGGTTCGGGTGATCGTTTCCCGGTAGGCCACTTGGGGACGGCCCATACCGGCCTGGACCTTGAACTCCCGCACCAGCCGGTCAACGATGATCTCCAGGTGCAATTCACCCATGCCGGAGATGATAGTCTGTCCGGATTCCTCGTCCACTCTGACCCGAAAGGACGGGTCCTCGGCCGCGATTTTGGCCAGGGCTTGGCTCAGGCGGCTTTCATCCTCCTTGCTCTTGGGCTCGACGGCAATATGCACCACCGGTTCGGGAATATGAAGCTTCTCCAGAACCACGGGCCGGGCTTCGTCGCAAAGAGTGTCGCCGGTGGTGGTGTTCCGCAAGCCCACCGCGGCCGTGATGTCGCCGGCGAAGACTTCCTTGATCTCCTCACGCTTGTTGGCGTGCATCTTGAGCAGCCGGCCTATCTTCTCCCGACCGCCCTTGGTGGCGTTATAGACCTGGGTGCCGGACTTGAGGTGTCCGGAATAGACGCGGAGGAAGGTCAGATGGCCCACGTACGGGTCGGTCATGAGCTTGAAGGCCAGGGCGGAGAAAGGTTCGTCGTCGGCCGCGCGGCGCTCTTCCACTCCCCCCTCTTCCCCCAGGCCGGAAATGGGCTTCACGTCCAGGGGGGAAGGGAGGTAATCCACCACTCCGTCCAGGAGGGGCTGGATACCCTTATTCTTGAAGGCGCTGCCAAGAAGCACCGGCACGCATTTGAGGGCGTTGGTGGCCCGGCGCAGTCCGGCTTTGATCTCACCGGCGGTCATTGTCCTTTCGGTCAGGTAGCCTTCCATGACCTCGTCATCCGCTTCGGCCAGGCTTTCCAGCAGGCTCTCCCGGGCCGCGGCCGTCTCTTCGGTCATCTCCGCCGGGACATCCAGCAGCCTGAACTCCTTGCCCAGTCCCGACTCGTCGTAAATTATGGCCTTTTGCTCCACCAAGTCTATCAGCCCCGCGAAATCCTCGTCGTGAAAGTAAGGCAGTTGCAGAAGAACGGGCCGGGCCTTGAGCCTTTCGGCCATCTGCTTCAGGCAGCGACGATAGTCGGCGCCCACTCGGTCCATCTTGTTGATGAAAGCCAGCCTCGGCACCCCATAACGATCGGCCTGTCGCCAGACCGTTTCGGACTGGGGTTCGACGCCGCCCACGGCGCAGAAGACGGCCACCACTCCGTCCAGCACCCTCAGGGACCGCTCGACTTCGATGGTGAAATCCACGTGGCCCGGTGTGTCAATGATATTGACGCGCTGCTTGCGCCAAAAGCACGTGGTGGCGGCGGAGGTTATGGTTATGCCTCGTTCCTGCTCCTGCTCCATCCAGTCCATGATCGCTTCGCCGTCATGGACTTCGCCCATCCGGGACGATACCCCGGTATAATAAAGAATCCGCTCCGTGGTCGTCGTCTTCCCGGCGTCTATGTGGGCAATGATGCCAATATTTCTGATCCGCTCCAGCGGAATCGTCCGGGCCAAGGAAAAATCTCCTCGTCATCACCAGCGGTAGTGGGCGAAAGCCTTGTTGGCTTCGGCCATGCGGTGGGTGTCTTCTTTCTTCTTGACCGCTCCGCCCCGGCCGTTGGCCGCGTCCAGGAGTTCAGCGGCCAGTTTGAGTTCCATGCTCTTGTCGCCACGGTCCTTGGCGTAAGAAATCAGCCAGCGTATGCTCAGGGATGATCGCCTTTCCGACCTGATCTCCACCGGCACCTGGTAGGTGGAACCGCCTACCCGGCGGCTCTTGACTTCCACCACGGGCTTGGCCGCCTCCCAGGCCTTCTCGAAGATCTTGAGCGGGTCTTCCTTGGTCCGTTCGGCGATCAGGTCGAAGGCCTGGTAAAGAATTTGCTCGGCGGTGCTTTTCTTGCCCCGTCGCATCAAACTGTTGATGAATCTGGCCACCAACCGGCTGTGGTATCTGGTATCGGGGTTGATTTCCCGCCGAGTTACCTCTCTGCGCCTAGGCATGTTCTCTCGCTCCCTGGGTTAAAGCCTTACTTGGGCTTCTTGGCGCCGTACTTGCTCCGGCCCTGGCGCCGGTCCTGCACGCCGATGGCATCCAGGGTTCCCCGGATGATGTGGTAGCGCACGCCGGGCAGGTCCTTGACGCGGCCGCCGCGGATCAGCACCACCGAGTGTTCCTGGAGATTGTGTCCTTCGCCGGGGATATAGGTCGTCACTTCGATGCCATTGGTCAGACGGACGCGAGCCACCTTGCGCAAAGCCGAGTTGGGCTTCTTGGGCGTCGAGGTGTAGACGCGGATGCAGACGCCTCTTTTCTGGGGGCAGGCCCGGAGCGCCGGGACTTTATTCTTCTTGCTCTGGGCCTCCCGGCCTTTGCGAACCAGTTGATTGATCGTGGGCATAAGACCTCGCCGTAGCCGCGGTGTTTATCACAACAAAGGCCCTCTGGGGCCAAATGACCTCCCCTTTCGGGGGGTTATCGGCCCGGGTAGGGCCGCCGCATCAGGCAGCTTCCTGCGCTGCGCTAAAAAGTTATTATGATCATAGTTCCGAGCTTAATGTCAATCTTTTTTTTCCTGAAAACAGGCCGGCGCCAGCCTCTCAGGCGGCTTCCTCGGCCGCCTTCTTGAACTTGTTCAAATATCTGGGCATGCCGGTCCCCGCCGGGATCAGCCGGCCCATGATCACGTTCTCCTTGAGGCCGCTCAGATAATCCACCTTGCCGGCCACGGCGGCCTCGGTCAGGACCTTGGTGGTCTCCTGGAAACTGGCCGCGGAAATGAAGCTCTCGGTGGACAGGGAGGCCTTGGTAATGCCCTGGAGCAGGGGTTCGGCCACGGCCGGGGTCTTGCCCTGGGCCAGAATCTGCCGGTTGATCTCCTCGAACTTATAGCGTTCCACGGATTCGCCTACCAGGAGGTCGGAATCGCCGGCCGACTTGACCTTGACCTTGCGCAGCATCTGCCGGACGATGACCTCGATGTGCTTGTCATGGATCTTGACGCCCTGCAGACGGTAGACCTGCTGCACCTCGTCCACCAGGTACTTGGCCAACTCCTTGATGCCGCGGATGGAAAGTATGTCGTGGGGGTTGGCCGAACCGTCCATGAGCGGTTCGCCGGCGCGGACGAAGTCGCCCTCATGCACCGTGACGTGTTTGCCCTTGGGGATGAGGTATTCCTTGGGCTCACCTATTTCGGGCGTAACCACCACCTTGCGTTTGCCCTTGGTCTGTTTGCCGAAGGTGACCACGCCGTCAATCTCGCTGATGACCGCGGTTTCCTTGGGCTTGCGCACCTCGAAGAGTTCGGCCACGCGGGGCAGACCGCCGGTGATGTCCTTGGTCTTGGTCGTCTCGCGGGGTATCTTGGCCAAGACGTCGCCGGCGAAAACCTTCTGTTTTTCCTCGATCAGCAGGATGGCGTTGACCGGCAGGGGATACCGCGCGGGCGACCCCTTGGTGTTCTTGAGCATCTTGCCGGTCTCGTCGTGCAGGGTGATCCTGGGTCTGGCCTCGGCGTCCTTGGATTCGGTGATGACCTTGCTGGATTTACCGGTGACCGGATCGACCCGGTCCACCATGGTCTTGCCTTCCTCGACGTCCACGAAACGGACGTACCCGGTGACGTCGGTCAGGATGGGCACGGTGAAGGGGTCCCACTCGACGAATTCGACCGGTCCTTTTATGGCCAGACTGTAATCTTCGGCCAGTCTCTTCTGGTCGAGGGTGTTCTTCATGTCATATTCGGCCAGTATCTGGTTGACCTCGTCCACGACCTGCTTCAGGTCGGTGTAAAGGGGCGCCATTTCCAAGAAGGCGGCTTTCTGGTCGGCCGGACCGACCTGGGCCAGGCTTTCCTCGTTCAGCAGCCCCTCTTCCAGTTCCACGCCCTTCCGCCGCAACAGCACACGGACATACTGGTACAGGCTTTCCAGGTGCGGCCGGAGCGCCGCCAGGGGGTCCTTGTCCTCCTTATCGAGCCGGTTGTATTCCTTCAGGCTCTGTCGAATCTGTTCCGCCAGCCGCTTCAGGTCGTCCAGGCCGATCTTTTCCGGAGGGGCCTGTTCCAGCAAGGGCACCTGGTCCTTACTGGTCCTGAGCTTGATATGGGCGCCGTAGACGAGTTCGTGACGCTCCCGCTGCAAGCCCTGTTCGTCCCGGACTATGACGTCGCCTTTGCGGCTCATGACCACCAGTTCGCCATTGATGGACTTGACCAGGCGGACGTCGGGGCTGAACTCGAGGGTCCCGGACTGATCGGTTTCTATGACGTGCCGTTCCGCCCGTCGGCTGGCGGTGCCGCCGATGTGGAAGGTGCGCATGGTGAGCTGGGTGCCTGGTTCGCCGATGGATTGGGCGGCGATGATGCCTATGGATTCGCCTATTTCAATTTCCTTGCCGTGGGCCAAGTCGCGGCCGTAGCATTTGGCGCAGACGCCGCGGATGGAGCGGCAGGCCAGGACGCTGCGGATCAACACCCGATCCAGGCCCGACTCCTCGATACGGATCACGGCCTCCTCGTCTATCTCCTGTCCGGCGGCCACGATGACTTCATCGGTATACGGGTCCCGGATGTCATCCAGCGCGGTCCGACCCAGGATACGCTCGTTCAGCGGCTGGATGACCTCGCCGGCCTCGCGCAGGGCCTCGACCCAAATGCCGTCCATGGTGCCGCAGTCCTTCTCGGCGATGATCGAGTCCTGAGACACGTCCACCAACCGGCGGGTCAGGTAGCCGGAGTTGGCCGTTTTCAAGGCCGTGTCGGCCAGACCCTTGCGCGCGCCGTGGGTGGAGACGAAATACTGCAGCACGGTCAGGCCCTCCCGGAAATTGGCCGTGATGGGTTGCTCGATGATTTCCCCGGTGGGCTTGGCCATCAGGCCGCGCATGCCGGAAAGCTGCCGCATCTGATCCTTGCTGCCCCGGGCGCCGCTTTCGGCCATCATGAAGATCGGATTGAAGCTGGGCTGCTCGTCATAGCCTTCAATCTCTTCCGTGCTGATCTCCTTCATCATCTCCACGGCCACTTCGTCCGAGGCCCGGGTCCAGATGTCCACCACTTTGTTGTACTTCTCGCCATCGGTGATCAGGCCTTCGTTGTACTGGTTTTCGACTTCCTTGATTTCATCGGCGGCGTCGTTGATGATCCTTTCTTTTCTCCGAGGGATGACCATATCGGAAACGCAGATGGAGATGCCGGCCTGGGTGGCGAACTTGTATCCCAAGTCCTTGAGTCGGTCGGCCAACAGGACGGTCTGTTTGGTGCCGGCCACACGATAGCAACGGGCGATGAGGTTCTTGAGCTCCTTCTTGGTCATGACCCGATTTACGCTGTCGAAGCCCATCTCCGACGGGACGATCTCCCAGAACATGATCCGCCCGGCGGTAGTGGTGACGCGCTGGCCGTCCAGGCGGCAGACGATGCGGGCCTGCAGGTCCAGTTCACCGGCGTCGTAGGCGACGCGCACCTCGACCGGTCCGGCGAACAGGCGTCCTTCTCCCTTGGCGCCGGCCCTTTCGCGGGTCATGTAGTACAAGCCTAAAACAATGTCCTGGGTCGGGACGATGATGGGTTCGCCGTTGGCCGGCGAAAGGATGTTGTTGGTGGACATCATCAGCACCCGGGCTTCGATCTGGGCCTCGATGGACAAGGGCACGTGAACCGCCATCTGATCGCCGTCGAAGTCGGCGTTGAAGGCGGCGCAGACCAGCGGGTGGAGCTGAATGGCCTTGCCCTCGATCAGAATCGGCTCGAAGGCCTGAATGCCCAGTCGGTGCAAAGTGGGCGCCCGGTTCAGCAGCACGGGGTATTCCCGGACGACCTCGGACAGCGTGTCCCAGACTTCGGGCGTCTCCCGTTCCACCATCTTCTTGGCGCTCTTGATGGTGGTCACCAGCCCTTTCTTTTCCAGTCGGTGATAGATGAAGGGTTTGAAAAGTTCCAAGGCCATCTTCTTGGGCAGACCGCACTGGTGGAGACGCAGGTCCGGGCCGATGACGATGACCGAGCGGCCGGAGTAGTCCACGCGCTTGCCCAGAAGGTTCTGGCGGAAGCGGCCCTGCTTGCCCTTGAGCATGTCGGACAGGCTCTTGAGCGGTCTCTTGTTGGGGCCGGTGATGGTCTTGCCCCGACGGCCGTTGTCGAACAGGACGTCCACCGCCTCCTGGAGCATCCTCTTCTCGTTGCGGATGATTATCTCGGGCGCGTTGAGTTCCATCAACCTCTTGAGCCTGTTATTGCGGTTGATCACCCGGCGATAGAGGTCGTTGAGGTCGGAGGTGGCGAATCGTCCTCCCTCCAGGGGCACCAGCGGCCGCAGGTCCGGAGGCAGGACGGGGACGACGTCCATGATCATCCATTCGGGTCGGTTGCCGGAATCCCGGAAGGCCTCGACAATCCTGAGCCGCTTGGTCAACTTCTTGCGCTTGGCCTCGCTGGAGGTCTCGGCCATTTCCTTCCTGAGATCGATCGACAATTCCTCCAATTTGATGTCGGCCAGCATTTTCTTGATGGCCTCGGCGCCTATGCCGGCCTCGAACCGGTCGCCATACTCCTCCGCGGCCTGGCGATACCTCTCCTCGGACAGAATCTGGCCCCTGGTGAGCGGTGTGTCCTTGGGATCAATGACTACGTGGGCTTCGAAGTATAGGACCTTTTCCAGGTCCTTGAGCGTGAGGTCCAGCAGGTTGCCCACTTTGGAGGGCAGGCTCTTGAGGAACCAGATATGGGCCACCGGCGAGGCCAGTTCGATGTGCCCCATCCTCTCCCGGCGGACCTTGGACTGGATGACCTCGACCCCGCATTTCTCGCAGACCACGCCCCGGTGCTTCATGCGCTTGTATTTGCCGCAGTTGCACTCGTAATCCTTGGTCGGACCGAATATCTTGGCGCAGAACAAACCATCCCGTTCGGGCTTGAAGGTGCGATAATTTATGGTTTCCGGTTTTTTCACTTCGCCGAAGGACCATTTGCGGATCTTGTCCGGCGAAGCCAGGGCTATCCTGACCGCGTTGAAGCACAAAGGGTCTTTCGGCTTCTGGAAGTAGCTCAGGATATCTTCCAAGGCGAATCTCCTTTTCCTCTAAAGTTGGCTAGGCCCCGGTCGCGGCTTGGGCGTCTTCTGGCCGGACGACCTCTTCACCGGGCTGATCCTCGGTCAGTTCCACGTCCAGCCCCAGGCTCTGGAGTTCCTTGATCAGGACGTTGAACGATTCGGGCAGTCCGGCTTCGAGAACGTTGTCGCCCTTGACTATCTTTTCGTACATCCTGGTCCGTCCGATCACGTCGTCGGACTTGACCGTGAGGAATTCCTGAAGGGAATAGGCCGCGCCGTAAGCCTCCATGGCCCAGACCTCCATCTCGCCCAGTCTCTGGCCGCCGAACTGGGCCTTGCCGCCCAGGGGCTGCTGGGTGACCAGGGAGTACGGTCCTATGGAACGGGCATGTATCTTGTCGTCGACCAGGTGGTGTAGTTTCAGCATGTACATGACCCCCACCGTGACCGGGTTCTGGAATTTTTCCCCGGTCCGGCCGTCCCGCAACTCGGCCTGTCCCGTCACCGGCAGACCGGCTTCCTTGAGAAACTCCTCGATTTCCGATTCCGAGGCGCCGTCAAATACCGGCGTGGACGCGTGCAGACCGGTGGCGGACCGACGGGCCAGATCGACCAGTTCGTCGTCCGACAGGCCCTCGACGTACTTTTTGTTTTCCCTTTCGCCCAGCACTTTCTTGAGTTTCCTCTTGAACTTCTCTTCATTGAATCGGTCCAACATCTGGCCTATCTGGTGGCCCAACTCCTGGCAGGCCCAACCCAGGTGGGTCTCCAGAATCTGGCCCACGTTCATGCGCGAGGGTACGCCCAGGGGATTGAGCACCAGGTCCACCGCGGTACCGTCCTCGAAATAAGGCATATCCTCTTCCGGAAGAATGCGGCTGACCACGCCCTTGTTGCCATGCCGGCCGGCCATCTTGTCTCCCACGGCCAGCTTTCTCTTCATGGCCACGTAGACCTTGACCATTTTTATCACGCCCGGCGGCAGTTCATCTCCCTTCTTGAGCTTGCCGATCTTGCGTTCGAAGACCATTCGGATCAAGTCCACCTGCTCGCTGTAATTGTTCAGGATGGCCTCCGCCTCGTCCCGAATGGCCTTGGACTTGTCCTCGACCAGGTTGACGTCGTTCCAGACCGAGGGATGCATCTGCTCCACGTGTTCCAGGGTGAGCACGGTCTTTTTCTTCAGACCGGCGCCGCCCTTTTTGGCGTCGGCCACCGGCGCGGCCAGGGTCTTGTCCACCAGCAGTTCGGCCAGGCGGCCCTGGGTGCTCTTCATGATGATGTGGATTTCATCCTCCTGGTCCTTCATCAAGCGGGCGACTTCGTCGTTCTCGATGGACTGGGAGCGTTCGTCCTTGTCCACGCCTTTGCGGGAGAAGACCCGGGCGTCAATGACTATGCCTTCCACGCCGGGCGGGACCCGCAAGGAAGTGTCTTTGACGTCGCTGGCCTTTTCCCCGAAAATGGCTCTCAACAGTTTTTCCTCGGGGCTGAGTTGAGTTTCGCCCTTGGGTGTGATCTTGCCCACCAGGATGTCGCCCGGCTTGACCACCGCGCCGACGCGGATGATGCCCGAAGAATCCAGGTTGGCCAAGCTTTCCTCGCCCAGGTTGGGAATGTCCCGCGTAATCTCTTCGGGACCCAGCTTGGTGTCCCGGGCCACGGTCTCGAATTCCTCGATGTGGATGGAAGTGAAGACGTCCTCCTTGACCAGGCGTTCGGAGACCAGGATCGAATCCTCGAAGTTGTACCCGCCCCAGGGCATGAAGGCCACCATGACGTTTCGGCCCAAGGCCAGTTCGCCCAGTTCGGTGGAGGGGCCGTCGGCGATTATCTGGCCCTTGAGCACCCGGTCGCCCCGGCGGACGATGGGCCGCTGGTTGAAGCAGGTGTTCTGGTTGGTCCTCTGGAACTTGGTCAGCTTGTAAATCTCCACCCCGTAACCCAGGTTGTCGGAATCGCCGTTCTGATAGCGCAGCACGATCCGGGAGGCGTCCACGTCCTCGACCACGCCGTCGTGCTTGGCCACGACCGTGACGCCCGAATCGCGGGCCACTATGGCCTCGATGCCCGTGCCCACCAGGGGCGAGTCGGTCCTGAGCAACGGCACGGCCTGGCGCTGCATGTTGGAACCCATGAGGGCGCGGTTGGCGTCGTCGTGCTCGAGGAAGGGGACGAGCGAGGCGGCCACCGACACGAGCTGGTTGGGCGAGACGTCCATGAAGCTCACTTCCTCGGCCGGCATCATGACGAATTCGCCGGCCACGCGGCTGGACACCAGTTCCTTGATGAACCGGCCCTTCTTATCCAGGGGAGCGTTGGCCTGGGCGATGGGAAATTCTTTTTCCTCCAAGGCGGTCAGGTACAGCACGTCCCGGGAAGCCACTCCGTCCTTGACCCGGCGGTACGGGGTCTCGATGAACCCGAAGTCGTTGACCCGGGCAAAGGTGGACAGCGAGACGATGAGTCCGATGTTGGGTCCTTCCGGGGTTTCGATGGGGCAGATGCGGCCATAGTGGGTCGGATGCACGTCCCGGACCTCGAAACCGGCCCGTTCCCTGGTCAGGCCGCCCGGCCCCAGGGCCGACAGACGACGCTTGTGGGTTATCTCGGACAAAGGATTGGTCTGGTCCATGAACTGGGAAAGCTGGCTGGTGCCGAAGAATTCCTTGACCACGGCCGAGACCGGTTTGGAGTTGATCAGGTCATGGGGCATGAGGGTCTCCACCTCCTGGAGACTCATGCGTTCCTTGATGGCCCGTTCCATGCGCACCAGACCGATGCGATACTGGTTTTCCAACAGTTCGCCCACGGCGCGGACGCGGCGGTTGCCCAGGTGGTCAATGTCGTCCACCGAGCCTTCCCGGTCCTTGAGGTCCACCAGTTCCTTGACCGCGGCCAGGATATCCAGCGGTCTCAGGGTTCTCAGGTTGATGGGCGCATCCAGGGTCAGCCTGAGGTTCAGCTTAAGGCGGCCCACCGGCGAGAGGTCGTAATGTTCCGGGTTGAAGAACAGGTTTTCGAAGAAGGCGGTGGCCACTTCGATGGTCGGAGGATTGGAGGGTCTGATCTTGCGATAAATCTCCAGGATGGCCTCCTCCTTGTTCTCCACCTTGTCCAGGAGCAGGGTGTCGCGAATGGAGGAGCTGACGTTGATCCGGTCAATGAAATACAGGTTGACCTGCTTGACGCCGGCCTCCTGCAGGACCTCGTAAATTTCTTCGGTGAATTCCTCGTTAAGCGAGGCGATGACCTCGCCGGTCTCGGGATGGATGACGTCCTGGGCCAGGGCCCGGCCGAAGAACTCGTCCGCGGTGGCCGGCAGTTCGCGCATGTTCAGCTCGGTCATGCGCTTGATCGCCATCTTGTTAATCTTTTTGCTCTTTTTGACCAGGACCTTCCTGGTCTCTGGGTCTACGATGTCGGCGTTGATCCGATGCCCCAGCAGAAGGTTGGGATTGATCTCGCGCACGACCCGGCCGCCGTCGAAACGGGCCGTCTCTTTCTCGTAGAAATAATCAAGGAGTTCCTGGGCCGTGTAGCCCAAGGCCTTCAAGAGCAGGGTCACCGGGAACTTGCGGCGGCGGTCAATCCGGACGAAGAGGATATCCTTGGGATCGAACTCCAGGTCCAGCCAGGAGCCGCGCATGGGGATGATGCGGGCCGAATAAAGCAGTTTCCCCGAGGAATGGGTCTTGCCCCGGTCGTGGTCGAAAAAGATGCCCGGGCTGCGGTGGAGTTGGGAGACGACCACCCTTTCGGTCCCGTTGACGATAAAGGTGCCGTTAACGGTCATCAGGGGCAGGGTGCCGAAATAGATTTCTTGTTCCTTGATGTCCCGAATGCTGCGCGCGCCGGTGTCCTTGTCCAGGTCGTAGACCACGAGGCGGACGGTAATCTTGAGGGGAGCCTCATAGGTCATGCCTTTGGCCAGGCATTCCTCGACGTCGTATTTGACTTCGTCGAAATTATAGGACACGAACTCGAGGGAAGAGAGTCCGGAGAAGTCCTTGATGGGGAAGACGCTCTTGAACACGGCCTGCAGGCCTATGTCCTGCCTTTCCTCGGGCCTAACCTCTTTCTGCAGAAACCGCTCATAGGAGTGGCGCTGCATCTCGATGAGATTGGGCATATCGGCGATCTGTTCGATCTTGCCGAAATTCTTACGTATGCGCAGATTGGTCGTCGGTCTGGCCATCTTGACTCCTTGAAAAAAATGGAATCGCGGTGTCGGGGCCGCCATCCGGCGGCCCCGGGCCTTTTTCCGTTACTTTATTTCGACCTGCCCCCCGGCCTCTTCGATTTTGGCCTTGAGGGCTTGGGCTTCTTCCTTGGAGACGCTCTCCTTCACCGTGCTGGGGGCGCCGTCCACTAGTTCCTTGGCCTCCTTGAGGCCCAGGCCGGTAATGGCCCGCACTTCCTTGATGACCTGAATCTTTTTTTCGCCGGCCGAGGTCAGGATGACGTTGAACTCGGTCTGCTCCTCGACGGGAGCGGCTTCGGCCCCGCCGGCCGCCGCGCCCATGGCGGCCACGGCGATGGGCGCCGCGGCCGAAACGCCGAAGGTCTGTTCCAGTTCCTTGATCAATTCGGACAGTTCGAGGACGGTCATGTTCTTGATGAATTCAATAACGTCGCTCTTGCTGATATTGGACATCTTTTTCCTCCGTCTATCTTTGGGGACCGGTCGTTATCCACCGACCGGCCGTTAAGTCTCGGCCGGGAAGCCCCGCGGGACAAAGCCCGGTTCTAGGCTCCGGCTGTCTGGGCTCCTTTCTGATCCCGGATGGCCGCCAGGGCGCGCAGGAAGCCCTGGGGCACCGCGGCCAGAACCCGGACCAGTCCGGTGGGCACGGCGTTCATGACCCCGAACAGGGTGGCCAGCAGTATCTCCCGGCCGGGCAGGTCGGCCAGGGCCTTGATCTGGGCCGGGTCGAGCAGTCTGCCGGCCAGGGCGCCGCCTTTAATGGTCACTTTATCGTTGCCCTTGACGAATTCCACCAGGGCCTTGGCCAAAGCCGCCGGGTCTCCCCTGGTAGTGGCCAAACCGCTGTTGCCGACCAAAAGGTCGGCCAGGACGGAAGCCTCCAGACCTTGGGCCGCCCTTTTCGCCAGGGTGTTCTTGGCCACCTCGTATTCGGCGCCGGCCTCGCGGACTTTCCGCCGCAGATTATCCATCTCGCCGACCTTGAGTCCTTTGAAGTCGGTCACGACGACGGCCTTGGCCAAGGCCAGTTTGTCGGTCAGTCCGGCGACCACTTCCTCTTTCTGCTGCTTGTTCAACTTTTTCCCTCCTTTCTCTTCGGCCTTAAGCCTTTATAAGTGCTACTTTCGGCCCAAGAGAAACCTTTCCGGGAAACCCGTCCGGTCTCGGCAGGCCGTCATCGCGTTTAACCCCGCGGCGGCGGGGCGCCTGCTGTCTTTGACCCGAAAGTCTCGACGCGCCTAATAGGTGGAGAACCGGCCCGGTTCTTGGTTCAAGACCAAACCAGGCCCGCTTCTGCTCCCTCAGCGCGGCACGTTCATCAGTTGGGTGGCGACGAGGCCCCTCCCGAGGCCTAGGCGGTCAACTCCTTCAACGCTTTGACCTGGCCGGGATCGATTTTTACGCCCGGACCCATGGTGGTGGAAATGGAGATGCCTCTGAGATAGACCCCTTTGCTCGTGGGTGGCTTGAGCTTCTGGATGACGTCAAAAAAGGAAGCGATGTTCTGAATCAGTTTTTCGTGGCCGAAGGAGACTTTGCCGATAGGGGCGTGCACTATGCCGTTCTTTTCGACCCGGAAATCAATCTTACCCGCTTTCAGTTCCTTGACGGCGGTAGCCACCTCGAAGGTCACGGTGCCCAGTTTGGCGTTCGGCATCAAGCCCCGGGGGCCCAGGACCTTGCCCAACTTACCCACCGCGCCCATCATGTCCGGAGTGGCCACGGCCTTGTCGAAGTCCAGCCAGCCGCCCTTTATCTTCTCTATTATCTCTTCCGAGCCGGCATGATCGGCGCCCGCCTCGAGGGCCTCCTTCTCCTTTTCGCCCTTGGCAAAAACCAACACCCGCACGGATTTGCCCGTGCCGTTGGGCAGGACGCAAGTGCCGCGCACCATCTGGTCGGCGTGCCGCGGATCAACGCCCAGGCGGACCGCCACGTCCACGGTTTCGTCGAACTTGGCGTGGGAAGTCTCGAGGGCCAGTTTAAGCCCCTCGTTGAAGTCGTATTTCTTGCTGCGGTCTACAAGGGCCAAAGAGGCCCTGTGTTTCTTGCCTTTGCCGGCCATCTCCCAACTCCTAAACTATTTCCAAACCCATGCTGCGGGCCGTGCCCGAAATCGTCCTGACCGCGGCCTCCAGATCATTGGCGTTGAGGTCCTCGAACTTGAGCCTGGCGATCTCCTCGACCTGGGCTTGGGTCACGGCGCCTGCGTTGCTCCGCCCCGGTTCGGTCGAACCTTTGGCCAGCTTGGCCGCCTGTTTGAGCAGGACCGACGCGGGGGGGGTCTTGGTGACGAAAGTGAAAGAACGGTCGGCGTAGATGGTTATGACCACCGGGATGATGGTGCCGACCTGGTTCTGCGTGCGAGCGTTATAGGCCTTGCAGAATTCCATTATATTGACGCCGTGCTGGCCCAGGGCCGGCCCCACGGGCGGGGAGGGCGTGGCCTGCCCGCCGGGTATCTGCAATTTGACCTGGGCCATAACCTTCTTGGCCATGGTAACCAAACTCCTTTATCTCAGCCCCGGACGTCCATCGCCCGGACGGGCCGGATTTATATCTTCATCACTTGGACAAACTCGAGTTCCACCGGTGTGGCCCGGCCGAAGATGCTGATCAACACCCTGAGCTTGCCTTTATCCTCGTTGACTTCCTCCACCGTGCCGTGGAAGTTGCTGAACGGCCCGTCCACCACTTTGACCTCGTCGCCTTCTTCAAAATGGAACTTGGGTTTGGGCTTCTTGATGCCCTCCTCCATCTGGGCCTTGACTTGAATCACCTGCTCTTCGGGCACGGGGATGGGCATGTTCTTGCCGCCGAGAAAACCGGTGACCTTGGGTGTATCCTTGACAACATGCCAGGTCTGGTCGGTCAGCTCCATGTAAATCAGCACGTACCCGGGATAGAACTTTCGGCTCGAAGTGCGCCGTTCACCACCCTTGGCCATTTCAACCACGTTCTCGGTGGGGACCAAAATCTCCTGGATCTGTTCCTCCAGATGGAGCTTCTTGATGGTCTCCTCCAAGCTGGTCTTGACCTTGTGCTCAAATCCGGAAAACGTATGGACTATGTACCATTGTGAAGCCACCGGCCCAAGTTCTCCTACCCCAGGGTTCTACCTGATTAACAGCCCCAGGGCCCAGGACAAGCCGAAGTCCACCAGGCCCAGATAAAGGGCGATAATAAAAACCAACACCAGTATGACCGAAGTCGAGGCCATGGTTTCCTTACGGGAAGGCCAGGTGACTTTCTTCAACTCGATCTTCACTTCCCGGAAGAACTGTCTGGTCCGGACGATAAAGCCGGGGCCTTTTTCCTCTTCCCTGGCCGGGCCCTTTTTGTTCGCCGGCTTCCTGGCTGGAGCCGGGGTGTTTTTGGTCCGTTCGGTCATGGCCTTGTCGCCGCCCGACCGGGCTTCCGCCTCCTGGCCTGGAGGCCTGTCGGAATTGTCCTTTTTCTTCGGCATCGTTAAATGTCCCGTCCGGGAACCTCGATTTATGCGGCCGGTCCGGCCGCCATCCGCCTTAAAATTATTTGGCAGGCCAGAAGGGAATCGAACCCCCAACCCCCGGTTTTGGAGACCGGTGCTCTGCCAATTGAGCTACTGGCCTGCTTGACCGCGGGCGGCTGAACGTCGCCGCGGAAATCCGGTTTATTTCGTCTCGCGATGGACCGTATGGCGGCGGTCGAAGGGACAATACTTCTTCATCTCCAGCCGGCCAGGGGTTCGTCGCTTGTTCTTGGTTGTTGAATAGTTACGACGCTTGCACTCGGTGCAGGCTAATTGGATGATCTCCCTCATCGCCGACCGCCTATTCCAATATTTCCGAGATTACGCCGGCGCCCACGGTGCGGCCGCCTTCGCGGATGGCGAACCTTAGTTCCTTCTCCATGGCGATGGGCGTGATCAGCGACACCTCCAGGGACACGTTGTCCCCAGGCATCACCATCTCCACCCCTTCCGGCAACGACACCACCCCGGTCACGTCCGTCGTCCGAAAGTAAAACTGGGGACGATAACCCGCGAAAAACGGCGTGTGACGAC
>JBFMAW010000057.1:0-16786 GCA_040755515.1 Thermodesulfobacteriota bacterium | reverse complement strand
GCCGAGGGCGATTAAGCCCCGGCCTGGGGTGAGGGTGGAACCACTTGAATTTACTTCAAGTGGCGGGAGAGGGGAAGCCCTCTCCCGCCGAGTAAAAAGTCGTTTTCGACTTTTTACGAGGTCATCAATAATGACGGGTGAAGGCGGTGTATCTGCTCAAGGCTGGAATGCTCCTCACGGGCAAACTGAATGAAGTCATTCGCCACGGCGCCGTGATCGTAGATGGAGACAAAATAGTCGCGGTCGGCGGGCAAAAAGAGTTGGCGGCTCTTTCCGGCGGACCGGTGGAAGTGATTGACCTGCCGGATATGACCGTCATGCCCGGAATGATTGATGGCCATGTCCATCTGGGCTTTGATGGGAGCGATAACCCGGTGGCCCGCCTGAAAAGCGATACCGACCACCAGCTTCTCCTGCGTATGGGCCACCATGCCCGCCTCCTTTTGGAAGCAGGAGTGACGACGGCCCGGGAAATGGGCGCCCGAGGATACCTTGATCTGGCGATCAAGGAAGCCATCGAGGGGGGCTATGCCGTGGGGCCTCACTTACTTGTCTCGACCAGACCCATTACCACGACCGGCGGACACTGCTGGTTCATGGGATGTGAATGCGACGACTATCATGCGGTCCGGCGGGCGGCGCGGGAGCATTTAAAAGCCGGCGCCGACTGGATTAAGATCATGGCTTCAGGCGGGGTGATGACGAAAGGCTCGGCGGGATGGATTTGTCAATTCGACTTGAAGGAGATGCAAGGAGCCGTTGACGAAGCCCATCGCGTCGGCAAGAAGATCGCCGCCCATGCCCACGGCGCGGCGGGCATTCGTAACTCCGTTGAAGCCGGAGTCGATACCATCGAACATTGTTCCTGGAGGACACCGGAGGGGTATCGTCTCGAAGAAGGCACGGCGGAACTGATCGGCGCCAAAGGCATATATGTCTGTTCGACCACCAGCCGGGCCTGGAAACATGCCCGAGCGGAAATGGCGCCAAGGTTCCCCATCGTGCGTCGCATGCGCGAACTCGGAATAAAGTTCATTGCCGGCACGGACGCGGGAGTCAATCTCGTCCCTTTTAACGCCTATGTGGACGGCCTTGAAGTTCTCTCCGAAATCGGCCTGACCAACGCCGAAGTGATCGAAGCGGCCACCAGTCTGGCGGCGGACGCTTGTGGAATTCGGGAGGTGACGGGCACCTTGACCGCGGGCAAAAGAGCGGACCTCATCGCCGTGCGAGGATATCCGCTGGACGATTTGGACGCCTTGCGCCATATCGTTTTGGTGATGAAATCAGGAAAAATTTACCTCGGACCTCCGGACGAGGGCCGGTCGCCGGTCGGGAGACCATGATCCCATGAAGAAGGAAATAAAACCAGGCCGCATCGAAAAAGGAGTCACCAGAGGCAAGCCGGTGGAATTTCTTGTTGACGGACAACCCGTCAAGGCTTACCAGGGCGAAACCATAGCGGCCGCGCTTATCAATGCCGGAATTTTTATTTCCAGAACCATGGACGGAAATCCCATGGGGGTCTACTGCAATATCGGGGTGTGCCACAGTTGCGTAATGACGGTGAACGGCGTGGCCAATGTCCGGATTTGTCAGACCCTGGTATCAGAAGGCTGCCGCGTAGAGAGCCGGCATTTTCAAAAAGGCGGCTGGGATGAAAAACCGATTTGAAGCCGTAATCGTGGGGATGGGACCGGCGGGCCTGGCCGCCGCCGTCGAGCTTGGCCGTCTGGGGGTTCAGGTGGCCGTCGTGGATGACCAGCCGAACCCGGGCGGGCAGGTATATCGGCAGCCTTCACCTGATTTTTCCATCTCGGATACTCGGTTTTTGGGCGTCAAATACCAGAAGGGACAACGGTTGATCGATGAGTTCAACTCCGTCCGGGATCGCTGCACCGTGTATAACGAAGCCAATATCTGGGGGTTTTTTAATGGCGACTCGCTTTCTTTGGCGCGGAATAATGAAATATTTCTGATCGGTTTTAAAAAACTGATTTTGGCCGAAGGGGCCATGGAGCGTTCCTGGCCGTTTCCCGGCTGGACCCTGCCCGGCGTCATGACCCTGGGGGGACTGCACAAATTAGTTTTACCCGAAAGGACCTTGCCCGGCCGCCGCTTCTTGTTGGCCGGCTGCAGTCCGTTGCTGCTGCCGGTCGCGGCGAGTATCGTCGCCGCCGGAGGCGAAATCGCGGCCATATGCGATCCCGTTCCTTTTTATCGCTATCTTAAAATATTGCCCGAATTTTTAAGGCAAAGAGAATTGGCTCATGAGTTCTTGACCTACCTTTTCCCGGTGATAAAGGAGTTGGTGACGGTTCTGAGGCCTTATACCGTCATTTCCGCTTCGGGTCATGACCGGGTCGAAGAGGCGCGGGTGGCCAGATTGGACCCGCAAGGCCGCCCCGTGCCGGGTTCGGAGAAGCAATTTAAGATTGATATCTTGGGAGTCAGTGACGGTTTCCTGCCCCTAGGCCGGCTGGCCCGCTTATGTGGTTGTGAGCACATTTATGATCCATTACTGCATTATTGGAAACCCCAAACCGATGACCAGATGCGTTCCAGTCGGCCGGACATATACATCGCCGGCGATTCCAAAGGCATGGGCGGCCGCGATTTGGCAATGGTCGAAGGCCGCCTGGCCGCGCTTCACCTGGCTGGTGAATTAGGTCGGATATCGGCTTCCGAATTGAACGGGCGGAAAAAGCGTCTTCAGACTGAAAGAACACGGCTACAACAGTACGCCGCGAAACTGAACGAGGTGTTTTCATTACCCTCCGGTCCGCCCGATATCATGGACAAGGAGACCATCGTCTGCCGGTGTGAACATATAACCGTAGGTGACGTGGAAGCCGGCATCGAAAGGGGATACCGCAATATTAACGAGATGAAAAGAACCAGGCTGGGGATGGGACTGTGTCAAGGCCGAACGTGTGAGTCTATCGCGGCCCGGATAATGCTCCGGAAGGGTATACCCATCGAGGAGATAGGCTACCTGAACCTAAGGCCGCCGCTGACACCGCTGCCTTTCTTTCTGTTGGAAGAGTATGCCCAATCACACCGGGGCGCGGATCAAGCTTAACCGAAATATTTGTTTCGCCGGCAGACTTGAACAGGTGAGCGTTATGGATCGTTTTACGTCGGACGTGATCGTCATCGGAGGCGGGATCGCGGGGAGTTCGATCGCCTATCGTCTGGCCGAAAAAGGACGTTCGGTGATACTGCTGGAAAAGGGTCGCGTCGGCGAAGAAGCTTCCGGGCGCAACGGCGGCGGCGTGCGCCAGCAGGACCGTGATCCGGTCGAACTGCCCCTGGCCATGGCCGCCATTAAAATATGGGCGGACATGAAGGACGAACTTGACGGCGACGTCGGTTACCGCCGGGGCGGAAACATCAATTATGCCCACTCGGAACAAAAATTGGAGGCCCTGCGCCGCAGAGCGGAACGGGAGACCCAGGCCGGCTTGGCCGTGGATATTCTCTCGCCCGAGGACACCCGGCGTCTGACGCCGTTTCTTTCGGAAAAAGTCGAGCTTTTCGGTTCCAAGTATTGTCCGAGCGATGGAACGGCCAATCCCCTACTGGTGGTCAAGGCCATATGCCGGGCAGCCCACCGGAAAGGCGTTCAGATTCATGAGCACAGTCCGGTGCGTCAGTTGAAAACAACGAATGGCCGGGTGACCACGGCCGTGACCGAAAAGGGGGCGTACGAGGGGGCGGTTTTTGTCAATGCCGCCGGGCCGTGGGCCAAAGGGTTGTGCCACCAGATCGGTCTTGATATTCCCATCACCATTCAAAAAGAAACGATAATGATCACTGAAGCGCTGCCGCCCATGATCAGGCAGTTTGTCCAGTCGGATAAATTTTACTTTCGCCAGGCCCTGGAAGGGAATCTTCATATCGCGGGCGATATCACCAAACGCCCGGTCACTCAAATTGATAAAAGCGTTGATTTTGACTTTTTTGTCGAAATCGGCCGCTGGTTGCCGGACTTCTTGCCCATTCTCAGAAACGCCAGTTTGATCAGGGCCTTTACCGGGATAATAGAATACACCCCGGACAAGCTTCCGATTTTGGACCAAGCCCCTGGTTTTGAAAACTTCTTTCTGGCGACCGGCTTTTCCGGTCATGGATTCTGCTTGGGCCCCATCGTCGGCCGACTGATGGCCGAATGGATCGTGGACGGTAAGAGTTCCTTGGATTTGAGCCCATTAAGATGGAGCAGATTCGCTAGTTAATAGCCGGAGCGAAATCTAAGTTGCAACACCTTATAAAAGGCTCTGCTGGGTGTCACCCCCGCGAAAGTCGTTCGACCTGGAGGCTCTCGACAGGCTCACGATGGGCGGGGGTCCAGGTTTTCTTGTGTCCTGGATTCCTGCTTTCGCAGGAACGACATTTGGAAAAGGCAACTCACTTTATGCTCCCCATAATAAGTTTCTGAATATCTTCAATATTTAACGGGAGTCTCCAATGAAGGAATTAAAAGGTGTGATCGCCCTCATCCCCACCCCGGTGACCGGCGAGGGGAAGCTTGACGAAATCGGGCTGCGTAAAATCATGGACTACGACCTGGACAATGGATGCTTTGGTGTTGGAGTCGCCGCCGCCATTGGCGAAGGCTACCTCCTGTCGAAAGAGGATGAGGAGAAAGTCATCAAAACGGCGGTGGAACATATGAACGGCCGAGGCCCGGTTATCGTCGGAACACCGGCCCTGGGAACCAATCAGGCGGTGGAAAGATGTAAAAGGGCGGAAGACTTGGGCGCCGACGCCGTTTTAACCTTCAATCCAAAATTCAGAGGTAGAAAGCCCTACAGCGATTCTGAATTGATTGACCATTATGGGGCCATCACCGAGGCGGTAAAAATTCACGTGGTGCCATATTCCCAGGAAGATGACCTCATCCCCTTCGAGGTTCTCAAGCAACTGGTGGATGAAAAACGAATCGCGCACCTGAAATATGCCTGGAATGACTGTGAATACTTGAAAAAAATCACCCAATATTTAGGTGACCGCTTGTTTGTTTTTGTTGGCGCCGATACTTATACGTTAAGATATCTTCTGCTTGGCGCTCAAGGCATTTCGACGGCCACGGCCGCCGTATTTCCGAAAGATAATTCAAGATTGCTGTCCCTGGTGCAAGCCGGCGAAATTGAACTGGCCAGGAAGCTTTATAACGATAAGATCGTGCCCTGGAATGATTGTGGCTTTTACCAAAGATGGCACGTGTGTCACAAATTGGCCCTGCAATTGATGGGCGTCATTGACTCACATCAATGCCTGCCTCCCCTGACCGGCGCCCTGGCGGATTATCAAGTGGAAGAGATTAAATGGTTGCTGAAGCACCAGGGACTGATATAGAAGATACGAAAAAGCCTCGAGATGGTGGAGATAATATCTTCGCCCATATTCAGGGGAAGTGATCATGAAAACGCAATTGAGCATTGACGAGCTGCGGCGGCAATTGACGCGCTACGTGAAAGATTACCCTCAAACGTTCAAGGAAAGAGATTGGTGGCGGCCGCCTCTGCTGGCCACGGCCCGGGCGGATGAGCGCTTTGAAATCCTGCCCCGCGTAGCCGCGGACAATCACTGGCTGCCAAAAGACCTGATGGCCTCGGCCCGGACGGTTGTCGTCTTTTTTATCCCGTTCAAGGCGGAACTGGCGGAAGAAAATCATCCGGGCAAATTTCCATGTCCCAATTGGGGAATCGCTTATGAGGTCACGAACCAGTTGATCGAAAAGGCTTGCGCACACCTGCGGGGGGTTTTGGCGGAATACGGTTATGAGGCCGTCCTGACACCGGCTACGGAAAATTTTGATAAAGAAAGACTCGTGGCCCGCTGGTCCCACAAGCATTTAGGGTACGTGGCCGGATTGGGGCGTTTTGGCGTCAATGCCCAGTTTATCACTCCGTCCGGCTGTGCCGGGCGCATGGGCAGTCTGGTTACCGATGCGGATGTCGGCGACCATCCCCTGGTTGCCCAAGCTGAACTGTGTCTGCACAAGGTTGGCCGGGAGTGTCTCCAATGCGTCGTGCGCTGTCCGGTTAAGGCCGTGAGCATCGAGGGGGTGGACCGCCACCGTTGCAATAAACGCCTGGATTTCAATTGGAAGAACCGCATCAAGCTGGGCCTGGGTGAACGCAGCCACGGCTGCGCCAAATGCCAGGTGAATCTGCCTTGCAGTTTGACCGACCCCACGTCAATGGAATCGACGCAGGAAGCTTGCCAAAAATCAGCTATATGATCCGATCGCCCATAACAGGGATGGGATGGCTATGAATCCTCATAAAAAGATCCACTGACCAGGGAGCGAAAAAATGGGTAAAAATAAAGGGAGGGAGAGTATGATAGATTCATGAATCTGATGACCAGGTGATACTCTCACCGGAACGACCGATCAGGGGTGAAGGGAAAAATGATTAGAGTAAACGAAAATTATTTGAAACTTCAATCATCTTACCTTTTTTCCGAGGTGACCAGAAGGGTCGAGGCTTTTCAAAAGGAAAACCCGGACAAGAAGATCATCAAAATGGGCGTGGGAGACGTGACTAGGGCTCTGCCGGACGTCTGTATCAAAGCCTTTCACGCCGCGATCGAGGAGATGGCCGCTGACAAAACCTTCAAAGGCTACGGCCCGGAACGCGGTTACGATTTCCTGCGCCAGGCGGTTTGCGCGGCGGATTTCCAGGCTCGAGGGGCGGAGGTCAGCGCTGACGAAATTTTCATTTCGGATGGCGCCAAATGCGATACAGGCAACATCCAAGAGATATTTTCCAGCGACCTACGGGTAGCCGTGCCTGATCCGGTGTATCCGGTATACGTCGATACGAACGTCATGGCCGGTCGGACCGGAATATTCGACCACGGGCGCTACGAGGGCCTGGTCTACATCGAATTGACGAAAGAAAACGGCTTTACCCCGGAATTGCCGGTGGAACCGGTTGACTTGATCTATCTATGTTCCCCCAACAATCCCACCGGCGCGACCATAAGCAGGGAAAAGTTGAAACTCTGGGTTGACTATGCGCTGGAAAACAAGGCCTTGATTCTTTTCGACGCGGCTTACGAAACCTTTATCCGGGATGACGCGCTGCCGCATTCCATCTTTGAAATCGAAGGCGCGCGCGAGTGCGCCATTGAATTCAGAAGCTTTTCCAAGACGGCCGGATTCACCGGAACCCGCTGCGCCTATACGATCGTGCCCAAGGATTGCCTGGCCTTTGATTCGAAGGGCGGGAAGCAGTCGCTTCACTCTTTTTGGAATCGCCGGCAGACGACCAAATTCAACGGCGTCTCGTATCCGGTCCAGAAAGCGGCCGCGGCCATCTACTCTGAACAAGGAAAAGCCCAGGTGAAAGAACTGGTGGATTATTACCTGAGGAATGCGTCTCTGATACGAGAAAAGATAACCGGAATGGGCCTTGACTGCGTGGGCGGAAAGAACTCACCGTATATATGGGTCGATACCGGAATTGATTCCTGGGAGTTCTTTAATCTGCTGCTGAACAAAGCAGGGGTGGTCTGCACCCCTGGCGTGGGATTCGGCCGATGCGGACAGGGCTATATTCGCCTCAGCGCGTTTAACAATTACGAGAACGTTCAGGAAGCGATGGAGAGAATCGTCCGGGTTCTTTGACCCCTGGCTTTCTCGATGCTACGGCCTTTTAGGACCGGCGATTCACCCGGTCGGACCATCTGATCCAAACCCGCGCTCAGCCGGTCTCCTTTTCCACCCGGCAGGGCAAGGCCGTATGGGGCCAGCTTCCGATCTCGGGACTGCAAAATTCCTTGTGGTCGGGACAGATCATGTTGACATTGGACTCGAACACCCCGAACAAGACCGGTTCGGAGGGCGATCTTTCCGGAAACCACCACCCATGCTGGGCATCGGCCAGACGGGGGCCAATGGCCTCGGACAATCGCAGGCGCATCCTGACTTGGCCCAGAGGGGCGACCACCTTGACCCAGTCGCCCTCCTCGAGGCCCAGGGCCGCGGCTGTTTGGGGATGCAAGCTGACCAGAGGATCGGGCCATTTTTCCCTGACCGATTTAATATGCCGCTGTTCGGAATGATACACCGGCATGAAGCGGCTGCCGGTAATCAGCACCAGGGGGTAGTCCCGGATTAATTCCGGCCGGTCGACGGGACCGTAAGGGGGTTCCTTGTAGACTGGCACGGGATCGCAGCCCAGGGCCTCGAAGGTGCGGGACCTAAGCTCCACCTTCCCGGACGGCGTGCCGAAACCGAACTTTTCGTAGCGCTTGTATTCCGGCCGTCCGAATATTCCATTTTTATCGCTGAGCTGTTTGAAGGTCAGACCCACCGGCGCCAATCGGTAATCCCACACGTCCTCGAGACTCTCCCACGGCCATTGTTCCGACTGGCCCAGACGAACGGCCAGGCCTTTCCAGAACTGGTAGGTGTTACGTCTTTCATAAAGGGGCTCGATTCCCCGCGGGCAGGCGACGCAGAAGGCCGGGGCCAGCCACAACTCAGATGTTTCCACGGTCGAGCATATGGGAAACACATAATCGGCCAGCGCGGCCGAAGGCGTGAGATAGTACTCGGCCACCACGTACAGCTCGAGCGCTTTCAGGGCTCGATACACCCGGCGGGTGTTAGCCAGAGAGAGCAGGGGGTTGCTGGCCAGGGAGACAGCCGCGGTGACCGGATAAGGCTTTTTGTTTATCATGGCCTCGAAAACGGCCCGGGCGTGGGCGATACAGGTCATGTCCGCCAGGGGCGGATGCATATATTCATGCGGAAGGCGTTTATTGGCTTCGAAATTCCGCTCCCACCCCGGAAATCCGAAAAAAGGATACTCGTCCGCGCCTAGCTGCTTGGCCCGTTGCCCGGCCGGCAGGGCCTCGTTCATCTCCAGGGTGTCATCTCCGATAATCTTGCCGATAGGGTCGTTCCAGCCCAATAGTTCACCGCCCGGCACGTCCAAGTTGCCGGTGACGGCCCGGAGCAGGCATCGCGCCCGGGCGGCCTGGGTGGCATTGACCCCCTGCTTGTCAATACCGAAACCCCAGGTGATTACGGCCGGTTTACTCCGGGCGTAGAGACGGGCGGATTCGACGACCTGCTCCTGGCTCAGCCAGGTGAGTTCGGCCACCTTATCCGGCGAATATGGTCTCACGGCGGATCTAAGATCTTCAAAGCCCTGGGTCCATTTCTCGATAAACTCTAGATCATGGAGATTCTCCTCGATTATGATCTTCAACCAGCCCAGCATCAAGGCCAGGTCGGTTCCCGGCCTGATGGGAAGCCACAGGTCCGCCTTTTCCGCCTCCGCCGTCCGGCGGGGGTCCACTACGATCAACTTGGCGCCGTTCTTTTGGGCTTCCAGGATTCCCGGGTACAACAGAATGGGGTTGGATTGGGACGGGGCCTGGCCCCAAACCACCACGCATCGGGTTTGACGCAGATCGCCGTTCACGAAACCGCCGTACGTGGCAAACTCCACCGCCTGACTCGGACACATGCAGATATTGTTCGCCCCGCATATATTGGGGGAACCGAACAGATTGAAGAACCTCCGTCCGTCCCAATGCAAGGTGCGCTTGGTGCCGTGAGTGAAGGCCAGGGTCTCAGGGCCATGCTTTTCCCGGAGATCGGCCAGCTTCCCCGCAACCTCGTCCAGGGCCTGTTCCCAGGTCAGGCGTTGCCATTGGCCGGAACCACGCTCGCCCTGGCGTTTTAGCGGGTAATTCAGCCTGTCCGGATGATACAGATGGTCGAGCATCAGCCGGCCTCGAGCGCAAATCCTCCCCCTGGAAATCGGATGCTCGGGGTCCCCGGTCACCCTGACCGCCCGGCCGTTTTCCATTTCCAATCTCAAGCCACAGCGAGGATGACACAGCCCACAATAAGTCCTTCGTATTTCCGGCATGTCCAAACCCTCCTGCTACCAGGATTTTATTTACCGGTCCGCCCCCGCCGGGTCAGCCGCCGAGAACATGATATCATAACCAGGTCGGATATTATTGACGGGCGCATATTATCAGACGTTTTCCAACAAAGAAATCTGGTTATCCGCCGGCCTCTTTTTCCAGCTCCCGGGCTATGACCAGACGCTGTATCTCGCTGGTGCCCTCATAGATGCGGGTCAGGCGCAAGTCGCGGTAAAAGCGCTCGATGGGGTAGTCCTTTACATAGCCCATGGCCCCGTGAATCTGGACCGCCCAATCGGCCACCCGGCCGGCCATCTCGGTGCAGAAAAGCTTGACCATGGCTGCTTCCTTGGTTATGGCCCTGCCCCGGCGGTCTCTCAGCCAGGCGGCATGGTAAAGCATCTGGCGGCCGGCGTAAATCTCGGTGGCCATCTGGGCCAACATGTTCTGAACCGACTGGAAGGCGATAATGGGTTTGCCGAACTGCACCCGTTGCCTGGCATAGTCTAACGATAGCTCCAGGAGCTTCTGGGCCGATCCCAGGGCCACGGCGCCCATGGTGAGCCGGCCCTTGTCCAAAACCTTCATGGCCGTCTTGAAGCCCTGGCCGATCTTGGCCTCGCCGCCCACGACGTTTTCAAACGGCACCTGGCAGTTGTCGAAGATAAGCTGGCAGGTATGGGTTCCGCGCATGCCCATCTTGCGCTCGACCGTGCCCACGTAAAATCCGGGAGAAGTCTTTTCCACCAGAAAGGCGGTTATACCGCCCTGCGCCTTCTTTTCTTTATCGGTTACCGCAAAAACCGTGGCCACGTCCGCGATGTCGCCGTTGGTGACAAAATGCTTGGTCCCGTTGAGAACCCAATAACCGTTCTTCAATTCGGCCGTGGTCTGAATACTGGCGGCATCCGAACCGGCCGCGGGCTCGCTCAAGGCGAAACAGCTCATGATCTCGCCGGTGGCCAAACGGGGCAGGTAGCGTTGTTTCTGTTCGGGGGTTCCGTCATAGTACAGGCCCATGGAGCCCAGGCCGTTGTTGCTCCCGATGCGGGTGCGGAAACAGCCGTTGGTCTTGGAGAGTTCCTCGTTGATCAGACATTCGCCCAAGGCGCCCACGCCGAGACCGCCGTACTCCTCGGGGATGGCGAAACCGAACAAGCCCAACTCCCTCATCTTTTGTATTATTTCCTCGGGGATGTCATCCTCGTCCTCGACCTGGCGGCTGATGGGTTCCAATTCCTGACGTACAAAACGCCGAACCGTGTCCACCATAAGCTGCAGGTTATCCGGGATGGTGAAATCCATGGGACTTTCCTCTCTTGGGCAAGATTTGCGGATACTAGGGGTCCTGTTGCTAGTTCCCCCCTATTAGTGCAAGGCCCATGCCATGGAGAGCTTGGGCCGGCCGGTTCGAGGAACCGGTAAAAACAGGTCGCTTCGCCGAGAGACGGAATCCATTGATTTCATAACTACCTGAATTTCCGGCCCTTCTGTGATCGCCGGCAAGACGCTCCATAACATTGCCCGGGTTGAAGCGAAACGATTAATTATGGCTTGACAGCCGGCCGGGCCAGCCCTAAGGTGTATAAAAATTTCTACAGGCCCGGTCTTGACTTTTTGACCAGGTTTTTGGTAACGGCCAGGGTCGTACATCTGGATGGAACCGGGCCTCAGCCCGCCGAGGCGCCGGCCGGACACCAAATCCCATCCCTCGAAAAAGAGGCCTCACCATGTCCAAGTCTTCGGTTCTTAATATTCCCCCCGACCTCCTGGAAGCTCTGCTGAACAACCCCTGGGATGCCCATCTCCTGGTGGATGAAAACTGCATCGTCCGCTTTCTCGGTTCATCGAACGAGGAGTTTTACGGGGTCGCCTCGGAAGAGATAGTCGGGAAGCATTTATCCGAACTGAATCCGGGCAGCGGGCTGCCCCGCGTGTTGAAAACCGGTGTCCCGGAAATCGGCAAGTATTTCAAGTTCAAGGGTAAGCAGCGGGTGGTTTCCCGCATTCCCCTGCGCGACCAAACGGGAAAAATCATAGGAGCGGTGGGCAAGCTCATGTTCTGGCACCCCGAGCAGGTCAAGGACCTGCTCACCCTGGTGGAGGTCCTGGAGGGTCGCCTGGAGTATTACGAAAAGGAGCTCAAGAGTATCTACCGCCATACCTATACCCTGAAAAACATCATCGGCGAGTGCGAGCCCATGCGGGAGGCCAAGCGGGTGGCGGTGCAGGCGGCCAAGTCCCAATTAGGGGTGCTCATCACCGGCGAAACCGGCACCGGCAAGGAAATCTTGGCCCAAACCATCCACCAACTGAGCGAAAGACGTAATTGTCCCTTTGTAAAAGTGAACTGCGCGGCCATACCCTTCGAACTGATCGAGTCCGAGCTGTTCGGTTACGAGGCCGGCGCTTTCACCGGAGCCAGTCGGCAAGGCAAGCCGGGCAAGTTCGAACTGTCCGACAGCGGCACCATCTTTCTGGACGAGGTGGGCGACATGCCCCTGACCATGCAGGCCAAGCTCTTGCGGGTGCTCCAGGAACACGAAGTGGAAAGGGTGGGCGGCACCAAGACCCTACGCCTGGACTTCAGGGTTATCGCCGCCACCAACCGGGACCTCAAGGCCATGATCCAGAAGAGAGAATTCCGCCAGGACCTTTACTACCGGCTCAACATCTTCCAGATCGTGACGCCGCCTTTGCGCCTCATCCGCAAGGATATACCGCGGATAGCCTATTATTTGCTTTCCAAACAGCATGAAACCAATCGGGACGCCCCCTTAAGGATTTCACCCGAGGCCATGCGCTGCCTGATGCGCTATGACTGGCCCGGGAACGTGCGCGAGTTGGGCAACGTCCTGGAGAGGGCTTCGGTCCAGGCCCGGGGGGGCATCCTCGAAAAGGATGACCTAGGCTTCGATATAATAGACAACCTGGATTATGAACTGGAAGAAACCCAGGAGCCTCGACCTTTGAAAGAGGAGGTGGCCGAGGCGGAGATTCGAGCTATCAGGCGGGCCCTGGGCTTCTGCCAGGGTAATCGCTCTAAGGTAGCTAAACTACTCAATATCCATCGCACGGGTCTATACCAGAAGATGAAGCGTTACGGCCTGGAAGATGTATAAAAATATAGACATGTCTAAAATAATCTACAAGTAGCCGGCGGCGCGATACTCCCCCTAGCCTGACGATACCAACCGTTGGCCTGCGCCGAGAGCAGAGGCGATTATGCCTCTCCTATATTTTCCCCCCGATTATCCCCACGGTGGCGCGCCCGCACTTCGGTCATATGTGACAAGCATATCAAAACGTTGCTCCTAAGGTGGAGAAAGCCCCGGGGCCAGGCCGGGCTTTCTTGGCCGTCCTGAATCAACTGGTCCGCCGGCCGTGGAACGGCCCCAGGATACCTCCGGTCGTATTATCCGACGGTCTCGCCGATGATCGTCCCAGTGGCATAATCATTGCTTAATCCAGACCTGACTTTTCCCAGATCAGACTGGCCCGCCCTTCATAAAGGCGGGGACGGGACCATGAACCTGAGCCGTGGGGTTGAGCGGGTGGCCGGGCCCAGGCAGCGCGCCGACAAAAGAACTTGCTCGGTTTAGCCGGACCAAGCCGACCTGCCCGTTTCTTGCCTTCCTTGACGGGCCCGGTCAACGATGAAAGGAAAGACAATGACCATACGTAATGTTTTCGTGATGGGGGCGGGCCTGATGGGCTCGGGCATCGCCCAGGTCTGCGCCCAGGCGGGATTGTCCGTGAGCCTTTACGACGTGGATCAAGCCGCCCTGGAGAAATCCTTGAAGAGTCTGGCTTGGTCCCTAGGCAAGTTGGTGGAAAAGGGGAAGGTGACCGAGTCTTTGGAAAAAATAGTGGGTCGTATCTCCCCCGCGCATAGTCTAAAACCCGCCGGCCAGGCCCAACTGGCCATCGAGGCGGTGTTCGAGAATCTGGAACTGAAAAGAAAGGTCTTCGCCCAAATGGACGAGCAGGCTGGACCCGATACTCTTCTGGCCAGCAACACCAGCGCCATCTCCATCACCGAACTGGCCGCGGCGACCAAAAGGCCGGATCGAGTGCTCGGCCTGCACTTTTTCAGCCCGGTGCCGATGATGCAGGCGGTGGAAGTGATCCGGGGCATCTCCACCAGCGACGAGACCTTCGAGGCCGGCCGGAGGTTCGTCCTGGACATCGGCAAGGAACCCATCCTGGTCAGGAGGGATATCGGCGGCTTTCTGATCAACCGCATCAACTTCATGGCCAACACCGAAGCCATGCGGCTGGTCGAGGAAGGCGTGGCCACGGTCGAGGACATAGACAAGGGGCTTCGCCTGGCCTCGGGCCGCAAGATGGGCATCTTCGAAACCGGGGATATGGTGGGCCTGGACGTAACCTTGGGGGCGTTGAACGCCGTATACGAAGAGACCAAGGACCCCCGCTTCTACCCCCCCCTGATCCTGCGCCGCAAGGTCAAGGCCGGCGAACTCGGTAAAAAGACCGGCAAAGGCTGGTATGTCTATGACGAGCAGGGCAACCGTCTGGGACCGGCCAAGGTCTATTGACCGACCGGATAATCCCTGAGGCACAGGCAGGCGATCCATGCCGGAAGTAGTGATCGTAAGTGGAGTACGCACGCCCATCGGCAGCTACGGCGGAGCCCTGCGCGACGTGCCGGTTTACCGGCTGGGCGCCCTGGTTTTACAGGCCGCGGTCGTCCGGGCCGGCCTCGAGCCGGGCCAGGTGGACGACGTCATCTGCGGTCAGGCCTATATGAACGGCGAATGCGCCAACGCGGGCCGCATGGCCCTGCTCGAGGCGGGCTGGCCCGACACCGTGCCGGCGGTGACTTTGGACCGGCGTTGCTGTTCGGGTCTGGACGCCGTGTTGTTCGGGGCCATGAAGATTCAGACCGGCCACGCGGAGATCGTGGCGGCCTGCGGCCTGGAAAGCATGAGCCAGGCGGAGCTTTATCTGCCCGGCGAGATCAAATGGGGTTTGGGCGGCCGCTCTCATGAAAAATGGGGTTCCATGCCCCGGGGGCACGGCGCCCTGGCCATGTGGGGTATCCCTTTCCACGACCGCATCCAGCGGGCCAGGGTCATGTCCCAACCCCTCGGGCGCTACGGCGAGTTGAACTCCATGATGATCTGGGCCGAAGAGGCGGCCAGAGTCGAAGGCATCAGCCGGGAGGACGCGGACCGCTGGGCTCTGCGCAGCCACCGGAAGGCGGCGGCGGCCTGGGAATCCGGCCGGTTTGGACAGGAGATCGTGGGCGTGCCCTTGCCGGCCCGCAAGGGGGTGCCGGAGCTGTTCGAGCGCGATGAGACGCCTCGGGCCGACGCCGCCTATGAGAAGCTGGCGGCTTTGAAGGCCGTTTACCCCGACGGTGTGTGCACGGCGGGCAACTCTTCCTCGGAAAATGACGGCGCGGCGGCGGTGGTCCTGGCCTCGGCCGAAAAGGCCAGAGAGTTGGGGCTTCCGATTCTGGCCCGCTTCGTGACCGGCGCGGTAGGGGCCTGCGACCCCAGATTGACCTATCCCGCCGTGGCGGTGGCCGTGCAACAGGCCTTGAAGAAGGCCGGCCTGGGGCTGGATCGGATTGATCTGTTCGAGATTCAAGAAGCCTTTGCCGTGCAACTTCTGGCCGACGCCAAACTGATCGGCCTGGCCCCCGAGGAGTACGACTGCAAGATCAACGTCAACGGCTCGGGCATCTCCCTGGGCCATCCCATCGGCGCCACCGGCGTCATGCGCCTGGTGACCCTGATACACGAAATGACCAGACGAGGCTCGGCCTACGGGCTGGAGACCATTTGTGGAGGCGGTGGCCAGGGTATCGCCGCCATCCTGGCCGGGCCATGATTTCACCCCAGGCTGAGCCGGAGCTTGTGGTCCCGAGATTATTAACCCACGGAGGATGAAGGACATGCCGGACCAACCGGTCTCCTATGAACTCGAGAATGGGATCGCGGTCATCACTATTGACCACCCGCCCCGCAATGTCTTCACCCTGGACCTGCGGTCCAGGCTGGAAGAAATCCTGGATGAACTCGAGGCCCGGAAGCACGAGGTGAACGTACTGGTGCTGACCGCCAAGGGTGAAGCCTTCATCGCCGGGGCCGACATCAAAAGCTTCCTGGAGATGACCCCGGAAAAGGCCAAGTCGTTCCTGAAGAAGCGCCGGCCTCTTTTTAATAAGCTGGAACGCTTCGACCGGCCGACCATCTGCGCCATCAACGGCTATTGCCTGGGCGCCGGGCTGGAGGTCGCCCTGTGCTGCGACCTCCGCCTGGCCTCCGAGAAGGCTAAGTTGGGCAGTCCCGAGGTGAATGTCGGCGTGATCCCCGGGGCGGGCGGCACTCAACGCCTGCCGCGCCTGGTGGGCGTGGGCAAGGCCAAGGAGATTATCTTCACCGGCCGCATGCTGGACGCGGCCGAGGCCCTGTCCATCGGCCTGGTCAATCAGGTGACGCCCGCCGAGGAGTTGAAGGATCGGGCCCTGGCCCTGGCCGCCAATTTGAAAGACAAATCACCGCTGGTCCTGCGGGCGGCCAAGGAGGCCATAGACCGGGGCTTGAACATGTGCCTGGCCGAAGGCCTGGACCTGGAGGCCGCCCACTGGGCCTGGCTTTGCGGGACCGAGGATCAGAAAGAAGGCGCCCGCGCTTTCCTGGAAAAACGCAAAGCTGTTTATAAGGGTAATTAATCCATTGACGGGAAGACTTACCGCGGCCATAAGTTTCCGGTTGACCGCGCTGATCCCATAATCACCGTCAAAAAAATTAAAAAACCTCGTTGGCCCTGAGAAATCAGGGTGATATGATGTTTTCTGTCGAAGGAAAGCATCACCAACGAGGTGAATATATTATGTCACAGACGGTTCTTC
>JBFMAW010000056.1:0-20297 GCA_040755515.1 Thermodesulfobacteriota bacterium | reverse complement strand
CCTTGGACGGCGGCTTTGCTTCCCAAGACAATTTGAAGGCGGCCCAGGCTCGAGGCATAAAGGACGTCTGTTTTGCCAAGAAGCGGGGTCTTGATATCCTGGACATGTGCCGGAGTAGTTGGGTCTACAGGCGACTCCGGCGGTTCCGGGCCGGCGTGGAGTCGGTCATTTCCTGGATCAAGCGCAGTCTGGGCTTTGACCGCTGTAATTGGAAGGGGCCGCGGTCCTTTGGCAGTTATGTCTGGCTGACCGTGGTCACCGCAAATTTGAGGACCCTGGCCGGCCTCCAAACGGCCTGAAACCGTGGGCCAGAGAGGTTTTAACCGTGAGTAAGGGATACCCATGACCTGAATTTGCCTCAACCGAGATCAGCCTACTTATTTTCGAACAACCTATGGCTGTCGTGCCAGGGGACAGACTCAATGTTATCTTCGGCGCTTTCCTGCATCCCAGTTTTTCCTTATTTATGTACAGACACTAGCTAAAGAGAAGATGCTTGCTCTGGGGCCGCCGCCGAGAATGGGCTTGCAAAATAGCTCGTCGGAGGCGGCGGCCGCCGCGCTAGCGGCTTTAGGTTAACCGACAACTGAGATGAACCGGACACCAGGTACATATTCATCCACTGTCGGATTAAATCTTGACTTATACACATCGTTGTGGTCCAGAAGATATTGGACGGTTCGGATGTCGGAGCCGCTTTCGAGTCGAGGGGCGGCGAAAGACCGTGGCGCGTTTCGTCGGCCCCGCTCTCGAAACGGCGGCCCGGGCCGCCTTCCGCACGAGCGATTCTTCCACCGCAAATGGACTAGCGTCTAGTCCCCCCACCAGAGGTTGGCCAGATCGATTTCCACCTCTTGAAACGGCTCGACCCGCACCTTGTCGTTTTCCGCGTAATTCCCCAGCACCATCCAGGCGCCATCCTTTAGCTTGAAGGTCTCCAGAAGCTTGGCCACGGGATCGATGAGCCAGAGATATGGGACTCCATGGGCCGCATAAATCGGCATTTTGCGAACCCGGTCAATCCGAAACGTGCTCGGGGACTGGATTTCGCAGACCCAATCGGGCGCGACGGAAATCCAATTTTCCTTTGGCGGTGACGGCAGCCGTTCCTGTCTCCATCCCGCTACATCCGGCACGAGCAGATTTTCCCCTAACATCACTTCCGGTTCCCTTAGGAAAATCCACCCGCCAGGACCGCCGCCTCGGCCAAAGCGATACAGGGCGCCCAATTCAAGGCCTAGGGCAAATTCGATGCTGCTATGCCGAGAATGCGGCCGGGGGAAAGCATGCAGTTCGCCCTCGATGATCTCGCCCGTCATGTTTTCCGGCAAGGTGTACAGGTCGTCATAGACGGCCTTTCGTTGAGCTGGCCTGGACATTGAGGCCTCCTTCCCAGGGCGATAGACCATGAGCCTATCACTTTGTTAATGAACCGAAAACTTACAATTCTCTAATTCCGAACACCCTCCTGGGGCATTAACATATCTCCTTATATTTATTAAATAATAGGCCGAGAACCGGGTTTTGTCAAATTGTATTGCTCGTAAATAATGAGAATTTGTCCGTGTAGGATTTCTGGCCTGATAGAATGAAACAGAAAGGAACAATTAAGCAAAGATGGCCATGAAGTCGGACCTGGCAGTGAGTCAGAGGCTAGAGGTGGTGCTGGCGGTACCGCGACGGGAAGAAGCGATGTCGGTCCTGGCCCGTCAGTATGGAATCTCGGAGGCGACCCTGTCTAACCTACAATCAATATTCACAATCGTCGCCTTTGGCTATCTTTCAAGAAGTCTCACTATAACGCCGTCCACACAAATACTTCTCATAATCCACGCGATTTGACTTAACTCGCTAATACTCCGCGTGATCGTAAACGCATTGAAATGGGCGAGTCTCGATCCGCCTAATCACCTATTTTTTCAAGATCGCTTGACACTTTTCCATGAGCTTTCTGACTTCTGGTATGCGCTCATTGACCTCTGCTCTTTTCAATTCATCCAAAACTGATTTTGCATTGCTCTTGGCTCGCCGGGCAATATATCCAAGAATGGTTGTAATTACCTGGGCTAACTCTCTATTTAATTCAGGGTCTGAGAATTTGTAACCTGCTGGAAATTTATTATAAGCCTCCAGATGAATACCCCGTAACACACGAACAAGATCTGGAGTTAAATGAGAGAGATCAACGCCGCGCTTGGCGATCTCACGCAATGCTTCAGCTCCAGAGTATTTGACCATCGCCTTTTCGTCAGACAACAGCATGATGAAACCAGGAATCGCGGATGTCATCTCTTCCGTGGGCGCGAGGACTTTGTTTTCCTTGGCGAGCGAAGCTAGCCGACCGGATGCAAAAGCTCTGGCCGTCGGGCTCTGTTCGAATAGCAGCCTGTTAAGCAAGCCAATTTGTGTCCTGGTCGGAATGAGATTTTGAGTAAGTCCCGTAAATATCAATTGCGCTAGATGCCGCACGGATTCGTCTTCATGAGACAACGCAATTGCCGGGGCATTGTACAAGCTTACCTCGTCTCTGGCTTCCAATAGTTGCCTATATATTTTAGTTTCTTCTTCATTAAAGCGAGATAATTCCAAGACATCGTGATCGCTGTATGGAATCGATCGGTGGGAATAGAGATAGAATGTTCCACATAATGGGCACCTCTTGACACGGTTATCAAAACCTCGCAGGTCTACTAACTTTCGAATTAAAGCCAGTGGTTTTAAATATGGCAATTCAGATGAACGATCTAAATCTTCCAACTTACTTAAATCATCAAGAACTTTTAAATCAACGCCATCGAACGGATCATCGATAGACTCATGATCACGAAGATTCTTGCATATTCCGCAATCGGTGATTGATACCAGCTCGGGTTTCTTTTTCATTGCATGACCTCAGACAGGAATTACATTTCCACATTCGGCCCATCTTCCGACATTTTACTCACATTTTCCGCGGTTCGAGGCAGGCCACTCCTAAATCGCCAGTAACTGGTGCGGCGCGGACCCAAGACGGTCGGGGCACCCTGGATTCCGATACGAGACGTTTTTCCACCGTCATTCCGGCGAAAAGAGGACATGGGTGTAAATCATCGTCGTCCTGTCATCGTTGTGGTCCAGAAGATATTGGACGGTTCGGATGTCGGAGCCGCTTTCGAGTCGAGGGGCGGCGAAAGACCGTGGTGCGTTTCGTCAACCCCACTCTCGAAACGACGGCCCGGAGCGCCTTCTGAACGATCGACTCTTCCACCGCAAATGGACTAGCGTCTAGTCCCCCCACCAGAGGTTGGCCAGATCGATTTCCACCTCTTGAAACGGCTCGACCCGCACCTTGTCGTTTTCCGCGTAATTGCCCAGCACCATCCAGGCGCCATCCTTCAGCTTGAAGGTCTCCAGAAGCTTGGCCACGGGATCGATGAGCCAGAGATAAGGGACCACATGGGCCGCGTAAATCGGCATTTTACGAACTCGGTCGATACGAAAAGTGCTCGGGGACAGGATTTCGCAGACCCAATCGGGGGAAACCATAGTCCAATTGTCCTTTGGCGGTTCGGGCAGTCTTTCTTTTTTCCATCCGGCCAAATCAGGCACGAGTAGATTTTCGCCGAACATCACCTCGGGTTCGATGGTAATAATCCAACCCCCAGGGCCGCCGCCCTTTCCGAAGCGATACGGCGGTATTATTTCGCTTCCGAGCACGGACGCCGTGGTGGAATGCTTATAGCCCGGCCGGGGTAACGCGAATAATTCGCCCTCGATGATCTCGCCGGTCATGTTTTCCGGCAAGGTATACAGGTCGTCATAGACGGCCTTTCGTTTGGCGGATACGGACACGGAAGCCTCCTTCCCGCGACGATGAACCAAATCAGCCGATCGGCTGGTTAATGAGCCATATATTCACGTTTCTGTAACTTCGGACCACCCTCCGCGGGCAAAATATATCTAATCAGATTCATTAAATAATAGGCCGAGAACCGGGTTTTGTCAAATCGAGCGCCGCCGTCTCGGGCCGCCTGACGCCGCAACCGGCCCGACCGCGGGAAAGCGGCCGAAGCCGACAAATCCTTGATCTTTCCCCTGCCGCTGGTATAACCTCCCCCTTCATGATCGTGCTCTTGACCAATGACGACGGCATCCACGCCCCGGGCCTCAAGGCGCTTTATCGGGCCCTCGGCCAGGATCACCAAGTCTACGTCGTGGCCCCGGAAATGGAGCAGAGCGCCGTGGGCCACTCCATCACCCTGGCCGATCCCATCCGGGTCAAGGAGATTCGCTTCGAGGACAGCTTCGCCGGGTACGCACTCAGCGGTACACCGGCCGACTGCGTCCGCATCGGGGTGAGCGAACTGATCCGGCCCAGGCCGGAGGCCGTGGTTTCGGGCATAAACGTGGGCGCCAACGTGGGCCTGAACGTTCTCTATTCCGGCACGGTCTCGGCCGCCACCGAAGCGGCCATTCTCGGACTGCCCGCCCTGGCCGTCTCCCTGGATACTTTCACCGAACCCGACTTCACCTACGCCGCCGATTTCACCCGGCGGCTGGTGGCCGACCTGCCCCATCTTGATCTGGCCCCCGGCGCCAGCCTAAACGTCAACCTGCCGGCCCTCCCGCCGGACCAAATCAAGGGCGTGATCTGGACCCGCCAGTGCCTGTCTCCCGCGGGCGAGGAGTTCAGCCGCCGCCAGGACCCCAGGGGAAAAGCCTATTACTGGCGCGGCCGGGAAATACCCCCGGACCGCCCCGATCCGGACAGCGACTTCAGCCTCCTGGGCCAAGGCTATATCACCATCACCCCCTTGCAACACGACCTGACCAACTATATAGAATTGACCCGCCTCTCGCCCCATAAAATAACACATTGATTTTTGTTCACAATGTGTTTTGGGGTATTTTTCCCCACTGCTTGGGGCAAAATTCCCCATCGAGTGGACCGGCCGGCAATCACAAGCGGAACTATCTGATACTATTAAAAGTAAAAACCCAACCTTTTTACCTGGCCCGAGGAGACAAATAACCTCTTTTCTTGGGTGCCTAAGCCAGGTGAACAGCTTTATCCGATTTGGCCGGCCTTGATGGCAAGGCCTTTGCACTTGTAAAGAGGCGACAAGAGAAAGGAGGGAGTGTATGCCTCTCTATAGTTACCGCTGCCGGGCTTGCGATCTTCTCGAGGACAGGCTGGCCGGGATTGATGACCGGACCTTGATCTGCACCGAGTGCGGCGAAGTCATGGACCGCCAGATCAGCGACGACGAAGCCTTCAGCTACTACTGGACCGGTTCGTCGGCTGACGAGACGGTCAAGACCGGTTGATCGTTCTCCAGGTCCTTGACCTGATCGAGTTATTGTTCCGTTTTATGGTGAAACGGCGAATCTCGAAGAACGCGGTCCGACCGGCTTATTCATCGGCCGGCGGTATCTGTTTTGTTGCCCTGAACCGACTTTTGCCCTATATTACCCCCGAGAGGGGCTGGCTAAGGGTCATAACGTACGGTTGAAAACGTTCAAATGCAAGGAGGGCACGCATGACGGAGACCAGAGTAGCTCGTGTCACCGAGATAATCGCCGCGTCCACCAAGAGTTTTGACGACGCGGTGAAGGTGGGGTTCGCCCGCGCCATCAAAACCTTGCGCGGTATTACCGGTCTGCGCGTCGTGGAACAAAGAATAGCCGTGGAAAAGAACAAAATTGTCGAATATAGGGTTCGCATGGAAGTCATTTTTGTCTTGGAGGACTGATCCACCATCTTTTTTCTCCAGCCCCTTGGGAAAGGAAGGCCCGCCTCGCCTTCCTTTTTCGTTCCTAGCCGAGGCCGGCCGATTTTACTCCGATCATGATCCCCTGCCCCGGAGACCTGACCACCGGCGCGTTCCGCCCGGACCAGCCGGCTCGATCATTTATTTATGGCATTTCCCGGCCGCATTGGTTAAGATGAATTAAGTTTGAAGCCTTCTGAGCTTGATTGACCTCATGGCCGCGTCGAAAAAAAATCCCTTTGAGGTCTTCGGTCTGACCGCCGAGATGGCCGGCCGTCTGTCGGAAGCCGATCTTTTCCTTTTGATCAAGGCCATGTATCGCACCTTGCAGAAACTCCATCACCCGGACAAAAGCAGCGGCCTGAGCCCTAAAGAAGCCACCCGGAACGCGGAACGGGCCGTGGAGATCAATCTGGCTTACGAAAAACTGGACCTGGAAAAGAACGCTGATTCCTTCCACCATCAAATGAAGCTGTATCAGGCGCGACGCCAACGCCAGCCGGGCAAACGGATTCCCGCCCTGGAGAAGGAAATCAAACTGGGCCGGCAGAGACAGCACGCCTTGTCCGAGGGCTTCATGCTTTACCTGCTGCGCAGCCTGCCCTGGCAGTCGGACAACGGCCTCGAACCGGGCTGCCTGCTTCAGACGCCGGTCAACGTCAAGCTGGGGCTCAACGACGTGGCCATCAACCAGAACGTCCGTTCGGCTTCCTGGAAACTGGGCAGCAACTATAAGGAAATCATCTTCGATCCCCTGGGCGGCATGTATTACCGTCCGGTGGGACGGGCCAAACCGTTTCCAGTCAATTACATCCATATTCTGGGCGTGATCAAGACCGACCAGATCGACCTGGTGCCCCTGCTCGATCGGGAGCCGCCGCGGGAGGGCTGCTTCAAATGCCCGGCCCTGGACTCGCGCTATGGCATCAACGGCGCGCCCTTAAAGGTCAGAAACACCATCGTCCTGGACAAGTTCAAGTCCCACTGTCTGCCTTTACTGCGGCCGGACCTGACCGAGCGTTCCTACCTTTTTTCCATCCATCGTCCGTTGTTCGACTCGGAAGGCAAAATCTCCCTGGAAGGGGTCATCGTCAAGATATCCCGGCCCTGACTTGGGGGTGGGGCCGATAATTTTATAAATTCTTCATCCGGGCGACTTGAAAAAGGCCTGAAGCGCGTTTATGTTTCCTCTATGTGTGGTCGGGATCGGGTATAGACCCTTGCATGTTCAAGAGTAACCCGGCTCGGCCGGACCGGATTGATACAGGCCGGCCTAGAGGTCGAAACAAAGGCTCATACTCGGATTAAAATCGGACAAGGAGGTAAATCGTGACTCAACTGAAAGGCACCAAGACGGAAAAAAACCTGCTCACCGCTTTCGCCGGTGAGTCCCAAGCCCGCAACCGTTACACCTACTTCGCCAGCAAGGCCAGGGAAGAAGGATTCGTTCAGATCGCCGACATTTTCCAGGAGACCGCCGACCAGGAAAAGGAACACGCCAAGCGCTTCTTCAAGTTCCTGGAAGGCGGTGAGGTCGAGATTACCGCCACCTTCCCGGCCGGAGTCATCGGCCCCACGGCGGACAACCTGACCGCCGCCGCCGGCGGAGAGCATTACGAGTGGACCACCATGTACCCGGCCTTCGCCCAGACGGCCCGGGCCGAAGGATTTGAAGCCATAGCCAAGGTCTTCGAGGCCGTAATCGTCGCCGAAAAACAACATGAAAAACGCTATCTGGCCCTCCTGGCCAACGTGAAAAACGGAACCGTCTTCAAAAAAAGCTCGAAGGTCACCTGGCGTTGCCGCAACTGTGGTTATCTCCACGAAGGTGAGGCGGCCCCGGAGACCTGCCCGGCCTGCGCTCATCCCCGGGCCCATTTCGAACTGCTGGGCGAGAATTATTGATCCCGCGGGCCTTGGCCGAAAGCCGGTCCGCTATTTACGTTTTATCCCAATAACTAGGGCCCGCCCCGGGCCGATTCAAGGAGGATTTGATCATGGCTGAAAGATTGGAAATCTATAAATGCGAACGGTGCGGCAACATCGTGGAAGTCCTGCACGGAGGCAAGGGCGAACTGGTCTGTTGCGAGGCGCCCATGAAACTGTTCAAGGAAAACACCGTTGACGCGGCCAAGGAAAAGCACGTGCCGGTCATCGAGAAGGTGGACGGGGGGTACAAGGTCAAGGTCGGCGCCGTGAACCACCCCATGGAAGAAAAACACTACATCGAATGGATCGAACTCCTGGTCGGCGACAAGGTTTATCGGGAACACCTGAAACCGGGCCAGTCGCCCGAAGCCTTCTTCAAAATAGACGCGGCCTCGGTCAACGCCCGCGAATACTGCAACCTGCATGGCCTCTGGAAGGCTTGATCGGTTTGGTCAATCCATATGCTCAGCGACAAGATGAACAACGCCCTGAACTTACAGATAAACGCCGAAACCTTTTCGGCTTATCTTTACGCCTCCATGGCCGCTCATTTCGAGTCCCTGGGCCTGCGAGGCTTGGCCCGCTGGATGAGCCTCCAGGCCCGGGAGGAGATGTTCCACGCCATTAAGTTCTTTAACTTCGTGGTCGGAAGGGGCGGCCAGGTCAGACTGACCGCCCTCGAGGCGCCGCCCGTCACCTGGGCTTCGCCCTTGGCCGTCTTTCAGGAGACCCTAGTCCACGAACGGAAGGTCACCGGCCTGATAAACAACCTGGTCAACCTGGCCAAGGCCGAAAGCGATCATGCCTCGGACGTGTTCCTGCAATGGTTCGTGACCGAACAGGTGGAAGAGGAGTCCTCGGCCGAAGAGATCATCCAGAAGCTCAAGCTGGCCGGCGACACCGGTCCGGGCCTGTTCATGATGGACGCCGAACTGGGCCGGCGGGTCCTGTCTCCCCTGGTGGCCGCGGCCCTGACCGGCGCCCCCGCCCCCGCGGCTTAAATCTACTGTAGGGGCGTCCCGCGTCTCGCGGGACGTGCGCCCGTGGGCCCGCGGCCCGCGGAGATTCTTGTAGGGGCGCACTGAGCGCCCTTGGGGCCGCCCAGGGGCCAACGATCTGAAATTCATGATGGGGGCGTCCCGCGTCCCGCGGGACGTGCGCCCACGAAATTCCTGTAGGGGCGCACAGACGTGCGCCCTCGAAGGGAGGGTCACCATGCCGTCCGCGGACGAACAGTTGTTGATCATGCTGTCCACCGCCCTGGAAATGGAAGAAAAAGGGCAGCGCCATTACGAAAAGGCGGCCAAGAACTGCCGGAACCCTCTGGGCCGGGAAATCTTCGATCTCCTGGCCGGTTACGAGGTGCAACACGCCCGGACCATCCGGGAGATATACCAAACCTTGAAAGGCGGAAAGCCCTTTCCCGAACAGTCGGTTGGACAGGCCGTGTCCGTGGACCTGGGCCGGGTCTTCCGTGACCTGGCCGGAAAACATGCGGACTCCCGCGCCGAGGCGGATGAAATGAAGGCCTTGGAAATGGGCCTGGAATTCGAGTCGGCCTCGATCGAGTTTTACCGGAATCTGGCCGGTCGGAGCCAGGATCAGGGGGAAAAAAAGTTCGCCCTTAAACTCGAGGCGGAAGAACGAGGCCACCTGAATCTGTTGGCCGACCTGAAACAGTACTACGCCGACCCGGAAGCCTGGTTGATGGCCAAAGGCCGGGCCGGCCTGGACGGAGCCTGAGTCATGGCCCGGGCATCGGTCGCGCTGACGATCGCCGGCGAAGCCGGTCAAGGCCTGGTGACCATCGGCGAACTGCTGGTGAAAGGCCTGAACCGCGCCGGCTTTCGCCTGCTGGTCACCCAGGATTATCTGTCCCGCATCCGCGGGGGCATAAACGCCTTCACCATCCTGACGGGAGCGGGCGAAATCATCTCGCCCCGGGAGACCGTGGACCTCCTGATCGCTCTCAACCAAGAAGCCGTGGTCCAGCGTCAGAACCAGGTGGCGCCGGACGGCTTGGTCGTGGCCGGTACGGGCGACTGCCTGACCATCCCCAGAAAGATACTCTGCGTCCCGTACCAGGAACTGGCCGACAGCCGGTCCACCAACATGGCGGCCCTGGGCGTGGCCGGCGCCCTGTTGGGGCTCGGCCTCGAAGCCCTAATCCAGACCCTGGAAAGAGCTTTCGGCCGCAAGCATCCGGAAGCCGCGACCAAGAACGCGGAAGCCTTGAGCAAGGCCTACGCCTGGTGCCGCGAACAGGGTCCTTCATCCTTGACCCTGGCTTCTCCGGCCGCCGCGGCCCAGCGCCTGACCCTGAACGGCAACGAAGCCATAGCCCTGGGGGCTTTGGCCGCGGGAGTCAAGTTCTGCGCCTTCTATCCCATGACCCCCGCCACCTCGATACCCCTGAACCTGGCGGCCCGGGCCGAAAAAATGGGGCTGGTGGTGGAACAGGCCGAAGACGAGATCGCGGCCGTAAACATGGCCATCGGCGCCGCCTACGCCGGCGCGCCCAGCCTGGTCTCCACCTCGGGCGGCGGCTTCGCCCTGATGGCCGAGGGCGTGAGCCTGGCCGGCATGATGGAAACGCCGCTGGTCCTGGTCGTCTGCCAGCGGCCCGGTCCGGCCACCGGACTGCCCACCCGGACCGAACAGGCCGATCTCGAGTTCGTCCTCCATGCCGGCCACGGCGAGTTCCCGCGGGCCGTATTCGCCCCCGGCACCATCGAGGAATGCTTTCACCTGACCCGCCGGGCCTTTGACCTGGCCGAAAGATATCAGAGCCCGGTCTTCGTTCTCTCCGACCAATTCCTGGCCGACTCGTACCGCTCGGTGGCGCCCTTTGACCTGGACGGTCTGGAAGTCAATCCGGCGGCCGGTCATGCCGCGGCCCTGGCCGCCGGCCCGTCGCTGCCTTACCGGCGTTACGCCCTCACTGCTTCGGGCGTCTCCCCGCGCCTCCTGCCCGGACTGTCCGAACACCTGGTGGTGACCGACAGCGACGAACACACCGAAGACGGCCATTTGACCGAAGACCTGACGGTTCGAGTCCAGATGCACGAAAAGCGCCTCAGAAAAATGGAGGGCCTGGCCCGGGAAATCATCGCCCCTGAATTTATCGGCGAAGAAAAGCCGGAGCTACTGCTGGTTTCCTGGGGCTCCAGCCGCGGCGCGGTTCTGGCCGCCGCGGCCCAACTCGGGTCCGAAGGCCGGAAAACAGCGGTGCTTCACTTCTCCCAGGTCTGGCCGCTCGCTCCGGCCCAGTTTCTCGAGCGTCTGGAACGGGCCGCCCGGGTGATCGCCGTGGAAGGCAACGCCTTCGGGCAACTGGCCCGACTGATTCGCCGGGAAAGCGGCTTTGAGATCAAGGAGGCCATCCGGCGCTATGACGGCCTGCACCTGACCCCGGAATACATCCGGCGGAACCTGGCCGGTTAAAGGAGGACAGCCATGGTGACCCTGACCGACTACGGCAAGTTCGAAACCGCCTGGTGTCCGGGCTGCGGCAACTTTTCGATCCTCGAGGCCGTCAAGAAAGCTTTGGTGGACCAAGACCTGGCGCCCCACCAAGTCCTGTTCGTATCCGGCATCGGCCAGGCAGCCAAGGCCCCGCATTATCTGCGGGCCAACGTCTTCAACGGCCTGCACGGCCGGGCCCTGGCCGCGGCCACCGGCGCCAAGCTGGCCAACCCGAACCTCAAGGTCATCGTCGAGAGCGGCGACGGCTGCGGCTACGGCGAAGGCGGCAATCACTTCCTGGCCGGCATCCGCCGCAACATCGGGGTGACCTGCCTGGTCCATGACAACCAGGTTTACGGCCTGACCAAGGGCCAGGCCAGCCCCACTTCGCCCCTGGGCTTCGTCACCAAGGCCCAGCCTTTCGGCGTCTACAACCAGCCTTTCAATCCGGTGGCCGCGGCCGTCGGCCTTAAGGCCGGTTTCGTGGCCCGGGGCTTCTCGGGCGACGTGGACTTCCTGGCCGGCCTGATCAAAGAGGCCATGAACTTCCGGGGTTTCGCCCTGGTGGATATCCTCCAGCCCTGCGTGTCCTTCAACAAGGTCAATACCTTTGCCTGGTACAAGAAGCGCTGCCGGCCGCTGCCCGCGGATTACGATCCCGCCGATTGGGCCGCGGCCCTCCAGACGGCCCACCAATGGGGCGACGTCATCCCCTTGGGCGTGATCTACCGGAACCAGGAACGGCCGCCCCTGGAAGACATCCTGCCCGGCTTGAAAAAAGGACCCCTGGTCGGCCGGGGAGTGGACCGGGCGATTCTGTCCGAGATCATGGCCGAATTCGAATGATCGGCCGATGAAAGAAAGGAGTGGCTGAAATGGCCGAATGGAAATGCACCAACTGCGGCTACACCCTGAATGAAAAAACGCCGCCCGAGACCTGCCCGGGCTGCCGGCAAAAATGCGAATTCGTGGACGTGAGCTGCTACATTCCGGAATGCGGTGGACCCGGCGCCGGCAACCCTGACCAGCGGCTGGGTAAAAAGTAAGACTTGTCCCGTCCTAAGAAAAGGAGTCCCTGATATGAGCGAAAAGAAGCGGCGTCGCATCCAAGCCGTCTGCCCGGACTGCGGTTGCGGTCTCATCGAAGGCCTGACCCCGGACCAGTGGCGGGAGAAATACGGAGACGAGGCCAAGACGGCGGAAGTGACCTGCCCGGAATGCGGCCGCAAGCACCAGGCCCGCATGATCGAGGAGGAATAGGCCATGTCCAAGGCCCTGGTGGTTTACGCGGGACGGAAAGGCCAGACCCAGAAGATGGCCGAAGAAATCGCCGAAGGACTGCGCCTCTCCGGAGTGGAAACCGAAGTTAAGGACGTGGTCCTGATCAACAAACCCGAGGACCTCCAGGGCTACGACGCCTACGTCTTCGGTTCGGCCACCTACCACGGCGACATGATGCAGCCCATGAAGCAGATGTTGTTCCTGGCCGATCGCGCCGGGCTCAAAGGCAAGGTCGGAGGCGCATTCGGCGCTTTCGGCTGGAGCGGCGAAGCGCCGGACCGCATCTACGGCACCATGGAACACGTCTTTGAAATGAACGTGGTCGGACAACCGTTGCGCCTCAAGTCCGTGGCCCTGACGGGCGGCCCCGAGGCGGCCCGGGAATATGGCCGGCTGATAGCCGGGAAGATGGGAGCGTGACCGACTTGCCCAACCGTCTGGCCCGGGAAAAAAGCCCGTACCTGCTCCAGCACGCTCATCACCCCGTGGAATGGTACCCCTGGGGCGACGAGGCCTGGACCAGGGCCAGGGCCGAAGACAAACCGGTCTTCCTTTCGATCGGGTACGCCACCTGCCACTGGTGCCACGTCATGGCCCACGAATCCTTCGAAGACCAGGACGTGGCCCGGACCCTCAACGAGAGGTACATCGCCCTAAAGGTGGACCGCGAAGAGCGCCCCGACCTGGACCAGGTCTATATGGCCGCCTGCCAGGTCCTGACCGGACAGGGCGGCTGGCCGCTCACCGTGTTCCTGACCCCGGAGGGCAAACCCTTTTACGCCGGCACCTATTTCCCCAGGACCAGCCGCCAAGGCCGGGTCGGCTTGATCGAACTGTTGAATCAACTGGCCGATAAATGGCGGTCCCACCGGGAGATCGTGCTCAAGGCGGCCGACCAGCTCACCCAAGCCCTGCTGGACCCCCTCGAGACCGAAGTCGCCTCCTCCGTTCCGGGCGAAGAGTCTCTCGAGCGCGCCGGCCGGCTGCTGAATCAGGCCTTTGATCAACAATGGGGCGGGTTCGGCGGCCCGCCCAAGTTTCCCACGCCTCACCACTTGAACTTTTTGTTGCGCCGGCATCACCGAAGCCGGGACCGGACGGCCCTGCCCATGGTGGACAAGACCCTGACGGCCATGCGGCGGGGAGGTATCTACGATCACCTGGGTTTCGGCTTTCACCGGTACTCGGTGGACGAAAAATGGTTGGCTCCGCACTTCGAAAAGATGCTCTACGACCAAGCTCTCCTGGCCCTGGCCTATACCGAAGCCTGGCAAGTGACCGGCCGGCCTCTTTACCGCCGGACGGTGGAGGAAATATTCTCTTACCTGCGGCGGGAAATGACCTCGCCCGAAGGCGGCTTCTACACCGCCGAAGACGCGGACAGCCAAGGCCGGGAAGGGCTTTTTTACCTCTGGCGGCCGGAAGAGATCGAATCCGTCCTCGGCCCTGACCTGGGCCGCCTCTTCATCCGAATTTACGGCGTCACGCCCGCGGGCAACTTCGAAGGCGGCCTCTCGGTTCTCCACCTGGGCCGGCCCTGGGCGGAACTGGCGAACGGGGAAGGCCTGACCGAAATAGAGCTGACCGATCTCATGGAACAGGCCAGGGACAAGCTTTTTCAAACCAGGGAGAAACGGGTCCGGCCCTTTAAGGACGATAAGGTCCTGACCGCCTGGAACGGACTGGCGATCGCGGCCCTGGCCAAGGCCGGCCAAGTTCTGGTCAGGCCGGAATATATCGGCCTGGCGGCCCGGGCCGCGGATTTCATCCTCGATCGGCTCGGAACCGGTCAGGGACGACTGCTCCGCCGCTACCGTCTGGGCGAAGCGGTTCAGGCCGCGTACCAGGAAGACTATGCCTTCCTGGCCTGGGGCCTGATCGAGCTTTACCAGGCCGGGTTTGAAATCGGATACCTCGAGGAAGCCATCAGGTTGACCCGGCTGATGCTGGACCTTTTCTGGGATCGAGAGCGCGGTGGTCTGTTCTTCACCGGCGCCGAAAACGAAAGACTCATCGCCCGGAAGAAAGAGACCTATGACGGCGCGCTGCCTTCGGGCAATTCGGTGGCCGCCCTCAATCTCCTCCGCCTGGGCCGGCTGACCGGCGCGGATGACCTGGAAACAAAAGCCCATGAAATCCTGAAAGCCGCGGCCGGCGACCTGACAAAATATCCGCTGGCCCACACCCATCTATTGATGGCTCTCGATTTTACCCTGGGGCCGAACCACGAAGCGATCATTGCCGGCGACATCGAGTCCTCCGCGGGCCGGGCCATGCTGGCCGCGGCCGGCCGCGGCTTTCATCCCGGCCGGGTGATCATGCACGCGCCGTCCGACGAAGGCCGGCGGTCCCGGCTGGCCGCGTTGGCCCCTTTCATCTCCTCGATCGAACCATCCGCCCGGCCGGCGCTTTACCTCTGCCGCGACCAGACCTGCCAGCGGCCGACGACCGATTTAACCGAGGCGGAAAAAGCGTTAACGGAAGGCTGAAGCGACATGAAGCAGTTCGAGTACGACATCACCTTGTATCCGGCGGCCCTGTTCCAACAGGTGGCTTATTTCTGTTCCGAGGAAGGACTCTGCAACCTGGAGGAGGTTCCCGCGGATCAGGTTAAACGGCTGGAGGAAATCTTGTCCGACCGGGGCCGGGAAGGCTGGGAACTGGTCCAGCTTTCCTTCGGACGCGGCGGGTTGATGGCCTTCTGGAAACGGGAACGGACCGACTAGTGAGCCCAACTCCTCTATTGAACTTGCCGTCGGCCTGAGATAAGGTTGTCGTTGTTTTAAAGCGGGCCGGCCCTCCGGCCGGAAATTATTGCTATAAATCCTCGACTACAGGTGAAGGAGGCAAGCCATGGAATCGTACGTCTGCTCGGTGTGTGGATATGTCTATGATCCAGCCCAAGGCGACCCGGACAACGGGGTGCCCGCCGGCACCAAGTTCCAAGACCTGCCCGCGGATTGGACCTGCCCGGTCTGCGGCGCATCCAAGGATCAATTCGAAAAAGCCTAGGAGCGGAAGGAACATGATTTACGGATTCAACGCGGCCGAAGTATTTCAGATAGCCATCGAGATAGAAGAAAACGGCCGCCGGTTTTACGAAAAGGCCGCCGCCGGACTTGACCATCCCGAAGTGAAGAAGGTCTTGAGCGAGTTGGGAGCCGAAGAGATCAAACATAAACAGAAATTCACCGCTCTCAAGTCCGAACTGCCGGCTTCGTCCACCCAGCCCACGGTCTGGGACCCGGCGGGCGAAATAGACCAGTATCTGAAGATGATGGCCGACCTGCACGTCTTCCGTAAGAGCGATGACGTCACCGCCAGGCTGGCCCAGGCCAAAACCGCCGAAAGCGCCTTGACCCTGGCCATCCAATTCGAAAAGGACTCCATCGTTTTCTTCGCCGAGATGCAGGCTTTGGCCGAAAGCGAATCGGCGAAAACTCAAATCGGCCAACTGGTCAAGGAAGAGCAATCTCACATCAGGAAGCTTTCTCTTCAACTACGAAAGCTGACCAGGGAATAAGAAGGGACCGAGGTAGTGAATCAAGGGTCTGTTTCGGTCAGGGCCGCGTCGAGCCGGCCTTGGATAGTTTGAAGCAAAACACCGGACTCGAACCGCCGGCCTGACGCCGGGACGGGACCTGATTCCACGGCCGGGAGGGAGGTCCGCCCGGCGTTGATTTTGCCCGACCTTTCCGGTAAAGGGTGGCCGCCGGCGACGTCTTTCGGCGGGCGACGGAAATCACCTCAGGCCGGGTGAATTAATTTCCATTCTTGATCCCGGCTCGCCGGGATTTGGGAGGGAGGAACGCTGATGCAACCGCGGGAAGTAGCGCCCGGCGTGTACTGGGTGGGAGCCATTGACTGGAACATCAGGGATTTTCACGGCTACGCCACTTATCAGGGCACGACCTACAATGCCTTTTTAATCATGGACGAAAAGATAACCCTGATAGACACGGTCAAGAAAGAAAAAACGGATGAAATGCTGGCCCGGATCAGCCGCGTGGTCGCTCCTAGCCAGATTGATCTGGTCATCAGCAATCATACCGAGATGGATCATTCCGGCGGCCTGCCCCGCCTGATGCACCGGATCGGCGAATCCAAACCGATCTATTGCTCGAAGATGGGCCAGCGCAACCTTACCAGTCATTTCCGGGAAAAACTGAACTACCAGCCGGTCGAGAACCAAGGCCGAATCTCCATCGGCCGCCGGACCCTGACCTTCCTGGAAACCAGAATGATCCACTGGCCGGACAGCATGGTCACCTATTGTCCGGAAGACGGGATACTGTATTCGAGCGACGCCTTCGGCCAGCATTACGCCGGTCTGGAAAGGTTCGACGACGAGATCGGCGAGGCCATTATGCCCCACGCCCTCAAGTATTACGCCAACATCCTGCTGCCTTTTTCCACCCTGGTAATCAAGCTTCTGGGCAAATTCAGGGAAATGAGTCTGTCCCCGCGGATGATCTGCCCGGACCACGGGATCATCTGGCGCAAGGACCCGGCTCTGATTATCGGGAAATATGCCGATTGGGCCGAACAAAAACCCGGACGCAAGGTCTTGATCGTGTATGACACCATGTGGCACAGCACGGAAAAAATGGCCGAGGCCATCGCCGATGCCCTAGACGAGGCCCACATCGAGACCAAACTGATGCATCTGAGGTCCTGGCACCGCAGCGACGTGATCACCGAACTGACCGAAGCCGGGGCGGTGCTGATCGGATCGCCCACCTTGAACAACGGGCTCTTCCCCACCGTGGCCGATTTTTTAAGCTACTTGAAGGGACTGCGGCCCCAGAACAAGGCCGCGGCGGCTTTCGGTTCCTACGGTTGGAGCGGCGAAGCGGTCAAGCTCATTACCCAGGAACTGGAAGCCATGAAACTGAAAATAATCAACCCGGGCGTCAAGGCGTTTTTTGTGCCGGACGACTCGGGCCTGGAAGCCTGCCGCGAACTGGGCCGCCAGGCGGCCGCGGCCCTGCCGTCCTGAACCGGACCCGTGCTTGGCCAGGTTCCCGGAAATAGACCTGAGCCGATGCAACCAATGCCTGGGTTGCCAAGAGCTTTGTCCCGAGGTCTTTTGCCTTTGCGCGGCCGGTTACATGGCCGTGGCCGAAATGAATAAATACCCCGAGGAAAGAATTGACGAAGCCGTCGCCAAGTGTCCCCGGGCTTGCCTGATCTGGATGGAAACCAATCAGCCATGAAGAAGTGGAAGTGCACGGTCTGCGGTTACGTCCACGAAGCCCCCAAGCCACCCGATGCTTGTCCCGTCTGCGGCGCCTTGAACTTACGGTTCATCCTGCTCGAACCGCTGCCGCCGGAGCTGGAAAAGTCGCTCAAACTGGCCTTTGCCGCGGAAAGCAAGGCCCACGTCCGCAACCTGGCCTTCAGCCAAAGAGCCGAGGTCGAAGGCTATCCCCAGGTGGCCCGGCTCTTCCGGGCCGTGGCCGAGTCCGAGCGCATCCACGCCGTCGAATCCCTGCGCTACCTGGAAGGCGTAATCGGTTCGACCGAGGAAAACCTCAAAGCCGCCTTTGAAAGCGAAATCAAGGCCGCGGCCGAAGGCTACGGACCAATGATCAAAGAGGCCGTGGCCGGCCGGCGGGAAGACGTGACCTGGAGTTTTAGCCGGACCCGGGACGTCGAGGCCCGCCACGCCAAGCTTTATAAGGACGCCCTGGCCGCCCTGACCAGCGACCGTGAGATCGAGTACCACGTCTGTCAGGTTTGCGGATACGTTTTTGACGGCCCCTTGCCGAACCAGTGTCCGATCTGCCGGGCCGGACGGGAAAATTTCGACCGGATCAACTGAAACCGGCGGCTGACCGTCGCGCCGTTTGACTTAGGATAACAATGCTTCCAAGGAGGAACAGCCGATGACTTACTTCAATACCGTGGATGAAATCCTGGATTTCGCCATCAAGGGCGAAGAAACGGCCAACGCCTTTTACCGCCGCCTGGCCGACCAGGCCGCCCTGCCCTGGATGTCCGATCTCTTCCTGGACTTCGCCAAAGAGGAACTGGGCCACAAGGCCAGGCTTCAGGCCGTCAAGCTGGGCGGCAGGCTGAAGCCCGCGGCCGAAAAGGTCCAGGACCTGAAGATCGCCGAATACACCGCCGACGTGGACGAATCGAGCGTCACGAATTTCCAGGACGCCCTGGTCCTGGCCATGAAAAAAGAGAAGAAGGCCTTCAAACTGTACACCGACCTGGCCGAAGCCACGGACAACGCCGACCTGCGCCAGACCTTTCTGGCCCTGGCCCAGGAAGAAGCCAAACACAAGCTCAGGATCGAGATTGCTTACGACGAGGAAGTGCTGAAAGATAATTAGATTTCCACGGGTATATTGAACCGCGGCGGGACGGGACGGCCTTTTCCCGCCTTCCGATCCCGCCTCCGTTACCCGTCCGCTTCAAACCCTCGCGCCCGACCACTCATAGGCGGCCAGGGCCAGGATGGTCACGCCGTCTATTATTTCTCCGGACAAAATCATTTGCTTGACTCGAGCCAGTTTCATGGTCTCGACCTTGGAAATCTCGGCCTCGTCCGGCCCGTTTCCGGAAGGAGTCAAATCGCGGGCCAGGTAGACATGGATGATTTCGTTCGAGTACCCCACCGAGGGCGCGAAAGACAGGAGCCGGTCCAGCCGACCGGCGCGGTAACCCGTTTCCTCGGCCAGTTCCCTGGACGCGGCCGTGGCCGGTTCTTCGCCCGGATCGAGTTTGCCGGCCGGAAATTCGATCAACTCTCGTCCCATCGCGTAACGAAACTGAGCCACCACCAACACCTCGTCGGCCCCGATGAGAGGCACCACGGCCACGGCCGAGGGATGCCTGATCACCAGGCGGCGGGTGATCGAGTCGCCTTGCCGTTGAACCTCGTCCAAATCCACGGAAAAACTGCGGGCGTTCAGTACGCCCAGCGTCCTGATTTTGGTTTCCATCTTGCCTCTATCGATGACTTCGTAAAAAGCCGACAACTGACTTTTTCAAGTCCGTCACTATTGGTAACCTCGTAAAAAGTCGAAAACCGACTTTTTACTCGGCGGGAGAGGGCTGTCCCTCTCCCGCCACTTGAAGTAAATTCAAGTGGTTCCACCCTCACCCCAGGCCGGGGCTTAATCGCCCTCGGCCTGATGACGGACTTTTACAAGTCCGTCACTATTGCTTTTTAGCCGCGGCCGAACCGGCGGCCGGCAGGAACAGATCCCGGCCGTCGTAGACGATCCGGTCAATCTGATTGGCTTTGATCGAGCCCAAGATCATGTCCAGGCGGGTAAGGTTGAAGACCACTACTTTTTGATTGGGTTCCAAGAAGTCCAGGTTCTTGTCGAGCTGCTTGGTTTTCACGTTGTAGATATGGACCATGCTTTCGGCGTACTTCAGTATCCGGGCCACGCCGGTGCTGCGGCCGGTCGTGGACTGGTCGGCCTGGCGTGAAACCTGGATGCCCCGGCTGCCGAAGTACTCCCTCAAGACCTCGAAGTGAATAAACCAAAGATTATCCCCCGGCTGGACCACGTGCACGCCGTAATAATTGATGAATCTTCGAATGGACCCGCCTGAGGGAGCATAAGCCCCGCTTGAAGATTCATCCCGGAGAAACGAGGGCGAAGAAAGGCGTTCTTCTTTTATGGCCGGCTGGCCCGGTTGGCTCGGCTGACCCGGCTGGCCCGGCTGACCCGGCTGGCCCGGCTGACCCGCCTGGCTCGGCTGGCCTGGCTGACCCGACCGGCCCGTCAGGCTCGGCTGGCCCGGCTGGCCCGACCGGCCTGGCTGATCCGACCGGCCTGGCTGATCCGACCGGCCTGGCTGGCCCGTCAGGCTCGGCTGGCTCGGCTGACCCGGCTGACCCGGCTG
>JBFMAW010000055.1:0-20957 GCA_040755515.1 Thermodesulfobacteriota bacterium | reverse complement strand
GGTGAGCGCCAACGATGAAAGCTTGCGTCCCCTAGGCATCTTCTTCCTCCTGGTGCCTTTGGCTCAGGAGGATTATAATATATATTTAGTTACTTTGCAATTTTTTTATTAATACAGGACACTAGGCCGGATTCTTATCGTAGACATTGGCTATGCAGCATAAGAACGTGACCGGCTCTTCTCCTATGTTTTTCATTCCATGCGGTTCCATGCTGGGAACGTAAATAAAGTCCCCGGGGCCCGTTATTTTTTTGGCGATAACTTCTTCCGTTTCCAGATCGAACTGATAGCACTCGACTTTACCCGACAAAATGTACATGGTCTGATGGTAGAAGTGATTGTGAATGGGTATCTCCCCGCCTTTCTGAATGGTGAAAAAGCGCAGGCCATACTCGGGATAACCGGTGCCGTCGTCGCCGTAACGGGAAAGCCATCTGACACTGGTGCCGATAACATCTCTCATCTGACCCTTGAACGGAAACTTTTCGATTTTGACTTCCTGGCAGTCTTTGAAGTTATTTATTTCCATTTCTTTCCTCCTTCAACATAAGGCGGGCAGGTTGAGTTTTACTGAATGCCTCAGCCGTTTGAAGCTCCACTGTGATACATGCTCGCTGAAACCCCCATGATCTGGTCAACCGACACTCTGATATGTTCGGCCGTCAACGCCCTCAGTCTGGCTTCGTCCTTGGCTTCGATGGCTTCGATGATCTGTTTGGCCTCGACGAAAAACGTTTCCTTGTCTATCTGCCTGGGCAGGGAAAGCCAGAAACGCAGATAGTGGTTAAGCATTCTTTCGAGAAGAATGGCCAATTGATTGTTCATCGAAGCCTTAAAAAGCAGGCGGTGGAATTTGAGGTCCAGCTTGACGATTTCCTTGTTGCTTATGGTATCGCTCAGGTTTTCCAGCTTTTGCCGGAATCTCTTTAATTCATGCAACTGGTCGGAAGAGATGCGGTACATGGCCCAGACATTGGCCTGTACTTCCAGCAGAGCGCGGATCTCGGTTATTTCGCGAATTCGATCCAGGGTCAAAGGGCTGACCACATAATGCGAGCCCTGGCGCACGACCCAGTCTTCCGCGTCCAGGCGGGTGAGGGCGATGGTGACCGGATTTCTGCTGACCTGATATGATTGAGCCAATTCCTCGAGGTTCAGGGCCCGGCCGGGCTCTAACTCCAGCCAGATTATCTTTTCTTTTAAGTCGTTATATATTTCCAGGGGGTCCATTCTCTTCCGCCGTCATTTCGTCCTTCTTTACGGGTCGAATGACCGGGGGTCCCGACCGGACCGCCCGCCTTTTTCGTCTCCAGGATGCAGACTCCTTGGCTCCATTTTGAACGCATATTGCACGCATATTGAACGCATGTCAAGCTTTTTCTTCAGGGAAGCGGATTAGGCGGCAACTTATTGAATCAGCGATTGAATTATATGAGGCGGGCTTCCTAAGACACTGAAGAGCGAGTGAGTGAAAGACAGGACCGAGATTGTCTCGGCACTAGCGTGACCATTGACTACCGAGCATAGACGGGGATTTTTCTAGCTGCCTAGTACCTGACTGCTCTGCCGCGCAAGGATGTTCTGAAATAAGATCTACACGAGGCAACCGGGCGTTCCCGATTGGCCATCGAAAGCTGCGGGTTGAGTGTGGCCGGGACTCAAGAGACGTCACCGGTAACAACCGTCAAGGAAAACCTGACGGTTCACCGAGAGAGCAATAAAAGGGGAAAGAGCAGGTGAAAGCCAGGCGTGAGGATATGATTATCTACAAAGCGGTCTGCACCCGAGATATTTCGAATAAACGCTAACCGGAGTAGCCTGGAGTAATCACGGAGGGTTTGGGTGAATCACGAACCTTACATATAGCCTTGGCCTCAACCATATCGTAAAAATGGTCATTAATAGCATAATGAGCAATAAAACCCGACTCAATATACAAGAGATCGTAATGAAATCTGTTCAGGAATAAAGTTACTGAAGACGTCCCAAGGCGTCCCGAAAGCAGCAAAAACTTCGGGACTTGTTTCTCCGGGGGTCCATGTGCCTGGAGACAGTCCGGGCCACCTCGATCTTTGACAGTGATTCCCTCAAGTACCCTGCTCGTTTAAGAACCCTGGCCAGGGCCTCCCAGGTGCCGCCTCTAATAGCATCCGGGTCCCTATAGGGGGCCTCGCGATCGAGGCGCCGGAATATTCTGGGGTAAGCGGTGAGCAAGGCTTCCATATCGCCGAAGAACCAGGCCTCGAGTTCCTCCACGGCTATTCGATTGACCACTTGTATTCTGTCCCGGCGACCGTGATGACTGGAAGTGCCAAGGCCCGCGACCAGGGCCGTGTTTTCCAGCCGTTGTTTCAGGGCCAGGCAGTCCCGCCGATCTTCATCTATTAGAACCACTATAACGCTATCTTCGGGAAGCCATCTGGAATAACCTTTCAGCCGGTTTTCCAACTTGGCCAATAAATCCCTTTTGCCCTGGTGGGCATGTATGGTCCAAGTATTATTTAGCCCAAGTATCTTGGGCAGAATTGCTTTAAGCGCTTCCTCAGCCGAAGTCTCTTCCAGCAGAAATTCAACGTGCATGGCCCCCTCGTGGTAAATGAAAACAACGTTATGAGGTTCTGATAAATCGCGAGATCAGGCTAGAGGGCCCCCCTTTGGAAAATGCCCTTCCATCCACAGGTCTCCGAGCTTGGCGCCCTCTTGAACAAATTCGTTCACGCCTTCAATATTGGCCACGCGCCGCGCCAAGCTGAAACCATCCGCCTCGCGATATATCACCCACACCTCTTCAGGGGACAGGCCATCCACAAAATAAGGCGAGTGCGTGGTGACCATCAACTGGGTGCTGACTGAAGCAGTGCGACATTCTTCAGCCAGTTCCGGAAGCAATTTGGGATGGAGATGGTTTTCCGGCTCTTCTATTCCGATCAAAGGCGGGGGCGTTGGGTCATGGAGGGCAAGGAGGTAAGCCAGCATTTTTAAGGTTCCATCAGAGGTGTATCTGGCCAATATCGGTCTTTCAAAAGGAGCGTCCTTGATCTGTAGAAGAAGGCGGCCGTCGGCCAGAAGTTCCGCCTCGACGCTATCGAGCCGGGGAATGCGCCGGCGCAGGATATCGAAGATTTTTTCCAGACGTTCCGGGTGCTGCTCCTTGAGGTATTGTATAACGTTCGGAAGATTGTCCCCCGTCTGGGAGAGGCGTTCCTGGGGTCCGGCCTCGGGGACTCCTCTGGTGTTATCCGCCGTCAAATAAGACAGGTGCCAGCCGATAATGAACTGCCGGAGCGCGCTTACCCGGGGATGCTTGGCGAACTACCCCAGGGTGCTGACGGCCAAGGCCTCGGCCGACTCAAGTTTTTCAGGGATGCGTTCAGCTGTCTCATCAGGCGTCTCGCCTGAAACGACCTCCCCTTCCCCGTTTCTAAAATCGAGAAAGCGATATGGTCTTCCCCTTGACCCACGGCGCCACTGAAGCCATTCCTCGGAAACGAAAGGTCCGCCCGGTCGCTCGTCAATGGCCAGATGATAGGTTATGACGGGGTAATGGGGTCTCTCGCGATATCTTAATTCAAAAATAATCGGGTCCCTGCTGCCTCGGCTGCGCAGTTCTTTGAAACGACCGCGGCGATCCCAGGCCTTGCGGAGGCCCAAACTAAAACATTCGGAAAGAAAGGCGAATACATCGAAGACGGTTGATTTGCCGCTGCCGTTCGGGCCTAGTAACGTCGTAAGGGGCGCGAGGGGAGAAAAGGTCACGTTCCGCAAGACCCGATAGTTCTTGATAGTGATTCCTTCAATCCGCGCCGGAATATACGTTTTCTCGGCCTTATTCATTATTTTCTCCACCGTCTGGTCGGCTCCACGGCCCGGCCATTACTTGATGAACCGGCGGAACTAAAAAAGTCACTGGCAACGGCAAATATCGAACTTCAAGATAATAAGCGTATTGCTCTCCCCAGGCCGCGGATGCAGGTTATATAACGCCTTGAAGGAAATCAAGAAAAATTGAATGGTTCTGAAGGTCGGCCGGCGATAGATCAGCCGGTGTGTTATCCTGATCGGGTTGTCATTCCTCGTTTCAATTGCGCGAACCGAGGGAGGGCTGTTTTTAAATATAGGCGGATGAGTATCTCCCAGGCCCGGTCAGTCCCCTTGGCCGCGGCGGGGCGGCGCCAGCAGCTTCCACCACAAATCGAAGTCCCGGGCCACGGCGTCCACCAGCTTCCATTTCCGGCCGAAGAAATACCAGGAGTGGATGCAGCGGTAGCAGATCATGTAGTAGATGTCCTGGAAACGCCGGAGGTCTATGGTTTCGTCCAGCCCGCCCAGGAAACGGCCCTGGGCCACCAGGTCGGCGAAGACCTGTTTTTCCATCCGGTAGCCCGGCTGCTGCATCCAGGTCCGGATGGGCACGGTGATGAAGGCGGTTATGGCCACCCCCGGATTCTGGTCATAATAATTCATGGTGATCCACATCACCTTCCGGAATATCTCCTTGAAGCTGCCCAGGCCCTGGACGTGCGCGCCGACCAGGGCGCCGATGGCCTCGATCTTTTCCGCCAGAATGCTGAACAGCAGGTCCTCCTTGGACGAAAAATAGCGGTAGATGGTGCCGATGCTGACCCCGGACCGACGGGAAATGGCCCTCATGTTCACCTGATGAAAGTCCTTGTCGGAAAAGAGGCCCAGCACGGCCGGATAGAGCCGCTCCTTGTGTTTGTCGGGTATCTTGAGCTTCGCTTTCATGACCGACCTTGAGTTATGGGGCCGTCAGCGGCCCCGGAAAGAGTAAGGCCAGGCGGTCCAGTAGGCCTTGATCCTGAGCCAGAGTCCGAAGAGCCCGGCCGGTTCGAAGAGCAGGAAGAGAATGATCACCAGGCCGTAAACACTGGACTGCAAATCGGCCAGACCGGTTTCCAGCACCGGAAAGCGGCTGCTGAGAACGTCCCGGATGAGGCGGATGGCTTCCGGCAGGGCGGTCATGAAGACGGCGCCGAAGACCGTGCCGGCGATGGTGCCGATGCCGCCCACCAGGCCCATGGCCAGGTACTCGATGGTCATCAGGAAAGTGAAGTGCTCCGGCCCGATGAAGGACAGGGTGACGGCGTACAGGCCGCCGGCCACGCCGGCGTAAAAGGAACAGACCATGAAGGCCAGAATCTTGTACCTGGTGATGTCAACGCCGATGATTTCCGCCGCGACGTCGTTGTCCCGAATGGCGATGAAGGCCCGGCCCGCCTCGGTGCGGAACAGGTTCTTGGCAAAGGCCAGGGACAGGATGACCAGGACCAGGATGAGGAAGTAGAGTTTCTTGTCCGAATCCACGGCCAGGCCGAAGACAGAGGGCTTGGGCACGGTCAGGCCGCTGGTGCCGTTGGTCAGGCCGTTCCAATGGACGATGACGTATTCGACCAGGTAGTAAAAGGCGAAGGTGGCGATGGCCAGGTAAAGACCGCGCAGCCTGAGGCAGGGCAAGGCGATGAGCAGGCCGCACAGGGCGCTGATCAGGCCGGCCGCGGGCAGGGCCAGCCAGAAGGGCAGATGAAGCTTGAGGCTGAGCAGGGTCGAGGCATAGGCGCCGATGGCCACGAAGGCCGAGTGGCCCAGGGACAACTGGCCGGTATATCCGGACAGGATGTTGAGGCCCAGGACGCCGATTATGGCTATGCCCACCAGGTTGGCCAGGTAGATCAGGTATTGGCCGGCCACAAAGGGATAAACGCTCAGTGTTGCCAGCAGCGCGGCCAGCCAGAACTTGACCCAGCGCGTCTGTAGGATTTTAATGTCGTCGCGGTACCTGGTTTTATACATGCCGCTGGGCATCAGTTCGTCCTCGTCCTTCAGACCCTGATGATCTCCGCTTTGCCGAAAAGCCCGTACGGCTTGAACATCAGCACCACCAGCAGGACGAAAAATCCGGAAAGCTCCTTGATCCCCGAGCCCAACCAGGGGGACAGGTAGCCGCCGGCCAGGTTTTCGGCCACGCCGATCACCAGGCCGCCCAGGACCGCGCCCGCGATGCTGTCCAGGCCGCCCAGGACCACGGCCGGGAAGACCTTGAGGCCGATCAGGCTCATGTTCGGGTCCAGGCCGCCCAGGCCGGCCAGGAAGACCCCGCCGATGGAGGCCACCACCGAGGCCAGAATCCAGGCCAGGGAAAAGATGCGGCGCACGCTGATACCCATCAGGAAGGCGTAGCGCTGGTCAAAGGCGGTGGCCCGGGTGGCCAGGCCCAGCTTGGTGTACTTGAAGAATAAGCCGAAAAGGATGAAGAGCCCGACCGCGGCCACAAAGGTGGTAATCTCCGCCGGCGTCACCATCAGCCCCCCCAGGTCCAGGGTCTGGTCGGAAAAAGGCGTGGGGAAGGGAATGTGGTCGTGGCCCCAGACCAACCCGACGATGGACCTCAGCAGTGTGGACAGGCCCACCGTTATCATGATCACGGAAAAGACCGGCTCGCCGACCATGGGCCGCAGCATCAGGAATTCGACCAGAACGCCCAGGGCCGCGGAGAAAAGCAGCGTGATGACGAAGGCCGGAATAAAAGGAATCTTGTACCCGGCGATCAGGTAATAGCAGAAGTAGGCCCCCACCATCATGACGTCGCCCTGGGCGAAATTGACCACGGTGGTGGACTTGTAGATGATGACGAACCCCAGGGCGATCAGGCCGTAGATGCCGCCCACGATCAGCCCGCCGGCCAGAAGCTGGAGCAATATGTGAAAATCTGTTCCGCCCATGCCGTCTTCCTTCAGAGTTGGCTCCGGTCCCAAGCCTCGGCTTCGGACCGGAGCCCGGCGTCTACCTTTCCACGGACTGCCAGTCGGTGATGGGGATGAACCGTTGCTGTTCCACGTCGCCCTTGGTCATGCGGGCATAGCCCGGCGAACCATGAGATTTGGCCGAGTAGCTGATGGGGCCCATGACTCCGGCCGGGTTCCACTTGTCCAGGGTCTCCAGGGCCTTGATCAGTGATGCCCGGGTCAGGTCCTTACCGGCCCGCTTGGCCCCTTCGGCGAAGATCATGGCGTTGAGCCAGCCGTAGACATAGTAGGGGTGGACCTTGACCGGCGCGGGCTCGTACTTGTCGCCGTAGTACTTCTTGGTGGCCTCGACCATCCGCTTCATCTCCGGGATATTCTCCTCGGGCAGGGCGAAGATGTTGACCACCAGCAGGCCCTTGCCGTACTCGCCGGCCAACTGCAAGGTGGGCAGGAAGCCCATGGTGTTGGAGCCGATGAAAGTCGGTTTCCATTTCATCTTGTGGGCCTCTTTGAGGAACAGGCCGCCGGCTTTCACCGAGGCGGCGGCGATGACGAAGTCGGGCTGGGCCTTCATCATGTTGATGACCTGGGAACCGAACTCGATGGCGTCGTACTTATAGGTCTCCACGGTGATGGCCGGCAGGTCGTATTTCTTGCGGGCGATCTCGAGGCCCTTGAGGTGGTCCTGGCCCCAGTCGTCGTCCTGGCAGAAGAGGCCTATCTTGGGCTTGGCCGCGCCCAGGTTCTTGCGGATGTAGTCCACGATGAACAAGGATTGATCGATGTAGTTCGTCCCGGCGGCGAAAACGTACTTCTTCAAAGGTTCGAAAATGCTGGTGGACAGGGCACAGGCCGGCGCGATGGGAATCTTCTCCTCTTCGGCCACGGGGAACAAGGCAGTGGTGGGCGCGGTCCCCCAGGGCGAGACAAAGGCGAAAACTCCGTCCTTGGCGATCAGCTTCTTGGCCGCGGCCACGGCCTTGGCCGGGCTGTAAGCGCAGTCCTCGACCATGACTTCCACTTTGCGGCCGCTTATGCCGCCGGCCGCGTTCACTTCGTTGAAATAGGCCTTGATGGCGTCGGCCATGCCCACTCCGCCGACGGCGGTCGGCCCGGTCAGGTCGCTGATGACGCCGATCTTGACGGCCGTGTCCGTCACCCCGGTCTCGGCCCAGGCCGGGCCCTGGCCGAAGATCAACATCGCCGCTAAAAATCCTAACAACCATGAACGCCTTTTCATCTCGTCCCTCCTTTTGTTTATGCGCTGGTTCTCGTTCTCGAGGCCAGGACCGGACCGGTCCGGCCGGCCCTTACCGGGAATACATGGCCCTGATCAGATCGGAAAACTTCTTTTCCACCACCTGGCGCCTCACTTTCATGGTAGCGGTCAACTCGTCATCGTCATGGTCCAGTTCCTTGTCCAACAGGGTAAAACGCTTGACCGCCTCGACCTGGGAAAACTCCTGGTTGCAGGCCTCGACTTCCCGGCTGATCAAGTCACGGACCTCCTGGCTCCGGGCCAGGCTCTTGAAGGTGGTGAAGGCGATCCGGCGATCCTGGGCCCACTTGCCGACCGTTTCGTATTCAAGCTGGATCAGGGCGGTCAGGAACGGCCGGCCGTCGCCGATAACCACGGCCTCGTTGATGTACGGACTGCACTTGAGGCGGTTTTCGATCTCGGACGGCGCGATGTTCTTACCGCCGGAAGTTATGAGGATATCTTTCTTCCGGTCGGTCAGGTAGAGGTAGCCCTCCTCGTCCAGCCGGCCCACGTCGCCGGTGTGCAGCCAGCCGTCCTTCAGGACCGCGGCCGTCCCCGGCTCGTCTTTGAAGTACCCGGCGAAGACCGAATCCGAGCGAACCAGTATCTCGCCGTCCGGGGCCAGTTTGAACTCCACGCCGGGCAGGGGCCGTCCCACCGAGCCGATCTTGAGGTCCCGGCCGGGCTGGTAGTGCGACAGGCCGGAAATCTCGGTCTGGCCGTAAACCTGGCTGATTTCAAGGCCCAGGCAGTGAAAGAACTTGAGAATCTCCGGCGAAATCGGCGCCGCGCCGCTCAAAGCCACCCGGGTTCGGAGCAGACCTAGCTTGTCCAGAATGGCGCGATACAGGCACCAGTAACCCAGCCGGTGGATCAGTCTGCCCCAGAGGCCGTCCGCGCGGCCGCTCTGGCGGCGTTCGAGCCGGCGCCGGGCCTGGTTCATCCAGAAATCGTAGTTCGACCGTTTGAACCAGGAAGCGTCCTTGACCCCGATCTGGATGCCGGCGTGCATCTTTTCCCAGATGCGCGGCACGCCCACGAAAACGGTCGGCGCTATCTCGTAGACGCTTTGCTGGACCGTGGAAATGCTTTCGGCGAAGTTGACTGTATAGCCGGCCTCGAGGGCGAAGATTAAGGACAAGGCCCGTTCAGCGATGTGGCACAAGGGCAAATAGGAAACCACCTGTTCTTCGCCGCCGATGGGGCAGACCTGGCGGAAGCTTCGGGCCACCGAGATCAGGTTGCGGTGGGTGAGCCTGGCCCCTTTGGGCGGACCGGTGGTGCCGGAAGTATAGACCATCAGGGCCACGTCCTCGGGCCGGGTGGACCGAATCAGCTCTTCGAAACGGCCGGGGTTCTTTTCGTCTTCCCGGCGGCCTATTTCCTGGACTTCGGCCCAGGGCGCGAGGAGGGACTCGCGGTAATGCCGCAGTCCCTTCATCTCGATGACGACGATCTTCTTCAGGCCGGGCAGCCGATCCTTGACTTCGAGTATCTTGTCGGTCTGCTCCTGGTCCCTGGCCACCACCATCGCCGCCTCGGAATGGCCTATTACGTAGGCCACCTGGCCGGCCGGATTGGTCGGGTACACCCCCACGCCGATCGCGCCGGCGGACTGGGCGGCCAGGTCGGCGTAAAGCCATTCCCGGCAGTTGTCGCCCAGGATGGCCAGCCGGTCGCCGCGCTTCAGCCCGAGGGCGGTCAGGCCCAGGCAGAGCCGTTTCACGTTTTCGTAGTACTGGTCCCAGGAGACCTCTTGCCAGACCCCCAATTCCTTTTCCCGCAAGGCCGTCCGGCCGGCGAGCTCGTCCCGGTGGCGGGCCAGCAGACCCGGCAGGGTCAAGGGATAGGCGGCTTTTTCCGGTCCGGTTTTCATGTCTCACCCGGCCGCGGCCGCGGCGGCCCCGGATCGGCCCAGGTAGGCCTTGATCACTTCCTGATCCGAGGCTACCTGGTCGGGCCGCCCTTCGGCGATCTTCCGGCCGAAGTTGACCACGGTCACCCGGTCGGAAATGTCCATGACCACGCCCATGTCATGTTCGACCAGCAGAATGGTCGTGCCGAACTCCTCGTTGATATCCAGGATGAATCGGGCCATGTCCTCGGTCTCCTCCACGTTCATGCCCGAGACCGGTTCGTCCAGCAGCAGAAGCTCGGGCTTCATGGCCAGGGCCCGTCCGAGTTCCACCCGGCGCTGCACGCCGAACGGCAGCGCGCCCACCAGGTGCTTCCTGAAGTTTTCCATTTCCAGGAAGTCAATGATCTCTTCCACCGCCTTCCGGTTTTCCAGTTCTTCCCGCAGGGCCCGGCCGTAAAAGAGGCCGCCCCGGATGACGCCGGCCCGGAGATAGAGGTTCCGGCCCAGCAGCAGGTTGTCCAGGACGGTCATGTGCCGGAAAAGGGCCAGGTTTTGAAAGGTGCGGGCCAGGCCCAGCCGGGCGATCCGGTGAGGTTTGAGGCCGATGATGTTCCGGCCCTGGAAGGTTATCCGGCCGCCGCTAGGGCGATACACGCCGTTGACGCAGTTGAAGATGGTGCTCTTGCCCGCGCCGTTGGGACCGATCAGGGCGTGGATGTCGCCCCGCCGCACCTGAAAACTCACTCCGGTTATGGCCACGATGCCGCCGAACCGCATGGCCAGATCTTCAATTTCGAGCAGGACGCCGCCGGTCAACTCAGCCATCTCTTCCGCCTCTTGTAATGCTTGACCTGGCGATAGCTTTTCCTGGCGCCCATTTCGGTCAGTCCCAGGTAGAACTCCTTGACGTCCTCGTTCTCCCGAAGCCGGGCGCTCGGGCCGTCCAGGACGATCTTGCCGTTCTCCATGATGTAGCCGTAGTGAGCGATGGCCAGGGCCATGTCGGCGTTCTGTTCGACCAGGAGTATCGAGGCCCCCAGGTCGGCGTTGATCCGGCCGATGATGGCGAAGATTTCCTCGGCCACCAGGGGCGCCAGTCCCAGCGACGGTTCATCCAGCATCAGCAGCCGGCAGCGGGTCATCAAGGCCCGGCCGATGGCCAGCATCTGCTGTTCGCCGCCGCTCAAGTATCCGGCCTGTATGGCCAGACGGTCCCGTAGGGCCGGAAAAAGGTCCAGCACCTCGGCCAGGTTTTTCTTTATCCCGGCCGGATCGGAACGGGTGAAAGCTCCGACCTTGAGGTTCTCCAGGACGGTCAGGTCCCTGAATATGCCCCGGCCCTCGGGCACGTGGACCAGGCCCAGGCGGACGATCGCCTGCGGCGGCAGGCGGTCGATCCGCCGGCCTTCGAACTCGATGCCGCCTTCCAGGATTTCGCCGTCTTCCAGGCCGATGATATTGGAGACGGCCTTGAGCACCGTGCTCTTGCCCGCGCCGTTCGAACCCAGCAGGGCCACCACGCTCCGGTCCGGGACTTCAAAGGAGATGCCTTTCAGGACCCGGATGACGTCGTTATAAACGATCTCGATGTTGTTGACCTTGAGCATCCTTGGCCGACCCTGGGCATCAAGGGAATTCAGGTCCGGTGTTGAATCCAGGCCGATCCTCGCGGCTGAGTCACCGCCGGCCGGGCGCTCCGGCCCGGATCATTTATTCGGTTGAAGGCTGATTTGGTATCATCCTAACGAGGCGGGCGGCGGGTTGTCAAGGAAATATTATAACTAAGTTATAATATCATGCCTGAATTAGGAACATTAATTGACTGTTTAGATAAATATTATAACTAAGTTACAATTTGGGACCGGCCCGAGGAGAAGCCAAGGTCAGATCGGCCTCGAATAGTCCTACGGCCAGGCCGGCTGATCCGCCTCCACCAGCCTCGATCCAGCCCGAAATGACTAAATATGGTCAAAAGGTTGACCAGTAATCGTCCCGAACCGGACGGCCAAGACAGCCCTCGAACATTTACGATATAAATCATTATGTTAAATAAAACCGCCCTTGGCTTGACAATTGCTGTATTATAACAGGTGCCCATCCGGCCCCAATGACCGCTCCGTTTCCGCCTGGCCCGAGGCCAGGCCTTCGAGCGCCGGAGCTTATCATTCTTTTCACCGGTCCGCCCCGGCCTTGGGCCCTCGCCTCGAGGCGGCCCTGGTCCGGGCTGGCGGAACGTTTACCGACCTCGGCCGAGGGCAGGCCATCACGACCAGGAAAGGAGAAAACCATGGGCTTAAGGGAACTAAACGTAGAACTGACCAAAGAACAGGCCGCTCTTTGGGACGCCTCCAAAAAGTTCTTCAGCCAGGTCTGGCGGCCGGCGGCGGTGGCCCTGGACAAGCTGGCCGACCCCGGCGACGTGATCGCCGAAGACTCGATCCTCTGGGACGTGTTCCGCCAAAGCTTCGAACTGGGCTATCACCGCCTGGCCTTCCCCCAGGACCGGGGCGGCCTGGACCTGGACGTCCTGAGCCTGGCCCTGGTGAGCGAACTCATGGGCTGGGCCGCGCCGGACCTGGCCATCAGTCTGGGCGTCTGCTCGACGCCCTATTTCTGGGCCGGCCTGTCGCCTCACCCGGAGATGCAGGACCTGAGCGGCCGCTTCATCGCCGACACCACGGGGAAAATGACCGGCTGCTGGGCCATCACCGAGCCTGATCACGGCAGCGATTGGATGTTCTTCGATAACCCGGATGGCCGGGACCCGAAGCTGGCGCCCCAGGTGCGGGCCGTTCTGGACGGCGATCATTACGTCATCAGCGGCCAGAAAGCCGCCTGGGTGAGCAATGGCAGTTTCGCCCGGTACGCGGCCGTCTGGCTCTGCCTCGACCCTTCCCAGGGCCTGAGCCAGTGCGGCGTGGCCGTGGTCCCGCTCGACCTGCCCGGCGTCAGCCGCGGCCGGCCCTTGAATAAACTCGGCCAGCGGGCCTTGAACCAGGGTGAAATATTCTTCGACCGGGTCCGCATTCCCAGACACATGCTGATCGCCGAGGACCCGGTTACTTTCAAACTGATGAGCAACGGCCAGTTGGCCCTGGCCAACGGCTGGATGGGACTCTTGTTCGCCGGCTGCTCGCTGGCCGCCCTCGAGGAGGCCTTGGCCTACGCCAAGGTGCGCATCCAGGGCGGGCGGCCGATCTTCGACCATCAGAACATAAAACTGAAACTCTTCGACATGTTCGTGGCCGTGGAAGCGGCCCGTTCCCTGGCCCGGCGGGTCGCGGTCTACAACAAGGCCCTGTACGATCAGCTGCAGCCGCCGGCCGTGCACTACGCCCAGGCGGCCAAGATACTGTCCACCGAAACGGCCCTGCGGGTGGCCAGCCAGGCCATCCAGATATTCGGCGGGTACGGCCTGTCCAAGGAGTACCTGGTCGAGAAAATCTTCCGGGACGCCCGCGCGGCCCTCATCGCGGACGGCGTCAATGAAACCCTGGCCCTCGAGGGCGCGGAACGCCTCAAGCAGGGCCGCGACAAGTGGGTGGCCACGCCTGGAATAAAGGCCGCGGCCGCTCCATCCGCCGCCGGCGCCGGCGTCACCTGGGAGGATATAGAACCCATGGTGCGGCCCGCGCCCGGTTCCGTGAAGATGGGGGTGATGAAGGTTGATCCGGACAAGTGCACCGGCTGCGGGTTGTGTATGGAAAACTGCCCCTTCCGGGCCTGGGAAAAAGGCGAAGACGGCGTGCCCAGGATGAAGGCCGAACATGAATGCTTCAGTTGCTATAACTGCCTGGTGGCCTGTCCGGCCGAGGCCATTGCCATTGTCCGGTCCTACCACGTGACTTCCGGCTATTTCCAGAGCGAACCCTGCCCCATTCCGGCCCGGCCGCCGGCCGAACCCCTGGACGCGCAAGGCCGGCCGGATCGGTGGACGCCGATAGAACGGCTGATCTTCGAGCGCCGGAGCGTGAGGAACTTCAAACCCGATCCGGTCCCGGAGCCCTTGATCCGGAGGGTGCTCGAGGCCGGCCGTTTCGCGCCCAGCAGCGGCAACTGCCAGCCGTGGAAGTTCATCGTGATCACGGACAAGTGCCTGCTCGAGGAAATGAACGCAACCTGCTTCAACGTCCTGAGCATGCTCTACACCATGTATAACAACGACGCCCTGGTCAAAGGCTTTGTCCAGGTTTACGCCCAGTATCCCCAGCCCGGGCTCTTCGATCCGCGCATCATCCTGGGCGGCGCGGGCAGCGTGGCCCGCCGGTACGGACCCACCTTCCTCAACGCGCCGGCGGTGATCCTGATCGCCTGCGACGACCGGGCCATCGGCGGACCCCAGATTCAGGCCGGCCTAGCCGGCCAGAACATGAACCTGGCCGCCCTTTCGCTGGGCCTGGGGTTCTGCTGGCTCGGGTTCAGCCAACTCCTGGAAATGAATCCGGCCCTGAAGGACAAGCTCGGTCTGAAGGACCCGTGGAAGATCAACACCGGTATGGCCCTGGGCTATCCCGCCTTCAAACAACACGGGATCGTGCCCCGGGAATTCAGGCCGATCACCTGGTTCCGGGAAGGGGCCCAAGGCCCGGTGGTGGAAGCCTAGGCCTCGACCCAAACAAGCCAGCAAGGAGCGACCCATGCGGAAAGTGAAGATCATCGGCGGCGCGGTGACCAAATTCGGCAAGCACCTCGAGCGGAACATGAAGTCCCTGGCGGCCGAGGCGGTGGAAGGGGCCTTGAAAAGCGCCGGCATCACCAAGGAGCAATTGCAGGGGGCCTGGGTCGGCAACGCGGCCTGGGGCATACTCGAGGGCCAGGAGTCGGTGCGGGGCCAGGTGGTGTTGCGGGCCATGGGAATAGGCGGCCTGCCGGTCGTCAACGTGGAGAATGCCTGCGCTTCCTCGGCCACGGCCCTGAACGGCGCCTGGGCCATGGTGGCCCTGGGGGAAATGGATGCGGCCCTGGTCCTGGGCATGGAAAAGATGTACCACCAAGACAAAGCCAAGGTCCTGGGGGCCTTCACCGGCGCCATGGACGTCGAGATATTGCCCCAACTCTTCGAAGCCTTCCAGAAACAGGAGGAAGCGGAGCGGCTGGCCCAGGCGGCCAGGGGTGAAACCGACCGGACGAAATCGGGCCAGCGTTCGATCTTCATGGACGTGTACGCCTGGGCCGCCAGACTCCACATGGATAAGTACGGCACCACCCAGCGCCAACTGGCCGCCATCTCGTCCAAGAACCACTTCCATTCCTCGATGAACCCCCTGGCCCAATACCAGGGTATGTTTACGGTCGAGCAGGTCCTCGAAGCGCCGGAGGTGGCCTGGCCGTTGACCCGGCCCATGTGTTCGCCCATCGGCGACGGCGCGGCGGCGGCCGTGGTCTGCTCCGAAGATTTCGCGGCCAGTATCGGCGCCGCCAAGGCGGTGGACGTGGCCGCCTGCGTCCTGGCCAGCGGTGAAGACCCGGTCGAGGGCCGGGAGCGGGTTCTGCGTAGATTAGCCGGGAAAGCCTATGAAAAAGCCGGGATCGGCCCCGAGGATATCAGTCTGGCCGAAGTCCATGACGCCACCGCCTTCGGGGAACTTTACGTCACCGAGGAACTGGGCTTCTGTCCCGAGGGCGAAGGCGGCCCCTGGGCCGAAGCCGGGCATTCCACCCTGGGCGGCCGGCTGCCGGTCAACGTTTCGGGCGGCCTCGAGTCCCAGGGCCATCCGGTCGGCGCCACCGGCATCCGGCAGGTGGTCGAGCTGTTCTGGCACCTGACCGGCCAGGCCGGAAAACGCCAGGTGGAAAAGGCCAGGATCGGCCTGGCCCAGAACGCCGGCGGCACGGTGGGCTGGTCCGAAGCGGCCTTGTCCGTGACTATCTTGAAGAGATAACGGCGGGACAGAGGAGGATAATCATGGTTGAAGCGCCGGCATTCAAGTTTTTCCCGGAACTGATCGAACACCAGGCCCGCCTTCTGGGCGACGCGCCCTACCTCCGGCACGAGGAACAGGTGATCGGCTTCGCCGAATTTGATCGGGCCACCTGCCGGGCGGCCAATGGTCTGGCGGCCCTTGGCGCCGGACCGGGCGACGGGTTGGCCATCCTCATGAACAACTGCCCCGAATACCTTTTCCTGTTTTATGGCCTGCCGCGGGCCGGTCTATACAGCGTCCCCGTAAACGTGGCCTTGAAGAAAGACGGACTCCGCTACATCCTGAACGACTCGGACGTGCGCTTTCTGGCCGTGGACGACGTGCTTTACCCCCGCGTGGCCGAACTGGGGCTCCCGTTAGGGGCCATCGAAAAGGTCTTCGTCCGCCGGACCACGACCGCGGCCCTGCCGCCGGGCGTCCTGGACCTGGCTTCCCTGTGGACCGCCCCGGCGGTCAAACCCGGCCACGTCTTCGACCCGGAAGCCATCACCCACCTGATGTACACTTCGGGAACGACGGGCTTCCCCAAGGGCGTGGTCAACCGCCACCGCCTGACCAACGTACCTGGAATGGTGTTTCTGGCCGCGGTCCTTTACCAGCCCGGCGACGTGCTCTACACCGCCCTGCCCCTCTTTCACGCCAACGCCCTGATCCTGACCGCCGGCTTGGCCATGGCGGCCGGGCGGCCCTTCGGCCTCGAGAAGCGGTTTTCCGCGTCGGGCTTTTGGGACTCGGTGCGGAAATATGGCGGCACCACCTTCAACGCCCTGGGGGCCATGGTGCCTATCCTGATGAAGCAGCCGCCCCGGCCCGACGACGCCGACAACCCGGTTCGCTTAGTCATCACCGCCGCCTGTCCGGCCAACCTTTGGGCGCCTTTCGAGAAACGTTTCGGGGTCAAGATTTGGGAGGCTTACGGCGCGGTGGACGGCGGCGGCACCCTGATCTTCAATTTCGGCAACGCGCCGATAGGATCGGTCGGCCGGCCCTTTCCGGACACCATCTGGAAGCTGGTGGACGAACAAGGCCGCGAGGTTTCTCCCGGCGCGGTCGGCGAACTGATCGTCAAGGTCAAGGATGAGAAATCGAGCGGGGTCGAGTATTATAAGAACCCGAAGGCCTCGCGGGAGAAAGTCCGCGACGGCTGGCTCCGCTCGGGCGATCTTTTCCACGCCGACCGGGAGGGTAACCTGTACTTTGTGGACCGCCGCGGCGACTCGATGCGACGCCGCGGCGAGAATATCTCCTCCTTCGAGATCGAGAATATAGTGGAGAAACACCCGGACGTGATCGAATGCGCCGCCTTCGGCGTTCCTTCCGAGTTGGGCGAGGACGAGGTCATGATCTGGATCAGGCCCAGGCCGGGAGTCAAACTTGACTTCGAGAGCCTGATCCGGCATTGCGCCGAAAACATGGCCCATTTCATGGTTCCCCGGTATATTGATTTGGTGGACGAAATACCCCGGACCGAAACCCTGCGGGCGATCAAGACCGACATGAAAGCCCGGGGCGTGACCGACCGCACCTGGGACCGGGAAAAGGAAATGCCCGGCTTTAAATTGAAGTGATAACGGCCGCGCCTGGTTGCACCGGCGCGCGGCCATCCCCTTTAAGAGGTTTCAGCCATGCCCATCTATGAGTATCGGTGTGAGGCCTGTGGAAAAACCACCAGCGCCTTGATCATGAAGCGCGAGGAGGAGCGGGAGGTGACCTGCCGCCATTGCGGCGGCCGGCGTTTGGGACGTGTCCTCTCCCGCTGCGTGGTGCATAAAAGCGAGGCCGGCCGGGTGCAAGAATTCGACGCCCGGAAGCCAAGAGGCGACGACTACTACCGGGACGACCGCAACGTCGGGCTTTGGACCAGGAAGCGGATGAAGGAACTGGGCGTGGACCTGGGCGGCCGCCTGGATGAGATCGTGGAAAAGGCCCACGAAGGCAAATTCCTGGACGACCTCTAGCTTTTGTCCCTCGTCATACGACGGATAGTAAAGATCCGATCATCGAGTGTCGCGGCGTCAAGGACCCGAGAGGCTGTCCGCGGAAAGAATCATGCTTGTGCTCAGGAAACGTTTCTGTCTTTATTGGTTAATCCGAAGGTCAATAGTCATTGCGAGGAGCGTAGCGACGAAGCAATCGCTATAAAAGAGATTGCTTCGCTTCTCTCGCAATGACTATTTGAGCTTGGGCATCCCACGAAATCGAGTGGTTACCCGGCCGGGCTTCTCCCAGCGGCTCCCGGCCAAACCGCTAGATCACCCCTTCCTCGACTTTGATCTCCGCGGCCTTACGAATGGACTGAAGCCACGTCCGGACGCAGTTCTGGGCCTTGGCGCTCTGGAGGCTGCGTATTACGTCGGCCTTGTCCTTCTCGAATTCTTCGTTGGTCGCCGGCAGCTTGTCTTTCAGTCGAAGGGCATACCAACCCTTGTCGCCCTTCAGGGGTTGGGGACTTATCTGGCCGACCTTGGCCAGGGTAAAGGCCGCCCGATTGAAGGTCGCGGCGCCGCTGATCTTGGGCGCCGCTTCGGTCCGGTTGAAAGGGCCGGTGGCGTCCGCGGCCACGACCGGCGTCCGCTGGCCGGCCTCGTCCTCCGGTTTTTTCTCGGCCTTGTCCTGGCCGGATTCAGGGGGCTCTTTGGGTTTGGCCGCGGTCTTGAAGTCAGCGGCCGCCGCCTCCCAACCAGGTTCTTTAATGGCCCGGGCGATGAAGGCCGCGGCCGCTTCCTCGGCCAGCTTGAAGGCCTTCTCCTCGGTCAGGTCTGATTCCACCCGGCCCCGGACCTCGTCCAGAGCCGGCAGGCGTGATTCCTGGCGGTCGAGACAGCGGGCCAGGTAAAAGCCGTTTTCTTGGGTGATCAATGGGCCGGTCTCGCCTTTCTTCAGGCCCAAGGCCACTTGGTTGAACTTGGGTTCCAGCCCTAGCTCGGCCAGCGTATCTTCGGCCGAAAAATAACCCGTGGCCTGGGGCGTGAGCCCCAGCTTCTTGGCCGTGGCCTGGAAATCCTGGGTCAGGCCGATTTCCTGCAGCGCCTTTTCAGCCCGGTCCGAGGCTATTTCCAACGTCTTTTCCCGGACCAGTTTGGCCTTGATCTCCTCCTTGACTTCCTCCAAGGTCTTCATTCTGGCCGGCCGGCGATCCTCGACTTTTATAATGTGCAAACCGTACTGGGTCGGAACCAGCCCGCTGACCTCGTCTTTCTTGAGTCTGAAAGCGGCGTCGGCGAAAGATTTCACCATCTGATCTCTTTGTATCCAGCCCAAGTCCCCGCCGTTCTCGGCCGAAGCGTCCGTCGAAAACTCCTTGGCCAGGTTGGCAAAGTCTTCCTTGGGGTCCTTGGCCCTGGCCAGGACCGTCTCGGCCCGGTTTTTCACCGCGGTAATCTCCTCGGGCTTGGCCTTGGCGTCTATCGGAAACAGGATGTGCCTGACCTTGACCTGTTCCTGTTCCTGGTAGTTGTCCCGGTTGAGCTCGTAATATTCGGCTATTTCATCTTCCTTGATCTGAACTTCCGCTTCGAAGTCTCTGGGCCGAAAAGACAGATACTCGACCTTGACCAGGGTCGGCACGCGGTATTTCTCCTTTTTCTGGTCAAACCAGGCCCCCAGGGCCTCCGGGGCGATCTTCACCTGGCCGGCATACAGGTCCGCGGGGAAAAACACGAAGTCCACGTCAATCCGGTCCTTGATCAGGTGAAAGAAGTCCAGGGCTTCGGCCGGCGAGACCTTGGCCAGGGAAGATACCAGCCGGGTCATTTTCTGGGTGATCAAATCCTGGCGCAACATCTGTTCGTATTGGGCTGGATTGTAGTGCAGGCGCGAGAGCATGGCCTGGTATCTCCGCGGGTCGAAACGGCCGTCCACCTGGAACATGGGCGTGGTGGCGATGATCCGCTGCAGTTCTTCTTCCTGGACGTCCACGCCCAGGGTCTGGGCCTGTTGATAGATGAGATGCTGGTTGATCAGGGAATCCAGGGCCTGTCTCTTGAGATTGAGCAGTTTGAGCAGTTCCTCGTCCAGGAGTTCCTTGTACTGGTCGCGGGCCGAATCCAAAAGGCGTCGGTAAGACTCCTGGAATTCGCCGATGCCGATAACGTCGCCGTTGACCGTGGCCACCCGCCCTGTTCCTCGGGCGCGCCAGGAACCGACGCCCCAGAAGATGAAAACAATGGCTATGACGGCTATGACGATGTTGATCACCCAGCTCTTGGCATGTTTACGCATCAGATCGAGCATCTTGTATCCCCAAGACCCAGGCGCCGGATAGATCGGTCTTCCCGGCACCAGATGATATCCGAGTATTAATAATATAGCCGCCCGGCGAAAGCAAGAGCGGAGAATGACTTGGGCGTCTCGGGGCGGGATTTCCTCGCGGCCAGGGGTCGTTGATTCAGTCTGGTTCCTGCCCCAAGGAGGTCCCCTGGTCAGGCCTTCGGGAGACTTCGTCCCGACCTTTTCGATAATACCGCTCCTTTTCGCTGTAGATGCAGCCGCAGTACTGCTGGCGGTACATACCCAACTCCCTGGACTTCCTGATCCCTTCGGACCAGCCGGTCCGGAAGTCCTGATAATGGAAGTCAAGCTGATGCCGCCGGGCCGCCTCCCGGCCGATCTCGGCCACCAGGTCGTGCTTTTGAAACCGGCTGTAAAGAAGAGTGGTGGTCAGCGCGTCGAACTTGCCGCGCCGGGCCGCGGCGGCGGCGGCCTCCAATCTCAAATGATAGCAGACCTGGCAGCGCTCGGTCTCCCGGAAAGCCACTGCCCGGATGAATTCTTCCAGACCGTATTCCGGCTCATATATAACCGGCAGTTCGATGGATTGAGCCCATTGGGCCAGAGTCTCCCGCCGCCGGACGTATTCCTGGTAGGGGTGAATATTGGGATTACCGAAAAAGCCGTGAACCTGATGGCCGGACAAACGCAGTTGCTCCGAGGGAAAAATCGCGCACGGACCGCAACAGATATGCATCAGGATTTTCATGATCTCGAATATAGCCCCGGCGGCCCGCGAGTGCAAGGGGAGGTGCTCCCATAATCACCGTCAAAAAAATTAAAAAACCTCGTTGGCCCTGAGAAATCAGGGTGATATGATGTTTTCTGTCGAAGGAAAGCATCACCAACGAGGTGAATATATTATGTCACAGACGGTTCTT
>JBFMAW010000054.1:0-24279 GCA_040755515.1 Thermodesulfobacteriota bacterium | reverse complement strand
GCCCTGGCCTGTCAATCCGCTCGGCGGTGAACCACCAACCGGAGAGCCGTATGCGGGAGAACCGCACGTACGGTTCGGAGGGAGGGGGGACCGGGTACTCAACCGGTCCTCCCTACCCCTATCAAATACAATTATCGGTACATCCCACATGTTTCATCAAGGCCTCCCGTTGGGGGCGCATCTCCCGCGAGACCCGGGACGCCCCTACGTTCGGTTTTCGTTGCCCTGTAGGGGCGCATCCCGCCCCTGGCGGGATGCGCCCTGAACATGCCCCTGGCCAAAAATTGCGGCGACCAGGGGCTCCGCCCCTGGACCCCGAAGAAAATCATCAAATGCTCAAATCATCAAATGATCCACATCATCTTCGCGAACGCACCGCAAAGGCCCGTAAGTCGCGGGAGGAGTAGTAGCGGTCGCCCCAGCCCTCGAAGCCGTTGAGGAAGAAGAGCCACGCGGACGAGGAATCTCTTAACTCCCCCGACCACACAAACCATCCGGTTGTCTGGAAAGCCGGGTCCATGTTCCGCGAACCACGGCCTTTTTCATAAAGCCCCGCTAGCTCACTACGGGTCGGCATACGCCAACCGCCGCCGCCGACCTTCAGGCCGGCCACCCAAGCCCTGGCCTCGTCCCAAGTCGTGTCCCGATCGGGGCCTTCGTACCATTCCAGATTATTCTTGACGATGATTCCGGCCGCGAGGGAGGACGAAGCCGATGGGCTGCTCACAGTGGCCACCCTTGCCTGTTCCTGCTTCTCCTTCTCCGCTTTCCGTTTTTCCTCCTCCAAACGTTTCCGCTCCGCCTCGACCCTGGCCCGCTCCTCGGCCAGCTTCTTCTGTTCCTCGGCCAGGCGGCGCTCCTCTTCCAAACGTTTCTTCTGCTCAGCCAGCAGCCGGCGCTCTTCCTCCAGCTTTTCCCGTTCTTTGGCTAAATCGTCCGGCTTGTTCGGCGGCTGGACCACTCCCCCGCCCGGAGCAGCCAGGGCAAAAATGAAGTCCCCCCGGTCCAGCTTGGGGTTGTTGATCTTGCCGTATTGGGGATGCTGCCCGCCCCGGGTGTAGTTGACCACCTTGTCCTGCAAGTGCAAACCCAGCTCCGAGGCGGTCACGTAACCGTCATGGTTCAGGTCCGCGTCCCCCTCGAGGCCGTTGAGAAACACCTGCTTGAAGACCGAACGGTCCGGCACCGTTTCCCCGGCCCCGCCGGCCGTGATGAACTGCCTCGCCGGCTGGGCCGACTTCTCGGTGATGGTCGTCGGCGCGGCTCGCACCAGGTTGAAGAGCGCCCCGGAAAAGCACGAATCGAAAAGCATGAGCACGTGCTTGGACCGGACCTTGAGCGCCACCATCTCCACGTCCTTCATGGACACGGCCGCGCGGTCAAAGCCCCGGCGGTCCCGGTCCTTGAGCGGGCAATCCTTGGGGATGATGTAGCCCAGCTTGGTCCCGTCGGCCAGGTCCAGGGTCTCGCCATGACCGGCGAAATAAAACAACAGCCCCCGGTTTAACTCTCCGCCCGACCGAAAGGCCAGGTCATCCAGGACCTCCCGCAACTGGGCCGAACCGGGGTTGGTCACCAACTTGACCGAAAACCCGAGGGCCTCGAGGGCCCCGGTCACTTCCCGGGCGTCCGACGCCGCGTTGGGCAGCCTGGGCCAGTGATCATAATCGCTCACCCCCACCACCAGGGCCTGATAGTCCTTGTACAGGGCCAGCCCCTGGCCCTGCTCGGTCCGGACGGATATGTCCCGCCGGATGCCCCGCTGTTCGGCCGCCTCGGCCTGGAACCAGGCCAGACAAATGCTTAGGACGACAAGTAATGAAACCCGCCTGCCCATGCCAACCTCCCAGGAAAAAGGTCAACGCGCCACAGGCGCCCCCAGGTTTTTCAAGACTTCGACTTCAATCGGTTTCCCCGCCGCTTCAAAAAAGCGTATTTGGAAAAAATGACCTGGAGATCGGTCAAAACCGGCATAAGGCCCGAACGGTCTTTATAGGACGACGGCGTAAAAAAGGCCCAATCCGGGTACCCGGGCCAATTGGATTTTCTATTTTCTATAAAATTCTCCGCCTCCCGGGTCAAGCGCTTATGAAAAATTTCCAGTTCTTCCCGGCCTATTCTCTGGTTGAGATACTCGAAAATGACCTGGATGGTGTTGCCCAGGATAGGGTAGACCTCCTGCTCCAGACTGGGCCTTCTCCGGCCAAGGGGCAGTTGCTTTACCTCGCGTAGATGTTTGTCGTGCAGGCCCTTGGCGAATTCCAACGCTTCGTACAACAGCGGGTCTCTCAATCTCGAACTAGTGGTTTCATCGAGGACTTCTATCTCGAGACGGTTTTCTTCCATAATCAACAGGCTGTTTATCGAAAAGGCCGCGTCTATCAGCGGCTTTCCCAATTTCTGATAGAGGTCGTTATCTTCTTCCGTTTCCATCTCGATATGGCTCTCGCCCGGGCGCAAATGACCGCTCACAAATTCATAAAGCCCGGCCAGCGCATTTTTCATTTCCCACAATAATTCGTCTTCTTCCATGTTCACCCGAGTGGAGTGAAGCGGGGGAACCGATTCTTCAATGGGTTCCTTCCTAGCGCCGGCCTTTTTTCCAGCCGCTGCTCCAGCTTTGGAACGCCTCCCGGGCCCTTTCGGTCTTTTCCCTGACGAATCGCCCGGTGTTCCTTTTGGCCTCGTCGAACTTTTCCCGGGCCGCCCGGGCCTCTTCCTGGCGGCACTGGTCCATGCAGCCTTTCCAGGCCGCGCTGCCGCCGACATAGTTGGAACAACGGCCGCCGCGGGAAGCTCCGGCGCCCGCGGGCGCGGCCAGGGTCAAAGCAGCCACAACCAGTCCCAGTCCCAGCATCAGTTTAAGCGATTTTACCATGACACCCCTCCCGGAGTTAACTTATTTCGCCGCGCTTCGCGGCTCTTAAGTTGCTTAGACGGACAGCGGGGAGATTTGTCCTGGCCGGTCCGGATTTTTGTTTCGAGGAGGGGTGGCGAAACGAACCGAAGGGGGCATACGTCCCGCGAAGAGAGTGACGCCACTAAATACAATTACCGGGACGTCCCAGGGGTTTCATCGGCGCCTCCCGTAGGGGCGCACTGCGTGCGCCCTCAAATCCCGCCGCGGATGTCGAGACCATAATGGCCCTACCAGACGCGTGGAGGTTCTCGAAGGAAATTACTTGGTCGAAAAGATACCCTGTCCGCCTCATGATTTTTTCTACCACCCCCCGATCATGCGGCCGGATTCGTCAATCAGGCCGCTGGCGTGTTCGTACTGCCGGGTGGAGAGGTAACGGCGTTTATGGCTGATCCGGAACAGCACCCGCAGCTTTTCCATATATAGGTTCAATCTGTTCAATATATGCGCCCTGTCCGAGGCATATATGGCCTCGACGATGCCTTCCATGATGTCCAGGGTAAGGTTGGCGATGCGGCCGGATATGGTGAACCTGACCGATTTGGGAAATTTCTCCACGGCGTCCAGAATCCAGTCCACGGCTTCGGTCCATTTGACGAACAGAGGATAGTCTTCCTTCATTTTTGGCGTAACCATTCAGTTTCGGGTGGCTAAAAGGATAATTATTAACCCGATCTCCCCCTTGTCACCCCTGCGAAAGCAGGGGTCCAGGTTTATCATGGCGACTGAAAAGGCCTGGATTCCCGCGTGCGCGGGAATGACGAAGGATATCAATTCTTGCCACCTTTAATAATGGCCTACTTCCGGCTGTAGAACGCCTGGACGATCTCGATAATCTCCTGGCCGTAGCGGGAAACCTTGCTTTTTCCGAAACATCGGATGGATTTGAGGGCCTCGAGGGTGAACGGCTTGTTTTTGACCACGCCGATCAGTTCGCCGTTGGTCCCGATGAGGAAAACCGGAACCCCGTCTTTTTCGGCCCGTTCCTTGCGCCAGGCCTTGAGGCGATCCAGGAGCAGGCGCTGAGTATCGTCCAGGTCCTCGGTGCTTTTTCCGGTGGACGGTTCGATCATGGGATCATAAAAGAGAAGAACCGTCCAGTAACTGCTTTCGCCGTCCTGGAAGAACTTGGCCTGGTAACTCTTGACGTGCTTGTTCAGTACGGCCCGGTTCAACAAATCCTCGTCGAAGCCGCCGTTGTTACGATCAAAGGGAATGGTTATGATTTTGAACATGCCCCCGAAAAATTGCGGCGCCCAGGGGGCTAAAGCCCCCTGGACCCCCCTCTTTTTAGAATCTTCTATCTACATCCTGCCGGTCCTCCCGGCGGCGTTGACTTTCCTACGGAGTCACGTCCGCCGGGATGGCCGAAATTCATCCCGCCCTCCCAAAAGGTAAAAAGGTAAAAATTCAAAACCTAAGGCGTCCTGGCCTCCGGTCCAGAGGGCCTCAGGCCCGGAAGGAGGGCCGGTGAAGTTCGGATATAAACCTGCGCTTTTTATCGCTATGGTGTTTTATTTCATGTTCAAAATGTCGAGCCTCATTCCTAGACGAAAACTCTTTATACCCAACTAGTCTAAGTGGGCGACGATGCTTGGTAGATATTACCTCACCATCATTATGCGCTTTTAGACGTTGGCAAATATCTCCTGTTTGTCCAATATAATAGTCCCCATCTTTTTCACTGATCAGGAGGTAAACAAAGTAACCGGCCACTTACTCTGGACCTCCGGCCCGGCGGACGAGGCGGAAGCCCAGGAGGTTGAAGCGATCGCCGGGCACGAGCCCGGCGCGAAAGGCCGAGCGGCAGTACTGGGCGTAGCTGAGCCAACTGCCGCCGCGGTGCACGCGGTCGGACCCGCTGGACGGCCCCTGAGGGTCGGTAACAGCACCCGATGGATAAACCCCATACCAATCCTGACACCATTCCCAGACATTCCCATGCATATCATAAAAACCCCAAGCATTGGGCCGCTTCCGGCCGACAGGGTGCGTCTGCCCTCCTGAGTTCCCATCATACCAGGCATACTGCCCCAACTCAGATTGACTCTCCCCAAAACTATAAGCCGTCCGACTCCCAGCCCTAGCCGCATACTCCCACTCCGCCTCACTCGGCAAACGATACTTGTTCCCACCCTCCTTGGCGTTCAAACGACCAATGAACTCCTGGGCATCGTTCCAAGATACACTCTCCACCGGGCAGTCATCACCACAGTTCTTGAAATGCGATGGATTGCTTCCCATCACCGAACGCCACTGACCCTGGGTAACTTCCGTCGTCTGCATATAAAAAGGCCGCGAAATCGTCACCTGATGCTGCGTCTCGTCATCATCCCGGCCGGATTCGCTCGAAGGACTACCCATCGTAAACGTCCCACTCGGAATCAGCACGAACTTCTGACCGAGAGAATTGGTGAAGGATGGCGGCGTTTCCCCTTCCTTCGCCTTCGCCCGCCAGAAAGCCTGCCGCTGCTTGGCCTTCTCCCTGAGAAGCTCGTCGTTACGGCTATACTTGTTGTCCGTGCCGAAGTTGAGCAGGAAAGCCGACCAGATTTCTTCCTTCTCCTTCTCGGTCAGGCTGGGACTCTTCTCGTACTGCTCCGCCTTGGCATATTCCGTCTCCATCTTCTTCTGCCACTCCGCCCACTCCTGCTTCTCTTTCTCCCTCTGCTGGATCAATTCCTCGGGTGACACTCCCCCGGCCGTCTGCACCGGCGGCGGCGAAGACGGCCCGCCGCTGCCTTCGCCCGAAGCGCCCAGAACGAAAATAAAGTCCCCCTTGTCCAATTCCGGGTTGCGGATCTTGCCGTACTGGGGATGTTGCCCGCCCCGGGAATAGTTGACCACGGCGCTCTGCAAGTACATGCCCAGTTCCGAGCCGGTCACGTACCCGTCCTTGTTCAAATCCGCTTCGCCTTCCAGACCCTGGAGAAAAGATACCTTGAACACGCTGCGGTCCGGGACCGTCTCCTTGGCCCCGCCGGCCGTGATAAACTGCCGCACCGGCCGGGCGCTTTTTTCGCTGATCTCCGGCGGCGGCTCCTTGAGCATGCTGAACACCGACCCGGAAAAGCACGAGTCGAAAACCATCAGCACGTGCTTGGAGTTGATCTTCCGGGCCAGGGCCTCGATATCGTTCATGCTCACCGCCAAACGGGCGAATCCTCGCGGATCGCGGCTCCGCAGGGGGCAGTCCACCGGCACGATGTAGCCCATCTCCGTGCTGTCGGCCAGACCCTCGGTATCGCCATGCCCGCTGAAAAAGATCAACAGGCCCCGGTTCCTGGTCTGGCCTTCGCCATAAGCGATATCGTCGAGGGCCGCCTTGAGCTGGTCCGAATTAGGATCGAGGACGGTCTTCACGTTGAAGCCCAGGCTTTTGAGCCTGGCCGACACGTCCTGGGCGTCCTGGGCCGCGAACTGGAGCATGGGCCAATGCTGGTACTTGCTGGCGCCGATGACCAGGGCGTAGTAATCGCCATACAAGGCCAGGTTTTGACCTTGCCGGGTGATGGCCGTGACGTTCCGCCGGATGCCCTTGTCCTGGCCCCAGGCCAGAAAAGTCGCACACAGGCTGGCCAGGCATATGATTGCCAGGATCTTGGCCTTCATCTGACCTTCACCTCCACCCGCCGGTTCAAGGCGTGGTCCTGTTCGTCATCACCGGGATACAATAACTCCTTCTTGCCCCGTCCCTCGGCCGCGATCAAGCCGGGCTGGAGCCTGAATCGGCCGATCAAATAATCCCGCACCGCCGCGGCCCGGCGTTCGGACAAGACCTGGTTGTATTCGTCGGCGCCGCGCTTGTCCGTGTGGCCGATGATGATTATGCCCGTATTGTTGAGGCTCGGGCCGGACAGGGCCTGGCCCAATTCGCCGACCTGGGCCTGGCCCTGGTCGGTCAGAAGGGCGCTGTCATATTCGAAAAGAATGTGGCGGAGATTGACCGAAGGCTGGACCGGGTCCGCGCTGAAGCCGCGAAAACTCAAGGCCCGGGTGATCTGGGCCGCGGTCAGGGGCCGGCCGGCCAGGCGGGTTTCGATTTCCTTGAGCTTGTCCAGGACCTTGGGGTAAGGGTGTTTCTGAAAGGACTGCCGTAGGCAGACCGAGGCTTCGTGGTCCTGACCCAGTTCGGCCAACACCTGGCCCAACCCGGCCAGGGCCCAGGCCAGGGCCTGGTTGTTGCTGGCCAGGTTGACCGCGTCCAGAAAGGCCTGCCGGGCTTCTTCATTTCGTCCGGCTTGGGCGTACGCTCGGCCTAGCTCGTAATAGGCGGCGAAGTCGCGGCAGGCGATGGTGGACGCTTTCAGCAACTCGATGCGGCGGGTCAAATCCTGCTCCGCCAAGGCCTGTTCATAAAGGGATCGGCTTCGGGCGCAGTCGGCCTCGGCCGAAAGAGGCAGGCTGAAAACAAGGAACAGGCTGCAGGCTGCTAGCAACATCTTCTTCATGGTTTCGCCTCCCGATTCGATCGGCTTGCCGGTTTAGTCACACGGCGGAATTGGGCGCAAGCTATTTGCTCCGGCAAGTTCTGTTGCCCTCTTGTAGGGGCGCATCTCCCGCGTTCCGCGGGACGGGACGCCCTCTGAACTGGACCGGAAGAAGATCATCAAATTTTCCACATCATCTTCGCGAACGCACCGCAAAGGCCCGTTGATCAGTTGGAGGGTAGTATATTACGGATAGCATTTTGCGACCTTTGCCAAAATCGAAACCCCACCTGGCGAAATCACCATCTTTCTCACTCGAAAATACAAACCATCCGCTTGTCTTGAAAGCTGGGTCCATGTTTCGCGAGCCACGACCTGGTTCATACAGGCCCTTTAACTCAATTATAAGCGGCAGGCGCCAGCCACCACCGCCGACCGTCAAGCCGGCCGCCCAATCCTCGGCTTTGACCCAGTTAGTGTCTTGGTCAGGGCCCACGTACCATTCCAAACCATTCTTGACGATGATTCCGGCAGCAGTGGCCGACGGGGCGGAGGAATTGCTTCGTGAACGAACGGCAAAAGCTTGGCTATGGGCTTTACGGTCAGAAGGATACCAATATCCATGATAGGAGCGGAATTCCCACGCTGTTGAAGCATCTTTGGTCTCCCCCGACCATAGGCATGTTCCAAACTCGCCTATTTTAAAAGCAGGGTCCATATGTCCTGACTTAAAGAGTTGTCTTTCATATAGAGCATTCAATTCACTTTGGGTCGGCAGGCGCCAACCGCCGCCGATCTTCAGGCCGGCCGCCCAATCCCTGGCCTCATACCAAGTCATGTACTGGGGACCGACGTACCATTCCAGACCATTTTTAAAAATAATATCGGGGGTAGTTGATGACGGGGCTGAGGAGTTGCTCGGAGGTGAACTCGGCCCGGGTTCAGGCTTCGGTGGCGGTGTAACTCCAGCCTGTGATTCCCCCGGGCGGAAATAAAAATCGCCCTCCAGGCTCGAGACCTCCCAGGGGATCTGGTCGCCTCCGGTCTTCTGCCTGACCGCGGTCCGGACCCGCTTGAAAACGTCCTCGATCTTCAACCCCGGCGCGGCCAGGGTCTCTATAAGGGCGCCGGTGTAAAAGCTGGTCCGGCCCTGCGGGCCGTCATTGGCCACCTTGTTGGGTCCGGTGGCATAGGCGATGATCGTGCCGCTGGGCGCGTCCATCGAGGCCAGGCCCTGGAGCGGGCTCTTGAAGCTCCGGGCAAAGGGATTGTTGCGGCAGGCGTCAAGAATGACTATGTTCAGACGATTCCGGGCCGCCTCCATCTCGGCCAGGACCGCGCCCGCGTTCACCCCGTAGATGTCCACATGTCTCTCCGACTCGATCCGGGCGTCTATGGGAATCAGGTAGTTCCGGCCCTGGACCTGCATGCCGTGGCCGGAAAAGTAGAACAACCCCACCCCGCCTTGCTTCAATGCCCGGCCGAATTGCCAGATGGCCTCCTTCAGCCCCTTCTGGTCGAGGTTCTCCCTGGCCGTGACCTGAAAGTCCAGCGAAGTCAGGGCCGCGGTCATGGCCCGGACGTCATTGACCGGATTGTGCAGCGGGGCCTGGCTGTAAGCGCCGTTGCCGACGACCAGGGCCACCCGGCGCTCGTCCCCGCCGCCGGCGCTAGGCTGGCGCTGGATGCCCCGGTCGTCAGACCATAAGAAGCCTGGGATCAGGAACATCAAGACGACTAAAGCCACAAAAATAACGGGTCGCCTGTTCATGAAGCGTCTCCCGGAAGCTATGTTGCCGTTAAAGAGGCATGGCTGACTATCCAATGGCTGAAGCTTTTAATCGTACCGGTAAAAGGTTATCACTTTCTGTCGCATGGAGCATCCGGGAATTGATTTACGATGTAGAATTGTTTTTCGCTCGACCATTTGCCTCGCCAAATCAGGCAGCCGCCGTAGCCGCCTTGAGCGTCGTGGTCGAATTCAATTTGCGATTCAGAAACCTTCAATAATTTTATTTCATTATGAAGTCCACTCCATCTCAAATAGCCCTGCTTTTTATCAACATGGACGTAAACATCATGTATTTGACTGCTTGAAGTATTGATCACATATAAAAATGGAACGTCAAACCATAACTGCATACCTGTATCATAACCCTTCTTGGTAGTAGCCAGAAGTATAAAATTACTTTGAGTTAGATGCCGTAAATATCTTTCGTTGGGTTGAATGACTTTATTCAAATCGAATTTTTCATTTATCATAATCGGTAAAACCAAAGAAACATCTTCCCGAGATTGCCGGGGATGCATACCGCTAAAGCCGGAACGCGACAATACATTTGCCAACGTGGCCGGCAACTGCACTTGCCAGTCCTTTTCTATCTTCGCTTTTGACTTCGCAAAAGCATCATTCCACGAAGCGCTTTTCACAAGTTCGTCCACGAATCCCCTAGTGAAATATAGGGAGAAATCTTCCCTAACGCCGCTGTATTTCTTGTTATATAGCGTAGTTTCATTTTCGCTCACTGAACAAAAGTACCATCTATTTGTTTCCGCCGCATTTTTTGGAATAAAACCACCGCTGTAACAAAAATCCATGACCAATACCATGTCTTTGGCCTTTAGTTCATTTAGTTTGTTGTTAAATTGATTATGGTCAATCTGTTTGTCTTTTCCATCAAAAAAAGCGTACAAAGGAATTCCATTTACTACTCCCTTGCCGCCATGACCGACCATATATATTATGACCAGATCATCCGGGGTGGAAGCTAAATCATCCAGACCCTTCATCAGGTCATCGACTATATACAAATTTTCTTTTTTCATCTTGAAATGCGTCTGTAGATATTGGCTGAATAGTAATGCCTTGGAAAACAAAATCTTTCGTTCCGCCGCTTCCTTTTCCGGCGAGCCGACGCTTATCACGGCATATATGGACTTATAGATGTTCCTAACTGTGGGCTGATATGTTGATGTTTCAAGTATGGCTGGTTCGTTTAATATCCCGAAATTGAAAGGCGATTGTTCGAATATCCATACCTTGGCGTTGCTTTTATGACGGGCATGGACCTCGTACCGGTCCTTATTCCATATGGTTATATCAAATAGTATATTTTGTTCAATATACGCAGCCAGGGTTGGTTGGAGTTTAATCAATTCTATGATATCATTTGAATATTTACCAAATTTGGCATAGTGACTCTCTTGAGCCGTGACCAACTCCTTTAAGGCAATCTTGGCCAACCGGTCCAGATCCGCCGCCTGTGTCAAATCATAATAATAGCCCCAAAGGACAAGAGAAAATATGATAATTAAACCCGTCGTGACAACTATTCTTGATTTGCCTGACATTCTATAATCTCTCCTGTCACTTTAAGTCCAAAGCAAGTGGCTGCAGTTCAAATCAAATTAAACGCAATCATAAAGTTATTTCCAGCTAAAAACCCATCCCTTTTCTCTTAAACAGTCCCGGGCCATCTGCCCTCTATCGGCCGCAATCGCTTCATCTCTCCGTATTTCTTCACAAACCTGTTGTCGTCCTTCTCCATAGCATCTTTTATACGTACCAGGTCGAAATGGATACCTTCGTTCGGCGATTTCACCGCATTCACGTGAATCTTGCTTAAACTCCTCGGGTCCTTTATTCGGGTGATAGATCCTGTTCGTACCAAGTAGTCTTGACTCTCCCATTAAATCCCAGTCAACACCATATTTCCCTCCGCATCCGGATATAAGCAATATCATTAAAAGAACCATGCATATAGATACGATTCGATAGGCTTTCATATATTAGCACTCCTTTCACTCCACAGGCACCTCTTTTTCTTCATACTGCGGCGGCACCCATTCTTGTTTTGTTTCATGTTCCCAAACAAGTGATGGTCCCACTTTAACCCATTTCCCACCGCCCGTTCTGACAGTATGATAATAGCCGTCTTTGATTAGAACCTTTATAGTTTTGGTTTTAGGTTTAATTTCTCTTGGAGAGTAAGTTGAGGTCGGCGAAGTGCTCGGCTTGTTTTGCCCGCTAGAATATGATGGCGTAATGGAAGATGATGATTTTACGAGATCAATATTGAGACTTAAATCTTTACCCGCTTCCAGTTCTATCCATCTGTTTACGGTGATATAACCAACTTTGGATACTTCGATAAGATATTTCCCCGAATCTAACTCGATACCTGGTTTATATACAGGTATTATATTCATTATCCTGATAATTGCATCTGATGGATCGGCATAAACATACAATCGGCTTTTATTGGATAGTGGTTTATCTGGAGCGCTTGATTCTCCCGGGCGGAAATAAAAATCGCCCTCCAGGCTGGAGACCTCCCAAGGGATCTGGTCGCCTCCGGTCTTCTGCCTGACCGCGGTCCGGACCCGCTTGAAAACGTCCTCGATCTTCAGCCCCGGCGCGGCCAGGGTCTCTATAAGGGCGCCGGTGTAAAAGCTGGTCCGGCCCTGCGGGCCGTCATTGGCCACCTTGTTGGGTCCGGTGGCATAGGCGATGATCGTGCCGGTGGGCGCGTCCATCGAGGCCAGGCCCTGGAGCGGGCTCTTGAAGCTCCGGGCAAAGGGATTGTTGCGGCAGGCGTCAAGAATGACTATGTTCAGCCGGTTCCGGGCCGCCTCCATCTCGGCCAGGACCGCGCCCGCGTCCACCCCGTAGATGTCCACATGTCTCTCCGACTCGATACGGGCGTCTATGGGAATCAGGTAGTTCCGGCCCTGGACCTGCATGCCGTGGCCGGAAAAGTAGAACAACCCCACCCCGCCCTGCTTCAACTCCCGGCCGAAGCGCCAGATGGCCTCCTTCAGCCCCTTCTGGTCGAGGTTCTCCCTGGCCGTGACCTGAAAGCCCAGCGAAGTCAGGGTCGCGGTCATGGCCCGGACGTCGTTGACCGGATTGTGCAGCGGGGCCTGGCTGTAAGCGCCGTTGCCGACGACCAGGGCCACCCGGCGCTCGTCCCCGCCGCCGGCGCCAGGCTGGCGCTGGATGCCCCGGTCGTCGGCCAGAAGCAAGCCCGGTAACAAAAGGCTTCCCAGGCAAACGATCATCAGCCGCCGGCAAACGATTCGTCTCATCGCGCTTCTCTCCCTCCAGCCGGGAATCCACGGTGTTACGGTCTCGTTTCATGGTAACCTCAGCGGGTGGTCCGTGTGCTCCCTGGCGATAGGTTCAGGCTTTCGATCTTATCCGGAAACACCACCATCGCCCGCCACTGCTCGTCGGTCAGACGGTCATCGAGGGGCTGCTTGAACTCGAAGTACGAAAACAATGCCCCCCGGGCCTGGTGGCGGCTCAGGTCCTTGGTTACGATTCGAGGCGGCCCCAGAGCCTCTTCCAGGACCAGGCCGCTGTTGGGTTCGGTGTGAACGTCCACCACGATAGGCAAGTCCGGTCCGCTGGTCAAGGGCAGGAGGGTCAGGTCCAGGTTGTTCAAGAAATTCACCTCGTCCTGGGTCAAGGCCCGGCCGGCCAACTCGGCTTCGGCCAGGGCTCGGCATTTCTGGACCATATCCAGGAACAAGCCCAGCTTTTCGCTCTCCAGGTGAGTCAGACAGGCGCGCACCAGGTTTTCCAGGCCCTGGTATAAATCCGGGACCGGCTCGATCCAGGCCGTGGGCCGGTCCGGTCCGAGGGACACGCCCTTGCCGACCAGGGTATAGGACTGCTTGGCGTACAGCGAATTGAGATATCGCTGCCTGGTCCAGAACCCCAGGCAGGTCTCGAGGCGCCGGTTTTCGTCCGGCGAGGTCCGGCCCTGACCCAGCCAGTAGGCCATCAACTTAAAGTGCTCGGAGGACAGACCGGCGGCCGAATTCAAAAAGCGCCTGGCCTGGTCCGAGGCCTTCGAATATTCGGCGTAGTTGCGCTCGTCCGCGGCGTCCAGCCTGGAGCCGGCGGCCTTGGACCCCAGCAAGGCCATCAGTTCCAGGCCCAGGGGAAAGCCCTTGACCGGACGGCCGTTGATGACGGTCAGGGAAAAAGGCTTCCTGTCGCCCAGGTAGTCCTTGACCTGGGCGTAGACCAGGTGCTGCATGGCGGCGCCGTCCGGAGTATATCGCGGCGGCAGCAGGCGCCAGCCGGTCAGGACGTCCCTGGGGCTCCGTCCCGGTTCGAGGAGCGAAACGCTGACCGGCGCGTTGATGATGGCGGGCTGGCGGTTTTCCTGACGGGCCAGGTCCAGTAGATCGGCTCGGACCTTGGCCAGGGCCGCCTTCTTCATTTCCCGCCCGACCCGATAGTAATGCCGGTAAGTCAGGTCTTCGGACGGCCCGAAAAGCCAGGTCAGCTTGTCCTCGAAGCCCTGGACGGCCTGGAGCAGCTTTGGGTCCTCGCCGATCAGCCCGGCCAATTCCAGGGCCTGGGCGGTCAGGCGGTCGGCTTGCTGGGCGGTGATCCCGGTGGCCCGGCTTTCTAAAACTGGGAAGAGGGTAGTACCGGCGTATTTGACGGCCTGAAAATAGCGGCCCAGTCGTTCGCTCCGGGTGTATTTGCCCCTGACCTTGAACTGGCTGTAGTCCAGTTCCTGGAGCATCAGTTCGGAGCGGGCCAGGCCGGCCGCGGCGCGAATCTTCCTCAGTTCTTCCGTGGCCACGGCCGGATTGGCGGCCGGGACCGGATCGGCCCGGCCGGAAAGCAAGGCGGCCAGGACGGCCAGGTAATCCAGGTTGGCCTTGGTGTGGGCCTGAGGCGACCGGACCGCTTTCAGTTTCTCGATCAATCCCTGGACCAGGGCCTCCAAATCCGGCCGGAGGGTCTTCTCCTCGAGTTCGGTCACGGCCTGGTCGAGGACCAGGCTGTAGGCCAGGACAAGGAAGTCTTCGGTGATATAGTTGGGCCGGCCCTCGCGGCGATTATCCTCGTACAGGCCGAACATACCCGTCGCTGACTCTAGCCCGGCCCGGGCCGGCGCCGGCGCCAGGATAAAGGACAGGAGCCCGACCGCCAGGCTGGCGAGGACCAAGGCGCGGCGGGTCATTTTTCTTCCTTTCCCTTGACTTCGACGATCAGTTTGGCCAGGCCCCAGGACGGCGATTCCGAGGCCAGGCTCAAGGCTTTGGCCATGCCGTCCTTCTGACCCAAGGCCTGGTTCAGATCGGCCTCGCCCCGGACCACGATAAAGGCGATCACGCTCGGCCCCAGGGGCTCGTTGGCCACGATGCTCCAGTCCGCGCCCTGGGGCGGAAGGCGGACCGTGGCCTCGGCCTGGATATAGTTGTCCCGGACCCGTTGGTTGGGAAAGAGCACGGTCAAATTGTCCTTGGGGTCCACCTGGACGATCCAGAGGTTTCCGGGCTTCGCGGAATAGACGGTAAAGGAGATTTCCTCGCCCAGCGTGAGCTTGTCCCGTCCGGTGACCGTGACCTGGAAGGCATTATCCGAAGGTTTGAGATCGTGGAGCGCGGCCCAGTTGGGTCCGACGTGCACATAGGTGACGGTCCGGCAGCCGGACCCGGCCAGAAGCCAGAAGGCGGCCAGCATCAGGGTAAAATATATCTTTCTCATGAACGTCTCCTCGTTGCTATTGGTCAACCTGGGTGATGACTTTGGCGGCCCCGAAGTCGCCGCCGGCTCTTTTTTGCTCTCTTTCGAGCCTGACCAGGGTCTGGACCCGCAGGGTCTTGAAGAGGTCATTGATCGCGCCCTGGCCGTCCCGATACAAGTTGAGTTCCTGGGGGGTGTGAATGGCCACGATCAGATTCGGCCCGACCGGCGGGGTGACCCGCAGGACAAAGTCGTCGCCGGGGGCCGGGATGAGGATCACCGCGTTGGCCGGGACGCGGTTGTCCGGGTGGTGGCTGTTGGGGAAAAGCACGGTCACTTCCTGGTCGTCACGGCCCACGTTGAGCACGTTCAGGTACCCGGCCCTGGGCGCCTGGCAGGCGATGACCAGGGTGTCGCCGATCTTGAAGCGGCCCTGGTTGAGCGAGAGCCGCAGGGGGACCGCGCCGCGGTCGGCCAGGCTTTCCAAGTCCGACCAGAGGCTCGACCGGGCCGCGGCCGGCGGGGGCGTCGAAGGCGCGGGCTCGGTCAACCTGGGTTCGACCCGGGCGACTCGAGAACCGCCGCAAGCGCTCAGGGCCGCGATCAGGACCAGGACCAGCCCCCAGGAAATCGGTTTCGTCGCTCTCATACGCGCCCCTTTCATTCGATAACCGTCATGATCCTGCCCGCGCCGTAAGTGCCGGGGGCCGGCTTGGCTTCGGGGTCGAAGCCGCGCATACCTTTGAATTCGAACAGGGACTTGTCGGAGAAGTCCTTGAAGAGGTCTTGCGGCCGGCCGTAACCGTCGGTGAAGGCGTTGATCGGCCGTTGGGAATGAAGGACCACGATCATGGTCCGGCGCGCCGGCGGCTTGGCCCGCAGGACAAAAGGATCGCCGGGACCGGGAATATTCAAGGCGCTGTTAGCCTCGACCCGGTTATCGCGTTTGTACTGGTTGGGAAAAAGCACCGAGGCCTTGTTTTCGCCCTCGTCTATATTCAACACGTTGAGGTACCCGGCGCTGGGCGCCTGGCAGGTGACGACCAGGTTGTCGCCGATCTTGAACCTGGGCTTGTTGGCGGAAACCCTGATCGGGTAAGGCGCGGCGTCGGCCAATTTGGCCAGTTCGGCCCAGAGACCCGGATTGGCCGCGCCGGGCCTCGGCGCCTGACTCCCTGGGACCGCGGAAGAGCCTGGTTGACTAGAGGCGCCGGTCCGGGCCGGGATGATATCGAGGCCGGCCAGGCTCATGTTCCCGAAGAGGAACGGATGGTGGGCTTTTTGCGGATTGCCTACCGCGTTCCGGATAAAGTCCGTGGCGCTGTCCCGGGCCTGTTCCAAGGTCAGGGACGATCCGGACGAGGCCGCCTGCTTGGCCGCGTGGAGCAACCCGCGGGTAAAGAGGCTGCCGGAAGCCGTGGCCACGGCCTTTTCGTCATCCCGCGCCGCGCTGAGGGAAATATATTGGCTGGTCGAGGCCGCGGTCCCTTCCACGGCAAAACTGCCTTTGCAGGACGGCGGCAAGCCCGGGTAGTGGAAGAATTTGTAATAAAGGTCCGGCGCCTGGGTCGTTTCCAACAAGGTGATGCCTTTGAGCCCCTTGGTGGCCGTGCCGCTGTGGCAGGCGTCTATCAGGACGACTATATTCCGGGCCTTGATCTGGCCGAGCAACCGGCCAAACTCATCGTCCACGAAGACCCGGACCAGGCGGTTGTTATCCAGGCCGGCGTCGTGGGGCAGGAGGACTTCGTCCAGGTCGTCGTCTTCGTCCTTAGGGTCCTGGTCCCGAATCTGAGAGCCATGACCGCTGAAGTAGAAGAGCACCCGGTCGTCGGGCGTGACCCCTTGGATGAGTTGTTCCCGAAAAGCCTGCTGGATGTTGCCCAGGGTGGCCTGCTCGTCGCGGAGGACCTTGACCTGGCTGTAGCCCATGAGACGGACCACTTCCTCCATGGCCGTCAGGTCCAGGTCTATGCCGGCCAGGTTGGCCTGGGACGCCTGGTACCGGCCCACGCCGACGAGCAAGGCCCGGTCCGCCGCCTGGCCCGGCCAGGCGGTCAGACCCACGAAAAGCCCGAAGAACGAGAAACACAGCCAGCGCCGCATGGGGTTCTCCTAATCGACGATTTCCAGTTGGTAGACCGCGTGGGGCCTGGGTTTTTCCTCGAAGAGGCGGATGCCTTTGCTCATCATCTCGCCGGCGTCCAGGTCGCCCGTCTCGTCATAGACGGCGATCACGGCGTGGCGTCCGGCCGGCGCATCGGCCTGGCCTGTTTCCTGGAGAAAGCCCTGGCCATTCACCGCCTGTTTCTTGAGCAGGCTCTTTTTACCCTGGGGGTCCACCTGGAAGAGGTAGACAAAGCCTGCCTTGTCCGCGCCATAGGTGATCTTGATTCTTTCGCCCACCTTGTACTTGGTGCGGTCCGTGGAGACAAAGGCCGTGGCGCCGGAACCGGCCTGGGCCGCCGGCGCGGGCGGCTTCCGGTCCGGGCCGGCGATGACCAGCTCGAATTCCTGGGTCAGGGTCTGCTGGCCGGGCTGCGCGGGCCGCAGGCTCAGGGCCTTGACCTGAGTTTCCAGGTCAGCGGCCGCGGTGGAAAGGAAGTCGCCCGACTTGGCGTACCCAGCGGTGTCCAGGTTCAGCTTGGTCGTGCTGGCTATCATGATCACCTTTTCCAAGCCCGGCTTTCGGCTGAAGAACTCGACGTTGGGCTCGGGCACCCGGTACTCCCGGTTGGCCTTATATGAATTCTGTTGGAACTTGTTGGGCAGGAGCACGTAACCCTTGCTCCGCTGGGCGTCCACGCTGAACAGGTACAGGAAGAAATCCTTGTTGCCTCTGACCTGGAAATCAATCCTTTCGCCGACCTTGAACTTGTCCTGGAGCGGGGTAAAAACCACCTTGAAGTCGCCGGCGGTGGCGCGTATTTCCAGGGCCGCGGCCCGGGCCGCCAGGCCCAGGCTCACGGCCAGGAGCAGGGCCAACGCCAGGCCGAGCTTCGAGACCGTCCGTTTCATCTTCAACCTCCCTTCCAATCCGGCTTGACCCGGACCCGGCTTCATTTGGCCGTGATGACCAAGGTCAGTTCCTTGTGAACCTTTTCTTCCTTGGGCTTGGGCGGCCGAACCTGGAGGGCCTTGGCCTTTCCCTCGATCTCCGCCGCCATGCCGGTGAAGAACGCCCCGGACTTGTTCAAGCCGGCGACATTGAGTTCCAGTTTTTCCGTACTGGCGACCATGATGATCTTTTCCGTCCCGGACTGGTCGCCCACCATCTCGAACTTGCCGCCGGGAATTACGTAATCCTGGTTGGCTTCGTACCGGTTTTCTTCCTGCAAGCCATTGGGCAGCAGCAGGAAACCGACGTTGCGCTTGGCGTCAATGTTGAAAAGGTAGAGATAAAAATCGCGGTTGCCCCTGACCTTGAACTGGATGGGCTCACCCACGGCGTAGACCGGTTTGAGCGGCTCGAAAATGATCTGCAGTTCGCCCGCGACCGGCCTCACCTCGATGGCCGCGGCCGCGCCGGTCAGCACCGACGCCAGGAACAGGGCCATCAGCATTGTCAACCCCCCTTTAACCATTTTTGATTTCATGTCGAACCTCCCGCGTTTTTGTTTTATCGGCGAAGAGCTGAAATCCTTGCTTGCGCCTTACCCCATTAGACGGACATTGAGAGAAAATGTGCTCGATATTTTTTATCGAAAACCCGCCGGGCGCAACCAAAGACCAAATCCCTTACTCACCGGCCGAGCCGAAACCGGCGCCGGCTTTCACCCCTACTGGTCTTTGTCCTCGATCACTTCCAAATAGGCCACGCCGTTCTCGATCCGCACCTTGAGCTTTTCCTTGGGCGCGATGAAGCTCTTGCTGGGCTGGTACGGCGCGGTCATGACCACCTTATCGAGGCTCTTGATCTTAACGCCCTTGTCCCGGAGCAGCCCGGCCAGGCGGTCAACCCGGTCCCGGGAAGACCAGACCTGGTCATCGCTTTCGACCAGCAATGCCTTGAGACCGGGGTCCAGGGCTAAGGAAGCGGTCAGTATCTGGGGAGTAAAAAGAGTGGTCTTGAGGAAGAGGCCGCCGCCTAACAGTAGAAAGACGGCCAGCGAGGCGGCCAGGGCATAGGGGAAGCGTTTAATTCGGCTGGTAAGGCTGGATTTTTCGGCCAGGTGGGGAGAAATATCGGACAGGGTCTCCTTGAGTATTTCGTGGCAGAGCGAACATCCGGCCAAGTGCGCCAGGAAATCCCGGCGTTCGACTTCGGTCACTTGCCCCTCGGCCAAGCGGGCCAGGTCAATATCCGTCAGGTGGTCCTGGTCGCCTTCGCCCTCGGGCGGCTTTAAAATATGCTCCATCAATTTACCCATCAGTCGTTCCTATATTCCTTAGACGGACAGGTCAGGGCTCCCGGATGCCGGCGGCTAAAAGTTTTTCCCGGAAAAGGGTTAAAAGGCTCATCAGCCGCCGTCGCGCGGCCGGGGGGCTCAGCCCGACCGATCGGCCGGCCGCGGCGGCGGAAAGATCGGAACCGTAGACCAGCCGGACCAGGACTTGATCGGACGGGGATAAAGCGGCCGTAACTTGGCGCAGGATGGCCGCGGCCCTGATCCGGCGCTCCTGGTCCAACTTGGCCAGGAGTTGTTCCAGGGGGTTGACTTCCGCCGGAGCGGCGATTTCCAGTCCGGAATCGTCCGGGTTGCCGCCGTCCAGGGAGACAAAACTCGGGTTTTCCCGGCAGGGCGCCTGTTGGATCGGGCCGGCCTGGGCTTCAAATTCTTCCGGGCCGCCGGTGAACAGCCCCTCGAGGACCACCAGTTCATAGGCCGCCTCGAGGGAATACTTCTGCCAGCAGATGAAACGATAGACCGCCTCGGCCCAGGCCCCCAGGTCAGAGACTACTTTGGGAATATGCCTGCGCCCGTACTTGTATCGCAGGAAATCCGAGACCAGGGAATTGATCAGGGCGTAAAGGAAAGTCTCCAGGCTGCTTCGGCCCTGGAACGCCCGCGGGCGGGCGTAGTCGTTGGCCTCAAGGCCGTCCAGGACATAGACGTAGCATTCGTCGGCCTCGTTGGCCTCACGGCACCGGCGCCGGCAGACGGCCTCGATTCTCTTCAAGGTTTCCTTTGAGGCTATGACGGCTCGTAAATCCATATGGCCCCAAGGAGGTTGATCAATAAAAGGCGGGCCGGTCATGGGCTCGCCCAAACTCGAGCCGGCCGGTCTCTCCCGCGATCTGACAAGACTTTGGTTCACCGGAAGTCAGGGTATATTGACGCGCTTCGATCGCCGCCCCGGTCTAAGGAGCTTTCCCCGTCCCTTGACTTCCGGTGTTTACACTGAACGTTGCCTGGAATATTACCATCGGCCCTAGGCCGCTGTCAAAAAATAACCGCCTGATTTCGTAAGTATTCATGATGAAAAAGGACGGACGGTCGCGGGAATTCACCCGGGGCCGCCCGTCCGATCGAGGCTGGTCTGGTTATTACTTGGCCGTCGGAGCGGCGTGCATGATGTTGCCCAGAGGCACCGAGTTCAAAGGCACGGCCTGTCCTTGACTGCCTTGAACCAGGTCCCGGGAAGCGGCCGCGGCCGGCATCAGGTTGAGCACGGCGCCCGGACCGCCGCTCCATTGAGCCGCGTTATAGACCCGGGCGAAATCCCGCATCCGCTGCACGTCCGCGGAACTCATCCCCTCCATTATATTACGGCGGGGCGGGTTGGCCGGCGTGGGTTGGGGAGACCCGGGATAATTGGTGGTGGTTTCCCTGGTGGAAGACGACCGGGCCGGCGCGGTCAGGTTCATGGTCCGGGGATCGAAGCTGATCTGATATCCTTGAGACCTGGAGCCGGCCGGCGTCTGGTTGGCCGGGGCCTGGTGGGCCACGGGCCGGGATACGGTTTCGCTGGGCGAAGACGGCCGGACCGGCGCGGTCCATTGGGATGGATTGAAGGACGGCCGGTTATCGGTCGCCTGGCTGTTGGAATTCGAAGCCGCGGGTGGAGAGAAAACAGGGCGAGGCGCGGCCGCGGGCGCGGAAACGGTGCGGTTAGATGAATTGGCCGCCGGCAGGGGCAGCGTGAAGACGGGCGGCCGGATACTGGAAGACGGCCTGGTATTATCCTGAACCGGCGCGGGCGGGGCCGGCCGACTGACTTCCGTTGGTCTCGATGGCGCCGGGCGGGCTGGAGCCGGGGGAGTATGATGGACCGGCCGAGGCTGGCTGACGGCCGCCGGCCTGGATGGGGCAGGGGGAGCCGGCCGACTGACTTCCGTTGGTCTCGATGGCGCCGGGCTGACCACCGTGGTCCTCTGGGCCGGTGCGGGCGGGGCCGGGCGGCTGACTTCCGCCGGCCTGGATGGGGCAGGGGGAGCCGGCCGACTGACTTCCGTTGGTCTCGATGGCGCCGGGCGGGCTGGAGCCGGGGGAGTATGATGGACCGGCCGAGGCTGGCTGACGGCCGCCGGACGGCTTGGTCTGGCCGGCGCCGGTCTGGGTTGAGAAGCCCTCGGGCCGCCGGCCAGGGCCTGACCGGTCAGGGCCGCCAGGAACACCAAGGTCACGATGCTCGTCATTATTCTTTTCATGGGTCCAACCTCCCTTCTGGTTTGTCTCTATTTTGATTAGACGGACACGAGCGCCCGAGGAGCGAAAATTTTTTTGGCCGCTTTTTTAACCCATATTTTTGGCCCGGACCGTAATCGCTCAGTTTCTTGGAACGCCCAAGCTGGAACGGTCATTGCGAGTGTTTTACCCTCCGCGGGGCGGCGGGTTTTAAGCGGAAGAAACAGCGACGTAGGGGCACGGCGCGCCGTGCCCCTACCCGGTGGGATTGTTTCTTAGAAGCGCCGCGAAGCAATCGCTTTAAAAATCGCCTTGTTACCCTATATCATTGTCCGCCCGAAGGCAAGGCGCATAATGGACATTCACTCCCCCCAATTACCGAACGATCGCCTCCAGGCCGGAAAAATCTTTTCAACCGGCTGATATTTTATGATATAGAGACCTTATTCTTTATTCGCGGATAGTGGGGACAAGTTAATCGCGCGCGGGGGTTCTCGGACGGGTGAGGGCAGAGTCCGTTCGGCGCGAAGGATTATCGGCCCGAACGAAAAAAATTTCACCCCAGGCCAAGCGATTTCGACCTCGTGTCCGTCTAAGTGATTTAAGAAATCCATCTTGGGAGGGGGCTAAATTGCCTGGGCCGAATTTCAGCGTTCTCCTGTCACTGGTTTTTCTATCCCTGATCTTTCCTACTTCCGTCCGGTCCCAGGACTGCCCCCAGGCCTGGGCCTTATTCCGCCAGGCCGCCGGGGAAACGGACTACGCGGCCCGGCTGGCCTTGTTCGAGAAAGCGGTTAAGCTCTGCCCGGACCTGGCCGAAGCCTGGAACAACCTGGCCGACGCGGAAGAGCACTTGGGCCGTCTCGATGACGCCGTAACCCATTACCAGAAGGCCTTGGCCCTCAAGCCTGACCTGACCATCGCCCATTTCGGCCTGGGCGACGTCTATTTCAAGAAGAAGGAATATAAAAAGGCCTGCGACGCTTACATCGAGGGGTTGCGGCTCCAGCCCCGGGACGAAGCGGCCCTCCGGAACCTGGGCCAGGCCGAAGCCGCGCTCCAGGCCAGCGGCGGCATCCTGTCCGCCGAATACATCTCCGGCCGCCTGGACAGCTTGAAGCTCATGGGTCCGGCCGGGACCAGGCCGAGGATCGCCTTCCAGAACATTACCTTCGATTTCGATTCGGACCGGATTAGGTCCGAATCCCTGGGTCAGCTTAAGGAGATCGGCCAGGCCCTGAAGGAAGTGTTTTCCGTTTGTTCGGACCAGGTGCTGTTGGAAGGCCACACCGACAACGTGGGCGCTCCTGACTACAACCTGAATCTTTCCCAGCGACGGGCCGAAAGCGTGCGCCGGCACCTGGTCGAACGCCACGGCCTGGATCGAAGCCGCCTGACCACCCAGGGACTCGGTATGAGCCGGCCGGTGGCGCCCAACGACACTTCGGCCGGCCGGGCCCAAAACCGCCGGGTCGAATTAGCCCTACAGTGAGTCGGCCATGGACCTGACTGGAGGCCTGAAGATGGAAGCGCGCCCGTGGCCGGCCGTGGCCGTCGCCTTGCTCCTGGCCGTCTTTTTCCTGGGTCCCTGGCCCCAAGCCCTGGGAGCCGAAAAAGGCTTCCGGGTGGAACCAAGTCGCGGCCAGGCGGTCTTGCCTCCGGGCGAGGGCCAGGGCCGGTACGCCGTCGTCGTGGGCGTGGCCCGGTACCGGAACCAGTCCTATAACCTCATGTACGCGGACCGGGACGCCCAGGCCTTTTATGACTTCCTGCGCAGTCCCGAGGGCGGGGCTTATTCCGCCGCCAACATAGTCCTGCTCTTGAACGAACAGGCCACCGCCTCGGCCCTGCGGTCGGCCCTGGGCACCTTCCTGGCGGCCGCCGCCGAGCCGGACTACGTGACGATTTTTTTCAGCGGTCACGGCGAATCGGCCCGGTCCAACCCGGACGATCTGTACCTGCTGACCCACGAGGCCGACCTGGCCGATCTGGCCGGCACGGCCTTTCCCATGGACGAGGTCAGGCGTTATCTGGAAAAGAGCGTCAAGGCCCGCCGGGTGGTCATGATAGTGGACGCCTGCCGGTCCGGCGGCGTCAAGCTCATGGGACGCCGGAATGACGAGGAGGCGCTCAAATCCCTCCACAACTACCTGAACAGGTTATCCCAATCCCGGCCCGGACTGGTTTCCCTGACCGCCAGCGGCGCTTCCCAGTCGTCCGAGGAAGGCAGTCAATACGGCGGCGGTCACGGCGCCTTCACCCATCTGCTGCTCAAGGGGCTCGACGAGGAAGCCCCGCTGGCGGACCTCAACCGCGACCAGGTGGTGGACGTGGCCGAGGCTTACGAATACGTGCGGGAAAAGGTCAAAAAAGCGACCAACGGCCGGCAGATTCCGGACAAGACCGGCGATCTGATGGTCGGTCTTCCTTTAGCCGCGGTGAAAAAAGACCAACAGGCCATCCGGGTGGTTATGGGCCTGTTCAGGGAAAGAAAGGGCGAAGCGCCGGTAAAGGTCAATCCCGGCGACTCTCTGCGTTCGGGCGACGGATACTATTTCCTGCTCGAGGCCGACCAGCCCTGCCACCTTTATCTTTTCCAGGTGGACGCCGGCGGGGCGGTCTTCCGGCTCTTCCCCGAGGCCAGGTACCATACCGGGAAAAACCCTATTCGGGCCGGCTCGCGACTGGTCTTGCCCAATCCCCGGGAAGTGTATTTCCTGGATCAGACCGTGGGGCCGGAGGAAGTCTATCTGTTCGCCTCGAGGGAGCCCATTCCAGAACTGGAAGGCCTGGAATCCGGCCGCAAGGCGGACTTGGCCCAGGACGGCCTCAAGCTCATGGGTCCGGCCGGGGTGCGTCCGGTCC
>JBFMAW010000053.1:0-24330 GCA_040755515.1 Thermodesulfobacteriota bacterium | reverse complement strand
TGGCTTCGTCCATGGCCACCACCTTGGCCGGCTCGGCCTTGACCGGAGCGGCTTCCTTCTTGGGCGCCACCGCGGGTTTGGGCGCCGTCGCGGGCTTGGCCTCGACCGCGGGCTTGGCCTCGGGTTTCTTCGGTTCGGCCTTCTTGGCCGGAGTCGCGGCCGCCTTCTTCTCTTTCTTGGGCGGCTCGACGGCTTTCTTCTCCACCTTGGGCAGCCTGTCCATGGGTATGGCCTGAACCTGCTTGAGACCGGCCGCTTTGGCTTCGCCGCCTTCGCTCAGAAGATTGACGTACTGCTTGACCAGCTTGACCGCCTCAGGATGCCGCATGATCAGGACGTCGGAGCCGGCCAGGAGGAGCGACACCGCCTCCACTGCTTCCATCAGCACGCCCCGGTCGTCCGGATAGCCCAGGGTGGGCGCGTCGTCCAGAGACTGTCCGGCTTCCTTGCACTTCCAGACTTCATGGGCCATGTTGTTGATTATGGGCTGCTGGAGGTTGTCGTCCTGTTGGACCAGGCCGGCCATGCGGATGCGTTCCATGACCGAATAGCAGTATTCCATGCCGTAACCCAGGCCGCCGGTGGTGGGATCAATCAGAATCTTCTGGGTGGTTATGCCCAGGTTTCCCAGCAGGATGTTGAGTTGCTTGGCCAAGTTGACGTCAATGGGCGTGTTGGCGGCAATGACGTGTCCGTAGGCCAGGGCCTGGGCGCCGATCTGCTTGTGGTTCTTGTCTTCGACCGGTCCCAGAATCAGGTTCTGGCCCTGAAAGGCTTCGGCCACGGCACTCAAGGTCTCGATATCCTTTTTTTCATTGCCCACGCCGTAAACGGCCACGGGCACGTCCACGGCCGACAGGACTTCTTTTACCGCGGCCAGGGCTTCGGCCGCGCCCTTGTCCCGGCCGTTGGGATCGCTGCTCTTGAGCTGGACCACGATCATATCCGCGCCGTACTCGACGCACTTCTTGGCCCAGGCCCCGGGTCGGTCAAGTACGCCCTCGAAGGGAGCCCTGACCGCTTCAGGCCAGTCGGCCCCGGGATCCATGTCCCAGACTTCCATGGCGATTCGGGGCGGGTTGGGCATCTTACCTTCAAAGGTGAGGAACGAATAAGAAGTTTCGCCTCCCACCGTCAGGGGTTTGGTTTTGCCTAACTGGACCTCATTGATTTTTCCCGTGTATTTCACCGTTGTCATTGCAAAGGCCAAGGCTCTTACCTCCTTTAGGGCTTCGCGCCGCTATTATCTCGTTGGCCGACCATTCACTAGTTCCGGCACCAGAGCTGGTGGCTGCGGTTATTGGTGTGGAACCGAGGTTATTAGTGAAATTTCGCACACGGCCGGGCAAAAAAATTTTGCCCTTAGCCACTACTTATATCAAGGCATAGAATTAATGCCATCTCTAAGCCTATGTCAAGCAAAAACTCGGGCCGAACCTGGAGTTTGTGACGGAGAAGATTAAAGTCTTATCTTCCATGTAACATTGTGAGACAAAAAGATAAAAGGTTAACCAGCCAATAGGATCGCTCCCGCTGCCGGAAAGAAGGCTCCGGCTATTCCTTCCTGAACCATAGGTCAATCCTTGTGCGCCAGCAGATTGGACATTTCCTCTTGGCGCTGGGCCGCCAGAACGAGGAACTTGGTCTTTTCTCCCGGACTTATCGGAGCGGCCGGCTGGAGTTTCATGGACAAAGGGTCAATGAATTTGCCGTTTTCCATGACCCGGAAGTCCAGGTGCGGGCCGGTGGAAAGGCCCGTGGACCCCACAAAGCCTATGAGTTGACCTTGCTTGACCCGGTCGCCTTTTTTAAGGCCTTTGGCGTAACCGGACAGATGGCCGTAGGTGGTGCCATAGGTCTTGTTATGTTTGATTTCGATGAAGTTGCCGTAACCGCCGTACCAGCCGAGCTTGGTGATGACCCCGTCTCCCAGGGCGTCCACGGGCGTGCCCAGGGGCGCGGCGTAATCCACGCCCTCATGGGGCCGCACGATCTTGGTGATCGGATGCAGGCGGGCGTAAGAAAAATAGGAGGTGATCCGGCTGTACTGCAAGGGAGACTTCAAGAACATCTTTTTCAAATGGCGGCCCGTGGCGTCGTAATAGCCATCGTTGCCGGCCCGATCCTGGTAATGGAAAGCTTCGTAATTCTTGTTCTTGTTTATGAACTCGGCGGCCAATATGCGGCCGTGTCCCGCTGGCCGGCCGTGGAGATACTGCTCTTCGTACAGCAGACGAAAGGAATCGCCCTCCTGGATATCCGTCAGAAAATCTATATCATAGGCGAAAATATCGGCCAGGGTCATGACCAGTTTCGGCTCCAGGCGGTAAAGCTTGACCGCGCTGCCCCATAAGGTGGATTTGATGACTCCCTCCACCGCGTTAAGCTGTCTGAGGGGTTCATAGTCGAACAAGGCCGCGGCATAACCGGCCGGAGTTCGGAACAGGGCCAGACGTTCGCCGGAGGGTCCTCGATATTCGATCCTGGCCGGCAGGCCGGTCGCTTTTTCCCGAAACAGGATCATTTCGCCGCCGGTGGGCAGTTTGGTCAGGTCCTTGACCGCCCGGGCGGCTTGAATGACTTGGTGGGCCTCGCCCCGGCTCAATCCCAGCCTTGCCAGGACCTTGGCCGCCGTGTCGCCGGAGGAAAATCTTTCAATGACGGTCGTCAGGTTTGGCCAGCGGTCGGCTTCGGTCTGGAATGGTCCGGGATCGAGGAGTCCCAGGGCGGGGCCGCCGATCCGGCTCGCGGACGATTCCAGATCGTCATCCAGGTCCCTGTTTTTTTCCGTCAGGAAAAGGGCCAGAGAGACCACGCTGCCCAGCAGTAGCAACCAAAGAAGTATACGGCGGGCCCGGTAGACCCATTCCGGGAGATGGTGAGCGGGTAGCGAATTATCAGGCATCGGAGGCGCTTGAAACCTGGCCGAGATTCACCGGAGCCGAAGCAGGTTCATGCCCGAGACCTGGTCCAGTTCCCTTTGGGCTATGAAACCCTTGAGTTCCAGGATCACGGCTTCAGCCACCAAGTAGACCTGGCCGTCTTCCCTCAGGCAGCCGATCAAGGGGTCCTCGCCGCCGCGGCCGGCGGCCAGGTGCAAATGAATGGAAGGCCCTTCCGGTCCGGGGACCAGGGTGCCGACCCCCAGGACTTCCCGTCCACCGGTGAAGGCGGCCCAGAGGGGTTCGGGTCTAGCCACCATTTCTTTCGGGCCGACCACCAGCCGGGCTTGAGTCATGGAGCCCAGGACCAGGACGAGGGCCTGATCTATCCATTCCCGCCGGGCCAGGTCATTCAGGCCGGCGCTCAAGTCCTCGCCCTTCTCGAATCGGGCGAAGAAGACCCGGTTGATGTGGCCGACGCGGTAATCCATGAGAGACCCTCTAACATAGAAAGACTCTGATGGGAAGGTTTAATGAAGCGGCTGACCGGCGTCAGGTCGAGGAGCGGGGCCACCTGACCTGACTCTTCACCCGCTTGCACTGTTTAAGTGCGGGGGCCCTGGCCTGCCATTGCGCCAGTGAATTTTCCGGGTCAGGCCTCATTCGAGTCTTAATGATCCGGATTAGTTAACTAATTAGCTTGACTTACTTAACTAATAAGGCTACGTTTCAATTAGATTGCTGGAAAAGGAGATCACCCCAAATGAAAATGTCAACCAAGGGTCGCTATGGACTCCGGGTGATGATGGAACTGGCCAACCACTATGGACACGGCCCGATGCTAGTTGAAGCCATCGCCAAAAATCAGGGAATCTCAAGCAATTACATCCATCTCCTGGTGACAGGCCTCAAATCCGCCGGCCTTGTTCGCACTTGGCGTGGCCCTAGTGGCGGGTACGAGCTGACCAAGAAACCCTCCGCGATCACCGCCCTCGATGTAGTTTCAGTGCTCGAGGGCAGGAGTGCTCCGGTGGAATGCGTCTCCGACGCCTCGGCCTGTCCCCGAGCAGGCCGGTGCGCTGCCCGGGACGTCTGGTGCGAGGTCGCCACGGCGATGGAAGGAGTGCTCTCCAAGCTCACCCTCGAGCAACTCGCCGCCAGACAGCTCGCCAAACAGGAAGAGCCAATGACCTATGACATCTGATCAGGGAGAAACTAAAGAGTCATGATCCACGAGGATATGAGCCCGGCTCTTTCCGAGGAGATCGGCCAGGGGTGGTGACTCGGTCTCCGGGCTGGGACAACATTGTCGCGGAATACGGCCAACCAAGCTGATAATAAGGAGAAAAAACAATGACGGAAAGAGGATTGTCCACATTGGCCTTGCATGCGGGTCAGCAGCCTGATCCGGCCACCGGGGCCCGGGCCGTGCCGATCTACCAGACCACGTCCTATGTGTTCAAGAGCACGGAACACGCCGCCAACCTGTTTGCCCTCAAGGAATTCGGCAACATCTACACCCGGATCATGAACCCCACCACGGACGTGTTCGAACGGCGCCTGGCCGCCCTGGAAGGCGGAACCGGCGCGCTCGGCGTGGCCTCGGGCCAGGCGGCGATCACCTATTCGCTTCTGGCGATCACCCGTCCGGGGGACGAAATCGTCGCCGCCAACAATCTGTACGGCGGCACGTACCAACTCTTCCATTACACTTTTCCGCGGGTGCTGGGCCGCACGGTGACATTCGTGGACTCGCGCCGCCCCGAGGCCTTCCAGCGGGCCATCACCCCGAAGACGAGGGCCCTGTACGCGGAGACGATCGGCAACCCCAAGCTGGATGTGCCGGACTTCGAGGCCCTGGCCGAAATCGCCCGCGGCAGCGGCCTTCCGCTGGTCGTGGACAACACGGTCGGAGTGGGTCTGGTGCGCCCCATTGACTACGGGGCCGACATCCTGGCCAACTCCGCCACCAAGTATATCGGTGGCCACGGCACCTCGATCGGCGGGGTGATCGTGGATTCGGGCCGGTTCAATTGGGACAACGGGAAATTTCCTGAGTTCACGGAGCCCGACCCCAGCTACCATGGCCTGGTGTACTGGGAGGCCCTGAGCAACGTGGCGGGGCTAGGCAACGTGGCCTTCATCATCAAGGTCCGGGTCACCCTGCTGCGCGACCTCGGGGCGGCGCTCAGTCCGTTCAACGCCCACCAGTTCCTGCTGGGGTTGGAGACCCTGCCGCTGAGGCAACAGCGACACTCGGCCAACGCCCTCGAGATCGCGCGGTGGCTCAAGAATCACCCCTTGGTCAACTGGGTGACCTATCCTGGCCTGGAAGACGATCCCAACCATCAGGTGGCCTCGAAATATCTGAAGAAAGGCTTTGGCGGCCTGGTCGGATTCGGCATCAAAGGCGGGCTGGAATCCGGGAAGCGATTCATCAACTCGGTCCAATTGCTGTCGCACTTGGCCAACATCGGCGACGCGAAGAGCCTGGTGATACATCCGGCTTCGACCACCCATCAGCAACTCAGTCCCGCGGAACAGCACGAGACCGGGGTGACCGAGGATTATATCCGGCTTTCCATCGGTTTGGAGGACGTGGAGGACATCAAGGCGGATATCGCCCAGGCCCTGGTCAAATCACAAGGAGGGGGCTGAATGAGTAAAAGCCAGAGAACCCGGCCGGCGATTATCGACCCTCGAGGCTATTCCGTGACGGCATCAAGAAGGGGGGCGGAGACCGCGTCATGACCGCCATCTATCTGGATCACAACGCCACCACTCCCCTCGACCCGGAGGTGCGGGCGGAGATGACCGCCTGTCTCGAGGGGGTCTTTGGAAACCCGTCGAGCCTCCATGCGGCCGGGCAGGAGGCCAGGCGCGTCGTGGAAAAGGCCCGGGCGAGGGTGGCCCGCCTCATCAGCGCCCAACCCGAGGAGATCGTCTTCACCGGCGGCGGAACCGAAGCGAACAACCTCGCCCTTTTCGGGGCCGTGACCGCGGCCAAACGCGATCATCCCCATGTCCTCACCACCGCGATCGAGCACCAGTCGGTTTTGAACCCCTGCCGGCGCCTCGAACAGACTGGAAGCTCGGTCACCTACCTGGGGGTTGATCGCGAGGGCCTTCTGGACCCGGAGCGGGCCGTCGCGGCGGTGCGAAACAAGACCGTGGTCGTCTCGATCATGCTCGCCAACAACGATGTCGGGACCGTCCAACCGGTGACCGAGTTGTCGGCGGAGACGCGGGAACGGCGCATCCTCCTGCACACCGACGCCGTCCAGGCCGTCGGTAAGCTGCCGGTGGACGTCAAGGCGCTCGGGGTGGATCTGCTGTCCTTCTCGGGACACAAATTGTATGGGCCGAAGGGTGTGGGCGCCCTCTTCGTCCGCAAGGGGATAAGGTTATCCCCGCTGGTTTTCGGGGGTCATCAGGAGCGCGGTCTGCGACCGGGGACCGAGAACGTGGCGGCCATCGCCGGCTTCGGCAAGGCCTGCGAGATTGCCGCGGCGCGACTCGTCGAGGACGCGGCCCGGCTGGCCGGGCTGAGGTCCTCCTTCGAGACGGCCATCCTTGAACAGGTCCGCGGCGTCACTATCAACGGCCGCGGGGCTCCCAGACTCCCCAACACCTCCAATATCAGCTTCGAAGGGCTCGAGGGTGAAATGTTGACCATCAACCTCGACCTGCTCGGCGTGGCGGTCTCGACCGGGGCGGCCTGCCGCTCGGCGGACCATGAACCCTCCTCGGTCTTGCTGGCGATGCGCCGTTCCCCTGAGGAGGCCCTCTCGTCTATTCGAGTCTCTTTCGGCCGGGGGAACACGCCCGAGGAAGTCGTTCGGGCCGTCGCTCTGATCGGCCAGGCCGTCGCGGCCATGCGTGAAGGCCGGCGATGACACCCGGGCCTCCCGAGGGCGAAGCCGGGGAACCCCGGCGCCTCCTCGCGGCCGGGAGCGGCGGGGCAATAGGCCCATATGCCGTCCCGGCCCTTATTTCGGGATGGAGGGCGGCATTCCCTGACGGACGGCGTGTTCCGGGGAGAGGGTGGCTCCATGCCGGTGAATGATAACTTGGCCCGGGGCTTGACCCCGACCGGCGCCCGCTACTCGAGGCAGGTCGTGCTGGGAGTGATCGGCTCCCAGGGTCAACAACGGCTGGCGGAGAGCACGGTGCTCCTGGTCGGCTGCGGGGCCCTCGGCAGCGCGCAGGCCGAACTGCTGGCCCGGGCCGGTGTCGGCAAGCTGATCCTGGTGGATCGGGACGTGCTCGAACTTCACAACCTCCAGCGCCAGCTCCTCTTCGACGAGCAGGATGTCCGGGAACGGCTGCCGAAAGCGGCGGCGGCGGCGCGCCGCCTGCAAGAGGTGAACTCGGAAATCCTGGTGGAGGCCGTCGTGGCCGACGTCACCGCGGCCAATATCGTGGACCTCATACTTCGAGCGGATATCGTGCTCGACGGCACGGACAACTTCGAAACCCGGTACTTGCTCAATGACGCGGCGATCCAGGAGAGTAAGCCGTGGGTGTACGGCGGCGTTCTGGGCACCGACGGAATGGTCATGGCGGTCCGCCCGGGCCAGGGGCCATGCTTGAGGTGCCTCATCGCCGAACCACCCGAGGCCGGCCAACTTCCGACTTGCGAGACGCAAGGGGTGCTTAACACCGCCGTGACCTGGGTGGCGGCGCTGCAGGTGACCGAGGCCTTCAAAATCCTCCTTGGCGACCATACCGCCGAGTCCAGACTTCACGCCCTGGACATCTGGCGCGGTTCCGTCACCTCGATCGGAGTGAAGCGGAGCGAGGATTGCGTCTGCTGTGGACGGCGACGCTTCGAGTTCCTCAATTCCGAGAGGGGGTCGTCCGCGACGGTGTTCTGCGGCCGGAACGCGGTGCAAGTGACGCCCGAACGGCCGATCGCCCCGGATTTCGCCCGGCTATTGGAGAGATTGAAGCCCCTCGGCCCCGTGATGGTCAACGGGCTCGTTCTCGAGTTCAGTCTCGACCTACACCGCCTGGTGGTCTTCCCCGACGGCCGGGTGCTGGTCATGGGCACGACCGACCCCGCCGAGGCGAGAAGCCTGGTGGCCAAGTACATCGGGAGCTAGCCCCCGCCGGCCCGACTCTTCGAACGAGTTCACGCCCGGAAGAGACGGCCGATACGGCCGAGGCGCCGGGCCACGGCAGGTCTTTTTCACCGTTGGATCATTGCCTGGAAAGTCCTTGCTCGGCCGGCGGCCTGGTGAGACTTGATACAGGAGAAGCGGCCTTTTGAAACGTCATCAACGCCGCACGCAGCCAGGGTAAGATGCTTGTAAGGTGAACTTTGCCTGCCCGATCTCAGGGGAGGAAGGCCCCGGCTAAGAGGAAGATGATCTTGAGGAAACGGATCAGGAGATCTCCGCATAGACCTGACCCGGTAAAACGTGTTAAACAGAAATAAAAAGCTATATCATCAAGCTTGGACCACAAAGGCTTTTCCCCTTCGGTTCGGATGGGGAATGGTCGGAAAAAATTGGATACAGGGACCGAGATTGAAAAACCACGAACCTTTCGAAGCTCGAAGGCCAACCAGAGACCCCAAGGAAATGGGAGTGAGGCGGGCCCGACGAGCGATCTCGATCTTCTCGTGACCTTCGAGTCGGGCGCCCGGATTGGCCTGGAATTGGTGGCGCTCAAGCAGGAACTGGAGGTGCTGATCGGCCGGCCGGTGGACCTTTTGACCCGGGCCTCGGTGGAGCGCTCGCCCAATAAGTACTTCCGGCATTATGCCCTCCGCGGGACGGAACAGCTTTATGAACCGGATTGATTCTCGCGAACGCGATCTGGTGAAGTGCGAGGACATGCGTATTCACGCCGAGCGCTCGCGCCAATTCCTAGGCTCGCGCTCGCTGGCTGAATTTTTATCGGATGATCTCGTGCAAGCGGCGGTCATTCGCCGTGTCGAGGTAATAGGCGAGGCGGCGCGGCAGGTGTCCGAGGAGACGCGCCGACGGGTGCCTGATATACCGTGGTCACTTATCGTCGGTATGCGCCATGTCTTGGCGCACGACAATGGCGCTGTAGATATCGAGAGGGTATATAGCGCCGTCACGGAAAATCTGCCTGAGTTGATCGAGCGCCTGGGCGGCTTGATCGCCAGCCTTGAACGAGTCGTCGGCTGGCCGAAGGGTGACAGTGAGGAGTGATTGCCGCCGGCGCCTAATCAACCTCATCATCTTTCCGACCAGGGTGCGTCCGGCAGGGTGGAATCGCCCGTTAAATAAATGTCCACCTGGCGGGCCAGGCGGCGGCCGGCGGCTATGGCCCGGGCCACCAGCCAGGCGCCGGTGGCGACGTCGCCGGCGGCAAAGACCTTGGGCCGTGAAGTCATCATGTCCGGTTCCACCTTTACGTTGCCGCGCGGATCGTAATCCACTCCCAGGTCGTCCAGCAGACCGTCGTGTTCGGGCTGGACAAAGCCCATGGCCAGAAACACCAGGTCCACGTCCATGGTGAAATCGGTGCCCGGCATCTCGATCGGGCTCATCCGGCCCTGGTCGTCCCGACGCCACTGAACCTCGTTGCCGTGGAGCCGCCGGACGCGGCCGCCTTCGCCGCTGAATTCAGTCGTGGCCACGCACCAGCGGCGTTCCCCGCCTTCCTCGTGGGCCGGGCCGCCGCGCAGGATATTGGGCCATAAGGGCCAGGGCATGGACTGGTCCCTGGTCAACGGCGGCCGGGGCAGGATTTCCAATTGATGGACGCTCAAGGCGCCCTGACGCAGGGCCGTGCCCAGGCAGTCCGCGCCGGTGTCGCCGCCGCCGATGATGACCACTCGAAGTCCGGCGGCGTTTATTTCCGGCGGCTCGAGGGGCAACCCGGCCACCCGGCGGTTCTGCTGTTGGAGATAATCCAGGGCCTGGTAAACCCCCGCTAGTTCGCGGCCGGGCACGGGCAGGTCCCGGGCCACGCCCGCGCCCAGGCAGAGGCAGACCGCTTCATAGCGTTTCAAGAGATAGGCGGTGGATATGTCCCGGCCGGCGGTGACGTCGGTTTCAAAAAAGACGCCTTCGGCCTTCATCTGGGCCAGCCTTCGGTCCAGAATGCGCTTTTCGAGTTTGAAATCCGGGATGCCGTAGCGCAGGATGCCGCCCAGGCGGTCGGATTTTTCGAACAAGGTGACCCGGTGGCCGGCCCTTCTGATCTGCTGGGCCGCGGCCAGTCCGGCCGGTCCGGACCCGATCACCGCCACTCGGCGGCCGGTCTCGTGTTCCGGCGGTTCCGGCCTGATCCACCCCTCGATCCAGCCCCGCTCGACTATGGCCAGTTCGTTCTGCCGCACCGTCACCGGCTGGTCGTTGAGGCCCAGGGTGCAGGAGGCTTCGCAAAGGGCCGGGCAGACCCGGCCGGTTATCTCCGGAAAGTTGTTGGTCAGGTGCAGAAGATCGCAGGCCTCCCGCCAGCGGCCGCGGTACATCAGGTCGTTCCATTCCGGGATGACGTTGCCCAAGGGGCAGCCGTAGGCGTGGCAGAAAGGCACGCCGCAGTCCATGCAGCGGGCCGCCTGGCGCCGGAGTTCCTCCTCGGACATCTCCAGGCGAAACTCCCGGAAGTGCCCGAGACGCTGGGACACGGGTTGATAGTAACAGTTCTGGCGCTTGATCTCCAAGAAAGCGTCGGGTTTTCCCATGAGTCTGTTCCCCGGCCGAGTCCCGATATCGGCCCGGCCGCGGAACACGCCGCGGCCGGGGTTGATCCGCCGCGGTTATTACGCCTGCTGCACCTGCTCGGCCTCGGTGCGGCGGGAGGCCAAGTCTTCCTTGGCCATCTGGCCGAGAGCGCGGCGGTATTCCATCGGCATCACCTTGACGAAGAGCGAGAGGGTATGTTCCCAATCGTCCAGCAGGGCCCTGGCCCTTGGGCTGCCGGTGTAAAGCATGTGGCGCTGGAGCATTCTTTTCAGTTCGGCCACGTCCTCGGACTGGGCCACCGGCTCGATGTCCACCATATCCAGGTTGCAGCGCAGATCGAAATCCTGGTCCGGATCGAAAACGTAGGCGATGCCGCCGGACATGCCGGCGGCGAAGTTCACGCCGGTCCGGCCTAGGACCACCACCAGTCCGCCGGTCATGTATTCGCAGCCGTGGTCGCCCACGCCCTCGACCACGGAAACGGCCCCGCTGTTGCGGATGGCGAAACGCTCGCCGGCCAGGCCGCAGAAGTAGGCCTCGCCGCTGGTGGCGCCGTACAGGGCCACGTTGCCGACGATGACGTTGGCGGCCGGATCGAAGGTGGCGCCCTCCGGGGGTTTGACGATGATCTTGGCGCCGGACAAGCCCTTGCCGATATAGTCGTTGCTGTCGCCTTCCAAGATCAGGGTCAGACCTTTCAGGCCGAAAGCGCCGAAGCTCTGGCCGGCCGAACCGCGGAAGTGAACGGTGATGGAGTCGTCCGGCAGGCCGTCCTGGCCGTAACGCCGCGCGATTTCGCCGCTGAGCATGGCGCCCGTGGTCCTGTTGACGTTGCGGATGGGCAGTTCGATCCTGATCGGCTGCTTCCTTTCCAGGGCCGGTTCCGCTTCCCGGATCAGTTGGCGGTCCAGGACGTCTTCCAGGCCGTGATTCTGGGCTTGGAGACAGTGCCGGGCCACTGACTCCGGCGCTTCGGGCCGATGGAAGACGGCCCCGAAGTCCAGCTTCCGGGCCTTCCAGTGCCCGATGTCTTGCCGTTTCTCGAGGCGGTCCGAGCGTCCGATCATTTCGTCGAGCGCGCGGAAACCCAGGGCGGCCATTAACTCCCGCAGTTCTTCGGCCACAAAGTAAAAGTAATTGATTAAATACTCGGGCCGGCCGGCGAAGCGGGCCCTCAAACGCGGGTCCTGGGTGGCCACGCCCACCGGGCAGGTGTTCTTATGGCACTTGCGCATCATCACGCAGCCGAGGACCACCAGGGGGGCGGTGGCGAAGCCGAACTCCTCGGCGCCCAAAAGGGCGGCCACGGCCACGTCCCGGCCGGTGCGCATCTGGCCGTCGGTCTGCACCACGATCCGATCTCTCAGATCGTTGTTCACCAGGACCTGATGTGTTTCGGCCAGGCCCAGTTCCCAGGGTACGCCGGCGTGCTTGATGCTGGACAGCGGACTGGCGCCGGTGCCGCCGTCGCCGCCGGAGATCAACACCGCGTCGGCGTGGCCCTTGGCCACTCCAGCGGCGATGGTGCCCACGCCCACTTCGCTGACCAGCTTGACGTTGATCCTGGCCCGGGGGTTGACGTTCTTCAAATCGAAGATGAGTTGCTTCAGGTCCTCGATGGAATAGATATCGTGGTGGGGCGGCGGCGAGATCAGGCTCACCCCGGGCGTCGAGTGGCGCACCCGGGCGATTTCGACGTTAACCTTGTGTCCGGGCAACTGGCCGCCTTCGCCAGGCTTGGCGCCCTGGCAGATCTTGATCTGAAGCTCGGTGGCGTTGACCAGGTACTCGGCGGTTACGCCAAAGCGGCCCGAAGCCACCTGCTTGGTCTGGCTGCACAGAAACGCGCCGTCCGGACGGCGCCGGTACCGCTCCCGGTCCTCGCCGCCTTCGCCGCTGTTGGACCGTCCGCCCAGGTTGTTCATGGCCGCGGCAATGGTTTCGTGGGCCTCCCGGCTTATCGAGCCGAAGCTCATGGCGCCGGTGACGAACCTCTTGACGATTTCAGCGGCCGGTTCCACTGCCTCGAGAGGGATCGGGGGGCCGGGCTTGAAGCTGAAGAGGCTGCGCAAGGTCACCGGCCGGTCCCGCTGGTCGTTGATCGAGGCGGAAAAGCGGCGGTAGAGTTCGGGGTCCCGGTTCCGGACGGCCTGCTGCAGGAAATGTATGGCTTCCGGCGTCCAGAGATGGCGGCGGCCGTTCCGCCGCAAGGCGTAATCCCCACCGCTCGACAATAGGGGAGGTCCTATCCTCCGGCCGCTGTACGCGGTCCGATGGCGGGCCAGGGTCTCTCTGGCCACGTCCAGGACGTCCAGGCCGCCGATGCGCGAAGCGGTATGGGTGAAGTATTGTTCGACGAACTCCTGGGACAGGCCCAGGGCCTCGAAAATCTGGGAGCCCCGGTAACTCCGCAGGGTGCTGATGCCCATCTTGGAGAAGATTTTCAATAGTCCCTTGGCCAGGGCGTGGATGTAGTTCTGAACCGCGTCCTGGATGGTGGTCACGCCGGGCAACCGCCCGTCCTCCAGCAGGTCGGCTATGGTCTCGAAGGCCAGGTAGGGATTGACCGCCGTGGCGCCGTAACCCAGTATCAAGGCGAAGTGCATCACCTCCCGCGGTTCGCCGGATTCCACCAGGACGGAGACGCTGGTGCGCAGTCCCTGGCGGACCAGATGGCGGTTGACCGCGGCCGTGGCCAGAAGACTGGGCACGGGCGCCTTGGAGACCGATACGCTCCGGTCGGAGAGAATGATTATCGAGCAACCGTCCCGTACGGCCTCCTCCGCCTCCCGACACAGGCGCTCCAGGGTGCGGGGCAGGGCCTCCGGACCGCCGTCTGACTCGAAAAGAGTCTCCAGCGCCGCGTGCCGGAATTCCTGGCCGGCGGCCCGGATGTGGGCCAGGTCGTCGTTGGTCAGTATGGGCGTGGCCAGCTTGACCATCCGGGCGTAATCGGGCTTTTCGGCCAGCAGGTTGCCCTGGGGGCCCAGGTAAGTGGTCAGGGACATGACCAACTCCTCCCGGATGGGATCGATGGGCGGGTTGGTCACTTGGGCGAAAAGCTGTTTGAAATAGTTGAACAGCAGCCGGGGATCGTCGGATAACACGGCCAGCGGAGTGTCGTCGCCCATCGAGCCCACGGGTTCCTTGCTTTCCAGAACCATGGGCGTCAGGATGACCTCCAGGTCTTCGCGGGAGTAACCGAAGAGCCGCTGCCTCTCCAGCAGCCTGGCCCGATCCACGTGCACGCCGCCGGTTCCGTCGAAGAGACCTCTGAGGGAGATGCGGTTGGCCTCGACCCAGCGCCGGTAGGGCCGCCGGCGGCAGACGTAAGCCTTGATCTCCTCGTCGTGCAGAAGCCGTCCCAGGCCGGTATCCACCAGAATCATCCGGCCGGGGGACAGCCGGCCTTTGGCCGCCACGTTCCCGGGCGGAATATCGAGAACCCCGACTTCCGAGGCCAGGACGATCAGTCCGTCCTTGGTCACCACGTAACGGGCCGGCCGCAGTCCGTTGCGATCGAGGGTGGCTCCCACCTGGCGACCATCGGTGCCGACCAGGGCCGCCGGCCCGTCCCAGGGCTCCATGAACATGGCGTGATACTCGTAGAAGGCCCGGCGGTCATTGCCCATGTAATATTTCTGGCCCCAGGCTTCGGGCACCATCATCATCAGGGCGTGGGCCAGGGATCGTCCGCCCAGGACCAGCAGTTCGAGCATGTTGTCGAAGCAGGCCGAGTCCGATCCGCCCTCGATGATCACCGGCAGCAGTTCCTTGATGTCTTCGCCGAAAAGATCGGAATGGAGGGTGGTGTACCGGGCGCGCATGTTATTGATGTTGCCCAGCAGGGTGTTGATCTCGCCGTTGTGGCCCACGAACCTGAAGGGCTGGGCTAAAGCCCAGGTGGGAAAGGTGTTGGTGCTGTAACGCTGGTGCAGCACCACCAGGGCGCTCTTCATGGCCGCGCTGGTCAGGTCCGGGTAAAACCTGGGCAGTTGGGGCGCCACCATCATGCCTTTGTAGACTATGGTCCGGGCCGAAAGGCTGGGCAGGTGAAACTGGTTCTGGCCCAGGCTGGGCGGCCCGGCCACGTGCTTTTCGACGCGGCGGCGGATGACATAAAGCCGGCGTTCAAAGGCCGCGGCGGTTTCCGCCGGGCCTTCCAGGAAGAACTGCTTGATGTCGGGACAGTTGGACCGGGCGGTTATTCCCACGGCCCGGCGATCGATGGGCACGTCCCGCCAGCCCAGGCACCGGCAATCCCTGGCGCCGGCCTCGTCCTCGATGATCCGCATGCATTCCCGGCCGGCGAAGCGGCTGGTGGGCAGAAAGGCCATGCCCACGGCGTAGCGGCCGGGCGGCGGCAGCGGGAAATCCAATCCGGCCGCGCCGCCGCGGAAGAATTCGTCCGGCAACTGGAAGAGCAGACCGGCGCCGTCGCCCGTTTCCGGATCGCTGCCCACAGCGCCGCGGTGGGTCAGGTTGACCAGCACTTGCATGGCCTGCTCGATGACCTGGTGACTCTTTCGGCCGCCGATGTCGGCCACAAAGCCCACGCCACAGGCGTCGTGTTCGTTGGCCGGGTCGTATAAACCCCGGCGGGGCGGTAGTCCGAAACTCATTTTTTCCTCGATGCCTCCCTAGGGTCGGCCCCGGATAGTCTCGCCCGGCGGGGAGCCCGCCAGCCTTCGCTATCCGTTTCTTTACGTTTCGAATATCTCATCGCCGGAGACCATGGAACGACCGTGACCACCAGTCAAACCGAGTCCGCGGCCTTGACCTTGCGGCCGAGCTCCGCCAAGGCCTCGCGCGCTTCCTTCATCAACCTCGAGGACCGCTCGGCCGCGCCGGGCAGGCCGATCCGGCCATCCAGGCGGCCTTGGCGCAACTCCTCCCATACCGAGGCCGACCTGAGGCCGAACAGGGAGAGGCGGTTGACCAGGAACCATTGGTAACTGTACGACCGATTCAGGACCAGACGGCCTTCCGCGCCGATGACCCCGGCCTCGGTCAGGCGGTCCAAGGCCCTTAGCGGCGAAGGGTCCAGGAAGTCGGCGTCGTCGGCCCCGTAAGTGAACTGGGCCAGTCTTATGGTTCGTTCCAGGTCCAGGAGACTGCCCGGTGACAGCGGCAGGTTCTCGGCCCTGGCCCGGTCATGATACCAGGCCTTCAAACCGGCCCGGACGCGTCGTCCCAGTTCTTGGGCCGTGCGCCGCAACGCTTCCCGGGCGGCCGATTCCACGGCCCGACCCAGCTTTTCCTGGCCCACCAGGAACCTCAACCTGATCAAGGACAATTTCTCCTTGACCGGCCGGCGGCCCAGGAAATGTTCTTCGAAGGCCGAAAAGAGAACCACCAGCGAGCCCGGCAGGAGCGGCGTGGAATCCTCGGGCGAAGCATCTTCGGCCATGGGTTCGAAGCCTTTGCCGGCCGGGTCGGGCACGGACAGGTAAGATAGAGTCCGCCGGGCCAGGCGGTGGAAGTATTCCCGGGCCGGCGGCCATTCCTTGCCGGAACGGCGGGCCTGGGCGAAGTCCTTTTCGGTCAAGGCCGGGGCGAATTCGGCCGCCCGCGAATGGACGAAGATCGGCGCCGGTCCGGTGGTGTACCAGGGTTCGCCCGCGCCCAGGCGGCTCAAGGAAAATATGGCCATGGGCGGATTTATGTTCCGCCTTTCGAGAACGAGCGGGTGAACATACCTTTCCCGCAGGCAGGTTTCGGCCACCCACCAGGCGCCCTGCACCATTGTTTCCGCCAGGCTTCTGAGACGGGCTCTAATCTGATAAGGCTTGATCCGGCCGGCCAAATCGTCCCCGGCTATTTGCAGAAGCGTCCGGACCCTGAGCCGCCGGAGCTGGATCAGAGCCGCTTCCGGGTCAGCCAACCTCTGGCGCGGTTCCCGTCTGAATCGGCGCGCGGAAAGATCAAAGCTCTGGTCTGATGCGTCCGGCCATCCGTCCGCCGGCGGCTGGGGCAGGTCCTTCCAAGTGCCTTTACCCACCAAGTCGGACAGGAAAGGGCTGATCCTGAACAGTGTCTTGTCATCCAGCGGGCGCTGGTCGGGCAAGGAGAGGTCTTCAACCGGCACGGTCTTCCTCCCCGCCGAATACTTCGTTATAAGCCGCCTTGATGGCGCTCATGGCCGCCACCAGCGTGGAGTAGGGATCGGCGCCTGGGGCCGCTCCTCCAGCCGCGGCTATCTCCTCGGGAGTGTAGGCGGCCCGGTCGCCGTGACGGCCGTAAATGAGCCCTAGTCTGCTGGCCAGGCGGCTGATCAAGTCATGGGCCCCGGCCGCTTCGGTTAGACCGGCCGGACCCAGGCCGCGTCGGACCAGGGCGGTTAAGGCCGCCCGGGTGTTGGCGGCTCTTATACCGCCCCGATGGCGTCGGCCGTGAACCAGTTGCAGATACTGGGTCAAAAACTCGGCGTCCACCAGGCCTCCGGGCGAAAACTTCAGACTCAACCAGCCCGGTTTGACCTTGGCTCTTTCCTTGGTCATGCGCAGCCGCAAGCCGTGTATCTGTTCGGCCGCGTCCGCCGGTATTTCCCCGCCATAGACCGTCCGATCGGTCAGTTTTCCGACGCTGGCCCCCAAGGCCGGCGGTCCCAGAACCTGACGGATTTTCAATAAAGCCTGTTTCTCCCAGAGCTGCGAAGTACGGTGGTACGCGGCAAAGGAATCGAGGGTCACCACCAGGGGGCCCCACATCCCCGAAGGCCTCAGCCTAGAGTCGATCTCATACCCCGGACCGGCCTCCAAAGGTAACGACAGATAGCTGATGAATCTCTGGGCCAACCGGACCGCCTGCTCCAGGTCGAGGCCGGTTCCGACCCGGTCATCGAGGATGAAGATCAGGTCCAGATCCGAACCGTAGGACAGTTCACGGCCGCCCAGCCGGCCCAGGCCCATTACCGCCAAGCCCTCCGGTTCTCCGTCCCGGCGGAACAGCGTCCGGTAAGCCAGGCGCATCGTCCGGCCCATCACCACTTCGGCCAGATCGGTAAGTTGGTTCTGGATTTCGGGCCAGGAAAGCCGGTCCAAAAGATCGTAAAGTCCCACCCGCAGGGTTTCATCGTTCTTGAAGCGCCGAATAATGGTCAGACAGGTTTCGGGGTCTTCTTCCTGGCCCAGCATGAGTTCGAGTTCTTCGGCCAGAACAGGCTTGTCCTTGAACGGAGCGGCGCTGCGACGATCTATCAGGCTGTCCAAAATGGCCGGATGCTTGATCAAAATGTCGGCCAGGTAGTCACTGTGGCCGAACAGTACGGACAAAAGATTGATCAGGTGAGGATTTTCCTCGAGGAGCACCAGGAAGCCGGCCTTGGGGCCGATGCTGGTCAGAAAGCGCTCCAGATGGAGCAGGCCCCGGTCCGGGTCCGGACCGGCCGCCATTTCCGCCAGCATGGCCGGCAGCAGGCGCTCCAGATGGGCGCTGTACCTGGCCAGCCGGCCCGGCAGGTATCTCTCTTCCTTTATGTTGCGGCAGGCGGCCAAAGCCGCTTCCGGCCTCTTGAAGCCGGCCCGGGTCAGGATACCCCTGGCCTCGTCTTCGTCCTCGAGGCGCTCCAGCAGCCGCTGGGCCCAGTCCGGGGGCCTGGTCTCGCGGCCGGCGGCGACCTTGGGTTTTTCCGTTGTCTCCGTCAGGAGCAGTTCGAACCGCCGCGTCACTTGAGACATGTGGCCGGCCAGGTCGGCCATGAACCTGGGCCAGGGATCGGTCTCGTAGCCCAGGGAAACGGCCAGGCTCCGGCGGGTCTCGTCGCGGCGCGGCAGGGTCTGGGTCTGGGTCAACTCCCGGAGTTGCAAGCGGTGTTCCACGGTTCGCAGAAAGACGTAGGCCTTGGTCAGATCGTCCGCGTCTTGGCCGGTGATGAGGTTTTCCCGGGCCAGGGCCGTGAGGGCCGCCAGGGTGGCCGGCTGGCGAAGGTGAGGCAGTCGGCCGCCGAAGGTCAGAATCAGGGCCTGGACGAAGAATTCCGCCTCCCGAATCCCACCCGGGGACAGCTTCACGTCCACTACCGGTTCGGCCGGCCGGCCATATCCGGCTATCCGTCCCATACGGGCCTTTTTTTCACGGGTGAAGCGCGTCTTGAGGTCTTTCAACTCCTCGAGGGTGGTGTAATCAAGATGCCGCCGGAAGATGAACGGCGCCAGGTCGTTCAGAAAAATTCGGCCGGCCTCGATATCCCCGGCCACGGGTCGGGCTTTGAGCCAGGCCAGGCGTTCCCAGGGCTGGCCCAGGATCAGGTAGTGGTTCCGGGCCGCTTCCAGGCTCTGGGCCTGGGCCCCGTCCTTACCGCCCGGCCTTAGGTCCAGGTCCACCCGGAAGACCAGGCCGTCTTCGGTCAGTTCGGAGATGGCCCGGGAAACCTGGGTGAACAGAAACTGGGCCGCGGTCTCCCGGAACGGAGCCCGGGGACCGGCCGGGCAGGTTTGATACAGATACACCAAGTCCACGTCCGAACTGTAATTGAGTTCGCGGCCGCCGAGTTTGCCCAGGCCCATTATCAATGGCCGGAAACCCAAGTCTCGGGCCGGACAGTCATAGCGGTCGGAGGTCAGGCGGACGGCGGTTTCTAGAGACAATCCCAGGCAGGCGTCGGCCAGGGCCGACAAGGTGGCCATGACCTCGGACAGGTCGGCCCGGCCGGTCAGGTCACGCACGGCCAACCGGGAGATTTCCTCGAGACGGAACTCCCGCAACGCGGCTTGTAAATCGGTCAGATTCCGCGCCCGGCCGGCTCGTTTCTTGAGCCGGGTGGCCGCGCCTTGGGGGTCGGAGGGGCGTTCGAAGCCTTTTTCCAGGAACAACCGGCGCACCAGACCGGGGCGGCCGGACAGGGCCTGGGTCAAGGCCGGGGAACAGGACGTCAAAGCCGAAAGCGCTTCGTCGGCCGGCGGCCGGTCCAGCAGGGCCTTTCTTTCAGCCGGATCAAGCTCGTTCAGGATGACATCTCTGCGGCCGTCGAGGCCGGCGAATCTGGACAAAACCGTTTTATCCTCGATCTTGACGGGCAATCGCGGCCATTCGGAATGCCGCGACGGCGGCCCCGAACCAGGTCTGACCAGGGAGCAGTTCACCAGGGTTGCGGCCGCTCCAATCATTATATACCCCGCCCCGGCTGGTTTGAGTAGGGCTAATCGGGTCGCCGGCCGGGGCAAGAGAACGCCGGGTTCCAAGTAACCTACCAGTTATTAGGAGCAGAAGACAGGGAATGGTCATTGCGAGCGAAGCGAAGCAATCGCTATAAGAATCAGGATATCATTCCTTTAATAGCGATTGCTTCGTCGTCCCGCTCGTTCGACCTGGAGGCTCTCGACAGGTTCCAGCGGAACTCCTCGCAATGACGGGTTCTGAATAATGCTGCCACTCGTAACTGAAAGGTCACGGTCTCTCTCCGGCCGGCGGACGGTCTTTAGCAGTCGAAGTACAGGTAGAATTCATAAGGATGCGGCCTGAGGCGCATCTCATCCACTTCCTTCTCCCGCTTGTATTCCAGCCAGGTGTCAATCACGTCCTGGGTGAAGACGTCGCCCTTGAGCAGGTAGTCGTGGTCCGCTTCCAATGCGGCCAGGGCGTCATCCAGGGAGCCGGGCGCGGTGGGCACCTCGGCCAGTTCTTCCGGCGAGAGGGCATAGATGTCCTTGTCCAGCGGCTCGCCGGGGTGAATCTTGTTCTGGATGCCGTCCAGGCCGGCCAAGAGCATGGCCGAGAAGGCCAGGTAACCATTGCAGGACGGGTCCGGGAACCGTACTTCTATCCTCTTGGTCTTGGGGTTGGGAGAATACATGGGGATGCGCACCGCCGCCGAACGGTTCCGGCTGGAGTAGGCCATTTTATTGGGCGCTTCGTAACCGGGCACCAGGCGCTTGTACGAGTTGGTGGTGGGCGCGCAGAAGGCGCAGAGGGAGGAAGAATGTTTCAGAATGCCGCCGATGTAGTACAAGGCCATTTCCGACAGGCCGCCGTATCCGTTGCCGGCGAAGAGCGGCTCGCCCTTCTTCCAGATGCTCTGGTGGACGTGCATGCCCGAGCCGTTGTCGCCGAACAGGGGCTTGGGCATGAAGGTCACGGTCTTGGCGTGGCGGCGGGCCACGTTTTTGAGGACGTACTTAAACCGCATCAGGTGGTCGGCCATCTGGACCAGCGGGGAGAAGCGCATGTCAATCTCGCCCTGGCCGGCCGTGGCCACTTCGTGGTGCTGGGCCTCGACCTGGATGCCCATCTGTTGAAGCACCATCACCATCTCGGTGCGGATGTCCTGCTGGGAATCCGTTGGCGGCACGGGGAAGTAGCCTTCCTTGTACCTGGGTTTATAACCGAGGTTGGGTCCTTCTTCCCGGCCGCTGTTCCAGATGCCTTCCTGGGAGTCCACGTAATAGTAGGCGCTGTGCTGGTCGCAGTGGTAGCGGATGTCGTCGAAGATGAAAAACTCGGCTTCCGGACCGAAGAAGGCCGTGTCCCCCAAGCCGGTGGACTTGAGGTATTTCTCGGCTTTCTGGGCCACGTACCGCGGGTCACGGCTGTAAGGCTCCTTGGTGATCGGGTCCAGAATGTTGCAGATCATGGTCAGGGTGGCGTGTTCGGTGAACGGGTCCATGGTGGCCGTCTTGGGATCAGGCACCACCAGCATGTCCGAGGCGTTGATGGGCTGCCAGCCGCGGATGCTCGAGCCGTCGAAACCGAAGCCTTCTTCAAAGGAAGATTCTTCCAACTCCGAGATCGGCACGGTGAAATGCTGCCACATGCCCGGAAAGTCCATGAACTTCAGGTCCACGGCGACCGCGTGATTCTTCTTGGCCGTCTCCAGCACTTGTTTGGGGGTCATCTGCTTCCTCCTTGCGGGCCGGGAGGTTCCAGTCCCGGCATTTTGGGTTTATCGGCGCTTTGGTTCAGCGTTCCAGGGTGAAAAGAAGAGCGTCATTCAACTCCTTGATCTGCTCTTCATCCATAATCTTCTGGCCCAGGCAGTCGCGCACGTAAAAGACGTCCACCACCTGGTCCACCTTGGTCGAAATCTTGGCGATGTGGATCGCCAGTTGCAGGTCGAAAAAGGTCTTGGTTATCTCGTACAGCAGGCCCAGCCGGTCGTAGGTGTAGACCTCGACGATGGTGTGAAAGTCCGAAGTCTCGTTATCCACCACCACCTTGTTCGGATGCTTTATGACCGCCTTGGCCGTGGTCAGCAGCGGGCGGGTCAGGGAAATCCGGTAGTCCAGGGCCAGGCGTCCGGACAGGACCCTGCGGGCGTCTTCCTTGAGTCTGGCCCAGGCCCGGTCTTCATAGACCCGGTCCGGCGGGTGGCTGACCTGGAATATATTCAGGGCGATGTTGTTGGCCCGGGTGAAGACCTGGGCTCCGAGAATATTGATATGATGCAAGGTGAAGATGCCGGCTATGCGGGTCAGGAGTCCGGGGCGGTCCTGGGTCACGATGGTCGCCTCGCAGTACCCTTCGCCCTTGTCCTCCACTTCCCAGATCAAGTCTCCCGGCTTGAGCGATCTCTCCAGCAGGATGTGGCGCACTACCTGCCCGGTGTTCATGATCGAAAGGTAATAGGCCGACATACTGGCCAGGTGGGCGTCTATCTGATCGGGTGAAAGCTTGCCCTCCAGGGCGCTGACCACTTCCGTCAGCAGTCGCTCGGTGCGGGCCGCGGTCTCCTTGGCCGCCAAGTCGCTCCGGGTCAGGACACGGTGTATTTTGGAGTAAAGATCGCGCAGCAGGGAGAGTTTCCAGGGGTTGAGCACGCCCGGACCGGTGGCCCGGGAATCGGCCACGGTCAGGAGATAGAGCATGTTGAGCCGGTCCAGGTCGCCCGTGCGGCGGGCGCAGGCGACGATCAGCTTTTCTTCGGTCAGGTCCCGGCGGGTGGCCGTTTCGATGAGGAAAAGATGCTCGGCCACCAGGAAGACGGCGTTCTCGGCGGCCTCGTCGGAAAGCCCCAGCCGCTTTCCGATCTCCGGGATCATCTCCGCCCCGCGCCGGGCATGGTCCCGGCCGTGGCCTTTCCCGATGTCATGCAGCAGGGCGGCCAGGAAGAGCACCGGCCGGTCCTTGACCTGTTCCAGGATGTCCCGTTCGAACCCGCCCGCTTCCTCGTCCAGACCCAGGGCTATTTTCTTGAGTTCCCACAAGGTCGCCAACAGGTGCACGTCCACGGTGTACACGTGATAGGCGTCGTGCTGGACCTGGGCCCGGACCCCGGCCAGCTCGGGCAGATACGCCTCGAGAAAGTGCAGATACTGCATGGCGTCCAGATCGGCCGGCAGACGGGACGTCTTGGGCGGAATGGCGGTCAAGGCCCGCAGAAAGGCGGCCGCCGCCTGGGGATCGCGCCGATATTCGTCGTCCACCAGGTCCAGGCAGTTTCTGATCAGTTCCAGGCTCCTCTGGCTGATAGGCAGGCCGGAGGCCGCGCTGACCTCATAGGCCCGCATCATGAGCAGGGGCCGCTGCCTGATCTCGGCCCGTGTGCCCAACTCGATCTGGCCCCGCAATATGTTCAGGCCTCTTTCCACCCGCCGTGACCTCTGGGTCAGACTCCAGACCTGGTGGGGGGTGAGGTTGTCCTGCACGCGGCTCAGGAAGTAATCCAGGGCGCTCTTGGCCTGATAGGTATGCCGGTAATACTCTTGCATGAACCGTTCCACGCCGGAAAGACGTTCGTTGTCTTGGTAGGACAGGGCCTGGGCCACTCCCTCCTGGAGTTCGAAGGTGAGGGTGTCGTTCTTTCCGTCCGTGAGACGATGCAGATGGAAACGGACGTCGGTCAGAAACTCCTTGGCCGCTTCTATCTCGACCAACCTTTCCCGGGAAAGAAGCCCCCGGTCGGTCAAGGCGGTGAGTGTCCGGAGGCCGTACAGGCCCGAGGCGGTCCAGGTTATGGTATGGATGTCCCGCAGGGCGCCTTGACCCTCCTTGACGTTTGGTTCCAGCAGGTAGCAACTGGCGCCGTATTTCGTATGGCGCGCCTTGACCGAGGCTCTTATCTCCTTGAAAAAGGACATGCGTCGGGACCTGGCCCCCAGCCAGCGGTGCAGCCTGACGTCGAAGTCATGGAACAGGGCCTCGTCTCCGGCCAGATACCGGCTGTCCAACTGGGCGGCCAGGGCGGTGAAATCCTCCCGGGCCATCTCCAGGCACTGGACCGGGGTCCGGACCGCCTGGCCGACGTCCAGCTTCAGGTCCCACAACGGGTATAAAATCGCCTCGATCAAAGGTTTGATCTTTTTTTGATCCGCGGGCGAAGCGGTCAGAAAGAGAAGGTCCACGTCGGAGTGGGGGGCCAATTCAGCCCGGCCGTAACCGCCCAGGGCCACCAGGGACGAACTCGCGTCGGATCCGGTTTCATTCATGGCTTTTTCGAACAGGTTCTTCAAATAACCATCCAGCAGAGCGGCGTAACGGCGGGTGAATTCATGGCTCTGGCCCAAACCATAAGGTCGCGCCATGAGTTCCCGGCGTTGGTTCAGAAAGTCGTTCATCATCTCCCCCGAGGTCCGCCGCCGCGGTTCAACTCGGGGTTGAACCAGGCTGGCGGTTTATTAGGCAATAGGCAGGCCAAAAACATATTATATTCATTATCCAGTAATTACCCAAGCGGGCCGTTGCCCGCCCCGCCGGCCTCCGGGCCGAAGCGACAAAATTGACGGACTTATAAAAAGTCCGTCATCAGGCCGAGGGCGATTAAGCCCCGGCCTGGGGTGAGGGTGGAACCACTTGAATTTACTTCAAGTGGCGGGAGAGGGGCAGCCCTCTCCCGCCGAGTAAAA
>JBFMAW010000052.1:0-25002 GCA_040755515.1 Thermodesulfobacteriota bacterium | reverse complement strand
TGACGGACTTGTAAAAAGTCCGTCATCAGGCCGAGGGCGATTAAGCCCCGGCCTGGGGTGAGGGTGGAACCACTTGAATTTACTTCAAGTGGCGGGAGAGGGACAGCCCTCTCCCGCCGAGTAAAAAAGTCGGTTTTCGACTTTTTACGAGGTTATCAAACTTGGCTCCGGCCGAAATCCAGGCAATCGAACTCAGTTTGGTTATCGCGGGCTGGGCGGTCGCCGGCAGCCTGCCCGTCGGCATATTCCTGGCCTGGGTGTTATCGAGGTTGTCCTTTCCCGGTAAGACCCTGCTGGACGCCCTGGTGCATCTGCCCCTGGTCCTGCCGCCCGTGGTCACCGGCTACCTGCTGCTGCTCCTGCTCGGCCGCAGGGGCCCTATCGGGGGCTGGCTGTTCGACAAGCTGGGCCTCAGCCTGGCCTTCAACTGGAAAGGCGCGGTCATAGCCGCGGTGGTCATGGCCCTGCCCTTGATGGTCCGGGCGATCCGCCTGTCTTTCGATTCCGTGGATCGCGGCCTGGAAGACGCGGCCGGCACCCTGGGGGCCGGTCCCTGGCGCGTCTTCTTCACCATAACCCTGCCTCTGACCGTTCCCGGCGTTCTGACCGGCTCGATCCTGGCCTTTGCCCGGGCTTTGGGGGAATTCGGGGCCACCATTACCTTTGTTTCCAATATTCCCGGCGAGACCAGAACCATTCCCCTGGCCATTTACAGCCTGACCCAGGTCCCGGACGGCGAGGCGCCGGCCCTGAAGCTTTGCCTGATCGCTGTGGGCATATCGCTGGTCTCCCTGGTATTCTCGGAGTTTCTCGCCGGAAAAGCCGCCCGGGTGATAAGAGGATAGAGCCGTTGCTGATAGACCTGGAAAAAAAGCTGGGAGACCTCCACATCAAGGTTCGCTTCACTCTGAAGGAACAGGGCATCCTGGCCCTCTTTGGGCCGTCCGGCTCGGGCAAGACCAGCATTATCAACATGATTGCCGGGTTGCTGACTCCGGACCGCGGCTTTATCTCCATTGCCGGGGATATCGTCTATGATTCGCAAAACCGGATAAACCTGCCGCCGTTCAGGAGGCGCCTGGGTTATGTTTTTCAAGACAGCCGTCTGTTCCCGCACCTTTCGGTCAAGGCCAACCTGAATTACGGACGCCGGCCGGCGCCGGAAAAAGACCGGGGCGTCTCTATTGAAAAGGTCGTGGGCGTACTTGGTTTGGAACATCTGCTCAGGCGAAGGCCCCACCACCTTTCCGGAGGTGAAAAACAACGGGTGGCCATCGGCCGGGCCTTGCTGACCAGCCCGCGTCTTTTGCTGATGGATGAGCCGGTAAGCTCGATTGACCATGCCCGTAAGTACGAAATCCTCGATTTGGTGGCCGCCCTGCCCGGCCGATTCAACATTCCCATTCTCTATGTCAGCCACTCGTCCGAAGAAATTGAAAAACTCTCCGCCGACGTTCTGCCCATTGGGGACGTCCATAAAATTATAAATTTCGAGCCCACGCCTAGCGCCAGCCCCGGACAATCTCCTCGCCTCTCCTGATAGCCTGCGTCATTGGATTCTCTTATCGCCCTATTGCGTCCTTTCGGAGAGTCCCTTCCAGCTCGAAGGAGCACACCCGAGGAATCAAGACGAGCCATTCGTGATATGATTAGATTTTGTATCGAAAGATAACGAGGCCGGCCCGGAAAAATCTTATAATTTTATGGACGTCCCCTGGACTCAATATCGAACAGCTTGACAATAAGCGGTCCGGCGGTTAGAAAATTCCGTGTTTGCATCGAGAGGAGCCGTGGCCGGTGAAGAATGACCCCTTGAGGCACATCAGCGCCAATTTCCAGAAACTGGCCAAAAACCAGCAAATCGTCGCTGATTACCTCCTGAATAACTGGGAAAAGGCCCTCTATGAATCGAGCATCACCATAGCCAAGAAGGTCGGCGTGAGCCAATCCACGGTCGTCCGCACGGTAATGCGTCTGGGATATTCCGGTTTCCCTGAATTTCAGTCGGCCTTGCGGGTGCGTTTGGAAGACCGGTTTTCGACCATCAAACAAATAGACCAAGTCTCGATCAGGCAAAAGGGGCAATCCCTGGAACAGAGGATTGCCCAGGTCTTCGACCAAAACCGAAAGAACCTCGACCTGGCTCTTCGCGACCTTGACCCCGAGCAGACCCGAAAAGCCGCCGCTCTGATATGGAAGGCCAAGCGGGTGTTTGTCTTGGGACTGCGCACCGGTTCGACGTTGGCGCATTACCTGGGACTGCATTTGTCCATGATTCGCCCAAACGTGACCATCTTTTCCAACGATTATATGTTGCTGGAAAACCTTCGGACCTTGGGCCAAGGAGATGTTCTCGTCGTCTTCAGTTTCGTCCGGTACAGTCGAAAATCCATCGAGGCGGCCATGTTCGCCCATAAACTGGGATGTAATATCATCGGCATCACCGACGTGATGAGTTCCCCCCTGTCCGGACTGCCGCATCTCCTGTTTCTTGTTCCAGTAACGTCCCTGCACTACGGCAACTCTTACGTGGCGGCGAGCGCCGTAGTGGACGTGCTGCTCAGCCTCATCGTCGCGAACAACAAGAAGGCGGCCATGAAAGCGCTTCAAGCGATGGAGGAAGGGTTCGGCAAATTCCAGGTGTTCTTCGAGAAACCGGCCCGCCTCTCGGCACAGGATGCTTCCGCCGCCGAGTCTTCGCCGGCGAATCCCCCCGCCGACGGAAAACGATAGCCGACCCGACTGGAAGCCCGAGGCAAGACCAGCGGAGCATTCCCCGGTTTTGGGCCATCTAATTCATCTAAAGAAATCATCTTTTTCTTCGGTTCCTCGATAAATTCATTATTCTTCGGCCGGCCTGTTTTACCCATTCGTAAAGATCGGGGAATTTTTTTCTTGACAAGCATGAATAACTTGTGTCATTAGCATATTAAAAATGAACTATCTTATGCATCTGGCCAACTCCAGGACGTGGGGCCCCCAAGGCCTCCCCTGGGCCAGCCACGAAGGCCGCTCCGCTATGCAGAAGGAACAGATCGTCATTATCGGAGGGGGAAACGGCGCGCTGGCCTTTGCCGCGTACTTCGGATTACAAGGCCACCCAGTGCGCCTCTGGGAATTCCCCGAGTTCAGGGCGGGAATCGCGCGGGTTTACGAGCGACAGTCCTTAAAAGTCAGCGGCGTTATTACCGGCGAGATTCCCGTTTGCTATTACGATCGCATTGAAGACGCCCTGTGGGAGGCGACGACTGTCATGATCGTGATCCCGGCCTTTGCTCATGCCCGGATTGCGGAAGAGATCGCGCCCTATCTCCGGGAAGAGACGGTTATCATCCTGAACCCGGGACGAACGGGAGGGGCTTTCGAGGTAGCCAAGATTCTGGGAGAGAAAGGGATCAAAATTACCATCGCCGAGACCCAAACACTCCTGTTTGCCTGCCGGAGGAAGGAAGAGCGGGAGGTCAAGATCAGCGGAATCAAATCCTTTCTCAAGATCGGGTTTTTCCCCGCTGTCCGGACGGAAGCGCTCCTGGTTCGCCTGAAGGCCATCATTCCCCCGCTGCGGGCCGTGCCGGACGTCCTCACCACGAGTTTTGGAAACATCGGCGCCATGTTTCACCCGGCCAGCGCCCTTTTTAACGTCGGGTTATTGGAATCGGCTCGGAACTATGACTACTACATGGAAACGATGACGCCCACCATCGTGCGGGTCATCGAACAGGCGGACCAGGAACGCATCTCGATCGCCCGGAAAGCGGGGGCGGAGGCATTTTCCGTTCAGGCCTGGCTGCAGGAATCCTACGCCTTGAACATGGACTCGCTTTACGGCATGCTCCACGCCAATGCCGCGTATCAGGGCGTGACCGGCCCGGGCAATATTCAAACCCGCTACATCACGGAAGACGTGCCGACGGGCCTCGTGCCCATGGAGGCCTTCGGCCGGCTGTACGACATCCCCACGCCGACGATCACCAATCTCATCGACACGGCGCAGACTTTGCTGCAAAGAGATTTTCGCCGGGATGGGCGGAACATGGAGCGGATGGGCCTGGCCGACCTGCGACCGGACGAAATCGCCGAATATGTTCGGACGGGAACGAAATAATGAAACGGTTGCGACCCGGGAATTCAGCGCAAAGATCGCCGCATGATCCTTGCCCGTCAGGGCGGGGGTTAATATCCATCTTTTGAATAAGGAGGTCAGCCTCATGAAATCACGCGCTTCATCGGTTGTTTTTCTATCCGCCGTTCTGGCGTTTGTTCTGACGATCGGATCGTCCGGGGACTGTCGCGCGGAAGTCGTCCTCAGGGTTGCCGTGAGCTATGCCGACGCGGGCCAGTTGGACCCCCATCTAACCTCGAAAACGCAAGACGTGGCCTTGCTGCAGTGGATGTTCAACGCTCTGGTTCGATTTAAACCCGGCGCCATGGATCCCGCCGCCATCGAACCGGATCTGGCCGAAAAGTGGACGGTATCCCCGGATGGAAAAACGTGGACGTTTCATCTGCGCCAGGGAATCAAATTTCACGGAGACTACGGTGAGTTGACCTCGGAGGATGTGGTCTACTCCCTGAACCGGGCCAAAGACCCCAAGACCTCGGCCTTCAGCAGTGACTTCGCGGAAGTGAAAGCCATAGAGGCCGTCAATCCCTACACCGTCAAGATCAGCCTCCAGGAAAAAGTTCCCTTTTTCCTGGGGATTGTCTGCAACTACCACGGCGGTCTGATTGTAAGCAAGAAGGCCGCGGAAAAGATGGGCGACAAGTTCATGACGAATCCCATCGGCACGGGTCCCTTCATGTTCGAGGAATTGAAGGCCAAGCAGTACGTTTCCCTCGCGGCCCACAAGCAGTACTTCCGGGGAACCCCGAAGATCGCCAGGATCATCTATCGCTACATCCCCTCCGCCAGCAGCCTGGAATTGGCCTACCGCAACGGCGAGATCGACCTGTTCTACGGCGAGCGGGATCAAGCCTGGGTCGAGCGCATGCGGGGTTACAAAGATACCGTCGTTGATGTCTTCCGGCCTGGAGAGCACCGGTCGCTGCATTTAAATACGACCATGAAACCCTTCGACGATATTCGCGTGCGCCGCGCCGTGGCCCAGGCCATAAACCGGGACGAGATCGTCCAGTTCCTGGGAAAAGACGTGTCGGAAGCGGCCTGGTCCATCGTGCCCAACGGTTACCTCGGACACGCGACGGATGGTATTCCCAGATACGAATACAACCCCGACCAGGCCAAGGCCCTTCTGAAAGAGGCGGGCTTCGCCAACGGTTTCTCCACCAAAGTTCTCATCACCAACGTCGACGCCCTCTTGAAGCCCATGCAGATCGTTCAGGAACAACTCCGCCGGGTCGGCCTCCAGGTGAACCTTGAAGTTCTGGAACACGCGACCTGGCACGAAAAAATCCGCAAGAACCTCAGCTCCATGGTCCTATACGGCGCGGCCCGGTTCCCCATCGCGGACACTTACCTGACCCAGTTCTATCATTCCCGCAGCATCATCGGCGGCCCCAAGGCGGTGACGAACTTCTCCCATACGAAACTGGCCGACCAGGAAATCGATGCCGCCCGGACGGAAACCAACGCGGAAAAGCAGCTCGAACTATGGAAAGCCGCGCAAAAAAAGATCATGACGGAATGCAACGCCATCCCGGTCTTCGAACTGAAACAGGTCTGGTGCCGTCGCGCCAATTTGGATTACGGCAACAAGCTGACGGGCTGCCTCAACGTGGGGCCCGTCCTCGACGAAAAAAGCATTCTTAAATAAGGATGTCCGCCCAAGGAGATTCCGCCATGAAAGCATCGCCTCTGGTCAAATCTCTTACCGGTATTATCCTTCTCCTCGGTGTATTTGGCCCTCTCACCGCCTATTCCGCCGAGTCCGGTTATCCGACAAAGGCCGTCGAATATGTGGTCCCTTTTCCGGCGGGAGGGGGGACGGACGTCGCCGCCCGGGTCATTGCCAAGGCCTTTTCGAGAGAGCTTGGGGTGCCCTTCAACGTAACGAACAAACCCGGCGGCAACCAGATTCCGGGGGTCTTGTCCGTTATGTCCTCTCCTTCCAATGGCTATACCCTCCTGGCCGATGGATCCGGATCGAGTTCATTGCAGACGCTGATCAAAGACCTTCCCTATAAAATGGAAGCTCGCGCCTTTGTGGCCAGAATCATGATCTCGCCGCACGCGTACATCGTCAACGGAAAATCCCCCTGGAATTCATTGAAGGACGTCATCGCCGCGGCTAAAAACGATCCGGGGTCTTTTACCTGGACCTGGCATGGAGGCAATACGACCAGCGACTTCTCGCTTCTTCAATTCTTTGACGTGGCGGGGATAGATATCGCCAAAACAAAACGCGTTCCTTTTCAGGGAACGGGACCGAGTTCCCAGGCGGTGGCCGGGGGTCATGTCCTGTTCGGAAGCGGAGGAGCCAGCGCCATGTTCTCCCTTTCCCGTTCCGGAAATATAAAGATCCTGGCCGTCACCGGAGACAAGAGGCTCCCGACGCTGCCAGAAGTTATCAGTTGCCAGGAGGCCGGCCTCGCCTCTTTGGACGTCATGTTCTGGGTCGGGGTCTCGGGTCCCCAGGGACTCCCGAAGCCCGTCGTTGACAAGCTGGCGGGAGTGGCGAAGAAGATCTCCGAAGATGCCCAGGTAGTGAAGGAACTGGAAGCCATCGGCGCCTATCCTTCCTACATGAATCCTGAAGAAGTCTCCAAACAGGTTTCCAAGGAGGCGGTGATTTTCAAGACCTTGGCTTCCAAGGCTGGAATCCCGTGAGAGAATAAATGACCAGCGATCAATAACCGATGACTCCTGATCAGGCGCCCTTGACCAAGGCCTGTCGCCCCTTGAGCCTGGCCCATATGCCGGAAGCGGAAGAGCGATGACGAAAGGCTGGATTGAGAAAACGATCCTTCTGACCCTGGCGGTTCTGGCCGCCGCGGACGGGTCGAGGATCATTGGGGGCCATTCGTCCACCTTTGGAGCCATCCATTCAGGGGGATACCTTATTCTCCTCGGTCTTCTCATCGGGGGTCTGACGGTCTTTTCCTGGCTTCGGGGCGAACCTGAAAGACCGCCATCCGGCGAGGAAAAGCCCGAAAAAGGCGGAATCCCCAGGCAGGTGGTCCTCTGCCTCGCCATCCTTGCCGGAAGCTCGCTCCTCATTCCGTGGCTGGGGTACATGCTCTCAACCGTCATCTTCTTTTTGGCTTACTTCCGATTCCTGGGAGGATACAGAGGGCTGCCCGCCTTCCTCTGGTCGGCGGCGCTGGGGGTCTTGTTTGCCTACGTCTTCACCATCGCGGGCATGATGTTACCCCAGGGCCCTATCTCCTGGCCCTAGGCCCGACAGTGAGGTCGCCGCCATGATTCTCGCCGGATTGTTGGGTGGAATCATAAACTGTCTGTCGCTGACGAACCTCTTGTTCGCCTTCCTGGGTTGCTTCCTGGGCACGATCGTGGGCGTTCTCCCGGGTTTAGGCCCGGTTTCCGCCGTGGCGATTCTTTTCCCCCTGACCACCTATCTTCCTCCGGACGGAATGGTCATCGCCCTGGCCGCGATCTATTACGGCGCGATGTACGGGGGCTCGACGACGGCCATCCTCATGAACATTCCGGGAGAGGTTTCGTCCGTTCCGACGGCCCTGGACGGATTTGCCCTGACCAGGCAGGGAAAGGCCGGCGCGGCCCTGGCGATTTCCGCCATCGTCTCCTTTGTAGCGGGTATCTTTGGCACCGTCGTGCTCTCCCTTCTCGGCCCTCCACTTTCGACGCTCTGTCTGAAATTCGGGCCGCCGGAGTATTTCGGACTGGCCCTGTTCAGCTTGACCGCCATCGCGGGCCTTTCAGGCCGGTCGGTCAGTCGAGGCCTGATCATGGCCGCCGTCGGGATGCTGATGGCCTCGGTGGGGGTGGATGTCGCCTCCAGTCTTCCCAGGCTGACTTTCAAAACCACCTTCCTCTTGCAAGGGTTCGACATCGTCCCGGTGATGATCGGGCTTTTTGGAATCGGGGAAGTGCTCAAGGAGCTGGAGGAAGGGACCAGCGGAATCTATCAAGGGAAGATGGGCAGACTGATGCCTGACCGGAAGGAATTAGGCTCCGGAATGAAGGCGGGCTTCCGGGCCACCCTGATCGCCTTTACGCTGGGCCTTTTTCCAGGCATGCTCCCCTCCATCACCTCCTTTCTCTGTTATTCTTTTGAAAGACAGCGCTCCAAACATCCCGAACGATTCGGCCGGGGAGCGATCGAAGGCGTCGCGGCCCCGGAAGCAGCCAATAATGCGGCGGCCATGGCCGGGTTCATTCCCCTGCTGACCCTGGGCATTCCCACCGGCCCGACCATGGCCTTGATTCTGGCGGCGCTGATTGTCTATGGCCTGGTGCCCGGCCCCACCTTGTTTACCGAACATGCTCCTTTCACCTGGACCATCATCGGCAGTTTTTTTGTCGCCAATTTTATTCTCCTGATCCTCAATCTGCCCTTTGTCGGACTATGGGCGAAGATCGCGGCCATTCCCTACAAACTGCTCGCACCGATCATCCTGGCCATTTGCATTCCCGGGGCTTACTCCATTAGGAACAATCTGTTTGACGTATGGGTTTGCCTCCTCTTTGGTTTGATCGGGTGGTTCTTGTCCAAGAGAAATTGGCCGGTCGCCCCGCTGGTCCTGGGATTCATTTTGGGACCAATGGCCGAGACTTCCTTGAGACAATCCCTCGCCATTTCTCCCATCATCTTTATTCACCGGCCGATTTTTTTCGGCTTCGTGGTCTTAACCGTGTTTTCGGTTTGGGTTTCAAGTCGCCTGAGGAAATTCGTCTAGCAGAGAAAGGTCGAAGGAACGATGTCGGTGCGGATTGCGGTGGATGTGGGGGGCACTTTTACAGACCTTTACGCGGTCGATGATGAGCAAAGTCGGGAGTGGATCGCCAAGGTGCCGAGTTCTCCGGAGGATTCTTCCAAAGGCATTCTCGCCGGGGTTCGACGTCTCTTGGCCGAGAACGCGGTTCCGGCCGACTCGGTTGCACATCTGATCCAGGGGACGACGGTGGCCACGAATGCGGTCCTCCAGAGAACGGGCGCGAGGACCGCGCTCGTGACGACGCGGGGCTTCCGGGATGTCCTGGAGATTGCCCGACAGAAAAGACCCCATCTCTACGATCTTTCCAGGAACAAGGTGGAAGCCCTCGTCCCACGGAGGATGAGACTGGAGGTGTCCGAAAGGGTTTTGGCCTCGGGAGAAGTTGCGCTGCCTTTGGCGGAAGAGGAAGTCCGACTGGCGGCGAGGAAACTGGCTGAGGAAAAGATCGAGGCCGTAGCCGTCTGTTTCCTTCATTCTTATCGTTATCCCGTTCATGAACGGATGGCCACGCGCATCCTCAGGGAAGAATTGCCGGGAGTCTATATCTGTTGTTCGAGCGAAGTGCTTCCGGAGTTTCGCGAATACGAGCGCATGACCACCACGGTTCTCAACGCCTATCTCGGCCCGATCGTCTCCTCGTACGTGGGACGCATCAAGGAGCGCCTCCACCAGTCCGGGATAGGGGGCGTCGTCTCCATCGTTCAGTCCAATGGGGGCATCATGAGTTCGGAGGTGGCCTCGCGAAAACCGGTTTTCCTGGTTCTCTCGGGTCCAAGTTCGGGCGTCTCGGGAGCGGCCAGGGTCTCGAAGGCCGCCGGTTTCGCCGACGCCATTGCCTTCGACATGGGCGGCACGAGCACCGACGTGTCGCTCATCGTCAAGGGACGGGTCTCGCTCACTTCTGAGAGAGAGATCGCCGGGTTGCCCTGCCGTGTTCCCATGGTGGACGTCGAGACGGTGGGCGCGGGTGGGGGAAGCGTGGCCTGGGTGGATGTCGGGGGCCTGTTGAAGGTGGGGCCCCACAGCGCGGGCGCCGATCCCGGCCCGGCCGCCTACGACAAGGGCGGCGTGCAGCCGACGGTGACCGATGCCAATCTGGTGTTGGGCCGCCTGGGAAGCGGAAGCCTTTTGGGCGGGGAGATCCATCTGAATCGAGGACTTTCCGCCCGGGCCATTGAAGAAGGCGTGGCCAAACGGTTTGGAATAAGCCTCGAGGAGGCGAGCCTCGGCATCATTCGGGTCGCCAACGCGAACATGGTCAGGGCGGTCCGGTCCGTATCGGTCCAGAGGGGGTTCGACCCACGCCATTTTGCGCTCGTCGCCTTTGGGGGGGCCGGTCCCATGCATGCCGTTGGCGTGGCCAAGGAGCTTGGAATCCGAACCGTTCTTGTTCCCCCGTCCCCGGGCGTTTTATGCGCGATGGGAACCCTGACCATGGACGTCAGGACGGACGCCGTCAGAACCGTCATCGTGCCCGCCCGGGAGGACTCTATTCCGGTCCTTCGTTCGATACTGCGAGAGATGATCGAAGAGGCCCGGCAATGGCTGACCGCTCAGGGATTGAAGCCAGAGGACTCGAGGATTCAGACGATTCTCGATATGCGTTACCGGGGACAGAATTATGAACTCGAAGTCCTGGACTGCCATCCCACCGATCGGGAAGGCCTCCGGGCGGCCGTGGACGAGTTTCACCATGTCCACCAACGGGTCTACGGTTATTGTAATCCGGAGAGACCGGTCGAGGTGGTCAACGCCCGCCTGGCCGTCCTCTGTCCAAACGACCGTGAATCGTCGAAGATGGGAGGGCCAGGTCGGGTGGAATCCATCGGACGAGAAAGAACAACCCGGGACGTTTTCTTTGACGAGAGCAAGGGCTACGTCGAAACCCCCATTTGGTGGCGCGGTTCCCTCGAATCCGGAGAAACGGTTTCCGGTCCAACGATTATCGAATCGCTCGATTCCACGGTGGTGATCCCTCCCGGCGCGAAAGGAACGTTGGACAGCCTGGGCAACCTGATCATCTCCTGTTGAAAGCGAGAAGACGGCATGAGCAACAAGATCTCCGTCGGCCCCATTGAACTGGAAGTGGTTTCCAACGCCTTGCTTTCGGTTTCGGAGGAAATGGGCGCGGTCCTGGTCCGGACGTCTCAATCAACCAATATCAAAGAACGGCGGGATTGCTCCTGCGCCATTTTCGACTCGAGGGGCGAAGTCATAGCCCAGGCCGAACACGTGCCCATGCATCTGGGTTCCATGCTCGGGATCGTCCTGGCGATCCTGAAGGCCTTTCCGGCCGAAGACATTCGACCGGAGGACATGTTCATCACCAATGATCCTTTCAGCGGGGGAGGAACGCATCTTCCCGACATCACCGTGGCCGCGCCGGTCTTCGATGGAGACAGGTTGATCGGCTTCGTGGCGAACATCGCCCACCACTCGGACGTGGGGGGAAGGGTGGCCGGCTCGAGCTCGGGAGACTGCACCAGCATCTTTGAGGAGGGCTTAAGAATACCGGTGCTCAAAGTCATCGAGCGCGGGAGCGTCAAGAAGGATGTCATCTCTTTCATCCTGCTGAACTGCCGCACGCCCGAGGAGCGGTTGGCGGACCTGGAGGCCCAGTTTGCCTCCAACAGGATGGGCATTCTCAGAATGCGGGAACTATTCAAGAAATTCGGCGTGGACTTTATCACCGCTGCCTGTGAGGAATTGCTGGACTATGCCGAACGTAAGATACGGCAGGCGATCCAATCCGTCCCGGACGGCGGCTACACGTTCGAAGATTACCTGGACGACGATGGCAAGGGGTTGACGAAGATTCCGGTTCGTGTCCGCGTGGAGGTAAAGGGCGATTCGATCCAGTTCGATTTCGGGGGAACCGGCCGGCAGGTCAGAGGAGGGATCAACCTGGTCTATACGGCCCTCCAGGCCACGGTTTACTACGCCCTCAAGGCGATTCTGGACCCGACGATCCCTCCGAACGGCGGATACTACAGGGCGATCAAAATCATCGCCCCCGAAGAGAGCCTCGTCAACGCGCAGTCGCCCGCCGCGGTCGCTGGCCGAACGGACGCGGCCCAGAGGGTCGCCGATGTAATTTTCGGGGCTCTGGCCCAGGCCGTTCCCGATAGGGTAGTCGCGGGCTGTCACAGCGCGGTGACCGTCCCGATCTTTTCAGGGGTCGATCCGAGAACGGCAAAACAGTACGTCTACCTCGAGAGTATTGGCGGCGGCATGGGGGCGCGGAAAGATCGGGACGGGCTGGACGGGGTCCAGGTCCACGTGACCAATACGTCCAATCTCCCGGTCGAGGCCATGGAGAATGAATATCCCCTGATCGTCGAACGGTTGGAATTGATCCCGGATTCGGGAGGAACGGGCAGGTATCGGGGAGGTCTCGGAATCCGCAAGGACATTCGGATCGTCGGACACGCCTGCCATTTCGCCTCCCACGGAGACCGGCAGCATATTCCGCCCTGGGGATTGTTCGGCGGCCGGCCAGGCCGATGCGGAAGAATGGTCATCCGGAAAAAGGACGGAAAAGAAATCGTCCTCCCTTCCGGCAAGAACAGCGAGATTCTCTTGCGGGATGGGGATACCTTCAGCGTCGAGACCCCGGGCGGCGGTGGCTGGGGCAGCGCGGCGGAGAGGCCTCTTGAACTCCGGCAAAGAGACCTCGCGGACCAAAAGGTCACAAAACCATGATATTGGCGGGAGGAGCCGGGATGCCGATTTTCTATCATGGAAGGGAGTCCGTACGATGACCTCGGAGTCGGAGTTTATCTATCTCAGCCAGGAGGACGTCCGAGCCGCGGGCCTCGACATGGCCAAGACGATTCCAACCGTGGAGAAAGTCCTGGCCCTTCACGACGAGGGGAAGGTAAATCTCCCTTCGAAGGTCATTCTCGACTTGAACGAGAGGGAGAGAGGCAGAATCAACGCCATGCCCGCCCATATAGGAGGGGATATCGAGATTTGCGGGATGAAATGGATCGCGGGGTTTCCCCCGAATCCCGTGAAGTTTGGGCTTCCCAGGGCCCACGCCTTGATCATTCTGAACGACTCCTGGACGGGAGTTCCGCTGGCCATCATGGACGGGACCTATATCAGCGCGATGAGGACGGGGGCGGTGACTGGCGTGGGGGCCAAGTATCTGGCCAATCCCGATTCGGAGGTGGTTGGGATCATTGGTTGCGGGGTTCAGGCCAGGACCCAGATTCTGGCCTTGAAGACGGCCGTCCCCTCGGTGAGGCTTATGAAAGGGTATGATGTCCGGGCAGAAGCGGCCAGTCGGTTGGCCCAATGGGTTTCCGGGGAACTGGGGATCGAGGCGGCGGCGGTCGGGTCGGCCCGGGAAGCGGTGGCGGACTCCGATATGATCGCGACGGTGACCTTGGCCGATGAGCCGATCGTCAAGGATTCATGGCTAAAAAAAGGGAGCTTTTTCTCTCATGTCGGATCCTATCAGGAGGAGGAAGAAGCCGTTATTTTTAATGCGGACAAAGTGGTGGTGGATATCTGGGAGGAAGTGCTCCACCGGGGGACTCCGCTTCTAGCGAAGCTTTTCCAGGCCGGAAAGATCACGGAGGAAAAAATCCACGCGAACATCGGCGAAATCATCCGGGGAAAGAAGCCCGGCCGGACACGTCGGGAGGAGCGCATCTTCTTCTCTCCGCTGGGTTTGGGGAGCGAGGATGTGGCCGTGGCCGAGTTCGTCTATCGGGCCGCCAAGAAGAAAGGGCTGGGGGTGACCTTAAAACTCTGGGATACCCCGGCCATTCAGTGAATCGAAGTGTTTCAGGCCCGGCTGATGGGTGGGCTCGAACACAGGGGCTTCACCCCAAGGGGTGGCTTCGTATAAGAAAACCCGTCTGGTTGAGCACTTTGCTTAAAGTCAAGCCGATACCGTTTCTTTTAATCTGAGATCACGGGTGGCAGGCTTCGGCCTTCCACCCGACTCTCGGGGCGCCTATGATCAAATTCGTGGCCAACAGATTATTATTGTCCATCCCCACACTTCTGGCGGTCTTGACGATAGTGTTCCTGATCGCCCGGGTCATTCCGGGCGATCCGGCCACCGTCATCCTGGGGGATTCGGCCAGCCAGGAAGCCCTTCAGAACCTCAGACACCGCCTCGGGGTGGATCAGTCTCTTTTGAAGCAATACTTCGACTTTCTCCTCGGGGCGTTAAAGGGCGATCTGGGCGATTCGCTCGTAACCGGAACACCGGTCATACGGGAGGTCTGGAACGTCCTTCCCTACACGATCGATCTGACCATCGCCGGCGTCTTCATCGGCGTTCTCTTCGGCGTCCCCTTGGGCATCGTCACGGCCCTGAAGAGAAATTCCGCCATCGACTTCGTCTCCCGTGTTTTTTCCCTGCTGGGGCTTTCCTTCCCCGCTTTCTATTCGGCCATCCTGCTCATCATCGTTTTTTCCCTGCAATTGGGATGGTTCCCCGTCATCAGCGGCGGCGATCTTTCAAAACCGCTCCAGCGTTTTCACCACCTGGTGCTGCCCGCCTGTAACCTGGGCCTCATCATGATCGCTTACGTGACCCGGGCCACGCGGTCCTCCATGCTGGACGTGCTGCGGGAAGATTACATGCGCACCGCGCGCGCCAAGGGAATCCCCGAAATGATCATCCTGTTCCGGCATGCCCTGCGCAACGCCCTCATTCCCATCATCACCGTCATCGGTCTGTACATCGGCGTGTTGATAGGAAATTCGATCCTGACCGAAATCGTCTTCAACCGTCCCGGTCTCGGCAAGCTCATCATCGGCGCGCTCAATCAGCGGGACTACACCATGCTGCAGGGATTGATGATCGTCTATTCCTTCATCGTGGTGCTGACCAACCTGATCACGGATTTGACCTACGGCTTTACCGATCCGAGGGTGAAATGCACATGAACCGCGCGTGGAGATACTCGAAATCTCTTTTGGCCAGGCTTTTCTATATATTCAACCGCAACAAGATCTCCTGGATCGGCGTCGCTCTTCTGGTCATTCTCGTTGCCCTGTCCATTTTCGCGCCCCTCATCGCGCCGTACAATCCGGTGGAACAGCATATCTTCGACAGGTTCAAAACGCCCTCGGCCAAGTACTGGCTGGGAACGGACGAGTACGGCCGGGATATTTTCTCCCGGATCGTCTGGGGATCGCGCATCTCGCTCACCGTGGGCACGACCTCGGTCATCCTGGGCATGATAGCGGGAAGCATTCTGGGAATCTACGCCGGTTACCGGGGAGGCTTCAGGGACGAATTCATCATGCGCGTCATGGACATCTTCATGTCCATTCCGACGCTCCTCATGGGGCTCTTCGTCGTAGCCGTTCTCGGCCCGAGCATGGTGAACCTGATCATTGCCATCGCCCTGACGGTCGTGCCTCGTTTCGCCAGAATCGCCCGCGCCCCGACCGTCTCCATCAAGGAACGGGATTACATCGAGGCCTGCCGGGCCATGGGCTTTTCCGATGGTCGGATCATGCTGATCCATATTCTGCCCAACGTTCTCGGCGACATTCTGGTGATGGGCTCGTTATGGATCGCCACCGCCGTCCGGATCGAGGCCTCCCTCAGTTTCATCGGCTTGGGCGTACCCCCTCCCGTGGCCACCTGGGGGGGAATGGTGCGTGAGGGCTTTGAAAAGATCCTCAGTTCCCCGGGGGTGTCCGTGTATCCGGGCGCGTTCATCCTGCTCACCGTGTTTGCCTTCAACCTGATCGGCGACGGTCTTCGGGACGTGATCGATCCGAAACTGAAAGAATCCTGATGCGGCGGGACCACAACCGATGACGCCGTCCGAACAACATCGCCAAGGAAGCGCGTCAGGCCCCATGAACGATGAACGGTTGCTCGAAGTCGGAAACTTGACCACGGCGTTCAGGATGCGGGGAAACCGGTATCCCGCCATCCGGAACGTCGGCTTCCATCTCGACCGCAACGAAACCCTGGCCCTGGTCGGCGAATCCGGTTCCGGCAAAAGCATCACGGCGCTGTCCATCATGCGTCTTATCCCGCAACCGCCGGGCGAAATCGTATCCGGACAAATCCTCCTGAAGGGCCTGGACCTTCTCAGCCTGCCGGAGGAGAAAATGCGAGGCATCAGGGGCAATCGGATAGCCATGATATTCCAGGAACCCATGACCTCCCTCAACCCCGTTTTGACCGTGGGCTTTCAGATCATGGAAGCCATTATCTATCACCGATCGGTCTCCAGAAGGGAAGCCAAGGACCAGGCCGTGGAGATCATGAATCACGTAAAGATTCCGTCGGCGGCCCGCCGGTTCAACGACTATCCCCACCAGTTCAGCGGAGGCATGCGCCAGCGGGTGATGATCGCCATGGCCTTGGCCTGTCGTCCGGAGGTCATCCTGGCCGATGAGCCGACGACGGCCCTGGATGTGACTATCCAGGCCCAGATTCTTTATCTTTTGGCGGAATTGAAACGGGAAATCCGGATGTCCATGATCTTCATCACCCACAACCTCGGCATCGTCGCCAGCGTCGCCGACCGAGTGGCGGTCATGTACGCCGGCGAGATCGTGGAGATCGCCCCCGTAACGGAGCTTTTCGGGCGACCGCGGCATCCCTACACCGAGATGCTCCTGAGGACCGTGCCGCGGGTGGACCGGAACATGGAAAGCCTTTCCTATATCCCCGGCCAGGTTCCATCCCTGGACCGGATGCCCGCAGCCTGTCGTTATATCACGCGCTGCGAATCACGAAAAGACATCTGCGATCTGGAACCGGCCGCCTTGGTGCCCCTGGCGGAAGACTCCCGTCACTTCGTGCGGTGCTGGGTTCGGAACAGCCAGACGACTCCCTAGGATCACGGCATGGATAACCACGTTCTGTTGCAGGTCGAAGGGTTAAAAAAGTTTTTCACGGTGAAGCGGGGCTTTCCCAATCCCGTGAAATTGACGGTCAAAGCCATAGACGGCGTGTCGTTTCATGTCCGCTCGCGAGAATCCTTTGGCTTGGTGGGTGAATCGGGCTGCGGAAAATCCACTGTCGGACGCGCCGTCCTTCGCCTGGTGGAACCGGATGAAGGACGAGTTTTTTTTCAGGGCGAGGATATCCTCCGGGCGGACAAGACCCGTATGCTCGATCTGCGCCGGAAAATGCAGATTATTTTTCAGGACCCCTACGCCTCTTTGAACCCGCGCCACCTGATCGGGAAGACCCTGGCGGAACCCCTCCGGGTCCACCGTTTGGGCACGGGCGACGAGATCGGAACGACCATCGCCAAAATCCTCGAAGACGTGGGCTTGCCGCCGGAGAGCCTGGAAAAGTATCCCCACGAATTCAGCGGCGGACAACGTCAGAGAATCGCCATAGCCAGGGCGCTGATTTTCCGGCCGGAGCTGATCATCGCCGACGAACCCGTGTCCGCTTTGGATGTATCCATCCAGTCCCAGATACTTATTCTCCTTAAGAAGCTCCAGGAAGAATACAATTTGAGCTACGTATTCGTGGCCCACGACCTGGCCGTGGTCCGCTATTTCTGCCATTGGGTGGCCATAATGTATCTCGGCCGCATCGTCGAGCAGGGCCAACGCGATTTGTTGTTCAACGCCCCCCTGCATCCTTACACCACGGCGCTGCTGGCCGCCTCGCCCATCCCCGACCCGACCGCCAAGAGGGGACTCGCCAGATTGAAGGGAGAAGTCGCCTCCGCCATCGATACGCCGCAAGGATGCTATTTCCATCCCCGCTGCCCCGAGTGCCTGGACATTTGCCGGCGGGAATACCCGCCGTGGCGACAAATCTCGCCGAATCATGGCGTCGCCTGCCATATGCACGTATGACGGTTTCCATTAACTTTTTTCATTTTTCCGCGGGAAGTTCTCAACGTGCCGTCTCAGGTAAAATTCCATTATAATTTTATGGACGTCCCTAGGACATTATACTACCGGGTTGCGAAATCAGCTTAACCGTGCATAATGAATTCTCAAAGTCGGCCAGGTGGTTCGGTAGTGGTAAGCAACCTCAAGATAAGGTATTATTATGACCAGGAGACCGGCCAACCGCATATTTGGGGTCACAATGTATCTCCTGACGAAGTGCTGGAAGTTTTGCGGCGGCCCGGAGAGGACCGTCCTGGCCGGGAGGGCAGCCGGGTAGCCATTGGTCAAACGGCGGCTGGCCGGTTTCTGAGGATAGTATACGTGGCGGACCCGGAACCCGATTCGGTCTTTGTGATTACCGCCTATGAACTTATCGGCAAACCTTTGGCCGCTTATAAAAGACGTAGAGGCAGGAGGTCATAATGACGCCGAGGAATTTTCCACCAGGCTGGAATGAAGAGCGGGTGGCCCGCGTTCTGGCCCATTACCATAATCAAACCGAGGATGAAGCCGTGGCTGAGGACGAGGCGGCTTTTGAAGCTCCTGATCAGGCCACTATTCAGGTTCCCTGGGCCTTGGTCCCACTGGTCCGGGAACTGATCGCCAAACACGAAGGCAGGTAGCTGGCTGGTGAGTCCCGCGACACGCGGGACGCCACCAATACCGTCTGGAATGACCCCCGCCCAACCTTGAGGTGTCGAGAGAAAAACATGCTTAGATTCAATCAACGTCTGCAGTGATTTAGGAATTCTGAGAATTCTGGGGGCACATTACTTAATTCCAGCGAGAGTCCCCTCCAGTCCAGTGGTGAACACCCGAGGAACCAAGTCGAACCATTCGCGATCTGATTAAATTCGGAAGAGAGCCAAGTCTGCCTGGAAGAATCCAATAACTTTATGGACGTCCCCCTTTGATTATTGTCATCGCCTTGATTGCCGCCCAATCCTTCCCCTTGGGCATTACGAATAGGCATTTCCCTTGACTCCTATCCGCCCATAGATTCCCGATGACTCGCTTTTCTTTGGAGTCGTCATTGCTCCAGCGGTCTTCGCCCTTGTACTCCACCACAAGTATTCGGTCATCTTGGAGTTCGGCGACGAAATCAGGGTAGAACCGGTCAGTTGACGTCTGAAGCCAGAAGGAGGACTCGGGACGGCGTTCAAGGTTGCGTACCCATGTCTTCACTTCAGGCATCTGGTCCAGAAATACAGCGCAATCGAACTCTTCGCCATCATTTCTCAGATCGCCGATACACCGGAACAAGTGCTTTTGGAACCTGTACCCACCTTCGTAATACCAGTTGGGCGAATACCGATCTTCATCGTAGGTCAAACAGGTTTCGGGGCTGACCTCGAAAGCGGCGGAATCATCTCCGAAAAGCAAGGACTGATAAGCCTTCCGGCGATACTCCTCGCGGTGTTTCTGAATTTTTGCCTCAACAGCTTTGGCGAGTCGGAATTTGTGCCGGGCGATGTTGTCAATTTCCAGACCCCGGCTTTCCATGAGATGGGAAAGAACGTTGTTCATAAAAAGGCTGGACTGACTCCGGGGAATGTCAGGATGTGGAATCTTGAAATCCAACCAGTTGGCTAGGGAAGGCAGAGTCCAGCCAGGTTCCGCGGTCAACAGGCTGAGTTGTTGATGGAGTTCCTGAACAAAAACCGTCATCTCCACTTGGCCGGAGTCGGAAACGTCAATTTCACCGTCTGCTCCGGCTTTATATTCCGAAGGAAACTCCCACTCCGACAGAGAGGCGTCGCCTTCGGCCAGGTTCCAGGGGATATCAAGGAAGTGGCTGTCGTCAAAGAGTTCAAATTGGCCTTCGATCCGGATAGCCAATAAAGGCACGCGCAGAACGTCTTTGGCTTTCCTTGGTTCAGGACCAATATACTGGCCTTGAGTCTTGTGGAATATCCGTTCCACCGCCTGTTGATCTTGGGCTTCCTTGAAACATTGCCGGAGCGCCTTCATTTCAGGTTCGGATAACACGCCTTTGACCGTGAGTTCACCCGTATTCTCGTCGTATTTCACCCTTTCCCGCAACCCGTCATCCAAGGTTGATAAATCTGGTTTTTCGTAGACGTTTTCAGAAGCCTGGACAAAGAGTGTACCCGCGTCCCAAAAGGTTGTTTGCTGATCCGGAACAACAAAATCGCTGGCTTCCATTCTCTGGAATCCCGCCCCTTCGATCAGGGCGTCCTGGAGCGATTTGGCGGTCTGAATGAAATTACCGGACGCGGCAAAGGCATAAGCGTTATTCAGGGCTTCTCTTTTTTTCCTACGGGCTTGCGGCAGGCGGAGAATCCGCCCCAGTACCTGTTCCACCGAACGAGGCGTGCTGATTTCCGAGACGCTGCATAGCACATAAGCGAACGGACAGTCCCATCCTTCGACCAGGGCGCGCACGGTAATGATGAAGCGAACCGGGCAGGCGGAATCGAAAAGGTTAACGTCCTTGATCTCCTTGGTCCCGCCGGTGGCAATGGCGATTTGCTCTTCAGGAATCTTGAAATCCTCCAGCAGAGACCGTTTCAGGGTTGCCACGTTGAGGTCGTCCCCTTTCACCGACTGGGCCTGAAACAATACGATGGGGCGGATGTAATCCCCGGTTTCCTTCCTCTCTTCTTCCGCCAGTTTTTCAAGGTTGCGCCGGGTGTTCAAAGCGTCGCTGATAATCTGACGCCAGTCCATATGCGTCCGAAGTTTGATGGGAAGTTTGACCATTTCCGCTTCTTTAAGTTCACGGGCGGATACATGGTGAAGGACATTGCTGGCGAAGATTCCCTTATCCGGGTCGTGCCTCGTTTGCGGCGTGGCGGTGAACTCGATGATACAGGCGGGGTGGAACCGGGTCAGGGTATCGAAGGATAGTTCGGTTCGGGCGTTATGCGCCTCGTCCATGATGACCAATGGCCGGCGTATGCGCAGCACGTTCCCCAGGGAATGGACGATGAACCCGCCGCCGTTCTTCTCCAGGTCGTCCTGAACCGATTGAGGCAACCCGCTGAAATGCGGCATCAAATGACCTGAGTCTTCGTAAACTTTGCGGCCATCCGTATCTTCCACCCGCAAAGCCTGAAGCGTGGCGACGATTATGCAAGCGGCTCCATCCAGATCGCCTTTGGTGACGTACAGCGCTTCGGTCAGGTCCATGACCCGGACATTGCCTGAGAATTCCGCATCCAGCACTTTGCGGTAAGGATGTTTGCGGTCCTTGAGTGCATCCAGGGTTTGATTGACAATGGCATTGGATGGAGCCAACCACAGACAGACGGGCCTCTCCAAGTGGATGTATTCCTTGGCGGCGATGTTTATGGCGTGACAGGCCATCAGCGTCTTTCCGCCGCCGGTGGGAACCCTCAGGCAGACATAGGGCAGTCCAGCCATTCCAGAAACATCCCAATAGGGGCGTTCTGTTTGGAAAACAAACGATTTCCTGGCGCCCCATTCCGTGGTTTGGCGCAGGTAGGCGGCGAGGGATTCCAGGCTCCGTTCCTGATATTCACGCAGTAGCAACATCAACTCACCTTGATTTCGTATGGGACTTGCTTGAAGACGATTCCTTCCCGCCGCAACCGGGTCGGCGAAATGCGGCAGCCCTCTCCATATATAACCTTGGGTCCGTCGTGTTGCGCAAGATCTGAAAGGATCTTGCCGGTCAGAACGTTTCCACCGTGAGGGCGCTTGTCGCCCATAATGCCGTTGAACAGTAGGTAAACCGCTTTACCTTCGTGAACGCCAAGCAATGAAGACTTGACATTCCGGTCGGTAATTGGAACCCCAGTTTCAGTAAAAAATACGTGGGCGGCCAAGTCGCCGAAGCTCACGGATTCAGCGATATTGCCGTTTTCGTCAAAAAGTGGATTGCCCAGAATGCAGTATTGAAAGCCGCCGCCCAGGCCATCTATTTTTCGTATTCCAGATGGACTCTCCCACTCGTATCCATCCATTGCGCGACATAGTCTCTTTCTGGCAATATTTGAGCAGATTGAAGCATCCATCTCAATGAGAACAAAGCGTCTTCGCTTTCTATCATTCTTGTTAAGGGATAGAATAGCGTGGCCAGTTGTCCCGGTACCCGCAAAGCTGTCGAAGACTATGTCATCATCGTCGGTTGATTGCTCTATAAGCGTTTCAATAAGAGATCTTGGCTTTGGAAAAATGAACTCTGGATTGCCTAAAATTCTTGTCAATTCTTCTGTCCCTTCGTTTGTGTTTCCACATTGAATCAAGGAAGAAAAACCTGTGAATTCATCCTGAAGGTCTCGAAAGAACTTTTTATGCCTTGGTCTTCCCGTTTTTTTGCTTGGCCATAAAATTCTGTTCTCGGCTATTTTTTGGTACATTGTTTCTTGTGAATAACGCCAACCCTTAGGTGGGCACGGATAAACTATACCATTAGCAGGGTTCACAAGGTCATAATGGAGGTTGGGACGACGATCTTTTGTTGCGAGCCCTACTAAATTATCGGACATCCATGGTCCTCTTAGGTCATTATCAGGATTCGAGTATTTACTTAGATCTTTTGTGCCTCCCCGCAAACGTCCCTTACCGCCGTGATAAGCTACAACGTATTCGTGGTCTATTGAAACAAGTTGCTTATGACGGCTATCGAGATTGCGTCTGCTTTTCCAAATGAAGGTGGCAACGTATCGATTTGGAGAAAGTATGCCATCCTCTATCATTAATCGGAAGCGTGCAATTTCTGTGTCGTCGAGAGAAACGAAAAGGAAACCATCTTCTCTTAAGAATTGCACCAATAGTGCCATACGAGGATACATCATAGAGAGCCACTTATCGTGGCGGCATAAGTCCTCGCCTTCCCTTCCAACCGTCTTTTGCAGCCACCAGCGCATCTCTGGACTATCAACATGGTCATTATAAGTCCAACCTTGTTCACCAGTGTTGTAAGGTGGATCAATGTAGATGCACTTGACTTGCCCGGCATAATACGGCAGCAGCGCTTTCAGAGCTTCCAGGTTGTCTCCCTGAACCAGAAGGTTTCCGGAGTCGGGGTCTCCGGCGGACAGGTCCGGGTCGCAGTGCAGTAGACGATACGGCACTTGCCGGTGATGGTTGATGACAGCTTTTTTTCCTATCCAGTCCAGCGTCGGCACGAGGGCTCCTGAGGGATCACTAGTTTATATCAATCTAATATGGGTGTATCACTGGACATTCCAGAAGTGTACAAAAGCTCGAACTCTATCGGGCATGGCCAGATCACCTTAAAAGATAAGGGAAGCCTTTGCGGGCTTCCCTGGATGACAATTCGGTCTGCCCTTGGGGCAGCCGGGACTGTAATACGGTCTGTCCTCCGACAGCCGGGATTGCAATATAAGTTTAATATCGACCCCTTCAGGGGAATTTGTCAAATACATTTTAATATTTCACTCCATGCCCTCCTCGCGCTTGGGCAACCGCCGTTTGGCCAACCACCATCTAATTGCCCAACAATGCCGGCATTGATTTCTTCGCCGATTAGGTTGACCGGGATATCTGTTTCATCCCAGGTTCTCCGGTTTGTGTCGCTCCGCCCCCACGCGGGGAATGACCACTATTTGCACCCTTACATTAGTGAAAGCCCGGACCGGGACGGCATAAGCATTCTTGGTTATGACGGTGGCGAAGTAATGGTGGCTCTGCGAAGCCCGAACGGTCTGCCACTTGCCGGGCTTCCGGCACTCGATCAGGATTTGATCGCCCTCGAGGGCGTGACCGGCTTCGCGATGGACGATGTGATCCTGGCTTCTAAGTGACCGGGGCAATTTTGCCCTCCTTTTCCAAGCTGGCGCAGGCTTCGACCAGCCAAGGCAACGGCAGGTCGAGGGCCTCGACCAGGTCGAGATAATCTATACGCCGGCCATGATTACGCTCGAAGAAGTCCTTGACCAGGCGCTTGACCTCGGCCATGTCAGGTTCGGAGCTTTGGGGCGCAACCCTGACCAAAAGACCCTCGAGCGCGGTCAGGCGTTGTTCCACCGCGGCCAGGCGACTTTCGAGATCGGGAGACGAAATCATGCTTTACCCCTTATCTACTTGCTTGTTCAGTGTTCGCTCATGAACTCATTTGAAAATGTATTGTCCTCGGTTCATATTGAAGACTTTGCGCCGACCTTAAACTCTTCTCTCCTCTGACTGTCCCTTCTCATTTCTTTATATTTAAATAGTATAAAGAAGGCCCCAGGGAGGCAATGATTTTATTATTTAACAAAATCAATATATTGACGATATAAACAAAGACACAAGGGCAGGTCTTCGTTATTCAGGCGATCATCGGGCCGTCTTGGTCTAGCTTTTGGCCCTGGGGGGAATATGACCGGCGGACCTGTATCTCTTTGTCTCAACCGTTAGGATTGAACCCCGCGTCCCGGCGGGACCGACCCCTTGGGTTTCTTGGCGTCGATTTCGGCCATTCTTTTGTTCATACAATCCGGGCAGAGGCTGTGGGTGAATTCCGCCTCCATGGTCTGGGTCAGGTAATGATCCACTTCCTGCCAGTAATCCTTGTCGTTCCTGATCTTTTTACAGTCCATGCAGATGGGCAGCAAACCCCTCAGGGTCTTGATGTGGGCCAGGGCCGCCTTGAGTTCCTGGTTGGACCGGGTCAGGGCTTTCTGGGTCCGCACCACCCGGACCCCGGCCTTGACCCGGGCCATCAACTCCTCCTGCTTGAACGGCTTGATCACGTAATCATCGGCCCCGGCCGAAAGCCCGATCACTATGTCTTCGCTGCTGGTCATGGAGGACAGAAGGATAATATAAATATAATCTTCCGTGTTCATGGCCCGGACGCGGCGGCAAAGCTCCGGGCCGTCCATTTTGGGCATGGACCAGTCGGTTATAACTAAGTCCGGCGGCTTGGTCTGGATGATATTGAGAGCCTCCTCTCCATCCCCGGCCTGGGTAACCACGAAGGAGCTTTCCTGGGCCAGGCAGCGGAGCAAAAACTTCAAGGCGAACTGGCTGTCCTCGACGGCCAGGATGGACACCTTGTTTTCATCCATGACGCATAACCGCGGGTCCAGGGCTCGACGAATTCCCCGACATTGCTTCCCGGCCCGCCAGTCACTTTGCCGGCGGGTCAAAAATTGGCAGAAGTAATTCTAATTTAACACGGTAATTACAGAATATCAACAATGCCCGCCGTGCCTAAATCCACCGCCTCCGGGGTGGTGTTCCTGGTCAGGCGGTTTCCCGCGCCTGTTTTTAGGCGGAAATAGTCTTCAATCGCCTTGAGAGGTCACTGCCTGGGTGACGGATGCGCCCTGGTGAAAA
>JBFMAW010000051.1:0-27738 GCA_040755515.1 Thermodesulfobacteriota bacterium | reverse complement strand
CGGACTTATAAAAAGTCCGTCATCAGGCCGAGGGCGATTAAGCCCCGGCCTGGGGTGAGGGTGGAACCACTTGAATTTACTTCAAGTGGCGGGAGAGGGGCAGCCCTCTCCCGCCGAGTAAAAAGTCATTTTTCGACTTTTTACGAGGTTATCAAAATTGTCAGCCCGATCCAGGGCGGAAACGACATTTTTGTTGGACCTGGTGAAGGAGGACTCGGTCGGGCCAGGGGCGGGCCTATTTCCCGGTTCGATCAGGTTCCATTGGATCGGCCCGGCTGCTCTTTTGTGGCCGGGTCCACCCGGCAGGCCCTGGTTCTGGCCCGAAGACCGTGGTACCGCGGCGTCGTAACCGTATCCGCGCCCAGAATCCGGGCCAGACGGTCCATGTTGTCCCGTTGTCCCATGGCGATGAGCGTGTCCCCCACCTGGATGAGGGCTTGGGCCGAAGGATTGAAAAGCATTCTGCCTTCGGCCGTCTTGATGGCGATGACGATCAGGTCCAGGTCCCGCCGGATATTGGATTCGAGCAGGGTGATATCCTTGAGACTGGAATCGGGAGTGACCAGTATCTCTTCCATGGCCAAATTGAGGCCCGCGGCGTTGTGGACCATGGTCTCGATGAAATCGGACACGGCCGGCCTCAATATGGTCTGGGCCATCTTGCGGGCCCCCAAAAGATAAGGCGAAATCACCTGGTCCGCGCCGGCCCCCAGTAGCTTCTTGAAGGACCTCTCCTCGCTGGCCCGGGTCAGAATGAAAAGGTCGGGATTCAAATCGCGAGCGGTAATGACCACATACAGATTGTCCGCGTCCGAACTCACGGCCGAGATCAGTCCCACGGCGCTGGTGATGCCGGCGGCCAGGAGGCAGTCTTCGTCCGAAGCTTCGCCCTTGACGTACAGCCGGCCGTCCTTTTCCAATTGCTCGAGCGCCTCCGGGTCTTTTTCGATCACCACCACCGGCAGCTTCCTGGCCGAAATCTCCTGGGCCACCAGCCGGCCGATCCGGCCATAACCGCAGACTAGGTAATGTCCTTGCAGTTTCTTTATCTGGGCTTCCAATTTACGCCTCCCTAAAACTTGCCGCAGGCTGCCCTCCACTAAGAGCCGGGTGAACTGACCCACCAGGTAGGCGGCGTTGCCGACGCCGAAAACAACCAGGAGGAGGGTAAAGGTCCGGCCGGCCGGGCTCAAAGGATGAACCTCGCCGAAGCCGATGGTAGAAAGGGTGATGACGGTCATGTACAGGGCGTCCAGGGGGTTCCATCTCTCCAGGAAGACGTAGCCCGCCGTGCCCACGGCTATGATGACCAAGCCCACCAGGGCCGATATTAACAACCTGCGGCTTTCAACGGACATGGCGCTGTTTGGAATCTTAAGGTTTGTTGCCGGCAGGTGGCAAGAGATTTAATAGGGGCCGGGTCTTGATTCTTGACAGACGTGATCGAAGGAAATAGTCCCACTGGTCATATTTCCCGATAACCCCAAGGAGAACCCGGGGGCCCGATTTTTACGCCTAAACATATCCAGCGCCTTGTTCCAGGCAATGGCGCCTCTATCACTTGTATTAAGGTGAACGAGTTGGCTTCTTTCCTTCGGTCCAAGGGGCTTGAAAAGAGACTTGCCCGCTGTTCTTCCTCGAAAAACTTATAATTTTATGGACGTCCCCTGGGGCACGTGATAGCTTGATCCGGTTGACTGTTTAAGGGAAAGGTTCTCGATCATGAACTACGAAGCGGTGATCGGCCTGGAAGTTCACGCCCAGCTCCTGACCAAAAGCAAGATGTTCTGTTCCTGCGCCACGGCCTTCGGCGCGCCACCCAACACCCAGACCTGCCCGGTCTGCCTGGGCCTGCCCGGCGTCTTGCCCGTCCTCAATAAAAAGGCGGTCGAGTTCGCCCTGAAGATGGCCCTGGCCGTCAACTGCCATATCGCCCCCCGCTCGCTCTTCGCCCGCAAGAACTACTTCTACCCCGACCTGCCCAAGGGGTACCAGATATCCATGTTCGAACAGCCCCTGACCTACGGCGGCTGGCTGGAAATAGACGCGGGCGGCCGCACCAGGCGCATAGGCATCACCAGGATTCATCTCGAGGAAGACGCGGGCAAGCTCATCCACGACGAGCATAAACCCGTTTCCTACGTTGACCTGAACCGGGCCGGCGTGCCCTTGATGGAGATCGTCAGCCAACCGGACCTGCGCACGCCGGAAGAGGCCTCGGACTACCTGAAGACCTTGCGCGACATCCTGGTTTATCTGGAAATCTGTGACGGCAACATGGAGGAAGGCAGCTTCCGGTGCGACGCCAACGTCTCCCTGCGTCCGGCCGGCGAAGAGAAGCTCGGCACCCGCACCGAACTCAAGAACATGAACTCGTTCCGCCACGTGGCCCGGGCCCTGGAATATGAAATCCGCCGCCAGCGGTCCGTGCTCGAAGACGGCGACCGGGTCATCCAGGATACCCGCCTGTGGAACGAGGCCAAGGGCGTGACCGAACCCATGCGCGGCAAGGAAGAGAGCCACGACTATCGCTATTTCCCGGAACCGGACCTCATTCCGGTCACGGTCACCCCGGCCTGGATCGAAGAGATAAGGTCCACCCTGCCGGAACTGCCGGTGGACAAGCGCCGGCGGTTCATCGCGGAGTACGGCCTGCCTTTCGGCGACGCCGAAGTGTTGACCGGCCAGAAAGCCCTGGCCGATTACTTCGAGGTCGCGGTCAAGGCCTTTCCCGAACCCAAGGCGGTGAGCAACTGGATGATGTCCGAACTGCTCAAGGAGCTCAAGGCCGATCAGCGGGAGGTGGCCGGCTGCCCCGTCCGGCCCGGCCAGTTGGCCGATCTCCTGCGCCTGATCCAGGACGGCCGGATCAGCGGCAAGATCGGCAAGACGGTCTTCGAGGAAATGTACCGCACCGGCCGGGACGCGGAGATCATAGTCAGGGAAAAAGGCCTCGAGGTCATGAGCGACGCGGGCGAACTGACCGCGCTGATCGAGGCGGTCATGGCCGACAACCCGGAACAAGTGGCCCAGTATCGCGCCGGCAAGGAGAAGGTGCTGGGCTTTTTCGTGGGCCGGATCATGAAGAAGACCAACGGCCAGGCCGACCCGCAACGACTCAACGCCCTGCTGAGAGAAAAATTGAAGGGATGATGACGCGGCTTAACCGGCCATGAAACTGGATCTTCTCGAGACGGCCTTTGACGTGGATGGCGTGGTCATGGACGTAGTCACGCCTTTCCTGCGTCTCCTGGAGAAACGCGGGTACGGCGGATTCACGGCCGAGGATATCACCGACTTCAACCTGGCCGCCGTACTCAAGGTTCCCGAAGCGGTCGTGGACGAGATCGTGGCCGATCTTCTGGAGCGTCCGGTAATGGTCCAAACCAAGCCTTATCCGGGCGCGGCCGAAATCCTCGAAAGCCTCTGCCGGAGGCACCCGCTGCTCTTCGTTACCGCCCGCCATCGGATTAAGCCCACCCAGGAGCTTTTTCTTTCAGCCCTGCCGGAACTGCCGGCCGACCGGTACGAAATCGTCGCCACCGGCGACCCGTACGGGAAGCTGGACTGCCTGAAGGAACGGGGCCGTCGGTTTTTCATTGACGATCACCTGGGCACCTGCCGGCAGCTAAAAGCCGCCGGATTGGAGCCGCTGGTCTTCGATCGGCCTTGGAACCGGTGCGACGGCCTGCTGCCCCGGGTCAGGAGCTGGGCCGAACTCGGTTCGATGTTCGATTCCGATTAACGCGGTAATTAAGGCGGTAACCATGTCCAACCGTATCGTCCTCGAGGATTGTTATAAAACCTACACTTTGGATCAGGACAAGGCGGTCTCGCCCCAGGAGACCGTGAAATCGGTCCGGGACAAGCTGGCGCGGCTGGGCCTGGACATTTTGCGTTACACCGAGCGCCTGGACCGGGGCCGTCTGGATATCCCGGTGTACGTGAGCGCCTGCGGTGATGACGCGCTCGAGGTCATGCCCACCAGGAAACAAATGGGCAAAGGCGCCACGCCGGCCCAGGCCGAGGCCAGCGCCGTCATGGAGATGGTCGAGCGGTACAGCTTCTTCCATTTTCTGCGCCATGAACCGTTCATCAGGGCCGCGTACGCGGACGTGGCCGACCGGGCCATGCCTTTGGCCCATATCGCCGCCAGCGTCCACCACGACCCGCTGGACCTGGACCGGGCCGGACAGGCCCTGGCCGGGCTGCTTCTATCCTGGACCCCGGCTTTCAACCTCACCCAGGGTCGGGAAATGCTGGTTCCCTTCGATTGGTTCTACGAGATCAACGAGTTCAACGGCCCGGCCGCGGGCAACCGCCTCGAGGAAGCCGTCATCCAGGGCTTAGGTGAAATCGTCGAGCGCCACGTCAGCGCCCTGGTCTGCCGGGGCCGCCTGAAACTTCCCTTTATTGATTTGGATTCGCTCGAGACCGCCGTGGCCAGGGAACTGGTGGCCAAATACCGGCGGAACGGCATCCGGCTCTTCGTCAAGGACTTCACGCTGAACATGGTTCTGCCCACGGTGGGAGCTTTGGCTTATGACCCCTCGACTTTTCCGGCCTCGAGCGAAATCGTCTATACCGCCGGGACGGCCACCGATCCGGAAAAGGCCCTTATTCGGGCCCTGACCGAAGTGGCCCAACTGGCCGGCGATTTCAACACCAAAGCCAACTTCGTGGCCAGCGGTCTGCCCAAATACACCGCGCTCGAACAGGCCGACTATGTCACCGCCGCCGGACCGGCCGTACCCATCTCCGCGCTGCCCAACATCGGCCGGGAGAACATCAAGGCCGAGATAGAAGCGGCCGTGGACGGACTGGCCAGGCGCGGCTTCGAGGTTTACGCGGTCAACGTCACCCACCCGGACCTGGAAGTGCCGGCCGTCTACACCATCATTCCCGGCGCGCATTTCCGGGAGCGGGCCAAAGGTTCCAGCGTGCCTTTTTTCGCGGCCAAGCTGCTGTCCCGGTCCGATGACCAGGCCGCGGTTTTGACCGGGCTGGGCCGTTTGAGCCGCCTCTACCCGAACAGTTACTTCCTGAAGTTTTTTGAAGGCCAGGCCCTGCTCAATCAAGACCGGCCGGCCGAAGCGGCCGAGGCTTTCCAGGCGGCGGCCGGGATGGAGCAGCCGGAAGAGGACCTGGCCGGGACCCTGACCTATCTGGGGCTGGCCTTAAAGGAGTTGGAAGACTATGACCGGGCCATCGAGGCTTTGACCAGGTCGGCGGCCTTAGACGGCGAGCGCCGGGACACTTTCAACCTTCTGGGGTTCTGCTACTACAAGACCAAGAAGCACGAGCAGGCCATCGAAGTCTTCGAGAAGGTCATCCGGCTCGACCCGGGTTCGGCCATAGATTACGCCAACATAGGCTCGAACTACCGGGAGCTGGGCCGTCGGGACGAGGCCGTCAGTTATTACAAAACGGCCCTGGAACTCGACCCGACCCTGACCTGGGTCTGGGACAACCTCTCCAAGTTATTGTAAAGGTCTCGCCGTTCAGACCAACGGGTCTCTCCGAGGACGGATCAAATCGTAGGGGCGCACAGCGGTGCGCCCTCCCGCGGTGCGCCCTGTTCAGAGCCAGAGACAGATCAAACTGGCGCCGGAGGTTTCGCGGCCGGTCGTTACCTGTCCTTCCCGGACGGCGATGGCGAACCCGTCCGCCCCCAGGTCCCAAAGCCTGCCTTTGAGGAAGACGTTCAGTCCGGCGGCGGCCGAGGTGGACTTTATCCTTTGGGCCAGGGAATACTTGAGCCAGGCCTGGGCTTCGGTAATAACCCCTTGGTCGGCCCGATCCACGTCCGCGGGCGCCGGAGCGCCGTTGTAGCCCGGCCATTTCCTTTTCATGGCGCCGTCCGAGGTCAGGAAGGAAGGCACGACGATAATCTTGACCCCCTGGCGGGCCAGGACCTCATAACCCGGCGGATACCAGGAATCGGCGCAGATCAAGACCCCGGTCCGGCCGATGGCTAGATCGAAGACCGGTATTTCCTCGACCCGACCGGGAGCAAGGAAAGGCAATTCATCGCTGATGGGGAAAGCCTTCTTGACCAGGGGCGCGATTATCTTGCCGTCCGGACCGAATATGGCCGTAACGTTATAGAGCGGACCGGAGCCTAGGTTCAGGCGGCCGTCCCGGAGGTCTGGCGAGGGCAGCAGGATCGAACCGGCGATGATGGTCAGTCCGTATTTGCCGGCCAGGGTCGAGAACACGTTTTCGTAGATGCGGGCCATCCGCTCGGCTTTCATCCGGAAGAGGCAGTATTTGACCTTGTCCTGAACCGGAGGGGCCTGGGCCAGGGTCCGGAGAAAGAGGAGCGGGTTGCCGAGAACAAGCGTGGTCATGGCCGCTTCGGCCTTGGTTTCCGTGTAGATGGAAGCTTTTTCGCCGGCCGCCACCAGCCAGGCGCCGATGTATTCAGGATATAGCACCACGGTGCGCGGGCCGAGCCACTCTTTATCCTTGGCCGCTTTCAGATAAGTTTCCAGCTTGAGCCGAAAATGGTCTTCGCTGGCGTAATCGGAGGGTTCCATGAAAGGTTGGACCCCCAGAATGTTGCCCCGGTCCGAAGGTTGGCCGAGCACCAGGACTTCTTCCAGTCGCATCTGGGGTGAAATCTCGGGCGGAGTCCGGCCGCTGACGCACCAAGCCAGGTAAACCGCCGCCACGAGCAGGATGGTGAGAATAATGTTGCGCCAAAGCCGGAATTTGTTTTTCCACCGGCGGCTGTCGGCGGTCGTCATAATCAACCTCGATCCCCGGACCGCCTCTGACTTGGTTGTCGAGAAGCGGCCGGGATGGACCTCCCTCACCTCAATCGGCCAGGAACTTGGTGTCCAGCCGCTTCAGGGGCTTAGCCTCCGTCTCGACGTAGGCGGCGTCCCGCCAGTCATATTTCAGGTCGGCCAGGTAGTACCCGTCATATCCGAAATCGCTTAAATCATCAATATAGAGGGAAACGTCTTCGGATTTGAAGGGCGGGAAAAAAGGAGTTCGAAAATGCCTGATTTCAGTATAGCCCCGCCTGAAATCGCCGCCGCAGACATACACGTGACCCGGTTCGCACTTCTTGCGCGGCGGTTTACGCACCGTCACCTTGACCCGGTCCAGGTCGACGGTCCGTGCCGCCGCCAGCCGGGCGGCCTTTTCCTCGTCCGGAAAAAAGTATTTGATGACCAGACCGGTCTCGACCAAGCGGGCCGGATCGTCAATTTTAAGACCGCTGAAGACTTCGTCCCAGACATCCAGAATCTCGATCCGGCGTTCCGTTTTATAGGTCCGTATAAGTTCCTCCCGGCGAGCCGGGGGAATCTCACAGCCATACCAGATCAGTTCGGTCTTGCCCCTGATGACCAATCCGAGCGTTATCAAAGTTCTTCAACCTCGACTCGAAGTCCTCCTAGGCCGGAGGCAACCTGTTTCAGTCGGACGCGGACGGGAACAAGGCGACCGGCGGTCCTCACTGCGCGTCAGGCTTCGGTTCGGCCGCATCGGTTCGATACGGATTTACGGTCAGCACCGGTACGGGCGAATTCTTGACCACGTGTTCGGCCACGCTGCCGAATAGAATCCGTTCCAGACCCTTGCGGCCATGGGTGCCGATGATGATCAGGTCCACGGACTCTTCCCGGGCGAAGTTGAGTATCTCTTCGGCCGGGTAGCCCCGGATCAATTCAGGCCTGGCCCGGACTCCCTTAAAATGATTATTCATGAAGTTATCCAGGCTTTGCCGGGCGCCTTTGATGATTTCAGCCTCGAAGTCCGTCACAAAGGCGTAGGGCACGCCCATGCCCGAGTAGTGGCCGAACACCCGGGCCACGAACAGCACGATGACCTCCGCGTCGAATCTTTCGGCCATGGCCTTGACCCAGGGGACGATCCTGGGCGAAGCGGCGGACAAGTCAGCGGGAAACAATATCTTTTGAACCGGCTTCATAATGACCTCCTCGGGCTGGAAATTATTGGCGTCCTCAGGCCTGGTTATCTATCTTCCGTACATATGTGAAGGCAACCGGCGTGCCAGGGAAACGCCATTGCCAAGGCCAACGAAGTCTTGAATAGCATGGCTTATTCCCAAGAAGCAAGAAGGCCGGCCCGGTGAACCGAGTCAGGCTTTTTGACAAACTGTAAAATACCTGGGTCGGGCGGGACGGCGGCGGGCTTTGAAGTTCGTGGGTCAGCCGGTTTTGCCCAGCGCCTGGCGGATAGCCCGGGAGAGTTCGTGGGCCAGCACCGGTTTCATCACCAGTCCCCGGACGCCGCTCGAGGCCATTTTTTCTTGCGTAATCTGATAGCTGAAGCCGCTGCAGAGCAGGACAGGCACGTCCGGCCGGATGTCGATGATCCGCCTGGCCAGTTCGAGGCCGGTCAGATGGGGCATGGTCTGATCGGTTATGATCAAATCGAAATCGAAGGGCCGGCGGCGAAAAATATCGAGGGCCTCGAGACTGTTGGTTCGCGCTTCCACCCGATAACCCAGACGTTGGAGCAGTGTCTGGCCTATTTCCACCAGGGCCGCTTCATCGTCCACGAAGAGTATTCGCTCCGAGCCTTGTTCCAGCGGGAAGAACTTCTCCATTTCGATCTCAGGTTCTTCGGTTATCCTGGGGAGGTATACGCTGAAGGTCGTACCCTGCCCTGGTTCGCTGTAGAACTTGATGGAGCCGCCGTGATTCTGGACTATGCCGTGGACGATGGCCAGACCCATGCCCGTTCCCTCGCCGGGTGGTTTGGTGGTGAAGTATGGCTCGAAAACCCGATCCTTAATCTGGGGGGCTATACCGCAGCCGGTGTCGGCCACTTGCAGCTTCAGATATGAGCCCGTGGAGAGGCCTGTTTCGAAGAGGTGATGCTCATCTTCGACCCGGACTTCAGAAAGGCCGATGGAGAGAAGTCCACCGGAATCGGACATGGCTTGGGCCGCGTTGGTGCAAAGGTTCATGAGAAGCTGATGAATTTGAGTCGGGTCGGCCAGGACCACGCCGGCGCCGGGATCGATCTCCGAGTTGATTTTTATGGTGGAAGGCAGCGAGGCCCGCAGCAGCTTGAGGGCTTCTTTTATTATCGGACCGATTTCCACCGGCCGGCGCTCGCCTTCGGATTGCCGGCTGAAAGCCAGTATCTGTCTGACCAACTCCGTGGCCCGGTTGCCGGCCTGCTGGATCTGGTGAAGATAGCCGGTGAACTTGGCCTCCGGTGGCGCCTCCATCAGAGCCAACTGGGTGTAACCTAACATGGCCCCCAGAATGTTGTTGAAGTCATGGGCGATGCCGCCGGCCAGGGTCCCAATGGCCTCCATCTTCTGGGCCTGTCTCAGTTGGGTTTCCAATCGGCGTTTTTCCTGTCTGGCTTTTTCCTGTTCAATCTGGAGGCGGCGGTTCAATAGACCGAAAGCAATCTCTTCGGTCAGTTCGGATAGAAGCAAAATCGTGGCTTCATCGAAAGCATGCGGGTCCCGGTCATAGATGCGCAGCGCCCCGAAGATCTCCTGGTTCACCATCAAGGGCAGGGCGATGGTGGAGGCATACCCGCGCTCTACGGCCTCTTGCCTCCAGGAGACGGATAGTGGATTGTTGAGTATATCCAGACAGACCACCGGCTGGCGGGAGCGGATGCATTGACCGAAGGGATGTTGACCGTTCTCGGTGTCGGACCAGACTAACTTCAGCTTTTTCAAGAATCCGTTTTCGAAGCCGGCATGGGCGGCTATCCGGAAACTGTTATTATCGTCTGGCTCGATCAGCCCCACCCAGGCCAGGGGGTAGGTCCCGGCATCCACAATCGCCTGGCATATGTCCTGTAACATCCCGGCCTCGTCACTGGCCAGCAAGATAGCCTTGTGGCAGGCGCTGATGGTGGCCAGGGCCTTGTTGGCCCGGCGCAGTTCCTCCTCCACCTGCTTGCGGGCGGTCACTTCTTCCCGGATTAGTATGCCGCCCGCCACTATTCCATCCTTCATCAAAGGCACGGCGCGGAGATTCATATAGCCCGAGTATCCGCCGCTGAATTCGGGGCAGTAGATATCGTTGAGTTCTATGGTTTTTCCTTGCAGCACCTGACTGATGCCGTCGCTGATGCCGGAGTTGACTATGCCCGGCAGTTCCGTGATCTTCCGGCCTAAAAAGTATTCCCGTCCCACCCTGTTCCGGGCGAAGGTCCGCAGATGGTACTTATTGATGAAGGTGACCACTCCGTCCCGATCGAAGCTGGTGATGGAAATGGCCGCGTCTTCCGCCAGGGCGCGGTACTTCTCCTGCGATTCTCGGAGTTCGGCCTCGGCCCGACGGCGTTCCTCTATCTCTTTCAACAGGTTTTCGTTGCTTCGGCTGAGTTCCCGCATTTGATCCCTGACCCGCTCCTCCAGACTCTGGCGGATCGTTTCCAGGTCTTCTTCCGCCTTCCGTCGGCGAATGATTTCATCCAAGGTCTGCTTATAAAGGCCGGCTTGGCGTCTCAAGACAAACCAGGCGGCCACCGTGGCGGCCAGGCTGGTGAAAAGCACGGTCAGGACGTTGGATTGGAAAAGGGTGATGTCTGGATTGATAAAGTACTTCAGCAACTGATAGACCGCCATCCCGGCCGCCATTATCAGGAAAACCTTGATCAGTTGTTTCTTCAAATCCATGATTTGGGCAAGGTGGTATTTCATGTCGCTGAGTCTAAAAAATTTAGGAAAGTTGGCCTCTTCTCGCCGGACGCGAGACAGCCACCTTGACCGCGCCCGGCTTTGCCCTTAATAGGCCATTAGATAGTCCGACAATTTAGTTAGATTTAATCATACACCCTCGGCCGGCCGAAAACCAGAGGATTTCCGGATTCGAAAATGCTTGAGGCTTTTCAGAAGGCGTGATATAGAAATTAATAAGAAAATTAACTGGTTCTCCCGATAAGGGCCAGAATCGCAAAAAAATGTTATAGTGGCCGCGCCTTCCGGTCTCGATCCGGAAAAGACTGGCCCAGGCCTTGAAGCATGTGGAAGAAACCCAGCCTGCGCTCGAGAATACTCATCATCGCCGCCACGCTGACCTGCCTGACCATAGGCGGCGGGCTGATCTCTCTCTGGTACACCTACCGCACCAATTCCTATATCCGGCAGGTTCTGGACGACGACGTGGCCGCCCTGGAGGTGGCCGACCAACTGGAAAAGACCCTGGTGATGCAAAAGGGTTACCTGACCTACTTTTTTCAGGACGGCCAGGAAAGCTGGCTGGATGAACTGGACCGGCTCCATCGCGGTTTCCAGGAGCAATTGGTTAAAGCCGGGGCTTACGCCCTGTCGGGCGAGGAGCAGGGCTTGATCGCCCAAATGGATAAGGAATATAAGCGGCTGAAAGTGATGAGGGATCAGGTGATCGAGCTGTATAAATCCGGGCGCCGGCAGGAAGGCTATGAGCTGCATCAGGCGGCCAGGAATGATTTCTTTAAGATCATCGATCTGGCTCAAACCTATCGCCTGAGCCACCAGCGCAAGATCGCCCGGGCCAGGGACGCGATAGACCAGCGCGCCAATTATATGATCACCTTGTCCCTGGCGGCCATGCCCCTGGCCGCTTATTTGAGCGCGCTGCTGGCCTTTGTCCTGGTGCGCCAGATTCTGGGCCCGCTGCGGCGGCTGGCCCAGGTGGCGGCCAGGGCCGAGGCCGTGGCCGGAGACCGGGACGAGGTCCAGGCCTTGAGCCTGGGCGTGCAAAGCCTGATGGAAGACGTGGGGCAGGCTAGAAGCGAACTCGAGGCCAGCCGCACCCGTCTCCTGCAGGCGGCCAAGATGGCCTCGGTGGGCAAACTGGCGGCCAGCGTGGCCCATTCCATCCGCAATCCCTTGACCTCGGTTAAAATGAGACTTTATTCGCTGGAAAGGAAGATCGGTCTCTCCGAGGCGGCCCGGGAGGACTTCACGGTCATTTCCGAGGAAATCCGCCATATAGACAACGTACTCCGGAACTTTCTCGAGTTCTCCCGCCGGCCGAAACTGAAGTTTCAACGCCTCAGCCCCTCGGCCGTGGTGGACTTGGCCCTGGACCTGATGCGACCCCGGTTCGAATCGGCCGGTATTGAATTGAAGCTGGCCCGTTTCGGACGGCTGCCCGAGATCGAGGCCGACCCGGACCAGTTGAAAGAGGCCTTGGTGAACCTGCTGGTCAACGCCTCGGAGGCGGTTGGTCCCCGCGGCCGGATTTTCGTCAGGGAGGAGACCAATTATCACTCCAGCCAGGGTCGCCGGGTGCTCATCCGGGTCGAGGATAACGGGGCCGGCGTCCCCCAAGCCCTGCTGGACCAGATTTTCCAACCGTTCTTCAGCACCAAGGACCAGGGCACCGGCCTGGGGTTGAGCATAGCCATGCGCATTGTCGAGGAACACGGCGGGACGCTCGAGGTCGAGACGCCGCCCGAGGGCGGGGCCATATTCAGCATCAATCTACCCGTGACGGAGGTTAGGGTGTGGGAAAAATCCTTATCATAGACGATGACCACCAGCTCCGGCAAAGCTTCACCAAACTACTGAAAGAAGAAGGGTACACCGTGACGGCCGCCGCCAGCGGCGAGGAGGGCCTGGACAAGGTCAAGGTCGAGGCGCCGGACCTGGTGGTCACCGACGTGCGCTTGCCCGGCCTGAACGGCCTGGAGGTTTTCAAGCTCATCCGGCAACAGGAATCCAGACTGCCGGTCATCATCATGACCGCGTATGGCACCACGGAAATGGCCATCGAGGCCACCAAGCTGGGGGCTTTCGACTATGTCCTGAAACCCTTCGACATCCCGGACATGCTCGGGCTGATCAAGAAGGCCCTCGAGGCCGGCCGGCTGATGAAGGGCCGGGTCAGGCTGGATGAAGGACCGGAGAGCCAGGCCGCGGAGGTCATCATCGGCCGTTCATCGCCCATGCAGGAGATGTACAAGGCCATCGGCCGGACCGCGCCCACCGACGCCACGGTCCTCATCCGGGGTGAAAGCGGCACCGGCAAGGAATTGGTGGCCCGGGCCATCTACCAGCATTCCCTGCGGGCGGACCGGCCTTTCCTGGTCATCAATTGCGTGGCCATTCCCGAGACCTTGCTGGAGAGCGAACTTTTCGGGTATGAAAAGGGAGCCTTCACCGGCGCGATCCACCGCCGCATCGGCAAGATCGAACAGGCCGGAGGCGGCACGCTCTTCCTGGACGAAATAGGCGACATGCCGCTTTCCATTCAGGCCAAAATACTGAGAATGCTCCAGGAAAGGAGCATCGAGCGCCTGGGCGGGCGGCAGACCATCAGCGTGGACGTGCGCATCATCGCCGCCACCAACCGCAACCTGGAAGCGGCCATCGCCGAAGGCCGGTTCCGGGAAGACCTCTATTACCGGCTGAACGTGGTGAGCTTGAGTCTGCCGCCCTTGCGGGAAAGGCCGGGCGACATCTCCCTGCTGGCCGATTATTTCCTCAATAAGTTCGCCCGGTCCATGGGGCAGACCAATCCCGGTCTGACCCCCGAAGCCAGACGAATTCTGGAAGGCTACCACTGGCCGGGCAACGTTCGGGAACTGTCCAACGCCATGGAGAAGTGCCTGATCTTCAGCCGGGGCCGGCCGATCGGACCCGAGGACGTGGCTTTGCAGGTCTTGGGCGGCTCGGTCCGGGCCGGGGCCCTGTCCGAGGCGCCGGACGAATCCATCCGCAAGTGGGCGGCCCGGGCCCTGGCCGCCGGCGGCGAAAACCTTCTGGCCGAACTGACCGACCATGTGGCCGGTTTGATCATATCCGAGGCCTTGACCATGACCGGCGGCAACCGAACGCGGGCCGCCGAACTCCTGGGCCTGTCCCGGCCCACCCTTTTGGCCAAAATGGAAAAATACAACCTTCGGACCGAGACCTCGGTCAGAACCGACGCCGGCGGGACCTGATTGTGATCAGGCCTGGGGCGGCAAAGAAGAGGGCGCGCCGTGCACGAATTTATCCACTACGAAGTCAAGGACGTCATGATCGCCGATCCGATCACCGTGGGCCCGGAGACCAGGATCAGTGAAGCGGAAGCCATCCTGGCCGAGCATGACTTCAACGGACTGCCGGTGGTCGAGGGCGACCGGAAGCTCATCGGCATGGTCACCAAGCTGGATATTTTGCGGGCCTTCATTTTCACCGAAAAAAGAATGGTCCCTGAATACCAGGCCGTCCTGGACAAGCCGGTCGCGGAAGTCATGGCCCGGGACCCGCGCCGCGTCGAGCCGGAAACCCCGCTCACCCGCGTGCTCCAGCGCATGATAGACACCAGGCACAAGAGCTTTCCCGTGGTCGAGGACGGGCGGCTGGTGGGGATAATCGCCCGGGAGGACGTACTGCGGGCCCTGCGCCGCGCGGCCAGGAACCAGCGGCCGGCCCGACTCCAAGACGCCGGCGGCGCGGAATAGCCGGTCCTTATCAATCCCGCGGTATGGCCATCATCCGGTTGACGGCCTTAAGGGCTTTGATCCGGACCTCTTCCTCGACCTTGACCACCGGGGCCAGGTTCTCGATGGCCGCCAGCACGTCCTTGAGCCTGGTCAGCTTCATGTTGGGACAGATCATGGTCCGGGAAACCTGGTAGAACTTCTTCCGGGGGTTCTGCTTGCGCAGTTGGTGCAGCAGGCCGTTCTCGGTGGCGAGCAGGAACTCCTCGGCCGGACTTTGCCCGCAATAGGTAAGCATGCCCGAAGTCGAACGGATGGCGTCCACCAGGTCCAAGACCTCGGGCCGGCATTCGGGATGGGCCACCACCACCGCCTTAGGATGCTTTTCCTTGGCTTTCTTCACCTGTTCGGCGGTCAGACGGTCATGGACGTTACAGCAGCCCTCCCAGAGGATTAGCTCCTTGTCCACGAAACGCTGGGCGTACAGGGCCAGGTTCCGATCCGGGGTCATCAGTATCCTTTGGGCCGGCAGGGACTTGACCACGGCCACGACGTTGGCCGAGGTGCAGCAAATGTCGCTCTCGGCCTTGACCTCGGCCGTGGAATTGACGTAGGTCACCACCGGCACGCCGGGCAGTTCCTTTTTCCTGGCCCGCAGGCTTTCCGCGGTGATGCTGTCGGCCATGGGACAGCCCGCGTCCGGCCGGGGCAGAACCACGGTCTTGTCCGGGCAGATGATGGAAGCGGTTTCGGCCATGAAGTGAACCCCGCAGAAGACGATGACCTGGGCCTGGGTCCGGCCAGCCTGGATGGACAGCCCCAGCGAATCGCCGGTCATGTCGGCCAGGTCTTGAATCTCGGGTCGCTGGTAATTGTGCACCAGCAGAATCGCGTCCTTTTCCTTGACCAGTTCCCGGATGCGCTCCTGCGTGAACTTGATATCCTGCGCTTCCATCATTCCTGTCTCCGTCAGGCGGCGGGCGGCCTCTCGAATCCCACGTCCGCTCGGTTACATCTGGCCTCTGGCTTCTTCGATCACCTTTGTTCCCGCGGGTATCTCGAAGACAAAGGCCCGGTCATCCAGCTTCGGATTCAGCCGCACGCCGGTCAGGGTGAAGACCGTTGTTTCTCCGGTCAGGGAGGTCAGCTTGAAACCGACCAGGGTGAAGTCCTGGGGCGCCAGCCAGACGGTGATTCCGGTTGGCCCCGAACCTTCCTGCAAGCGGCTCAGGTCCAGGCGGTGATTCACGTTGGGCGGCGTGCCGGCGGGCGTGACCTTGACGGCGAAACGCCCGGCCAGGCTGCCCAGGCCTCCCAGGAAATCCAAAAGCGGTTTGAGTTCGGTGTAAACGTCTACGTTCGAGTACCGGTGCACCACGTTTTCGTCCTGGATGAACCACCAGACCGTATCGCCGTTGGTCACCATTTTTTCCGCCCGGGGCGCGGACTGGTCCAGGATCAGCTTGGCCGGTTTACGGTAAAAAAGCCGGCCGGCGGCGGTGTGCTTGGCCGAGGACTGGAAAACGCCTTCCATGGCCGGGGTGGAAGTCACCCGCACGTAATCCGCGGTCAGGCTGTCCAGGTTGGCGTAGCGTTTCTGAATCGAAGTTAATATTTCATCCGAGGCCGAAGCCGGCGGCAACGGAAAAAGCAGAATGGCCGTAATGACGGCCGCGGCCGCGGAAGCTTTGAAACGTATCATTATCGCTGAGCCTTTCTTCTCTTTGTTTCTTCGATGGTCTGAAATCGGATCGGCCGATGAGGCCGCTCCGGTCAGAGCTGTTTCACCTGATAGCCCTTGGCCTTCAGGCCGCTGACGATGCCCTTGGCTCCCACCAGGTGGCCCGCACCGACGATGACAAAATGGGTCGGTCCGGTTTTCAGGAACTTTTCGATCCTGGCCTGCATCTTGCGGTTGCGCTCGAATATAACCCGCCGCACCAGTCGCTGGCTTTCCGGACGAGAGGTGTAATCTCGAAAGAAGATCTTTTCGAAGGCGGCCGCGTCGCCCGAGCGCCAGCACTGGATGATCCGGTCAATGGTGGCGGCGGTGTTTTCCAGCTCCTCCAGGGTCGAATAAAGAAACAGTTCCTGGTCCGCGGGGCTGAGTCTCTGGAAAATGCGGAGCTGGGCGTCCATGCCTTCCAGTTCCTTGATCTTTTTCCGGCCCGAAGCCTTCTCCAGAAAATACCTGTCCAGACCGTATTTCTCGTTGAAACCCAGGGCGTTCAGCTTCTGAGTCTGGATGGTGATCGCCGCCAGCCAGGGCCGGAAGCGGTTGATGGCGGCCAGGTCAACGTCCAGTTCGGCCAGCTTGGTCTTGGTCTTGTCCGACAGGTGTTTTTCGAGGCTGTCTTCGGGCGGGTACAGGCCGTTGGCCAGCAACCAGGTCTGCAATTTGTCCTGGGCCACCGCGGTCACGTCGGCCTCGACCACCAGGACTTCGGAATCGGCGAAAGCTTCCTCGAAGCACGGGTCGAGCGGATAAAGGTCGGGTTTGGCCAGGTGTATCGAGCCCATGAGGTAAAGGTTGTGATGGCCGGAGTTCACTTGCCAGAGGAAATTGTCCCCGTTCCGGGCCAGGGCCGGTTCGATCGGCAGGAGGAAAATGAAAGTTAAAACCAGAATCAGGCCACAAGGCCGATATTTCATCAAATCCGGCGTCTCCTTTTCCAACTCCCCACAAGGGTCGGCCGGCGTCGGCTGAACATCGAGAACCTGATCCGCCGTCGCGGGCCTTGGCTAAAGCAAAGCAGACTTGAATTCAAAAGTCAATGAACATGGGGCCGGTTGACAGGTCGGTCCGCGTTGGTTATACCTCGAACATGGAAGCAACCAGACTTTATCTTCTGCGCCACGGCCAGGTGATCGGTTTTCAAGAACGCCGGTACAACGGCCAAACCGATGTGGACCTGACCGCCCTGGGCCGGGCCCAGCTCGAGGCCGCGGCCGAGGACTTGGCCGCGGTGGACCTGGCCGCCGTATATACCAGCGATTTGAAACGGGCCCGGTACGGCGGCGAACTGCTGGCCAAGGCCCGGGGTCTGGAACTCAGGGTCGAACCCGAACTGCGGGAGATATTTTTCGGGGATTGGGAAGGCCTGAGCACCCAGGAGATAGAAGAACGCTATCCTGGGGCGCTGGCCCGGCGATTCCAGGATTTCGCCGATCACCGGCCGCCGGGAGGCGAAACCATCCGCGAGATGTGGCGGCGGGTCGAAAGGCGGATGTCTCAAATTCTGGCTGAACATAAGGGCCGCGGCCTGGCCCTGGTGGCCCACGCCGGGGTCAACCGGGCCATCGTTCTTCAGGCCCTGGGCGCCGGACCGGAACTGATCTGGCGGCTGGAGCAGGATTTCGCCTGCCTGAATATAATCGAGTATTTTGCGGGCGGGTCGCCGGTGGTCAAGCTGGCCAACGGCCCCAACCGGGTCGGCAACGGGTTTCAGGGAATATAGGTGGCGCAGGCGTTGTCCGACTCCCAGGCCGACACCTTGACCAGCCGGGCCGGACCGGCGTTGATCCTGGGGGCGAGTCGGTCGAAGATGAACCGGGCGATATTTTCGGAGGAAGGATTGTTGGCCTGGAAGAAATCAATCTCGTTGAGATACTTGTGATCGAGCCCTTCCAGGACTTCGGCCAAACGCTTTTTAATCACGCCGAAATCCATGACCAGCCCGGCGTCGTCCAGGTTGGAGGCGACCACGTAGACCTCGACCAGCCAGTTGTGGCCGTGCAGGTCTTCGCACTTTCCGTGGAACTGGCGCAGATTATGGGCCGCGGCAAACCGGCCGGTCACCTTGAGTTCATACATCTACAAGACCGCCATCCTTTTGTTCATCCTTTCCTGGAGGGCCTTCAGTTCGTTCAGTAGTCCGGCCAGGTCCGCCCGGCGGCGCTTCAACGCTTTGTCCAACTCCTCGCGCCAGTAGGCTATGGTTTCTTTTTCTTTCCTGGCCAGTTCCTCTTCGAACCGCTGCCGCATCTGCCGGATAAAAGCCTGATCCACGCCGGCCGGACTCGATCCCGGTTGGTCCCGGCCGCCGGGCATGACTTCAACCGATCTCTTCCGGCCGCCGGCCGCACTCGGTGCAGACCCCGGCTTCGTTGATGATGCCGATGCAACTCTCATCCCGGCAGAGGACCCTGTTTTCCAGGTCGTACGGGTTCTTGTCCCCGCCGGCTTCTCCGGCCGATTCCCGCTTTATCTTGCGGCCGCAATGGCAGCAAAAAAGCGCTTCCGGCGGATTCAAGCCCCGGCAATCGCCGCAGACCAAACCCTGATGCTGATGTCCGCACCGCTCACAAGTGAACATAATCCCCTCGCCTGAAACATGAATATCGTCGGCCTCTAATTAACCCTCCGGCCGATGTTTGTCAACTCGCCCGGCCCCTGGGACGTTCAACCGGTTGCGCCGGCCGGCCGGGTGTGCTAACCTGAAATGGTTCGATTCGGTTGACACTTAGGACTGGTGCCGGCTTCCATGAAGAGGATTCCCCTGGACCAAGCCCAGCCGGGCATGATCCTGGCTCAAAAAATAGTCCGGAACGACGGCGTGCTTCTGGCCAATAAAGGCGCGGAAATAACCGATTCGCTCCTGCGGGTCCTGGCCCGCCTGAACTTCGAGACCGTCCAGATCGAGGTTCAGGAAGCCGCGGAATCCCCGGACGACAAGGCCGCCCGTCTGCTCGAGGAAGAAGCGGCCATCCAGGCCCGCTTCGTCAAGGTCGAGTCGGACCCGATCCTGGCCGAACTCAAGAAGGCCCTGCTCGATCGCCTCCACAAGGAAGACTGATGCCGGATAGGACCGACGCCAAGAAACAGGTCAAGCGCATCAAGAACCTGCCCACCGTGCCGGGCATAGTCCAGAAGATTTCCCGCATGGTCGAGAACCCCAACACCTCGCCGACGGAGGTGGGCCGGCTCATCTCCCAGGATCAGGTCCTCTCGGCCAAGGTCCTGCGCATGGCCAACTCGGCCTTTTTCGGCCAGTCCCGCAAGATATCCTCGATCACCCAGGCCCTGCTGGTCCTGGGCTACAACGTGATCAAAGGCCTGGTTCTTACTTCCTCCGTCTTCGACATGATCAAGAAGAGCATGATCGGCCTGTGGGAGCATTCCATCGGCTGCGCCGCCGCGGCCGGGGTCCTGGCCTCGCGGCTGGGACGCAAGGACGCCGAGGAAGTCCTGGTGGCTGGACTCCTGCACGATCTGGGCAAGGTGATCCTCAACCTGCAACTGCCGGAGGAAACCGCCCAGGTGCTGACCCTGGCCCAGGAGAAGAATATCTCCTTTTACGACGCGGAACGCCAGGTGCTCGATTTCGACCACGGCGACGTGGGCCTGTGGCTGGCCGAACACTGGAACCTGCCCGACGTCCTGTCCGAACCCATGCATTATCATCATCAGCCGGAACGGGCCAGGCTGGCCGCGGACCAGACGGCCATCGTCCATCTGGCCAACATAATCATCCGGGCCAGGGGCATAGGCGCGGGCGTCGAGTGTTTTGTTCCGCCCCTGTCCCGGGCCGCCTGGGGCCGGCTCGGCTTCAAGACCGACGACTTCGGCGGCATCCTGGAGGAACTCGAGCCCAAGCTGGTGAACCTGCAGGACTATATGTGATCGGCCACGAAGAGCACGAAGGATATCGAAGGTTGGCCGTGCTGCTTATTCTTTAATATCGGCGTTACTTACTCAATCTTCATGAAGGGACCTCGTCTCGATTTCATTCCCGCGCCCTGCTTCCATCACCCTAAGACGTTTTCCGGGAGGCTGACCTGAACATGATCACCGGACGGTTCACCCCCAGGCAGCGCCGGCTCTGGCAGGGCCTGGCCGCCTGCCTCCTCGCCTTGGCTTTGCTTCTTCCCCTGCTCTCGACCGGACGATTGAATTCGATCGAATACCGGAGTCTGGATTGGCTGCACCGGAATTTCCCGTCCAGGGAAAAGGTCAGTCCGGACATTGCCCTCTTATACATTGACCAGAAGAGCATCGACTTCTTTCAGCAGGCCCGAGGCATCGGTTGGCCCTGGCCCCGGGACGCTTACGGCCTGGTGGTCAAGTTCCTCAAGGCCGCCGGCGCCAGGGCCATAATCTTCGACGCCATCTATTCCGAACCGTCCGTCTTCGCCTCGGATTTCAACGACGACGAGACCTTTGCCGCGGCCATGTCCGAATCGCGGCGCGTCGTTCAAACCCTGGTCCTGCACCGGGAGATCAAGGGCGGCGCGCCCACGGAACAGGAGCGTCTCGCCGGCCTGCTCAAGCTCGGCCTGGCTTTCGAGCGCCAGGGCGGGCCGCCGCCGCCGGACCACCAGGACGTGACCATGCCCATTGCGCCGCTCCTGCAAGCGGCCTGGGGTCTAGGGGTCATCAATATCCGGCCCGAAAAGGACGGCGTGGTCCGCCGCCTGCGACCAATCGAGTCCCTGAAGGGGGCGGTTTTCCCCACCCTGAGCCTGGCCGTATACCTCAAATTGACGGGCCGGACCCAAGTGCTCCAGACCGGTCGGACGCTCACGGCCGGCCCGGCGGTTTTGCCCCTGGACGATGAAGGCGAAGTCCTGGTCAAGTACTACGGCGGCCTGGGCACGTACCGGGATTACACCATCGCCGCGATCATCCAGTCGGCCATGAACCTCGAGTCGGGCCAGCCGCCCCTGGTGCCCCTGGATAAATTCAAGGACAAGATCGTCTTCGTGGGCGCCAAGGCCGCTTCCCTGTACGACCTCAGGTCCACGCCCGTGGCCGAAGCCCTGCCGGGCGTGGAGATACACGCCACCTTCCTGAACAACCTGCTGGCCCAGGACTTTCTGCGCCAGGGTTCCCGGACTTTCAGGGGGCTCTTGATCGTGCTGCTGCTGGCGGCTTCGGTGACCGCGGCCGTGCTCACCCGTCGGGTCCTCACCGGCGCCCTGGTGGTCTTGGTCCTGGCCGTCCTGTACCTGGCCGGCGTGATCTTGGCCTTCCGCCAGAACCTCTGGCTGGACCTGATCACGCCCCTGGCCGGCCAGGCGGCCGTGTTCAGCCTGGCCACCCTCATCAATTATTACGGCGAAGGCCGGGAAAAGAGCGCCATCCGCCAGGCCTTTGCCCGGTACTTGAGTCCGGACGTTGTGTCCGAACTGATCGAAAAACCGCATCTCCTGACCTTGGGCGGCTCCCGACGGGTCATGACCGTGTTTTTTTCCGACCTGGCCGGGTTCACCAGCATTTCCGAAGTCTTGTCGCCCGAGAACCTGGTTCATCTCCTCAACCGTTACCTGAGCCTCATGACCGGCGCCATCATGCGTGGCGGCGGCACTGTGGACAAGTTCGAAGGCGACGCCATCATGGCCTTCTGGGGCGCCCCAATGCCGCAGCCGGACCACGCCCGGCGCGCCTGTCTGGCCGCCTTGGAGCAGCAAAAAATAATGGCCGAATTCCGCCGGCAGGCTTTGGCCGAAGGCCTGCCGGAGCTGAAGGTGCGCATGGGCCTGAACACCGGACCCATGATCGTGGGCAACATGGGCTCCGAGGAACGCTTCGATTACACGGTCATGGGCGACGCGGTCAATCTGGCTTCCCGGCTGGAAGGGGCCAACAAGCCTTTCGGCACCGGCATCATGATCAGCGAGAGCACCCTGGAAGCGGCCGGGGACGTGATCGAAACGCGCGAGCTGGACCTGTTGCGGGTCAAGGGCAAGAAGGAACCCATCCGGGTTTTCGAGCTCATGGCCAAGGCCGGCGAACTGCCGCCGCTCCAGGCCCGGGTCCGGGAAGTCTACCTCCGCGGCCTGGCCTTTTATCGGGACATGAAGTTTGTCGAGGCCGAAGAGGCCTTCCAGGCGGCCCTGGCTCTGGACCCCGACGACGGGCCTTCCCGGACCTATCTGGAAAGATGCCGGGCCTATCGGATCGAGCCGCCGCCTCCGGACTGGGACCGAGTCTTTACAATGACCACCAAATAGGGTACTTTTTTACACGAGAGAAAAAAGCGTTGGGGGTTCATATGAAACAACGCGGAAGGATAAAAAAGGTATTAATGGTTCTGGCGGTCGTCCTGGGCCTGGTCTGGGGACTGGCCTGGGCCGAGACCCTTTACGTCCAGAGGAACTCGGTCGAAATAAAGCAGGGCCAGGGGGCCTTCTATCCCACCATCCACACGGCCAAGAAGGGGGAAGCCCTCGAGGTCGTGGCCAAGGAAGGCGGCTGGGTCCAGGTCAAAACGCCCAAGGGCCTAGGCTGGGTCTTCGGCCAGGCCCTGGACGCCAAGAAGCCGGGGACGACCCTGGCCAGTTTCACCGGGACGGCCGACACCTCGGAACTGGACAAGACCGCCGGTTTCAAGGGCTTTGACGCGGGCACGGAAGAGGCCTACGTCCGGACCAATAACCTCAAGGCCCAGATGGCCCAGGTGGACGCCATGGAACGGCCGGCCTTCAGCGTGGCCGAACTCGAAAGCTTCCAGAAGAGCGGCCGGGTCGGCCGGTATGGAGGCGCGCGATGAAAACCCGGCGTGCGGCGGCCCTGGCCGCGATGTTTATATTTCTGGCTTGGGCGGTTTCGGCCTGCGAAAACATCCAGCAGTCGGTCATGAAAGACCCGGTGGCCGCCATCCAGAGCGTGGGCCGGATCGGTTCGGCCGCCCTCAAGGCCTCGGGCGAAATCACCGAGGAGCAGGAAAGATACCTGGGCCGCAGCGTTTCGGCCCGGCTCCTGACCAAGTACTCCCTGCTGCACAACGCCTCCTTGACCCGATACGTCAACCTGGTGGGCGCCAGCGTGGCCATGGCCTCGGACCGGCCCGACCTGCCCTTCCACTTCGCCGTTCTCAACACCACGGAAGTCAACTCCTTCGCCGCCCCGGGCGGGTACATCTTCATCACCTACGGCATGCTCAAGGATATGAAGGATGAAGAGGAACTGGCCGCGGTGCTGGCCCACGAAATCGGCCACGTCTGCGCCCGGCATTCCCTGCAAAGCGTCAAAAGCGATCTCTGGAAGCGGGTGGCGGTGATCACGGCCCAGGAAACGGCCCGGCACGGCGGCGTGAACCCCGAACTCCTGGACCTGTTCGGTCAGGCCACGGACAAGGTTGTGGGCACGCTGGTGACGGTGGGTTATTCCCAACCCATGGAGTTCGAAGCCGATAAGCTGGGCTACACTTACGCGGCCAAGGCCGGGTATGATCCCAATGCCTTGAGGCGGTACGCGGAGCAGATGGAACAGCGGGCCAAGGGCCGGGACAAGAACCTGTCCGTCATCCTGGGCACCCACCCCTCCTTTGAAGCCCGGCTGGCCAAGCTGCCCAAGGAAGGCGCTTCGCCCGCTCCGGATATAGTCAAGGTCCGCCAGCAGCGCTATAAGTCAACGGTGAGGTGATCGGCCGCGCCCTCAGGCTCTGATCCTGTCGCGGACAAGCGGGACCAGGGCGCTGGCCAGGAACCAAGCCGAGGCGCACAGGACGATGGTCGCGCCGGTGGCCGTCCTGGCCCAGGGCTGGGCCGAGATCAGCAAACCGGCCACGGCCGAACTTGAGCCTATGGCCAGGGCCCACCAGAACATGCCCCCCGCGGTATGGGCCAGGTTGCGCGCTCCGGCGGCCGGGACGACCAGCAGAGCGGTCACCAGGAGCAGCCCCACGGTCCAGACCGAAAAGATGACGATCAGGGACAGGAATCCGGCGAAGAGGTACTGATAGGCCCTGACCTTGACTTCGTGGGCCGTGGCCAGGACCGGATTCAGACCCACGTACAGCAGACGATTGTAACCCCAGGCTTGAAAGACCGCCAGGGCGGCGAAGAGCGCGGCCAGCCACAGAATCTCGGCCTCGGAGATGGTCAGGATGTCGCCGTAGATGAAACCCATCATCTCCCGGGCCACGCGCTGGTCCCGGCTGACCACGGCCAGGCCGAAGGCCACGGCGGCCGAGAAGAACACGCCGATGACCGTGTCGGTGGAAAGACTGGTCCGCCGGCCGGCGGCCATTATGCCCAACCCCACCACGAGACCGAACAGGATCATGGTCAGGCGGCCGTCGGCCCCCAGCAGCAGGCCCAGGGCCACGCCGGTGAAAGTGGAATGGCTGATGGCGTCGGAAAAAAAGGCCAGGCGGAAGTTGACCACCTGGACGCCCATGGCCGCGGTCATGGGCGCCAGCAGGATCAGCCCCAGGAAGGCCTGCTGCATAAAGCGGGGTTCGAGGCTCTCCAGGGGCAGGATCGATCGCAGGAGGCCGTAGATCGGGGCGAGGTCAGGCATGGCCGGTCTTCTCCTCGGGATCATGGCCGCCGCAGGGCGGGGGCGGGGTAAAGACCCAGCGGCCGTTTTCCATGGGCTTGAACAGGTTCAAGGTGGGCAGGCCCCGATGCAGGCCGAAGGTCTTCTCCAGGACCTCGGGCCGGATCACTTCCTCGGGCCGCCCCTGGCCCATCACCCGCCGGTTCAGGCAGATCACGTGGCCGGCGTGGGCCGTGACCAGCGATAGATCGTGGCTGACCATGATCTGGGTGAAATCGGCCTGGCGGCGCAACGTTTCCAACAGTTCGCACAGCAGGTGTTCGCCCTGGATGTCCACGCCCGCGGCCGGTTCGTCCAGAATCACCAGTTCCGGACGGCGTTGCAGGGCCAGGGCCAGCAGCACCCTCTGCAGTTCACCGCCGGAGAGGGCCCCCACCCGTCGGCCGGCCAGGTGTTCGGCCTTGACCGCGCTCAGGAATTCCTTGGCTTCACGCTGAAAGCGCTTCCGGACGCCGAACCAGAGCGGCCGGCGCTGGCGGCCCATGACCATGAGTTCCAGAACCGTCAAAGGCAGGCCCCGATCGAAGTCCAGGCGCTGCGGCACGTACCCGATCCTGGCCGGCCGGCCGTGGTCCGCGCCGGCGACCCTGATGGCGCCCCGAAAAGCCACCTGGCCCAGCAGGGTCAGAAGCAGCGTGGTCTTGCCCGCGCCGTTCGGCCCGATTATGGCCGTCGAACCTCCCCGCGGCACATAGGCGTTGACGGAATCCAGAATCTGGACCCCGCCCAGGGAGACCGACACCTGGTCGAAGACCACGGCCGCGTTTCCGTCAATCCGATTTTCCACCCAACACCTTTTTCAGGACGGCCAGATTCCCGGTCATGACCTTTTCATAATGATCCAGGGGGGCGTTTTCCGGTCCGCTGGCCACCGGGTCCAGGACATGAACGGGCACGCCCGCTTCCCGGGCGATGGTCCGGCCCACCTTGGCCGGATACTGGGGCTCGGTGAATACCGCCGCCGCGCCCGTTTCCTTAATGCGCTTGACCAGGCCGATCATCTCGGCCGCGGACGGTTCCCGCCCCGGGTTCTCCTCGATGACGGCCACGATGGTCAGGCCCATGTCCCGGGCCAGGTAATCGAAAACCTCGTGTTCGGTCACGATATTCCTGAACTTGAACGTCCGTCCGGCGGCCTTGAACTCCTCGGCCAGCTTCTCCAGCCGATGGGCGTAAGCCTCGGCGTTCCGCTGATAGTAGACGCCGCCGCCGGGCTCGATCCGGCCCAGCCCCGCGGCGATGTTACGAACCAGACGGGCGGCCTGGGCCGGGCTGGCGAAGAGATGCGGATTAGGTCCGTGTTTATGGCCTTCTTCCTGGGTCTGGATCAGGTCGGTTATGCCCTGGGAGGCTTCGATCAATTTGATTTTCGGGTTGGCCCGCCGGAGGGGCTGGCCCAGGAATTCCTCGAGGCCCAGGCCGTTGGCCACGAACACGTCGGCCTTGGCTATCCTGGCCATGTCCTGGGGGGTCAGGGCGTAGTCGTGCGGGCAGCCCAGTCCGGGCGGGATCATCAACTCCACCTCCAGGCCCATCCGGCCTTGCGTCACCTGGCGGGTGAACTGGTAAATGGGAAAAGTGCCGCACAGAATCCTGAGGGTCGTTCCTTCCCCGGCCCAAGCCGGGGCTAGGCCCAGGGCGGCGGTCAGCAGCAGCAAAAAGGGCGTCAGCCGGGCCAGGCTCCTTCCGAGCATAGTCATATATCACCTCCCTAGTTCAAGTGCAACTAAGTTGCCCGGTGATTATGCAACTAAGTTGCATGGAAGTCAAGACGGCCGAAGAAAAGCAGCACCCCCTCGGGCTGACAAATATACGACCGGCTTCAGGGCCGGCGGCCGGGTCGGCCTTCACCGGGCCGGACCGAACTTATGTTCCCGTCCCCGGTCCCGACCAGGGCCCAGGCCAGGGTGACCATCAGAAAGCCGACCGGAATATAGAAATAGACCCAGATCAGCCGATTGAGCATGATGAAAGCCATCAGGATCAGCAGGCAGAAGAACGGCAGCGCGACCTGGCGAGGGCTGGATTTCTGGACGGAGCACCAGGCATAGCCGGCCAAAACCACCCCGGCCTGGACGTAGACCAAATAACGCGCCGGCATAACCCGGGTGAGATAATAAGAAAGGTTGATGGCGGTCATGGCTTGGGCCTGACCCCAGTGGCCGAAAATCCCGCCGATGAATTCTGCGGGGGATAAAAGAACAAACGGTCCGACCAGCAGGGAGGCCGTCAGAAGGGCGGTCAAGCATGGGCCGCGGCCTGGAGCCAGCCGTGTTTCTTGACTTGGTGGAGCCAGAACAGCGGCGCCAGTATCCAGAAGAACTGCTGGGTGGCGCAGCCCAAACCCAGCACGAACGCGTTGGTTCTATTCGAATCATGAAGGGCGGTCAAGGTCGCCAGAACCACCAGCAGGACTATGACCGGCGAATAGACTTCGTGCCGATAAAGGATATAAGGGTTCAGCAGGGCCAGCGCAGCCAGCCAACCCATTTCCCGGCGCGGTCGGGTGAACCGGGACAGCAGGGCGAAGGAGGCCAGGTAATAGACCAGGCTGAGATAGCGCGGATCGAAGCCGATCAGGGCGGCCGGCAGGTAAGACAGCCATAGCCCGGGCAGATAGGTCAAGGGCAGCATGTACAGTTGAACGAAGAACTCGGCGGTATCGGAGGGCAGGGGGAACCTGTTATCGCCCTTGAGACCGAGCAGCAGATTGAAGGCGGCGATCAATATCAGAAAACGTCGGACCAGTCCCTGGTTTTCGCTTCCCGTCGCCGGATGCCCGGGCCGGCTCTTGACGAGGGTCAAGTCTCCACTCCGCCAGATTTCTGATTGGTTCAGGGTCACCAGCCAGATCAACCTACCTTAGTCAGACCCGGCCGGCAAGTAGGGGCGCATCCCGCAGGAGGGGCGCATGTCCCGCGAAACCCAGGACGCCCCAAATTCGCTCGGCGGCTCATGGGGGCGCACGGCTGTGCGCCCCTAGTGCGCCTGCGGGCGCACACGAACAGGGAGGTGCAAGTCCTCTCCAGACATTCGCACTCCGGTCTGTATCCGAGGGAAACTGCGTCACCGCGAGGTGGGGTGGG
>JBFMAW010000050.1:0-28057 GCA_040755515.1 Thermodesulfobacteriota bacterium | reverse complement strand
ACTATGTCTGCCGGAACATCGATCAGCTCATCGCCCGACTTGACCAAGCCATTCTCGATGTGATCAACCATCCCGAACATACCAAGAAGACTGCTGCAATCGGAACGTTAATATGACAACTACTCTATATGTCGTGACGCCCGCAGGCCGTTTCAAGTGACATCCCGCGCTCACCAGCAGGCGAACAAATTGATCCCTTCTCCTTCGAAGAAACAAAGCCATGACCGGCAGCAGAGCGGTCATGGCTTCATTTTTTCGTTCAACATCGGAGCAAGTCCGCGGCTGGTCTCCGCCTTTACTGGCCCGACTCGAGCAGTTTCTCGAGTTCGGCCAGGTTTTCCCGGGAGATGGTGAAGGAATGTTCCTTGGCCGGGAAGCGGCCGGACAGGACTTCATCCCGGTAGGCTTTGAGGGCTTCCAGGATCACGGGCCGAATCTGGGTGTACTGCTTGACGAACTTGGGCACGAACTTGTCGAACAGGCCCAGGAGGTCGTGGGTGACCAGGACCTGGCCGTCCACCTCCGGGCCGGCGCCGATGCCGATGACCGGAACCTTGACCGTCCGGGCGATGATACGGCTCACCTCGGCCGGAACGGCCTCGAGGATGATGGAGAAACAACCGGCCTCCTCGATGGCCTTGGCGTCGTCCACCAGCTTCTTGGCCGAGGCGGCGTCGCGGCCCTGGGTCTTGAAGCCTCCCAGGGCCGAGGCGGTCTGGGGGGTCAGCCCGATATGACCCTGGACCGGGATGCCGGCCTTGACGATGGCCCGGATGGTTTCGGCGAAGTCGGCGCCGCCCTCGAGCTTGACCACGTCGGCGCCCCCTTCCTTGAGCAGGCGGCCGGCGTTGACGATGGCCTCGCGGATGGAGGTGTTGTAGGACATGAAGGGCATGTCGCCCACTATCAGCGCGCCCTGGCAGCCCCTGACCACAGCCCGGCAATGGTGGATCATGTGCTCCATGGTCACCGGCACGGTGGAGTCCAGGCCCATGACCACCATGCCCAGAGAGTCGCCCACCAAGACGATGTCCACCTCGGCCAAATCCACCAGTTGACCGAAGGGATAGTCGTAGGCGGTGAGCATGACCAGCTTGCGGCCTTCCTGCTTGGCTCTCATGACGTCGAGAACGGACACTTTTTTACGGCTCATGTTTGTTCTTCCTTTCTTAAGGGCCGGCCCGTCCAGGGCTCTGGGCCTTCCTAACAGCGCCTCCGTGGCTTCTCGATGAGTATGTTAGGCGCCGGCTCGACCGGCGCCGGTCAGGGCGTTATTGCCCCTCTCCTAACTTCCGCCACTTTATCGCGGCGATTCTTGAGCAACACCTTCCGGACCAATCTCCCGGCCGGCTCGCACGGCGTGGCAGGCAACCATGTGTCCGTCGGCCACTATCGAGGGGGCCGGGACCTGGCGGCGGCAGATGTCCCCGGCCTCAACGCAGCGGGGGTGAAAGGCGCAGCCGGGCGGCGGGGCCAGGGGATTGGGCGCGTCGCCCTCCATCATCACCGGCCGGCGCTTTTGCCGGGGATCGGGAAAAGGTACGGCCGAGAGAAGCGTCTTGGTGTATGGGTGCAGCGGCGCGCCGGCGAATATGTCGCTGGGCGCCAGTTCCACCAGGCGGCCCAGGTACATCACCCCGATGCGTTCGCAGATGTGTTCGACCACGCTCAAATCGTGGGAAATGAAGACATAGGACAGATGGAATTCTTCCTTCAGGTCCCCCATCAGATTGATGACCTGGGCCTGGATGGACACGTCCAAGGCCGATACCGGTTCGTCGGCCACTATCAGGTCGGGACGGAGAGACAGGGCCCGGGCGATGCCCAGGCGCTGGCGCTGGCCGCCGGAGAACTCGTGGGGATATTTGGCCAGGTCGTCCGTCCTGAGTCCCACTTTCTCCAACAGGCCGGCCGCCACCTCGCGCCGTTTGGCCTTATCCAGCCTGGCGAAGGCCGAGAGAGGTTCGGTGACGATGGCCTCGACCCGCAACCTCGGGTCCAGGCAGGAATAGGGGTCCTGGAAGATCATCTGAATCCGCCGCCGGAAAGGCCTCATCCGCCGGCGGTCGAGATGCTGAATCTCCTGGCCGTCGAAGACCACGCGGCCCCGGGTCGGTTCGATGAGACGCAGAATCAGGCGCCCCACCGTGGTCTTGCCGCAACCGCTCTCGCCCACCAGCCCAAAGGATTCGCCCCGGGCCACGGTGAAGGATATCCCTTCCACCGCCCGCACCAGAGCCCTCGGTTGGCTAACCAAGCCGCCGCCCAGGGGGAAGTGCTTGACCAGATCGTGCAGTTCCAGTAGCGGCCGGTCAGACATCGGCCCTCCTCCGCTCCAGGCAGTCCCACAGCCAGCAGCGGGCCTTATGGGTCGGGGTCACCTTCAGGAGCGGCGGCGGCTCTGCCCGGCATAAGGCGGAGGCGTGGGCGCAACGGCCGGCGAACTTGCAGCCGGTGATAGTTTCCGTCAAAGCCGGCACCAGGCCGGGGATTTCATGGAGTCGGCCTTTTCCCGACCGCCCGCTGCGCCGGTGCGCGGAGCGCAGGAGTCCCTGGGTGTAGGGATGGAAAGGCTGATCGAACAGATCGAGCACGCCCGCCTCCTCCACCACCTGGCCGGCGTACATGACCACGACCCGGCCGGCCATCTGGGCCACGATCCCGAGATCGTGGCTGATGAGCAGCAGGGCCGTGTTCAGCTCTTCCTTGAGCTGGAGCATCAAGGAGAGAATCTGGGCCTGGATGGTCACGTCCAGGGCCGTGGTGGGCTCGTCGGCGATCAGGAGTTTCGGGCCGCAGATCATGGCCATGGCGATCATGACCCGCTGGCGCATGCCGCCGGAAAGCTGGTGGGGATAGTCCTCGAGGCGTTTGGCCGCGGCCGGAATCTTGACCCGGTCCAGCCAGTCGAGGGCCCGCTCGAGAGCCTCGCGGCGCGGCAGGCCCAGGTGGACCATGAGCGGCTCGGCCACCTGGCGGCCGATGGGGTGGACGGGATTGAGGGAGGTCATGGGCTCCTGGAAGATCATCGAGATTTCCCGGCCGCGTATCCGCCTTAGTTCGTCGTGGCTCAAATCCGGGAGGTTGCGCTCCTGGAAGAGGATGCGGCCGCGGTCAATGCGGCCGGGTGGAGACGGGATCAGCCCCAGCACGGCCAGCGAAGTCACCGATTTGCCGCAGCCGCTCTCGCCCACCAGCCCGACCGTCTCCCCAGGCCCCACCTCGAGGCTCACCCCATCCACCGCCCTGGCCACGCCTTCGGGGGTATGGAACAGGACGGAAAGATCGTCCAGGGCCAGCAGCGGCGGGTTCAAGCGGCCTCCTGGGGGTAAAGATAGGCCAGGGCGGTCAGGGCGTAGATTTTAGCCGTGTTGATCAGATCGTCCAGGGCCACCCATTCATCCACCTGGTGAGGCACGTACCGGTCCCCGGCGCCCATGGTGACGATGGGAATGTTCTTCCAGGCCCAAAGATAGGTGCCGTCAGTGGCCCCGAGCACGCCGCCCAGGACCGGTTCCCGGCCGGTGACCTGGCGCGTGGCCCACTCGGCCGCCGTGACCACCGGCTCTCCACGACCGGTCAGCGTGCAGGGCCGGTCGGTGAGTATCTCGACGCCGACGGTCAGGTCCAGCGTCCTTTCCAGGCCCAGGCGGCGGTCCAGATCGGCGTAAGCGCGGCGGCCGGTCGCTTCGGCCGCGAGGGCCAGGGCCTTTAAATCAACGATGATCTCCGGGTGGACCTGGCTGGGAATGGTCCGTATGTCCACCAGGACCTCGGCCGAGGAGGCGACGACGTTGAGTTGGGCCGCACCCTTGGCCGGGGCCTTGACCACGGTGGGCGTAAAGCTGGGCCAGCCCAGAAACTCGTCGCGGCCGTGGGCGGCGATGGCCTGCTGCTCCAGACGCCACAGGCCGTCGAGGATGGGCGGCAGGGCGGCCACGGGGTTGAGGCCGGACAGCGGCATGGCCCCGTGAGACATCCGGCCGGCCACGGCGAACCGGGCGCGGAGGGCGCCCTTCTGCCTGACGCAGATGAGGCCGTCCTGGGGCTCGCAGATCACGGCGGCGGTGACGGCGTCAGCTCGGCCGCGGCGAATGAAGTCCTGGACCCCCAGCATCCGATCTTCTTCGTCGCAGAGGACCCCGCCGACGATCCGGCCGCCGAGTTTCACCCCGGAGCGCTTCAAAGCGGCCATGGCCACTAACATGGCGGCCAGGTTACCCTTGGTGTCGTTGGTGCCGCGGCCATACATCCGCCGGCCTACTATCTCGGCCCCGAAGGGATCGAACTTCCAGGCGGCGACATCGCCCGGGGTGACCACGTCGGTATGGCCTTCGAACATGAGCCGGCGCTCGCCTTCGAAGGCGGCGTAGTTGACGATCACGTTGGGGCGGCCGGGAGCGACCTGATCCACCTCGACGTCAAAACCCTCCCGCTCGGCCCAGCGGGCGGCGAGCCGGGCCGCTTCCTCTTCGCTGGTGCCGGCTTCGGGATCATAGACGGAGTTGCATTTGATCAGGCTGGCCGTCAAGTCAATGAGCTCTTCAGGGTCTAGGGCCTGAAGAACCCTTGAGGCCACGTCAACAGGAACTGCATTAACGGACAAAATTACCTCCGGCGGACCATCTTGGGGTCCAGGGTGTCTCTGAGACCGTCGCCCAACAAGTTGAAGCCCAGCACGGCCACGGCGATGGCCAGGCCCGGAAATATGGCCATCCACGGGGCCTGGGCCAGGAAGGTCTGGGCTTCCAGGAGCATGCGGCCCCAGGAAGGATGAGGTGGCTGGGTGCCCAGGCCGAGGTAGGAAAGCCCGGCCTCGGCCAGGATGGCCACGGCGAACTGGATGGTGCCCTGGATCAAGAGCGGCGACATGATGTTGGGCAGCAGGTGGCGCCGGACCACGGTCATCTCGGAAACACCGGCCACCCTGGCCGCGGCGATGAACTCCCGCTCCAACACCGACAGGGCCACGGCCCGGGTGAGCCGGGCGAAAACGGGGATGTAGAAGATGCCAATGGCCATCATGGAATTGGTGATGGACGGCCCTAGGACCGAGGTGATGAGAATGGCCGTCAGCACGGCGGGAAAGCCGAAGAGCAGATCGCTCAAACGCATGATCCCCTCTTCCAGCAGGCCGCGGTGATAGGCGGCCACAAGCCCCAGCCCCACGCCGATGGCCAATCCGAGGATCACGGTGACCATCCCGACGGCGATGGAATTGACCGCCCCGACCATGATCCGGGCCAGCACGTCCCGGCCGTACTGGTCGGTGCCCAGGGGGTGCTCCAGAGAGGGTGGTTTCAGCCTGGCCTGACCGTTCATGATATTGGGCGGGTAAGGCGTCCACAGCAGGCTCAACAGGGCCATGGCCACCACCAGGCTGGCCAGAATGAAGCCGGTCGAAAAGTTGAGGTTGCCGAAGAATCGTTTCAACCGCACCGTTCACTCCAGCCTGATGCGCGGGTCAACGTAGGCGTAGAGCATGTCCACCACGAAATTGACCGCCACCACCGCCGCGGCCATGAACAGGACCACCTCGCGCACCACCGGCAAGTCGCGCTGACCGATGGCCTGGAAGACCAGCCGGCCCAGTCCGGGCAGGTAGAAGACGTTTTCGATGATGATGGCGCCGGCCAAGAGCTGCCCCAACTGCAGGCCCATGATGGTCAAGACCGGGATGAGGGCGTTTCTCAGGGCATGGCCGTAGACCACGGTCCGCTCCTTGAGCCCCTTGGCCCTGGCCGTGCGCACGTAGTCTTCACCGAGGACCTCCAGCATGGAGGAGCGGGTGAGTCTGGTCAGGATGGCGGCGCGGATAAGTCCCAGCGCGAAGGCCGGCAGGATCAGGGCCTTGAGGGAGCCCCAGTAACTTACTCCCCAGCCGGGAAAGCCGCCGGCGGAAAAGAGCCCCCCGTAAACGGCCAGGGCCAGGATGAGCAGGATACCCAACCAGAACTCGGGCGTGGCCAGGCCGAGTTGGGTGAAGAACATCACCGCCAGGTCGCCGGGCCGGTTCTGGTGTCTGGCGGCGTAGATGCCCAGGGGTATGGAGATGACGGAGGCGAAAAACATGGCCAGGAGGGCCAGCGGACCGGTTACGGCCGCGGCCGAAGCGATGAGGTCCATGACCGGCATATGATAGTTGATGGACTGGCCGGAGCGTCCCTGGAGCAGCCCGAGCATCCAGCGGCCGTACTGAACCCAGAAAGGCTGGTCCAAGCCCAGGGAGGCGCGCACTTGGGCCAGGCTTTCCGGGGTGGCGTTTATGCCCAGGATGATCTGGGCCGGGTCTCCGGGCAGAACGAAAAGCACGGCGAACACGACCACCGAAACCAGAAAGAGCATCACCAGGAAAGTGACGAAACGCTTGAGCAGGAAATAGCTCATCCTGTTACCTGGGCAGTTGTTGGGACGACCTAGACGCCGATCCAAGCCGGACCGGCGGCGCCGGGGCGATCCCGGCGCCGCGGTTGGGCTTACTTCTTCAGCCAGACCTCGGTCACATCCAGGGCGATGGCCGGGTAATTCTCCCACCAGCCCATGACGTTGGCTTTCAGCACCGGCAGCGAGGGCGCGGAGAAGAGGTAACCATTGACCGCGTCCTCGGCGATTATTTTCTGGCACTCGGCAAAGGCTTTGGCCTTGGCCTCTTCATTAGGCGCCTTGAGCGCGGTCTGGTACGCGTCGCGGAAGCGTTGGGAGTCGTACTGGAAGTAGTAGTTGGGGTTGGCATAGATGCCGATGTCCCAGGGTTCGACGTGCGCGATGATGGTCAACTGGTAGTCCTTGTTCTTGAAGACCCGGTCAATCCACTGGCCCCATTCGATCACCTCCAGTTTGAGTTTGATGCCGACCTTGCCCAGCATGTCGGCGACGACCTCGCCGGAGCGGCGGGAGTAGGAATAGGGCGCCGGCAGCTTCATGACCGCCTCGAAGCCGTCGGGATAGCCGGCCTCCTTGAGCAAGGCCTTGGCCTTGGCCGGGTCATAGGGGAACAGGCCGGTCAAATCCACATAATACGGGGTGGACGGGCACCAGTGAGAACCGATGGGCGTGCCGAAACCGAACATGGCCAATTCGATCACTTGCTTGCGGTCAATGGCGTGGGCCATGGCCCGGCGCACCCGGACGTCGTCAAAGGGCTTGGCCTTGTTGTTGGTGGAAATGATGCACTCGCCGGGGGTGGTCCCGGAAATGACCTTGAAGTTCTTGTCCTTGGAGAACTCGACCGCCGATTCCGGACTGGAAACGTAGCCGACGGCCTGGACGTCGCCGGCCTTCAGGGCCGCCACCTGGGCGGAAGGATCGGTGATGAAACGGAAGGTGACCTTGTCCAGGTAGGGCAGGTTCTTGTCCCAGTAACCCTCGAAGCGGGTCATTTCCACGCTGTTGCCCCGGGTCCAATTGACGAACTTGAAAGGCCCGGTGCCGATGGGTTTGCTGGCCGCTTCCTCATAGCCTTTCATGGGCAGCATGACCGAATCGCCCTCGGCGATGTGGGCGATAAAGAGGGCGTCCACGTTCTTGAGGGTGACGACGAGGGTTTTGTCGTCGGGCGTGTCCATCTTTTCTATGCCGCGGAAATACTCGGGGTGGGCGTTCTTGGTAGTTGGCGCCGCGCCGCGCTCGAGGTTCCATTTGGCCACCTGGGCGTTGAAAGCTTCACCGTTGTGGAACTTGACGCCCTGGCGCAGGTGGAAGGTGTAGACTTTGCCGTCGGCCGAGGCTTCCCACTTCTCGGCCAGGCAGGGCTGGAACTTGCCGTTACGGTCCACCCGGATGAGGGGCTCGAAAATGTTGTGGTACACGATGCGGTCTATGGCCGCGGCGGTGTTGGCGGTGGGATCGAGTCCGGGCGGCTCGTCCGGCACCGAAATCACTAGTCCCCCTCCTTTTTGGGGCGCCTGGGCCCAGACCAGACCGGCCGGCCAGACCAGGATCAAGGCGATCAACAGCAAATAAACCTTTCTCATGACTCCTCCTCCTTTCAAGATGGCACGCTCAAGGATTTGATGATTTCCATGGCGTAGCTCAAAGATTTATCCAGCGCCGCCTCGGCTTTGCCGGCGTCGCGATCGCGGATGCCCTCGAAGATGGCGGTGTGGTCCTGGATGGCCTGCTCGACGGCTTTCTCCGTATAGAGTTGGGGCAGCAGGAAGGCGGCCCGTTGTTGGGCGGACAGGAACGAGGCCATGATATGGACCAGCAGCGGATTGTGGGCCGCCTGGGCGAGGTGCCGGTGGAAATCCATATCCGCCTTGACCGCGGCCCGGTAGCGCCTGAACCCGTCGGTCAGAGCCTCGAGGTCCGCGCTCAGTCGCCGCAAGTCCTCCTCCTCCCGGCGGGTCGCGGCCAGGCGGATGACGCCGCACTCGATTATCAGCCGGGTCTCGAAATAGTGAATAAGGCTCCCGGGTTCCTCGACCAACCAACCCAACGCCGGCGGGACCAGGTCTTCACCCACCGAGCGGACTACCACCCGCCTCGGCCCGGTCCGCTCCACCAGTTTCATGTTCTCGAGTGAACGGATGGCTTCCCGGATGGAAGAACGGCTGACGCGGAAGGCCAGCGAGAGTTCCCGTTCGGCCGGGAAAGAGCGGCCCGGCTCGAGGATGCCCTGGGCGATCATCTGTTTCAACTGGACGACGATCTGGTCCGACTTGCGGTTGAACTTGACCGGTTGGACGAGTCTCTGGAAGTCGGGGTTCACGATCGGGTCACCAACTTTCCGTTTTTGGTCTGACCAATAGACCAAAAACGGAAGATAATGTCAAGCCGTTTCCAACCAGGACCGTCTGCCTTCAGTTAAGGGCGGCCATAATTAACCTATCTCAAAATGGAATAAGCCGCCATAACTATTGGTGAAAAATCATACTTTATTCGTATTGACTCCGGGATAAGGACCGAGGTAGTCTTAGTAAAATATTACAAGTGGGCCTTTTGACTGTTGTATGGTCCGAGATAATAGACCGAAGGGATAATCAGACCTGTTTTTTCATAATTATGAAACAGCAGTGTTCTGAACCAAGGGGGAACAGATGAGGGCTTCGAAAAGAAAGACAAGCCTGACGGCGTCATGGGTCGCGGCCATCGCCTTTTTCTTAATGACTGGACAAGCAACAGCTTATACACTTCCTGAAATATGGATTGGTTATTTTCACCATATTGACGACTATGTTTGGAATGGAGATACTGTCTCTTATTCACTGTCTATTCCATATGAAAATCCTACCCTAATTCCTGTACCTTGGTTTAAAGCTTATATGCCGGTTGTTTTCTCTCCGGAGAGAGTTGTCTCGGTCAGATTGACCATAGACGATTTTTAGGCGGAGCCATACTTTGATTATTTCCAACCGACTTTAGAACCTGTTCTAAGGACCATTGGAACGGCTTGTGGTGTGTACGAAATTGATCATAACCGTTTGCCAACATCGCTGGCTGAACTAGTGGACGGCGGTTACATACTGGAGAGATGGAGGAATGACCCCGCGTATAATTTTATGGTTGATTTCTATATAAGCGTGCTCAACGATTATTATTCGCATCCGAATGAGCCTTTTCCCTCTTTTGATGAGATGGTTAAAGCTTTAATTAAATCACCTGGCGTTTCGGTAGTTTTATCTTTATTTCCCGTGCCTGGTCCTTCTCTTTGGCTTGGTCCCATGAGTGTAATGACGACTTATTGGAATGATCCGGGCGTCTTTACCCAAAGCGATTTTGTATTCGATTTTGGCTCTCATGGACTGCTTGACGATTTCATTGACTATGCCAATAGCGCCTATTATGGCTTGGAAATGTTGTACTCCATGGGAAGTTGGTTCATTGGATTCAGTGAAATTAGACTTGAAGTGACGGTAGTCCCCGCTCCCGCCGCCATTCTGCTTCTTGGCTCTGGCCTGGTTGGGCTGGCCGGTTTCAGGAAGAAGTTCAGGAAAAGATAATCGGCGGCTTAGGCCTTGGTCCAATAGCCAAGCCGGTTCTTCCGAACCGGTGAATCTGGTCTCTCGATTTCCATCTTGTATTTTTGGAGAAAGTCCTGGTATCCAGCGCGACCGGCCCCTGGGGAATTCCACCCAGGGGAAGAAATCGCCCTCGGCTGTCATGGACAGGCATAATTGACCAGATGGCCGGCTGACGTCTGAACCAGTCGAGCAATAGTGTTAATCACGGCCGGTATTGCCTCTCCTGAGATGTTTAATGCAAACTTCAACTTGACCGATGGGCAAACTGATGGTAGCGGAGTCCCCCGTTACAAGGGACGACCATATGATGCTTTTGGTCTGACCAATAAACCAAAAGCCGGAAACAGGCATGAGCCTGGTCCTGCTCGAGCAGCCACCCGGGCCGTCTCGGAATTATTTGACCATATCCGCCCCTCACTTTAAACTATTATTGTTTGTGGAGACAAAATCCTCTATTCCCCTAGGTGCGAATAGAGCCGAGGCTCCAGGCCAGGCATGACCGGGGACAGGACCACGAACCCAAGCCGCCTCAGCATCCTCATCGTGGACGATGAGGTCAATATCCGCGAGACGCTGTCTTACTGCTTGACCACCGAGGGGCACACGGTCATTGTCGTGAGCAATCCCGCCGACGCCATCGAGAAGGCCAAGAGGCGACCCGTCAAAGTGGAGGACGACGTTCCATGACCCTGAAAAAGAAAATCCTGATCGGTTATGGCGTCGCTTTTGCCCTCATGAGCCTGGTGGTCGCGTGGGCCGTTACGAACCTGGTATCCCTGGGCCAGGCCACCGACGCGATTCTGCGGGAAAACTACCGGAGCATCCTGGCCGCCGAAAACATGGTGGACGTCCTGGAGCGGCAAGACAGCGGCATCCTGCTCCTGTTCTTGGGCGACGTAACCAAAGGGGTCGCGCAGTTTCGTGAAAACGAGGCCGAATTCCTGCAATGGCTGGCGCGGGCCAAGGACAATATCACCATCAAGGGCGAAGCCGAACTAGTACAGTCCATCGAAGCGGGTTACGCCAAATACAGGCTGCGGTTTTCCGGCCTGACTGATCGGCCCGACCCGGAAAAACCGATTTCGGCGTCTCCTCTAACCATTTACCACGATTCGGTTTTTCCTCTTTTTATCCAAGTCCGGCAAGCCTGCGTTCAATTACGCCACCTCAATGAGGAAACCATGTACGCAGCCAGCGTCCGGGCGAGTCAAGTCGCTACCCGCGCCATCTGGTCCACGGTGCTGGTGGCGGCCTCGGCCTTGTTCATCGCGCTGATCTTCAGCTTGCTTCTGGCTGAACGCATCGTCAGACCGCTCCGAAGCTTCATGGAGGCCTCCCGCAAGATTTCCTGGGGCGATTATGCCGTTCAGGTACCGGTGGAAACCAGCGATGAACTGGGTCGTCTGGCCGGAGAGTTCAACCAGATGGCGGCCCAACTGGGGCGCTACCATGAGATGAATATCGAGCAGATCATTGCCGAGAAAAACAAGGGCGAGGCCATCCTGGCCAGCATAGAGGACGGTTTGGTGGTTTTCGACACCGACCTTAAGGCGACGGGCCTCAACGCGGCCGCGCGCCGGATGCTCGATCTGGATTCCGCTCAATCCATGACCCCGCGGTGCGCGGATATTTTGCCCGCGCCTGAAATTTGCGACCTGATCGGGAAAACCGTCGCCACAGGCGCGCCGCCCAATCTGCCTGACGAGCAGCGGATCATCACCCTGGCGAAGGGGGAACGTTCGCGCCACTATCTTTTTTCCGTCACCGCGATTCGGGGCAAGGATCGTAACCTTTCCGGCGTCGTGCTGCTGTTGCGAGACATTACCCGATTGAAGGAAGTCGAACGGCTTAAGAGTGAATTCGTCATGGCGGCGTCTCACGAACTGCGCACACCGCTGACCAGCCTGGGCATGAGTATAGACCTGCTCCTGGAGCACGTCGCTCCACGGCTGGCCCAACAGGAAGGGGAACTGCTCCAGGCCGCCCACGAGGAGGTCCATCGGATGAAGGCCCTGGTCAACGATCTGCTCGATCTGTCCAAGATCGAAGCCGGCAGAATCGAAATGGAATTTGACAGCGTGCCGGTTCGAATCCTTTTCGAGCACGTCCAAGCCGTTTTCAAAAGCCAGATGCAACAGAAAAAGGTCGAGTTCACCTCGGAGCCGGCCGCGAATCTGCCCAACGTCCGCGCCGACGCCAATAAAATCACCTGGGTGCTGAGCAACCTGATTTCCAACGCCTGGCGGTACGTGAGTGAGGCTGGACATATACGACTGATAGCCCACCGAATAGGGCCGCATGTTCATATATCCGTGCGTGACGATGGTCCGGGGATTCCCCCGGAATACCAGACCAAGATATTTCAGAAATTCGTGCAGGTGAAGGAACGGGAGGCCGGAGGCACGGGTTTGGGCCTGGCCATCTGCAAGGAGATCGTGCGGGCCCACGGAGGCGCGATCTGGGTGGAATCGTCGCCCGGTCAGGGCAGCACCTTCACCTTCACCCTACCAGTGACATAGAAGGAGAACCCCATGGAGAAAAAGCCGATTCTAGTGGTGGATGACGAAAAGAACATCCGCCTGACCATGACCCAAACCCTGGAGCGGCTGGGGATGCCGATTCAGACGGCGGTGAACGGCGAGGAAGCTTTACAAAAGCTTCGGGAAAGCCGGTTCGGCCTAGTGTTCCTGGACCTGAAAATGCCGGGCATGTATGGCATGGACGTCCTGCGCCGGATCAAGGACAACTGGCCGAAAATTCGGGTGATCATCATAACGGCCCATGGGACTATCGAGTCCGCCGTCGAGGCCATGAAACTGGGCGCGGTGGATTTCATCCAGAAGCCGTTCAGCCCCGGCGAAATATTGGAACTGGCGACCCGGGTGCTGGAGCGCGAGGCTTTGGATGAAGCGAGCGCGGTTGACTATCGGACGTGGATCGAGATCACCAAGCGTCACATCACCGACCAGGGTTTCGGTCAGGCGAGCGAAACTGTTCGCCGGGCCATCGCCGCCGATCCAGGCCAGCCTGAAGCTTACAACCTGCTCGGGGCGCTTCTCGAAATCAAGGGTGAGCGGCTGGAAGCCCAGAGATTCTATCGCGCGGCGCTGGACATTGATCCCACTTTCAAACCGGCTCGGGCCAATCTGGAACGGACCACCTCCCTGAAAAAGTTCGGGAAAATTGACCTGGGCCCGGAAAAGGATGAGACCGCGGTCCAAGTCGAGGGGGGTCGGGGAGATCAGGATGGAAAATAACCGTTACATCGTCATCGTCGGCTGCGGGCGGTTGGGATCATACCTGGCCAACAGACTGAGCCGCGCGGGGCATTCGGTGGTGGTCATAGATCAGCAGGACATAACCTTCAACGACCTGTCACCGGATTTCAGCGGATTTCGCCTGGAGGGTGACGCCACTCAGATGGCCGTGCTGAAAGAGGCCAAATTGCAAAAGGCCGACGTCTTCATCGCCACGACCCACGAAGACAACGTCAACCTGATGGTGGCCCAGATCGCGCGAAAAGTTTTCAACGTCCCTCAGGTTTTGGCCAGGGTCTTCGATCCGAGGCGGGAGCAAGTCTATGCCCAGTTGGGGATCGAGACCATCTGCCCCACCTCGGTGGCCGCGGACATGTTCCTCCGGGCCGTGGTGAATGGACAGGCCGGCCAGGGAGGAAACAGAACATGAAGGTCCTGATAGTGGGCGGAGGCAAGACGCTCTATTTTCTTTGCCGGAACTTCACCGCCAAGGGCTTCGAGGTCATCATCGTCAATCGCGACCGGGATGAGTGCGTCCACTTGGCCCGGCAGCTTTCCGCCACGGTGGTCCACGGCGACGGTAGCGATCCCAAGATTCTTAAGGAAGCCGGCGCCATGGGGGCGGAAGCGGTGCTCGCCATCACCCCCAACGATCAGGACAATCTGGTCATCTGCCAACTGGCCGCGCTTCAATTCGGCGTGCCCAGAACCGTGGCGCTGGCCAACGATCCGGACAACGCCGAAGTCTTCGAAAAGCTGGGCGTGACCGCCTTCTCCACGACCCACATCGTCGGCAGCCTTATCGAACAACGGGCCTCGATGGACCAGATCACCAATCTTCTTCCGGTCGGCGAAGGCCGGGTGAACGTCACGGAAATAATACTCGACGACGCTTCCCCGGTGGCGGGCAAGTTCCTGAAGGACATTGATCTTCACCAAAACGCCCTGGTGGCGGTGGTGATTCGAGACGGCCAGCCGATCATTCCCCGGGGCGCCAACCAATTACTGGCGGGCGACCGGGTGGTTTTGATCACCCTGCCGGAGAACCATGGCCCGGTGTTGAAGACCTTCACGGGCGAGCGGAAATAGGAGCGCGACCTTGCGGGAAAAGGAATATCTCAAACAACGCTATGCCGCGATCATCTCGTCCATTGGTCTGATCCTGGCTCTGGCGGGCGTGGTGATGCTCTCACCGCTGTCGCTGCTCCTCGCCTACCCCCAGGAGGCGGAAGACGCCCTGGTCTTTGTGGTTCCCGCGGCCGGCCTTGGTCTTGTCGGACTGATGCTGCGGCGAGGCTTCCGCCCCTCTTCCCCCGTCACCCTCTCGATCCAGGAAGGCGGGGTGATCGTTCTGCTTAGTTGGATCGTGGTCGTTCTTTTCTCGGCCTGGCCTTTAATGACGGCGCTGGGATTGGATTTCTCCAGGGCCGTCTTCGAAGCCGTGAGCGGGTGGACGACCACCGGACTTTCGGTCGTGGACGTGACCAGCGCCGGCCGAACCATCTTGTTTTGGCGCAGCGTCATGCAACTGGCCGGCGGGGCGGGCTTGGCCATCATCATGATGTCGGCCATCGCCGGACCGACCGGCGTGGGTATCTCGAGCGCCGAAGGACGCAGCGATCAACTAGTTCCGCAGGTGCGCCAGTCGGCCCGGTTGGTCCTGATCATCTACACCGGCTACGCCGCCGCCGGGACTCTGGCTTATTGGTTGGCGGGCATGTCTCCCTTCGACGCGGTCAACCATTCCTTTGCCGCGGTGTCCACGGGCGGTTTTTCAACGCGCGTCGAGAGCATCGGCTATTGGAATTCAATAGCCATCGAGGCGGTGACTCTGCCGCTCATGCTGCTCGGCAACCTGAGCTTTGTGACCGCGTGGTTTTTATGGCGCGGCGAGATTCGATTCGTGGCCCGCAACGGCGAGGTTCGGCTCCTGGCGGTGCTGATCCCCATTGCAGCTGCGTTCGCGTTCATCCTTACCTGTCGGGGTCTCTACCCCCAGTTGGACAAAGCGTGGCGCGTGGCGATCTTCGAGACGGTCACCGCTATCACCACCACGGGTTTTTCCACCGTCGGCTACGGGAATTGGAACGCCTCCGGCGTGTTCATACTGATCGTCCTTATGCTGATTGGGGGGGGAACATGTTCGACGGCCGGCGGCATCAAACAATTTCGCGTCTATTTACTGTGGAAGCTGCTCGTATGGGAGATCAAACGCCCCTTTCTGCCTCGAACCGCGGTCATGGAACGCCCCATCTGGGAAGGAGACCGGCGGGTCTTTGTTGATGACGCCAGGGTGCGCCAGGTGGCCGTCTTTGTCTTTCTATACCTGGTCACTTATGGGTGTGGAGTCATGATCTTGTGCGCCTGCGGCTATTCCCTCCCGGAGGCCCTTTTCGAATTCGCCTCCGCCATAGGCACCGTCGGACTCTCGATAGGAGTCACCTCGGCCCAGATGCCTGACTTGGCGCTCTGGGCGGAAACGCTGGCCATGTTTCTGGGTCGTTTGGAGTTCCTCGTGGTCTTTGTCAGCCTGCTCAAGCTGGTTGGCGATGGCCGCCGACTGATTACTCCGGCCATCAACGGGAAATAGGAGTCAGTTGGCTCACCAAGCTGAGAGTTTTTCGGGTAATCGACAGGTTGACTGTTCAGCTTACCGACTCTCCTTTTTTCCCGACCTCAGCCTCGCCATATTTCACTGCATGATAAAAATAATTTCACTGTATAATCATTCCGCTTGACACCGGCCCGCAATTACCTTAGCCTGACCTTGAATACCTGAACAACGCGCCTATCAAGACGAGACCGTTACTCCTGACTCACAAGGAGCCGAATGCACTTGCCGCTGAAGGATTCTTCACGAAGCATCAAAAGGGCCATCGCCCTATTGCGGGTGGTGGCCAAAAGCAACCTGAAGGGCGCCCGCCTGTCCCGCCTGGCCAAGGAAGCCGGCCTGCACGCCGCCACCGCCCATCGGCTTCTGAACGTTCTGGCCGGCGAAGGCTTCATCACCTTCAACCCGACCACCAAGCTCTACAGCCTGGGCATCGAACTGTATACCCTGGGCCACGCCGCCTTTCAGTTCCAAATCCGGGACAGATATCATTCCGCCCTGGAACGAATCGTTGAGCTGACCGAAGACTCGGTTTACCTGCTTATTCCCAACGGGTACGACAGCCTCTGCATTGACGTGGTGGAAGGCAAGACCCCCATCCGGATAATGAGCTACAATATCGGCTCCCGGACGCCCCTGGGTCTAGGTTCAGGCAGCCTGGCCTTACTGTCCATCCTCCCCGAAGATCAGGTGGAAGTCATATTGGCGGCCAATGAACGGCGCTATCAAGCCCATAACGGCCTGCTCAAGGAGGAGATCAGGGCGGCGGTCCACGCGGCCCGCGAGAACGGTTTCTCGGTCAGCGAGGGCCTCTTCATAAAAGGAGTGGTCGGAGTCGGCCTGCCGATCTGCCGGGAAGAGGGAAAACACGCCGCCTTGAGCGTGGCCGCCATCGCCGACCGGATGAGTCCGGTCCGCCGTATCGAAATCGCCCAATTGGTGAAAAGGGAAGTCGCGTTGATTACCGGTTCGCCGGACTGACCCCGTGATCCGTTCTCGACGTTCGTTCGATCCGGCCGGCCGGCACCGTAGGAAAAGAAAACTGAGAACCTGGCAACGTTTATTGCCATAGCTGATTTCAGGAGGTCGAAAAATGAGAATCGCCGTAATGGGCGCGGCCGGAAAAATGGCGCCGGGCGTGATCAGAGACCTGGCCGACGCGGCCGAGGTCAAGGAGATAGTTCTGGCCGATCTCGAGGCGGCCAAGCCGGAACTGGAGAGAAGGGCCGTCGAATGGTGTGGCCGGAAGGCCCGGGTCACCCTGGTGGACCTGGCCGACCCTGACGGACTTCGAGCCGCCATCCGAGGCTGCGCCTCGCTGGGCAACTGTATTCCCTATTATCACAATCTTAAAGTGATGGAGGCCTGTCTGGCGGAAGGCGTCCATTACGTGGACATGGGCGGCCTGTTCCACGTGGCCCGAAAGCAGATGCTGGTGAACGACGCCTGGAGGGAACGCGGCCTTACCGCCGTCCTGGGCATGGGCAGCGCCCCCGGCATCGTGAACGTCATGAGCCGGGTGGCGGTGGACCAGTTGGACCGGGTGGACTCGATCCGCATCACCGACGGGATAGTCAATTTCGCCAAGACGGACAGCCCGCTCGTCGTGCCTTACGCTCTCAGCACCATCATGGACGAGTTCACCCTGAATCCCTATATCTTCGAGGACGGGGATTGGCGGGAGGTCTCGCCCTTCTCGGGCGAGGAGATCATTGACTTTCCTCCGCCCGTCGGAACCCAGACGGTCTACTGCATGCTTCACTCCGAAGTGGCCACCATCCCGGTGACCTATCAGTCCAAGGGGCTCAAGAACCTGAGCTTCAAGCTGGCGCTGCCGAAAGCTTTCGAGCAGAAGCTTCGTTTTCTCGTTGACCTGGGCTTCGGTTCGAAGGAGGCCCTCGAGGTCGGCGGGGTCATGGTCAGCCCCCGGGATTTGCTCATCCGCCTGTCCGAGAGATTGCCCCGGCCTCAAGGCAAGCCGGACGATCACAAGGTCCTGCGGGTGGACGTAGTGGGCGAAAAAGAAGGCCGTCGCGTGGAAATCAGAGGCGAGATGATCTGCCATCCCTACACCCCCTGGGACATGGGCACCGGGCCTCATTCCGTCGGCGCGCCGGTGGGGGTCGTGGCCCGAATGCTGGCCGAAAACGTTATCATTGACCGGGGGGCCCTCCCGCCCGAGGTCTGCGTTCCGCCCGAGCCGTTCTTCCGGAGGCTGGCCGAGCGGGGCCTGCCGGCCACGGTGTCGGTGAAACGGTCCCTGGGTTGACGAGGACGGTAATCAAGGCAGGCGCGACGATCCTGGCGGCGGAAGGCCCAATCAGGACGGTCAAACCCTGGTGGCGTTCGGAACGGGTGGTGACAACGCTGCTCATTCTGCCCGCCCTCGGCTTCCTCACGCTCTGGTTCGTCGCCCCCCTGGCCAAGCTTTTCGAACTGAGCCTTTCCGCCCCGGAAGGACCGACCTACGCCTACCGGGAGATCATGGGCAACGAGGTTTACCGCCGGGTCTTTCTGAAGACCCTCGTCCTGGCCGTCAACGTGACCCTGATCTGCGTGACCCTGGCCTATCCCACGGCCTACGTTCTGTCCAGGATGAAGGGAGCGGCCCTGGCGGCGGTGCTGTACTGCGTCCTGTTCCCCTTTTGGACCAGCGTCCTGGTGCGCACCTTCAGTTGGATGCTCCTGCTCGAGCGGACCGGCCCCCTCAACCGCTTCCTGCTTTTCACCGGGGTCATCGGCCAACCGCTCTCGCTCCTCTTCAACAACCTGAGCGTCTATATCGGCATGATTCACGTGCTCCTGCCGTACGCCATCCTGCCCATGTACGCGTCCATGGTTTCCGTGGACGAACGCCTGCTCCTCGCCAGCGAAGGACTGGGCGCTTCTCCGTTGACCACCTTCCGGCGCGTGTATCTGCCCCTGACCTTGCCGGGCGTCGCCGCCGGCGCGGCCTTTGTTTTCCTCCTGGCCCTGGGTTTCTTCATCACCCCGGCGCTGCTGGGCGGCCTGCAGAACCTCACCGTGGCCATGCTGATAGACCTGTTCGTCAGCGAGCGTCTGGTCTGGTCCCTGGCGGCGGCGGCTTCGTTCATCCTTCTATTCGTCATTTTACTGTTGATCCTGGCCGCCTCCCGTTTCATAAGGCTGGGACAGTTCATGGGGGCGCGATGAGCACGGCCCCGCCCTCGGTCCGCCTGATCAGCCACGCCTTGACTTCGGCGGTGATCGCCTTTCTGTTGTTGCCCATCCTGGCGGTCGTGCCGGCTTCCTTCAACCACGCCTCCTTTATCCGCTTGCCCCCGGCCAGGATGTCCCTGAGGTGGTACCAGGCATTCTTCGCCGATCCGGACTGGATTCGCAGCCTTCTCACCAGCCTCGAGGTCGCCCTGCTGGCCACCGGCCTGGCCGTGGTGCTGGGAATGCTCGCGGCGCTGGGCCTGGAAAAGTGCTCGACGCGGGTCCGCGCCGCCATCCTGGCCCTGGTGATCTCGCCGATGATAGTGCCGGTGATCATGACCTCCATCGCCCTCTATTACGTGAGCCGCCCCCTGGGTCTCCACGGGACCGTCCTGGGCGTGGCCCTAGGGCACACCATCCTGTGTCTGCCCTTCGCCGTCATCAACATCGGCGTCTCCCTGAAAGGGTTGGACCCGACGCTGCTCAAGGCGGCCGAGGGCCTGGGCGCGAGGCCCTGGTATGCTTTCCGGACCGTGACCCTGCCCATCGTGCTGCCCGGTTTGGCCGGAGCCGCGGCCTTCGCCTTCATCACCTCCTTCGATGAGGTCGTGATTTCCATTTTCCTGGCCGGCCTTCAGGCCAAAACGCTGCCGGTCAAGATGTGGGAGATGGTGCGGGTGGAATTCACACCGGTCATGGCCGTGGCTTCGACCTTGCTCGTGGCCCTGACCCTCCTGATGTTCCTAGCCTTCCAGTGGGCCAGAAGACGCCGGGCCGACCGGAGGGCGCCGTGAGCCGGCAACCGCTGCCCATCCTTTTCGAAGGTGTTTCCAAGTCCTTCGGCCCCATCAAGGCCCTCCGGCCCACTGACCTGGATATAAAGGCCGGCGAGTTCATAACCCTACTCGGCCCCAGCGGTTCGGGCAAGACCACCCTGCTCAACATCGCCGCCGGTTACCTCTTTCCCGACAGCGGCCGGGTCCTGATCGGAGGCCGCGATATCACCGCCACGCCGCCGCGCAAACGCAACGTGGGCATGGTCTTTCAGAACTACGCCCTCTTCCCCCATCTTTCCGTGTTCGAGAACGTGGCTTACGGCCTGCGGGTCCGGCGGGTCCAGGAAACCGAGGTCCGCCGACGCGTCGAAGAAGCGCTGGGCATGATCCAGTTGGAGGGTTTCGGCCCCCGGGCCATACAGCAACTGTCCGGCGGGCAGCAGCAACGGGTGGCCCTGGCCAGGGCCCTGGTATTCGAACCGGACGTCCTGCTTATGGACGAACCGCTGGGCGCCCTGGACCGACAACTGCGCAAACACGTCCAGCTCGAAATCCGGCGGCTCCATCAGAAGATTCAGCGCACCACGATTTACGTGACCCACGATCAGGAAGAAGCCCTGGTCATGTCGGACCGGATCGGCATTATGAAAGCCGGTCGGATCGAGCAAGTCGGTGGTCCCCGGGAGCTCTACGACCGGCCGATCAACGATTTCGTGGCCAGTTTCCTGGGCGAGTCCAATCTCCTGCGGGGACGATTGGTCGAGAAATCAGGCGCAAGGGGTCGCTTGGCGATGGAATCGCTGGATTACATCGTCGAGGGCATCGTGGGCGATGGAGTCAGGGCCGGCGAGGAGGCGGTGGCCATGGTTCGGCCGGAAGCGGTCTTGGTGAGCGCGGCGGCCGAGGTCGGGCTCCGGGCCAGGATCGAGGAGGTGGTGTATCTGGGCGAGTTGGTGTCGCTCCGGCTGTGTCTCCCTAACGGCCAGGAGATATGGTGCCGCCGCATCGCCAACGAAGGTTGGCCCAGCGAAGAAGTCGTGCGGGTAGTTTGGAAGGAGAAAGACGTGCGTATCCTGCCCCTTTCAGGGGAAAACACCTTGGAATTAGAAAAGGAGGAAGAACCATGATCAATCGGCGTCAACTAATGCAGATGATGATGGCGGCCGGAGCCACTCTGGCTTCCGGCCGGCTGTCGGTCCGGGAGGCCTGGGCCCAGAAGCGCCCGTTTACTTTCTGTTCCTGGGGCGGAGCGCTTTCGGAGACGGAGAAGAAGGCCTTCATGGACCCGGCCGCCAAGAAGTTCGGCGTGGAGATAGCCAATACCTCACCGACCAATTACGCCAAGCTGAAAGCCATGGTGGAAGCCAAGGCCGTGGAATGGGACCTGGTGGACGTAGGCGGCCAGTTCATCTTTCAGGGACGGGACCAGAACCTGCTCGAACCCATTGACTACAAAATAGTTGACGCCTCCAAGCTGGCCAAATCCTGGGTGGCGACCCACGGGGTCTTCACCAGCACGGGCGCCACGCTGATCGCGTACAACACCAAGGCTTTTCCGGAGGGCAAGGGGCCTCAATCCTGGAAGGACTTCTGGGACGTGAAAAAGTTTCCCGGAGCGCGCAGCCTGTACCAACGTTTCTTCTACAACTATGAAGCGGCCCTCTTGGCCGCGGGCGTGGCGCGGGATAAGGTCTATCCGGCCACCGAGGAAAAGGTCAAACAGGCCTTCGACAAGCTGAAGGAGCTCAAGCCCCACGTCAAAGTATGGTGGGCCGCCGGCGCGCAGCCGGCTCAACTCCTCTCGAGCGGCGAGGTGGTCATGGCTTCGGCCTGGAGCGGCCGGATTCTGGACATCATGAAGGAAGGGGCGCCCGTGGCCATGACCTATAAAGACGCGATCGCCTGGGGCAACGCCTACGTCGTGCCCCGCGGCACGCCGTATAAGGAACTGGCCATGAAGGTTATCAACTACGCGCTCACCGAAGAGGCCCAGGCCGCTTTGCTGCCTCTCGGCACCTACGGCCCGGTCCTACCCTCGGCGGCGGCCAAGGCCACGGCCGAACAGGCCAAGCTGTACGTCACCCATCCCAACAACATCAAGGACGCCTGCCTTTACAGCGACGAGGAAGCGGCCAAGTACAACGCCAAGTACGACGACGCCTGGAAGAAGTTCCAATTAGGGTGACCGGTCGGGACGGGCCCGCTCGAAGCGGCACCCCGTCCCTCCAGTCGCACGGCTGGGCGGGCGCAGGCCAGTCTTGAATACCGGGCTTCCGCCGGCGGAGGTAGATCGTGTATCGCGTGCTCTCGGAATCGGAAATCGGACTCGTCCACGAAGCCTCGCTCGAAATATTGAGCGAAATGGGCTTTCAAGTGGACAACAGGCGGGCGCGGGAAATCCTGCGGCAACATGGGGCGGTCGTCCGCGACGGCAAGCGGGTCCTGCTGCCCCGGAGCCTGGTGGAAAACTGCCTGGCCCAGGTTCCCGGAGAATTCACTTTATACGGACGCCGGGAGGAAAACGACGCTCATTACCAAGCCGGGAGTTTCTACACTTCCACCGGCGGCTCGGCCATGTACGTGCTGGACCTCGAGACGGGAGAGCGGCGTTTGTCCACCTGCCAGGACCTGCATGACATCATGGCCCTGGTGGATCAACTGGATCAGATCGACCTCATCTCCCTGCCCATTTATCTGAACGACCTGCCCAAGCAGGACGTGGACATCAACAGATTCTTCGCCGGTCTGAAGAATTCCACCAAACACGTCATGGGCGCGGTCTACACCGTGGCCGGCCTGGACAAGGTGGCCGCAATGGCGGAGATCATCGCCGGCGACCGCTGGACCGAGAGACCGATAGTGTCGGTGGTGCTCTGCCCGATTATCAGCCCGCTCCGGCTCGATGAGACCGCCACGGAGATACTGGTGGAAGCCGCGGCCAGAGGCATCATCACCCACAACTTCAACATGGTGCAGGCGGGCTGCACTGCGCCGGTGACCATCGCCGGCACCCTGACCTTGATGAACGCCGAAGTCCTGGCCGTGACCACCCTGATCCAATTGATCAAGCCGGGGCTGCCTTGCTTCTATTGTTCCGTGCCCGGGCTTACCGATATGGCCACCGGCATGTTCGTCACCGGCGGCATCGAATCCGCGCTTTTGAACGCGGGCGCCACCCAGATGGCCCGATATTACCACCTGCCCAACTGGGCCACGGCTGGTCGGACCGACGCCAAGATTCCGGACGCCCAAGCCGGCTATGAACATGCTTTGACCGTCCCCTACGTCTGCCTGGCCGGGGCGAGTCACGTGACCTGCGGGACGGGGTTCCTGGACTTCGTCCTGACCGTGAGCTTCGAGCAATACGTGATAGACAACGAAATCATCGGCATGGTCAGAAGGATGAAGCGCGGGGTGACGGTGAACGAGGACACGATCGGGCTCGAGGTCATCAAGGCCGTCGGTCCGGGCGGTCACTTTCTGGCGGAACACCACACCGTAAAATACATGAGGAGCGAATTTTTCCAGCCGAGACTGAGCGACCGTCGGGAGCGGGACATATGGTTGAATCAGGGCGGCAAGGACACCTGGCAGCGGGCCAGGGAACTGGCCAAAAAGCTCATTCAGGACCATAACCGGTCAGGCCTGACCGACCAACAGGAGCGCGACATAGTATCCCGGATCGAGGGCATCGTCGCCCGGCCATCCGGTTCCATCCTGTAAACAATCCTGGCTTGAGATCACCAAGACCCATCGGGACCAAAACCGTCAGGAGCCCAGCCAAGCCGATGATAATCAGTCAGCCAAGACCACAAGAAGCGAGAGGTTAATAATGCGGGACAGGGAGTTTGAAGATCTGCACGCGGCCACGTTGCAAGTGTTGGAGGAAGTCGGCCTTCACCTGCCGGATGTGGAAGTTTTGGGCGCCCTCGAGAAGGTCGGCCTGCGAGTGGAACGGGACCGGCAAAGCGTGAAGTTCTCCAGACGGCAGGTGGCCGAGGCGATCTATCAGGCGCCCAAGGAGGTGCGGCTCTACCATGGTCCCTCGGAGCAATACGTGGCCCTGAGCGGTCAGACCAGGTTCATGCCCTCCGGCACCGGCGTGGCCGTCTTAGACCCCGGTTCGGGGAAACGCCGCGATTCCCGGGCCGCGGACGTCCGCGATCTGGTCAAGATTCAAGATGGGCTCAAACATCTGGACGTGGCCCGTCCCCTGGTCACGGCCCTGGAATTCGGCGCCGACAGTGACCTGGTCGAATGTTATCTCTGCCTGCGCCATACCAACAAGCCTTTCATGCACCGGACCATGAGCGAGAAAAACGCCCAGGTCCTGATCCGGATGGGGGTCCGGGTGACGGGCAGCGCGGCGGAACTGCGGCGCCGGCCGCCGTTCGCCGTGGTCTATTGTCCCAAAAGCCCCCTCACTCTGACGCCCGAGGCCGCCCGGTGCATGCTGGCCTTCGCCGCGGCCGGCGTGCCCGTGCTGGTCTTGTCCATGGCCATGGGCGGGGCCACGTCTCCGGTGACCCTCCAGGGACAGGCGCTCTTGATCAACGCCGAGGTCCTGGCCGGGATAACCATCATCCAGACCCTCTTTCCCGGAGCGCCCGTCCTGTACGGCAGCGTAGCCTCGGTGCTGGACATGAGGACCGCGGTCCTGGCCCTGGGCGCTCCCGAGAGGGGCCTGCTCAACGGCCTGTGCGCCGAACTGGCCCGGCGCTACGGTCTGCCCTCGGTGATGGGAGGTCTGTCCACCGACGCCAAGGAACCGGATGAACAGGCCGGCTTCGAAAAAGCTCTGACCCTCTGGCCCCTCATGGGGAAAGCCAGCCTCGTCTTCGGCCTGGGGGTCATGGATTCGGCCAACACCTACTCTTACGAGCAACTCGTGCTGGACGATGAAATGATCGGAGCGGTCAAGCGCGTCCATCAGGGCCTGGATCAGAGCCAGTTGGCCGAAGAAATCTCCCTGATCAAACAGGTGGGCTGGTCGGGTGAATACTTGACCTCGGACCATACCTTAAAGCACTTCCGTCGGCACTGGCTGCCGGAACTGATGACCCGGGCGGCTTACGAAAAATGGGCCGAGGCCGGAAAGAGCCTGACGGCCAGGACCCGGGAACGGATCGCTAAAATTCTCCAGGAACGCCCGCCGTCGGTTCTCGACCAGGCCATGGACCGGGACTTGAGGAATTTGTTATTGGAGCATGGAATCACCCTGCCCGACGATGTCTGAGGGAACCGTAAGCGCGGAGCCCCCTTCGTCCGCCTTTCCTCCGGTTGACCCGGGAAGTTGAAACCGATGTTGTGGGCGAACGCGGGCCTTCTTCTTACGATCGTGTTCTGGGGTTCCCTGATCCCGGTCCTGGCCGACATGCTCCAGAAATGGGACCCTTACTTCATTTCCGTGTGGCGTTACGGCCTGGCCATCCCGGTCCTGGAGGTTCTGCGACGGATCATGGAACCAGGACCGCTCCTGCCGCCGGACGTACGACTGGGGCGGCTTTGGGGCGCCGGGGCGCTGCTGGCCGCCTTCGCCACCTTCTATACCGTCGGCGTGGCCCACTCCAACCCGATCACGGCGGCCGTTTTGAGCGCCTGCTCGCCGGTCATAGCCGGCCTGGTCGAGTGGGCCGGGACCCGCGTCCCCCCGCACTGGTCCCTCCTGATGGCCGTGCCGCTCACCATCAGCGGAGCGATAATAGGCTCGGTGGAATTGTCCGGCGCCGGCGGCGGGTGGGGGTTTCGGGGAGGCGAACCATTGATCGTGGCCGGTTCGGCCTGCTGGGCCTTATATTCGCTGGCGGTGAAACAGTGGCTGAACGAATGCACTCCCCTCCGGCTGGCCACCCTGACCATCGCCCCGGGAGAGGTTTTTCTGATCTTGATATACGCGGCCGTGGCGGCCGCTGGTCAGACCCTGCCCTTGGTCTGCCCTTCCGTAAAAGACTTGATCGAGCTTTTGTGGATCAGCCTGGGGGCGGCGGTGGGCGGTATTCTTTTTTGGAACAACGGGGTTAGAAAACTGGGGGTCACGGCCGCCTCATTGTATCTTAACCTGGTTCCCTTCGTGGCCATCGCCGTGGCCATGTTGTTCGGCGTCTATCCGCGGACCGCACAACTGGTCGGCTGCCTGCTGGTGGTCGCCGGCATCGTCCAGACCCAGGTTTTCCGGCCGGGCAGGACCTAGCGTCCGGTTCGGAGTTTCTTCAGCAGGAAAGGTCCGATCACCACCACCAGGGCCAGGGCGAAGAGCACCTTGGCGATCGCGCTCTGGAAGAGGATATCCGCGCTTCCCCCGGAAATCATCAACGCCTGTCTCAGGGACTGCTCCATCAGATCGCCTAGAACCAGCCCCAGGATGACCGGGGCCAAGGGGAACTCGCTTTTACGCATCAGATAGCCGAGCATCCCCAGGCAGGTGGCCAGGAGCAAGTCCAAGGCCGAATTGTGGACGCTGTAGACGCCGACAAAAGCCACCACCATGACGATGGGCAGAAGCCAGCGGGCCGGGATGGACAGGATGCGGACGAAGAGGCCGACCAGGGGCAGATTCAAAATGAGGAGCATTATATTGCCCACGTACATGGAAGCCACCAGCCCCCATATTACGTCCGGGTTCTTCTGAAAGAGGAAAGGACTCGGCTTCACGCCCACCATGAGCAGGGCGCCGTAGAGAACGGCCGTGACCGCCGAGGCCGGCAACCCCAAGGTCAGCAGAGGCAGAAGGGCGCCGCAACTGGCCGCGTTGTTGGCCGATTCCGGACCGGCCACTCCGCGTATTTCCCCTTTGCCGAAATTCTCCGGGTTCCGGCTGAATTTTTTCTCCAGGGTATAGGAAAAAAACGAGGCGGTCACATGGGCGGCCCCCGGGATGGCGCCCACCATGAAGCCCAGCAGCGTGCCCCGGATGATCGCCCCCAGGCTGTCCAGAAAATCTTTCAGGGAAAGCCAGATGCGCGAGACTTTAATCTGCTCCAGGGTTCCCGCGGCGATTTCTTCCAGGGCCATGAATATCTCTGAAATCGCAAACAAGCCGATGGCCGCCACGATGACGTCGAATCCCTCCATCAACTTGTCTATGCCGAAGATGTAACGGTTGATGCCGGTGGGGAGGTCCACGCCGATGGTGGCCAGCATCAGGCCTAAAATCGTGGCCACGGCTCCCTTGAGCAGCGAAGGCCCGGACAGACTGCCCACCGTCGAGAGTCCAAACACCATGAGAGCGAAACTTTCCGCCGGACCGAAACGAAGGGCGAAGTGAGCCAGGGGCGGTCCGATGAACATGAGAAAAACCACGCTGAGCGTTCCGGCGATGAAAGAACCGATGGCGGCGATGCAGAGAGCCGGCCCGGCCCGGCCTTGTTTGGCCATCTGATAGCCATCGAGCGTGGTGACCACGGAGGCGGCTTCCCCGGGCAGATTGAGAAGGATTGAAGTGGTCGAACCGCCGTACATGGCGCCGTAATAAATCCCGGCCAGGAGGATGACGGCGCTGGCCGCTGATTTGCCGTAAATCAGGGGGATGAGGAGGGCCATGCCTCCGGCCGGACCTATGCCGGGCAGGACCCCGATGAGCGTTCCCACCAGGCACCCCAGGAAGGCATAAAGCAGGTTGATGGGTTCGAGGGCGATGGAAAAGCCAAAGAACAGATGCTGGAGGGTTTCAACCATCGTGTATCTCTCAGTTCAAGCCGAAGATTTTGAGGACGCCGAGAGGAAGGGGAATGGTGAGAATCCGGACGAACAAGATAAAAATGCCCGCGCTGAAAGCCGCGGAAATCAAAATCCCTTTGACCCAGGACCTCTCGCCCATGAGATAGGCGGCCACCGAAACGAAAATGAAGGTCGAAACCGGATAGCCCATCCAGGAAATGGAAGCCGAATAAAGCAGGAGCAGGACGAAGAGGATGAAGATTTGGATAAAGGTCTGGCGCGTCAGAATCGGCTGAGGCGGGCGGGGACCCGGCCTTACGGCCAGGTATACCCCGCAGGCGATCAGGGAAGACCCTAATACAGTCGGGAAAACCATGGGGCCCAAGGGATCGCCGATGGCCGCCGGGGGGAGATTGTACCCTTCGATCAAATAGAAGGCCCCCACTCCGATCAGCACTAAGCCCCAGAGGCGATTGGCCAGGTTCATTTTTGATAACCTCGTAAAAAGTCGAAAACCGACTTTTTACTCGGCGGGAGAGGGCTGCCCCTCTCCCGCCACTTGAAGTAAATTCAAGTGGTTCCACCCTCACCCCAGGCCGGGGCTTATTCGCCCTC
>JBFMAW010000049.1:0-31670 GCA_040755515.1 Thermodesulfobacteriota bacterium | reverse complement strand
GGCCGAAAAACATGGCCCAGGCCGACTGCTTCTCCTCCTGCGTCAACTCGTTCGCACCATACTTCTCCAACCGAAGACCCGCCTCCTCCAGACTCAAACCAGTCAACGGGTCCACCGACAATTCCTTCAAGACTTCGTTCACGTTCAATTGATGCCACCGAATATCGGACATTGACTATCTCCACTATTCGTTTAAATAACGATTCGATCAAACACTGGGGCGGCCGAAGCCGCCCCGCAGGCCTGGAATCGCGATCCGGCTACATTTTCGGTCCGGGGAAGAGAATCCCGCCGAAGATCAAGTAAGCCAGGATCAAGGTCCAGATGATGTTCACGCCCTGGGCTATCAGAAAAGCCAGGACCGGTTTGCCGCCGCCCAGCTTGGCCAGGTCGGTGAACCTGGTCTCCAGGCCTATGCAGGTGAAGGCCAGGGCGAACCACCAGGTTCTCAACCCGCCCAAGGTACCTTTGACCGCGCTGATCGTCGGCGCCGGCAGCAGAAAGGAAAAGACCAGGGAAGCGATCATGAAGCCGAGCACGAACTTGGGAAACCGGTGCCAGATTTCGATGGCGCCCGGCTTTTCCGCGCCGGGAGCGCATTCCTTGTAAGTCCACCAGATGGCCAGGACAAAAGCCGCGATACCGATGAAGACGTTCTGGGACATCTTGACGATGACGCCTATCTTCATGGCGAGTTCGCTGATCAGCGCGCCCGCGGCCACCACCGAACCGCTGGTGTCCAGGGTGCCGCCCAACCAGGCCCCGGCGACCATCTCCGGAATGCCCACGGCCTTGGAGATCAAGGGTTGAAGAACCATCATCGGCACCGCGCAAATGAGGACAAGAGAAGTGACGTAGCTGAGCTTCTTGGGGTCGCCCTTGATGGCGCCGGAAGTGGCGATGGCGGCGGATACGCCGCAGATCGAGACAGCGCTGGAAAGCAGGGCCGCGAAGTCTTCATCTATGCCGAACTTCTTGCTGGCCAGCCAGAAACAGAAGTACCAGATGACGGTGATGACCAGGAAGGCCTGGACTATCCCGTAGATGCCGGCCTGGACTATCTCGCCGAACAGGATGCCCGAACCCAGGATGACCAGGCCGGTTTTGATGTAGTATTCGGTCCGCACCGCGGGCTTTAGCCATTCAGGCACACCCAGGACATTGCTTATCAGCAAGCCCACGCACAGGCACCAGAGAACGTACTCGAGGCCATACTCGTTGATGGTGAAGTTGCCGGCCAGGAACAGGGAGAGCCAGGCGATGATGAATACCACCGGGAAGCCGATCAGAAACTTGCCTACATTCTCCCCCATGAGGACGATGCCGATGGAAGCGATGATCAGATACCCGATCAATAGATAGATGGACCAGAGCAGGTTGTTGCCGCTGAAAACCTTGCCTATAAGATTACCGGCGTTGCCTTGGATGGTTTTGGCCACATCGCCGGCTTTCTTTTTCAGGCCGGCGTCTTTAACGTCCTTGAGGGAGTCGTTTACTTTCTTGGCCGCGTCGCCTATGGCTTTTCTATCCTTGCCGGCGATGGCCTCCTTGAGTCCGGTCAAGGCTTTCTGGAGATTGGCCTCGCCCTTTTCTCCGGCGGTTTTGGCCAGAGCCTCGATCGCGGGCAGGCTCTTGGACGTCAGCGAGGCGAATTCTCCACCCGTGGTCCATTTGAATCCGGGCAGAGTGATTTTATAGCCGGCCGGTAAAAAGATCAGCATTAGAAGGATTATTAAAAAACCCAGCCAAACGGCCAGCCAATCCTCTGTTTTCCAGAGTATTGACCAGCCTTGGTTATTCTTTTCCGCCATACCCCGACCCTCCTGGCAATAGTATGAAATTTACAAATCTGGACCCATCAACGCAAAAATCACGTTGTTTGAACCTTTTTGTAAACTTCCCGCGGCCTACCCCCCTTTCGATGGATTTAATCACTTACAACACGCCTTGCCGGCATTCATATTCATTAACCTGGTTTGAAAGGCCAACTTATGATAAAGGAATTTGTTATTCAAGTCAACACCCAAACATCCGTTGGCCTTGGCCGGCAACGATTTTCCCCGTTGACTGATCCTGTTAATGTGCACGTTAAAATCGTCACCGAACCGCCATCATTTCATTATAACGTTTTCCATCAACAGGGCCAATATTCGTTCCGGAGCGTCAGATTTGGCCTGGAGATCGTTTATGAGAATGACGAAGGTCAGCGGTTTCCCTTTTTCCGGAAGTATAAATCCGGCGGACGATCTGACGCCGGTCATTCCACCGCCTTTGTAGAATAACTGCTCCTTTCGCCTGAGTAGTCCCCGGTGTTTCTCGAAACCGCGAACCACGGCCGACAAATCCTTGGCCGTCACCCTGGTCCGGGCGGACAGCCCGGACCCTTCCTCCAGGTGAAAGAGCGGAATACCCCTGGACTTGAGATAATCGGCCGCCACCCGGCGGGCTTTCTCCACCGTGGCCGGCGGACCGTGTTTTTCGGCGCCCAGGGTCAGAAAGATCTGGTTGGCCATGAAGTTATTGGAGTATTCCATCATTTCGGCCACCAATTCGGACAGCGTCTTGCGGGAACGATGGTGGTGGAAGGGCCTGGCCGCGGCCGGATTGGAACGGACCGGTCGGACGCCGCCAGTGACCTGGACGCCGGCCTTTTGCAGAAAAGCCTTGATCAGTTCGCCGGCGTAAAGAAGGCACATTTCCGGGCTTTCAGCCAGGTTCAAACGCACCTTGCCTCTGGCCCGGCTTTTAAGCGCCAGGTCTCGAGCCAAAGCGGTCAGAGGCGTCTGGGGTTCGGCGGAAACAACTTTCCGGCCGGGGCCTATCTGGACAAAGATGGTGTTGAAGTTGACGCTGAGGGCGCCATTGTAAGCGTCGTACGGGCTGAGGCTCCGTTCGGTGCCGTCCAGAACCAGGCCCGGCGTGAAAAAGCTGTTGTCCAGACCCAGGTGGCGGACTTTAACCAGACCCTTTTTCCTGAGTTCTTCAGCCAGGACTTCGATCTCTTCGGAAATGAGATAGGGGTCCCCCCGGCCGATAACGTGGAGGTCCTTTTCCGGCGTCAGGCGGAATTCGGTGGTGAACCGGTAGTCGGGGCCGAGCAGTTCGAGGGCCGCGGCGGCGGTGAGTATCTTGATGGTCGAAGCCGGGACCAGGGGTTTGTCCGGGTTGTACTCGAACAGGGGCCGGCCCGCCGCGTCGGCCAGCGACACGGCCCCCTCCCGGGCCAGCTCGATTATTTCCGCCCGCCAATCCCCGGCCTGACCGGAGCGGGCCGACAGGATGAACAACATGAGCCCGGCCAGGACCAGCCGGCCGAGCCTGGATGGATGTACGGACAATACAGGCAGCTTCTTTGGCCTTATACAAACCGGACCGAAGCCGGGGTCCTCGTGAAATACTGAAGACGGCCTGGCCTCATTGCGGCGCGGTCTTTTTAGGCTGGGCCTTCTGAATTTCGCCGGTCATGGGGATGAAGAATACCCCCATGTCCTTTTTGGAATGTATCTTGCCGTCCTTGTCCTTGGTGAAGACGTACAGGAACTGGCCCTTTTTGAACGGCTGGCCTATGGGCACGATGAGGCGGCCGCCTTGCTTGAGCTGTTTCAGCAGTTCCGGCGAGACGTACTGGGCGGCGCAGGTGAGCATGATGATATCGAAGCCGCCCTGGACTTCCGGCCAGCCGAAATAGCCGTCGGCTACCTTGCTCTGGACGTTGGTGTAACCCAGGGGGGCGAAAATCTTGGCCACGCCTTCGCCCAGGGGCTTGATGATCTCCACGGAATAGGCTTCCTTGACTATGCGGGAAAGGAGGGCGATCTGAAAACCACTGCCGGTCCCCACTTCCAGCACGACGTCATTGGCCGTGGGCTTGGCCAATTGGGTCATGTAGGCCTGACCCAGGTAGTCGCTCAAGGCCGACCCATAGCCGATGCCCCAGGGGTGGGCCGGTATTTCGTAGGCGGCGGTGACCGAACCCACGTTGGCCTGGTAGTTGTAATGAAAATATTCGCGCGGCGTTTCCTTGAAGGCCTTCAGGACCAGGGGATCGGCCTGGCCGAATCGTTCTTTCAGATAAGACTCGATGGAGGTCAGGGCCCTTTCTTTTCTCTGTTGGATGCGGTTGAAATCAGCTTCGCCGATTTCCATTTTCCTTTCGCTGGCCTTGACCGCCTTGGTGTAATCCTGGTAGGTCCAGGCCGCCTGGGCCGACGAGGCCAACCAACCGGAGGCGATCAAAAGCGATACCGCGGCCAGGATCGAGGCCCCCCTTGGCGCCGCCGGCTTTAGTTTTTTTTCGACTCTGAACATCATCCCGACTCCTTAGAATTTATTATAAACGTCTTGAGGTTTATCGGCTCGATACAGTTGTATCCGACCCTTTGGGGAAGAAGATCGCCGCCAGAAAATACAACCCCGCCGAGGCCAACAATACTACCGAGTAACCGTAACCCACGGCAAGAATATTCGCCAGGGGCGTGGCTATTACGGAAAAAGCGCCGTTTATGCTCCAGGCCCAGGGCAGGAAGCCGGTCCTCGTTCCCCTGAACGTGGATAAGCCCAGGGGGAAAGGCATGCCCATGGCAAAGGAGAGCGGGGCCAGGGCCGCGACGATCAATCCGTACTTGGCCGGCCAGGGCCATTGGACGGCCCGGACCAGCAGGCTGGAAAAGATGGCGGCCAGAAGGATCAGCATCAGGATCACCACGGCTACGGCCTTGGACGCGCCCCGGTTGGGCCGCGTCAGAAAACGGTCGGCAAAGCCGCTGCCCAGGCCGGAAAAAATAAGCATCACCGACAACACCAGGCCAAAGGCCGAGACGGCGTCATTGAGGAACAGAGTGAAACGTTCTATCAGGACGATCTCCACGAACAGAAAACCCAAACCCAGACACATGAAATAGAATATGCCCCGGGCTATTTCCCTGGCTTTCAGGTCGATCCGGCCGCGCCTGATGAGCGGCAGGAACAGCACTATCAGGGCAAACAGTACGGCCTGGGTCAGAACGGCCAGGTTGATCAGGTTGCCCATTTCCGGCCGGGGGACGAGATCGATCCTTTTGAGAATCTCTTTAATGTTCCTGAGCTTCAACACGGCGTAGAAGAACGGCCGGTCATAGGTGGACGGCGTCAGGTTGAAGAAGGTCCAGTTGGAAGAAGCGGCGGCCCCCCGGCCGAACAGGGCCGTCAAGTCATCCATCAGGGCGTCGCGCGGGCCGCCGGTCGAGGCGGACATGGTTTCGTTTTCGAAGGAAATGGCCGGCAGATCGTTCCAAATGGTGGCCTCTTCCGGCTTGAGACCCGGGTAGTACGAAGTGTCGAAGGACCGCTGGGCGCAGAATTCCTTCAGCCGGTTAATGTCCTCCTCGCGGAAGGGCGACCGGCCCACTAGTATCCGGGCGTTCCAGGAAGATCGATAAACCAGGATGTGATTTTCTGGATTGGGTAATCCCAGGCCGGACAAGGCCTGCCGGATGGTGTTGGCCGTTTTGACCGCGTACACGGTGAACTCGCTGATCAGGATCGGGACGGAGAGCACGCCCTGGTCGGACAGGGCGGAAAAAAGCTCCTGAAAACCTTCCACGGTGAACACGTATTTATTGGCCTGCCCTTGATCCAGAAACTCGGAAGAGACGTCTATGATCTCGAAGCGGCGATCCGGGTCGGCCAGGAAGGCGTGGGGGGAGGCGTAACGGACCGAGACTTTCTTGGAATCAACGCCGGGCCGTGACAAAAGGTTTTTTAGTTCATCCTGAAGCAAACGGTGCACCACCGGCTCCGTTTCGAGGACTTCCACTCCGGCCGCGCCCAACTCCAGGGCCTCGCGGATGCGGAATCCGCCCTGGGAACCTATCAGCAAGGCCCGACCGGTCCCGCGGAGGATATAAGGGAAGGAGTTCAGGGCGGCCCGGGTGTAGCTCAGGTCATAATTCATCCGTCTGGGGAAGGCGGTGATGCGGTCACCGTCCCGGTAAAGACCGAGGGCGTCGGGTGGACCGGCGGCGCCCAGCAGTTCGTAATTATTGGAGAGGTCCACGTCCAGGCGTTCCGTGTAGTTATGGAGAAGCTGATAATAGCCGCGCGGCGAATAATACTCGGTGACCACCCGGTTGTTTTCCACGTTTCGAGCCGTGGAAATGGCCTTGTACTGGCAGAAGGAGGCGTTGTTGCCCCACCAGAGCCAGGCCAGGCAGGCCAGCAGCGGAACCAGGCCGGCCAGAAGGACCGTCCCGCGGCGGCCGGCCAGGCGGCCGGGCGGATTGACGGGCACGGCCAGCCATAATATGGGGAGAACCGCGGCCAACAAATAAAAAGGGTGGACGAAAGACATGGCGGCCAGTAATATCAAGGCCCCGAGGCCGGCGCCCACCAGGTCGGCCGTATACAGCTTGGGGATATGATCGCAGTAAACCAGGAAACTCAAACCCACGAACAGGCCCGAGGCGAAGAAGAAGGGGAACAGGGCCAGGTAGCACTTCCCGATATTCCAGATCTGGTTGCTCCAGAGCACGGCGTTCTGGAGTTCGAGAGGATTGAACTGGATGCTGTTTATCAGGGCGAATCCGCCCACGCTGAAGACCATCATGGCCGGTGGGACGGCGAAAAAAAAGGTCTGGTGATATTTCTGGAAAAAGTCCTTGAACAGGCAGATGATCACGCCGGACAGGGAAAAGCCGACCATGGCGATGGAGATGATCCAGTATCCGTACTCCGACCAGTTGGTAATGGCGAAGTGGCGGGTGAGGTAGATTTCATAGGCGATGGATACCAGGGAGACGATGAATATCCCGCCGTACCTGGTGATCACTCGACTGGACAATGGCGCCTCGCTGTCCGCGGCCCTGGTCAGGCCGGTTGTTTTCCCGGACCGCCGACCGGATGAAAAGGAGATGGATCGAGTTGAAGCTCTTTCCTTACCACTGGCTGTTGATACCGGCCGTAGTGGTGTTCATGTTCCTGGTTCAGGCCGTTTCTCCGCCCAGGGTCTTTTCCGCTTCTGGCCGGAGCGAATCTTTTTCCCTGCGGGTGGACGGCCGCACCCGCGAAGTGATAATGCATCTTCCGGCGGCCTACGATCCCCGGAGTAGTTATCCTTTGCTGATCTTTCTCCATGGCGCCGGCGGCAGCGGCCGGCAGGCCATGGAACAGACCAACCTGGTCCGGACGGCTGACCAGGGCGGATTCCTGGCCTGTTTTCCCGACGGCACGGGCGCCGACGAGGGAAAACTGACCTGGAACGCCTGGAACTGCTGCGGCTACGCCAACGCCCATAAGGTGGACGATGTCAAATTCCTCACGGCCTTGATCGAAAGACTCCAACGAATGTATTCCGTGGATGGAAACAGGCTTTTCCTGGCCGGGTTCTCCAACGGCGCCATGATGGGCTACCGTTTCGCCGTGGAAGGTAGAATCCCTTTGACCGGACTGGCCGCCGTGGCCGGCAACCTGGTCTGTCCCAAACCCTGCCCCAAGCCTGGCCCGGTGGCGGTGCTCATCATTCACGGCACGGCCGACAAGGTGGTGCTTTATAACGGCAAACCGACGCCGGCTCGAGTGGGGGATGAAGCCGCCGAGGATTCGGTCAGGTACGCCGTTGATTTCTGGACTCGGCATAACGGCTGCTCGGGACCGCCCGAAGTCAGAAAAGAGGGCCGCGTGGATTATGAACGCTGGGCCGGTCGGAGCCCAGGACAGGCCGTGGCCTTGTATAGCCTGCGGGACGCCGGGCACGCCTGGCCCGGCGGAGCGAAAAAGCGTTATCAGTACTGCGACCTCCCGACCGACGATCTGGCGGCCTCCGAGGCGATCTGGCGTTTTTTCCAGGGTTTGTCCAAGTCATGAGCCTCAATTCAGGCGGCATTAAACCGACAGGGCTGTATTGTTGTCAAGGATAAACCGGTCGCCAATGAATTCCGACGAAGCGAAAAACAACGGCGCCGCCGTCAAAACAGTGAACGCGCTTGGCCGATCGACCTAAAAAAGACCGCTCCCCGGAAGCCTTCCCGAAGCAGGACCCAACCGGTGAATCCTCCAGGCTGAGGGCTTACGCCCTGGAGGCGTCGGCCAAAATAGAAGAAGTCCGCCGTCATTACCGCCAGCTCTTGAAAGAGGCGGAACTGGTTTATCTGCAGAACGAAAAAGCCTTCAACAATATCCGCCGGATACGATACAAGCTTATCGGCGCCCGCAGCCTGGCCGAGTTGCTGACCATCCTGTTCAAGGAACTGGCGGACATCCATCTCGATCACGCCTCGCTTTCACTGATCAACGACGTGGTCGATCAGAACGGCGAGGCCGTTACCGACCTGCCCGTCGCCATCAGCGCCAGGCTGATCTTCATAAACCGCGAAACATTGCGGTTGCTGTTCCCGTCCGCGAGCCAGGGGTCAGCCCTGATCGGCGCCAAGGAACAAGTGGATCGCCTGAGCCTCTTCGGTCCGGACATCATGTCCTGCGTGCTCGCGCCCCTGCACTACCACGGCACCCTGATCGGCTGCCTGAATCTAGGCTCGAGATCAACCACCAGGTTCGCGGCCGACCGGTCCCCGGTGCTCCTCGAAGACCTGGCCAACACCGCGGCCCTCTGCCTGGACAACGTCCTGGCCCATGAACGCAATGAACAACTGGCCTCGACCGATCCTTTGACCGGCGCTTACAACCGCCGTTACTTTTATGAATGCGTGGCCCGCAACGCCGATCTGGCCGACCGCTACGGCGACTCCTTGTGCTGCCTTTACATCGATATGAACTATTTCAAGCAGATCAACGATCGTTACGGACACGATCTGGGCGACCTGGCCTTGAAAAAACTGACCCAGCTCATCAAGGAACGCATACGCCGGACCGACGTGCTGGCCAGGATGGGCGGCGACGAATTCGCCGTCCTCCTGCCCAGGGTGGACCTGGAAAAGGCCCGGGTTTTAACCGAATCCCTCCGGCGGGGCCTGGCCGGTATATCCTTTGCCGAGGAAGGTTATCCCGAACTGAGGCTTTCCGCTTCCTTTGGGGTGGCCACGGCCCATCCCCAGGAAGGCAACCTGAGGGACCTGATCACCAGGGCCGACCAGGCCATGTATCAAGACAAGAAGAAAACCAAAGGGGAATGATCGTGAAGGGTCAGCGAACCGGGGTCGGAGTTCGGCGTGGTGAAGAGTATTGGAATCAGGCCAGGTAATCCATGACGGTCATTGTCCGTCGCTGGCCCGCAGGTAGATGGGATTGGAATATATCCAGGGCCGGCGGCCGAAGAACCTAAGCGGCCAGTAAGCCTCCAAGCGGTATACCCCGGGGGAAAAAACCTCGACCCGGCCTCGTTCGGCCTTGTCCTGCCAGATCATCCGGCCGTTCTTCAGAACCCTGACCCAAGCCCGGGCCGGCAGTCGCCAGACCAAAGCGTCGCCTTTTTCCAGAATCACCTCCTGTCCCGGCCCGGCCCGGCCGAGCCCGTCCTTCTCCAGGCGAAAAGAAAAGCCCTCACTCCGACGCAGACGATCATGGGCCACAAAACAGGAACCCGCGGCCAGGGCCCTCAGGACCATGGTCCGATCCCTGGCCAGATCGCCTCCCAGCGGTTCGGGCAGCAGCAGATGGGTATTTATTGACCTGAACGTGTGCCGGTAAGGAAATACACAAAATTTGATCGGTCCGGCCCGCCCCTTGAAAGCGTGGGCGTCCGAACCGCCCACACCGGCTACCCGGCGCGTCCGGCCCAATTCGTCCCATTTGTCCAGTGTTTCCTGATCAGGACCCGCAAGAGTCCAGGAGTTCAAATAATAGTGCAGCAGGCCGGTGGGCCGGTTCCGGGCCTTGGTCTTCCAAGTGGAGCTGTGGTTCCAGATTTCCAGGCCGTCAAAACCGTTGACCCGCCAATCGGTCCAGGTAAAAGCTTGACCGTCCTCGCTCAGCGGCGATCCCTTCTCGAACGGGTGGGCGATGAAGCCTATGCCGCCTTTCGACCGAACAGAGTCAATGAACCCTTGCGGGTTCCTCCAGGCGTAGTCCGGGCATTCTTCCAGGCCGAAAGCCAGATAATGGTTATGGGGCCCGGATAGTTCGAGGCCAACCAGGACCAGCAGCCGGCCATGATACCCTTCGTACCCATTTTCCCGGCCGGCCAGGGTGTCGTGGTCGTTGATCAAAAGAACGTCCAGGGTCTCCCGGGCCGCGGCGATCACTTCGGCCAGGCTGCCGGTGCCGTCGGAAAAGGTCGTGTGGACGTGCAGGTTGGCCACGTATTCATGGACCCGGGCCTTCATTTCAACCCGCCTCCCTGTCCAGGAGGCGCAGGCGGCCCAACCGCATGGGCGCCAGCACCGCCGCGAGGTTGACCCCGATCACTCCCACGAAGCAGAAAGCCATGAGGACCATCTGCCAGCCGGACACCGGCCGGCCATAGAATCCGGCCCGAAGAACCACCGAGACCGGCCAGGCTTCCAGGGCGATGACCACGGCCACGTATATGGCGGAAAAGATCATGAACATCATGCCGCCGAAACCGGTGGCCACGGCGGCGATGTTCTCGGCCTCGAAGCGGGGATAAACCGCGCCCAACCCCACGCCCAAACCCACCAGGCCCAGGACGAGGAAGAACATGGTGGCCGTGGACAGGATCATCATGAAGGGCGAGACTTCCAGGAGATAATTGGACACGACGATCAGGACCAGGGCCACCGCCATCAGCGGCGGGGAGTACACCCAGAATTTGGTCCAAAGAAACCTTTTCAGGCTCAAGGGTGAAGAGCGGATGATCCAGAAAGCGAAACCTTCCTGGCTCACGGCCGGGAAGACGAAACGGACGCCGAGGGAAGCGGTGACGAAGGCGGCCAGGCCTATGTTGAGAAACGAGATGACGTTCTGGAGGTAAAAGGTTTTGAAAGGATACTTCTGAAAGTCGAGGACCGAGAAGTTATAAAGATAAATAACGATGAGGGCCAGCAGGAGCAGGATTTGGGACCACTGGGTGTTGTCCCGGAAAAAGGTCCTGATGTCCTTGGCGATCAGGACCCGACTGGCCGGATCGAAAGGCCGGCCGGCCATTTTGATCAACAAGTCCACCGGAGTCCAAGCCAGCCCCGAGCGGCGAGCCCCTTCCTGGGCCTTGGAGAAGCCATAACCGTACAATAACGAGGCTATCCAGGACGCGGCCACGGAAGCGGCCGCGGCCGAAGACCAGAGAAACAGCAGGAAAAAGCCGGCCTCGGCGTGGATGCCCTTGTTCAGGCTGGGCCAAAGGGCTTCAGTGGCCCAATGGCTGGGCAGATAAGGCGATCCGGGGGTCTCGAGGGCGGCGAAATAACTGATTATCGTGCGGAAGGCTTCGGGGTTGACCAGCCTTTCGGGCCGCATGAAGCGGAAGAGCAGATACAGAATGATGACCAGCAGGATGCCCAGCAGCAGCAGTATATCCTTGGTGCGTCGGGCCGGGAAGATGCTGACCAGGACCAGGGTCAGAGGCACGGCCAGAGAGGTGGCCAGGACCAGGAAGGGAGCGGTGACGGCCGCCAGTTTGAGATAGTACAGGATGCCGGCTTGATACACTATCCCATAAGCCAGGAAGACCGGCAGGCCGAAGAAGAAAAGCATCCACGAACTGTCAATCAGGGTGTCGGTCAACCGGGCCCAGAACAGCGTCTCCTGGGAAATGGGCGAAGCGTGAATGGTTTCCAGGTCCTTGGAAAGGAAGAAGGTGGACAGGGCGGTGATGACGTTGGAAAAGATGAGGACCGAGAAAAAAGTCAACCAGAGCATGTTCATCAGCTTCCGGGCCAGGATGTGGCCAAAGCCTTCCGCGGCCTGGAAATATCCCAGGACTTTGAAAAAGGCGAAGAAGACGAGAATCCAGAAGCCCACGGCCACCAGGGACATGAGCAGGAGTTTCAGGCCGGCGCCTTCTTCGCGCCCTTTGAATCTGTTTAGAAGCGAACGCAGGCGGGGAGAAAGCAGGAGCAGGTAAGGCCGCATCTTCAGACCGGTTGGCGCAGAAATTCAACCAGGGCCTGTTCTTCCTGGCCTCCGGTCAGCTTGAGGAAGGCGTCTTCCAATTCCGGGCTCCGGCCGGCCTTCTCTTTCAGTTCCTCGACCGAACCTTCCACCAACAGCCGGCCTTGCAGGATGATGCCGATGCGGTCGCAGAGTTCCGCGGCCAGGCTCAAGGTATGGGTCGAAACGAAGATGGAAGCCCCGTTGGCCCGAAGCTGCCGGAATATATTGGCCACCAGCCTGGCCCCGCGCGGGTCCAGGCCGACCATGGGCTCGTCCACCACCAGGGCCTTGGGCTTGTGGATAAGGGCCGCGGACATGATGAGCCTCTGCTTCATGCCGTGGGAATAGCTCTCCACCAACTCATCCCGCCAGTCGGTGAGTTCGAACATTTCCAGCAATGAGCCGGCCAGGGAATCGAACGATACGCCGTTTACTCCGTACAGGCCGGCCTTGAACTGCAGGAACTCCCAGCCGGTCAATTTCTCGTAAAGGAAGGGCCGGTCCGGAATGAAACCTATGAGCCGCTTGGCCCTCTCCGGTTGCTCGGCCTGGTCCAGACCGTCAATGAGCACCCGGCCGTGACTGGGCCGAAGGGTGCCGGCGATTATCTTGATGGTGGTGGTCTTGCCCGCGCCGTTCGGGCCCAGGAAACCGTAAATCTCGCCCGGACGGACGACGAGATTCAAGCCATCCACGGCCACTACCTGCTTGAAGCGTTTGGTTAGGTCAATAAGCTCGATCATCGAGATGTCTCAGCTTCGCCGGCCAGGACTATTCATCACCGTCCGATCAAAAGCCCGGCCCAGGTCGAGGTTTCATTCCACGGCCAATATTTCGACTTCCAGCCGGCCGATCACCCTTATAAGCTCGGCCTGTCGATTCAACCCGCCCGTCAGGAGACGGATATGGGTGGCGTCGGCCGGAGCCTGGCCCAAGAGGGGATCGATGGCCAGCCATTGGCCGTAGTAAACTTCCAGCCAGGCATGGTAATAAAAGCGGCCCTGGAAGTAAAGGAGCCCCACGCAGACCTTGGCCGGCACGCCCAGGGCGCGCAGCAAAGCCGCGGCCAGGACCGCGTGTTCGTTGCAGTCCCCGACTTTGGTCTCGAGGGTCTGGACGGCGTTGGGCACGCTCATGGTCGGTCTTTTGTCCAGGTTCTTATAGACCCAATCGTTCACCCGCTCGACGGCGGTCAAAGGTCCGGTTCCTCCGGCCAGGGACCTGGCCCGGGTTTGGACCGCCGCGTCGTCGCTCTGGATGAACTGGTCCGGCATCAGGTGAACCTTGAACCTCCGGTCGGCCGGCGCGACCCGGCGTTCCCGGTCGCGGGTTATTTCCTCTTTCCGGATTTCCACCGTGTCCCCCTGGAGGCTCTGGCGACCGCCGTCCAGGTCCAAACCCTTCAGGTCCACTCCTTTCAATCTGGCTTTCAGGAAACTCGCCCGGCGGGGGTCGTTCACTTCGCGATCGGCCGGCGCGGAGGTGGCCACTATGACGTCGGTCAGTTCGGCCCGGCCGGTCAAACCGGCCGTGGCTTGGTCCGCGGTCGTCCGGACCAGGGAAAATCCCAGTAGGCCGTCCTGTTTGACGATACGGCCCTGGCCATCCACCCAGGCGAAAACCTGGATGTCCGCGTAATCCTGGCGCAGGCGCAACGTATCCACCAGCCGGCCCTCGACCGGAATCTTCTCCTTGTCTTCCACCACCACCACCACTTCCCGGGCCGCCGTCGTGGAAGGATCGAACAGCGGCACCTTGAAACGCTGGCCTTTTTCCAGTCCCTTCTGGGTCAGATAGGGTATCAAGGCCGCGGCCAGCCGGGGGACTTCCTTAAGTTGGATACGGCTTTTGTTTTGGTAACCTCCCGTGGCGCTTATCAACTCGAGGTCAAGGCCGGTCAGAGTTCCGGCCAGTTGGTAACGCACCGGCCCGGCGGCCAGAAAGAAGCTGAAAGCCTTCAAGCCAAAAGACTTGGTTAACTGCGCCGAAATCACGGTCCTGACCTCCTGGATGTCGCCCATGAGATTCAGGCGGAGATAGGCTTTCTGATCCAGCGAGTAACCGCTTTCCACCCAGGTCAGGGCCTGGTACGAGTACCCTATCTTCTGGCCTTTGAATATGACGGACATCCATTCTTCGGAGTCGGGCAGGTTTTCCGCTTCCGGGATGGTGAGTTCAGGAATCAGATGGATTCTTTGGACCAGCAGAGAGGCCAGTATCAGCCAGAAAAGGACGATCAGGACCTTTAGAACCCCGGACAGGCGCAAATTGAAGCGGGGCTTGGCTCGAGACAAGCCAGAGGTCGAATCCTCTGTTGATCCGTTCCGGGTCATAAAGGGTTGGCTAAGGGCTGCCTCTTCACCAGCGGGCGGCCAGGCCCGCGACCGAGGCGCGCATTTGTTCGAATTCGTCATCGGACAGGCCCGCGCCCCGGGCGACCACCCGGGCGAAGTCCAGGCTGATAAGGTCTTCGGGCGCGTGAGCGTCGGTATTGAGGATGAGTCCGGCTCCGGCGGCCAAGGCCAGCCGGACCACGTGGCCGTTGGTCAGGCTATGGCCGCGGCGGGCGCTTATTTCCAGCCGCACGTTGTTTCTGGCCGCCAATTCGGCTTCCTCGGCCGTGATCAACCCCGGATGGGCCAGGATGTCCACCTTGGCCTCGAGGGCCGCCCGGTTGGTTCCGGGGGCCACGGGCTCGATGGGGGTCTCGCCGTGCACCACTACGTACGCGGCGCCAAGACGCCTGGCTTTTTCGGCCAGGGTCGCTATCAGGCCGGGCGGAACATGGGTCAACTCCGCCCCGGGGATGACCCGGACCCGGAGATGGGGATTTATTTCGGCCGCCGCCGCCGCCAGCCGGGGCACGACCCAGTCGATGTTGGCGGAGTCCACGTGGTCGCTCAATCCCAGGAAACGGTACCCGATCTTTTCGGCCCGGCGGGCGATTTCCGAGGGCACCAGTTCACCATCGCTCAGTATGGTGTGGGTGTGAAGGTCTATCATGTTTCCATTCCGGTTCAAGGCGGTCAGTCCGCTAAAAAAACCGGTCCGCCCGATGGACGAGCGGACCTTAACCAGGGTTGTGTCATGGCCTCGGTTACATTTTGTATTTACCGAAATCCTCTGGCGAAAGGCCCTCGAGGATTTCGGTCCATTTCTTGGCGTCCTTGTCCTTGACGGCTTCCTCGGCCGCCTGGGCGGACAGGTCAATTCTGGCCGATTTCTCGAAGACCTGCTCGTGGACGAAGATCGGCGCGCGGGCCCGCAGGGCCAAGGCGATGGCGTCGCTGGGCCGGGCGTCCATCTGAATGTCCTTCTCGCTGCCGGCCAGGTGGATCAGGGCGAAAAAGGTGTTGTCCCGCAAGTCGCAGACTTCGACCTTTTCCACTTTCGCCCCGAAGGTTTCGATCAGATTGCGCATCAGGTCGTGGGTCATGGGGCGGGCGAACTTGACGCTTTCCAGCTCGCTGGCTATGGCCGTGGCCTCGAGGAGACCTATCCAGATGGGGATGCTGCGTTGCCCCTGCTCTTCCTTCAATATCATTATCGGGCTGTTGGTATAGGGATCGATAGTCAATCCCGATACGCTCATCTTGACGAGCATGTCAATCCTCCCCTAACAGGGCTTTCACCCGATATAATTTGGCCTAATTATATCACGCCGCTGTCAAATCCCGCCAGCAGAATTTGCCGGCCTCGCCTGTTGTTAATTTCCTGGGCGGTCGGAGCTTTGTCCCGGCCGGCAGGGTTACAGGGTTCCGCTAAGGGAATTGGCCCAGGCCTGGGTAACGAGCGGGTGGACTATCCGGCCGATCAGGTCGGCTGAGCCATTAAAATTGACTACTTTGTTACTCCGGGTGCGGCCGGTGAGCTGGCCGGGGTGGCGGCCGAAGCCGTCCGCCAGGACTTCGACCCGGCGGCCCACCAGGTTCTGGTTTATCTCCAGGGTGATTTTCTTCTGCCGATCCTGCAGCTCGGCCAGACGCCGTCCTTTGATCTCTTCCGGCACCTTGCCGTCCAGGCCATGGGCCCGGGTCCCGGGCCGGTCCGAATACTTGAACGAATACATGCCGTCAAAGCGAACCTGGCGGATCAACTCCAGGGTGTCCTCGAAGTCAGCCTCGGTCTCGCCCGGAAACCCCACTATGACGTCCGTAGTCAAGGCCACTTCCGGGCAGGCGGCGCGGAGAGCCTCCACCTTGGCCAGGTACTCCTCGCGGGTGTACCCCCGGCCCATGGCCTTCAGCACGGCCGTCGAACCGGACTGGACGGGCAGATGGACGTGTTCGGCCAGGGGCGCCAGTTCAGATATAGCCTGGATAAGGTCTTGAGAAAAGTCCTTGGGGTGGGAGGTGGTGAAACGCAGGCGGGTCGGGTTCAAGGCCGCCACCCTCTCCACCAGGTCGGTGAAGGTCAGGACCGGAGTCAGACCTTGACCATAGGAGTTCACGTTCTGACCCAGCAGCGTGATCTCCTTTGCCCCGGCGGCTAAAAGCGACTCGACTTCGGCCAGTATCTCGCCCGCGGGACGGCTCACTTCCGGACCCCGGACATAGGGTACCACGCAGTAGGCGCAGTAGTTGTCGCAACCACGCATTATGGTTACATAGGCCTTGATTCTGGTCTGTTCAGGCCCGCGGTCTCGAGACGGAAGAACATCCGCGATATGCCATTCGTCGTCTTGGGCCTCGAACTCGACGCTGCACACTTGCCGGCCGGTTCTTTCGACTTCGGCCACCAGGTCCGGCAGTCTCGGCAGGCCGTGGGTGCCCAGAACAATGTCCAGAAAAGGGACGTCCTGAAGAAGCCTTTCGCCCTGCTGCTGGGCCACGCATCCGCCCACGGCCAGGATGAGGTCTGGTCTGGCTTCTTTCAGGGGCCGCAAGCGGCCGAGCAGGCTGTAGACCTTCTGTTCGGCCTTGGCGCGTATGCTGCAAGTATTGAGAAAAATAAGGTCGGCCCGATGCGGGTCGCCGGTCGGTTTGAATCCGTGTCCGTCCAGAAGGCGCACCACCCAATCCGAGTCATATTCGTTCATCTGACAGCCGAAAGTGGCCACGTACACGGACTTATGGTCCGATCGCTCCATAACGCCTTCACCCACCGGCGAGATCGAGGAATCGCTTCGCCGATGCAATTCATTATACTAGAACCATCATTCGGCTCAAGGCCGAAAACCATACCCGGAAAGGGCCAGCGGCTTGCCCGGCCTGGCGACTCAAGGCCGAGGTTGTAATTCCTGGGCGTTGGAGTTAGATTCTTCGCGGCGGAGGAACAAGGGCTCCAGAACGGGCGTTCAGCCGCCCCCGACGTTTAATCATCACCGGTTGCCTGGGCGCCGCCGGCCTGGAGTCGGCCACTAGGAGTGTCCCGATCACGGATGAGTTTATTTCCTGCCGAAACAAGGTCCTCCAATCAGCCGGCCAATTCAGACAACATCCCCCGGAGCAGATATTGATCATGAGCGGTTTCTGGCGTAAATACTGGTTCTTTGTCGGAATCGTCCTGGTGGTCTTCCTGGCTTTCGGATTTCCCCGGCTGGGGGTGTTGGTCCGGCAGTACCATATATTGAAAATAGGAATCTTTCTGGCTTTCCTGATCACGGGGCTGACCCTGCCCACCTCCAGTCTGATCAGCGAAATCAGGAACTTCAAGGTCCTGGTCGCGGCCCTGGTCAGTTCGCTGCTGCTGTCTCCGGCCCTGGCTTATTGGGGAGGCCGAACTTTCTTCTCTTCACCCGATCTGGTCCTGGGCTCGCTGATAATCGGCGTGGCACCGGTCACGATAGCCTCGGGCACGGTCATGACCGCCCTGGCTTTGGGCAACGTGCCCCTGAGCCTTTTTATCTGCGTCATGTCCAATCTCGGCTCGCTGATCACCATTCCTTTCCTGCTCAAATACTTCCTGGCCTTCGAGGGCGGCCTTAATCTGCCCGTGGGCGAGATGTTTTCCGGTTTGCTGGTCACGGTACTATTGCCCACGGTCATCGGCCAGGTCTTCCGGCCCTGGCTGAAGCGGTCCATCGGGCCTTGGAAGGGATCTTTTTCGATTTTTTCACAAATCATAGTCCTGATGATCATTTTCAACGCCGTGTCCGACTCGACCGGCAGGCTGGTTCAAACCGGCTGGGGCATCAGCCTGATATTCGCGGCCATGATCGGATTGCATATCTTATTACTAATGCTCAATTACGGTCTGTCCAGGCTGATAGGTCTGGACCAGCCTTCGACTTCGGCCTTCACCATCCACTCCTCCCAGAAGACTTTGACTATTGCCTACCTGGTCTGGAGCGGACATTTCGCCCGGGATTATCCCCTGGCCCTGATTCCCGCCATCGTTTATCACCTGACCCAGATGATCATGGATACACTAGTGGCCCGGTACTTTCGGCGCCGGGCGGAGAGATTAGTTCAACCATCAGATATGACAAAATAATCAATACAAGGCCATTCCTCCTGAACAGGCAAGGCGAACGCCCATCCCGCGACCGGCGCCAGTGCGGGTTTAAGGCCCGCCCCTGTTCCTTTACGATTTTTTTACACCTTTAGCCGGCATCTTAACGCCTTTCTTATATCCTTCCGGATATCATTCCGTCGAAATACGGCTTCGGCCCTTGCGAAAAGGAACAACCGTCGTGACTGATCTGTTGGTCCTGTTGATAATCGGCGCTTTAACCCTGGCCACCTGGGCCTTGATGGAACTCTGTTCGGGATTGAGGGAGTAAGCCTTATGAACGTCTGGATCATTGTCGGCCTGATAGCGGTATTAGGTTTATTCATTTATCTATTTGTCGCCTTGTTCAAACCGGAGGCGTTCGAATGAGCATGGAAGATCTCATACAGCTAACGCCTTATTTGGTCGTTCTACTGGCCTTGGTCAAACCCCTGGGTTGGTACATGGCCCGCGTCTATGAGGGGTCCCCTCCCGGCCTGGACAAGCTTTTCGGACCGGCGGAACGCCTCCTCTACCGCCTTTCCGGGGTAAATTCAAGCCGGGAAATGGACTGGAAAGAATATACCCTGGCTGTATTGGTGTTCAATCTTCTGGGCTTGCTCCTTGTTTACTTTATATTGAGAATCCAACAGGTCCTGCCTCTCAATCCGGCCCGGATGGGCGCGGTCGAACCTTATGCGGCTTTCAACATCGCGGCCAGCTTTGCCTCGAACACGAACTGGCAGGTCTACGCCGGGGAAATCACGGTCAGCTATCTGACTCAAATGCTGGCCCTGACCGTGCAGAATTTTGTTTCGGCCGCCACCGGGATGTCCGTGCTGGTGGCGCTGATCCGCGGTCTGGTCCGGCGCGAGACCAGGAACCTCGGGAATTTCTGGGTGGATACCGTCCGCGGAACGCTTTACATCCTGCTGCCTCTATCCTTCTTCCTGGCCTTGGCCCTGGTTTCCCAAGGCGTAGTCCAGACTCTTCAGCCCGCGTTGAAGACGCAACCGCTCGAACCGATCGTTTTCGAAAAGCCGGCGGCGGATCAAGCCGGCCAGGCAGACCGGCAACCTGCCACGGTGGTTCAAAAAGAACAAAACCTGGCCCTGGGGCCCGCGGCTTCCCAAGTGGCCATCAAACAGCTCGGGACCATCGGCGGGCTTCTGTCAGCCATCGGCATAGCCGGCCTGGACCGGTTGATCCAGGCCAACGTGATCGCCATGTCCGGCCGGGCCGTGGAGGCCGCCGGCGACGTGGACGTGCTGCTCCTGGACAAGACCGGGACCATCACCCTGGGCAACCGGCGGGCTTCGGCCTTTCTGCCCGCCCCTGGGGTCACGCCCCGGGAACTGGCCGAGGCTGCTCAATTGAGTTCGCTGGCGGACGAAACCCCGGAGGGCCGGAGCATAGTCGTCTGGGCCAAACAGAAGCACGCCAAGCGGGGCGTCGAGATACATCAGCGGGGGGTGACCTTTATCCCTTTCAGCGCTCAAACCCGGGTGAGCGGCGTCAATCTGCCCACCGGCCAGATACTCAAGGGCGCTCCGGACGCCATGGAAAAACACGTTCAGCGCCTGGGCGGCCGTTTTCCTCAGAATGTCAGGGAAATGGTGACCAAGGTGGCCCAGGAAGGCGGCACGCCCTTAGTGGTGGCCGAAGGGGCCGGGGTCCTGGGAGTGATCCATTTGAAGGACATCGTCAAGGGCGGCATAAAGGAGCATTTCGCCCATATGCGCCAGATGGGGATCAAAACCATCATGGTGACCGGCGACAACCCCTTGACCGCCGCCGCGGTGGCGGCCGAGGCCGGGGTGGACGACTTTTTAGCCGAGGCCACGCCGGAGGCCAAACTCAAGCTGATTCGGAGCATCCAGGCCGAAGGACGGATGGTGGCCATGACCGGAGATGGGACCAACGACGCCCCGGCCCTGGCTCAAGCCGACGTGGGCGTGGCCATGAACACGGGCACCCAGGCGGCCAAGGAGGCCGGCAACATGGTGGACCTGGATTCCAATCCGACCAAACTTCTGGAAATAGTCAAAATCGGCAAACAATTGCTGATGACCCGGGGCGCCTTGACCACCTTCAGCATCACCAACGACGTGGCCAAATACTTCGCCATCATCCCGGCCGCCTTTGCCGGCACCTATCCCATCCTGGGGAGATTGAACATAATGCATTTGTCCTCGCCCCAGAGCGCCGTTCTTTCGGCCGTGATTTTCAACGCCCTGATCATTGTCTTTCTAATACCCCTGGCCTTGCGCGGAGTGAAATACAAGCCCGCGGGCGCGGCCAGGATTCTGGCGGATCATCTGCTTATCTACGGCTTGGGCGGCCTGGCCGTCCCCTTTGCCGGCATCAAGGCGATTGATTTGCTTTTAGGCATTCTATAAGTTATCCAAGGAGCCAGCCATGACCGCCGAAATAAGCCGCATCGTTAAAACAGCCTTCCTTTTGCTGTCGTCGCTGACCGTAATCACCGGCCTTGTTTATCCGGTCTCCATTCACCTTCTGGCCCAGGCCTTCTTCAATCATCAGGCCAATGGCGGCCCGGTGTCATCAAATGGGCGGATATTAGGTTCGGAACTGATCGGACAGAGCTTCGGCGACCCCAAGTATTTCTGGGGCCGTCCGTCGGCCACGACTCCCTATCCCTATAACGCCGCGTTCTCGACGGGTTCCAACCAGGGGCCGACCAATCCTGAATTCTTGGACGCCGTGGGAAAGCGCCTGGCCGTTCTTAAAAAAACTCATCCCGAAGCTTCCGGCCCCATCCCGATGGACTTGGTCACGGCCTCGGCCAGCGGCCTGGACCCCCATCTCAGTCCGGCCGCCGCGAATTATCAGGCCAGGCGCGTGGCCAAGGCCCGGGGGTTATCCGAATCACAAGTAACGGCGCTGATAAGAAGCCGGATAGAAGATCGGCAATTCGGTATACTGGGCCAACCGCGGGTCAACATCCTGAAATTGAACCTGGCCCTGAACGATTTGGAAAGCGGACGGCCCAGCGGGTAAACGTCCAGGTGCTCATTCACCGCCAGGGCCAAGCCATTGAAACGACCTGGCCCATTTCAGAACGTTTGCTGGTCTGCGTGGGACCCAGCCCCACGTCGGCCAAGCTGGTCAGGGCCGCCAAACGCATGGCCGCCGAACTCCACGCCGACTGGTTCGCCGTCCTGGTCGAGACGCCCGACCTCCACCGACTCTCGGAACAGGAACGCCAACGCGCCATCCAAAATCTGCGGCTGGCCGAACAGCTTGGCGCCAAAACCAGATCGCTGATCGGACGAACGGTGGCCGAGGAAGTCCTGGCTTTCGCCCGGGCGCACAACGTCAACAAAATCATTATCGGCAAACCCATCCAGTCCCGCTGGCGTGAACTTCTTTCCCCTTCGCCGGTCGATCGCCTGGTGCGCTCGAGCGGCGATATTGATATTTACGTTATTCGAGGGGACCAGGAGAAGCCTGCCGCTCCATATCCCGAACCGCCAAAAGCCGCGATCAAATGGCCGGCTTATCTTATGGCCATTCTTCTTTGCGGCTTGTGCGCCGGCGTGGCCGATCTTATGTTCGGTTACTTCCATGAACCCAACCTGATCATGGTTTACCTTCTGGGCGTGGTGATCGCGGCCTTGCGCTACGGTCGCGGGCCAGCCGTTCTATTGTCCGTTCTCAGCGTGCTTTCCTTCGACTTTTTCTTTACTACGCCCTACTACACCCTGGCCGTCGAGAACACCGAATATTTCATCACCTTTGGGGTGATGTTGGTGGTCGCCCTGGTTATCAGTCATTTGGTGGCCGTCTCCCAAAGCCAGACCGCCATGGCCCGCCAGCGTGAACGTCACACCGCGGCCCTGCATGCCTTAAGTCAGCAACTTGCCACCACCCGCAACGCCGACAAGCTGGTCAGGATCACCGTTCAACACCTGTCGGAACTCCTGGAAAGTCAGGTCTTGGTCCTGCTCCCGGACGAAAACGGACGCCTGGTTCCTTCGGCCGGCAATATGGCCCGCATCGTCCTCGAGCCCAAGGAAGAGAGCGTGGTCCAATGGGTTTTCAAACTCGGCCAGACGGCCGGCCAAGGCACGCAGACCCTGCCTTTTTCCGAGTTCATGTACGTGTGTCTGCTCGGCCTGCAAGGCCCGGTGGGAGTGCTGGGAATTCGGACGCATTTCCCGAAACGCCAGTTCTCCACCGATCAGATGCTGCTTCTGGACTCCTCGGCCAAGCTGCTGGCTCTGGCCTTGGAAGTGGACCGCCTGGAAAGCGCAACCTTGAAATCCCGGATGGAGGTCGAGGCGGAAAGAATGCGCAGTTCGCTTCTGAGTTCGGTCACCCATGACCTCCAGACTCCCCTGGCGGCCATAATGGGTTCGGCCTCGAGCATTTTGGAATTGAGCGAACGGATGCCGGTCAAGACCCGACGGGAGATGACCGAAAACATATATCGGGAAGCCGACCGGCTCAGCCGCTTCCTGGCCAATCTCCTCCGGATGACCGTTCTCGAGACCGGAGCGCATAAGTTAAAACAAGAAAGCCAACCGCTCGAGGAAGTGCTGGGGGCGGTCCTGAACAGGCTGGAGAAAGAACTGGCCGATCGGCCGGTCATCGTTGATCTGCCGGAAGACCTGCCCCTGGTCCGGGTGGACAGCCTGCTGGCCGAACAACTCTTCATGAATCTCATCGAAAACGCGATAAAATACAGCCCGTCCGGAACGCCCATAACCGTGACGGCTTCGGTCAAGGAGGATATGATCCTGGTCGAGATCGCGGACCAGGGTCCGGGGCTGCCCGAAGAAGACCTGACCAAGGTTTTCCAGATGTTTTATCGGTCCGATCACCGGGTTGACCAAAGAGGCTATGGACTGGGATTGGCCATTTGTCAGGCCATAGTCAAGGTTCACGGCGGGACTATCCGGGCCGAGAACCGGCCGGGTGGGCCGCGGCGAGATCAGACTACGGCGAGTCCGGTCGAACCCTCGAGCGGTGGGCTGGCCATCAAATTCACCTTGCCGCGGTCGCTGCCGGCCGATCATGTTGAAGAACCGATGACCGATGTATCTCCCGGTCCGAGTATCAAGTAGGTGGCTGGGATAATGACTGAACCGGAATGGTCCATACTGGTGATCGAGGACGAGGAACCTATCCGCCGGTTTCTCCGGGTGCTGCTGGAAGGACAGAACTACAAGGTGATCGAGGCCGCCACCGGCCGGGAAGGAATGTCCCTGGCCGCCCAATATCAGCCCGACGTCATCATCCTGGACCTGGGCCTGCCGGACGTGGACGGCCTCGAGGTCATTAGGGCCGTCCGGGCCTGGACCGGCACGCCCATCATCGTGGTTTCGGCCCGGGATAAGGAAGGAGACAAGATCAAAGGCCTGGACGCCGGCGCGGACGATTATCTGATCAAGCCTTTCAGCGCCGGAGAATTGGCGGCTCGAATTCGGGTTACCCGGCGTCACCTGATTCGGGCGGGAAAAGAAAAGGAAGAACCGGTTTTTGAAACCGGCAAGTTAAGAGTGAACCTCGCGGCCAGGCGGGTCTGGATCGAAGAAATAGAAGTTCATCTGACGCCCCTTGAATTCAAGCTGCTGGCCTACCTGGTCCAGCACGCCGGCAAAGTGGTCACCCATCGCCAGTTGTTGAAGGAGGTCTGGGGTCAGGCCACCGAAGAAAACGCCCACTACCCGCGGATTTACGTTCATCAGCTCCGGCATAAATTAGAGGCCGACCCGACCCGGCCCCGCTATCTCCGCACCGAAACCGGCGTGGGCTATCGCCTCAACCTCGAGGATTGATCCCAGAGGCAGCAAACTAATCGAACACTGACAACTTGACTGGGAAAAGAAGAATCGCCAGCCCTCCAATGGACGACTGACCTTAAGACCAAACACCAAGCCTACTTCTTCCCCTCGGGAGCCACGATCTGCGACCCCAGGATGATCATCTTTATGTTTTCCAGGGTTATCTGGAAGTTGCCCACCGAAGTGCGGCCAAAGCAGTCCTGTTTGCGGCTGGCGTTCAGGATCACGTTCTGGCCATCCTTGAGATTAAGAACCACCTCGAGGCCCTCGGGCGTCACCCTGAAGTCGGCCCGGTTTATCAGCTCGAATGGAACGGCCAGTTGTCCTTTACCCCGCTGGCCGAAGAAATACGTATATCCGCCGATGGAAAACATGGTGACCTGGGTATGGACGTCGGCCCGGTCCACTATGGTCGCGCCGAAGTTCCGGTCCGGCGTGGGAATCCTGGTGGGCCCTTCGCTTCCGCCCAGTCCGCTCATGCCCATGACCGCCAGGCCGACGGCTATCATCGGAACCAGGAGACCCGTAAACCTAATTACCCGCGTGATCATGCCCGTCCCGCTCCATCCGGCTTCCAGAGTTACGCGCCAACAGATCGTCAAGGTCGTCGCTCAAACCTTCAACCAGCCCTAATTCATCCTTCAGCGATCGTAACAGGCCGATTGTCTCCTCCTCGCCGCCCGGCGCGATCAACAGGTCCACGCGGCCCGAATTGCGTTCGGCCGTGGACGCCAAGGCCAGGCCTTCATAGCTTTCCAGAATAAATTTCAGCCAATAGACGCGCTGGGGATCTATAGTCAGGCTTATTCTGGTCGAGTTGATGGCCCGCCCTCTCTTCCTCCGGAAAAATTAACACTTTTCCTTGGCCGCCTCAATAGAAAAGCGGACGACGCTGGAAGGCCGGCATGGACGCTGGTAATTGGGGCCTTTTTTTGTTGAATTTTTTGATTTATTATCTCCAGGCCGAGCTTTGAAAATACCAGACGGCGGAAAGAAGCAGAAAGGAACGCCTTAAGTCCCCGTCCCGAATCATCCCAGGAGGAAAGAAAATGGATTTCGACCTGACCGAAGAACAGCAGATGCTCAAGGACATGGCTTACAAATTCGCGGTGAAGGAGTTCACCCCTGTGGCCCACGAGTGCGACGTGCAGGAGAAGTACCCCCGGGACCTGGTGAGAAAAGCGGCGGAAAACGGCCTGGTCGGTTCCTGGCTGCCCGAGGAATACGGCGGCGCCGCCGTGGGCAACATGGGGCTGGCCCTGATCTCGGAGCAGCTTTGCCGCGTGGACATGGGCCTGGGGCTCAACATCATCGCCAGCAGCTTCGGCTGCGAGGCTATTTTTTTCTACGGCGCCGAGGAACAAAAAAAGAAATGGCTGCCCCCGGTCTGCCGCGGGGAAATGGTCAGCGCCGGCGCCTTCACCGAACCGGACGCGGGCACGGACGCGGTCGGGTACCGCACCCGCGCGGTCAAGGATGGAAGCGACTATGTGATCAACGGGACCAAGATGTTCATCACCAACGGCACGGTCTGCGATTTCTTCGTCACCCAGTGCGTGACCAACCCCGAGGCGAAAAAGCACAACAGCTTCAGCCAAATCATCATTCCCGCCGAAGCCAAGGGCATCACCCGGAACAAAATCCACGGCAAGATGGGCATTCGCTCCAGCGATACGGCTGAAATCAGTTTCGAGGACGTACGCGTGCCCCAGGCGAATCTGATCGGCAGGGAAGGCGGCGGCTTCCATCAGCTCATGCATTTCTTCGACACCACCCGGGTCATGGTCGCGGCCCAGGGCGCGGGCTTGTCCCAGGCCTGCCTGGACGCCGGCATCCGTTACGCCAGGGAGCGCACCGCCTTTGGCCAGCCCATCGGCAACTTCCAACTCACCCAGGCCAAGCTGACCGAAATGGCCATCCGCGTCGAGGCCCTGCGCTGGCTGCTCTATCGCACCGCCTGGCTCATGGACGTGGGCCGTCCGGACTACACCCTCTCGGCCATGGCCAAGTACCTGGGCGGCCAAACCGCGGTCTTCTGCGCCAACCTGGCCGTGGAAATCCACGGCGGATATGGCTACATCGACGAATACGAGGTGCAGAAGTACTACCGGGACGCCAAGATACTCGAACTGTACGAAGGCACCAAGGAAGCCGAAATCATGACCATCGGCCGGGTCCTGATGTCCAAATAGAGCGGTTGGCCTCGGGGTCAGGTCTCATTACTTCATCGAAGACCTGACCTCTTTGACGGGCCTTGACAGGACCTGGCTTCAAGAGTATACAACCTCGCTGGTCTGATCGTTTATCAAGATGAGAACAACGGTAAGAGACATAAAAGGATTGATCCTTATAACAGACGACCGGTCAAAGGGGCGAGCCCGCGGTGTTTCAGCCCGGCGAACAAGAACCGGAAGGGATATCCTGGCCTGTCTGGCTATTGCCGGCCTGGCCTGGCTGGCCTGGTCCTGGACCGCGGCTCAGGCCCAGGAGCCTTTCAAGTTTTCGGACGTGACCGCCAAGGCCAAGGCGCTGGCGGAAAAGCCCTATCAAAGACCAGAGGGGCTGGTGCCACCCTTTTTGCTGCAAATGGGCTATAACCAGTGGCGGGAAATTAAATTCAAACCGGAAATGGCCCTGTGGCGGGCGGAAAAGCTGCCCTTCGAGGTCCAGCTTTTCCATCTGGGGATGTTCTACGACCGGCCGGTGGCCATGAACGTCATCGAATCCGGAACAGTAAAACCTGTTCAATTTTCACCGGAAATGTTCGATTACGGCAAGACCGGGCTGGCCGACAAAATTCCGGAATACATAGGCTTTGCCGGTTTCCGCCTGCACTACCCCCTCAATACGACTAAAAATAAGGATGAACTGGCGGCCTTTCTGGGCGCCAGCTTTTTCCGGGCCGTGGCCAAAGGCCAGTTCTACGGTCTTTCGGCCCGAGGCCTGGCCGTGGACATGGCCATGCCTTCGGGTGAAGAATTTCCTTATTTCAAGGAGTTCTGGCTGGAAAAGCCAACGGCTCAGCAGAAATCGGCGAACGTTTATGCCTTGCTGGACAGCCCCAGCACGACCGGAGCGTACAAATTCACCATCACGCCCGGCCGGGAGACGGTCATGGAAGTCCAGGCCTCCATCTTCCAGCGCCACGGCGTCCAGAAGTTGGGCCTGGCCCCTCTGACCAGCATGTTCTTTTACGGCGAGAATACCAACCAGCGCCGCAAAGACGATTTCCGGCCGGAAATACACGATTCAGACGGCCTGTTGATCGCCGGCGGCAACGGCGAATGGCTCTGGCGGCCGCTAGCCTTGTCAGACCGGCTGACCGTGAATACCTTTCAGACCAAAGACCCGATCGGGTTCGGGCTCTTGCAACGCGACCTGGACTTCGATCATTATCAAGACCTGGAATCCCGATATGAAAAACGACCCAGTGTCTGGATAGCCCCCAAAGGTAAATGGGGCGAAGGCCATGTGGAACTGATCCTCATTCCCACGGAAAAAGAGATTCACGACAACGTGGTGGCCTTCTGGGTCCCGAAAGAAAGGCCCAAAATCGGCGAAGCGTACTCTTTCGCTTATGTTATGAAATGGTATACCGCCGAAAGACAGTTGCCCACCACGGGCCGGGTGACGGCCACCCGGACGTCGGCCGGACGCGAGGAGAATATCCGCAAGTTCATAATTGATTTTCAAGGCGGACAACTTGACTCCATTCCGGCCGACGCCGAGCTTCAGGCCGTGGTGACGGTGAGCGATGGCGCCAAGCTATTGGAAAAACAGGTAATGCGTAACCCGGCCCTGGATGGCTGGCGACTGATCTTTCAAATCCAGGCCGATTCGGCCAACCCTCTGGCCCGGGTGCTGCCCAACAAAAAAATTCAAGTCGAGCTTAGAGCTTTCCTCAAGCACGGACAGGACGTGCTGACGGAAACCTGGAGTTATGGAGTTCAATTATGAGGTTCCCGCTGGAAAAGGAGCCGCTCATCCTACCCTTCCTGGCGCCAATCGAACCGCCGCTGACGGACTTTGGTCGGGACAACCACCAGGAAACGGATCAGCGCTGGTCCGAGGCTGGCCGAAGAGCCGATCTTTACCTCGAAGCCCTGGGGGTGCCGGAAAAGGAGCGGCCGGCGATTGTCGATCGGACCATCGAACGGGCTAGAAGTGGTCCCCAGCCGGCCGAACCGTTGGCCGCCGTTATGAGCGCCTTAATCGAATTACTGGCCGAGGCCGTCCCCGGCCAGACCAGGCGGATCGAGAATCCTTCCCCTATAGCCCACGTCCTGATTGGACAATCACCGGCCCGGCCCAGACTGAACCGCGGCTTCATGATCCCGGAAGAACTTGACCGGACGCCGTGGCGAACTTTGTACCGCCGCCGCATCAAATCCCTGCTGACCGGACCTTTTACTTCACCACCCCTGAAGACCGAAGTTACTTCACCACTGGGCTCTAAATCAAAAACATGAACCGAGGGCGGCTTATAAGCTCCCGGCTTATATGCCCGAACCACTCCCATGACCCGGAATTACATGAATCAACCGTGGTCCAAGGCGGCCAAATGGCGCCGAAGACTGCTGTTGGTCCTCATCCTGGCGCCCACGCTGCTGGCCAGCCGCTATATGATGTGGGTGCTGCCCCATCACGGCGTCACCTGGCTCGAAGCGGCCATTGTCTTGGTCTTTGCCATCCTGTTCGCCTGGATATCCCTGGGCTTCTGGACGGCGACGCTGGGCTTCCTGATTCTGGCCGGACGATACGACCACCTGGCCATCACCAAGCCGCGGTCTGGAAAACTCGCCGATATAAAACCAGACACCCGCACGGCCATACTCTTCCCTATCTGCAACGAGGAAGTGAACCGGGTTATGGCCGGCCTCAAAGCGACTTATCTCTCCCTCGATCGCACCGGCCGGCTGGACCGCTTCGATTTCTTCATCCTGAGCGACACCCAAGACCCGGACCGTTGGGTCGAGGAAGAAGCGGCCTGGACCGACCTTAACCAGGAGTTGCAAGCCTTCGGCCGGATTCACTATCGCCGCCGGAGGGTCAACCTCAAGCGCAAGAGCGGGAACGTGGCTGATTTCTGCCGCCGCTTCGGACAGAACTACAAATACATGATCGTCTTTGACGCGGACAGCGTTATGACCGGACCGACCCTGGTCCGGATGGTCCGGATCATGGAGCGCCGCTCCGACGTGGGTCTGCTCCAGACCTTGCCGGCCGGCGTCAATCGCGAAACTCCACTGGCCCGGGTCCAGCAGTTCGCCTCGGGCGTTTACGGCCCCATGTTCGCCGCGGGATTGAATTTCTGGCTGTTGGGCGACATGCAATACTGGGGACACAACGCCATCATCCGCGTCGCCCCTTTCATGCGACACTGCGGCCTGGGCCGGCTGCCCGGCCATCCGCCCTTGGGCGGAGATATTATGAGCCACGATTTCGTGGAAGCGGCCCTGATGAGGAAAGCCGGTTACGGCGTCTGGCTGGCCTATGACTTGGGCGGCAGCTTCGAGGAAATGCCGCCGACCCTGCTCGAGGAACTCAAGCGGGACCGGCGCTGGTGCCAGGGCAACCTCCAGCACTTGCGGCTTATCTTGGCCAAAGGCTTTTCGCCCATCCAGCGCGCCCTGTTCCTCAACGGCGCCATGTCCTATGGCTCGGCCCTGCTCTGGCTGATATTCCTGCTCCTGAGCACGGCCGAAGCCCTGGTCTTCGCCCTGACCCCGCCGACCTATTTCCCGGCCACCAAGGTCTTGTTTCCCTCCTGGCCGGTCTGGTATCCGGAATGGGCGGTCACCCTGTTGGCTTCGACCGTGTTGCTTCTGTTTCTACCCAAGTTCTTCTGTCTGTTCCTGATCACAGTGCTTCAAGGCCGGGCCGGACGTTTCGGCGGCGCCTGGAAACTGTTGGCTGGAATACTGACCGAAATCATAGTCTCCAGTCTTCTGGCCCCCATCAGAATGATCTTCCACAGCAAGTTCGTCTTCCTGACCCTGCTCGGACAGCAAGTGGGCTGGGGCGCCCAGCGCCGCGACGACAGCGGCACCAGTTGGTCCGAGGCCTGGCGTTTTCACGCCTCGGGCATGGCGCTGGCCCTGATTTGGGGCGCCGTGGTCTTCATCATCAACCGTCCTTTTTTCTTGTGGCTTACGCCCATCCTGGGCTCCCTGCTGCTGGCCATACCCTTGTCCGTCTATACCAGCCGGGCCGGCCTGGGCCGCCGTCTTAAGAAATGGGGCCTTCTGTGCATCCCGGAAGAGATCGCCCCGCCGGAAGAACTCGAACAAGTCCGCCAGGCTGAAAGCGCCGAACGACCATCATCATCGGCCCTGGCCATCAGCCGCCAGGAAGGCTTTGTCCGCGCCGTGGTCGACCCCGGAATTCACGCCCTCCATCTGGGGCTCTTACGGGGGAGGAGAAGTGTTTCCCCTCAAATAGCCACGCGCCGCCAGGAACTGAAAAAGAAGGCCCTGGCTTTCGGCCCCGACAGCCTCACGGCCAGGGAAAAGACCCAACTGCTCTACGACCCGGCCCGCCTGGCCGAACTTCACCTGGAAGTCTGGACCCTGCCGGAAGGGCCGCTGTCGGAAATGTGGGGCATCGCGCCCGCGCGCCACTAATATCGTTTAACTGAATTTAAGTCTGGCGGCTGATCAGAATCTTCAAGGAGTCCGCGGTCGAGGGAAAGGCCAGGTTCTCCCAGGGTATTTCCGCGAACCCGAACCAACGCGCCTCGAGACATTCCGGCGAAGACCGGAGTTGCCCGCCCCGTGTTTCGACTTCGTAGACAGCCACCACTATCGGATAAGACGGGTAGGAATAAAGACCGAAAAGGCGATGGACCCAGACTGATAAACCCGTCTCTTCCTCCACCTCCCGCTCCGCGGCCGATTCCAGGGTTTCACCCTGATCCACGAACCCGCCGGGCAGGCACCAGAAGCCTTTTTTCGGTTCCCGGGCCCTTTTCACCAGGAGAACCGAGTCGGTCCGGGTTAAAAGCGCGGCGCAAGCCAGCTTGGGTCCAGGTTGTATTTTGCCGCCGCAACGCGAGCAAACCAGAGGAAAAGGATTACCCGCGTCCGAGAGACGGTTCAGTTCACTTCCGCATTCAGGGCAATACCGGTAGGTTATTTCGTCAGGCACGGGTGGAAACCAGCCGGACCGGACCAAGTGGTTCGGCCCGGCTGTATTCGCCTGAGGGTCAGGCCAGGATTTTCTTGATTTCCCTGGTCAGCAGGGGCACGGCCTCGAACAGGTCGGCCACGACCCCGTAGTCGGCCTTCTGGAAGATGGGGGCCTCGGGGTCCTTGTTCACGGCTACGATCACCTTCGAGGTGCTCATGCCGGCCAGGTGCTGGATGGCCCCCGAAATGCCGCAGGCGATGTAAAGCTGCGGGCTGACCACCTTGCCCGTCTGGCCCACCTGGTCGCTGTGCGGACGCCAGC
>JBFMAW010000048.1:0-32493 GCA_040755515.1 Thermodesulfobacteriota bacterium | reverse complement strand
GCCCTGGCCTGTCAATCCGCTCGGCGGTGAACCACCAACCGGAGAGCCGTATGCGGGAGAACCGCACGTACGGTTCGGAGGGAGGGGGGACCGGGTACTCAACCGGTCCTCCCTACCCCTATCGGGAATGGCGCCGATGGCACCTAGGGAATGTACCGGCGTTTTGATTTGTAGGGGCGCACAGCCGTGCGCCCCTGAACCAGGCGGCAACCACGAAACACATAGCCGCACGGCAGGCATTGTATTTGTAGGGGCGCACAGCCGTGCGCCCTAGCCCAGGTCGGCAACCACGAAATATAGGGGCGTCCCGCGAAACGCGGGTCATGCGCCCCAATCCGACTTAAAATATTATCCTCAGGAGATTGACATGCCGAAGATTCAGCGGGCCTTGATCAGCGTGACCGACAAGAGCGGCGTGGTGGATTTCGCCCGGGAGCTTCAAGGCCTGGGCGTGGAAATACTGTCCACCGGCGGGACGGCCAAAACCTTGATCCAGGGCGGGGTCAGGGTGAAGGAGGTGGCCGAATTCACCGGTTTCCCGGAGATGCTGGACGGACGGGTCAAGACCCTGCACCCCAAGGTCCACGCCGGTATTCTTTTTCGCCGGGACCTGGAGGAGCACGTGAATCAGATGGCCCGCCATCACCTGCCGCCCATTGATCTGGTCTGCGTGAACCTGTACGCCTTTGAAGCCACCGTGGCCAAGCCGGGCGTCACCTTCGAAGAGGCCATCGAGAATATTGACATCGGCGGGCCGACCCTGCTCCGGGCCGCGGCCAAAAACCACGCCTCCGTGACCGTGGTGGTGGACCCGGCGGATTATCCAAAAGTAATCGGGGAGATGAAGCAGCGGGGCGGCGAGACCACTCCGGCCACCAAGTTCCATCTGGCCCGAAAGGTCTTTGCTTTGACCAGCGCCTACGACGGCGCCATCAGCCGGTATTTGGAGCGAGTTGAATCATGATCAGGTCAACGGACCAGGATGAACATCTCCCGGGCCGAGTCCTGGGTCGAAGGGGTCATGGTCCGCTGACCGGGCAGGCGGGATAAAAGGGTCCGGGCCTTGTCTTCCTGTCCCGGGCCGTAAAGGACGGTGGTGGGTCCGGGCTGGGGGACCCGCTCTTCAGTCCTGACTACCTGATAGCCCATGGCCTTGAGAACGTCCCGGTAAACCTCGGCCAGGCCGGGCCGGCCGCTTTCATTGATGATGACCAGCCGCTCGCCCGGAGCGGCCGGCTTGGCCGGGGAGGAACGAACGCGGGTCCAGGTGGGCCGAGCTTTGGCCGCGGGCGGCGTGGATACAATTCCGGCCTGGGGTTTGGCCGCGGGCGGCGTCTGGATGGGGGCCGCGCTCTTGGCTGTTTTGTCTCGGGTCGAAGCCGACGTTGGAGGCGTACCCGGCGCGGTCGCCGATTTAGGCGCACCTGGGGCGGAGGAGGCCGCCGCGGGCGTGGGAACTTTGGTCTCGGGCTTGCTGGCCTGGGTCTGGCCTATATCCATCTGCCGCCAGGCGGCTCCTCCCGAACCCAGGTTTTCCACGCCAGGGGCGCCGCCGGCCGTAACCTTGTCCCAGTTCTGATCCAGGGTCTGCCACTGGGGCTTGGGCACGCTCGGGCCTTCCTCCTTGGCGGTCTGGCCGGCTGGCGGCGGAAAGGGTGCTTTGGCCCGGGCTTCGCCGGGAGAGGGCGTCTCGTTGGTCTGAGCCTTCGCCGGGCCGGGCTGTTCAGGTTTGGCCGGGGTTTTGGCCGCCTCGTGGGCCTGGGGCGAAGATGGCTTTTCAGCGGTCGGCGAGGTCGGTTTGGGCTTCTCCTGGGCCGCTCCAGCCTGGCCTGACGGACCCGCGGCCGGCTTTTCCGGGGGTGAAGGCGCCGGGACGTTCTTGGCCGTCACGGACGATGGTTTTTCCTGCTTTTCGGTCCCGCCGGCCGGCGGCTTGGCCGAAGATTCGGCCGCGGTCGGTCGGCCTGAACCAGAGGTCTTGGCCGCCGGAGAAGGCGAAAACGTCTCTTTGGCGCCGGCGTCGTTTTTAGCCTTTGGCGCCGGAGATTCAACCTTGGCCGCGGTCTCGACCGGCGGCTTTTCCTTGGCCGCCGCTTCGTTGCTCACGGTCTTGGCCGGGGTCAGGAACAGGTTGTCCAGGTCCGATCCCCCCGCGGCGGGCGGTGGTTGGGTGGGCGCGGCCGGTTGGACGGCCGCTGCTTCCGGCGGCTTGATCGCGCGACTGATCTTGGTCTCGACTTTAGGCGGCGGGGGCTCCGGTTTCTTGCTCCGGTTGATAAATCCGAGGGTTAAAAAGGAAGGGCCGGCCAACCCCAGAATGGCGATCATGGCCGCTTGCAGTCCGAATTTGGACCAGAAGCTTACTTTTGACTGGGGGGCTTTTGCCGGCTGTTTTTCGACCACCTCGGCCTCGATTAAAAATGATTTGCATACCTTATATCACAAATCTCCAGGGAAATCAAGATGCCTCGTCTCCGGGCCCGTCATCGGGAGGCTGATAGGACCCAACCGTCGATGAATCGGTCTCCTGGATTCACCACTTTCGATGAAACAGGCGCATAACTCCTGGCTGTAACGCTCGTTTCACGATTTTGGCTCCTCGACGTATGGTGAATACGCCCGCGGGCCAACCCCGCCGCAGGCGGGGTTCAACTTCGCGTTTCGCTGAGGATTTCCGCGCCCGGTCCGCGATTAGATGGTGGATTTGCTGTCCCTGGCCTGATTTGTTTATTGGACGTTAGAATGCTATAATAGTTTTATTGAAGAACGAAGCGGATAGAGCCTTTCGGGCGTCGGATCGAGGCGATGGTTCATGGTCAGTGACATCCTGAAGGAGTTCGTGGAAGACGCCCGGGAGCACCTGCAGGCGGCCAGCCAGCACCTCCTGGCCCTGGAAAAGGACGGCCGCCGAGCGGATGATCTCAACGGCCTGTTGAGACGTCTGCACACCATCAAGGGCAACTCCGGCTTCCTGGACCTGCGCGGCCTCTACGGCCTGCTCCACAAAGCCGAAAATATCCTCCAGACCGTCCGCGAACAATTCACCACCTCCTGCGATTGCCCTCAAGGCTTGATAGACGTCCTGTTCCAGGTCCTGGACACGGTCGAAACCATGCTCAACCAGCTCAGCGAAGATCAATCCGACCAGGTGGAGTGGCTGGACCGGCTCATGGACTCCCTGGATAGTATTGACTCGGCCCTGAATGAACATCCAGCCCCGACTGAACAACGGGCTTCCGCCGAGGTTGGCCCCGAGGCGCGGCCGGCGGTCGAACCGAATACCCGGCCGACGGACGTGGACCTGGAAACGTCCGGGCCGGCCCAACCCGCCTCTGCCGAGGCCGGAATCGAGTCCGACCCTTTCAGTCCGGTCGAGGCGAAAATCGGAATGTTTCTTCATCGTCTGGCCGCGGCCGGGAAAGAGGAGCAGGATCGGACGCTCGAGAGTCTGAGGGAAGAACTGGAGTGGCTGAAGGTGGAACTGGATCGCTGGGCCGGACCCCAGGCCGGACGGGCCTTGAAGATGGCCCGGGACTACCTGTCCGAAATCCAGGTTTTCAGCCGGCCCCTGGCCGATTCATCCCGTGCTCTACTGAAAGAGATGATGGACAACCTGGTCCAATGGCTCAGAACCGAGAAGCCCGGACCCCTCGAGGTCGGCGTCATCCAGGTCGCGCCGGAGGACCTCGAGCCGCCGGGCGAGGACTTACACCAAAGGTTGAAGGAAATGATCCGCCGGGGCGCCGGCCGCCTGGTCTTCGACCTGCGCGGCCTCAATAACCTGCACAGCGCCCAGATAACCGTCCTGATGTCGCTGTACAAAGCCGCGCCTGACCCCGGACGGGTCGGTTTGATTCTTGACCGGGAAAGACAGACCGGGCTCTTACGGGTCCTGAAGACCCTGGCCTTGGACAAGGTTTTCCTCCTGTATACGGAGGAGTCCCAAGCCCGGTCCGATCCAGCCTGAGGCCTTGTTCTCAATGACAGTGGGAATAGCCGCAGTTGGGGCAGAGCCAGCAGCCCTGGTCCGGCCCCAGGGATGACCCGCACTCCGGGCAGGGTCCACCGTTGGTCGTCCTGGGCATTGGCTGGCCGTTGGCGATTGGTTTGACGCCGAAGCTCAGGACTTGTCCGGCCTTGCTGCCGTCGCGGTAAACGGTCACCCCCTTGAGGTTCCATTCGTCCGCGGCCAGGAAAATCCCGCGCACGGTTTCCGGAGTGGCCGAAGCCGGCAGGTTGACCGTCTTGGACACGGCGTTGTCGGTGTGGGCCTGGAAGGCGGCCTGGACTTTCAGATGCCACAGAGGATCGAGGTCGTGGGCCGTGACCATTATCCGCCGCACTTTTTCCGGTATTTCTTTCCGCTCCCCGATCGAGCCGGCGCCGGCCAGGTCCTGGGCCAGGCTTTCGCTCCAGAAGCCGTGCCGCAGGGCCAGCCGTTTGAGCCAGGGATGCACTTCGATCACTTCCTGGTCGTCCAGTATCCGGCGGCGGTAGGCCAGGGCGAAGAGGGGTTCGATGCCTGAAGAGCAGCCGGCGATAAGGGACAGGGTTCCGGTGGGCGCGATCGTGGTGGTCGTGGCGTGGCGCAGGTGGCGCAGACCCTGTTGGTGATAGACGCTGCCTTCGAAGCTGGGGAAATTGCCCCGTTTCCGGGCCAGGTCAATCGAGGCGCCGCGGGCTTCGGCCTGGATGAAGGCCATGAGCCGCCGGCAGGTCGCCAAGGCCTCTTCGGAATCGTAGGCCAGTTCGAGCTTGATGAGCAGGTCGGCCAGTCCCATGACCCCCAGGCCTATCTTCCTGTTCTTCCTGGTCATTTCCCGTATCTGGGGCAGGGGAAAGCGGTTGACGTCTATCACGTTGTCCAGGAAGTGGATTGCCAGATGGATCACCGAGCCCAGTCGGTCGAAATCGATCTTTTCGCCCTGGAGGAAGCGGGCCAGGTTTATCGAGCCCAGGGTGCAGGATTCGTAAGGCAGCAGCGGCTGTTCGCCGCAGGGATTGGTGGCCTCCAGCGGCCCCAGGTGGGGCAGGGGGTTGGCGGCGTTGATCCTGTCCAGAAAAATGAGGCCCGGATCGCCGCAGGTCCAGGCCGACCTGACCATCTGGTCGAAGACTTCCACCGCCGGCAGACGGGCCGTCCGGAGGCCGGTGTGGGGGTTGATCAAATCATATTCCCCCCCGCGGCGCACGGCCTCCATGAAGCGCCGGGTTACGGCCACGGAGAGATTGAAATTGGTGAACCGGCCGGGGTGACGGCTCTTGGCGGTGATGAATTCCAGGATGTCCGGGTGGTGCACTGACAGCAGCCCCATGTTGGCCCCGCGGCGGACCCCGCCCTGCTTGATGGTCTCGGTGGCCACGTCGAAAACGTGCATGAAGGAGATGGGGCCGCTCGAGACACCGTGGGTGGACTGGACCAGGTCGTTGGCCGGCCGAATCGAGGAAAAAGAGAAGCCGGTGCCGCCGCCGCTTTTATGGATCAAGGCCGTGTCCCGCACCGCATTGAAAATGCTCTCGATGGAGTCTTCCACCGGCAGGACGAAGCAGGCCGAAAGCTGGCCCAGTTCCCGGCCCGCGTTCATGAGGGTGGGCGAGTTGGGCAGAAAATCCAAAGCGGCCATGACCTCATAAAACCTGGCCGCTGTTTTGGCCACGGTCCGGGGCGAATCGTACAGGGCTTCGGCCTGGGCCACGGTCCGGGCCACCCGCTCGAACATCTGGGCCGGTGTTTCCACCACCCGGTTTTTAAGGTCCCGTTTGAGATAGCGGCGGGAGAGAACCAAACGGGCGGCGGGAGACAGGCGGGGCGAGGGCTTGGACCGGCGTTCCTTCATAAATAACCATGATAACTGAATTTATCGGGATAGTCAACCGAAGCCGGCAGGGGGACGGCCATAAAAACTATAAATTCTTAGGCGGGGCGGACTGGTTTGACTAGGCCATGTCCCTGCCTCGACCGAGCGCCTGCGTTAGAGGAATCAAGACCAGCCCTTTGGGGCATGATAAATCGTCTCGGAAACGGCCGCGGCAGGCCAAAAGGAATTTTATACTTTTATGGACGTACCTCCTGGTGTCCAATCGAACTCCATTTGGTGTGCTGTTTTAACCGCAAGTTCGCGTCCGGCCAGGCGTTCAACCAAATGAAGACTCATGTCGAGGCCTGCGGATATTCCGGCTGAGGTGACGATTTTTCCTTCGTCAACCCAACGACGGCCAGTGAGAACTACGACGCCGGGAAACATCACCTTCAAGTCTTCGATATCTTCCCAATGAGTTGTAGCCGACTTCCCCGTTAGCAGGCCGGCCTGGGCCAACAAGAACGCTCCAGTACAAACTGAAGCCGTGATCTTCGTGCTTGGGAAACAAGCAGAGATCCATTCCGCCACCTCGGGTGTGGCGAGTTCTTCCGTTACAACACCGCCTGGGATGACGAGGAGATCAATAATCGGATGGCTTTTGAAGTCATGATCCGGATACACTTTGAGTCCTGCTCGCGCGCGGATCGGGGTGTTGGTTCGACCGACCGTGATGACACTGAACGGCCCCGGTTCCGATGGATGGAGACGGCTGTAAACCCGAGAGGCTGTGGTGAATACTTCGTAGGGCCCGGCGAAGTCAAGAACTTCAACTTGGTCGAACACAAAAATGCCAACGGTGTAGTTCATTTGAGACTCCTCAGACATACAGGGACGTCCATAAAATTATAAATTTCGGGTCGGGGCAGACTGCTTGGCCCGGACCGTCTCCCCGGCTCGTTCAAGTGCCCGCGCCCGGGGCATCAAGATCAACCCTTGGGGGCATGATAAGTCGTCTCGGAAAGGGCCGCGGCGGATCAAAAAGAATCTTATAATTTTATGGACGTCCCTAGTGGGATTCCAGGTTGAGCAGCCAGCGTTTCCAGTGCAGGCCGGAGCCGAAGCCGCCCAGGCCGCCGTTCGAAGCCAGCACCCGGTGGCAGGGAATGATCAGGGGGATGGGATTGGCCCCGCAGGCCTGACCCACGGCCCTGGCCGCGCCGGGCCGGCCGATCCGTTCGGCGATCCGGCCGTAGGTACTGGTCTGGCCGTAGGGAATCAGGCTCAAAGCCCGCCAGACCTGGCGCTGGAATTCGGTCCCCTTCAAATCCAGGGTCAACTTGAACTCCCGGCGCTTTCCGTCCAAATAATCCTGCACCTGGGCGGTCGATTCGACCACCGAAGGAATGATCTGGGCTTCGGGATGCCATCTTCGGGCGAAGGCGGTCAGGTCGTTCAAGCCCTGGGGGCCGAAAGAAACGCAGAGCACTCCCTGCCTGGTTTCGGCAAGGAAAACCGGGCCAGGCGGCGCTTCAAGCACGGTGTACTGGATGTGCATTTTGACCTCCTATATTTATCGCTGATCATGAGGCCTGGCCGCGCCCAGGCCGCGGCCCTGCCATGTATCCAGGTCGTCCAGGCGTTGGCGGATGAGCCGCAAGGTTTCCGCCTTGCGGCCGCACCAGGACGGGGCCAGCAGGGACGCGGGTTCCGGGTCGCCGGTCAGACGGTGGATCACCATCGGCGGCGGCAGGTTTTCGAGAAAAAGAACGGCCAGGCGCACGAATTCATCTTGGGTCAGGCAGTGGTATTCGCCCCGGGCCAGGAGTTCGGCCAGGCCCGTGTCCCGGCTGACGTACAGGGAATGAATCTTGACCCCATCGAGGCCCAATCGGCCGATGAAGCGGGCCGTGTCCAGTATTTCGGCGTCGCCCTCGCCGGGCAGGCCGATGATGACATGGGCGATGACCTGGAGTCCCCGGGCCTTGGCCCTAATCGCGGCCGCGGCGAAGTCGGCCGCGGTGTGTCCGCGGTTAATCGCGGCCAGGGTTTGGTCCGAAGCCGACTGCAAGCCTAATTCGAGCCAGACTTCATGACGCGGCTGGTAACCGGCCAATATCTCCAGGACGTCCTCGGGCAGGCAGTCGGGCCGGGTGCCGACGGCCAGGCCGATCACGCCCGGGCAAGACAGCGCTTCGTCCCACATGGCCTTGAGGCGCGACGGTTCGGCGTAGGTGTTGGTGAAGGACTGGAAGTAGCAGAAGTATTGACTAGCCCGGCGGTCCAGTCTTTCCAGACCCCGTTGCATCTGTTCGGTCAAGGTCAGACCCCGACCCGCGGCGCCGGTCCCCGAACCCTTGGGGTCACAGAAAAGGCAGCCTCGAGTGGAGATGGCGCCGTCACGGTTGGGGCAGGTCAGACCGGCGTCCAGGGATATCTTGGCCACTGGGCCGCCGAAGCGCCTTTCCAGCCAGGTCTTGAGACCGTTGTAGCGCAAAATAGACGGCCGTCCGCGGCGGGGATCGAGATCGGTTATATCGTCCGGCGGGGCAGAGGTCAGGAAGGGGTTCAATTGAGGGTGGCCAGCTTTTCCTTGGCCGTAGCCGCGGCGCTGCTTTTCGGGTATTGCCGGACGATCTTCTGGAGCAGGAGCTTGGCGCTGGTTTTATCGCCGAGGCTCAAGAAAGAAAAGGCCTGCCTCAGCAGGGCCGGCGGGACCAGGTCGCTGGCGGCGTGATCCTTTATGATCTTCTGGAATTCCAGAATGGCCTCGTCATACTTCTGTTGCAGGTAGAGACATTCGCCGGCGTTGTACTGGGCGGACGAGGCGTATTTGGATTTGGGATATTTGGTCAGGAAATTTCTGAATTTATCGAGGGCCTCGGGATAAGCCTTTTTCTTCAAGGACTCCTTGGCCGCGTTGTATTCGCCGTCTTCGGTGCTTTCAGCCGGCTCTTCGGCTTCGGGCTTGATTTCTATGCGGGGTTCCGCCGGCATCTTGGGCAGGCCGGCTTCTTCCACCACTTTCGGGCTCAGCGGCGGAAGTTGAAATTTGGCTTCCAACCGGTCCAGCCTGGCGCCGGTGTATTCCAGTTGGTTGCGGAGAGAGAGCTTCTCGCCCGGCGGCAACCCGGCCCTGGTTTCAGCCAGGTCAATGGTATCGGTCAAGCGCTGCAATTCGGTGCGCAGGCGGTCGATCTCCAGGCGCATTTCCGGCATGCTGCCCCGGGCCTGTCCGAGCAGACGATCCATTTCCATCTTCCGCAGCTTGGATTCGTCCTTCAGGTCCCGGACTTCCTGCTGGAGTTGATTGACGCGCAGGACCTGCCGGCGGAAGTCGTCGTCGCTGACGCAGCCGGCCGCGGACAGGACGAACGCGGTCAGTATGATCATCCCCAGCCGGGTCATGAGGCGGTTTTTTTTCATCGTGACGGAAATGGAAGCTCCGGGAGGCGCCAGCCGGCGACCCCCGGAGCGATTACCCGGATTCGTCTTGGCGGTTATTCAGCGGTGATGACGAACTGGGCGCGGCGGTTCTTGGACCAGGCCGCTTCGTTGTGGCCGGTGTCCACCGGCTTTTCTTCTCCGTAAGATACGGTCTTCATCCGGCTGCCGGCCACACCCAGGGACTCCATGAAGTTCTTGGCCGAATGGGCGCGGCGATCACCAAGGGCCATGTTGTAGGCGTTGGTGCCGCGCTCATCGCAGTGGCCTTGGACTTCGGCGGCGACCTTCGCGTGGGAGGTCATGTAGTCCGCCTTGAAGCGCAGTTTGGCTTCCTGATCCTTGCGGATGTTGTACTTGTCGAAGTCAAAATAGACGTGTTCGTTCTGGAAGGCTTCCTTGGCCGCTTTTTCCTGCTCCATGAGCTGGCGACGACGGGCCTCTTCAGCCTCCTTGGCCCGACGCTCGGCCTCGAGACGAGCCTTCTCCTCGTCCGTCAGGCCTACGTCCTTCTTGACTTCCTTGCCGCACGACGTCAGGGACACCGCGAACACAGGCAAAACCAAGAGAGCCACTAGTAAGAAAATCAATCCGTTCCGTTTCATGCCTTGCACCTCCTTCTTAGGTTTCCCAATACCCAATAACTACCCTGTCTCAGAACGGACAGGTATTTTTGAGCCTCACAGCACCCCACTCCGCGATGAAGTATATCCCGGATCAGGGTCGAGGTCAAATACAAATAACAATATAAACAGTAAAAATATCAACCCCCGTTTTTACCCGCCGCATCGGCCTTGCCCTTGCTCCAGTAGGGCAGTTGCTGGTCCCCCCCGTAATCGGGCATGAGGGGCTGCTGTCTTTCGCCGTTGGCGGTCATGACGAAAATCTGATTCCTCCCGTTGCGGCTCGAGGAAAAGGCTATCATCCGGCCGTCGGGCGACCAGGAAGGCCTGCTGTTGCGTCCTTGACCGGAGGTAAGCTGCTGCGGGTCCGAACCATCGGGAGCGATGGTGCAGATTTCGGAATCGCTGAGAGAGAAGACGATGCGGTCTCCTCGAGGCGACCAGTCCGGGTCCATGGCCGATCCGCTCATGGTGGTCAGCCGGGAGGCCGGGCCGCCGCCGGTCGAGGAAGTATATATCTGCGGCGAACCGCCGCGGTCGGAGACAAAGGCCATGCGCCCGCCGTCCGGGGATACGGTCGGCGAAATGTTGATGCCGTACCCGGTGGTCACGGGCACGGGCTTGGCGCCGGGTCCGGGGAACATGAAGATGTTGGTGTCATACTTGCCGCTGATGGCCGCCAGGAGCGCTCCGCCCGGGGTGAAGGCCGGACTCAGGTGCAACGGCCCGGCCGATATGACCTGTCCGCCGGAGATCAGTTCCCAGGAAGTGCCGTTGCGGTGGACCCAGGCGACCTGTCCGCCGGCGGAAATGGTGGGCATGGTGTGAGGGCCGCCGCCGCCGGCCACGCCGGTCGCCTCTTCCCCGCCGAACTCGGCCCGCATGATGCTCTTGTTATAACCCGTGCCGGCCACGAAAACCAACTGCGTGCCGAAAATGCCCTGTTCGCCGGTGAGCAGAAAAAGGATCTCATTGGTGAACCGGTTGATCATCTTCCGGCCGTCGCGGCGATGGCCGGTGTACCGTTTGCCCAGAAGCATTCTCCGGTCCAGGCAATCGTACAGCCTGAGTTCGAGGACCAGGTCTTCTCCGGCCAGGGTGAAGCCGCCTTTGACCAGGAGTTCGGTCCCCACGGCCAGCCATTCCTTGAAATCCACCTGGGCGGCGCCGCTCAAGCCGGCCCGGGCGTTGCTTTCCAGGAAGGTTCTCTTGTCCAGGGCGATGAACATGCCGGTCATGTCCAGGTTGTCGCCCAGCCTCTTGGGCAGGGCCTGGGTTATGTCCGGCGGTCCGCCAGTGCCGCCGCCCAGGGGCAGAAAGTCGGGCACGGCCACGGGAATCTTTTTGGCGAAAGGTTGGTTGATATCAATATAGACCCTGGCGGCCCAGGCCGGAGCCCCGATCAGGCTCAGGCCTAGAACAAAGAGAATCGCCAGGCGATTCAGTCGGGTCTTCATAACCGGTTTTCTCAACCTCGTCCCGCGGAGGCTTCTTAAAAAGCGGACCGCCGATTCGGTCGTTACTATAATGGCCGGGGGCCGGATGTCAAGTACCTTATGGCGTATTCTCCCACCCCCCTGGTGGGAAACGAGAGATTCTTCACCCGCCGGAGACGTCCCGGCCGACTACTTCTTTTTTACTCCGCCGGGAGTAAAACGCAGACCCACTTCCACGGCCTGGCCCTTGAACACGTCGGGCAAGGGCGGCAGTCTGGATTTCTTGACCGCCCTTTCGGCCGACTGATCGAACGGGTCCACGCCCGACTCCCTTTCGAACCAACCCTTTATTATATCACCATTGGGGGCGATTTGGATGATGTAAACCGCTTCCAGGGGTTTGTTGGTGCCCAGTATTTTCTCCGAAGGCATGGCCCAGTTGGCGGAGATGATGTTGTAAAGCACGATGAAATATTCGCGCATGCGCGCGTCCAGTTCCGAAGCCAAGCCGTTGCCGCGCACGCCCGGACCCTGGCCGTCGCCGTCGCCCGTGCCGGGGTGTTTAGTGGCCAGCTTGGCCACGGCCGCGTCAATCTGGGCGTCGGTCTTCTTGGCCTTGACCGAAGCCTCGAGCCTGGCCAGGCGCTGGTTCAAGGCGTCATCCGGATTGGGCCGAGGCGGTTTGGGCGCGGGCTTGGGCGCGGGTTCGACTTTCTTGATTTCCGGCTGGGGCGGGAGTGTTTCAATCTTTTTTATCTCCGGCTTGTCCGGCTCCTTCGGTTTTATCGGACCGACCGGCACCAGTTCCGTGGTCTCCAGTTTGGGCAGCGGCTTGGGTTCCGGCTTAGGCTCGGGTTTGGGCTCGGGTTTGGGCTCGGGTGGCTTGGGCAGGACCACCTTGGGGTCCTTGCTGACTTCCGGTCCGGCCAGGACCTGGCCCGCGGGGGGGGCCGAAGGCAAAGTGATCAAACTGACGGTATAGATCGGCGGCAGTGGTTTGGTTCTGGGGACCAGGCCGGGCAGCACGGCCACGGCCAGATAAATGGCCGCGAAATGAAAAAAGACCGAGACCAGGACGAACCACTTGAAAGCCCGACCCCAGCCATTATCCAGGACAAAATCGTGAAAGGATATCTCCATGCTAAATCAGCGCCGTCATCGCGCCCGCCCGAATCATTATCCTTATTTACGCGCCAGGCCGGAGGATCGGTTTCCTACCTGGTCTTTTTCCTGGCCTCCGGGGCGGACACAGGTTCCGGTTCGGTCACCAGCCCCAGGTTGGTAATGCCGGCCTGGCGGACTTCGCCCATGACCTTGGCCACCTGTCCATAAGGGATGCCCTGATCGGCCCGCAGAAAGACTTGCTTGGTGCCCTTGACTTCCATGATGCGCCTGACCTTGAGGCCCAGATCGTCCAGGGGGACCTTGAATTCGTCCAGGAATATCTCGCCCTGTTGATTCATGGTGATGACCACCCGTTCGCCTTCGGTCCGCATGGCCGAGGCGTCGACCTTGGGCAGTTCCACATCCATGCCCTGGGTCATCATGGGAGCGGTCACCATGAAAATGATGAGCAGGACCAACATCACGTCCACGAAGGGGGTGACATTGATTTCGGACATCAGGGAGCGTTGGTCGCCGCCGGAGCCAAAAGCCATGGTTTATTCCTCCGGATTATTGGCCTTTCTAATCATGTCCCGTTCGAGGATGTTGAGGAAGTCGGCCATGAAGTTGCTCATTTCGGCCTCCAGGACCCTGACCCGGCTGTTGAAGTGGTTGTAAGCCACCACGGCCGGTATGGCGGCGGCCAGGCCCGCGGCCGTGGCCACCAGGGCTTCGGATATTCCGGGCGCCACCGCGGCCAGATTGGCCGCTCCGCTGAGGCCGATGCTATGGAAGGAGCCCATGATGCCCCAGACCGTGCCGAACAGACCGATGAAGGGCGCGGTGTTGCCGGTGGTGGCTAAAAAGGACAGGGTCCGCGACAGGCGCGTGGATTCAACGGCCACGGCGCGGCGCAGGGCCCGCTGGACGTTCTCTATGCCGGTGCGCTGGTCGGCCTTGGCCTTGCGGATGCGGCCCAACTCCTGATAGCCCACCCGGAAAATCTGGGCCACCGGGCTGGAGTCGAAGCCCTCGGACTCGGCGTAGATGTTGGCCAGGCTCCGGCTCTTCCAAAACAGGTCCAGGAAATAAAAAGAATGCCGCCTGGCCTTGCTGAGCTGGCTGGACTTGAAGATGATGATGGCCCAGCACAGGATGGAAAAGAGCAGCAGAATGACCATGACTAATTGGACCATCGGACTGGCGCCCACGACCATGTTCCAGATTTCCAGGGAGGAGACGTTGCGTCCCAGGTTGGGGCCCGGATTGGCCTGGGTCAGGATTATAGTCACTAGATCAGGAGTCATGAGCTGACACCCACGCAAGTATTTTGCTCTTCGTACCCGGGCAACGCGCCCGGGGCCGGCTGGCATATATAGTGACCCGGCCGGCTCAAGTCAACCGAATAGCTGAATCGAGATGCATCACCTTCGATGAACCGGGCGCATAACTCCCGGCGGCCACGCTCGTTTCACGATTTTGGCTCATCGACCGACAGTGAATGGGCCCGCCGGCCAACCCCGCCGGGATGGGTAAAATCGTTCCCGCCTGGCGTTGCGCCGAGGATTGGCGCGCCCGCTCCGCGATCGGATGGTTGATCGGGGTGAAAGGGTAGGCCATGGATCAGCGCCGGCCGACCTTCAGCCGGCTCACCACCGGCGGCAGTATGACGGCGGCCGAACCTTGAAGAAACAGATCGGTCACATACGTGGTCAGGACGGTCTCTTCGGTGTTTATCTCCACCACCGTGGCCCCGGCCCTTTTGGCCATCAGGGGAATCTCGCTGGCCGGCGCCACCACGGCCGAGGTGCCGATCACCAGAATAAGGTCGGTCTTGCCGGCCTGGTCGAAAGCTTTCATACTGGCGTCCCAGGGGATGGCTTCGCCGAAAAAGATGGTGTCCGGCTTGATCAGTCCGCCGCAGCCGCACCGCGGCGGCAGAGATTCAAGGCTGATCTGTTCCCGGGAAAACAGGGTTCGGCATTCCAGGCAGCGCAGTCGGCGGGCGTTGCCATGAAATTCCACCACTTCCCGGCTGCCCGCGTCCTGGTGCAGATTGTCCACGTTCTGGGTGACCACCATCTTGAGCATGCCCAGACGTTCTAGTTCGGCCAGGGCCTCATGGGCCGGGTTCGGCCTGGCCGCGGTCATGGTCTGATCCAACTCTATCAGCATGCGCCAGACCTTGGCCGGATTCCGGCGGAAGGCGTCAATATGGGCGAACTCCATGACGTCGTACTTCTCCCACAGACCCTGAAACCCGCGGAAGGTGGGGATGCCGCTTTCGGCCGAAATGCCCGCGCCGGTCAGGGCCATGGCCGACTTGGCCCCTTGCAGCAGGTCGTGGAGTTCCCTTGATTCCCTTTCCATGGCGCCCGTCGCGCTTTCTATATAAATATTAACCTAGTAACGATATACCATCCCCGGCCTCAAGTCAACATGGCCGGGCCGCTTCCACTAGGGCGGAGAAAAGCTTTAAAGCGGCCTGGTCGTGGGACCACAGGCCTTCCGGGTGCCATTGGACGGCCAGAACAAACGGCGGGCCGAGTCTTTCCAGGGCTTCGATCACCCCGTCGCTGGCCACGGCCGCTGGAATGAAACCAGGGGCCGGATCACGCACGGCCTGGTGATGCCTGCTGTTGACCCAGATGGTTTCAGACCCGATGATGGAGGCGAGCCTGGTGTCTTCCCTGATCTTCACCAGGTGGGTGGCGACCCCTTTCGGCGCCGACTGACGGTGCTCGAGGCAACCCGGAACCTGGCGGGACAGATCCTGGTACAGGGCGCCTCCCAGGGCCGCGTTGAGAAGCTGAATGCCCCGGCAGATGCCCAGCATGGGCAGACCCAGCCTGGACGCGGTTCGGACCATGACGATTTCCATCAGGTCGCGCTGGTAATCAACTTCTTCCAGGCCGGCGCGGGGTTCTTCTCCGTAACACCGCGGAGCCACGTCCTCGCCGCCGGTCAAAAGCAAACCGTCCAGTCGGCTTATCGTGGCCTCGGCCGTCCGCGCGTCGGAGGCCAGCGGCAGGAGCACCGGCAGTCCCCCGGCCGCTTCCACGCCCCTCGAGTAGCTTCTGAAAACAGCGTCCAGGGGTTGGCCGGGAGTGAAGGAGGCCCAGTCCGGTCCGGGGCGCGATTGGCAGGTCAGACCGATCAGCGGTCTCGAATCGGGTCTCTTATGCTCGGGCTTGGTCATGTCGTGGAACCGGACTCTTGATTAACCGGAAAATCTGAACATCCGGCCGGTCGCGTCCAGGCCGCTTCCGCATAAAAAAATTCCCCGCGCGCCGGCTGGCGACAAAGAACGACGGTTGAATCCGATCAAATCTTTTTCAGACTGACGCCGGCGGCCGTTTTGCGAACGGAGAAATTATCGCCTGTTTGAAAGCCCAGCGTTTCGATCAATCCCCGGGGCACTATCAGGCTGCCCCGAAGGTTAATCCTGATCTCTTTTGAATCAGAGACCTTGTCTTTCCTCGAATGACGGCCTGTAACAATGACCGGCACCCGACCCAGGGCCGCCAGGGAGTCAACATAAATGGACTTCAGTTGGCCGATGGTTTTTATATTAAATTCGGCCATCAATTCGCTCGAAGAACGACCGGATTCGACTGATTCCACCAGCCTGGAAGCGTCAACAATCTTTTTCTTGGGCATGGTTTTCTCCTTTCTGAACGAATCGGATCAATTATTGCTTCAATTGGCGATCCTTATTCAAAAAAATCATGGGGAGGAGTTTAATTTTTTTATTAAATAACAAAGACATATGAACAAGGGGTTGTCCCGGTTTTTACTCATGTCGCCGGCCACGCCGCTGAAAACACGGCTCCGGTAAATGCAACACTGAACCGAAAGGACCGGATTGCGGCGACTGAATTCATAGTCAAGAGCAGAATGATTTGTAACAAATCACTCCGGGATGAGCCTGACGGCGACATCCGCCGGATTTATCTGGCCGTTGGATATACTCTAAAGATTCTTTTGTCAAGATAAAGGTTGGCCTGATCTTGATAACCGGACGATAAAAAGACCTCAGCGGAGAATCACCCTGGCCGGCGCTTGTATACAGACAGGATTTTATTATTGACCGGGCTGTTTCATTAAGAGGCTTTTTCAAGTTGATTTTATGTTGAACCGGCGACCGGCCGATAAGATAATTGTGAACAGGCGTATGGAGAAACCAGGCGGTCATGTCAGAACGGTCCGGCGAAGTTAAACCCAAGGCTCCCCTCATCAGCCCCCCGGCCCCCAACTTCCGGCCCACGCCGGAAAAGCGGAGCGTCAATCCCGATCAGCGGCGAAAACGGCGGGGCAAGGAAGATCAACGACCGGACGGCCGCGGCCGGACGGGCGAAGAGCTGGACCGCTACGTTTAACCTTCGTTGATGATCCGTCTGGCCGTATAGTAGTTGTGTTGGTAATAGCCTTGGTCCAATGATTGTACTTCCACTCGTTTTCCCGTCCGGGGCGCGTGGATGAACCTGCCCCGGCCCATGAAAATACCCACGTGATAACTCTTGTTCCAGGGAACCCGGAAGAAAACCAGGTCCCCGGGCTGTAATTCCTTTCTGGGAACCCATCGGCCGACCCTGACCTGCTCGTCGGCGCTGCGGGGCAGACTGTACCCGTACCGGCCATAGACGTAATAGGTGAGCCCGCTGCAGTCAAACCCCTGGGGCGATTCACCGCCGTAACGATAAGGAACCCCCACGTACGCCTTGGCCATCCGGGCCACCTTGTCCCCGAGATGCTCTTCCTGGACCGGTTCGACCGGCCGGGGTGAAGGGATCGAAACCCGGCGGGCGGCACCACAGCCTGAGCCGAAAGCCAGGCCCAACGCCAGCGCCAACAGAGTCAGCCTCCACCCGGTCCCTCGACCTCTAGCCGGAGTCAGCCCCACTGGTCTTTCCTCTCTGTTTCGCCCTCCCGCCTGGCTCCGCCAGGCCGGTTGGATATCTTCCAGACCGAGCCTACACCTCAATTATCATAATTAGAACAGATTTATTATTATTTTGCAATCAATTTATTACTAATTCTACTCTGTTAATCATAATATGACCAGCCTGCGGGTTTGTGGTTTTCTACGACATATGAGCCTTGGGGACGAAAAACACGACCCGCCGCTGGGATAGAAGCCGGACAGGGTAAACGTCCGGCCGCTACAGCCAACTCCGCTCGAACAGGAGGCAGACGCTCCCCACTCCCGGCGAACGGCGGTGCCGGCTTAAATGGAGTCAAGCATGACTTGCTATCTTGAAAATAAGGGAGGTTGAATCCAGCCGGGAACCAACGATGGGTCTATAGCTAATATATTAACTATATCAACGTGTTGTTTAGTATTTGTTGCCACCGGAAAGGTCCGTCTCGGTTAGTCAGGATCCACGACCGAACTGATCATTATGGACGCCCGGAGTAATTATCGGTCTGTATCCAGAGCCCGTCGGACAAAGTTGGCCGTCCGCCCGGCCCAAGCCGAATCCAGGGGTTCGTCCAACAACAGCCGATACCACATCGAACCGTAAATGAACATCACCGCGGTCGTGGCGTCCTGTTCGCGAGCGCCGGTTACTCCCATCGTTTCCAAGACCCGGGTCAAGACCCGGCGGCGGGGTTCGATGAAGTTTTCCCTGAACCGGCGGCGCAACTCCTCGTCTCCCTGGGCCAGGGCCATGAGGCTTCGCAGGACGGGAGCCGTAGTCTTCAGGGCTTTAACGGTCTGTTCCAAGAAGGTCTCCAGATCGGTCTTTCCACCTGCCCCGGCCGAAGGTTTATCAACCTCGGAACGGGCCCGGGCCAGCAAGGCCTCCAGGACCAAGTCCGCCTTGCCGGTCCAACGCCGGTAGAGGGTCTGCTTCCCGACTCCGGCGGTCCGGGCGATCATCTGGGTGGTCACCGGTTCATAGCCGTGGCGGATCACCAGGTCCAGCGCGGCGGCCAGAATCCGGGCCGTGGCTGCCCTGTCCCGCGGTCGGCCCGGGGGTCTGTGGTCTCGATTCGGGTTCATTCGGTTATCATATAGCGCCTATTGCGGAACCGCAAGTCTTGTTATATAATGAGACTGATGGTTCCCATATTAAAGGAGGTGTCTATGAAAGCCTGGGTTTTAGCCGCCCCGGGCGGTGAGTTGAAGATCGAGGAACGGCCCGCCCCGGAACCGCGTCCGGGCTCGGTTTTGGTGCGTCTGGCCGCCGTGCCGCTGCTGACCTACCAGGGCGAATATCTGGCCGGAAAACTGCCTTATTGGTATCCGCCGGCGCCCTTCATTCCGGGAAGCAATGGCGTCGGGTTGGTGGAGGCGGTTGGGGCCGGGGTCTACCATTTGCGCGCCGGCCAGCGGGTCATCATCGGGCCGCATTTGGTAGCCGGGGAGAACGTGGAGGAGCCGGCGCAAATGCTCATCGGGTTGACCGGGATCAGTCCGGACTCGGGCCCCCTGCTGGCCGATTGGCCCAATGGGACGTTGGCGGAATTGGCCCTGTGGCCGGCTTCGGCCGTTTCGATCCTGGAGGGTCTTGAGGATCGTCCTCTGAACCTCCTGGCCGTGCTGGGCAAGTTCGCCGTTCCTCTGGGCGGGTTGTTGCGCGGCGGTCTGGCGGCCGGCATGCGTTTGGTGGTCAACGGAGCCACCGGCCACTTCGGATCGGCCGCCGTCCTCCTGGGTTTGGCGCTGGGCGCGGAAAGGATCGTGGCCGTGGGTCGGAAGGCGGATGTACTGAGCCGGCTCGAGAATCTCGGGAAGGGCCGGATTAAGGCTTTTATCCTCAGTGGGGACTCGGCCGCCGATGAGGCTGGGCTGCGGGAGTTGTGCCCGGCCGGAGCCCACCTGGCCCTGGATTTGGTCGGCCGGACCGACTCGTCCCGCAGCACCCTGACCGTGCTGAAGGCCCTGAGTCGAGGCGGCCGCTTGGTGCTCATGGGCGGTATGTCCGCTGATCTGCCCCTGGATTACGGGAAGATGTTGATTAATGATTGGGAGGTGATCGGTAACTTCATGTACCGCCCGGAGGCGATCCGGAGGTTGATAGCCTTGGTCCGGAGTCGGCAGTTGGACCTGGGGGCGGTCAGCACGCGGTATTACGCTTTCAGGGACCTGCCGGCGGCTTTGGAGGCGGCCGCGGCCATGCGCGGCTTGGAAGCCACCATAGTGACCCTTCCCGACGCCTAGCCCGGTTTCCCGCCCCGTGCTCCGCCTCCCGAGGTAAATGAGATCGGCTGTCCTCCGCCCCCTTTATACCGCCCCATGACGGGGGCGCCGGATACCGGCGCCCCCGTCCCGATTCTGTCTTCTTTATCTTACGGTCAGCGGCCTTTCCGGTTTGCTTTGGGTCGGCCGTTCATTTGAGACTTGAAACAATCGTGGTTTTACTTTTTAATACCGTCCATCCGGTCGACATGACGGCTTTAAGATAACTCAATCACCATCCAGGAGAAGAAACATGCGTAGCGACGCCATGAAGAAGGGGTTGGAAAAGGCTCCCCACCGTTCTCTTTTCAAGGCCATGGGTTACACGGATGAGGAAATCGCCCGCCCCCTCATCGGGGTGGCCAATTCCAAGAACGAGATCATTCCCGGTCATGTGCATCTGGATCGCGTGGCCGAAGCGGTCAAGGCGGGCATCCGCCTGGCCGGCGGCACGCCCATCGAGTTTTCGACCATAGGCGTCTGCGACGGCATCGCCATGAATCACGAAGGGATGAAGTATTCCCTGGCCAGCCGGGAACTGATCGCGGATTCCCTCGAGGTCATGGCCAGGGCTCATCCGTTTGACGGCTGGGTGCTCATTCCCAATTGCGACAAGATAGTGCCCGGCATGCTCATGGCCGCCCTGAGGCTCAACATCCCGGCCCTGGCCGTATCGGGCGGGCCCATGCAGACCGGGGTCTTTGACGGCCGGCCCGTGGACGTGATTTCGGTCTTCGAGGCCGTGGGCAAGGTCAGGGCCAGGAAGATGACGGAAAAGGAACTGGCCCGTCTCGAGGACTGCGCCTGTCCGGGCTGCGGTTCCTGCGCCGGCATGTTCACGGCCAATTCGATGAACTGCCTGACCGAGGCCATCGGGCTGGGCTTGCCGGGCAACGGCACCATACCGGCGGTGGCCGCGGCCAGGATTCGCCTGGCCAAACAGGCGGGCCAGGCGGTCATGAACCTGGTCAGGAAAAACATCCGGCCCCGGGACATCGCCGCCAGGGCCGCTTTCCTGAACGCCATGGCCGTGGACATGGCCTTGGGCTGTTCCACCAACACGGTCCTCCACGTGCCGGCCCTGGCCCATGAAGCCGGGCTGCCCCTGGACCTCAACGCTTTTAATGAAGTCAGCGTCCGCACGCCGCACCTGGTCAGCTTGTCGCCGGCCGGCCCGCACCGGTTGCAGGACCTGGACCAGGCCGGCGGGGTCATGGCCGTCATGAACGAATTGGCCAAGGCCGGCCTGATTGACCAGGAGGCGCTGACCTGCACCGGCCAGAAGCTGAAGACCAGCTTGAAGAAGGCCTCGGTCAAGAATCGGGCGGTGATAAGGGAATTGACTTCACCTTATCATCCGCAAGGGGGCATCGCCGTGCTGCGCGGCAACCTGGCCCCGGACGGCGCCGTGGTCAAACAATCGGCCGTGGCCGACGAGATGCTGCGCAACAAAGGGCGGGCCAGGGTCTTCGACTCGGAAGAGGACGCGGTCAAGGCCATCCTGGACGGAAAAATCAAATCCGGCGACGTGGTGGTGATAAGGTACGAAGGCCCCAAGGGCGGTCCGGGCATGCGCGAGATGCTGACCCCCACCAGCGCCATAATCGGCATGGGTTTGGGCTCCAGCGTGGCCCTCATCACCGACGGACGTTTTTCCGGCGGAACCCAGGGCGCGGCCGTCGGCCACGTCTCCCCGGAAGCGGCCTTGGGCGGGACCATCGCCCTGGTCAAGGACGGCGATGTCATCGCCCTGGACATACCGGCCAAGACCATAACCCTCGAAGTCGACGATAAGGAGCTGGCGCGGCGGCGGAAGGAATGGACTCCGCCGGAACCCAAGATCAAGGAAGGCTACGCCCTGCGCTACGCCAGCCTGGTGACCTCGGGCGCCACCGGCGCGGTCTTTCGGGATAAACTCTAATCAAGGGTGGGACTTGGGTTACGTTTTCGACAGTCAGGAGGCCGAGGGACTGGAGGCTTGGTATCGGGGTGAAGCCGGCCGCCAGACCTCGCGCCGGCAAATCGCTCTTTTACTCCGGCTGCTCGACCCCCGGCCGGGGGAAAGACTGCTGGACGTGGGCTGCGGTCCGGGTTGGCACCTGCAGGCTTTCAAAAGGATCGGCCTGAACGTGGCCGGGCTGGACCCGTCGCCGGCCATGCTCGAGATGGCCCGGTCCAGGCTGGGCCAGGCGGCGGAAATCCATTCCGGGCGGGCCGAGGACCTGCCCTTCGAAGACGGCGAATTCGACATAGTGGTCTTCATCACCTGCCTCGAGTTCGTGGAAGACCCCCTGGCCGCCCTGGCCGAAGCCGCGCGGGTGGCCAGAAGCCGGGTTCTGGTCGGGGCCCTCAATCGGTTTTCTTTGACCGCCTTGGGCCGGCGGCTGGCCGGGTTGTTTTCGGAGAGCGTTTATAACCAGGCCAGATTTTTCTCCTTGTGGGAGTTGTCCGGATTGCTGCGTCAGACCTGCGGCCCGGGCCGGCAGAGCTGGGGGTCGGTGGGCCTGTTGCCTTCGGGCCTGGCCGGTGGCCTGGAAACCTTCGAGTCCCGGCCCCAGGCGCAGCGAACCCCCTTCGGCGCCTTCATCGGCCTGGTCTCCGAGATCAAACCCCTTTGGAGGACGGACCGCCTGACGATCAAAAGACGATTTAAGATCAACCCCAAACCCGAGCCCACGGCCCTGTCCAGGCGCACCCTCAGTCTTCCCGGCGACCGCCCGGACGCCGGGGCCGCCGCGGGCCAGGAGGCGCGATCATGAAGGAAGCCGTGCTTTATGACCGGCTGGACCAAGATCGGGTCCGTTGCCGGCTCTGCGCCCATCAGTGCCTGATCAAACCGGAAGCCACCGGCCTATGCGGCGTCCGGCTCAACCAGGCCGGCCGTCTGGTCTCCCTGGTTTACGGCCGGGCCGTCTCGGCCAACCTGGACCCGATCGAAAAGAAGCCCCTTTTCCATTTCCAACCAGGCACTACTTCCATGTCCATCGCCACGGTCGGCTGCAACCTGTCCTGCGTCTTCTGCCAGAACCATGAAATATCCCAGATGCCCCGGGACGAAAACAGGATTTCCGGCGGCGACCTGCCGCCGGACGAGGTGGTGCGCCGGGCCAGGCTCGGCCGGGCCGCCTCCATCTCCTACACCTACACCGAACCCACCGTCTATTTCGAATACGCGCTGGACACGGCCCGGGCCGCGTCCGCGGCCGGTTTGAAGAACGTCTTCGTCACCAACGGCTACATGTCCGCCGCGGCCCTGGAGATGATCGGCCCGGACCTGCACGCGGCCAACGTGGACCTGAAGGCCTTTAAGGACGATTTTTACAAAAAGCTTTGCGGCGCCCGCCTCGAGCCGGTCAAGGAGAGCATTCAGCGGATGTGGTCGGCCGGGACCTGGGTCGAGGTCACGACCCTGCTCATCCCCGGAAAAAACGACGACGAAAAGGAACTGGCCGCCCTGGCCGAATGGCTGGCCGGCGTCAGCCCGGACATTCCCTGGCACGTCAGCCGGTTTCATCCGACCTATCGCCTCACCGAGGTCAGGTCCACGCCGGCGTCGTCGATCCACCGGGCCAGGGAGATCGGTCTCGAGGCCGGGCTTAAATACGTCTACGCGGGCAACCTCTGGGGTGACGCCGGGGAGAAGACCTACTGCCCGGGCTGCGGCCTGGTGCTTCTGGACCGGATAGGCTTCAGCGTTTCGGCCAACCGACTGCAAGGCGGCGTCTGCCCCTCCTGCCGCGCGCCGATAGCGGGGGTGTGGACCTGATGGCCGGCGCCGGTCCGGAACAAGACCCGGCTCGAGATCCCAGGGCCGGTCACCGCCAGCGGCTCAGGGACAAGTTTCTCGGCGGCGGGCTGGACAAATTCACGGACGAAGAAATCGTCGAACTCCTCTTGATCTTCGGCACGCCCCGCCGGGACTGCAAGCAGGCGGCCCGGGGACTGCTCCAGGCCTTCGGTTCCATCCGGGGCGTCTTCGAGGCCGAACCGGGCGATCTGGCCGGGATCACCGGCGTGGGCTCCAGCAATATAGTGGCCATCAAGTTCATTCAGGCCGTGGCCGGCCGGTACCTGGAACAGCGGCTGATCGGCCGGGAATTCCTGGCCTCCTCCACCAAGGTCTTCGCCTATCTGCGTCATTACCTGGAGAATATGCCCAAGGAGGTCTTCAAGGTGATATACCTGGACGGCGCCAACGCCGTAATCGCCTTGGAGGACGCCAGCCGGGGCACGGTGGGCGCGGCCCATGTCTACCCCAGGGAGGTGCTCGAGAGGGCCCTGGCCCTCCAGGCGGCCGGCCTGGTCTTTGTCCACAATCATCCTTCGGGCAAGGTCCAGCCCTCGCCCAGCGACTTTCGCCTGACCAGACAGCTTCTCCACGCGGCCCACGTGTTGGACCTCAAGGTGGTGGATCATCTCATTATCGGCCGCGGCCAGGACTATTTCAGCTTCCGGGACGAGGGGCACCTGAACCGGTATGAGCAGGAGCTAAAATATTATTTCAATTCTTCAGGTTGACCACCCCGGTTCCGAGGATATACTCCTTGCCTAAACCCGACGTTGTTTCTTATAATCATCTCGCGCGGGCGGGCTTTCGCGCTCTTCTCTACTCGGACAGGCCGGCCGGAAGGCTTTGGCCGCGCGGCCGCCGGGCATCAACCTATTATCTTATCGCGGGAGACTGTTCATGGATGTCAAATACATCAATCCTTTCCTGAACGCCACCCTCAACGTCATCAAGACCATGGCCTTTGTCGATGTCAAACCGGGCAAGCCTTATCTAAAAAAGGATCATCTGGCCAAGGGCGACGTCACGGGCATTATCGGCCTGACCGGCGAGACTTCCGGCTCGCTCTCGGTCACCTTCAATTTCGAACTGATCAAGCAGATCATGAAGAACATGCTGGGTGAGGAAATCACCGAGGTGACCAACGACGTGCGCGACGCCGTGGGCGAGCTGACCAACATGATCTCGGGCGATGCTCGGCGGATGCTGCAGCAGGAAGGACTGCATTTGTCCGCGGCCATTCCCACCATTGTGGCCGGCCAAAACCATACCATAAAGCACGTGATTTCCGGGCCGATCATCGTCATCCCCTTCTCTTCCGACGGCGGCGGCCTGGCTTCGGTGGAAGTCAGTCTGAAATAGCCTGGGCGAGGGACTGGATTGAAGCCGGTGTCGGAGACCAACGCGGAAATCCTCAGGCTGATCGCCCTGAGCCGGGACAAATTCCGCAGCCTGGTGGACGGGCTCGAGGACGAGGTCATGTCCATTGACCGGGATTTCCGGCTGGTGTCGGTCAATCAGGCCTTGTCGCGGCGTTTGGACCAACATCCCCGCCAGGCTGTCGGCCAGTTCTGTTTCAATTGGCTTTACGGCTTCACCCGGCCTTGTCCGGAAAACGGGCTGGCCTGCCCGGCCTTGACGGCCCGATCGAGCCGTCGGGTGGAAATCACCCATCATGAACTGCCCCTCGAGGCGCCGGCGCCTGTCGAGAGCCTCCAGGTCGAACGAGGGGTCAAGGAAAGATTCATCGAGATCAGGGCCATGCCGGTCTTGGATGAAAGCGGGGCGGAACCCGACGAGATAATCCTGGTGCGCCGGGACGTGACCCTGACCAGGCAGGCCGAAATCAATCTGCTCGAGTATAACGAGAGATTGGAACGGGAGGTCCGGGCCAGGACCCTGGAACTCAGCCGGGCCAACGAGGATTTATCGCGACAACGCAACGAACTGGTCCAGGCCAACGATGAACTCTTGAAACTTCAGACCCTCAAGGAAGACTTGACCAATATGGTGGTCCACGATCTAAAGGGACCCCTGTCCGAGATACAGGCCAACCTGGAGATGATGGCCGCCGAGCCTCTCGGCGTCTTCCAGGCCGAGCTTCTCGAAGCCGCCAGGCTGGGCGGTTTTGACCTCCAGCGCATGATCACCAACGTTCTGGACGTAAGCCGGCTGGAAGAGAACCGGCTGGTTCTCGATTTCGAGCCTTTCGTCGCGGGAGAAATGATCCAGGAGGCCTTGAGGCGCTTCACTCCCCTGGCCAGGTTGAGCGAAGTGACTTTGGCGGCCGAGGCGGCCAACGACCTGCCGCCCCTGGTGGCGGACAAGCGCCTGTTCGAAAGAATCTTGAATAACCTCATTTCCAACGCCCTGGACTATACCCCGATCTCCGGCCGCGTGACCGTGAGGTCCGCCGCCGACCCGGCCGGGTTCAGATTCGAAGTCGAGGATACAGGCCGGGGCATACCCCCGGAACTCCAGGGCAAAATCTTCGAAAAGTTTTCCCAGGGCCAGGCGCGGGGTCGGCCCAAGACCAGCACCGGGTTGGGTCTGACCTTCTGCCGCATGGCCGTGGAAGCCCACGGCGGCGGCATCCGGGTCGAGAGCGAGCCCGGCCGGGGCAGCCGCTTCATCTTTGTTCTGCCGTTCCGGGACATGGCGGTCCCGGAAGCGGGGGCTGAAAATGTCTGATCTGTCGAGCCTGATCAAGAACATGGATCAGTTCAAGATACTGATCGTGGACGACAAGGCCAACATGCGCCGGACCATTCGCAACATGCTGCGGCAACTGGGCTTCAACAACTTCCAAGAGGCCGAAGACGGGGACGTGGCCGTGCAGCGGATCACTTCCGAAAAACTCGATTTCGTGATCTGCGACTGGAACATGCCCAGAATGAACGGCATTGAAGTTCTGAGGACCATCCGGGAAGAGGAACGCTTCAGGGACCTTCCGTTCTTGATGATCACGGCCGAAGTCGAGGAAGGCACCGTGGCCGAATCCATCGAGGCCGACGTGGACGGCTACATACTCAAGCCTTTCATCCCCAAGACCCTCGAAGACAAGATAGTCGAGATTCTTAACCGCAAACTCACGCCCTCGCCGCTCGAGACCCATCTGCGCATCGCCGAAATCCATATGAAGGCCCGGAATTACGCCCAGGCCCACAAGGAGCTGGATCAAGCGGCCAAGCTCAGCCCCCGCAGCCCCAGGCTGCACTTCGCCCGGGGGCTGGTGTACGAAGCCGAAGGCAACCTGGAACAGGCCGAGAAGGCTTTGGCCTTGTCCCGCCAAATGGGACCCAAATTCATTCGGGCCCACGAGAAGCTGGCCGAAATATATTCGCGGCAGGGCCGCAAGGCCGAGGTGCTCGAGGCCTTGCGGGAAGCGGCCAAGGTCAGCCCCAAGAACGCCGATCGCCAGATCAGGCTGGGCGAAGCCCTCCTGGCCGACGGGCGGGTGGCGGAAGCCAGGAAGGCTTTCAATAACGCCATGCTGATAGACCCGGACAACCCGGACCGCCTGACGGCCATCGGCGAGGCTTACCTGGCCCACGGCCTGGCCCAGGAAGCGGAAAAGGCCTTTACCATTTCCCTTCAGAACAGGCCGGACAGCCTCCACGTGTACAACCGTCTGGGCATCGCCTTCCGGCGGCAGAAGAAGTTCGACGAAGCCATCGGCCTATACCAGAAGGCCCTGGCCCTGGACCCGGAGGAGGAGAACCTGCACTACAACCTGGCCCGGGCCTACCTCGGGGCCGGCCAAAAAGACAAGGCCCTGTTCAGCCTGAGAAGGGCCATTCAACTCAATCCCTCCTTCCAGGAAGCCATGGACCTGGCCGCCAGGCTCCAGGGCGGCGCATTCGAGACGGTCCAGAGAGCGGAGGATGAGGTTTGACGGACTCCCTACCGTCGCTCTAACCCTGACCTCGGTATAAAGGAGTTCCCTGCTTATGGATGATTACCAGAAGGAATTCGCTCGCGTCCTGGCCGACACGGGCGCCCTGTTCTTCGCGCCGGGCCTCCAGCTCAAAGACGGCCGGCCCACGCCCTATTTCGTCAACCTGGGTCTTTTCCGCACCGGCCGGCTCATCGGCCGGCTGGGCTCGTTTTTGGCCCGGATGCTCCTGACCCGGGGATTGATCAGTCAAATAGACGTGCTGGTCGGCCCGTCCTATAAGGGCAGCGCCCTGGCCGTGGCCACGGCTCAGGCTCTATGGACCGAGCATGGGATCGACCTTTTGTTCGAATACGACCGCAAAGAGGCCAAAAGCCACGGCGAAGCCACCGGCCGGGGCAGCCTGTTCGTGACCAACGCCCTCTTTCCCCGGGCCCGGGTCTTTATCCTGGACGACGTGGTCACCACCATGGGCACCAAATACGACCTCTTGAAACTGCTCGAAGCCGAATCGTCCAGCCGGCGGCTCGATTTGACCGTCACCGGCGTGGGACTGGCCGTGGACCGGGAGCAGACCATGGTGGTTCTGGACGAACAGGGGCGAATCAGGGCCGGCGTCAAAGGGGAAGACGCCGCGGCCCTTTTCACTGCCAAGACCGGCATCCCCATCCACACCCTGGTCCGCATCCGCGAGGTCATAGACTATCTGGCCGCGGACCGGGTGCCCGTGCTGGTTGACGGAACCAGGAAACCCCTGGACCTGGAAACGATCGAAAAATTCCAAAAATACATGGCTGGTTACGGCGTGGAGAGAACATCGGCCCCAGCCGGTTGAGCCTGGTCCGGATTAAAAAGGTTCCGAAAACCACCGTGGTCTTCGGTCCAGGCCGGTTCCAGACTCGACGACCGCCGAGGACGGCCCTTTTCCAAATTCGTCACCGGCGCGAAGACGACAAAACCGCCTCGGGCGGGGCGGTGCGGCTCGAATTCACTTCCCGCGGCAGGAGGGGGTGGCTCTCGCCCGCCTGGTAAAAAGAAATCGGGCGCAGCCGGTCACCCCCGCCACGGACAAGCTTCTTCCGGGCGGTAAAAAGTCGCTTTTCGGCTTATTACCGGGCCCTCGCTACGGAGCGGCTTCCATGTTCCTTCGAAGGATACTTTCAACCGTTTTTCTTGGTATTCCTTTTGCCCTCCTAATGAGCGTCAACATCCAAGCCGGCCAAGAGGCCGGCGAGTTGGAACCTCTGCGCTTCGGCCGGGTTTCCGTCGAGGACCCCACGGTCACCCTGGGCAAATACCAGCCTCTTCTGGCCAAGCTCGGCCAGGCCTTGGGCAGAAAGGTTGAACTGGTGCAGACCTCGGCCTATGCCGACGTTCAGGATTTGTTTACCAGCGGCAGGGCCCATTTCGGAGTCCTCAACGCCTATTCCTATGTGCTCATCGGCCAGGAATCGAAGCTTACACCCATGGTGAAACGAATGATAGGCCTCGAGGGCTTTTACCGGGGCTACATTATCGCCCACCGCGAACTCGAGGTGAAAACGCTACGGGATCTCAAGGGTAAATCTTTCGCTTTCTCGGAGATCAATTCCACGTCCGGCTATCTGCTGCCCCAGATATTGCTCCGTAAAAGCGGCCTCGTCCCGGACAGGGATTTCTCCAAGGTTTACTCCATAATCCAACACGATTCCATCATTCTCGCCGTGGCCAACAAGACGGCGGATGCCGGGGCGGTCGCCTCCTACGTGTTTGACGAGTATGACCGGCGTATCACCGACAAGATGCACATCGTGGAAAAATCGGAGCCGATTCCCCTTGGGCCGATAGTGGCGAGACATGACCTCGGCCCGGAATTGATCGGCCGGATAAGAAGTTTCTTCCTCCATCTTCATGAAACCGAAGAGGGCCGGGCGGTCCTCAAGGAAGCTGGATTCGCGAGCTTTGCGCCGGCCGAGGACCGGGACTATGACGTTATCCGCCAAGCGGCGGCCCGGTTGGCCGCCGAAGAGGTTTCCAAATGAACCTGTTCGCCAAGCTCTTTCTCTCGGTCACGACCCTGATCACTTTGATCATGCTGGGCGTGGTGTACTCGGTTCTGACCAGGGAACAGGAATTGATCGTCGGCGAGATGAGAGAGAAAGGACATTCGATCGCCAAATTGATGGCGGTGTCCAGCGTCAATTTGCTTTTGAAAAACGATTATTCGACCATGAAAAGATATACGGAAGCCATTATCATGGATAAGGACATAAAATACGTCATCATCATGGACCCCACCGGACTGGTGAAGATGCACACCAACCTGGACCTGATCGGGGAGTTCTTGAGCGATGATCTGGCGGTCAATTCCTTGATTCGTCAGGACGGTATTCAAAAATATCGGATGGGGGCTGGAGAAGACGTCTACGACATTACCGAGCCGATCATCGCTTCCGACAAGTCGGACCTGAAATTGGGCATTGTCCGGATCGGAATTTCCACCAGGAAGATGTATTCGGAGATAGCCAAATCGAGGAACCGTATTCTTTTCATGGGCCTGATCGCGATCCTGGTGGGAATGCTGGGCTCCCTGATCATGGGCCGAACCATTTCCAGACCGATCAAGAAGCTGGTGCGAAGCGCCCAGGCGATTTCCCAGGGGAATCTTGAGGTGTCCTTGAAAGTGACTTCCAAGGACGAAGTCGGCCTGCTGACCGAGGCGTTTCGGGACATGGCCGAGGCTCTGAAGAGAAACATCCAGGAAATGGTCAAGTCCGAAAAGCTGGTGACCGTGGGGAAGATGGCCGCCGGCCTGGCGCACGAGGTGAAAAACCCCTTGGAAGCCATCAAAGGCTCAGCGGAATACCTGGGGAAAAAGTATGCGGATGATAAAACCATAGGGAAATTCACGGCGATCATAAAGGAAGAGATAGATGAGGTAGTCGAGTTTCTCGATGAATACCTTCAGTACGCCAAACCATCGAAGCCGAGTTTCTCCTTGAAAGATGTCAACGTTATCCTGGAGGAGACCTTGTATCTCCTCGATAAACTCGTGGCGCGGAAACAGATCGGCGTGAACAGGAGAATGGACCCGGACCTGCCCTTGGTATTGGCCGATTCCCTGCAGATGAAACAGGTGTTCCTGAACATCATTCTCAACGCCATCGAGTCAATGTCCTCCGGCGGGACGCTCTCGATCCAGACTTTCCGGCAAAAACCGGAGGATCGATCCGACCAGGTCGTGATAGCCATTTCCGACACCGGCAAAGGTATCCCCCCGGAATATCTGGGGAGGATTTTTGACCCCTTCTATACTTCCAAGGAAAAGGGCAGCGGCCTCGGCCTGTCCATATCCCAGGGGATCATCGAAAGTCACCGGGGCAGGATTTCCGTGGAAAGCGAACCAGGGAAGGGATCGGTTTTTCGAATCGCGCTTCCCGTGTAGCGAAACTGGGCGGCAATGGGTTTTCGGCCTTATTGACCTTTATTTGAAAAACACTGATCATGGCCCCCAACCGGCGGCCAGGGCCGGCCAGGACAAAGGAAGAGGTTGGGCATGTCCCAGGGAAGAATCCTGATTGTTGACGACAAGGAAAACATCAGGGCCGTCCTTTCGGCGATTCTTGAAGATGAAGGCTACGACGTCCATACGGCCGGAAACGCCGGGGAAGGCTTGGAAAAGATCACCGCCCTTTTACCGGACGTGGTCGTAAGCGATATCAAGATGCCGGGAATGGATGGAATTTCCTTTCAGAAGAAGATCAGGGACATTGACGCGGACATTCCCGTGATCCTGATTACGGCCTATGGGTCCATCGAATCGGCCGTGGCGGCCATCAAGCAGGGCGCCTACGATTATTTGACCAAGCCCGTGGACCATGATCGTCTCAAGATTCTGGTCCAACGCGCCGTGGATAAGAGAAGATATGTCATTGAAAACATCCGGTTTCGTCGAGAACTCCAGGACAAGTACAGCTTCCGCCACATGGTCGGCTCGAGTGCCAAGATGCGGAAAGTATTCGAGATGATCTGGACGGTCGCCGGCACCCTGTCCACGGTGCTGATCCAGGGCGAATCCGGCACCGGCAAGGAACTGGTGGCGCGGGCCATTCATTACAATAGCCCCCGCCAGGACAAGCCCCTGATCGAGATCAACTGTTCGGCCCTGTCCGAGGGATTGTTGGAAAGCGAGCTATTCGGCCATGAAAAGGGCGCCTTCACCGGGGCGACCGCCCGGAAAACGGGGCGATTCGAGATGGCCCACCAAGGGACTCTGTTTCTGGACGAAGTGGGAGAAATAAGTCCGAGCCTGCAAGTGAAGCTTCTGCGGGTCTTGCAGGAAAAACAGTTCGAACGGGTGGGCGGCACCGAACCGGTCAGATCGGATTTCCGGCTGGTGGCCGCCACCAACAAGGATTTGAGAAACGAAATCGTCAAGGGGAGTTTTCGCGAAGACCTCTATTATCGTCTGGGCGTGATCACCATCAAGATACCCCCCTTGAGGGAAAGGCCGGAGGATATTTCTCCGCTGATCAACCATTTTCTCCGTAAATACTGTGACCGGGAGAATAAGGATCTCAAAAGCGTATCCGCGGAAGCCATGAATATTCTGGTCAAATACAGATGGCCCGGCAATGTCCGGGAGTTGGAAAACTGCATCGAGCGGGCCGTGGTGATCAGCCACGCCGACCGCGTCGGTATCGGCGATCTACCGGAGGAGATAAGCGAGCGCGTTCTGAAGGAAATCCCCGGCGAGTCGAGGCCGGTTTTCGGGTTTATGCCAGGGGAAAGGGTCCATGACCTGGACCTCCACGAAAAAGAGAAGGAATTGATCCTCGAAGCCCTTCGCCAAACCGGTTGGAACAAGGCCAGGGCCGCGAAACTGCTTAACATTCATCGCCGGACCATTTATAACCGCATCAAGAAATACAGTCTTGGCCTTATCCGCGGCGAATAAACCTATCTGATTTGTGCTATCTAGCACGGTTTGCACATATATGTGTCGAACAGCACACTTTCTGCCCCAGGCCGGAGTGCATTTTCGTTGCCCAGTCAGGCTAAACATGACGGACTTATAAAAAGTCCGTCATCAGGCCGAGGGCGAATAAGCCCCAGCCTGGGGTGAGGGTGGAACCACTTGAATTTACTTCAAGTGGCGGGAGAGGGGCAGCCCTCTCCCGCCGAGTAAAAAGTCGGTTTTCGACTTTTTACGAGGTTATCAAACTTGGTCTGGTCCCTCTT
>JBFMAW010000047.1:0-36859 GCA_040755515.1 Thermodesulfobacteriota bacterium | reverse complement strand
GTAAAAAGTCCGTCATCAGGCCGAGGGCGATTAAGCCCCGGCCTGGGGTGAGGGTGGAACCACTTGAATTTACTTCAAGTGGCGGGAGAGGGACAGCCCTCTCCCGCCGAGTAAAAAGTCGGTTTTCAACTTTTTACGAGGTTATCAAAATTAAACGATCCCGGTCAAAAACATGGAGGTGCGAGATGGGAGAGATTTCCGCGGCAGAGGTTATCTGGAAAGCTTTAGCCGAGGCGGCCCTGTCTGGCCCGACCCGAAGGGGGCTGATCTTCCAGGGCCGGGAGATCAGCTTCAGGGAGATGGATGAAGCTTCGGACCGGCTGGCCACCGGCCTGCTGAAACTCGGCTTTAAAAAAGGGGACCGCCTGGGCGTGATTGCCTTGAACCAGCCCGAATGGCTATACACCTATCTGGCGGCGGCCAAGATCGGCGCGGTCATCGTGGGTTTGAGCGTGAGGTATCGCGACACCGAACTGGACTATATCCTCAACCACAGCCAGGCCCGGGCCGTGGTGACCCTGGCCGGCCTGGGCGATCTGGACTACGTCAAGTTCTTCGAGGCTTTCAAACCCCGGATTCCTTCGGTCCAGGAGTTCATCTTCATCGGCGGCCGAGGTTTCGGCGGCGGCTACGATTTCGCCGAGTTGGCCCGGACGCCGGTGGATCGGCCGGCGCTCGACCAGGCCGAGGCAGAGGTAGAACCAGACGACCTGATCATCATCATCTATACCTCGGGCACCACCGGCAAACCCAAGGGCGCGGCCATTTCCCAGAAGAACCAGCTCGCCTCGGCCAGGGCCGAGGCCGAACACGTGAAGGCCACGGACGCCGACCTGCTGCCCCTGGCCCTGCCCTTCAACCACGTGGGCGGCATCACCTGTGGCTTTCTGACCATGCTGCTGGCTCAGGGCGCCTCCATTCTCATACCGATCTTCGACCCCAAGGCCGTGCTCCAGACCTGCCAGGTCTATTCGCCCACCATCATGGCCGGCGTGCCGACCATGCACACACTGCTGTTGATGAACGAAGAAATCAAGAACATTGACCAGTCCAGGATCAGAATCGTCATCACCGGCGGATCGAACGCCGAGCCGGCGCTGTTGAAGGCCCTCAACCAGACCTTCCCCCAGGCCATGGTCATGAATCTTTATGGTCTTTCGGAATCTTCCGGGGCCATCGTCATGTCGCCCTGGGAGAGCGATTTCGAGACCACCATTCGTTCCATCGGCCGACCCATCGGCGATTTCCAGGTCAAGGTCGTGGACGATCAAGGCCGGACACTGCCGGCCGGTCAGACCGGAGAACTCTGGTTCAAGGGCGACGCCATGATCGGCGGCTACTTCCGCATGCCGGAAGAGACCGGCCAGACTTTCACCGAAGGCTGGCTCCACACCGGAGACATGGGCTATCTGGACGAAAAAGGATACATCACTCTAATGGGCCGCAAGAAGGAAATGTATCTCCAGGGCGGCTTCAACGTGTACCCGGTCGAGGTGGAAAACCTTTTGACCAAGCATCCCCAGGTCATGATGGCCGCCGGCATCGGCGTACCGGACCCGGTTCTGGGAGAGGTCGGCCGGTATTACATCGTGCCTCGACCCGGGACTGAACCTTCGGCCGAGGAACTGATCGCTTACTGCCGTGAACACCTGGCCGACTACAAGGTCCCCCGACAGATAGTCTTCCGCCGGGAGCTGCCCTTGACGCCGGTGGGCAAGATAATGAAAGCGAAGCTTAAGGAGGAGTTCGAAAAGACCGGGGCCTGAAGACCGCGGCCTCATTCGTCTCCAATAGGGCGGAAAACCACCGGGAGCGGGGCATTGACCCCGCTCTCTATTGTTCGACCCGGATTTAGGGCGCTCGATCCTCGACCGCCGGTCAGGACGGGCGGGCCTGGCCGGCGGGACGATTTCATTCCTCCATACCGCTCCGGCCCGGCTCCGGACTATGGATTGTCACTTTTATTTCCCGCGCCTCCTGGCAGGATTTTAGCGAAGACACCAGTCCGGTTATCGAGTTGGCCACGATGTCCTGAACAAAGGGCAAGAGGGGCACCCGGCGGCCGTTGACGAAGAGTTCCACCGCCGGCGGTTGTTCGGCCGATTTCATTATTTGGGCTTCGATCAGGTCAATCAAGCCGGACACGTCATCGCGGCGAAAATGAGGCCAGTTTTCCTTTCCTTCCGGCCGGTCGCCGATCAGGGCCAGAATGTCCTTGCTCTTGCGCGTGAGCGGCATCTTGGCCAGGTCCCGCCGGAACAGTTCCACGGTAGGCAGATGGACCCTTTCCTCCGATCGAACCAGGATCAGGTCGCAACCCAAGGCGTAGTTGGCGGCCACGGTCTCGGGGGTCAGGCTGGTCCGGGGCGGGAGGTGGATGGCGAGCCAGGCCGGACCGGCCATGATCACGCAGGGCGCGCCGGCCTGGAAGAACCGGTCAAAGTTATTTTCCGGCGCCGGTTCCGTCTTCAGTCGCTCGATGACACCCGCCCGTCTTCCCCGGCCGGCGAACAAGGCGATCATTTCCGCGATCAAAGTTGACTTGCCGCTTCCTGGAGGTCCGACCACGGCCACTGCTGGCGTCACCGCCCGCGAACGGGCCGGTCGGCCCAGGATGATGCCGGCGAAAAGCTCATCGGTGTAAGCTTGGCCCGTGGCGGTCAGTTGTTGGTAATCCGCCAACAGCTTCCGGCCCGCTGGGGTGAGGCGGCTGCCCTTGTCTTTGCCTCGGCCGACCGACGTTTCCACCAATTTGAAGCCCAACCGTTCTTCCGTGGCCTTGAGGCGGGCCCACACACCCCGATAGGACATGTTCAAGGCCTTGGCCGTGGCCTGCATGGTGCCCAGTTCATCAATAAGTTCCAGAATCCGGCAACGGCCTTCGCCGAACAAGGCTTCTCCGGATTCGTCTTCCAGCCAGAACTTGGACCTGACTCGCATCGTCCTTACCTCATTTTTAAAGCAATTAAGAAAGAATATGCCAAATCATAATCTTTTGGGCAACTATTAAACAATCGGCCGGGACCGGAATCGGAACCGCTCCTTATTGACGCCGGGATTGAGCCGGGATAATCTGGGATCGCCGAGATGGCCCGGACCGAAGAAGGACCAAATGGATCGGTTAAAGAAAAAAACCTGGCTGCTGGCCCTGGCGGCCTTGTTCCTCCTGACCGCCTGCGCTTCCCTGAGCCGGCGGCCGTTGGAAACAGTGGAAGACGAGCGCTCGGGCTTCAACGGCCTGAAATGGGGCGTCAACGTTTCGGTGCTCGGGGATCTGCGCCCGGTCGAGACCGAGGACCGCGTCAAGATTTTCCGGCGGAAAGGGGACAGTCACCGTATCGGCCCCATCGTTCTGAATCTTATTTATTATGGCTTTTACCGGGACCTGTTCTGCGCCGCGGCCCTGATCTTCGAAGGCCGGGATGCGGGTCAAAAAATAAAAGAGACTCTGGTGAACAAACACGGCCCGCCCGACGTCGAGATGGACTTCGACGATGGTGTTTCTTTCATCTGGGACAAGGCCACGGTGGAAATAAGTCTTTCCTATAACGGCCGGGGCGCGCTGAAGTACCGCTACAAGCCCATAATCGACACGATTGACCTTGACTGAGCGCGGCCTTCAGATTATTTCCACCGCTCCGGACGGGAATTCCACCTCGACCTCTTCACCCACCAGGATGGGGGACCGCCGATAATCGGACTTATTCAATAAAGCGGTGATCGGCAGGCCCAGGTCCACAAGAACCCTGACTTGGTCATCTTCGTCGGTCAGTTGCAGCACCCGGCCAAGCCAGGCCGGATTCGATGAATTCCGCGGCTTGATTATCTTTAACCGCTGGGGATGGACCGATATCCGGACCCAGCCGTTTTGAGGCGTGTCGAGCGGCAGCCTCAACCTGTCCTGGACATGGCAGAAGCGGCCGGCCTCGGTTTCGACCATCCGGCCCATGAAGATGTTTTCATAGGTATGTCCGGCCGGCCGGCCTTCATACAGGAAGACGCGGGCTTGGGCCAGCTTGGCCGCCTGCACCACGTTATGGGTGGTCACCAAAATCGAGAGACCTTTTTCTTCGTTGATGGTCTTGATGATGTTTTCGATGGCGATCTGATTCTCCACGTCCACGTTGGAGGTGGGTTCGTCAAAAAGCATCACCTTGGGCCAGCAGGCCAAGGCCCGGGCGATGGCCACTCGCTGGGTTTCGCCGCCGGACAACTTATGGGCCGAGGCCGCGGCCATGGACTTCAGACCGACCAGGTCCAACATCTCCTCGACTGTTTTTAGCCTCTGGCGCTTGGAGAAGTTCCTGACCTTGAGGCCGAACTCGACGTTCCTCTGAACCGTAGTGGTGAAAAGGATCGGGGTCTGGGGGATCAGGATCACCTGACGGCGCAGGTTCAGGAGACCGGCCGGCGAATAATCAACCTGTTGCCCTCGATATATTATTCGACCGGTGGTGGGCGTCAGAAGAAAGGCCAGTATTTCCAGGAGAGTGGTCTTGCCCGCGCCGTTGGGACCCAACAGGGCGTAGACCCGTCCTTCTTCCAGGTCAAGCTCCGCCACGTCCAGGACCCGGCGTCGGCCGTAGTCCTTGGTCACGTTTCTGAGACTGAAGAGCGTCAGACTCGAGCCCTCCCCTGGATATAGCCCAGGGCGGCGTTCATCAGGAAGCTGATGGCCAACAGAACCAGGCCCAAGGCCACGGCCAGGGTAAACTGGCCCTTGTCGTATTCCAAGGCCATGGCCGTGGGCATGGTCCGGGTGAAGTCTTTTATATTGCCGCCCAGCATCATGCTGACCCCGACTTCGGCTATGACGCGGCCGAAGGCGGCCATCAGGGCGGCCATCAGACCGAACCGGGCCTCCCTGACCAGGACCGCCGCGGTCTGCAGCCTGGTGGCGCCCAAGGTCAATGCGGTCTTTCGATACCGGTCGTCAATGCGGCTGATGGCGGCAATAGTGAAGGTGGTCACGATGGGCAGCACCAGAATGACCTGGCCGATCACGATGGCGGTCTGGGTATATAAAAGATCGAGAGCGCCCAGCACGCCTCGGCGGGAGATGAAGATGTAGACCAGAAGGCCCACCACTACCGTGGGCACGGCCAGGAGAGTGTTCAGGCTGGTGATGACCAGTCGTTTGCCGTTGAACTCATTGAAGGCGATCATGAATCCGGCCGGCACGCCCAGCACCGCGGCCAGGAGCGTCGAGACCAGGCTGACCTTGACCGAAACATAGACGATGAACGACAGCTCGGGATCGAGGGCCGCCATCAGCCGCAAAGCCGACCAGAAGCTGTCAAATATCATTTCCATCGGTCCGGGTCCAGGTCAGGCCGACCTCGGTTCGGGTCCATCTTGAAGGCCGGAAAGGAAGAACCTTGCCGGCCGGGCGGTTAAGAAGCTATTTCGCGTCCGGAATGGCGTCCGGAAAGAAGACCTGCTGGCCGCTGACCTTATACCTGGCGATCAGGGATTGACCCCGCGCGGAAACCAGCCACTGGGAGAACTTTTCGGCCAGATCGTACTTGGCGTGGGGATGCTTCTTCGGGTTGACCGGGATGACGCCGTACGGGTTAAAGAGGAGCGGATCGCCTTCAACCACTATTACCAGTTCCACTGGCTTGTCTTTGCCGAACTTCATTTGATAAAAAGTCGCGCGGTCGGTTAGAGTGTAACCTAGTTTTTCGTCGGCGAAAATCAAAGTCTTGCCCATGCCCTGGCCGATGGATTTATACCAATCGCCGGCCGGGTGTTTGAACTTGATCTCCCTTTCCTTGCCTTTCTCCACGAATTTGGTCGTTTTTTCCTCGAGGGGCAGGCCGGTCTTGGCCCAGAGCGCCTGTTCCATGGTATGAGTGCCACTGTCGTCACCCCGGGACACAAAAACAGCTTTGGCCTGGGCGATCTTTTTCAAGGCCTCGGTGGCGCTCTTGAGTCCTTTGATCTTGGCCGGGTCCTTGGCCGAACCCACCAGCACAAAATCATTATGCATCACGGCGTAACGTTTAGTTCCATACCCTTCCGCTACAAAGGCGTCCTCGCGCTGTTTGGCGTGGACGAAGATGACGTCCACGTTGCCGTCCATGCCGTCTTTTATGGACGCACCCGTGCCTTTGGCCACGACCTTGACTTCAATGCCGGTGTCTTTCTTCAACTCGGGCAGGAGGACATCCAGCAGGCCGGAGTCCTGGGTGCTGGTGGTGGTGGACATCTTGATCACCTTGTCTTGGGCCGACGACCACCCGGCCAGGAGCAGTAACGACAACAACACCGGCATCAAGATTCTCAAGACAGTACGCATGTTCTCTTTCCTTTCTTATGGGTTGGCTTTTCTCGGGCCGCGGCGGCCGCACCTGATTTTGGGACCCTGGACATGGCCAGGTCCTAGAGCCACGAGTTTTCTTTTTATAAGCCGGGCCGGCTATTATGTCAATAGTGATACAGTTTTTTCGGTAATTACTCAACCGACCGAAAACAGGCTGGTGGTCATTGGTGCGCCGTCCTGGGTGAAAGAGGCGACTTTTTTGTGAAAATATTGGCTTGCTGCTCGCCGCACCAAAATTATCGTACCATATCTAGTTGTGTTAAGTCAGGATGCCGCAAAATATTGTTAGTTTTTTTCATAAGTATTAAGGTATTACATGAACTAAGTACGGGCTTGACACGATTTTCCGGTTGATGTTAGAGATCGTATACTTGGCTTACCAGACATGGGAGGGTGGAAAAATGAGAATAGACAGTTATGATTTCAAATGGCCACCGCCCGGCGCAAGTGGCCTGGTGACCCGCCTGCTGCCGCTGATCATCCTGACGGGCGCAATCATGTTTTTCTCCTCCGGTTGCGTCTATAGAACGGCGGCGCTCAAATCGACCAATGACTTTATCCCCCCTGTTTTCGCCTCTGGCCTGACCATTCCCGGCCTGATCCAAGAATCCTGCACCATGAAGGCCGGAGAAGAACTGGCTCGGCGTTTCAATCCCGACCAGACCGTCCCGACCAACCTGACTCAACCGATTCTGGCCACGGCTTATACCCAAACCGGCAAACCATTCCTCGTGGGCGGCTGTTCGGCCGAGACCGGCTTTGACAGCGCCGGCTTCACCCAATGGGTCTTCGCCCGCCACGGGATCAAACTGCCGGGCACACCAAAAGCCCAGTTAGAAGCAGGCGCGCCAGTGGAAAAATCCGATCTCCGGCCAGGGGATTTGGTGTTCTACTGGCGCATCAAAGGCAGCCAGGCCTTGCACGTGGCCTTATATACCGGCGCCGGCAAGATAATCCACAGCCCCCTGCCCGGGGAACGGGTTCAGGAGTCTGATGCCTTCGATCGTTATCGTCTGGAAAGATACGTCGGCGCGCGCCGGTTCTTGGATGAACCTGCCGCGGCGCCCCTGCCTCAAGCTCAGAAAGAAGCCATCATCAGACAGGCCCAGACGGCCAATCTCCCGGCCGGCGAAGACCTGAAGGCCAAGAGCGAAGAAACCGAAGCCCAGACCTTGGCCTCTTTGCCGGAACAGATACAAAAAGAAATAAGCCAGCGGCCTCCGGCCGCCAAGCAATTCCGAGCCCGGACATTCAGACCGCCTTCGGCTTCCCAGGTCAAAGGCCGGGTAACCGGGGCCACCCAAACGAGCAAGCGGTCCGAGGTCCAAACCGCTTCCCAAAAATCTGAAAGAAAATCCTCGCGCGACGGAAACAAGAGCTACCAGATCAAGCCTGGCGACACCATATGGGTTGTAGCCCAGAAACTGCGCGTATCCCCCCACAACCTCATGCAGGTCAACAATCTCAGTTCCCAACAGATACTCAGAATAGGCCAGACCCTGTCCGTCCCCTAGACTCCCAGCCGGCCTTTTCACCGACTTTCAATAACATGCGCGGGGCGTCGACCCCGCGCGCCCCCAGTGGGCATGCCGGCGGCCTGGTCCAGGATCAGGGATTACCCCAGGCGATAGTTACGCCGCGCCAACCGGTCTGGCTGGCTCCCTTTCCGGATTTGACCCTAAAGACAGCCTCGGTTATTATCTTCCATGATCATGTTTGCTGTCGGAGGCCGAGATGGACGAGAAATTGATGCCCCTGGACCAATGGATCGCGGAAAAGGCCGCTGGTTTACGGGGCAGGGAAAGGCAGGTTTACATCTATTTCCAGAAGGAATGGGGCACCGGACATTACCTGAACCCGCTCCTGTTTCCCCAGCAACTGTCCCGGACAGACTGGCAGGACAATTTCGATTGGTTCCTGACCATCGAGGATTTCACCCCGCCGGTGGAAAGCCTTGCGCCGGCTGTCGGGACAGAGGATCAGCCCTTGATCGAAGCGACGCCTGCCCAGACCGACGCGGCCGAGGCCCGCACTCTCATCATGGAACGGACCGTCACGGACCAGGTCTTCAAACCAGCGCTTCCCACCGGCAAACCGGAGCCGCCTATTGAATCCGGCGTTTCAATCAAAGACCAGAAGGGTGAAGCCGGCGATCTTGATGATCTTGACACCTTAGTCCTGGAACACGAACAAAAAGATAAAACCTTGGAGGCGGTTCCAGCCAAGAAACCTGCCGCCGCTCCACCGGCCGCAAAACCGTCCCCAGGCCGGCCGCAAGCGGTCCCATCTCCCCAGACCCATAAAAAAGTCGAACGGGAGCAGACCTCACGGACGGTCGTGACCAGAACCGAGACCGTCCCGGACGCGGCTGAGGCCGGGACCATGATCTTGGAGCCAAGCCAGGCCGGTGATCAAGGCGCCCCAATCGTGGATCGACCCTCCCAGGCGACTCGACCAGCGGCGGCCGCTGCACTCAAGGCGCAACCTTCCTCCAAACCCTCGCCGAAGCCCGCTGCCAAGCCGCTCGAGGACCATGAACTGGACCTGGACGACCTTGAAACAATGGAGTGGGATAAAAAATAGACCGGAGGTCAGGCCTTTTCCACCTCCACCAGGTTGCAGTGAAAGGCGCAGGACCCACCCATATCGGTCAGGGACTGGCTCGTGACCTGGTTGATCCCCAGTCCGCCGCTCATGAATCGCGGCCAGTACAGCCCTTCCACCACCACCAATCCAGGTGAAGTATCTTCGGTCACCTGGGCCTTCACCAGGAAATGACCCCGGTCGTTATAGACGCGTACCGTTCGGCCATCTTCGAGGCCCCGCGAGCCGGCGTCACGAGGATGGATCATGGCCGCGGCCGGACCGGCCTTTTCCCGCAGGCTGTCAATTTCGTTGAAGCTGGAATTGAGGAACTGGAGGCGGGGCGGGGTGATAAGCTGGAGCGGATACTTGCCTTGTCCCTGGAGGTCCACGCTGGGCGAACCTTCGGGCAGGGGGTCCAGACCCTGCCGGGCCAGGGATTCGGAATAAAATTCAATCTTGCCCGAGGGCGTCTTGAAGCCGAGGGAAAACGGATTGGGCGGCACCTTTAGACGTACCGGCCGGCCTTCTGCCAGGCGATCGAAAGTAATGCCTTCAAAGAAAGGTGAAGATTCAGGCAGCATTTTCCAGATCAATTCCTCGGCCGAAGCCAGGAAACATTCCTCGGTAAATCCTAATCTTCCGGCCAGGGCCTGGAAAACCTCCAAGGCGGATCTGGCTTCGCCCAGCGGTTCGATCACCGGCCGGGCCATCTGCAAATAATAATGACCGTAGCTCGCGTACAAATCGGTCGTTTCCAGCATACTGGCTGAAGGGAGAACCAGATCGGCGTACAAGGCGGTTTCGGTCAATAACAGCTCATGCACCACGGTGAACAGGTCTTCCCTGGCCAGACCGGCCAACACCTGGGCCGATTCCGGGGCCACCACGGCCGGGTTGGAGTGGTAAACATGCAGGGCCTTGACCGGCGGATCGTTCAAATTGGTCAGTGCCCGGCCCAGTTCGATCATGTTGATCGTACGTACGCCGGCCGGGGCCAAGTCCTCCCTGGTGATCGCCTCCAGGTTCAAATGAAAGCCCGGCGACGTGCCGCGGGTAAGACCGCCGCCCTTTTTATTCAGGGCTCCGACCAGGGCCGGCAGCAGGGCAATGGTCCGTGCGGCCATGCCGCCCTTCAATTGTCGGGCCGGCCCCCAGCCCATCCTTATATAAGGCGCCCTGGCCCGGCCGTAGTCCTGGGCCAGGGATATTATCTCTCCGGCCGGCACGCCGGTCAGGGATTCCACCCGGCCGGGCGGATATTCCTCCACTCTTTCCACCAGTCTTTTAAAACCCAAGGTCTGGGCGGCAATAAACTCATGGTCGAGCAGGTCTTCCCGGATCAGGACATTCATCAAGCTTAGGGCCAGGGCCGCGTCGGCGCCGGGTTTGATCCGAAGATGCCGGTCCGCCATTTTGGCTGTCTGGTTGGCGTACGGATCAATGACCACTATCCGTCCGCCCCGGCGGCGGGCTTCGAGGAAGAACGGCCAGGCGTGCATATTCGTGGCGACGGTGTTATTGCCCCAGATGATGATCAGGTCCGAGTCAACGGTGCTTTCTATGTCCGTGGTCGGAATCGGGCCATAGCTGGCGCGGAAACCAGCCTCGATGGCCGCGCTGCATATGGTGCGATCCAGCCTGCTGGCGCCAAGTTTATGGAAAAAGGCGTGACCGGCGTGATAGTTGAGCCGACCCATGGTCCCGGCATACGAATAAGGCAAAATGGCTTCGGCGCCGTAGCGGCATATTATATCCTGGTATCGCCTGCCTATCTCGTCCAGGGCCTCATCCCAGGAGATTCTCTTGAACCGCCCCTCCCCCTTGGGACCGATACGGCGTAAAGGATGCAGCACCCGCCAGGGCGAGTAGACCTTTTCCGGATAGTGCTTTACCTTTACGCATATGGCCCCACGGGTGAAAGGATGTTCCGGGTCGCCTTTGACCGAAACCACCCGGCCGTTTTCCAGGCCCACTATCAGGCCGCAGGTATCCGGGCAGTCATGAGGGCAGACGCTGCGTTTGATTATCACCTCAGACTCCTTGGTGCTCGTTGTAATCGTCTTCCGCGGGCATTATCCGAGTCTTGATCTCGATGTCGTCAGCGTCCGCGGTCATTGATCGTATTTTCTGTCTCCGCCAATACGGTGTCGGTCGGGTGAGCTAAAATCATGGCATCCGTCGTGGATCGACTAAAACATATCATTTCCATTTCTCCTGTCAATTGATTCGGTAAAGATAAGGTTCAACTCAGATTTCGGAGGCGTGGAGACAACATTTCCCCTGTCTGGGTCCGGTTTGAAAAATCCAAGCTCTTGACACCGCGCCGGCATTCGGTTTTATTTATAATTAATAGAAATGAAAAAAGGCCAACCTCCCCCCAGAACATGGGTCAAAAAAAAGAACGGCCGGGCGTCTCCAACGGGTCGCCCCGCCGCGTCGCCTTTCATCCCCCGTATCAGTAGTCAACTTAAACCCATACTGCGGGAGATCGGCGTCCCGGAAGAGCGACCGTTCCGCCCCGATCCTTTCCAGGTTCAAGCCCTGGCCCGGCTGAACGAAGGCGACGTGGTGGTCGCGGCCCCCACCGGCGCGGGCAAGACCTATATCGCCGTGGAAGCCATGGCCGACGTATTGGCCAAGGGCGGCCGGGCCTGGTACGCTTCGCCGCTCAAGGCCTTGTCCAACGCCAAGTACCTTGAATTCGGTCAGCGCTTCGGCTCGCCCCTGGTCGGCCTTCTGACCGGAGACCACAAGGTCAATCCGGACGCACCGCTGATCGTGGGCACGACTGAAATCCTGCGCAACCAACTCTATGACGCCATGAGCCAGGGAGTGAACCTGGCCACGAACCTGGTGGTCATGGATGAAGCCCATTACCTGGGCGATCCGGAAAGAGGCGTGGTTTGGGAAGAGGTTATCATCTATCTGCCGGCCCGGGTCAGGCTGCTGCTTCTTTCAGCCACTATTGCCAATGCCCGGGAGATAGCGGATTGGTTGGCCCATATCAGAAAAAACCGGACCGCGACCGTTATTACTCACCAGCGTCCCGTGCCGCTTCACCCTCTTTTCCTTTTCCCGGACGGCGAATTGGATTCCCTGGCCAAAGGCCGGTCGCTGTCACCCAAGGTCCGGCATTTTCTGGAGCGCCATCCCCGGCGAGGTCCTGGCCCGGGCCGATCGACGCCGGCTTACGGCCGCGTTATCGCGGCCCTGGAAAAGGCCGATCTGCTGCCGGCCATCTTTTTCTTGAAATCTCGAGCCGACTGTGACCAAGCCCTGTCCAGGTGTTGGGGTCGTTCAGATGCTATTCTGGCCGACCGCCGGGAACAGCGCCTGAATCAACTTCTGGAGCGCTATCCTTTCTTAAGAAGCCATGCTCATCTCAAATATATACGCGGACCGGGCCTGGCCGCCCACCACGCCGGCCACATGCCCCATTGGAAGCTGCTGGTGGAGAACTTGATGCAGGCCGGCCTGCTAAAAGCCATCTTTTCCACCTCGACCGTGGCCGCGGGCGTCAACTTTCCGGCCCGCACCGTGGTGCTTTGCCAGAGCGACCGGTACAACGGCCGCGAGTTCACCGATCTAACCGCCACCGAACTTTTACAGATGACCGGCCGCGCCGGCCGCCGCGGCATGGACCGGATCGGCTTCGCCCTGGTTGTCCCCGGCCCCTTCCAAAACCCCTTCCTTATTCACGCCTTGTTTCAGGCTGAACCAGATCCGGTCTCGAGCCGGATTCAGATCAATTTTTCCATGACTCTCAATCTGCTCCAGTCCCATCCCCCTGAACAGATCAGAAATCTCTTGGAACTGTCCCTGGCCGCTTTTCTACAAGGCCGCTTTAGCCTCGATGAAGAAACAACCGCCATCAGACGCAAATTGGACAGACTGTTGCAAGGAGGCCGCTGCCAGGGACCGGAATACGCCTCGGTCCTGTATCAAACTCGGAAAAGACTCGAGGAAGAAGCGATCCGTCTCGAGCAGGCCAGGCCTAAAACCACCTGGGAGACGGCCCTTAGACTCGGGTTGGAGGCCGGCCGGCTGTTCCTCTGCGCCGACGGTCAGATATACTGCGTGTTGGAACTCAAAGAAAGGAGAGGAAAATCCGGAGTAGTGGCGGCCAAGGTCAGGCCGGACTTGGGCTTGAAAAAGGGCCGAGTGCGGCGGAAATGGCACCCCTTGAATAAGATAACCTCCTTGCTCACGACCCGTCTGGACATAGGACCGGAAACCAAGCCCCAGGAAGCCATGAAAATGATCCGGGACGCGGCCGGCCTCGATCCCAGGGTGTTGAATCCGCGCGACCTGGCCCGAAGAGATTCGACCGGGGAGATGAATGGACTTGAGGCGCGGTTGAAGACCTTGAAGGAGGAACAAGACCGCCTGGCCTGTCGTGACTGTGAATTGGCGAGCCGGTGCCTGGATGAGTCCGAGGGCGGGATAGCCCACCTTCTGGGTCAGCTTCGCCGCTTTGAAGACGCAGGCCCCCAATCGAGTCATCTTCTTTGGACATCGTTCCTGCGCCATTTCGAATTCCTGAAAAGCGAGGAATTCGTGAACCTCGCTGGCGAATTGACCCCTGATGGCCTCTGGGCCGCCAGACTGAGGCTTGACCATCCGCTCCTGATCGCGGCCGGCATCAGGAGCGGGGCCTGGCCCGAAGACAACCCCGCCCTACTGGCGTCAGCGGTGGCTCCCTTCGTGGTGGACAAGGAGATCGAATCAGAGGAGGCGGCCCGACCCTTGCCGCCGGAACTGTTGGGCGCCTGGTTCAAACTGGAATCCGCCGTCGAACCAACGGTTCAAAGGCTTAAAGCCGCCGGGTTCGGGACGCCCAAACTCAACTTGAGAGCGGCCCTGGCTGTTTATTCCTGGGCCAGACTGGGTCTCTGGGAGGAAGCCGTCAGGCTTTATGGTCTTGATCCGGGCGATATGGCCATGCTGGTCTTCCGCGCCGCGGACAACCTCCGCCAGATGGCGGCCCTGGCCGACACCCATCCCCGGCTGGCGGCCACGGCCAGAACAGCGGTGGGGCTGATCCTTAAAGAACCGGTTCTGGTACCACTCTGAGGGCGAGTTGAGAGGAGGAAACCCGGCGGATCAAGTTTCCGCTCCGTGCCTCCCGACGGTGGGCGGGGGGTGACGAAAGACCAAGAACTCGGTTCCAGGACGGCCGGAGGCAGCGGATCGGGATCACCTGCTTCCACTAAAGGGAGCGGTTGTCCATGGTGATCTGGTAAACCGAGTTGTTGACCACCCAGTCATAGTCCATATGCCAGGGGATGGGCTGGTTGGTGGTCCTGAGCCGCTTCAATTCCTGCTCCATTTCTTTTTTATCAATATTGTTATAGAAAAAGCCCGCTTCCCGATAGGGTTTGGGTACCAGGAAAAGATAAGTGACCTTGGGCGTCGTCGGCTCGTACAAAGCCACCACGGCATAGGACAGGTAGCCATAAGCCACTCCTCCCACCAGGGCCAGGAGAATGGCGTAAATCACCAGTTTGCGGACCATCACCCTTCCCTCCCGCTGTCAGGTTGGTCTGATCAAACCCGTTGATCGACCAAGACAATTTTACGCCGTTGTATTCCTCCGGTCAATGTCTCCCCGGAAAGCCTGGTAAGGACAATTCCAGCCTTAGTTTAATACTGGCCTTCAGCCGATGTATCATGTTACAAATCGTCCCAAGGCCGCACCACCGGCCTGAATGAGACCATTCCGCCAAAAGCCGAACCGGTGGGGAAACGATGTTCAATTTCATTATCAAAGTGTTGGCCGCGCTGTTCTTTGCTTTCGCCGCCGCCGACGCTTTCTACAAAAGAGTCAAAATCCGCCGGGAGATCGAGGACGAGGTGATAAATAGGATCACGGGTGAAATCTTGAGGCGCCGGGCTTTTTGGGATGGCCTCCTGATGGCCATTTTAGCCCTGCTGGCTTTCGCCTCAATCTGGTTTAAAGTTAGTTTTCTGGGAGAATAAAACCGGCGGCCAGTCCTCCGTTTTACTCAAACCGGCGGCTTAAGCCTTACGATTACAGCTCCCCATCCACCTTGTTCCGGCGGCGCCGGGTGGAACGATTCCACGTCCGGAGATTTTCTTAGAAAAGCTTCCACGCCGGCTTTCAGCACGCCCCGGCCCTTACCGTGAATGACCCGGACTTCCAGGAGTCCTTTCCTCCGGCAGGCCCAGAAGTATTCTTCGAGGACCAGACCCGTTTCATCCGGCGCAAAGGTGTGCAGGTCCAGGTTGTCCTCGATGGGTATTTCGATCGCCTCGGTCACGACAAACTCCTGGCCGTCAGCGGGCCGACTCGTCGGCCGACCGGACGGGCTCGAAGGAAGAGCCCGTCCGGTTTTTTCATTCAATCCTGGTCACCCTGAGCTTGTACCCGCCGAAATCCTCCGGACTGGTGTTTTTAATGGTCCTGATCGTACTGACCACCCGCGTCTGTCCGACTTTGATTCTGGGATAGGATTCAAGATTGGCGATGAGCCGTTCGGAGCCGAGCGGTCGTTGGTGTTTGTCCAGGTAAGATACTTCGATCTCCAACTGCCGAATGGCCGACCGGCCCGTGTTCTTGAGTTCCAGGGTCAGCGAATGGCTCAAGTCTTTCCGGACGGCCGATAAACTCGGCCGGACGGCGCTGTATCTCTCCCAGGCCTGCAAGTCGTAGTTAGCCGGTTTCATCGCCCATTCAAGGTCAAGTCGCCCGGACGGTTCATACGATTTCGGCGCGGGCTGTCTGGTCAAGACACTGACCGAAACCCTGGCTTCCTTCAATTCAGGGATATTGGTGGTTTGGGCGTATCTCAGGTAGTCCACCGGGATAAGATCGCCGGCCCGGGCCGCCGGCTGATAATCATCATGGACGGTCTTTATTTCCGAGGATACGATCCGGTCGTCCGCGCCGAGGAGTTCGATTTTGAGAACGGCTTTTTCCACTTCGAACCTGTCAGGGATCAATTCGGCGCTCAGGCGATAGGCGTAAGCCTTTTGATAGCGATCAAAGGCGGACCGTTCCACGTTCAGGCCTACGCCCGAGGCCTTGTCGTCCTTGAGGTAACGCACCGGCACTTCCAGGCCGTCCCGGAAAACCACGCTTCCACTCCGGCCGGTTCCGGCTTGATCAGGCGGGGTTTCGACCGGCCCGGAGAAGGGGGTTGCCGGCGGGCCTTCAATTTGGGGTTGATTCAAGTATCCGCCGGGGTTGAAGTTGAAAATCCATAGGCCGCCTATCACCATGAGTGACAGAACCACCACCCCGGCCAAGATAATTCTGACGGCCCGTTTACGACCTCGAATGCGTTCACCCTTGGCGCTCAGATCTCCGATCAGGCTCAAGGATGGTTCATGCCTCGGGTTGGTTTGCAGGCATTTGGTGGCCAGAGCCAGGGCTTCAGCGCGGTTATTTTCGTCTCCTTTTTCCAACCAGAGGTTTTTGAGGGCCGTGGCCAGACCGAAGCAGGCTTCAAAATGATCGCGATTCAAAACCAGAGCCTGTTGAAATTCCGCGGCCGCTTCTTGCCAGAGACGATGGTTCAGGTAGCCCTGGCCTCGGATCAAGTGATCTTCCAGGGTCTGTAAAACTTTCTCCCAATCCTCTTCGGACATTCCCAGATCGAGGGCTATCTCCTTCAGGTCCTGAAGCGTGAAAGACCTCTCCCGCTGCTGGCTTTGAATCGCCATTATTTTAGCCACGAACTCTTCCATGCCTGCCATGACCGCCGGTCGAGCCTCCTCCCATCCGGGCTGATAAGTCCCGGCTAATATGACATATTGATTCGCCAGCCGCCAGTGGTCGGAACCCGCTGGTTGAGGGCTGTTTTCGAGTAGGAAATTTGCTCCGAAACGGCTCGAAGCCGGGACGGCTGAAGGCCGGGCCGAGCGGCTCAATCCTTGATGATTTTCTCCAGGTGGGGGAAAGTCTCGGGGTTGCGGCGATCCACGATTCGGCTTTCACCCTCGCGGGCGGTCACGTTCTCGAAGATCCCGTCATCCACGCGAACCAACTTGGTGAAGCCCAGGTCGCGAAGTTCGGCGTTGGTCTTTTTCTTTTTGATATAGGCGGCCTGAAGCAGCCGCCGCACCGGGCCGCCACAATCCGGACACTTGGTCAAAGGCCAGTCCCTGATCACTTGTTCGACTTCGAAAATCCGGCCTAGGGCGCAGGGCGTCTCCAGATGTTCGTATTCATAAATCGGCAAATCGTCTTCTCGCTATCCGGTCCCGAGTTTCATGTTCATATGGCCGCGCCTCGGCCCTGACCAATCCTATACCACCAGTTCGTCTGAATATCAATTTCTGGGGGCTGCCTCCCTCCTTTCGGTCAAACCCGAGGCGCACCAACCGGTCTTCAACCTACCCGGGTATGCTTGCGCACCCATTCGGGCAGAGCCCAGCCTTGATAGTAATAACCCATGGTGTAGAAACAAGTCGAGGAACAGAGCGTCACGCACTTCTTTTTCAGTTCCCGCAATTCCTCCTCGACGAATTTGGGCGCCCAAATGCGCCCCCAGTCGTGGTCATAGCAGATCAGATCAAAGCAGGGTGACAAGGTTCCATCCGGTCGGATGAGAGCGCCGTTGTGTCCGGCCCGGCAGTCCCAATTCCTGATGCGGCCGCGCATCCTTTCTTTGAAACCCTCGAGATGGGCAATGGAATTGACCATGGGCCATCCTTGGCGATGCTTCTCGATCAGCCAGTCCAGCAGTTCGTCCACTTCCTCGTGCTGATCCGGACCGATATGAAGGCCGTCATCCCGGTGCTTATAGTGTTCGAGAACGACGAAATCCTGTGGAGGTTCATTCAAATGGTAATCCGTTCCAATCTGGTTCTGATGGGCGATTTCAGTCAATAATTTAACGTCTTTGATATTATTGGAGCAGATGTTGATGTTGAAGAACAGGATATAACCGTATTTTTTCTGACGCTCGACCAGGTAGCGGAATTGAGGTTCGATGTTCAGCAGGGCCTTGGGCAGGCCCTTGCGGGGGGCGACGCAATCCACGGCCAGATTAATGGCCGCCACGCCGGCCTGCCCCACTTCATCAATGAAGCTTTTGTCCAGCAGATATCCATTGGTGGGCAGATACATGAAAAAGCCCTTGTCCGCGCCGTAACGGATCACTTCCAGAACGAATTCCTTGCGGATTAATGGTTCGCCGCCCATGAGCGGTATAACCCGGCATCCGAGGCTCCAGAGCCAATCTATGGCGCTCCGGGCGGTTTCCAGGGCCATGCCCGGCCGGGTGTTGTCGAACTGGAAGCAGTAGTAGCAATCGATGTTGCATTTCCAGTCTGTGTACAAGTAGCACAACACCGGCCTGAATTCATCTGTGTGGAGACGGGAGTTAACATAGGGAATGACCCAGCGGCGGATGGCTCTAACGCCGTTTTGAGTCTTATAACCGAAATCTGTCATCATAGGTCTCTCTACCCCCCTATCAAAGAATAACCCAGGTGACAAATTTATGGTTGCTCGCGACTCTGGTTTAAAACTTTAATATTTCGGCTGTGAACCCCTCAGCTCCAGTTGATTCTTTTATTTAAATTTAAACACCTTAAGCCTATTTGTCAAGTGGCTCCACACCGGTGTCGGCCCTGACGTTTCGAGCCAGCCCGCCAGGCTTGGCCGCCCGTGATCGGTTGATCGAGGATTTCCCTGCCTCGGTTCCGACCGCATTCATGGGGCTCCGCGTCTGAATGGATAACAACCGTTGTCGCTCTAATCAGGAAATATAAAAATCGAATTATCTCAATAAGAACTCGAACGAGGCAGGATAAGGTCCATCATTTCTCTTCAGCGCAAACGCCGTCCCTCCGGAAAAACCGTTGAAGCGGATAGGGTAATGCTCCGAACCTGGGCGTAGGCGTATAAATGAAATGAGTGTCCAGAAAACGCGCGGCCAGGTCGGTCTTAAATGTAAATAACGAAAGTTCACCCACCGATATTCGTTTCAGATCACCTTCTCAAATCATCCCGACGCCGTTCCTCGCCTTGGCCGATACTCTTGGCGGCGCGCCCCCTGGCTTGGTCCGTCAACCCTTCATGATCAGGTTGGCCGTTTCCTCGATGGTGTTGTCGGTCACATCGATAACCTTGACGCCCTTAAGCCGCTGGTATATTCGATCGGCGTACTCCAACTCCCGCCTGATCGCTTCCAACTCCGAGTAGCCTGATACGTTCACTCCGGCGTAACGGCGGCGGCGTATCGAGTTCAGACGAACCGGATCAATGGTCAATCCGAACCGGCGTGGTCTTTTAAGACTGAAAAGCTTGGACGGCGGCGGCAGGTCCAGGATGATGGGGATGTTGGCCACCTTGAGATTGTAATTGCAGGCCAGGTACAGGCTGGTGGGGGTTTTGGAGGTGCGGGACGCGCCCAGGATGATTATATCGGCCTGTCCAAGAGTTTCCTGTCCGTGGCCGTCGTCGTGGTCCAGAGTAAAATCAAGGCAGGCGGCCTGTCGAAACGATTCTGCTTTGTGATGGTTCAGCATTCCCGGCCGCATCTCCGGGGCCGTTTGAAAGCGCTTGATCATCCGCTCCAGGAGCGGTCCCAGCAGATCAATCGTTTCCAGGCCGCTCAGGGAACTAGATCCCGCCATGATCTTCCGGAGAGGTTGAGATACGAAAGAGTAAATCAAAATGGCGTCTTTTTCCCGGGCCTCGGCTACGATGTCTTCCAGGTGCTGAACGCTTCTCACGTGACTGAATAGCTGCACGATCGGCTTCACCCGGGCGGAAAACTGAATCAGCACGGCCCGAATCACTCGTTCCGCGGTCAGTCCCGTGCCGTCAGATACGACGAAGACGTGTATCTTTTCCCTTCTTGCGGCCATCAATTGAACATCTCAGGTTCGGCAATTCGCCTGTCGCGTTGACTTAAGTGATCTTTCCTTCCCGGCGACATCCACGGCCCGGTTGACCCTTGCCCGCGGAATCTCGGGAGCTGCCGGTCTTACCAGCAATCGTTTCCTGTGGGTTGACCGATTGAGTAAATAGTATTCTTTCGTAACTATGCCTGTCAACCTCGAATCATATCGAGGCTGCGCCGATGAAGTAATCCGGCGGATTGACGAAGCCATGAGATAATCGATAGAATAATTTCAGGTTGATTCCGATCAAGCTGAGGAATTGACATGGACCGGGAACAATTCCTGAAAAAGGTCAGAGCGCTTCTGGCCGAAGCCTTCGGGGACCGCCTGCAAGGCGTGGTCCTTTACGGCAGCGAAGCCCGAGGCGAAGCTCAACCCGACAGTGACATTGATCTCCTGGTGCTCTTGAGCGGCCCGGTGGATTGGCATGACCGCTGGAGGATAGTTGACGCGCTATATGAACTTCAACTTGAGGTCGAGAACTGCCGGCAGCTGGAAGCTTACCCCATGGACGTTGCCGCCTATGAAGCCGGCGAACTGACCTTTTTTCGCAATGCCCGACGGGAAGGGATACGGGTGTGAAGGAAGTAAGCCAAGCCTATTGGAAAAGGGCCTTATCGGCTCTGGCCAACGCCCAAGATGATTTGGCTAAATACCCTGGTGGTGCTGTTTCGCGTGCTTATTATGCGGCCTTTTATGCCGTCTCGGCCCTGTTCGCCGAGCGGGGCCAGACCTTTAAAAACACGCCGCGATCGAAGCGGCCGTCCACATGGAATTGGTCAAACCGGGATTATGGCCGCCCGAGTTGGGAAGGGATTTTTCCAAACTGCTTCGAGCGCGAAACATCGGCGATTACATCATAACGGAAATCATTTCCTAAGAGGAAGCCCGGGAAGCTCTGGCCGCCGCGGCCCAGATCATCGAGGCCGTGCACAGGCTGGCCCTGGATGACTTCCCTAATAATTGGCCTGAATAATAAATTCCTGGTGCCCGGGGCGGGAATCGAACCCGCACGGGGCTTGGCCCCAAGGGATTTTAAGTCCCTTTCAGCTTATGCGCCTGTCCTCGCTCTGCTTTTACTGCCTTTGAAATTTCAACAAGTTATAACTTGACATTCTACTACGCGATACGCCATAATACCCTTGAGTTTGTTACCTGCTGTTACCTATGTGTTACCTGCGAACCGAACCCGGAGGAAACGACCATGGCCAAATTGACCAAACGCATGATAGACACCCTCAAGCCGGCTGCGCAGGAAGTCACGCTTTGGGACGACCAGGTTAAAGGTTTCGGCCTGCGCCTCTGGCCTTCCGGCCGCAAGGTATTTATTCTCATGTATCGAAACCGCCAAGGCCGACTCCGCAAAATAACCCTGGGTGAATATGGCCGCCTCACCGTTGAAGAAGCCCGCCGCCTGGCCCGTCAAACCCTGGCCGACGTGGCCAAGGGCCAGGACCCGGCCGAAGACAAACAGGAACGGCGCAAGGCCCTGACCGTGGCCGACCTGGCCGAAAGGTACATACACGAATACGCCGAACCGCATAAGAAGCCCTTCAGCGTCTTCAGGGACCGTCAATTGATCGAGCGTTTCATTGTCCCGGCCCTGGGCCGTCACAAGATCGCCGGCGTCACCCGGGCCGACGTGGCCCGCCTTCATCACGACGTGCGGAATACCCCGATTCAGGCCAACCGCACCCTGGCTGTATTGAGCAAGATGTTCTCCCAGGCTGTCCTTTGGGGCTTGCGGCCGGATAACGTCAACCCGGTCAAGGGTATCACCAGGTTTAAGGAAAACAAACGCACCCGTTTTTTGAGCGGCGAGGAATTGGCCCGTGTAGGCCAGGCCTTGCAGGAAGCCGAAAAGACGGAACACCCTTCGGCCCTGCTGATGCTCCGGCTTCTGCTTTTCACCGGGGCCAGGCTTTCCGAGATCATGACCCTCAAGTGGAACTACGTAAACCTGGAACGCGGCGCCCTGGACCTGCCTGACTCCAAGACCGGGGCCAAGATAATTCCCCTTTCCGGGCCGGCCCTGGAAGCCTTGTCTAATGCCCCTCGACTGGCCGGGAATCCATACGTCTGTCCAGGGTTGAAAGAAGGTTTATACTTTGTGGATATTCATCACGTTTGGGAAAGGATAAGGACCAGGACCGGATTATCCGACGTGAGAATACACGATCTGCGTCATAGCTTCGCCAGCGTGGCCGCCGCCGCCAACATGGGGTTGCCTTTGATCGGCAAACTACTGGGCCATACCCAGGCGGCTACTACCCAAAGATATGCCCATCTTGATCTTGACCCGCTCCGGGCTGCTGCTGACGAGGTTGCACGCCGAATTGACGAGGCCATGCGGCAGCCTGTAAAATCCAAAGTGGTGCCTTTCAGGCCGAGGTGATGACGATGGACCGAGACGCATTCCTCAGAAGGGTCAAGGAGCTTTTGTCCGAGGCCTTCGGCGACCGCCTGCAAGGCGTGGTCCTCTACGGCAGCGAAGCCCGAGGTGAAGCTCAGCCTGATAGTGACATAGATGTAATAGTTCTGCTCAGAGGGCCTGTTAACGAGGTCGCGGATACCAGGAATGTCATCAGGACGCTTTATTCCTTGCAACCTGAAGTCGGCTTCCGCCCGATAGACGCTTACCCGGTTGACGTGCGGGAGTATGAAGCCGGGCTTTGGGCGGTGTATCGAAACGCCCGGCAAGAAGGGGTCCGAGTATGAACCAGGAAGCCCAGGCCTTTTGGGAGCGGGCATTATCGGCCTTGGCCACCGCCCGAAGGAACGTCACCGAAGACCCTGATGCAGCGGCCTCCCGCGCCTATTATGGAGCCTTTTATGCCGTGTCGGCCTGGTTTGCCGGGCAGGAAAGGTATTTCACCAAACACTCCGCCGTGCTTAGCGCCGTGCATAAGGATTTGGTCCACCCCGGCACGTGGCCGGAGGAAATCGGCGTGGACTATAATTTCCTGGTTAGAACCCGTAATAAGGGCGACTATGGCCGCCTGGCCCGGGTGGACTTGGAAGAGGCTCTCGCGTCACTTGCCGCCGCCGTCCGGATCATCGAGGCCGTTCACAAGCTGGCCCCGGAGGACTTTCCTTTATTGCCTGACTGGTCCCAGGCCTGATCTTGCTTTCGGGGGATAGGGTTCGCGGCCCGACAAGGTCCCGCCCCCAGCGGGACCGGCCTTCCCCCGGAAAAACACCGGGTGTGCCAAACGGGAGGCGCGACATGAAAAACGAGATCGTCCTTTCTCCCCAACTCGGGGATTTTATCCGCAATTTTTTTGAAGGTTTGTTGGAAGAGGAGAAAAAACTTCAGGCGGAAAAAGAAACAACAAGAAAATCGAAAGACGCGGCGTGCAAGCGGGAAAAGCGCAAGCGAGACAAAAGAAATCGCGCGATAACTGATTTGCATAAGGACGGTTTCTTTTTAGAAGCATGGATAACACTGCAACAAAGTTTGTTCCTGTGGCTTCTTTAATCGAAAAAGAGAAACCCGATCTAAAGAACTTCATCACATGTTGTTACTACTTTATCGAAAAACAAACGTCGGCTACTGACGCCGACATTATCCGATATTTACATGAATATTTAATCGAGAATGGTTTCGCTTCGTCCTTGCGAGCCTTAAAACGCGGCGGCGAAGGAAATATAAAAACCTTCATCCAGGAATTTAAGAAAAACCCGTTTCGACAAAAACTCGAACATCTTTTCGATTTGACCTTCGTGAATTTTTCGTAACCATTTCTGTTTTTTCCTCAATAAATCTGCTGCGATCTATATTCCCTATAATTATTCTCGGTATTTTTCCGCGGACGTTTTGTCCAGTGTAAAATACCTGTTATATCAACTATTTAAGTTGTTTTGTTTTGCTGCATCGCGCTATATTTGCCGTAAGAAACGAGCGCCTTGCCAGAATAGGAGATAAAAAATGAACAACGATTTTTTGAATCAAACCGATGCCGCAAAACTGCTTGGGTTATCTCCGAGAACCCTTGAAAAGATGCGGGTATTTGGTAGGGGGCCGATGTATCGAAAACATGGCCGACGAGTGTTTTATTTTGTTCAGGATTTGCTTAATTGGTCGGACGAATCGCGGCGCCGATCAACTTCGGATTCGGGACATGACCTGTCATGCAGGCGTTGACACTTTTCCAAACTGTTAACGATATAGCCCTGTCCCAGGCTGTAACCCTCTTGCCGGCATGGCTTCCGGACGGTCGAATCGAAGGCCGCGAGTTTTCCGCACGAAACCTCACCCGCGCCGACAGGACGCCCGGCTCATTCAGGGTGAATTTGGACCGTGGGACCTGGGCCGATTTTGCCACCAATGACAGAGGTGGTGACTTAATCTCGCTCTACGCCTACCTTCACGGCCTCTCCCAAGGTGAATCGGCCCGGCGGCTTGCGACAGAGCTTGGTCTTGATAACGGCGGCCGGACCCGGAACGCCAAGATATCCAGCGATGACACACCTTCCGGGGTGAACACCGGACGTTTGATCACGCCAATACAACGGGGACTCTAAAGGCCGACCCCCACCCTGACCTTGGGCGGCCCGATAAAACATGGATTTATCGTGACCCCGAGGGCCGGCCGATGTTCTTTGTTTGCCGATGGGAAACCCCTTCAGGGAAGGAAATCAGACCATTGACGTTGTGGAAAAATAAGAATGGCGCGGTTTCCTGGGCGTGGAAGCACCACCCGACCCCAAGGCCCCTTTATGGGCTGAACCGGCTGGCGGCCCGGCCGGATGCACCGATCTTTATAACGGAGGGCGAAAAGGCCTGTGACGCTGCAATGACGCTGTTTCCGGGGTTTGTTGCCGTGACAAGTCCGGGCGGATGTAAGGCGGCCGAAAAAGCGGACTGGCGGCCCTTGGCCGGCCGGCGCGTGGTGGTAAGTCCGGACGCCGATGAGCCAGGTGAAGCCTACGGCCGGACCGTGGCCCGCCTGGTTCGCGAGGCCGGTGCGGTGTCCGTTGAGCGATTGATCTTATCCGAACCTGAAGGCGGCTGGCCGCAGGGATGGGACCTCGCGGACGGCCTGGCTGAAGCCAGGACGGCTGAGAGCGTCCGGGAACAGGCGCGGTTCGAGCCCTGACCGTTTGACGAGTCAATAAATTCAACAACGGAGCAATCTACTGGACGCGACGGCCCTACCCAGGCGGAAATCTTGATGACCTTGGCCGATGAGGCCGAACTGTTCCACTCACCCGATGACCAGGCCTTTGCCACCTTCCCGGTCGGAGATCATCGGGAGAACTGGCCGGTCCGGAGCCGAGGCTTTCGTGGTTGGCTGTCTCGGCGGTTTTATCAAACCACCGGGAAGGCTCCGGGTAATCAGATTCTACAGGACTGTTTGAATGTGGTCGAAGCAAAAGCGCGCTACGACGGCACAAGGGAAAAAAATTACGTACGGGTGGGAACGAATCGCGATGATGCACTCTTTTTTGATCTGGCCAATGAAAAATGGGAAGCGGTCGAGATAACGCCGAGCGGTTGGCGGATTGTCCGCGACCCTCCCGTTAAATTCACCCGGCCGGCGGGTCTGCTGCCTCTCCCCACCCCGATATCTCGACCCGGAACCGGGTTCACGGCCTTCAGAAATCTGACGAACCTTGGGGACGAGACTTTTGTCCTACTCGTGTCGTGGCTTGTGGGAGCACTACAACCCGAGGGGCCATACCCAATTTTGGTTCTCCAAGGAGAACAAGGTTCGGGAAAATCTACCGCCGCCCGCATCCTTAAGGAAATCATAGACCCGTCCGCCGGCGGTTTGCGGACCATCCCCCGGAACGAACAGGACTTAATTATCGGCGCTTCAAATTCATGGATCACGTCTTACGATAATATTTCAAGCGTTCACCCATGGCTTTCCGATGGTTTTTGCCGCTTGGCGACCGGGGGCGCCTTGGCCACACGAGAATTATATTCTGATCGAAACGAGATTATCCTGGACGTCAAGCGCCCCCTGATCTTCAACGGCATCGATTCACTTGCTACTCGGCATGACCTGGCTGATCGGGCGATTTTAGTCCACCTACCGTTCATTCAGAATTCAAAACGTCGGACCGAAAAAGAAATATGGGGCGAATTTAAAAAGGCAGTCCCCTTAATTTTGCCTGACCTGCCGGACGCTGCGGCCTGCGCTTTGCGGAACATAGCGAATGTTCGCCTCAATAATCTACCACGTATGGCGGATTTTGCGGAATGGGTTACAGCGGCCGAACCTTCCCTCCCATGAGACCCAGGCGACTTTATACGGGCATATTACAAAAATCGCCGGCAGATAGTTGAACTGAGCATAGACGCCGATGTCGTGGCTTCGGTGGTTCGGGCATTCATGGCCGATAGGTCAGAATGGCAGGGAACGGCTACGGACTTGTTGTCTGCCTTGACTGATACTACCAGTCCGCAGGTTGTCAACTCCAAGGCCTGGCCGAAGGCCCCGCATGTTCTTTCCAGCAGGTTGACGAGAGGCGCGACGTTTTTACGCAATTTGGGGGTTGATGTTGAACTGGGGACTCGAAGCAAGAGCGGGCGGGTCATAAAAATATGGCTGCAAACCAGCGCACACAGCGTACACAGCGACGCCTTTGAGGAAAATCAATCAGTTAGGGGTGACGCTTCGTATGGGGAAACGTCATCCGAAAAGTTCAATGATTTCACGGCCGATGACGCTGATGACGCTGATGACGCTTCTTTGGGGGCAAATTCTTTAGACCATGATTACGATGAAACCGGGTGGCCGGATGAAATTGAGCTTTAATTGCCTAAAAACAGGAAGACTTGCGTCACCGTGCTGGAGGGAATTCCATGACCGCCCTGGCCAAACTGAATGACCTTGGAATTACGGCCCGCCTGACGGAAGTCGGCCGGTTGAAAATAACCGGACTGGCCCGGCTCAACCGCGAGCAGGCCGAAGAAGTGGTCAGGCTGGCCAAGCAACACAAGGCGGAGATTGTCGCGGCCTTGACCGCGCCGACCCCGGATACTGCTGGGACCCCTGAACCCCAGGAACCCCCGCCGGCCTGGCGATTCACACGCGACCCCGAGCTTCATCCCGGCGACTGCGGCCGTTGTCACCTTCGATTCGTGATCAACCTAAAGCCAAGGTGCCTTTGGGCTGGCTTTCCCCGGTCCCTGGACCCGGCCCGGTGCCCGTTGTTGGACCCGGGCAGGAACAAGTTGTTTGACTTTCCGTTCGAGGTCTAGGCGGCATGAACCGACTCGAAGCCATCGTCTTGGAAGCCCTGACCGCTCGTGGCTGGAGCCAAGCCGAATCCGTCCAGATCATCGGCCGTCTGGCGCAGCAGGGCGAGCCCGGTCTTGTTCCCGCGCAGCGTATGCCGTGGGGAAAATACGCCGGCCAGCCCCTGAACACCCTGCCGGGGTCTTACCTCGACTGGCTCACGCGGCAGGCCTGGGTCAAAGAGAAATTCGGGGACCTTTACCGCGAAGCCCGGTTTCTCCTAGGCACGGGGGTATAAGTGTGAAGTGCAAGTCCGGCAATTTGGCTGGTAACCTGCCGGACGATGGTCAACCGGAAGATTTTCAGCCGGCAAGTGGTATGACCAGATTCACCCTTGTCGACCTGACTCTTCTGGAGCCCAGTTTGAAGGAACTTCTGGACGATGCGTCCGTGCTGAGCAGGAACAGAATTGACGAAGCCGAGGCCTGGGCGACCTTGAAACCGGCCCTTACCCGTCTTGTCGGGTGGGACCGGATAGATGACGGGGACCCCGTTCTCTTTTCCCCCGAGGCCTATGACCTAGTGGCTCACGAGGTCCTGGCCCGGTTGGCCCCCGCCCCGGCAGAGGAAGGGCATGACCCCGACCATCGTCATTGACACCCGCGAGCAGGACCCGCTTTCCTTCTCCTTGCCCGTGGAGCGTGGAACCCTGACAACGTGGGATTACTCGATCAAAGGTCTTGAATCTTTCCTGGCCGTGGAGCGGAAGTCGCCTGATGACCTAGTGGGTTGCATCAAGAACGGGCAAAGGGACCGCTTCGAGCGAGAACTGTCCCGAGGCAGGGGTCTGGATTACTTCGCCTTGGTACTCGAGGCCGACCTGAAGACCCTCGCGGACGGCCATTACAGGAGCGAGATGAACCCCAAGGCCGTGGTCCAAAGCCTGCTGGCCTTCAGCGTCCGTTACAAGCTGCCCGTCTTTTTCTGCCCGGGCAGGGAATACGCGGCCCGCGTGGTGGAAAGCCTGCTGCTGAAATACGTGGCCGAACTGGAGAAACGGTTGAAGGCCGTAGCCTGACCGCACCCGATGCTCATGCCGCACCCTTCCCCCTCAAAATGCAACACTTTTGCAACACTCTCCTAAATCTGCATTTTCAGCAATACAAAAGTCTGAGATTGCACTTAACGCAATTCTGATGGTCATTTTCTGCTGATAACGTCATTTATTTGACGGTGCCTGCGTGGTATCAGAAATGCCCGGCCCTGGCAGGGGAAAGAGCGATTTCCTTTTGCCTGGAGAGGTTTAAAAAGTGGACGAATCGGGCGAGGGGCTTTCCAGGACCGCCTAGTACCGCTTCGAGAGCAAGGTTATCCCCCTTACCCTGCCCCGGCCAGAGATCGCGGCTCCTAGGCCATCCTGCGAAGCCGATCAAGGCAGGAAAGAGAAGGGCGATGTGAATAAATGGCCTTTCGTCCGTGATTTTCTCATACCTCCGTGTGCGCGGACGCGATAGGTACCTATAGCGCATCCGTGGGACTCCCGAAACCGGTCCCCTCCCTCCCCCCTGGCTGGGCGGTGCGCCTGCCTCGGCGTGAACCTGACCCCTGACCACGCCCGGGCCCGGACCCTGGCGACGGACCAGACGATTACCCGGCTGGCCTCATGGCCTGGCAGAAGAAAGACGGGCCGGGTGAAAGGAGCATGTACCCGGCAGAGCGGATTTCTGATCGAGGGAAAAACGGGGCCGACTTTCGTCCGCTTGTTACCTATGTGTTACCTGCGATGAAACGGGTTTTGGACGCGGGAACGGATTAGTAAGATAACTCGTTGTTCTTCCTGGTGCCCGGGGCGGGAATCGAACCCGCACGGGGCTTGGCCCCAAGGGATTTTAAGTCCCTTGCGTCTACCAATTCCGCCACCCGGGCCGGGCAGGAGCAAAGCGGCCGCCCAGGAAGGGCATAACCTTAACGGCGGCGCCTTTTCGATCAACGGGAGGCAATTTAGCCTAGATCATCAGGTAATGCAATACTGGCCGCCGAGCCTGATCATCCGCCTCGTGTTCGGCGATCTCCCCGGAAGGCGGCCTTGACACGCCCGGCCCGCCAAGTCTACTATCGCTCCATTAAAAATTCACCCGAAAAGGAGGAGACGCCATGCCCGTGAATGAAAGCCTGGCCAATGTTCTGGACAAAGCCTGGGAGGGCAAGAGCCTGAAGGAAATCTGCCAGGCCCCTGTTTCAGCCCTGCAGGGAGTCAGTGACGGTGACGCCGAAAAACTCAAAACCGCCTTCAACATCAAGACCATTTCTGACCTGGCCACCAGCAAGTTCGTGCAGTGGGCCCAGGCCATCCATTTTCTGGCCCAAGCCGAAAAATAACCGGCAAACCTTTTAAAACAGACCCAAGGGTCTTTTCCATAATAATGTCGCGAACCGTCCCGGTGACGGGCCGGGTAGTCACTCGGCCCGTCACCGTTGGCCAACTGAATATGACCGGACCATTCCATCAATTCGTCAGCTTTAACCCGGCCGGCCAAGAACAATTCGACCTCTTTCAAGAGCCTTTTTAATCAATGCGCGACGATTTCTTCTTACAGGCCTCCTCTAGTGAAGGCAATGAGCCGTACCCCCGGCTGGCCGTGCTGGCCTTCACTCGCCAGGAATTGAAGATAATCCGCTCGCTCAAGGGGGGCGGCCGGGAGATGAAGCCCCTCCTGGGCGGCATGACCAGCGTGACCTTCTGGCCGGACCTTGTCCTGGCCGGGCCGATGATCGGCGCCCCCCAGGCGGCCATGGTCATGGAGATACTTTTTCGCCGGGGCGTTTCGAGTTTTATTTCCCTGGGCTGGTGCGGCTCCTTGCAGGAGCGCCTGCGTTGGGGTGACATCGTGTTGCCGGACGCGGCCCTGTCCGAAGAAGGCACGTCCGCCCATTATCCCTTGGCCGACGGTCAGGCCCGGCCGGACGAGGAACTGAAGTCCAGGCTGGCCTCGGCCCTGGAGTCGCTGGGCGGCCGATACACCGCGGGCCCGGTCTGGACCACGGACGCGCCGTACCGGGAAACAAAAGCCGTTATTCAAAAACATGCCGCCGCCGGCCTCCTGGCCGTGGACATGGAAACTTCGGCCCTGATGACCGTGGCTCGTTTCCGCCGTCTGGTCTGGGCCGGACTGCTGGTCGTATCCGATGAACTCTGGGGACCTTCCTGGCGACCGGGCTTTGAATCGGACGAACTCACGGCCGGTCTGACCGCGGCGGCTCAGGCCATAATGAAATTGCATCAACACGGCGCTTAACCCGCGGTCTCGCGCCCTGCCCTGCCCGCCTGGCCCGCCTCGGACCTGGGCGGCGACAATCAGGACATCGTGGTTAACGGCTCTGACTCTCCGCTGGCGACATCGGTAAACCGATCCTGCCTTGACCCACGGTCATCGCGGCTCGCCCTTGGAGTCAATGGGGGCAATGATCCCTTACTAACGGAAGTTCACCTTCTTTTACGAGCTAGAATATCATCTTAGACAGTGCTCAGGACCAGGCCAGTGGGATATTTCCCTCGCCTCCAGCACCCGATAGGAGAGATTCGGACCAGTTTGGAGCGACGGATCATGGGTCTGTTTAAGAACCGGGGCGGTCACTGGCTCTGGGCCTCGGTGCGGCGGGTCTGGGCTTATTTAGGTCCAGATTATTTAGGCCGTCTCCTGGAAGGCTTCGACCGACTCTTGACCCTGGGCCAAATAGCGGTGAGTCGGTCCATTTAAAGGATCAGTCTTTTCCTCCTGATCCGACCCTACCGAAGAGTGTCGTTTTCAAGGCCGCCCCTTCGGGGTAAGTGGCTTGAAAACCCGACCTTGGAGGTAAAGGACATGGAGGAAGGGCTGAAAAAACAGGTCGCCGTCTTTCGCTACAGTGTTATCCACGATCTGGTGGGGGCCATACGGCTTCAGCCGGGTGACCAGGAGCGGCTGATTCGGGAAAAGTGCGCCCGGAAGTGGCAGATCCCCTTTTCCACTCGGACCCGCCTGAGTCGGACGATCACAAGACGCTGGGTCAAACGCTATCGGAACGCCTGTGGTCCGCCCCCCGGAAATCTGTCCGACTATTTCCGAAGGGTGGCCAAACGAAAAGTGGCCAAGGACAGGACCATCAGTCTTAACGGCAAACTTTTCGAAGCCCCGGTCCCCCTCAAGGGAAAGCCAGCGAAGGTCTACCTATGTCGATTACTCGGGTCTGTATTCTAATGCTTCAACAGGGAAAGAAACATGCCTGCGGCCACTGCGGTTCCGATGACTCCCGCGACATTTGGCCCCATAGCATGCATGAGAAGATGGTTCTTCGGGTCTGCCTCCTGGCCTACCCTCTGAGAGACCCGGGCCGCCATGGGAACGGCGGACACACCGGCGGAGCCTATAAGAGGATTGATTTTTTCCTTGAGGAAGAGATTCATGATCTTTGCGAGGAGAATACCGCCCACGGTCGAGAAGGCAAACGCCACAAGTCCCAGGAAGAATATGAAGATCGGCTGGGGCTTCAGGAAGACGTCGGCCTTCATGGTCGAGCCGACGGCTAGGCCAAGGATGATGGTGACGATGTTGAGAAGCTCATTCTGTGAGGTCTTAAGAAGCCTTTCGACCACGCCGCATTCCCGGAAAAGGTTGCCGATCATGAAGAGACCCATGAGAGGAGCGGCGGCAGGTGTGAGTAGGACAATGACGATCGTCGCCACTATCGGGTAGATAATCTTCTCGAGCCTCGAAACCGGCCGCAACTGCTTCATACGTATTTTCCGTTCTTTTTCTGTTGTGAGGAGTTTCATGATCGGGGGTTGGATAAGGGGGACCATTGACATGTAGGAGTAGGCCGCGACCGCGACCATACCGATCATGTGAGGCGCTAGGGCGCTCGAGAGGTAAATCGTTGTCGGTCCGTCGGCCCCTCCGATGATACCGATGCTCGCCGCTTCAGTAATTGTGAAACCGAACGCGATCGCTCCGAAGAAAGCGACATAGACCCCGAGCTGCGCGCTCGCCCCGAGAAGCAGGGTCTTGGGATTGGCGATCATGGGGCCGAAGTCCGTAAGTGCGCCGATGCCGAGAAAGATGAGGCAGGGGATGATTTCTGTTTCAAGCCCATATTGGAAGAAGAGGCGAATGATCTCACCGGGTCCTGTGAGGGGTGCGATCGGCATGTTGATGAGAAAGATGCTGAAACCTATCGGTACGAGAAGAAGGGGCTCAAAATCCTTTTTTATGGCAAGAAAAATGAAGAGAAAGCCGATCAACCACATCACGACATGGCCGACGGTGAGGTGGACTATGCCGGTTTTGAAGAGCAATTCGTGGAAGAGCTCAAACTTCATATTTGTCCTCCTTTTTCTGAAGAGGATACTTCTTCAAGTAAAGCCTGCAGGAAAAGCTCATTACCTTGACGCTGACCGCAAGGATGGCAAGCGTTAAGAACACGACGGTAAAACCTATGATTGCCACTTCGGTAGCCTCTATCCACATCTGGAATACCTCCTCTGTTTTTTGCGGAAGGCACGGAAGAGCGCCTTCTCAGGACAGGAGGTGGGAACATTGTTTCATTCGTTACCTGCCGAAACAACGCCCCACCTCCTATTCCTACGTCGCTATTACCATTTCTATGGCGGTTGGTGCAAGAACAAGCAGGGCAAGTTTATTTGGACAGGGACACGTTAAAGTCATTTCATGAAACCCAGTAGCTGCAAGACGCGATTTAGGCCTCGAGCCAGGGTTCGTTGAGCCATTGGGATGAAGCGAGCGCCAGCCAGGCGAAGGATCGAGATCGAGAGATTCCGGAGGCTGGCCATGGTTTGGGCGCCGTTGCCTTTACGGATGCGGCAACGGTCCTCATTGTAGGTGAGGTCCCGCACCCAATATAGGCGGTTTTCAATGGACCATTGCCCCCTAGCCAATTGGAGAAGTCGAGCGGGATCGGTCCGGTCTGGCGTGAGACTGGTGACCCCGAAGACCGTTTCATGGGTGACCTCGTCGTTCTGGAGATCGGTCGTGATGCGGTCAAGGCGAAATGCCTGGGCCGCAGGGGGGAAAGTGAGATGGCCGGTCAATTCCGTGCTGGTCCAGATCGCCCGTTCTTCCAGGCGGCCGTGACCTTTATCGATCGTGGTCGCTACCAGGGGGAAAAGCGCCCCGCCCAGGGCGGGGCGATATACCGGCGCATGTTGGCCTGATTGTCCTCGACGATGAGGAGATAGTCGGCCTTATTGTTTTCGACCAGGTGCCGGGTCGTTTCCCGCTGAGTATGCATCGTGTCGGCGGTGACGGCCGCCCTTTCCTGGGGCATGGGCGCGAGCAATTCCGGCAGCTTTTGGATTTCGTTGGTTTTTTCATCCACGGCCAGTTGGCCGATCGTCAGGCCTTCCTGATGGAGGATCGCGCTGAGCAAATGGGGTGGCTGGCGGCCGAGGTCATGGCCGCGGCGCAAGTTCTTACCGCGCCTTAGCGCGGCCACGCCCCGACCGATGAAACCATCTTCAATTGACATTAAGATATGTTATTTTAATAATGCCAGAGCAATACTTCGCCCTTCAGGAGGAAGCCATGCCCCGTTTAATGCTGGTGATCCACGAATCCCAACTCATAAGAAAGATAGTCACCGGTTATGCCTTGTCGGAATTGAGCGACGTGCTGCCCGAAACGACAGGCTCGACCGAGGAAGCCTTGAAAATACTGTCGGAAAAAAAGTATGACGTCATCATTTCGGGCATGGAAATGGGCGGGGTGGACGGCGCGGAGATATTCAAAAAGATGAGGAGGAGCGGTCCCAACCGAGAGACCCCTTTCATTATCCTGACCGCGACGGACACCAAAGCCAACCGTCAGCGGCTGGCCAGAAGCGGAGTGAGGCATGTGTTGATCGCCCCCTTTTCCGGCACGGACCTATCCCGGCTGGTTAACGAGGCCAGCAATCCCAGGGAGAAACGTTGCCACGAAAGGTACAGCATTCCCGGTACCGAGGCCAATTTAAAAATCCAGGACGCGATCATTATCTCCACGGTGATCAACATCAGCACCAAGGGCGCCTTGTGTGAATTCGAATATAGGGAAGAGCACCCTCTTTCGCTGAGACCGTTTCCATTGGAGGTCGTTTTCCCGGCCGAGTACGGTCACGCCCGGGCCAAAGACGTATTGGCCGCCTTGTTGCGATTGAACGCCATGAGCTGGCGGCCCAACCATGTTCCGGAAATAGTGCGGGTGGCCTATAAATTCGTGAAGGTGCCGGAAGCCGCGGCCAACACCCTGGCCATGGTCCTCGGCAAGGCCAGCCAGGACCTGACCCTGACCAGGGACAAGATGGAAGATCAGGGCTGACCACCCCGGCCGGCCATCAATACTTCCGAGGAAGACGCGCGTGAGCAATCTGGAAAAAACCCGTCGGCGAGCCGAGGAACTACGGTCGGAAATAGAGCGGCATAATCGCCTTTATTATCAGCAGGACGCCCCGGAAATCTCCGACGCGGAATACGATGCCCTCTACCAAGAGTTGAAGGATATCGAGGCCGCCTTTCCGGAGATGATAACCCCTGACTCGCCCACGCGGCGAGTGGGGGCCGAACCGGTGGAAAGCTTTACCCCGGTCGAGCACGCCACCCCCATGTTGAGTTTGGAAAACGCTTTCTCGCCGGCGGAAGCAATCGAGTTCGACGCCAGGATCAAGAGGTTCTTGGGATCGAACCAACCCATCACCTATCTGGCCGAACCTAAGATTGACGGACTGGCCGTGGAGATTATTTATGAGGATGGAAGATTGGTTCAAGCCGCGACCCGCGGCAATGGTTACATCGGGGAAGACGTCACCGCCAACGTGAAGACCATCCTTACCGTCCCCCTGACGCTCAGGCCTAGAAAAGAAGCCCCGCCCCCGCCCCGGCGGCTGGAAGTCAGGGGTGAGATATATCTGCCGCTGGATGACTTCAACCTTCTGAACCGCGAGCGTGAAGCCGAGGGTCAGACGGTCTTCGCCAACCCGCGCAACGCCGCCGCCGGTTCTTTGCGCCAGTTGGATTCGCGCCTGACGGCCAAACGGCCCCTGACCATGTTCTGCTACGCCGTGGCCAGACACGAGACCCTGCCCGTAGCCACTCAATCCGAAGTATTGAGACTTCTGAGGGATTGGGGCTTCCGGGTGAATCCCGAGGCCGCGGTCTGTCCTTCTCTAGAGGCGGTGCTCGATTATCACCAAGCCCTGGACCGGAAAAGGCATGAACTCAACTACGAAGTGGACGGCGTGGTCATCAAGGTGGAATCCTTGGAACGTCAAGCCAGACTGGGCGCCACTTCTCGGGCGCCGCGTTGGGCCCTGGCCTTTAAGTTCACGCCTCCCGAGGCCGAGACCAGGATCGAGGCCATCGAGGTTCAAGTGGGCCGGACCGGGGTGCTCACCCCCGTGGCCGTCATGGCGCCGGTAAAGATAGGCGGCGTCACGGTGAGCCGGGCCACGCTGCACAACGAAGATGAAATCAGGCGCAAGGACGTTAGAGTTGGGGACTTGGTCATCGTAAGGCGGGCCGGAGACGTCATTCCGGAAGTGGCTTCGGTCGTGATCGAAAAAAGACCGGAAGGGACCGAACTCTTTCATATGCCCTCCGCCTGCCCGGCCTGCGGATCGCCGGTGATCAGACCGGCCGGAGAAGCGGCCCACCGCTGCGACAATGCCTCGTGCCCGGCCCAGATCAAGGAACACCTGATTCACTTCGGGTCCAAGAACGCCCTGGACATAGACGGCCTAGGCCCTAAAATGGTGGACCTCCTGGTGGACCAGGGACTGGCGCGAACGCCGGCCGACCTCTACCATCTGACGCGGGCGCAACTGGCCGAACTACCCCGGTCAGGGGAAAAATCGGCCGACAACCTGATTTCCGCCATCAGAAAAAGCAAGCGGACTTCATTGGAACGATTCATTCACGCCTTGGGCATCCGCCACGTGGGACAAAGATTGTCGCGCATACTGGCCGAGCATTTCGGCGGCTTGGAAGCGTTGCGCCGGGCCAGCACGCAGGAACTGGAAGCCATTCATGAAATAGGACCGGAAGTGGCCCGCAGCATTGTCTCGTACCTGTCCAACCCCCGCAACCGGGACCTTCTGAACAGATTGACCGGGCCGGAGATAGGCTTGGTCTTGACCGCGCCGTCCAGCGCTGGAAGGGGGCCTCTGGCCGGCAAGACCTTGGTCCTGACCGGCGCCCTGACCACCATGACCCGCCAGGAAGCCACGGCGCGGATAGTGGCCGCCGGCGGCCGGGTGGCCTCGGCGGTCAGCCGCAAGACCGATTACGTGGTGGTTGGGCGGGACCCTGGTTCCAAGGCCCGGCAGGCCACCGAGTTGGACGTGAGGATGCTAGACGAAAACGGCCTGATCGAACTGTTGAAGGGGTGAAAGAGCGTGGCCATAAGGGCGCATTTGAGAATCACCGGGTTAGTGCAGGGCGTGGCCTACCGTTACGCGACCCGGGACCAGGCCAGGCGTCTGAATATTACCGGATGGGTCCGCAATCTATCGGACGGCGGCGTGGAAGCGGTGCTGGAAGGAGATGAGGCCCAGGTGGAGCGGATGATCATCTGGTGTGAAACGGGCCCGCCCGGCGCTCGGGTGCGTCAGGTCTCGGTAAAAAAATCTCCGGCCACCGGTGAATTCGAACAGTTTAAAATAACCTTCTGAGCGCCTGGAACCACTTGACACTCATTAACCTTTTGTCTAACGTGCATTGTCCAAGGCTTGATAACCTCGTAAAAAGTCGAAAACCGACTTTTTACTCGGCGGGAGAGGGCTGTCCCTCTCCCGCCACTTGAAGTAAATTCAAGTGGTTCCACCCTCACCCCAGGCCGGGGCTTAATCGCCCTCG
>JBFMAW010000046.1:0-39588 GCA_040755515.1 Thermodesulfobacteriota bacterium | reverse complement strand
CCACCCGGACCTGTCCCCAGGTGGGTTGCTCATAGGCCAAAGCCACTATGGCCGCCTCTATTTCTTGAGCCACCCGGTTCTTGACATTGGGCTTCCTTTTGGAAATCTCGAACAGGGCCTCTTCCCCGCCGGTCTCGTAAAGCTCCTTGAAACGATAGAAGCTGTCCCGGCTGTAGCCCATGATCCGGCAAGCCTTGGATACATTGCCTAACCGCTTAGCCAGTTCCAGCAGTCCCACCTTCGTCTTGATGACCTTCTGATCTTTCGTCATGGCTCTTGGCTCCTTTCTTGGCCTTATCGGCTAGTCCGGAACCAGGCTTTACATCTTTCCGTCAGATTTCATCTTAGCACTTGCAAAACCAAAAAAAACCGCAAATGACTTCATGAACCAGATGTGTGGTCCACAGGCTGCTTCCGACCGATTTCATAGGACTCCAAGGTCGCCGCATTGGGTGCGGCGACTGAGCTGCTCGGGGCAATTTTTTACCTTCCTCAATAGTCTAAAAAACCGGCCTCAGGAACAATAAGTCATAACAGTTTGATTTTAAAAGATATTCACGCTTCAGCCGGATCAAATCCCTTCTTAATTACATATTATGTATATTTTTATTGATCATGTTAACTTGCTTTATTATATAGCTAATTTTGATTTAATTGGTTAAGTTAAATTTTAACTTGACTTTTTAAGTATACAGCATGTATACTTTAGCCCAATGTAAGCCTGTGATCATTGTCTTGGGCTATATGCCTTAAAGACGGAGGCATGGCGGAGGGGCTGAAGGCGCATCAGCACGCCTCAAAACTTTTGACATGGTCTTGTTCCATGTATGTTCAAACAGAAAACCAGGAGTAAGGGAAGGGAGGGCGCGATGCCTAGCGAAAGAATCAAAGCCTTTAAGGATGAGCACGTTACAAAAGTGTTTTGCAAGGATGGTTATGTAAACCGTGTTTATCTTTCCATATTGAGATCGAGAACGATGACCGAAGTGTGGAAGGAGACGGAAGGCGAACCGACCACCCTCCGGAAAGCCAAGGCGATATCCAGGTACCTTGATACGATGCCTATATTCATCAGACCCACGGAGACCATTGTCGGATTCTATGCCGAAGATCCCCATGCTTTGCCTGTGACAATTGAGGCCACAGACCCCGGTATCATCCGGCTGATGATAGCCTGCGACCAAGTAAAGCCGGAAGAGAAAGAAGAATGGGAGGAACTGGTAGAGTATTGGGAACTGCGGGGACTCAACCGACTGACCCTCAGCCTGTTGAACGAAGAGGAGTGCGAGTGGCCCAAACACGAACACGGATATGTTGAAGCCCTCCCCAGTATGTACACCTCGCGAGCCCAGGCGGAATATGATCTCGTGCTTGAGCACGGTCTGAAAGGGATCATCGAAATCTTAAAAAAGAAATTCGATGATTTGGCTTTCGCCAGGGAAAGCTCTACCGGTGGTGCAAGTCTGCAGATCGCGCATCAAATGGTCGACCTTCGCGCCATGATCATAAGTGCGGAAGCTGTCATCCGGTTGTCAAACCGGTACAGCCAACTGGCATCTGATCTTGCTCAGGGAGAAAAAAGCAGCGCCCGAAAGCAGGAACTCCTCGACATAGCCGAGCGATGTGCGTATGTACCTGCGAATTGCGCACGTACTTTTCTGGATGCCATCCAAAGCCATTGGTTGTGCTTCCAGGTTGCCCACATGATTGAATACCTGTCTCACGGCACGTCTCTGCGTCTGGATCAGCTTTTCTGGCCTTGGTACAAAGACGACGTGATGGATAAAAAGACGCAGACCCGTGAAAGAGCCCTTGAGGCAATGGAGGAGTTCCTTTTGAAGGTTGATGAGATGGGCCGCCCTCTACCCCTGTTAACCATGAAAATCCTGCAGGGCACAAATTTCATGGCGACATACACCATCGGTGGAGTTCATACGGACGGCAGCGACGCCTGTAATGAAACAACCATGCTTATCCTGGACGCGATAGATGATTTGAATCTAAGCCACCCGGATTTCAAGTTCAGATGGCATCCCAACGTCTCTCCCAAGGCATATCAAAGAGCTTTGGAGGTGATATCACTTGGGTTGGGTCAGCCGTCCATTAAGAACGACGAGGTGGCTATTGACGGGCTGATGAATCACTTCGGCTACACCCTGGAAGAGGCGCGCACCTGGGCCGTTGTCGGTTGCATATCTCCTGCGCCAACGCTTAATTGGGGAAGGGCCAGGCGGGATGCGTGGTCTGTCGCTCCAGCGAAATATCTTGAGCTGACGCTCTTCAACGGCGTCAATCCGATAAATGGAAAGAAACTCGGCTTGGAAACCGGCGACCCTAAATTGTTTAACAGCTTTGATGAGTTCTTTGAGGCGTTCACGAAACAATTCAGAAAGGCCATAACGCTCTCGGCTAGAATACGGGCTATTTCTCAGGAGGCCGAAAACGCATTGTGCAAAAGGCCGTTTTTATCCACCATGTTTCGGCGCTGCCATGAGTCTTGTCGTGACGTTATGGACACTCCTGATAAAAGCATGCCATGGGTGAACGATCCCGGCATTGTCGACACCGTTGACTCGCTGATTGGTATCAAGAGACTCATTTATGATGAAAAGAAGTACACCATGGCGGATATGTGCAAGGCGTTGCAGGCCAACTGGGTGGGCTATGAAAAGATGCGGCAGGATTTCATTAATGCACCAAAATTCGGCAACAACGATGACTATGCCGATGAAGTGGCGGTGAGAACCTATACTATGGTCGCGGATGAAATGAGCAAAGTCACGGATTGCTATGGTCAGTCTCCTATGCCCTCAGGACTGATCGTCACGTTTATGTGGGCGCTTGCGGATAAAACCGGCGCTCTGCCAAACGGCCGGAAACTTGGTGATCCCTTGGCGGATGCGGGTATCAGCCCCCATTCAGGATACGACAAAAACGGCCCGATGGCTGCAATATTATCCGCTTCCAAGATCGACGCCCGTAAGCAAAAGGCCAATATTTTCAACCAAAAACTTTCTCCTTCGTGCATCAAAGGCCAAGCCGGACTGAAAAAGCTGCAGGACTATACGACTTCCATCATGAAACTTGGTCTCGATATGGTTCAATTCAATGTCATTGATGCAGCTACCCTCAAAGAGGCCCAGGCGAAGCCTGAACAGTATAAAGACCTGGTCGTTCGAATCTCGGGATACAACTCGAAATTCGTTGAGTTGGACGAATTCGTTCAGAATGCCGTTATCGCGCGAACGGAGCACTCCATCTAACGCCGGCTGGAAAAGCTCGTACCGGCTGTGGACAGGATTTTCGCGTCCGCAGCCGGCTTCACTCGCCTAAGAAAAAGCTAAGCATGGTGGAAAATTGGAGCAGTCAGTTGAAGCGTTAGTCGTCAATATCCAAGATTATAGTGTGCATGACGGGTGCGGTCTACGGAGTCTGGTGTTTCTAAAAGGCTGCCACTTGAAGTGCAAATGGTGTCAAAACCCGGAGTGCATCAATCCAGGAAAAGAGATTATTTTCCGCGAACAGCTCTGCAAAAAATGCAATCAATGTATTATCGAGTGCCCAACAGGAGCCATCCGGGAAAATGGATACCGAATTGATCATAAAAAGTGCACCATGTGCGGCCGTTGCATAGAGGTCTGCAACACCGGCGCTCTGAAAGAGGTCGGCCAACGGCTTTCTGTCGATAGCTTGATACAACATATCGAAAAATATAGAGTATTTTATGACAATTCCGATAATGGCGGCATTACCCTGTCCGGTGGCGACCCATTATTTCAACCTGAATTTTCCATGGAGGTGTTCAAACGTTGTACGGATATCGGTATTCATACGGCCATGGAAACCTCAGCCTTTGTCCGGGAAGACATATTTGTGAAGTCTTTGCAATACCTCAGGCTATTACTGGTCGATATCAAACACATGGATGACAATCAGCACAGGTCAGGCGTCGGCGTATCGAATCAGGTTATCCTCAACAATTTACGATTATATGCCAAATACAAATGCAAGCCGAATTGCGTAATCAGGATTCCCTTAATACCAGGTTATAACGACGATGAAGATAACATTATAAAATCATGCGAATTCGTTAGAAGTATCGGTGTGCGGCAGATCGATTTGCTGCCTTTCAACATCATGGCCGCCGGAAAATATCGAGAACTCGGCATCAACTGGCAATACACAGGCAAGGAGAGCCAACCCCTAGAGCTTTTAAACAGGCTTTCCGCGATTGTAGCCTCTTTCGGGCTGCAAGTTACAATCGGTGGGCTATGGTGACGTGAATTGACGCTTTGCAGGCCGATAAACGCACTGTTGGCAGAGCGGCCGCCAGATCTGGTTTTGAAGAGCTCAGGCGGGCCATGGCATCATCATCACCCGCTTCAACGCGGAATTCGACCCTCGGCGTGTTTAAAAGGCACCAAAACAGGAGCTTTCGGCTGTACCGGACTATGATCTCCATACGGTCCATGTGGCCGCGCGGTATGGATACGCAAGTGATATCGGCCACTTAAACCGGATTTTTGCAGTCTGTGGTTAGATCATCTCACCGTCTTCGAACCGGTGGCCGAAGCGATGTCGCATTTTAATCATGGTCAGATCCTACTTTCGAGGCTGACTCACAGTTTGGCGAATCGTGAGAGACTCTGGATTCAACTTCTTGATTTATTAATTATAACAGGTAGCTAAGAAAGGAGAGACATGAATATCACCGAAACAACAAATCAAACTGAAAGACCTGAGATGAATATTTCGTTGGTAAAGGCAAATTGCTGGTTTATTGTAATCTGGCTAATTTGGATCTGTGATTACGTAGACCGGATGGCAGTGAACGCGGTGCTACCGATCCTTAAAACAGAATTTTCTTTTACTGATTCACAGTTGGGATTAATCAGTTCCGTTGTCGGCGTATCTATCAGCGTGCTCGCACCAATAACGGCTATACTGGCAGATAAATGGAGCCGCCGAAAACTGATCAGCATAATGGTGATAACGTGGAGTATCGCTACGTTCATGACCGGTAGAGCGACAGGGTACTTCAGCTTGATCGCCGCTCGCCTGGGGGTAGGTGTTGGTGAAGCAGGATATGCACCCTCGGGGACGGCTCTCATCAGCGCCTGGTATCCGAAAAAAATTCGAGGGGTCATGATGGGGCTCTGGTTTTCCGGGACTTCGATTGGAGTCGCACTTGGCGTTGTCTTGGGAGGTATATTGGCGCACAAATACGGGTGGCGCTCATGTTTCGGGATTCTAGCAATTCCAGGCATATTACTGGCTGCTCTCGCCTGGTTTCTACCGGATTACAAAGCAATCAAAGTAGACAATAATGAAAAGAAAACCGGCGCTCTCCGCGAGGCCATCCTTTATATTTTTAATTCTCCCTCTGTGCTTCTCCTCTATTTTTCGTTTGCTTCGGTCTCCTTTTCTCTCATGAGCTTTAGCACTTGGGGAGTATCTCTATTCGTCAGGGAATTCGGTATAAATGTCAAAGAAGCTTCATTCGTGGTCGGGGTGAGTATTATTGTAGGAGTTTTCGGCGACATTTTTGTTGGCTGGTCCGCCGATAAATTGATGAAAAAATCCAACAAGGGCAGATTGCTGGCAGGCGCATTTTTCTTTAGTCTATATGCCATAACATTTACAGCGTTTTTTCAAATTATCCTACCGATGAAAAGCATTAAGTTTGCCACAATCTGCTATGCCACTGCTGCATTCTTTTGCGCGGGAGTTCTTGCAAACCTGCACACAACGGTGCAGGATATCGTATCACCATTTTTTAGATCAACAGCTGCGGGTTTTATCCCATTCATAACCCAGATGTTTGGCGCCATCCCCGGTCCTGTTGTCGCCGGATATCTATCAGAACGATATGGCCTGCCGTTTGCCTTACAAACAATTGTGGTCATCAGTACAACTCTGTTACTGCTCTTTCTCCATCTGGTCTCGCGTTTCTATGACCGAGACGTCGCGAGAGCCAAGGCATTAGGAGAATTTGTGTTGCATCAAAATTGATTGGATGGAAACCATGGAACGGAAGTACAAAAGAAAGCGCAATCGCCTTGTGATTCTTCAGGCGGCTGAAAAACTATTCAGCGAAAATGCATACAGCAGTATCACCATGGATCAAGTGGCTATAGAGGCAGGCATTACCAGACGGACTCTGTATGCTTATTTCCCTTCTAAGCTCACATTATTTATTAAAATGTTTGAGGAAAATATCCAACAACTTAACGATGAAGTTATTCGTGTGTGCGCTGAAAGAAATGATCCAGCGCAAATGATCAACAAGCTGTTTAACAGTTTGTTTGAGCACACCAATAATAGCCTTAAATACCATCTTGTTTTCTGGATGCTCGACTCAAACGAGTTTGAAGGCGAGTTACCGGAAGAACTGGTCCAGAGAATCAAATTATGGACTAGGGCAATTATCGACAATGTCTTGGAGGTTGCTCAAAAGCTTCAAGCAGAAGGTGTGCTCCGTCTCGTCGACGCTGAAACATTAATACACCTCATTTCAGCGGTCAATAAAGGTATTTTTATACATACCAGAAAAGAGAGAAGGTTCAACATCGCTGATATTTATCCGGAAAAACTTAAGGAGCTTTTCCTGGAAATCCTTCAGTTGAGCCTGATCATTGATCCCTCCTCGAAAATGTGAATTATTACACGATACCGTGGAACGTGCTCAACGACATCCCCCGGAAACTCCGCCGCCTCCTCCCAGATCAACCTGCTGGGACTCATACCGCCTGCAGACTTTCTCTAGAGCCTATACCAAAGAAATTGGAATCTGTTGATTTTCTGCTAGTACTTTTGTGAAAGATATTTAATATATGGTGGATGGACTTAACAGACGAGCAATGGCAGGTGTTAGAACGGAAGTTCACCCTGTCCTAGACTGATAAAGTTATAGAAGTCGGTAGGGTGGGTTATAATTTGGTCAAATAATGTAGGCATGTAATAATTGTCTTGAGAGTGGTCTGCCCCCCTATAATTGGTCCATGTATTATAAGAGTCACCAATCGCCTGCTAAGGGGTAAAGGAGGCTTTAGACATGGCCAAGAGCAAGAGACATAATCCCGAGCAGATCATCCGGAAACTTGAGGAAGCAGATCGTCGTCTGACGGCTGGCCAGAGCATCGCCCAGGTATGCCAAGCCCTGGAGGTGAGTGAAGCGACTTACCACCGGTGGCGGAACCAGTATGGCGGCATGAAGGCCCAGGAGGCCAAACGACTCAAGGAACTGGAGAAGGAAAACACCCGGCTCAAGAAACTGGTGGCCGATTTAATGTTGGACAAGGAAATGTTAAAAGAGCTGGCGGAGGGAAACTTCTGAGCCCGGCGCGTCGCAGGAAGGCGGTGGAACACCTGGAAAAGGGACATGCCGCTTCTGAGCGCCTGGCCTGCCAAGTTACCGGTCAGCATAGGTCCACGCAACGTTACCAACCCAAAGGGCGGGATGACGAGGTGGAATTGATCAAGGACATACACCAACTGGTCGGAGAGCATCTCCGTTTCGGTTGTCGCCGGATCACCCGGCTGCTGCGTGATGACGGGTGGGCGTTGAATTACAAACGAGTTCATCGTCTCTGGAAGAAGGAAGGCTTCAAGGTGCCGCGTAAGGCGCGTAAGAAGCGTTACCTCGGGGTTGGGGCCAATGCCTGCAATAAGCGAAAGGCGGCCGGCGTCAACGACGTCTGGACTCTGGATTTCGTCCATGACCGCCTCGCGGACGGTCGTCGGTTCAAATGTCTGGCCATCCTGGACGAGTATACCCGGGAGAACTTGGCCCTGAAGCTCAAGCGCTCGATCACTGGCGCGGATGTCCTGGCCGAGTTGAGCCTATTGATGGGCCGGCGGGGCCATCCCAATTGTATCCGCTCGGACAACGGTTCCGAGTTCATAGCGATAAAGGTCAGGAATTGGCTTGACGACCTGGGCGTGGGAACACTTTTCATTGAACCAGGCGCGCCTTGGCAGAATGGTTACGTGGAGAGTTTTAACAGCCGATTACGGGATGAGTTCCTGAATATGGAAATCTTCCACAGCCTCAAAGAGGCTCAGATACTAGCCGCGAAATGGAGGGAGGCCTATAACGATAAAAGACCGCACAGTGCATTAAATTACATGACCCCCGCCCGGTTTGCCGCCATCCGTGGGACCGTCGACTCCGCCTCGCTACGCTCGGCTTCGCCGACACCCCCACGGTAAGATACACGGAACCAGGCATCATGAACAAAAAAACTCTCATAACTGTTGGACCAAAAATTGGGGGCTTGACGGAGCCCCCCTCTTTTGGCAATGATCGGCTCGTGTTCATAGGTGCGCGGTTCTGGGAAAAGACAAGACGCCCGTAGACGCTGTCGGGAATCCGCAGTGCGCCTTTGGTCTCGCCTTGGCTATGTTGCCTCCCGTTGCCCATGTTACTAAAGCTCCCCTCTGAATGCCATGTCAATTATAGAAGGGAGAATAGCATCGACTTCAGAAGCGCTACGCTTTTGAAGTTGCTTACTACGTTCAATTCTGGCTTTGACGGTTCTGAGTTCTCGGACCATTTGCCTTTGATCACTGAGTTTGAGGCCAGATGGAAAAGGGATGCTCACGACTGTACCCTGACTAGTCTTCTTCATCATCGAGCTGATACCCTTAGCGTTTTTTGAATAAGCTCCCGCAGAACCGGTTTCTGTAGCCAGAGCCATACGAATTCCCTGTCGGCAGGCTTATCATCCATTGGAATCCGCATTGTCAGATCGGGATATATACAGGGGTCCGAGGTCCCATCGTATATGGCGGCATGCCCCACGAGATCAGGGGTGTTGCTTCGCGCGCCCCTAAATAATCCACCCCCGCCCCCGTTTGACAGAATATTCTTAAAGTAATGGACGAAAAAGTCAAGAATTTTAACGTAATGGCCGTTTCCAAGTCGTAGTGTCCAGGCAGAGGCTACCATGAACCGATTTACCTCCTTAGCCTTGTTTGCCACGAGGTTATCATGGGTGATTGTCAGATCAGGACAAAGTGAGGGTGAGCTTAATGTGATTTCAATGCAGGCAGATCAATTGAAAAAGGTGGTATCGTGGGTGGAGCCTGGCCTGGCCCAGGTTAAAACCATACACTGCCGTTGTCTCCCTCTTTCCGACGGGGTCCCGCGGGACGCGGGACGCCCCTGAGGTTCATCCCGCCAGGCCTTGCGCCTTGAGTCTTGATTCGAGGGGGGAATTAATCTATAGTGGCGGTCAGGGTAGGAGGCGGACTATGGAAACCTTTTACATTCGCCGGTCTTTGAACGGCAAATCCTTCGCCGCGTCGGCCGATCCCGCCTTCCAGGGCCTGGCCGGCCGGAAATGTCCTTTCTTCGGCGAAGACTTCGAACCCCAGGTCAAGGAAGTCAATTCCGCCAACGCCGAGATCATGGGAGTCAATTTCGACGAAGTCGCGGCCGGACTGAACAAGGAAGCCCTTTACTTCGGCAAATTCAAGATCAATCTGGGCGAAACCATGATCATCTGACCCGCTCCGGGGTCAGAAGAGCAAGCCCTGGCCGTCCGGTCCGGGTTCCAGCCCCAAGTGATCATAGGCCAGGCGCGTGACCACCCGGCCGCGCGGAGTGCGATGCATGAACCCTTGCTGGATGAGGAAGGGTTCGTACACGTCCTCGAGGGTGCCGGCCTCCTCGCCCACGCTGGTGGCCAGCGAATCCAGCCCCACCGGTCCCCCGTTGAATTTTTCTATGATCGTGGCCAGGAGCTTGCGGTCCAGACCGTCCAGGCCGCGCTCGTCCACGCCGAGCATCTTCAGGGCCTCGTCGGCCACCTTCAGGTCTATCACGCCGTCGGCCCGCACCTCGGCGAAATCCCTGACCCGGCGCAGCAGACGGCCGGCGATGCGGGGCGTGCCCCGGGAACGCCGGGCGATCTCCCAGGCCCCCTCCGGAGTGGTCTTGACCCCGAGCAGGCGGGCGGCCCGGGTCACTATGGTCTTCAGGTCCTCGGGCCGATAGAAGTCCACGCGAAGCTGGATGCCGAACCTGTCCCGCAGGGGCCGGGTCAGGAGGCCGGCCCGGGTGGTGGCCCCGACCAGGGTGAAAGGGGCCAGGTCCAGCTTGACGCTTCTGGCGCCCGGCCCCTGGCCGATGATGAGATCGAGTTGATAATCCTCCATGGCCGGGTAGAGTATCTCCTCGACCACGTGGTTGAGTCGGTGGACTTCGTCCACGAACAGGATGTCCCGGGGTTCGAGATTGGTCAGCAGGGCGGCCAGATCGCCGGGCCGCTCGACCACGGGTCCCGAGGTCGTCTTGAGGCCCACGCCCAGTTCGTGGGACAGGATGTGGGCCAAAGTGGTCTTGCCCAGGCCCGGACCGCCGTGCAGCAGGACGTGGTCCAGGGCCTCGCCCCTGGCCCTGGCCGCGGCGATGAAGATGGACAGATTGGTCTTGAGTTCATCCTGTCCGATGAAGTCCGCCAGCAGCCTGGGCCTCAGGCCGGATTCGGCGACGAGGTCTTCGTCCAAACGGTCCGGGGCGGTTACGCGGGCTTCCATGCTAGACCTTCTTGAGTTTCTTCAGGCTGAGCCGCAGGAGCAAGGCCAGGTCGGTTTCGCCGTCGCCGGCTTCGTATCTGGCGGCCAGGGCCGCCTTTTCCGCTTCACCCCGTCCGTAGCCCAGGTTGAGCAGGGCCGAAATCACGTCGCGGTCAACTTCACTGAAGGGCACGGGTCGTGGTTCGGGCTGGATCGGTCCGGCCAGACCGGCCAGGCGAACGATCTTATCCTTCAGCTCGACGACCAGGCGTTCGGCCGTTTTGGTGCCGACTCCGGGCACGCTGCTGAGGCGGGCCAGGTTCTTGGTCGTGATGGCGGCCACCAGTTCGGCCGGGCCGATGCCGGACAGGACGTTCAAGGCCAGGCGGGGGCCGATCTTGGAGACGCCGTTGAGCATGAGCCAGGTCTCTTTTTCCGCCTGGGTGAGGAATCCGAACAGTTCGAGGGCGTCTTCCCGGAGCACGGTCTTGACGTGGAGGGTTACTTCCTGCCCCACCTCGGGCAGATCGTAAAAAGTGGAGAGGGGGATAAAGACTTCGTACCCCACGCCGCCGGCCATGACCACCACGCTCGAGGCGGATTTATCCTCGATCCGGCCCTTCAGGCGCGAGATCAACGCCGGGCTCCCTTCAGGGCCTGATTCTGGTTGGCGTGACAGATGGCCACGGCCAGGGCGTCGGCGGCGTCCTCGGTCAGGTTCTCCCTTGCCTTCAGTATCTTTTTCACCATCAGACCCACCTGGCTTTTTTCCGCGCGGCCGTAGCCGACCACGGCCACTTTCACCTCGGCCGGAGAATATTCGAAGACCGACCGGCCGGACAAAGCCGCGGCCAGCAGGACCACGCCGCGCACGTGGCCCAAGACCGCGGCCGACCGGACGTTCTTGGCCACGAAGACGTCCTCGACGGCCACGCAGTCCGGCCCGTGCCGGTCCAGGATGTCGGTCAGGCCCTCGAAGACCTGACGCAGTCTCTCGGGCAGGGGCGCGCCGGCCTTGGCGGCGATCCGGCCGGCGGCCACCATCTTCAGACCGGCGCCCTGCCGGGCCACCAGGCCGTACCCGGTGTACTGGGAACCCGGATCGATGCCCAGGACCAGGCTCAAGCTTGGAGGCCCCTCATGACCTCGTCCGGGATATCGAAGTTGGACCAGACCTTCTGGACGTCGTCCAAGTCGTCCAGGGCTTCCATCAGCTTCAGGGCCGAAGGCGCGGTCTTGAGGTCCAGAACGGTCAAGGACTGGGGGACCAGGGCCAATTCGGCCGTCTGGCAGGTCATGCCCTTGAACTTGAAAGCGGCCTTCAATCTCTCGAAATCGATCGGCGCGCAAATGACTTCGATCTCGTCCCCGCTCTGGCTCACGTCTTCGGCGCCGGCGTCCAGGGCCACTTCCATGACCTGATCTTCCGTGTATTTCCTGGCGTCTAAGCCGAGCACGCCCTTTTTGGAAAACATCCAGGACACCGAACCGGGTTCGCCCAGGTTGCCGCCGTATTTGGTGAAGGCGTGCCGGACTTCCGAGGCGGCCCGGTTCTTGTTGTCCGTAAGAATCTGCACCAGCACGGCCGCGCCGCCGGGCGCATAGCCTTCGTACTGAAATTCGATGTACGACGCACCCTCGATCTCGCCCGTGCCCCGCTTGATGGCCCTTTCAATGTTTTCCTTGGGCATGTTGGCCGCCTTGGCCGCGTTGACGGCCGAACGCAACCTAGCGTTGCCTTCCGGGTCGCCTCCGCCTTCCCGGACCGCCACCGTGATCTCTTTGATCAGCCGGGAAAAAAGCTTGCCTCTCTTGGCGTCGGCCGCGCCTTTCTTGTGTTTGATCGAGGTCCATTTGTTATGTCCCGACAATTGAATTTCCCCCCTTTTCCGAAATTAAGTCCGGCGAAAGCCCAGGGCCAGCCCAAAAATCTCGGGGCTGAAGCTCCGGGAACTCTTTGGTTTGAGCCGGCGGATGGTCGTAAAATCGCCGGCCAGGCGTTTGAAGAAGTCCTCCACGTCCGGTCCTTGAAACAGTTTGAACAAGAACTTGCCTCCGGGTTTGAGCAGGGCTCGGGCCAGTTCCAGGGCCGCCTGGGCCAGTTCGAGACTTCTGGTCTGGTCCGCGGTCTTGATGCCGGTCGTTTGCGGGGCCAGGTCGGACAGAACCACGTCAAAAAGCCCTTGGCCGGCCAAGTCTTCCGGCCTGGTCTCCAGGACGTCCGCCTGGATGAATTGCACGTGTCCCGCGAAAGATACTTCGGGCGCCTGGCGGTCCAGACCAATGACCCGGCCCTCGGGACCCACCCGCTCGGCGGCGTACAAGGTCCAGGAACCGGGATAGCAGCCCAGGTCCAAGGCCCTGTCCCCGGTCTGGAAAAGGCCGAACTTCCTGTCAACCTCCATAAGTTTATACACTGAACGGGCCGGATAGTTTTCGGCCCGGGCTTTTCTGGCCCAATAATCGTCGATCCTGCGCCGGTCCTTGATCCTGCCCGCCATCCTCTGTCACCTTAATATATTATACTGATATATTTCGGGGTCAGGCAAAGGAATTTATCGGCTTCGGGCAGAAAGTTGTCAATGGTCAAGGCAGGTTAGAAGGGCGCCGTCCCGGCGGAGGATTCAGGCTCCAAGACGAGTCCGGGATGCCCTGCCCGAAGGTCGCGCCGGCCCCGGGACACGCCGGGAGTCGAAGTTTAGCCGCCCGCTGAAGGGCTCTGGTAAAAATAGATTATTTATTACAGCATGTTAGTTAATAAAAGAAAATATTTCGGTCAGGGCCTTGACAAGGGTTAGGGGCGAATTATATTTTACCCTGTTAGCACTCGACCGGATCGAGTGCTGATAAAACTAAATTGGGCCGCTTAAAACGAACCGGAGCGGCCGGTCCGAATCAATTATACAGAAACCAGCAAGAGTGAAAGGAGTGACAAGGCATGAAGGTTCGTCCGTTGCATGACCGCGTCGTGGTCCAGAGAATTGAAGAAGAAGAAAAGACCAAGGGGGGCATCATCATCCCTGACACGGCCAAGGAAAAACCCCAGCAGGGCAAAGTGATCGCCGTGGGCAAAGGTAAACTTCTGGAAAACGGCACCAGGGTGGAGATGGACGTCAAGAAAGGCGACACCATTCTTTTTGGAAAGTACGCCGGGACGGAAATCAAGATCGAGGGTGAAGAATTCCTGATCATGCGCGAGGATGACATCCTCGGGATCATCGAATAACCGGAAAGACAGCAAGGCTCAAGGAGGAAATGAATAATGGCGGCAAAAGAGATCAAGTATGACGTCAAGGCCCGTGAGGCGATCAAGCGGGGCATTGACATATTGACGGACGCGGTCAAGGTCACTCTGGGGCCCAAAGGGCGGAACGTGATCTTGGAGAAGTCCTTCGGCGCGCCCAACATCACCAAGGACGGCGTGACCGTGGCCAAGGAGATCGAACTGGCCGACAAGTTCGAGAACATGGGCGCCCAGATGGTCAAGGAAGTGGCTTCCAAGACCTCGGACGTGGCCGGCGACGGCACCACCACCGCTACTCTGCTGGCCCAGGCCATTTTCCGCGAGGGTTTGAAGCTGGTCGCGGCCGGCGCCAATCCCATGGCCCTGAAGAGGGGCATCGAGTTGGCCGTAGAGGCCATCGTGGATGAACTCAAGAAGATGTCCAAAGCGACCAAGGACCAGAAGGAGATCGCCCAGGTCGGCACCATCTCGGCCAACAACGACACCACCATCGGCAACATCATCGCCGAGGCCATGAACAAGGTGGGCAAGGAAGGCGTGATCACGGTCGAGGAAGCCAAGAGCATGGAGACCACTCTCGAAGTGGTGGAAGGCATGCAGTTCGACCGCGGCTATCTTTCCCCTTACTTCGTGACCGATCCGGAGAAGATGGAAGCCGTTTTGAGCGATCCTTACATACTGCTCAACGAGAAGAAGATTTCCAACATGAAGGACCTGCTGCCCGTCCTCGAGCAGATCGCCAAGATGGGCAAGCCTCTTCTGATCATCTCTGAGGACGTCGAGGGTGAGGCCCTGGCCACCCTGGTGGTCAACAAGCTGCGCGGCACCCTGAACGCGTGCGCGGTCAAGGCGCCCGGCTTCGGCGACCGCCGCAAGGCCATGCTCGAAGACATCGCCGTCCTGACCGGCGGCCAGGTCATCTCCGAGGACCTGGGCATCAAACTGGAAAACGTCAGCGTCAAGGACCTGGGCAAGGCCAAGCGCATCGTCATCGACAAGGACAACACCACCATCGTGGATGGCGCCGGCACCAAGGCCGCCTTGGAAGGCCGCGTCAAGCAGATTCGGGCCCAGATCGACGACACCACCTCGGACTATGACCGCGAGAAACTCCAGGAACGCCTGGCCAAGTTGATCGGCGGGGTTGCCGTCATCAACGTGGGCGCGGCCACCGAGATCGAGATGAAGGAGAAAAAGGCCCGGGTGGAGGATGCCCTGAACGCCACCCGCGCGGCGGTGGAGGAAGGCATCGTGCCTGGTGGCGGCGTGGCCCTGGTGCGTTGTCTCCAAGTCCTAGAAAAGATCAAGGCTACAGGTGAAGTCAAGCAGGGCGTGGCTATTGTCCGCCGGGCCCTGGAAGAACCGCTCCGCCAGATCGCCAACAATGCCGGTTTCGAAGGCAGCGTGGTGTTGGAGAAGGTCAAGGGGATGAAGGAGACCGAAGGCTTTGACGCCGAGAAGGGCGACTACACCGACATGATGAAGGCCGGCATTATTGACCCGACCAAGGTGGTGCGTTTCGCCCTGCAGAACGCGGCTTCCGTGGCCGCCCTGCTGTTGACCACCGAGGCCATGGTGGCCGAGAAGAAGGAAGAGAAGCCCGCGCACGGTCCGGCTATGCCCGGCGGCGGCATGGGCGGCATGGGCGGCATGTATTAAGACCCGCCCCGTCGTCCTTTATATATATGAACCCGGCCCCCTCGCCCGAGGGGGCCATTTTTTTATCCGGCCGCCGCTCCGGACCCAGAGGGGATGTCCGCCTTGTCAGAGGTTTCTTGGGCCGGCGGTCTGAACCCGACCCAAGGAACCCAGGGTCTTGGCCAGGGCTTCGTACAGCACCCGGGCCTGGAGATGGGAAAGGTACACTTGTCTTTCATAGACCTCGACCAGGACCCGCTGTCCCTTTTCGTCCACGGAAGGCCTCACCTTGCCCAGGACGATTGAAAGGTCAAAGGGCGTGGCTTCGATCAAGGCGCAGTTGGCGTAATAATAACCGTCCTCCTTGATGGAAAAAATCCGTTGGGGGTTGATCTGTCCGCTGGGTTCGCGGTTGTCCGGCATGGCTCGTTCTCCTGGATGGTTTGGTTTCTGGATTAAGTCGGCGAATAGCTTATCCTGCCTTCATGGCCGTTCTTCGGGTATGGTCCACTCATTTATTACCAGAATTCAAGCCGGCGATCCTATCCGTAAATTCTCGATCCGATTTACGGCGCCTTGCCTTTGCCGGCCTGGTCCGCTAATATGCTCTTGATTTTCACGCTGGCGGCGGAACGGGATGATCCGGGAAAAGGCTTTTCTTTACACCGACAAATACTATCAATATGACTACGGGCCGCACCACCCCTTGCGGATCGAGCGGCTAAAGCTGACCTTTGACCTGATGAAGGCGTACGGCCTTTTGGACCTGCCGGAAACGATCATGGTCGAGACCGAACCGGCGACCCAGGCGGAGATCGAGACCTTTCACCGCCGCGACTATATCGAAGTGCTCAAAAGATGCAGCCTGGGTACGGAATACGACTATGAAGCCGCCCTGGCTTATGGTCTGGGTCCGGGAGACAACCCCGTGTTCCGCGGCCTGTGGGAATGGTCTCTCTTGACCACCGGGGCCACTCTCCAGGCCGGCCGCCTGGTGGCCGAAGGCCGGGCCGGGATAGGCTTCAACATAGCCGGCGGCCTGCACCACGCCATGCCCCAGCGGGCCTCGGGCTTCTGTTACGTCAATGACATAGCCGTGGCCATCAAGGACCTGTTGCGGAGGGGTCTGCGCGTGGTCTATGTGGACCTGGACGCCCATCACGGCGACGGAGTTCAGGCCGCCTTCTATGACACGGATGAAGTCCTGACCATCAGCCTGCATCAGCACGGCCGGACACTGTTTCCCGGCACGGGCTTCGTATACGAAACAGGCCAGGGCCGGGGGCAGGGCTTTTCCGTCAACCTACCCCTCTACCCCGGCACGGACGACGAACTGTTTCTGGAAGCCTTCGATCCTCTGGTGCCGGAACTGATTACCTCCTTCCAGCCGGACTTGCTGGTCACCCAACTAGGCGTGGACGCCCTCCGGACCGACCCCCTGACCGACCTTTGCCTGACCAACAACGGATTCATAACCGCGGTGCGGAAGCTCAAGGAACTGGACCTGCCCTGGCTGGCCTTGGGCGGCGGAGGCTATAATCTGGTCAACGTGGCCCGGGCCTGGACCCTGGCCTGGGCCCTGATGAACGATCTCGAACCGCCGGACGACCTGCCCGAATCCTTCCTGAATTCCATCAGGCCGTATGGTTATCGCGAAGAAAAGCTGCGGGACAATCACTGGTCGGGCGCGGACGGCCGGAACCGGGCCGAGGCCGGGACAGTGGTCAGACAGATGGTGGATTCCATCAGGCGGACTATCCTGCCGGTCGTTTCCAGGAGCAGACCCCGCTCCTGGTGACGGACTGGGCCAGGGTAATGACCTTACCCCGGCCCCTGGCTTTGACCTGATCGTTACCGGCCGGACCATGGCCGGCCTTGATCCGGAGCCAGTCGCCGATCAGGCAGGCCTGGCGATACTCCCGGAAGGTCTTGCTCCTGACAATCGTTTTCAGTGGCTTTCGCTGGAGGTTGCCGAAAAGAGCGGTGTGCTGGATTTCACTCCGCCGGTCTAAATACCGGGTGAAGAAACCATGGGCCAGAGGCAGGGCGCTGTGACGGCAGATGCCCACTTGGCCGTTCCAGCCTAGATATAGAGACCGGTCAGGGTCAAAAGGGCAGATCGAGGCCACGCCGTTGGTCAGGGGCGGGGACTGATTGATCATGTCCAGGCCGGCCGAGGCGGCCAGCGTCGCCAGGCGTTCGTCCACCTGGGCTATCAGACCGGGATCGGCGTCGCCCGGCAACCGGGCCAGGTCGTCCACGCGCCGGACGTGAAAAAGCGGGTGGTAAAAGACCACCCGGTCCGGCCTCAGCCGGACGGCCGTTTCCAGAAAAGCCGGGAGTTGGCTCAAGGTGTGCCTGTTTTTGGCGAAGAGGATCACCACTCGAGGTTGTCCGGCCTGAATCGAATCCCGCCCATGCAGCAGTCCGCTGATGTTCAGAATGGTCCGGTTGAATTTGGCGCCGGGGTTGCGGCGCTCATAGACCGAAGCCTGTCCGCAGTCCAGCCGGAAAAAAACGGTCTGGAAATACTGCGCCAGCCCAGGGTCCAGCGTCTGCTGGCCGTTGGTGGTCAACACCAGGCCGGCGCCGCTCTGGTAGGCCCTCAGCACCATTTCCGGGAAATGCGGGTTCAGCAGGGGCTCGCCCCAACCCCGGAAATGGATGGTTTCAAAATGGTCGAAAGCCTCGGCCGCCTGCTCGAAATTGTCCAGGGACATGTCCTGGTTCAGCCAGGACCCGCGCAGAGCGACTCGGGGGCAGGAGGGGCAGTAGAGATTGCACCGGGTGGTCAATTCTATTTCCAGGGCGGCGAAGGGTCGAGGCGGATATTCGATCAGCGGTTGAAGCTTGCGGGGAGAGAGATAGCCATCCTGGTGGTCGAGCGCCTTGGCCTCGGGTAAAAAGTTGAGTTCCATTAGGCGGCCTCGCGGCTTATTTCCAGGTGTAAGTCCTGCCGCCGGTGGGCTGGCGGCCTCCCTCGTTCACGGACGCCCTAGTCTAGTAACATAAAATTCGGGCCACGGATACAATTTTGTGACGGACTGAACGGCGATTCACCGAAAGAAAAACAAAGGAGCGGGGCCGGGTCCCGCTCCGAGTCATTTGGCCGCCATCCTGATGGCCCCGTCCAGCCTGATGGTTTCCCCGTTGAGCATGGGGTTGACCACGATCTGTTCGGCCAGGAGGGCGAATTCATGGGGCCGGCCCAGTCGCTTGGGGAACGGTACCGTGGCGGCCAGGGCCTTGATGGCTTCCTCGGGCAGACCCATCAGCATCGGCGTATAGAAAAGGCCGGGGGCGATGGTCACCACCCGCAGGCCGTAATCGGCGAATTCCCTGGCCACGGGCAGGGTCAAGCCCACCACGCCGGCCTTGGAGGCGCTGTACGCGGCCTGGCCGATCTGGCCTTCGAAGGCGGCCGCCGAGGCGGTGTTGATGATCAGGCCTTTTTCGCCCTCATCATTGGGCGGGTTCAGGGCCATCTTTTCCGCGGCCTTGATGATGACGATCATGGTGCCGACCAGGTTGAGATTAACGACCCGGGTGAAGTGTTCGAGGGACATGGGGCCTTTCTTGCCCAGCACCTTGGCCGGGGTGCCGATGCCGGCGCAGTTGACGGCCACGTGTATGGCGCCGAAGGTCTTCATGGTCTGGTCAATGGCTGAGGCGACCGACTGTTCCGAAGTTACGTCGGTTTGGAAGAAGGCCGCCGCCGGACCCATCTCCGCGGCCAGTTTAGGTCCCTTGTCCGCGGCCACGTCGAATATGGCCGCCTTGCCCCCAAGGCTGACAAAGTGTCGCACGCAGGCTTCGCCCAAACCCGAGGCCCCGCCCGTGATCACGAAAACGCTGTCCTTTACCCGCATAGCTCGACTCCTCTCGCGTGGAAATACGGCTTCGGCCGCCGGGCAGCATAGCACGATTGAATCGGCCGGCCAATAGATAGGGGGCGGACGGCTGGGTTCGGTTCGCCGAAGCCGGCCGTGCGCCCCTACTGGTCATTTAATCGTTTCGAGCCTACCCGGCCGGTCGGCCGCCTCCTGATGGCCCCGTGGTCCGGATTGGGCTTTTTCGGCCCCGGCCCACCAACGCCGCAGTTTCACGGTCAAGTCGTCCAGCAGGGTATAGACCACCGGCACCACCACCAGGGTGAGGATGGTCGAGGTCAATAGCCCGCCGATGACGGCCCGGCCCATGGGCGCCCGCATCTCCGCGCCCGAACCCAGACCCAAGGACAGGGGCAACATGCCGAAGACCATGGCCAGGGTGGTCATGACCACGGGCCTGAGTCTGGTCCGGCCGGCGTTTATCAAGGCCTGCCGCCGCTCCTGGCCCCTGGCCCGCAGGGTCTTGGTGTAATCCACCAGCAGGATGGCGTTCTTGGTCACCAGGCCCATGAGCATGATCAGGCCGATCAGGGACATGATGCTCAGGGTGTCGCGACTGAGAAAGAGCAGGCCGGCCATTCCGACGATGGACAGGGGCAGAGATAGCATGATGGCCAGGGGTTCGAAAAAGGACTCGAACTGGGCGGCCAGGATCAAATACACGAAGATGACGGCCAGGAACAAGGCTTCGAACATGGTCTGGAAGGTTTCGGCCAGGTCCTCGGCCCCGCCGGTATAGATGACGTTGTAACCCGGGGCCATGGGGATGGCCTTCAAGGCCTGGTTGACCTTGGCCACGGCCGTGCCCAGGGTGAGATCGGACAGGTTGGCCGAAACCACCACCTGGCGGGACAAATCCTTGCGGGCGATCTCGGTGGGCGTGGTTTTGAGTTCGTAGTCCATGACCTCCAGGAGAGGCACCAGGGTCGGCGAGCCGGCGCCGGCCTTGAGGACCGACAAGCGCAGTTTTTCCAATTGCGCCGGGTCCTGGCGCAGGCCTCCGGGCAGCCTGACGCGCACGTTCACCGCGTCGCCGTTTTCGTCTTCATAGGTCGAGACGTCCTGGCCGCCCACCAGGGCCCCCACGGCCTGGGCGATGCGCAAGGTGCTCACGCCGGCGTCCTGGGCCCGTTGCCGGTCCACCACCAGCCGGTATTCCGGGACGTCGTGCTCCAGACTCATGCTGATGTCCACCAGGCCCGGAATCTCATACATCCGGGCTTTCAACCGGGAGGCGTATTGCTTGAGCAGGTTCAGGTCTTCGCCGCGGATGCCCACTTCCAGTTCTTTCTTGGTGCCGTGAGTTTCCTGGGCCACGATGGACGGCTCGATTCCGGGCAGGTCGAGGGCCATCCGGCGGACCAGGGCTTGAATCTCCTTCTGGCTGCGCCGGCGCTGGTCCTTATTGGCGAGTCTTATGTAAATAGAGGCGTCCCGGACCGTGCCGCTGTCGCCGGCGCCGATCGTGGCGTAAGTGTGTTTCACCTCCGACAGCGCGTGTATCTTTTTCAACAAGGTTTCCAGGCGCTGCCTGGTTTCCGCCAGGGACGCGTCCGGTCCGGTCTGGAAGTCCACCGTGAATTCGGATTGATCGTAAGCCGGAATGAATTCGTTTTCCAGGGCGCCGAAGACCGTCAGGCCGAGGATAAAGGCCAGGCCGGCCAGGCCCAGCATGCCCCAGCGGTGGTCCAGGGCCCAGGCGATCAGGCCGCGATAGCGGTCGGCCAGCCGTTCGAACCAATTATTGAAGTGGTCCAGCAGGCGGGCGAGAAAACGCCGGCGGCCGGCCCGTTTTATGTCCGGGTCGTGCCAGCGGGAAGAGAGCATGGGGTCCAGGGTGAAAGAGACAAAGAGCGACACCAGGACGGCGAAGGCCACGGTCAGGCCGAAGGAGAAGAAAAAGCGGCCCACCACGCCCTTCATGTAGGCCACCGGCACGAAGACGGCCATTATGGACAGGGAAGTGGCCAGAACGGCCAACCCGATCTCCGAGGTGCCTGCCCGGGCCGCGGTGAAATGATCCTGCCCCTGTTCCAGGTGCCGGACGATGTTTTCCCGGACCACGATGGCGTCGTCTATCAGGAGGCCGATGGCCAAAGACAGGGCCATGAGGGTCAGCATGTTCAAGGTCATGCCCAGGGCGTTCATGATGATGAAGCTGGAGATGACCGAGATGGGCAAGGTCAGACCGGTGATGACGGTCGAGCGCCAGGAATTCAGGAAGAGAAACACAATCAAAATAGTCAGCAGGCCACCCTCGATCATGGTCCGCTGAACGTCGGATACGGAGTCGCGGATGTTGATGGAAGAGTCCTTGACCAACTCCAAAGTGACGCCCGGCGGCAGTTCCGATTTGAGCGTCTCGACCTGCTTCTTGACCCCGTCCACCACGTTCACCACGTTGGCGCCGGTCTGCTTCATGATATTGACGCCTATGGCCGGAACCCCGTTCAGCAGGGCCAGGGTGCGCTGCTCCTCGATGCCGTCGCGCACCGCGGCCACGTCGGCCAGGGTTATCGGCCGGCTGCCCCGCTGGGCGATGACCATATGGTTGAAATCTTCCACCTCGAGAGGCTTGCCTGAAACCCGGACCGGATACTCGGCGCCGCCCCGGGTGAAGCGCCCCAGGGGCGTGTTGAGGTTTTCGGATTTGATGCCGGCGATGACTTCATCCACGCCCAGCGACAGGGCCTCGAGACGGTCGGTATTCAGGTCAATGCCGACCTCCCTTTTGGAATCACCCACGAGCTGGACCTTGCCCACGCCGGTAATGTTCTCCAGGCGGCGCTTGATCTTCTTGTCGGCCAGGGTGGTCAGTTCGCGAGGGGTGAGCCTTTCCGAGCGCAGGGCCAGGGCCACGATGGGTTCGGCCTGGAAGTCCAGTTTCTGGACGATAGGCTCCTCGACCTCCTGGGGCAGCGAACCGCGGATGGCGTTTATTTTGGCCCGGGCCTCCTGGCTGGCTTCGTTGGACCTGACTTCAAGATGGAACTCGACCACGACCAGGGAAACGCCTTCCCGGGAATAAGAGGTGACGTGTTTGACCCCGGCGATGGGGTTGACCGCCTCCTCGATGTGCCGGGTCACCTCCCGCTCCACGGTCTCGGGCGAGGCGCCGGGGTACTTGGTGGTGATCGAGATGACCGGGATTTCCACGTCGGGATAAAGGTCTATGGCCAGATGTCGGTACGAGGATATACCCAGGGTGACCAGAGCCAGAATCATCACCGCGGCGAAGACGGGCCGCTTTATGGAAAGATCGGAAAGGAACATGGTCGGCTTACCCCTGACTCCCCGCGCGCTTGATCTTGTCGCCGCTCTTTAAATTATAGGCGCCAATGGTGACCACCTGTTCGCCGGCCTCGAGGCCCGAGGTTATTTCCACCAAGTCGGCCTGCCGGCCGCCGGTCCTGACCTGGCGGCTGGTGGCCTTGTTGCCTTGGGCCAGCCAGACCTGGGCCTGACCTTCCTTGATGTCCCAGGACAGCAAGGCGCTCCGAGGCACCAGCAGGACGTTCTCCCGGCGATCGGTCACGATGCGGCCCTTGACGAACAGCCCGGCTTTCAGCACTTCCGGGTCGTTGGGCACTTCGGCCAGCACTTTAAAGGTTCGGTCCGTTTCATTCACGCTCGGATTGATGTACATGACCCGGCCGGTGAAAGTCTGACCGGGATAGGCGTCGCAGGTGAAGCGGAGGGGCTGGCCGACTTTGACCTTGGCCATCTCCTTGGACGGTACGGTCACGGTCAGGTCCAGGAGACGGTTGTCCATCAGGCGGAACATGATCTTGGAACTGCCTTGTTCGCCGACCATGTCGCCCACGCTCATGCCCCGGTACGCCACCACGCCGTCAATGGGCGCGGTGATCACGGTCTTATCCAGCTTGGTCCGGGCCTGTTGCTCGTCCTGGACCGCGACTTGGTGCTGGGCCACGGCCGCGGCCAGACGGGCGGCGGCCGCGTCCCTTTCCGTGGTGACGTCATCCAGGCTCTGCTGGGCGGCCACGCCGTCCCGCCTGAGTTTAAGTATCCGGTTGTATTCTATCTCGGCCCGGCGCACGGCCACCTGGGCCTGGACGATATTGGCCTTGGCCAGTTCCACCGCGGCCAGGGCCTTGTCCCGCGTGGCCTGGGCTTCGCGCTGATCAAGCATGGCCAGCCGGTCGCCTTTGTGCACCCGAACCCACTCGGTCACGTACACTTCCCGCACCACGCCCATGATTTCGGACTTTATGTCCGCCTGATACTTGGGCGCCAGGGCGCCCACCACGTCCACGGTCTCCTCGATGAGGCCCGGCTCGACCCTGATGGTCTCCACCGCCACCACCGGTCGGCCTTCGGCCGGTTGATCGGCGCCGCTCTGGCGGGCGCAGCCGCCGGCCGGCAAGACCAAAACCGTAACAAGGAGTAACGGGGCGAGGAATCTACCGCCTCGGTAATTCATGGTTAACCTCGACATTGTTTTTCAACGGCCAGGCCGCGATAAACCAGGTTCAGCGCCCGGGACAGGCTCTGTCGATCCGGGGCCTTTTCTGGATGAGACATATACATATGCATGGTCAGGTGCATGGGACCCAGAACGGCCCAGGTCAGTTCCAGGGGGTCGGCCGGCTTGAGGTCGCGTTTTTCGATCCCTTCCTTCATCATATCCCGCACCAGCTCGACGAGACCCAGGTGGTGCGCTTTGAAATCGAAATCGGGCACGCCTTGGGGCGGGCCGTAATATACGGCGAACAGCAGCCTGGCCACGTCCATCTCCTCCAGAAACATGGAGAAGAGGGTATCGACCAGGCTCTGAATCCTCTCCCAGACCGGCCGCCTGTCCGCGCTAAATTCGTCCAGCACGGCCTGGAAGCGGTCGGAAGCCGAACGCATCAAGGCCAGGTACAATCCTTCCTTGCTGCCGAAGTAGTAGTACAGGACCGGCTTGGTCACGCCGGCCGCGGCCACCAACTCCCGCACGCTGGCGGCGGCGTAGCCTTTTCGGGCAAACAGCCTGGCCGCGCCGGCCAGCAGCCGCTGCCGGACCGACTGATCCAACGGCGGTTCGGGCCAGGTCTGCTGAACGGAACTAGATTTCATCGGGGTTCGACCTCCTTGAATTACCTAACGGTAAGTATAGAAGAAGGGAGAAATAAGTCAAGAAGAAAATCTTTACCGCGATCAACCGCCCGCCCAGCCTTGACAAGACCCGCCAATTAAGATACCAGGGAATACCCCGCCGACCCGATCGGCGGGGCCAAAGGTTAACCTGACCCGAAAGGCGAAGCCTGATTGGACCTGATATTTTTTTTCATCGATATCGTCCTGCACCTGGATCGGCATCTGGCCGAGATCGTGGGCCGGTACGGCCAACTCACCTATTTGATCCTCTTCGTCATCGTTTTTCTCGAGACCGGGGTGGTGGTGACGCCCATTCTGCCGGGAGACTCGCTCCTCTTCGCCGCCGGCGCCTTGGCCGCCTTGGGCGCCCTGGATCACCGCTGGCTCCTGGTCCTCCTGGGCGCGGCGGCCATAATCGGCGATACGGTCAATTACTGGATCGGCCACCTGGTCGGCCCCAAGGTCTTCAACCGGACGGACAGCCGGTGGCTCAAGAAGGAGTACCTGGAGAAGACCCACCGTTTTTATGAGAAATACGGCGGCAAGACCATAATTCTGGCCCGCTTCATGCCCATCATCCGGACCTTCGCCCCCTTTGTGGCCGGCATCGGCGCCATGACCTACTGGCGTTTCATTATTTATAACGTGGCCGGCGGGCTGGCCTGGTGCGCCACTTTCATCCTCGGCGGGTACTACTTCGGCAATGTGCCCCTGGTAAAAAGGAATTTCTCGCTGGTCATCGTGGCCATCATCGTTATCAGCGTGATGCCCGGGGTGATAGAATTCTGGCGGGTCCGCCGCCAAAGGGCTCTGCCCCAGGCGGATTGAGCATCAGGCCGAGGTCCGGGCCGGCCGGCCCTGGTTCGGAGGCCTGACCGGCAGGTGGATGATGAAAGTGGTTCCCCGACCTTCCTGGCTATGCAGTTCGATCCGGCCGCCCATCCTTTCCACCAGCCCGTAACATATGCTCAAGCCCAGCCCCGTGCCTTTGCCCACCGGTTTGGTGGTGAAAAAGGGATCGAATATCCGCGAACGCACGGCCGCGGGTATGCCCGGACCATTGTCCTGAACGGTCAGAGTCACTCCGTCCGCTCCGTCCGGCCTGGTCCGGACCACGATCACACCCCCGGTCTCCTCCATGGCGTCCACCGCGTTCTTCAGCAGGTTCATCAAGACCTGTTCCATTTCCGGCGGGGAGATGTAAGTCAGGGGCAGGGTTCCGTCCAGGTCCAGATTGATGAAGACCTTGGCCGAACGGGCCAGCCTCTCCACGAGTCCGACCACGTTCTTGACCAAGTCGTTGAGCTGCGCGGATTCCAGGCGGCCCGTGTCGCTGCGGCGGCCGAAGCTCAGCAGCATGTGGGTGATCTCCTTGCAACGCCGGCCGTGGGTCTTGATCTTGCCCAAGGATCGTTCGAACTCGGCCCGGGCCTTGGGGTCGGCCACGCACTGGGTTTCGTCCCGGATCAAATCCTCGAGCCAGCCCGCTTCTTCCATCATGATGGCCAGAGGGTTGTTGATCTCGTGGGCCACGCCGGTCACCAGCAAGCCCAGAGAAGCTAGTTTATCGGATTGGATGATCTGCTGGTTGAGGGCCTCCTTTTCGCGATCGGCCTGAATCCAGCGGGCCACCAGGCGACGGACCAGCAGGACGGTGCAAGTGACCACGGCCAGGCCGCCGAGCAGTCCGATGGCCAGGGCCGTCCATTGGGCTTTATGCAGAGGCGCGAAGGCTTCGGCCGCGTCCTGGCGGCAGACCAGAAGCCATTGTCCGCCCTCGAGCCAGACCTGGGCTTGAATCACGGCCCGCCCCGGTTCGGCTTCGGCTTCCAGTATCCGGACCCCGGAAAAAGGCATCGGCGTCTTCAGGCCGGAAGGCTCGATCAGTCGTCCGCTCCGGTTCCTGGTCTGATAAACGCCCTGGCGGTTGATGATGAAAGCCTCGCCGGTGCGGCCCAGCCTGATGTCTTCCACCAGAACGCCCAGACGGCTGGAATCAACGACGGAGGCCAGCACGAAATCCCGTCCCTGCTGCTTCAGCTTGACCGAAGCCAGGAAGCGGGGCGGTAGGTTCGGGCCGATTCGAAACATATCGCTTACATGCCGGCCTTGTTGAATCGTTTCCTGAAACCAGGTCTCGGCGGACTGATCCATCCGGGCCGCCAGATGGTCGCCGGTCGAGGTCAATACCCGACCTTGGCCGTCGAAGAGGGCCAGTTCCTCGAAGTTGCCGTAAGTCCGGTGCAGGGAATCCAGGCTGCCGCGCAAGACCTCCGGTTGGGTCAGACCGGCCGGGCCGGTGATGTTGCCTGAGTTCCTCAGGTTGGCCAGCCGCTCGGATAAAAAATCGTCGATGCTGGTTTTATGGGACTCGACCACGCCGGTCAAAACGCCTATGACCTGGGCCCTCAGGGATTCGTTGTAGGAATAATAAAAGACCAGGTAGGTCAGGACGTAAGGCACGAAAGGCACGGCCACGATGGCCAAGGTTATCCTCCGTCCCAGGGAGCGATAACCAGGTTCTGAGGTCCGGGTCTTCTCCACGTTGTTCCTCTGGCCTCGAAGCCGATTCAAGGTTGTTGTTCGATCTTCGTTGGATCGTCCGCTCCCGCGGCTTCGTTCCGGGGGTCTCCAGCCCAAGGCTTCCGGCTGATTTTTGCCTCTGGGTTCGGTCCTGTCAAGAAAAGTCAGAGGGAGGTCTTGAGCCCGGCCGCCTGGGTTCAGACGGCCGGGTGGGAGCGCGCCTTCAGGGACGGATTACTTGATCAGGTTCATGACCTGGAGCACGGACAGCATTATGGCCGCGGCCATGACCGAGCCGATCTGACCGCTGGTGTTGGCGGCCATGGCCGGCATGAGCAGGTAGCTGCGCTTGTTGTATTTGGAACCCTCGCTCTGAACCACCCGCGCGGACATGGGGTAGGCCGAAATGCCGGCCGCGCCGATAAGCGGATTTACCTGACCCTTGCTCAGCCAGGACAAAATCTTGCCGAACATGACTCCGGCCGCGGTGTCCAGGCAGATGGCCAGGAAGCCCAGGGCCAGCACCAGCAGGGTTTTGGGGGTCAGGAAGGCTTGACCGTCCATGGTGGCGCCGATGGTCAGCCCCAGCAGCAGGGTGACGATGTTGGTCAATTCATTGGCCGAGGCGTCGGTCAGTCTCTTGACCACACCGGATTCCTTCATGAGATTGCCCAGCATGATCATGCCCATTAAGGGCGTTCCCATGGGCGCCACGATACAGGTGATCACGGTCACGGCCAGGGGAAAAATAATCAGGGCCGTTTTGGACACGGTCGGCTTGGTGGTTCTCATGGGGATGGCCCGTTCTCGGCTGGAAGTCAGGAGGCGCATGATCGGGGGTTGGATCAGAGGGACCAGGGCCATATATGAATAAGCGGCCACCGAAACCTGTCCTAAAAGGTGGGGCGCGTATCTGCTGGTGACGAAGATCGAAGTGGGGCCGTCACAGGCGCCGATTATGCCCACGGCCACGGCTTCCAAAGGCTGGAAGCCTAATAGGAGGGCCAGGAGCAGGGTCAAAAAGATGCCGAACTGTCCGGCCGCGCCCAGGAGGAATATCCGGGGGTTTTCCAACAGGGGCGTGAAGTCGGTCATGGCCCCTATGCCGACGAAGATCAGGCAGGGAAAGATTTCCGTGGCGATCCCGAAATCGTAGAAATGCCTGAGCAGGCCATCCTGGCCCATCAGGCCGGTCAAGGGGATGTTGACCAGGATGCAGCCGAAACCGATGGGCAGCAGCAACAGCGGTTCAAAACCCTTTTTGACGCCTAGATAAATCAGGACGGCGCCGACGATGATCATTATCACCGCTTGCGGCGTGATAGCGGCGAACCCCATCCATAAACCTTTGAAGCCGAATAGCAGGTTCTCGATCATTTCTTGTTCTCCGTTCCCGCGGCTTCGGCCGGTTTATTTTCCACCTGACGAGGAAAGGCGACTTTGATCAACCGGATCATCAGAGACAGCAGATAGAGGCTGACCAAGGTGCCGCCCATTCCGGACACCAGCATAGTGATTCCGAATTCCAGTTTTCCCATGGAGATCCTCCTCGGCGCAGGGCCATAATGAGGCCGATTAATAGCACCGGCCCTCAGGCCGGTCAAGGAAAGAGCTTGAATAGGTAGAGAAGTCTTGAACCGGACGTGGTGTTTTATTGATGGTTGACTTGAGGTCCGATCGGTGGTAGAAATTCCCCTCGCCGGGAGCCTGCTTCCCGGTCCGGTAGCGCCGCTAGCTCAACTGGCAGAGCAAATGACTCTTAATCATTAGGTTGTAGGTTCGATTCCTACGCGGCGCACCAAGGAAAATCAAGGGCTTAGGTCAGAACGACTTAAGCCCGTTTTTATTTCATGTAATCATATTGTAAGCAGCAGAACGAAAAGCGTGCCTTACCCCATGTCAAGAATCCTCTCAGCCCGCCAGACGTCCCGACTCCAGTGCGCGTATCGCCTTCCCATTCTGTCTACGGCCGACAAGTCCCGCCGCGCCGCCGGAGACCGGGCTACGCGCCCACAAATAATCGGCTTGGAGAGACGGCATACATAAAAAACGGAGTGAAAAATTGACATTGAATAACGTGGCAAGACAATATTGTTTACCTCGAATTAAATTATTTGGACTTGCCAAGCAAATAGGTTGATCTGGATGTTATGGGCATATTTTAAACATTGGCGGTCCAACACCTATTGGCCGATATTTCAAGTTCATAAACAAGAGATCTTGACATTGAAATACCGTGAATGTATCCTCCAACGAATTGACAATGGATAGTCGGATTCACATCATCCGGGTCTAACAGCTATTATATGGCCGGTAAAATTGCAATCGTCGCCGATATACACAGCAACTTAGTGGCTTTGGATCAAGCTCTGCACAGGATTAAACTAGAAGGAATTGACGAAATTGTCGTGTGTGGTGACATTGTCGGCTACGGTAGATATCCAAATGAATGCTGCGAATTGATCAGATCCATTGGATGCGTCGTTATTGCTGGCAATCACGATTGGGCGGTTGCAGGCAAAACAGAATACAAGGAGACACACTCCGATAAAGCCATAGCAGGGATTGAGAAAACAAAGGAAGTAATCACGCCTGAAAATCGGAATTGGCTATCGGGCCTGCCGCTCACATTTCAACATCCTAAAGAAAATATAAAATTTGTGCACTCGTCTTTGGTACAAACCGAGAACTGGTATTATCTAACTTTAGGAGAGCCATCCGATACCTCTACATGGCAAAATGTTATCATAAATTTTAAAGCCATGGAAAAAGACCAAATTTGTTTTGTTGGCCATTCCCACATACCTATCATATTCCTTGAAACAACCCTAAATCAGGTAAAGTTAATAAAACCAAGTAAGTTCACCTATAACCTGTGTGGGAAACGGGCTATTATTGACGTGGGGAGCGTTGGATATCCAAGGAATGAAAAAAATAATGCAAGCTTCGTGATATATGATCCGGGGAAAGACACTGTTGAGTTTGTGAGATATAAGATGTAGATATAATCGAGTGTGGTCAGGACATGGAAAAACGCCGGAGCGGATTTAGAAAAAACGATGAGATCGCTATTGGATACATCGGTCTGGTGATCGTTCTAGCGCTGCCGTTTGCCCTGCTGTATATATTGAACCAGGCCGAAGTCTACTCCCAGATCGCCTTTCCTCATCCGGCCACTCTCGCCGAATCTTCATCGTCAATAAAAACCATTGTCCAGTCAGGCCATCGGGCGAGGGTTGACTTTATTGCTTTCAGTCCGGACGGCGATCTATTGGCCACAGGAGATGAAGATCGTAACGTCAAGATATGGCAAATTTCCAGCCGGCGCCTTTTGAGCACTTGGAAGCTCGACGCCGAGTATGGACCCGACCATCTTTTTTTCGATAAGCAGGGCCGCCTGGTCGTCATCAGCCGAGGTGGTTTTCAAGCGGCCCTGGAGCCGCTCACCGGCAAGGAAACGGAACGAACCACGCCGCCTTATATAGACGATCATCAATATTCCGATCTATTCCTCAGCCAAGATGGAGGCACGGCCGTTACCTGGGATGATGGACGGAAAAGCAACAGCCAGGGCCAGCACCCTCTTAAAGCCAGCTTTTGGAGCGTCCCTGAAGGCACGCTTATTAAATCGCTCGACTTGCCCGAGGAATTCGAGTTATCGCCACGGGCTGATTTTGCGGCTTTAGTGAAAAGAGAGACCAATAGATTCAGTTTACAGGTTTTAAAAATCAGTGACGAAGTAAGAACTAAGGCCCTGACCTTCACCGGCTCGACCCCGCCGACTTGCCAAATTCTGGCTTTAAGCTCGAATGGCCGCTTGGTAGTTCTTCTATGGATCGGGGAGTGGTCCGGGCTGGGACCCCAAGACACGGAATATTCATTTAAGGAGACGGAAGCTACCGTCTGGCGGATTTCCGACGGTGCGCTTATGGCCAGGTTTCCCGCTTCCTCTGAACCATATCATTGTACGTTCAGCCCAGACGGCCGATACTTAGCTTGCCAGGAAAGCGCCAGCCAAATCACTGTTTACAAGCTCGCTCCCCGGCAGGACCTTTATCAGGCCGAGAAGGACGCCCATCTGGTCGAAAGCGATTACTTTGGCGCCTTCGCCTTTCACCCGTCTCAACCCTATTTAGCCTGGGGTGGAATCGGTTATGGGCCCGGGACCGGCGATTATTACGAAACAGCTCGAATAGCCTTCCTTGATCTCAGACGCGAGGTTTTTATACAACTGCATAGAGAAACCGGCCCCATTACGAGCCTGGCGCTGTCCAACTCCGGCGACCTGCTGGCCCTGGCTGAAATCACCAGGGACAGCCGGCAGGTCAGAGTCTTTGACCTAAGACACGCCCGGTTGCTGTGGACCGGTCTGGGACCTAAGGATCGAGAAGAAGAAAACTGTCCCCCGCCCGTAGTCCATCTGGTCTTCAGCGCCGACGAAAAGTACCTGGCCGGCAAAGGCCGGGATGGAACGATCTATGTTTGGCGCGCCGGAACCGGTGAACTGATCCGTGAAATTCCCGACAACGGCTGCAAGGAATATGGCGGTCTGGCTTTGTCTTCGGACGGCCAGGTGCTGGTCAATGCGGCTAAGAACTGGTTGGAAGTGTTCCGCCTTGACCAGAAATATCCCCAGTACCTTGATGCCTGTAACGCAGTGGGCGTCTTTTTCAGCGACTCGGACCGCCGGCTCGTTGAAGTTTCGGTTCAAGAAACGAACGATCCATCCCGGCTGGAAGTGCTGGCCAGAGTCCTTGATCTTGATTCAGGGCAGGCGATCAATTCTTTTCGACTCGGGGAAAGAGAAACCTCATCGAGCGCACCTTGGCCCTTGATGGGGCCGGACGTTCAGGGTGAGTACTTTGTCTTCGATAGGAAGATTTACGAGTTGGCCGGAGGCAATATCGCGGGCGCCTTCGAAAACCTCGAGGGTTTGGCCAGAAGTAACCACGGCCGTTTCCGGCTGAACCGTGAGGCCGACTTGGCTGTCAGCCCTTACGGCCAAAACTATGTCCGGTTGTCCCGTTCCGGCGAAGGGGTGGAGATTAGTCGGCTGAACGGCGATCAACTTGTCGCTACTCTGTACAGCTCGAACCAGGGCGCGGCTTTCGTGACACCGGATGGTTTTTTCAAGGTCATCGGTGATTATCTGGATGAAATTCATTGGGTACAAGGTGAAAAGGCCATACGGACGTCCGAACTGATCAGCCATTACCACCGGCCGTCCCTGGTTACCTCCAGGCTTCAAGGCGACGCCGGCCCATGAATCGGCTCTGCCTTATCAGTTGAATTGTTCATGTAGGTAAAAACGGACGAGCCTGAAAAAAAGGCAGGATAGGCGGTAGGCGCGGCGACGCTTTTTCCCTGGCATATGGTAGTGGCGCCAGGGGAGGGAGTCGAACCCCCAACCCGCCGAAGCGGGCGCCCCATCCGGCAACGTCTGTACCCTACTCAGTTCCTGCCTGCAACATACATAATCCAGAAGTCGCCCGGCGTCAAGATCGGTAGTAATAGGCCGCCGTGGCCGTTACCGAAGCGTATATAAGGGTCTCGTCTTCCTCGACGCACTGGCCAATGAAGTTGCCGCCGGAAAGAGTGTACAGGCGCAGGTTGAGAAATCGTTCTTCTTCCGTTTTCTGGAAGGCTTCGCCGGCTGTCCTGGCCAACATGGCGTTGACCTCTTCCTGAACCTCACGGCGGCTCGAATCCAGCAGACCTTTAAGTTCGGTAATGCTCTTAGCCGGAAAAGGCCTTGGAGCCGATACAGCTTGTCCGACTTTGTTCTCTTCTTCCATGGCCATGGGGCCATAGCAGAAACAAACCAGGGCCGACCAGACTTCTTCAAAATAGGCCGCATTGGGCGCCAACTCCACGCCTGCCAGCTTATCTTTGAGGAAGAACAGCGCGCCGGTCTGATTAGGCAGAAGTTCGAACCGGCTCTGATACTGATTCAGATAAGGCCGGCAGCCGCCGATGATCTGCTCCAGGTGGCCCCGGGCCGTGAGGCCGAAGCGGGCGTTGAGCTTTTCGATGGCCGGCCAGAGTTTGCCAAAACTGGCCTGACCGCGGAGCTTGAGGGCTTCTTCCCGTAAAGTCAGAGGCAGAACAAAGAACCATTGTTGCTTTTCCTGGAGGTAGCCCCCTTGGCCCGACTGCACGCAGCAGGCATCCTTGAACATGAGCTTCTGACCTCCGCCGATAAAGGCAGACCGGCACAAAGCGTGGTTTTGGGCGCCATGCTGGATGTAGCCTATGTGAAGAGGCACAATGGCCACGCCGCCGTCCGGGTTTTCCAACTCGACGTTGCCGTATCCGGCCACGCGGGAAATCTTCAGGCCGGTCAGAGGCGAAACGAAACGGCCCTGGGCTTCGGGGCCAAACAGCGGCACGACGGTCATGGCCCCGGAGCGTTGCGGCCGGCCAAAGGTCAAACCCGGCCGGTCAAAGGTCAATTTGGTCAGTTGAGTTTCAGCCACGGCCGGACCTCCTTTTCCCAAGCTTCCAGCTTGACCAGAAACCGCCGGCGGGCGAATTCCTGGCCCAGCCGTCCCTTGGAGTTGACGAAAATGAACGAGAGCACCGACTCGAAATCGTTCTGATGCCAGAAGGAGAATTGCGGAACACCCTCGACGGGCCGTCTTAACGCCAAATCGTCCTTGTCCGTAAACTGACTATGGCCAAAGACAATGGGCGTATCCACGCCCAGATCGGCCAGGCCGGCGATCACCCGGCCCAGGTCGCCCTGATGCAGGTTTTCGTACCCGTCGGAGAGCACCAAGATCAAGTCCGGCCTACTCTCCAAGGCTTCCAGCAGTCCTCGGGCCAAATCCGTTTCTCCCTGGGGCCGAGGCGGGTCGCCTTGGCCTCCCACCAGGACCATGGCCAATTCGGCGACGCACTTCTCCAGAACCAGGCGCAAGGCCACGGACTGGGAAATGCAGGCATATTCCCTTTCACCATAACCTCTGGTCGAGGCCGAGGCGTCGAGAACCACGGCCAGTCGGATATCCGTCCGCGGGAGCGGCCGGGCGGCTTCGTCCACGTATTTATTCAAGGCTTCGCGGAGCATGGGGTTGTCCCCGCCCCGGTAAATGTGGACCAAGGTAGCGGCGATGTCCCCCCGATTGGTCACGTTGATGGTTTTGGGATACCGGGGCGGATCGGGTCGCCTCGGCGCCAATTCCTGATGGAGAAGCCTGTATTGACCGCCTTTCTTTGGGGGAGCAGGACCAAGACGATAGAGGAATCTCATTGCATCGCGCACCCGCCCGGGATTATCGGCGTGCTTGAGCAAATTCTTGTGAAGGAAACCGGCGGCGGCCTCGTTTTTTTCGCCCAACAGGCGGCCGCAGGACCGGGCCGTGTTTTTACCCAGGGCATGTTCCAGGCAATCCAGCAGCGCCGGTCGCCGGCGGCGGGCCATATCGGCCAGGCGGGGATGATTGAGGATGTACTGCCGCATGGCCCGGGCCGTGTGCTTATGATTGGCCCTGACCCGCTTCAAGCCCAGAAAGACCTTAAGGACATGATCCGGAGGCAGGGTCGCCAGCAAGAAGACAACGATCCGGTCCAGGGTCTGTTTTACCGAGGTGTCCAGGCCGGTCCGGGATTCGCGCAACAAGGTGAACAAGAGGCGGGCCGATGGCCATGAGTCGGCATTGAGGTGCAGGGCGGCCAGGGCGTATAGCTCCGGATCCTGGCGATAGGTTTCCCGATGAAAGCCTTCATCCTGGAAAACCGGCGGCCGGCCGTCCCGCTTGATAACTAAAGGCCCTCGGTCTTGGCTGATATGATCCAGAAATTGTTGCAGCTCGAACCTTTCTTTGTTGGTCATTATGAGAACCCCTGCCCTTGCATAATAATTGTCCTCGATGGGCTAACCTGCTTGATATTCATGTCGTTCCAAGTTGCCGCGATATTCAGTGCACCGTCGTCTTTTTCGGAGTCGGGATTATTGTCTTCCTGTCGGATTTCACCAGGCCGCCGGCGCTATTGTCCGCGGTCGGCCGTCCCGGGTCACCCTTTTTTCGCCGGTCTTGAGTTTGCCCCTGGGCTTGAAGCGAGCGATCAAGGCCTTCTGGATCTCCCCGGTCGGCTTCAGGCTCTTGTCGAGCCTCTCGAACTATCTTTCGAATGGTTCGATCTATAAGTTCTTCAGAGAACCTGTCTACGAGGTCCTCGTATAGAATGGTTTGAGGCGGTCCGATGGTAAACGAGTCAGTGGCGATTGGATTTTTAGGTTTCTGGAGCGATTTTTTCTCCAGCGATGCTTCTTCGGCGGTCTCGGCCGACTGCTTGGGGCTGGCGTGGCCGGTCTGGACCAATAATTCGGCGATCTTTTGTTTGTCTTCCTCTGCCGCCGCGTCCTTGTTGTTCTTCCCGGCCAGGCTGTCCTGGCGCTTCTTGGATTCAGACATTTTGCACTACCTGCTTTCCTTATCGAGGGGCTAAGTCGCCCGGGGTGACCAGGCTACGGAGCGACGCTAATTCCATAAGCGGCATAGGGCCGTTCTTTTTCGTTCAACAAAAGGATGCCTTTATCCTTGACCTCGCCGGCGACGGGCAGTTTGAGTCGATCAACGTCCCCCAGTTCGCCGCTTTCGTCGTATACGGCGAACAGGGTCTGCCGGCCCGCGGGCGCCGTGGCCAGGCCTTGCACCTGGTAGATGTTCTCTCCGGAGACTTCCTGCTTTTTCAGAACCTGCCTGGTCCCGTCCGGTTCCACCAGGACGAGATACACGTAACCTTTTTTATCGGCGCCGAAAGTGATCTTGAGCTTGTCGCCGACCTTGTACTCGATCTTGTCCGTGGAGACGAACGGAGCGGCCGGCGTCGGCGACCCGGCCGGCGCCTGAACGGGCGGCGCGGCCGACCCGGCCTGGGGCGCCGGCCCGGAGCCTACGATCACCACGTCAACCTCACTGGAAACCACGTCCTTTTTCAGGCCCCGGACCACCAGGGATTTGGCTTCGGCTTCCATGTCAACGGCCTGGCCAGTAAAAAATCCGCCGGACTTGGTGTATTTCTTGTGATCGAGTTCCAGCCAGGCAGTGCTGGCCACCATGATGATCTTCTCCAGCCCCGGATTCTGGGCGAAAAATTCGTAATTGGGCGGCGGCGCGATGAATTCGGCGTCGGCTTGATACATATTACCCTGATACAATTCGTTGGGCATGATCAACACGCCCTGGTTAGTCTGCTTGTCCAGGCTGAACAGGTATAGAAAGAACTGTTTGTTGGCCTTGATTTTGAACTTTATCGGTTCGTTTACCTGGAAGACGGTCTTGACCGGTTCAAAAGTCACGCGGAGGCCGCCGGCCGACCGGACCTCCAAGGCGTAACCCGGTTGACCGAGGTTCAAGGTCAAACATCCGGCCAGGGCCAGGATCGTCAGGATGCGCTTTTTCATCGAATTCTCCTTGGGCCTGATTGACGGGCCTCCTTTAGATATTAAAGAATTTTTCCGCTGGTTCGGCCGGCGGCCCGGAAGTCGGGGCTGCCTCCAGCTTCTTCTTGCATCGGAACGCTTCCAGATGTTGGACCTTATCCATCAGGCGCCGTTCAGTATCCGCAGCGCGTTTGTTTGTCTATATCGTTGACCAGCCACTTGGAAGTCAGACAAGACTGGCTTTTAGGGTTGCGACAGTTGTTTCTTACCTGTTCGTCCGCTATCCTTCTGGCGTCTTCGCATTGTTTCTGCAATTTGTTTATGCAGCCAGGGGATAACGGTTTGGCCCCGGCCGCGCACTTGTATTGAGCGTGATTGAAGCAGGAACAGGTCCAGGCCCGGGAATCCGAGACCGATAGGGATAAATGGATGCAGGAAAATACCAAGGCCATCAATAGAAGCTTTTTCATGATTGACTCCTTCCGCTCAAGCAAGAGATTCCGGAGAATAGATACTTGAATGGGTTCCTTCTACGCGGCCGCCGCGGGAAGCGCCGGCGCCACCAGGCGCGGCCAGGGTCAAAGCGGCCACAATTAGAGTCAATCCCATCATCAGTCTAAGCGATTTTACCATGATACACCTTCCCGTGTTAACTTATTTCGCCGCGCTTCGCGGCTCTCAAGTTCCTTAGACGGACAGCGGTGTAATTCGTGCGGGAGGGTTTGGGTTTTTATTAATGAACAATACCCGGTCTTCTCACAGGTCCATGTATTTGGAAGCGTTGGCCAGAAACCTGGGGTTCTGACGCAGTCTGCGTAGAGCGCGCCGGGCTGGCCCAGGCAGTTCGAACTCCAGAGGAGACGGCCCACACACCCGCATAAGCTCCATCCAGCGAAACCAGAACATTTGAAAATCCTCCGGGTTTGATTTACAGGCCTAGTCCCGGCCCTTTCATTTGCGCCGCGCTTTTTCAGAAGACCGCTGTCGGCGCTTGAATGATTAAGACGGACACGGGGGCCGAAAAAATCACCGGGCGGGAAAATATTTTTATGGCCCATTGATATTGAGGCATGACCCGCGTGGTCATGGCCCGGACCTGCCCTGATGTTCGGGCGGGTCCAGCCTGAAAAACCCTTCTCGGCCCTGTTCATTTTTTTTACTTGGCTGGTTTCCTTTTGAGGGTTCTGTCCGTCTTATCAATGGTAGAGCCAATTCGTATTGCCCTTCAGCGGCGGCCAAACCAGGGAGGATTAAGACCATGAGCAACAACAGTGATGCCGAGGAACTCAGTCTGGAACCGGATGAACAGCCGGAAGAACTGACTCCGACATCGGAGCCTGAGCTGGACCTGGGCTTGGACCTGGAGGATTTTCCCCCGCCACCCCAGCGCCCCATAATTCGGCCGCTGGCCAACGTGCCCCTATTGACCAAATTCGGTCGGGACTTATGCTTAGAGGCCGCCCAGGACCGCCTTCCGGAAATAATAGGCCGGAAGATGGAAATGACCGCCGTGGCCCGGTGCCTGTTGAAAAGGGTGAAAAACAATCCTCTTCTCGTAGGCGATCCGGGCGTGGGCAAGACCGCCGTGGTGGAAGGCCTGGCCAATTTGATCGCCTCAGGCTGCGCCCCGCCGGAATTCAGGTTCGTGCACATAATCGAAATCCGTATAGCCGAACTGCTCGCGGGAACGAATTACCGCGGCGATTTCGAAAAACTCCTGACCGGCTTGATCCTGGAAGTCGAAAAGAATCCCAGGGTAGTTCTGTTCATGGATGAGCTGCATACCGTCATAGGCGCCGGCGTCGGAGGCAAATCGACCCTGGACGCGGCCAATATCCTCAAGCCGGCCCTGGGGCGTGGCCGGATACGGGTCATCGGCGCCACGACCGTGGATGAATACCAAACGATAGTGGCCAATGATCCGGCCTTTGACCGGCGTTTCGAAATCATCGAGGTCAAAGAGCCTGCCGTGGAAGAGACCGTGGACTTATTGAGGGCCCTTCGGGCCAGAATGGAGCAGCATTATAATGTCACCATCGCGCCCGAAGTCTTTCCCGCCGCGGTCCGCTTGTCCAGGCGCTATATGCCCGACCGTTTCCTGCCGGACAAGGCCATAGATCTTTTGGATCAAGCCTGCGTCCAGGCCAGGGTTCCGCAACTGGGCAGCTTTTCGGCTTCCGAAACGGCCGGCAAGTTGGTCAACCTGGAGACTCTGGAGTCGGTGGTGGCGGCGCGGTATGGGATTCCGGCGCCCGATATACACGGGAGCACGGCCCATCGCTTCCGGGCCTTGCGGGAAAGCCTGGAACGCCACATCGTGGGTCAGGAATCGGCGGTTCAACAGGTGGCAAACGCCATCAACACGGCCCAACTGCACCTGAGGTCCTCCCAGAGACCCCAGGGGGTTTTTCTTCTGGTCGGTCCATCCGGATCGGGCAAAACCGAAATGGCCGCCAGGCTGGCCGAAGCCCTTTTCCCCGGAGAGCGCTCCCTCTTGCGGCTGGACATGGGCGAGTTCATGGAAGCCCATTCGGTCAATCGCCTGGTCGGCGCGCCGCCGGGTTATATCGGCTACGACCGCAAGGGACAGTTGACTAGTTTCCTCTGGCGAAAACCCTACTCCCTGGTCCTGTTGGAAGGAGTGGAGAAGGCCCATTCGGCGGTGCTGGACCTGTTTCTTCAAATCTTTTCCGAAGGACGGTTGACCGACGCCCAGGGCCGGACGGTCAACGCCCGCGAGGCCTTTTTCGTCATGACCACTAATCTGGGAGATCGCCTTCGTGGAGAGCCTCCAGCCCATATGGGTTTTATCGGCGGCCCAGCCAACGGCGAGGAGTGGGATTCGAGCGCCGTCACCGGATATCTTTCGCGGACTTTTCGGTCGGATTTCCTCAACTGCGTCGACGAGGTGATTTGTTTCCAGGAACTGGCCGGCCCCGCTCTAAGGCAACTGGCTGAAAAAAAGTTGGCGGGGCTCCAGGAGACCTTGAAGCGACAAGGCATCGCGCTGACCCTATCCGACCAGTTGTTGGACGTTATCGCCGATTTCAAAGGCAACGGCCATACGCTCCATAACCGCATCGAAAAGCTCCTCTGCCAGCCTTTGGCCCTGGCCCTGGCCACCGGCGAGATTTCTCGTGACAAAGAAGTCAGAGCAGTTTGGGAGATGGGTCGGGCCTGCTTCGTCGTGGAGAGAAGTACCGAGTTGGCCTTGGTTGGGGTCGAGTGAGGCCGACGAGAGCGAGCCAGCGCGCACCGTCCCGCGAAACGCGGGACGGTGC
>JBFMAW010000045.1:0-39928 GCA_040755515.1 Thermodesulfobacteriota bacterium | reverse complement strand
CCACCCCACCTCGCGGTGACGCAGTTTCCCTCGGATACAGACCGGAGTGCGAATGTCTGGAGAGGACTTGCACCTCCCTGTTCGTGTGCGCCCGCAGGCGCACTAGGGGCGCACAGCCGTGCGCCCACCCAGCCGTTCGCCCTCCCCCCGTGGCCGCCCGCACGGGCACCGCCGATTTTTTTTCTTCCCCCATATTTCCTTTTCCGCTAATATAAAAGGTTAACCCGTCTGACCGGCCAACGGGCCGGCCATCGAGTCCTTTTGGGAGTGGCAGCGAAAAATGGCGTTATACGTGCAAAAGTACGGCGGGACGTCCGTGGGCAGCCCGGACCTCATCCGCAAGGTGGCGGCCAAGGTCATCCAGAAAAGAAAAGAAGGCCACGATCTGGTGGTGGTCCTGTCGGCCATGGCCGGCGAGACCGACCGGCTCCTGCGCCTGGCCCGGGACATGTCCCCCCAGCCCGACCCCCGGGAAGTGGACGTGCTCATCTCCACCGGCGAACAGGTCTCCGTGGCCCTGTTCTGCCTGGCCTGCCAGAACCTGGGCCAGGGGGCCAGGTCCCTGCTCGGCTTCCAGGCCAAGATTCTCACCGACCATCTTTACGGCAAGGCCCGGATCGTGGGCATTGACACCACCCGCATCCACGATCAGCTCGAACGGGGACGGATCGTGGCCGTGGCCGGGTTTCAGGGGCTGGACGAAAGAGGCAATATAACCACCCTGGGCCGCGGCGGCTCGGACACCACGGCCGTGGCCCTGGCCGCGACGCTCAAGGCCGACGTCTGCGAAATCTTCACCGACGTCAAGGGCGTCTACACCACCGACCCCAACGTCTGCGCGGAGGCCCGTAAGCTGGACCTCATCTCTTACGAGGAGATGCTCGAGATGGCCAGCGCCGGGGCCAAGGTCATGGAAACCCGGTCCATCGAGTTCGCCATGAAGTACGGCGTCAAGATACACGTGCGCCACTCCCAGTCGGACGAACCGGGTACGATTATCACCGAGGAGGTAAAAGGCATGGAAGACAAGATCGTCTCCGGGGTGGCCTACAGCAAGCACGACGCCCGCATCACCATCACCAAGGTCCCGGACAAGCCCGGCATGGCCGCCAAAATCTGCGGCGCGGTCTCGGACGCCGGCATCGTCGTGGACATGATCATTCAGAATTCGAGCGTGGGCAGCCCGGAGCTGACCGACTTCTCCTTCACCGTGCCCAAGCCCGACTTCGAGCGGGCCATGAACCTGCTCAAGGGCGTGGCCACGGAGATCGGCGCGGAAAGGGTGCTGGGCGACGAAGGCATCGCCAAGGTCTCGATCGTGGGCGTGGGCATGCGCAGCCACGCCGGCGTGGCCGCCAAGATGTTCGCGGCCCTGGCCAAGGAAGGCATCAACATCATGATGATCAGCACTTCCGAGATCAAGGTCTCCTGCGTCATTTCGGCCAAGTACACCGAACTGGCCGTCCGGGCCCTCCATGAAGCCTTTGACCTGGGCCGACCCTGATGGACCGGGTGGAAATATACGACACCACCCTGCGCGACGGCACTCAGGCCGAAGACATCAACTTCACGGCCGAGGACAAGCTGCGCATCGCCATCCGGCTGGACAGGTTCGGGGTGGACTACGTCGAAGGCGGCTGGCCCGGGTCGAACCCCCGGGACATGGCCTTCTTCAAGGAGATTCGCAGCTACCATCTGCGGCGGGCCAGGGTGGCCGCCTTCGGCAGCACCCATAATCCCAAAAACACGGCCGAAGACGACCTGAACCTGAAGGCCCTGCTCAAGGCCAAAACCTCCGTGCTGACCATCGTGGGCAAGGCCTGGGACGTCCACGTCCGGGACGCCCTCAGGATCGGCCTGCCGCGCAATTTGGCCATAGTGCAAGACTCCCTGGCCTGGCTCCGGCCCAAAGCCGAAACGCTCATCTTTGACGCCGAACATTTCTTCGACGGCTTCAAGCGCAACCGGGAATACGCCCTGGCCGTGCTCGAAGCGGCCGTCCGCGGCGGGGCCGACCGGCTGGTGCTCTGCGACACCAACGGCGGCAGCCTGACCAGTGAACTGGCGGCCGTCGTGGTCGAGGTCGGGCGCCGTTTTCCGGGCGTTAGATTAGGCATCCACACCCACAACGACGCCGACCTGGCCGTGGCCAACTCCCTGGCCGCGGTCGAGGCCGGCGCGGCGCACGTCCAGGGTACGATCAACGGGTACGGCGAACGCTGCGGCAACGCCAACCTCTGTTCGATCATCCCGGCCCTGGCCCTCAAGATGGGCCGTCCCTGCCTCGATCAGGATTCGCTGGTCCAGCTCCGGGAGGTCAGCCGCTTCGTCAGCGAACTGGCCAACAAGCAGCACAACATGTTCCAGCCCTACGTGGGCCGCAGCGCCTTTGCCCACAAGGGCGGCCTGCACGCCAGCGCCGCGGTGCGCAACTCCGAAACCTACGAACACGTGCCGCCCGGGGCCGTGGGCAACGTGCAGCGCATTTTGGTATCGGACCTGGCCGGCAAAAGCACCGTGGTGGAAAAGGCCCGCAAGTACGGTCTGAACATCGATTCCCGGGACCCGGTGACCCTGGAGATACTCGAAGAGATCAAGGACCTCGAACACAAGGGCTTCCAGTTCGAGGCGGCCGAGGCTTCCTTCGAGTTGTTGATCAACCGGGCCATGGGCGCGCGGAAGAAGTATTTCGAGCTTTTAGGCTTCCGGGTGATTGACCAGAAGATCGAGGAGAACGACCCGCCGGCGGCCGAAGCCACCATCATGGTCAAGGTGGGCGGCCGGGTCGAGCATACCGCGGCCGTGGGCGAGGGCCCGGTGAGCGCCCTGGACAACGCCCTGCGCAAGGCCCTCGAAAAGTTCTATCCCGAACTGGCCGAAATGCGGCTGGTGGATTACAAGGTGCGGGTCCTGCCTTTCGGCGGCAACCGCGGCACGGGCTCGACCGTCCGGGTCCTGATCGAGTCCGGCGACAAGGAAGAAACCTGGGGCACGGTGGGCGTGTCCCACGACATCCTGGAAGCGAGTTGGCAGGCCCTGACCGACAGCATCACCTACAAGCTCTACCTGGGCGAGAAGCAAAAGAAGAAGTCATAAGCACGATGTTCCCCCATCCCCCTCTCCCTTTGGGAGAGAACTGAGGATCGGTATCGCTGAGCTTGACGCCCCCACACCCTCTCCCTGTGGGAGAGGGCCGGGGTGAGGGTCTTTCCATGCACCCCCTGGACCGCTTGAGCCACCATTTCTCCAGCCTGGCCGGCCTCAACCCTTCCCTGCCCGATGGTCCCGGCCTGGCCCTGGCCGTTCTGGGTCTGGCCTTGGCCGTTCTCGGCGGCGTCTTTGACTTCTGGTCAGCGCCCACGCCATCAACTTTGCCCTTTCCCGCAGGCGCCGCCTGGGTCGAGGTGGTCCCGCCCGGACAAGGCCCGGCCCTGCTGGCCTTTCCTTCCGTCCCCACCCTGAATGAAGTCGCGGCCGCCGCTGGCGCTGCTTCTGACGCCGCTCGATCTGACACCCTGATCCGCGAGCCGGCCAAGGTGACTTTCCCTTCTCCCGAACGGATCAGCCTCGGGCCTCTCTCCGGCCCGGCCGAACTGGCCCTGGGCTGCAAGCTGGACCTGAACCGCGCCTCGGCCCGGGACCTGGCCCTCCTGCCCGGCCTCGGCCCAGCCACCGCGGCCCGCATCATTACTGAACGCTCCCGCCGCGGCGGCTTCACCGACCTGTCGGAAATAGATCAGATCAGGGGCATACGAGAAGGCACGGCGAAAAATATATCTGCGTGGGTAAGGGTTAAATAGCCGTACTCAGCCGGTAACCCCGGAGATAAAAGAGTAGCCCTGGATTGGCTCTGCCTGCTCTTTTCAGGCGACAGATATAGCGCCTACGCCCCCCATTCCATACCTATGGCCCTGAGGCGATTGTAACAAAACGTTACACTTCACTGCCTTCTGCCCGTAAGTGCTTGTATAGAAAGGTAACAGCAAACAAGGGGAAAATAAGTTAAATCTTCGGGCCATTATTAATTAATGTAATGATTTAAGTATATTATCATAATCGGTACTGAGTGGTGCATTTATTGCTTCTTATTTTTCAACTCCTAGTAAGTAAGCTTATTTCACATACAACAAATTGAATGTTGGGTTGGCCGCGCCCAATAATCAAACACTGAAAAAAGGAGTTCAAAATGAGACTGCTAAAGTTAACGCTTATGTTTGTAATTGTCATTTTATTAGCAGGGTGCGCAAATTTTAATAGCATTTTTCGAGAAATAAACGTGAATGAAGGTAAAGGCGCCCTGGTTGACATAAAACAACGAGCAGTGATTGTCACGCAGAAAAATGATGGTACTAAAAGTAAAACCATTGTCTGTGCCGAGCCCAGTCCTGAAGCGTTGTCAGCCTACGCATCCCAAATAGCCGCGGAGGCCAAGCTTCCGGAATCGGTGGCGGTCCAACTTGCTTTAGCGGCTCAAGAAAGTTCTTCGTTTACTGGTCTTCGCACACAAAGTATTCAGTTGCTCAGAGATTTACAATACCGCCTTTGTGAAGCCTATAGCAACGGGGCCATAGATGAAGTTCAGTACGGCATACTTTTACGTCGGTCCCAAAAATACATGGTAGCTATACTTGCGATAGAACAGCTTACAGGAACACTACGTTCTCCTGCAGTAACAGTAAATACAGAAGGGCAAGCCGTAACAGCTCGTTCCATTTCAGAAATACGCACCGAAATTGAAGCAATTGATGCAAAGATCAAAGAACTCGAGAGCAAGAAAAAGACCGATGGTGACGAATTTGATAAAAAATTAAAATCTCTGCAAACAGATAAAGAAGCATTAGAGAAAGGTATCGAAAATGCGAAAGGTCTTCTAGTCAGTGGAAAGGCTATTGCGGCGGTCCAAATGCCACCCGAGGTTATGCTACTCTCTAAAGATAAGGATATTATTACACAGGTAGCTTCTGTCGTAAACGATATTGTTTATGACATTATTAATTCAGATGATCTTGGACAACTATGTGTAGCATATTTAAGTAAGGACACTACAAAAGAGCCTTTGAGAAAAATATGTGGAGACTATATTTCTAACTTTAACCTTGCGGCCAAGGTTAAGATCGAAGCGCTTCAGATAGAATTGGAAGAAATAAAAACAGCAAGGACAATAACAGACGAAAAGGTTAAAGAAATTAATAAGAAAATAAAAGATATAGGAAGTATTCTTATGGCTCCATCGCGAAGTAAACCTAGGAGCTTCTAAATACCAAGATGACTAAAGAAAACCGCATCTATAAACAGCGTCATAGGCCGATGCGCATAAATTTACTCATATTGACTCGGAGCCATTGCCATTGCTGATTTTAAGGCTATGATGATGCGCAATTACTTAAGACGTCGGGTATATAACACGTTCGTTGTTATTTACTAAAATGGAGTGCTAGGCAATAATCTATTACACAAATGATTCTTTTACATTGATTTCTATAATCAAATGAATGCCTGTATATATTTGGAGTGACTGCTTTATAATCTATTAATTTAAGGTTCTTCGCCCAATTAGTTAGTGTTTTCAGGGTTAATAGTTTGTATGACCTTTAAGGTGAAGTAACGGTTATCATGATATCCATAACCTTTTCGGTTGAGGCAGATATAAGAAGGAGATTAAATAATGATTCATAGGCTGTTATTTCGGAAATTACTCTTGATTGGTATTTTAGGTATTATTTGCATGCCAACATCATCGAACGGCCAAGCGGCCGTTACGATGAAATTGACGATGTATGATGATGGTCGTGCATGTCCTAACGATTGCGACGCCCATGTCGTGTTTCATAGTAATAATAATGGCACACCGAATGCTTATCTCCCTTCCAGTACACCCGGCACTTACAAGAAATGCGAACCTAATCAAGAATGTAAAATATGTTTTGACGCGAATTTAGAAAATTGTATGGTTGTAATGTACAGAGGAAATGGACCTCATGTTAACATTTTCGATTTTACACCAGCATTTTATGAAAAATATTGTTCTAGGCCAGATATCCCAAAGCCTCTTGCCTCTCAATGTAAATCACTCTCTGCTCAAGCTAACAACCTTGGCGGACTTATAAATTGTATCCGCGAACCAAATCATCCAAAATGCGTGGAAGTTATGAGACATGCCAGGAAACGAAAAAAGCAAGATGAGCTTTTATATCAGCTCTGCAAGAAACAGGGCGAATCAGTATTTAATAAAAATAGATCGGAATCGGAGCAACGTTGTAATGACTGCGCCTATGAGAAAAAAGGCACTGGAGGACCAAATAGCCAAGGAGTTACATGGAAGAAACTACTACCTGGCGCATGTCGCGAAAGTACATATGTCGGACGCGATGGTCTCGACTGCTGCTCCGGGAATCTTTTCCGCGATGGTTTTTTGGGCATTGAATGCATCGGCTTTTATAAAAAACCCTAACCCCTGTTGGGTCATTCAATAAATGACACAATTAAGTATTAACATAAGCCATTTGAAGGCGATGAGGAAGGCATTGCCCAAACCCGCAATACATCGAGACTTGACCGCCACAGGCAGAATGGATCACCAAGCGGCTCGTTTAGAATACTTTGACAGCCTCCCTTTGTTAATAGCGTGATACTTTTTTCAAGCATAGAGATGGATAACAGATGGAGAACACCATAAAAAACATTAAAATATTTCTTATTCGTCACAATGCTTTGCACACTATGTTTTATCTCGGAATCCACAGAATCGGTTTTAATAAATCGTTTTCTGTTCCGAATCGCCGTTTTATTTAAGGTGGATAAGCCATGAATGCCGATATTTTTACTAAACGAATAAATAACTTCATATTTTGGCATCCTTCTCTCAGTACCGAGCCACCTACTCTCATCATTGGCCACTTACAGTTGGGTGCGCCGGTAACTTTCGTGGACGCACAACGGTACGATCTGCAACTTTTTCCTGGTTTACCCGATCTTTGGACAAAATCAGCGAACACCTGCAACTTGCTCGATGGTCAAGTATATCACTACTGGTTCGAAATCACGGATGCCCACCCGCACCGATCCGGCCAACGAATCCGAGTCACAGATCCGATGGCCTTCACCGTTGACTGGCGTTTGCTGGCCCCACTGCCGCATGGGTCAGAATACAGCGACGATGACCAGTACCCGGCAGCGGTTATTAAATACAGCGATGGCCGGTTAATCCCATGTGATGCCGGTGGTGAGACCCTCGTGCTCCAAAATGAACCGTCCATAGCGGAACTACCGCCGAACAACCGGCTTGTGATATATGAGCTGCCCACAGCCTGGACAAGAATCGGGTCAGCGGGCGAACGTGAAATAGGTGTTGGTACCTTTCGCGACATCCTCGCCCTTATAGATAGTAGTAAAGAGGGCGCGAATTTTAGCGACCTCGAAGTCACTAAGCCGGGCCGATCACATCTCATCGAACTCGGCGTCAACGCCGTCGAGCTTCTCCCACCCGCGGACAGCTTTTACTACCGCCAGTGGGGCTACGGAACGACCAATTTCTTTGCACCGGATTTCGAATTGGGCTTTCCTGAAGATTATTCGTGGCCGACACCCAATCGTGATCTGCTGTCTCTTATAACCGCATGTCACAAGCACGGGCTACGTTTCTTTGTTGATGTGGTAATGGCTTTCGCCCGGAATAACGCGTACCTGGCCGCCACGACGGACGATTTCTTCATTCTCCAGCCCTCATCCAATCCTTCTGATCCTGATTCGCACAACTCCAGAGGCAAGGACGACAATAATTTCCGGATCGCCTTCGGTAGCACGCTTTTCCGCTATGCGCTCTTTGTGAATGGCTACGATCCAGTCTCGGGCCAAGTGATGAGTCTCTCTCCGGCGCGTCAGTTGATGAAGGCTAGCCTCCTCCGTTGGATGAACAACTTTCAGATTGACGGCATCCGCATGGACAGCGTTGAGAACGTGTCCAACTGGCAATTCATTCAGGAATACAAAAACCTGGCGCGTAATACGTGGAAGGCACGATGTCAAGTCCAAGGCATGAATTCTGGAGCGGATGAACGCTTTCTAGTGGTCGGCGAAGAACTCCATGAACCCTTGGATATCCTGTGGCAGCAGCGACTCGATGGTCTTTGGCACGAAAACTTTAAAAGATACATCCGCGCCGCCCTAGTCGGGCAGAACGCTGAGGGCGAGACCAATTTCGAATGGACGGTTCGCAAAGCGATTGATTGTCGCCTATTCGGATACACCGATGGTGCCCAGGCAATCATTTATCTCACATCCCACGACGTGGAAGGCTTTCGGAACGAACGTTTGTTCAATTTCCTTCAGAACAATAACATTTTTAATGCCGAGAAGCGTATCAAGCTCGGTTTTGTATGTCTACTCACAGCCGTCGGCATACCCATGATCCTGGCCGGTGACGAGTTTGCTGACCAACACGACCTATTCGACAAACAGGGAAACGTCGCGCACGGGGGCGGTAAACAAGTTGATCCCGTGAACTTCTCTCGAATAAATGAGGAGTGGCGAACGCGGATCAAGAACTATGTCGCGCGTCTGATCAAGTTGCGGACCACCAGCGAAGCCCTTGCTGTAAACGACACTGAGTTCATCCACTGTGACTTTGATGAGGGCAAACGAGTCTTGGCCTGGCGAAGAGGCAGGCCAGATTTGGACAATTTTGTCGTCGTTGTGGCTAACTTTTCTGACTATGGAACTCCGAAATCGTATAGACCCGAGGCGGAATATCGAATTCATAATTGGCCCTTAACCCCTCCCGGCAGGAAATGGCGCGAAATCACCCAGGAGCGTGAGATTCCACCAGAGTGGGTCGGTCGCGAGCCGATTTTTCCTTGGGAAGCGAAAGTATATGTGACGATTTGATCCTCGTAGCTACCTTTATTAGGATTTGAGTAAGTGTTGGTTCTTAGTATCGAAAATAGCACCAACGGTGAGGAACGACGTGGAGCGAACGCTAAGCTTCGAAATGGGGATTCCTATGTAAGCATTTTCGGTTCTTCTCCAAATTAGTTGATGGTTTAAGCTGGTATTCATAATAAGTAATCTGTAATGCCAAAGTGTTACGTTGCAGATCTCATTTCGGGTATATTGAAAGTCGCACACAACCCGGCTACGGCGGCACACCTCCGACGAGTGTATAAAAAGAGCCCATTCTCGCCGTGCCTCCGGTCCGGGCCATGCGCTCGCGAGCTTCGAGCGGCGTTTTTCACCAACTCTTTTGGAGATGAACCTAAATATTTTATTATTTAATCCCATTAGTCAAGGTAAGGAGCAGCATATCATGGTTCGAATCGCGTCGTTCAATGTCGAAAACCTATTCTTACGACCGAAAGCGTTCAATACACTCGATTGGTCTGTAGGCAGGCCGGCCTTGGATGCCTATCGAGAAGTAAACACATTGCTTTCAAATTCTGTCTACAACGCCAAAGACAAGAAGCGAATTATTAGGCTATTGATTGACCTTGATATCTATTATGTTAACAACAGCGGAGCGATCCGACGTAGAGACACTAAATCTCCGCGCTGGGCTTGGCTGAGAAAAAATCGAGGAAATTTTGATTGTCAACCAAAGGACCCGAGCAAGAGCATCGAAATTATCGCCACGGCCGAAACGATTGGATAGGCTGGGTAGAGTTAGCCAAGGAGCCGACTAATGAAACCGGCACACGAATGACCGCGCGAGTTATCCAAGACGTTGGCGCGGACATCATCGGAATTATCGAGGCAGATGACCGACCATCGTTGGTGCGGTTTAACAACGAACTGCTAAATGGGCTCTACCGGCACGTAATGTTAGTCGATGGAAATGACGAACGTGGAATTGACGTTGGAATCATGACGGGCCATAATTTCGAGATTGAATCAATTCGTTCCAATGTCGACACGAAAGATTCTATCGGCACTGTTTTCGACAGAGATTGTCCACAATACGAGGTACGCGCGCCCAGTGGCACATCAGTCCACGTACTGGTTAATCATTTCAGATCCCAGTCCAATGATGGTGGTTCTGAACGCCAGCGCCAAGCGGCACAAGTGCGAATAATCGTGGACGGCCTCGTTGCTCAGGGCCAACACGTTATTGTTCTTGGTGATCTTAACGAGGGACCTGCTACGTCAGGTAGCCAAGCACCCAATTTGCAAGATCTATTCTACAATAGCAGTCCCTTGGTCGACTGTTATACGCTTCCAAATTTTGAAGCTGGCAATCGTCCCGGCACCTGGGACTCTTGTGGATTGCGTAACAGGTTAGACTATATTCTGATCTCGAAGAGTTTGAAGCCTTGTTTCGCGGGAGGAGGGGTTTTTCGAAAAGGGTTGTGGGGGAGTCGACTGACTCGACCGACTGCCTGGGAAACATATTCAGATATTGAGGACTCTTCAGAGCAGGCGTCCGACCACGCCGCCATCTTTGTTGACCTCAACATATAACTAAATAGAGCAGAAATATTTCTTATTTAATAAACAGTGAATTCAATAGAGCTTCAAGGCCATAAAACGACTCTCTAACCAATAATCGTTGTGCTTAAAATGCGCTTAAGTGGTTGAAACAGCAGAAAGCCATCAATAGGGGGAATGCCATGCCATCTAATATCGCGCACATGCTGATTTCCTGCAAGGGTTTACATGGAATTCGGTAATACGATATTAAGGGACAAATCATTACACAAAAGCTCTGCTTTACGTGTAAAATAAGCAGACCGTGGTACAATTAGCATAAGGAGGGAGGAGTAATGGGCACAAAGATATTTCATATTAGCGACCTACACATCGGTCGATTAGTCCCTACAGAAGCTAATGAAGAGAGCCGGAATCTAGAAATAATTGTCAACTGGCTCGTAAAACATTATGGTGAAGATAAAATTACACGGGTAGTCTTGATCACCGGAGACCTTGCTGATGATGGGACACGATCGCAATTCGAGGACGTCAGACGATTACTCCAACCACTGTATGATTATGGGTTCATCGTCTGGCCTGTGCCTGGGAACCATGACTACGGAACGGATGGCATACACGCAAAAGCCAGCAGATTCATACCATTCAAGGACACCTTTTTTTCGAAAAATACCCCTCCTTTTTACGATGAAAACGTCTCCTATCCACATGTAAAGCTCTTTGGTGGACACCTCTTCCTCGGTCTAAACTCCATGAAGGCAGAGACTGGATTCGTTGATGGTCTTCTAGCCGACGGGGAACTAGGCAGCAAGCAGATAAAAAACATTATTGGTGTTCTTAGAAAATATTTGGATCGCCCGCCTACCCAAAAAGTTATCGTTCACCTTCATCATCATCCCTTCATGTTCCCAGACCAGTCTCTCATTGAAAAGATAGCTGATTACCTAACTCATAGACTCAAAGATGGCCCTGAACTCATGCACAACATAGCGGGAAAAATAGATATTTTATTATTCGGACACGAGCACCACCATCTTGATTTTTCCGGAACGGCAATCAGTCGTCAGTACAGAATTCCCATCATTTTGTCAAACGGGAAAAGCACTGAGCAGGCGAAAGCTTTTGCAATGAAAGATGATGGGACAGTACTGAAGGGAACGGTTCTTGCGAAGGGTCTGCTAGGTCGAATGATCGAGATCGACGATGAAGGAGTGCCTTCAGTAATGAACATTGAATTTGACAAATAGTGCACTGGATTATATCAATAAGAATATATCTTCACCATTTCATGGGGGTAAGCTCACGACCTCTTCACCCTATTTACCTTAAGCACCATGGTCTTATTCAATTCCTGGTCGTCTATTTTCAGGGTCAAGTAGACGCCGTTGTCACCGCTAGGCAGGGGGTCATTGAGCAGGCCGAGTGGCGGGACCGATCTGACCAGTTCGAGGGGGAAGACAAACTTCTTCCAGGTGGACCGGGCCGGAATCTTCTCCGGAGGAACATAGTAGGTATAGTGGATGCTGTCGTCGTCAATGTGTATCCTGACCGAGGCGAAGATGCTATCCGGCGGCCTGGGCTGGTTCCGGTCGGCCGAAGAAGCGTCGGCGAAGAGGAAGTTGCCCTTGTTCTGCCCGCCTAGCTGGTAGAAGGTTTTTTCCCAGACCAGTTCGATGCTTTTGTCCGTTTTGTTCTCGACGGTCAAAACAAACCCGGCCAGACGGCCGAACTTGTTGTAGGCTGGCGCGATGGAAGAGGCCACGGTTTCGCTGGTAAGCGAGCTTTTCTCCTTGTTCAGGTCCAGCCGGTATTGAGCACAACCGGCCACCAAGGCCAAACAGACACCGGCGATCAATAATCCCGAGAGCTTTTTCATGTTTTGCCTCCCCGGCCGACTGGGCAGAGCCGGTATGTTGCGCCGGCCGTCCTCCCGCAAGTCTAGAATATCCCCCTTCGCTCCAAAAGCAAGAGAAATTGCCTGTGCTTTTGCATGCGATAGGCCCGATGATTCAGCTTGCTGGGACTAACCAGGCGAGCCTGGGCGAGCCCCTTGACTGATTCAATAGATCCGCTATTATGAAATTAGAATAATGGTAAATTGTGAAAAAATGAGATTATGAGAATAAAACAAGGAGGACCGGGATGGAGTTGGTGAAGATCAAAAGGAACTACCAGATCACCATACCCCAGAACCTGCGCAAGCGGATAAGGCTGGAGGTGGGCGATTACGTCGAGGTGGACGCCCAAAAGGGCTCGATCATCATCCGGCCGATCAGCGTGATCCGGCGAGACCAGGAATATTTCCACACCCAGGAATGGCAGGCCAGGGAAGCCCAAGCCGATCGGGACATCACCCAGGGTGAGTTGCTCGGCCCCTTCACCAAGGCCAAGGAGGCCCTCAAGGCCCTCAAGACCAGCAAAGCATGAAGAAGCTGGTCTTTACCAAGTCCTTTGTCCGGGACTACCAGGCCCTGCCCCTCGCCCTCCAGGAGACCGTCGACCGGAAGCTGGAGCTTTTCCTGACCAACCCGAGACACCCTTCCTTGAACGTCAAGAAGATGCAGGACCCTCGGATGATCTGGGAAGGCCGGATCACCCAAAGCTACCGTTTTACCTTTCAGATCGAGGGCGACACCTACTTCTTGAGACGCCTGGGCACCCACGACATCCTTAAAACGCCATAGACTGAATGCACGTTTCAAAGATTATGACCAGGGTGCGGATGGCCACCGGCTGGTTCCGGGACCCGAGGGTTCATTCTCTCTCGGTGACCTCTTCCAGGCATTTATGCCGATCCTCCAGGAAGCGCCGGTAAATCCGGTAGTGGGTCGTTTCCTCGTAGGGCACCTCTTTGATCGGGGTCTCGTCGAAGCTATAAATCATGGCGCCGGCGCAAGCCAGCAGAAGGGGCGAATGCGAGGCGATGATGAACTGGGCGTGGCCGTCCGCGCTCATTTGCTCCAGGAAGCGCAATAGCTCGAGCTGGGTCCGCGGGGACAGGGCCGTTTCCGGTTCGTCCAGGAAGTAAAGACCCTTGATCCGGTAACGCGAGCGGAAATAGGCCATCAGGGACTGGCCGTGGGACAGGGTGGTCAGGGACCGGCCGCCGAAGTATTCGAGTTGCCCGGGATCGGCCGAAGCCCATTCGTCCAGGATTTGGGTGAAATAGGTGAAGAACTCGGAGCCGAAAAAGGACCCCTGCACGTGGTCGTCCACCCAGTTGATTGAAACGTAACGGTGGAATTCCTCTTCATAAGGGTTGTATTTGAAACGCCGCCGCTCCGTTTCTTGCCAGATATTGACCCCGCAGCGGCGGGCGATGGCCTTGAGCAGCGTTGATTTGCCGGCGCCGTTTTCCCCTACGAAGAAAGTGACGGGCCGGGTGAAAGCCAGGCGGCGCGTCCGGTCGAAGATCGCCAATTGGAAGGGGTATTGGTCTTTGACCGGGAAGGTTTCGGGATGAATGGTCACGCTTTCGAGATGCAAGGCGGCGCCTCCTTAATGTTTGTCGAAAGATAAGTAGGGGCAGGCTATGAACCCTCACCCCGGCCCTCTCCCAGAGGGAGAGGGGAATGGCAATAACGCCAATGACGGCAGCCATATCCCCTGGCCCTCTCCCAGGTGGAGAGGAATTCCGTAGGGGCGCACAGCCGTGCGCCCAAGGCCCCGGCCCTCTCCCAGGGGGAGAGGGGAACGCACCAAAACCGGGCGGCCACGGGGGGCCGCCCCTATTTAGGTCTCGGTCAGCAGGTCCAGGAAGGCCCGGGCCGGCTGGGACAGTTCGTGGCCCTCGAGCACGGCCGTGTGCACGTCCAGGGTGAGCCGTTCGCCCTTGAGCCGGACCTGGGCCAGCCTGCCCGCGGCGACTTCCTGCCTGACCGCAGGCCAGGTCAGAAAGGACACGCCCAGACCCCGGGCCACCTGCTCCTTGATCACTTCGGCGTTGCTGGTCTCGAAGACCACCCGGGGGTTGACCCGATAACGCTTGAAGATTTCAAACACGGCCCGGCGCGTGCCCGAACCCTTCTCCCGCATGATGAAAGGCTCCTGGGACAGCCGCTTGACCGGAACTTCCCCGGCCTTGGCCAGCGGATGCCCGGAGTGCACCACCAGGGCCAGGTCTTCGCTCTTCAGGAACCTGAAGGCGATCCTTTTCACCGGACCCGGATAGGCCACCACCGCCACCTCGACGGCCAGCGAAGCCAGGCTCCGGGCCACCTCGAGGGAACTGCCTTCGTTCAGGACCACGTTGACCTGGGGAAAGGCGGCCTGGAAACGGGCCAGGAGCGGCGGCATGATGTGGACGGCGTAAGTGTGGGTGGTGCCGACCTTGAGCGTCCCCCGGCGGACCAGCCGAAGCTCTTGCATCATGGCCTCGGCCTCGTCCCGCAGATGGAAGATTTTGCGGGCGTACCCGTGCAGGACCTGGCCGGCCTCGGTCAGGACGATCTTCTTGCCCAGCCGGGCGAAGAGCTTGACGCCGATGTTGCTTTCCAGGGTCCTGATCTGGGCGCTCACCGCCGGCTGGGTGACGTTGAGGCGGACCGCGGCCTGCGAGAAACTCGAGGTTTCCGCGGCCTGGTAAAAGATCAAGAGCCGGCTCAGATTCATGGCTTATTATTAACCCTGTCAGCCCCGGCGTCAAGATACAGTGAGATAGTACCATGCATTTATCTATAATTATTAACTAAATCAATGACGCCTTATAATATTGACTTATATGCAGCATAATTCTATTTGTCTTGCCAGCCCTCCAGGATTATGCCAACATGCCTTTCATCGGCTACATGACTGTCTGATATCGGCTGATCACCCTTATTTCGCGGCGGCTGGCTTTCATCCGTCCGAGCCAGGATGGATTGTTTTTCAGGCCGCGGCGCGGGCTACTTCCAAATCGGCCCGGAAGCGGCCTCGAAGCGCCGGGGAGAGGTTTGTCCCTTTAAAGGCTCATTTCCCAGGACAGGAAAGGAGAAAAGGTCATGGCCGGTCAAAAGCTCACCTTCCAGAACCCCCACGAGGTGGAGAAGATTCCCGGCACCGAAGGCTGGGAACGCATGTATCCGTACCAGTACCAGTTCGTCACCGACGACCCGGAGCGCAAGGCGTACGAGGACCGGATGTTCTGGTTCTACGACGGCCTGCATTACCCCGAACCCATGTACCCCTTCGACATCATCTGGGACGAAGCCTGGTTCCTGGCCCTGTCCCAATTCAACACCCGCATCTTCGGCGTGCCCCCGGTCTACGGCGTGGACCACCGCATCATCAACGGTTTCATCTACATCTCGCCCGTGCCCGTGACCGATCCCAAGGAGATCGAGGCCCGGGTGCCCATCTTCATGGAACGGGCCGGTTATTATTTCAAGAATTGGGACAAGCTCCACGACAACTGGGAAGTCAAGATAAAGGACGTCATCGCCCGTCTCGAGGCCATCAAGATCGAACCCCTGCCCCAGTACGAAGACCTCAAGGTCGTCACCGAAGGGATCGGCACCTCGAAGGGCTACGCCCTGCTCAAGGCCTACGACGAGCTCATAGACCTGGGCATTCTCTGCTGGCAGTACCACTTCGAGTTCCTGAACCTTGGCTATGCGGCCTACGTCAACTTCCTGGGCTTCTGCCAGAAGGCTTTTCCCGGCATCCCCTTGCAGCGCGTGACCCAGATGGTCGGCGGCATTGACGTGATCCTGTACCGGCCGGACGAGGAGTTGAAGAAACTGGCCCGCATCGCCGTCGAACTGGGCCTGGCCGACGTCCTCAAATCCTCGCTCGAATTCCGGCGGGTCGAAGCCGAACTCCAAAAGTCGTCCAACGGCCGGGAATGGCTGTCCACCTTCAACAAGGCCAAGCATCCCTGGTTCTGGATGTCCACGGGCACGGGCTGGTATCACCACGACAAGTCCTGGAACGACGACCTCGACGTGCCCCTGAACGCCATCTGCATCTACGTGGACAAGATCAAGGCCGGCCAGAGCATCGAGCGGCCCATGGCCGAAGTGATCAAGGAGCGGGAGCGGATCACCCGCGAGTACAAGGAGCTGCTCCAGACCGACGAGGACAAGGCCGCCTTTGACGAAAACCTGGGCGTGGCCCGCACGGTCTTCCCGTACGTCGAGAACCATCTCTTCTACGTCGAGCACTGGTTCCACAGCGTGTTCTGGAACAAGGTGCGCGAGGTGGCGGCCATCATGAAGGACCACGGCTTCATCGAGGGCATCGAGGACGTCTGGTTCCTGAGCCGGGCCGAAATCAAGGAAGCCTTGTGGGACCTGGTCACAGCCTGGGCCACCGGCGTGAAGCCGCGCGGCCCCAAGCACTGGCCGCCGGAGATCGAATGGCGCCAGGGCGTTTACAATAAATTCCGGCAATGGACGCCGCCGGCCGCCGTGGGCGTGGCCCCGGAAGTCATCCAGGAGCCCTTCACCGTGGTCCTGTGGGGCGTCACCAACGAATCCCTGACCGCCTGGGCCAAGATCAAGGAGGTCAAGGACGCCGCGGACATCACCGAACTGACCGGGTTCCCGGGCAGCCCGGGCAAGGTGACCGGCACGGCCAGGGTCTGCCGCACCGTGGCCGAAATAGCCCAGCTCAAGGAAGGCGAGATTCTGGTCGCGCCGACCACGTCGCCCTCCTGGGCCCCGGCCTTCCAGAAGATCAAGGCCGCGGTCACCGACGTGGGCGGGGTGATGTGCCACGCGGCCATCGTCTGCCGCGAGTACGGCATGCCGGCGGTGGTGGGCACCGGCCGCGGCACCTCGATCATCAAGAGCGGCATGACCATCACCGTGGACGGCTCGACCGGCAAGATCGGCTTCGGCCGTTGACTTAGCGGCGGGCCGGCCCTTATCTCCCGGACCGGCCCGCCCCAATCGCGAGGTTCCCATGAACCGGACGCAACCTTTAGTCTGCTGGTTTCGCGAGGTCAACAAGGACGCGGTGGCCCTGGTGGGCGGCAAGTGCGCCTCCCTGGGCGAACTGATCAACGCCGGCGTCCGGGTCCCGCCCGGCTTCGCCGTGACCACGGCCGCGTACGAGCGGTTCATCGCCGAAGCCGGCCTGACCCAGGACCTGGCCGCGGCCATCGAGGGCCTGGACGACCGGGACCTGACGGCCCTCGAGGCGGCCAGTTCGAACCTCCGCCGGACGATCGAAGCCGCCTCCTTTACCCTCGAACTCGAGGACCTGATCGCCGAGTACTACCGCAAGCTGTCCAAGCTCTGCTACATGCCGGCCACGCCCGTGGCCGTGCGTTCGAGCGCCACGGCCGAAGACCTGCCCGGCGCCAGCTTCGCCGGCCAGCAGGACACCTTTCTCTGGATTCGCGGCGTGGACGACCTGCTCGAACACGTCAAACGCTGCTTCTCCAGCCTCTTCACCCCCCGGGCCATCGCCTACCGGATCAAGATGGGTTTTGACCACGCCCAGGTGGGTATCAGCGTGGGCGTGCAAAAAATGGCCAATTCCTTCACCGCCGGCGTCATGTTCACCCTCAATCCGTCCAACGGCGATCGTTCCCAAATAGTGATCGACGCCAACTTCGGCTTCGGCGAATCCGTGGTCTCGGGCGAAATCACGCCGGACCACTTTGTCCTGGATAAGGTGACCCTGGAAATCGTCGAGCGGGTCATCTGCAAGAAGGACTTCTATTACTCGGTGGACCCGGTCCAGCAGTCGTCCAAACGCTACGAACAGCCCCTCGAACGGCAGACCATCCAGTCCACCCGGGACGAAGACCTGATCGAACTGGCCCGCATGGGCAAGGCCATCGAAAAGCACTACGGCCGGCCCCAGGACATCGAATGGGCCGTGGACAAGGACATGCCCGCCGTGGGCAACGTCTTCATCCTGCAGAGCCGGCCCGAGACGGTCTGGAGCGCCAGGAAGCCGGAAAGCGTAGTCGGCGGCAAGAAGGTGTCGGCCATGGAAAGCATCGTGGCCAGCCTGCTGTCCGGCAAGAAAGTCAGTTAATACCGAGGCCGGTGGGAAAACCGGCCCGCGACATCGCCTTAAGGAGGTCTGGGTCCGCATGAAAAGCATGAGGGATTTTATCAGCGTCTGTGAGAAGCACGATCTGCTGCGCCGGATCACGGCCGAGGTGGACTGGAACCTCGAGCTGTCCCACATCGCCAAGCTCAACGAAGAAAAAAGCGGGCCGGCCCTGCTCTTCGAGAACGTCAAGGGCTATACCTGGCCGGTCATCACCAGCGTCTGCACCACGGCCGAGCGCCTGGCCGTGATCATGGGCCAGCCGCGCGGTTCGAGCCTGGTGGACCTGATGCGCGAGTGGGTCAAGCTGGGTGACAAGCGCGTTCCACCCCGGTGGGTCGAGACCGGTCCGGTCAAGGAGAACATCATGAAGGGCGACGAAGTGGACCTGTACCGCTTCCCGGCCCCCAAGTGGTACCCCCTGGACGGCGGCCGCTTTTTCGGCACGGCCCACTTCATCGTCACCAAGGACCCGGAATCGGACTGGATCAACCTGGGCACGTACCGCTGCCAACTCCTGGGCAAGAACAAGCTGGGCACCCAGTTCATCAAGGGCAAACACGCCGACCTAATGCTCAAGAAGTACCAGGCCATGAAGCAGCCCATGCCCGTGGCCTGCGTCATCGGCTGCGATCCGCTCCTGTTCATCATGGGCGCCTCGCGCATTTCGGCCTTTGTCTCCGAGTACGAGGTGGCCGGCGCCATCCGCGACGAACCGGTCGAGGTGGTCCGGGGCGAGACCGTGGACCTGCCCGTGCCGGCCCACGCCGAGATCGTGGTCGAGGGCCTGGTGGACGCCGACAAGTTCATGGACGAAGGTCCCTTCGGCGAATACACCGGGTATTACTCGGGCGTGGGCACGGACCCGCGCAACTTTATTGACGTCACCTGCGTCACCTACCGGAACAACCCCATTTTCTGGGGCACGACCGTGGGCCGGGCCGTGACCGACACCCACATGACCATGGCCCTGTCCTACGGCGCGGCCCTGTGGCAGCAGCTCGTGACCATGAAGATTCCCGGAATCCGTTCCGTTTACTGCCCGCCCGAGGGCTCGGGCCGCTTCCTGGCCATCATCTCCATCAAGCAGATGTATCCGGGCCACACCGACCAGGTCCTGACCGCGGCCATATCCACCGAGATGGGCGCGTACGGTCTCAAGACCGTCATCGTGGTGGACGAGGACATTGACCCCTGGGACATCCCCCGGGTCATGTACGCCTTGAGCTTCCGCTTCCAGCCCAACCGGTGCCAGGTCATCAAACGGGGCCGGTCCACGCCGCTGGACCCGTCCCTGCCCATCGACGCCCGGGACATCACCGGCCGGCTGCTCCTCGACGCGACCATCCCCTATGACTGGAAGGACAAGCCCGTCCCCATTCAACTCGATCCGGAAATAGTCAAGCGGGTCGAGGCCCGTTGGGAAGAATTGGGCTTGAAGTAGTCGCGCGGAAACCGGGAGGCGGAACGTGAAACCCATACGCTACAACCAAACCATGGTGGACGAGTTCGTCCGGGACGGCCACTGGACCAACCAGACCTTCCATGACTTCTACGAGCGCAACGCCCGGGAGATGGGCCATCGCGAGGCCCTGGCGGATTCGAAGTACCGCGTCACCTGGGCCGAGGCCAAAAAATTGACCGACGCCATCGCCGCGGCCTGGGTCGAAGCCGGCCTGTCCAAGGACGCCCGGGTGATCATCCAGTCGCCCAACAGCGTGTACGGGTTCCTGGCCCGCGTCGCCAGCGAACGGGCCGGACTCATTTCCCTGACTGTGTACCCGTACCTGCGGCAGCGCGAACTCGAACACTTCCTGGCCCTGACCCAGGCCGAGATGGTGGTCATCTGCCACGTGTACCGGGGCTTCGACTACCTGGCCATGTACCAGGAGCTGATGGCCAGGAACCCCAGCCTCAAACATATCTACCTCTTCGAGGAAGATGTCCCGGCCGGCGCGCCCGATTGCACGAAGTCCCTGATCAGAACGGCCGAGGAGTACAAGCACAAGGCCGGCGCGGCCGGGCTCGGGGCCCGCCGCTTCGATCCCTTCTGGGACATAGGCCTCCTGACCAGCACCACCGGCACCACGGGCCTGCCCAAGTTAGTGGAATGGCCCATCGCGCCCCGGGTCTGCACGTCCAAGGCCCGGATCGATCTCTGGAACCTGACTAAAGACGACATCACCATGGCCGTGGCCCCTCATGCCGGCGGCGCGGCCGGCACCCTGACCTATTTCGCCGCGCCCCTGGCCGGGGCCAAGACGGTCATGCTCGAGGAGTTCGACCCCCAGGCCGCCCTCGAGATGATGGCCCGGGAAAAGGTGACGGCCATAGGCGTGGTGCCCACGCACCTGATCCGGATGCTCGAGTGCGACGTCGAGAATTATGACCTGTCCCACTTGCGCTTCGTGCGCAGCGCCGGCGGGTATCTGCCGCCCTTGGTGGCCGAGGAGGTCGAAAAGCGGTTTAAGGCCGTGATCACCAGCGACTTAGGCACCCAGGACGTGGGCTCGGTCTCGGGCTGCCGCGTCGGCGACCCGGTGGACTTGCGGCGCCGGACCGTGGGCCGGATGCTGCCCGGCAACAAGTTCAAGCTAGTGGACGATCAAGGCGCCGAGACGCCGGAAGGCGAGCCGGGCGTGCTCTGGTTCCGCGGCCCCCACGCCCCGGCCGGTTATTATCGGGACGAAGAAGCCACCCGGGCCGTCTTCGACGCGGACGGCTGGACCAGCACCGGCGACATCGTCAAACTCGATCGGGGCTGTCTCTGGATCATGGGCCGGCAGAAGGACATGATCATCCGCGGCGGCCAGAACATCTACCCGGCCGAAATCGAGGGCCTGCTCAACGAGCACCCGGCCGTGGGCTCGGTGGCCGTGGTGGGCATGCCCGACCCCGAGTATGGCGAGCGGGCCGCGGCGTACGTGGCCCCCCGGCCCGGAATGACCTTCAGCTTCGAGGAGATGACCTCGTTTTTGTTAGGGAAGCAGATCGCCAAGTACAAGCTGCCCGAGCGCCTCGAGATACTCGAAACCCTGCCCACGGTGGGCGATTCGGGCAAGGTGGACAAGAAGGTGCTCAAGGCGGACATCGAGCGGAAGGTGAAGAAACCCTAGGGCGGCCCCCAGTGGCTATCCGGCCCAGGGCAGGCACAGGGGCCTGCCCCTACAGAACGGTCGAAACATATCCGTAGGGGCGGCCCCCCGTCCCGCGGGACCGCCCGGCCCAGGGCTTTGAAATAGCGTGCGACGTAGGGGCACGGCGCGCCGTGCCCCTACAGCTCGCAAAGACAGTTGCGGTTATGGTTGCAAACAGGCATCGTTAATTATGGCAATATTGCATGAAAGATGAACGATGTTTCCCCCATGACCGCCTCGATCCTGCTCATCTCGACCCTGGACACCAAGGCCGAGGAAACTTTGTACCTGCGCGGCCGGATCGAGGCCGGCGGGGGCCGGGTCAGCCTCATGGACCTGTCCATGTCCGGGCCGACCGGCCAACCAGCCGAGGTGCCGGCCGAGGAAGTGGCCCGGGCCGCCGGCTGGGAGATCGAGGCGGTGCGGCGATCCCGGGACCGATCGAGGATCACGTCGGTCATGATCGAGGGCGCGGTTAAAATAGCCCGCGATCTATACGCCGCCGGCCGGGTCCAGGCCGTGGTCGGTCTGGGCGGCTCGACCGGATCGTTGATGGCCACCGAAGTCATGCGGGCCCTGCCTTTCGGCCTGCCCAAGCTGATGGTTTCGAGCACCGCGGCCCTGCCCGGCCTGGCCACCCGGTACATTGACACCGGCGACCTGCTGCTCTTTCACACCGTGGTCGAGATCGCCGGGCTGTCGCCGCTGTTGAAAAGCGTCCTCGATAGGGCCGCGGCCGCGGCCTGCGGTCTGGCCGGCGTGCCGGCCGTGTCGCCGGAGGCGGTCAAGGCCCAAGGCCAAGGCCTGGTGGCCATGAGCATGTTCGGGCCGTGCGAGCGCTGCGCCCACGGCGTGCGGCTGGGCCTGGAAAAGGCCGGGTTCCAGGTCATCGGCTTTTCCGCGGCCGGCGTCTGCGATCGGGCCATGGAAGAGATGATCCGGGCCGGATTCTTCACCGGCGTGGTGGACTTGGCCACGGGCGGCGTGGGCGAACATATCCTGGGCGGGATGAGATCGGCCGGACCTAATCGCCTCGAGGCCGCCGGAAAACTTGGCCTGCCCCAGGTCGTCGCGCCCAGCGGGGTGAACCTGATGAGCCCCAGCCGATCCAAGTACAAACCCGACTATCATTCGCGCCGGAAGTACGACCTGGACAAACATCGCACTTTTCTACGATTGACCCCGGACGAACTGATGGAAGTGGCCCGGGTCTTCGCCGCCAAACTGAACCAGGCCGTCGGGCCGGTCAAAGTGCTCATACCCACCCGGGGCTGGGCCGCGGTGGACCGGGAAGGCAGCACGGTCTTTGCGCCGGAGGAGGATCGGGTCTTTACCGGCAAGCTCCGGCGGGACCTCAAACCCGACATCGAAGTGATTGAAGTCGAGGCCAACCTCGAGGACGACGCCTTTATCGAGGCCGTGATCGAGACTTTCTTGAGCCTGGCCGGACAGGAGGGCCGATGATAGTCCGCAACTGGATGCAGAAAAACCCGATCACCGTGACCGGCGACACGCCGGTGGTGGAAGCCCAGCATTTGGTTTCCGAACATGACCTGCGCATCCTGCCGGTGATGGAGGGCGGCCGCCTGCGGGGGGTCCTGACCCGGAAGAACTTGAACGAAGCGGCCAACTGCGTGGCCCGCACCCAGAACATCCACGAGGTGAACTACTTCGTCAACCGGCTCAAGGTCAAGGACCTGATGAACCGGATGGTCAAGACCGTGGATATCAACGACACGGTCGAATACTGCATGCTCAAGGGCCGCAGGGAATCGGTCAGCACCTTCCCGGTCCTCGAGAACGGGGTCCTGGTCGGCTTGGTCTCAGAGGTCGAGATTTTCGAGTCCCTCTTGCACATCCTGGGCGCCGAGGAACGCTGGGAGGGCATCACCCTCGAACCCATGGAGGTCAAACATGGCACGCTGGGTCGGATTGCCCAGACGGCCGAAGCCGCCGGCGCGACCATCCACGGCCTGCTGACCATGCGCCTCAAGGATTCGACCCTGAAAAAGGTGATCCTGCGCTTCGAAACCGCCGACCTTGACCAAGTGGTGAAGTCCCTGGAAACAGCCGGGTACAAGGTCTTCGAGGTGATTTCCGACGTCCAGGCCTGCCGCCTCGAGGCCGGCAACCACGGCGTCAAATGCCCGGCGCCGTAATCCGCCGCCTGACCGCCTCCCGGGGCCTGTTATGATATTTCCGTCGCGGTGGACGGGCAAATTCCTGTAGGGGCGTCCCGCGCTTCGCGGGATGGGCCCGGCATGCGCCCGACGCGACCTGAAATTCTGTAGGGGCGCACAGACGTGCGCCCGAGAACAAATCATGAAACCCCGCAAAGCCATTGTCGTCCTGGGAACCTTCGATTCCAAGGGCGAGGAGCACCTCTTCCTGAAACAGGCCGTCGAGCGCCGGGGCCACCCGGTCCTGACCGTGAACGTGGGCACGCGGCGGCCGGAGGTCTTCACGCCGGACTACGATCTTCGGCCGGATCGGCCCCTGGAGCGGGACCTGGCCATCCAGACGGTCATAGACCGGGCCCGAGGCTTGGTCAGAGACCTGCACGCCCGGGGGGAAATATCCGGCCTGGTCTCGGCCGGCGGCGGGTCCGGCACCCATATCGCCACCCAGGTCATGCAGGTTCTGCCCCTGGACGTACCCAAGGTCATGGTCTCGACCGTGGCCTCGCGCAACATGGCCACCGTGGTGGGCACCAAGGACATCATCATGATGCCCAGCGTGGCCGACCTGTTGGGAGTCAATTCCATTTCCGGCCTGATCCTGGACCGGGCCGCGGCCGTGGTCTGCGGCCTGGCCGGCGCCGGGCATGAGCCTTCGGCCGGCCGGAAAAGAATCGCCCTGACCATGTTCGGGTTCATCACCAGGGCCGCGGAGATGATCAAAGCCCGCCTCGAGGCCGCGGGCCACGAAGTGATCGCCTTTCACGCCAACGGCGCCGGCGGCCTGGCCATGGAAGAACTGGCCCGGGAAGGACGCTTCGACGCCCTCCTGGATTTGGCCACCCATGAACTGGCCGACTCGCTCAAGCCGGGCGGTTACTGCCACCTGATCGGCCCCGGCCGCCTAGAACCCGTCCCGGGCCTGCCCCGTCTGGTCGTGCCCGGCGGTCTGGACTGCGTGGTCCTCGAATTCACCCGGGACACCGTTCCGCTCGAGTATAGGGACCGCAAGATATTCTTCTACGACTTCCGGTCGGCCATTCGGCTAAGTCTCGAGGAATCCCGGGGCCTGGGCCTGGACTTGGCCGAAAGGCTGAACCGGGCCAGGCCGTGGGTCAGGGTGCTGGTCCCGCTTAAGGGCTGGTCCGAGGCTGACCGTACCGGCGGCCCGCTATATGATCCCGAGGCCGCCGCGGCCCTGCTCGAGGCCTTGAAAACCCGCCTCGATGCCCGGGTCCCGGTCCGCGAGGTTGACCGGCACATCAACGATCCCGCCTTTGCCCTCGAAGCGGCCCAAGAGATGGAAGAGATGCTGGCGGCCGATATCCGCTGAAACAAGCCGCCGGTTATCCGCCTGGTCCTAAGCGCATCCGCAAGCGCTCCCCCAAGCCGTCCAGGCCGACCACGAGGAAGTCATGCTGTTTCTGGAAAACCGATCGTTGATGGGCCTCGGGCTGGGCTACGTGGACCTGCATATATTGGCCTCGGCTTTCCTGACCCATGTACCCTTGTGGACCCTGGACAGGCGGCTCAAGCAAGAAGCCAAGAAGCTCGGCGTGGCCTATTGATCGGCGTGCTTTCAGACGCGGGGCGGCCAAAACCGGAAAAAGACGATTTGGGCCTGCACGAGGAAATGGACCGGCCCGGCGCCGTGATGGTTTTACGGTGGAGTAATTCCGTTGGCGCGGGATCGGACGATCGGCCCTTTTAACCGCCTTTACCTGTTATCGAGGGCTTGGGTAATCGCTTTCTCGATCGTGTGGCTGGCGAAGGGCTTGGGAATGAATCGCCTGGGGTTGAAGGGATGGCGGGCCGCCAAGTCATGTTCATTGCAGGCGGTAAGGAAGACCACCGGGACGTTCAACCGGCGTTCGATCTCCGAAGCAGCTTCCAGGCCGTCCATGCGGCCCCTGAGGCGTATATCCATGAGCACCAGGTCCGGTCTTTCCGACAAGGCCTGCTGGACCGCTTCCTCGCCTGTATCCAGCCGGGCGCAGACTTGGTACCCCAGGCTTTCCACCATTTCCGATAGATCGGTGGCTATAATGTATTCATCTTCGACGATCATCACTTTGGCCGAAACCATGGCCTTTCTCCAAAACCGACTGGCGGCGACAATACGCCTGCTCCTTCAGAAAACCAGCTAAGCAAACCTCGTGCCTCGGCCCAACTCACAAGATCACTTCATTGATATCCATAAGCAAGACAGGCCGCTCCCTGGGAGGGCCACCTTGGTCGGGTGGTCCGGGTGGGTAGTATTGTTACAATTGTCGGGTCCGCGCCGCCCGACAGGTGTAACGTTTCGATACAGGGGATTTGATAGGTAGGATGTCGGTCAGGTTTGAGGAGTGGGGATGAACCCGCCGACGGCGGGTCAGCGGTTAGCCGCGAAAAAAAGCAGGGCCGGACGGCCCTGCTTTAATAGTTCTATAAATCCTGGTTCTTAGGCCTGCAGCTTCCTCCGTAAGCCGATCAGGCCCACCAGGCCCGAGCCTAAGAGCCAGACCGCGCCGGGAATGGGCACGGCTTGGGCGTTGAAGGTGAAATCGTCCATGGCAAAGTGGGTGCCTCCACCATTGTAGCCGTGGTTGACGCCGCCGTAAGAATTGAATACTACTTGGTCAATCCCGAGGTAGTTGAAGGCAAACCAAGTCGGCCCATCGGTGTCAACCACCACCGTCGTGGAGTAAAGCAGGTTGCCGTTATTGTAGCCCAATACGTCAATACTCAAATCATCGTTCCAGGCCGCGGTAAGATAAGCGCCGTTGAAATCAAAAGTGCCCGTTGAAATGCTGGCGATATCACCCCCAGCGTTGTAAGCCACGTTGCTGCCTGAAACCAGCCCGTTATAATAGCCTGATGGGTTCGAATAGTAATTAACGGCATCCAGGATATAGAAGTTGCTCCAGTTCAGACCACCATAACCTTCATCGATTTCGCTGTATGACGACAGCCCTTCAAAGTCCAGTACCGTGGCGCCGGCAAAGCCGGCCAAGCCCAAGGTCATCAAGAGCGCCAAACCCAGTACCAATAGCTTTCTCATCCCGTACCTTCCTTTTTATTCTTATCGAGTCAGTCTTATTACCTTGTCAGGCCTTAGCCCTGGAACTTTCTGCGCAGCCCGATCAGGCCCACCAGGCCGGAGCCTAAGAGCCAGACCGCGCCGGGAATGGGCACGGCCGAGGCGGACGAAACCTGGGTATTGGTGTAAATCCAGGCGTCCAGACGGCCATGTTCACCCGCGTGCATTTCGGCGCCCAGGATCAACCACTGGTTGATCACTTCGGAGACTCTGTCAAAATTGTCACCCTCCGGGGCGATGGACATGGTGGCGTCCGATTTGGTCACCCAATTTTCGCCGTCATAGGAGGACAAGGTCAAGTGAACGCTGACCGTGGCCCAGGCGTTTTCGTTCTTGTTCTCCACCGTGGCCTGGGTGAACAGGTAGTAGGGCAGGCCGAACTCGACGTACCAATCCGCCGCGCTGACGAAATCAGCCTGAAGATGAGAGTTGCCTATGGCAAACTGGTTTTGGGCCATGGCCGGGTCGGACGAACTGGATTGAGCCCACTGATACAGGCCCTCATTCGGATTGTAGCTCACCACGCCCTGGGCGTAGTTGGGCGCCACGTTCACTTCCGAGGTGGCGTTCCAATCCGAGTTGTTGAAGTCAACGTCGGTGCCGTCGTTGCTCGAGGCATAGGTGTCTGCCCTAAGATTCCAAAACGACAGCGGGCCCTGCCACCAGATTTGGGTCCAGTAAAGCTCGCCGTAGGCCGAGGCCGAGGCATAGGCCTGAGCCCTGGCGGCCGGCAGGATAAGGAAGATGGTTAACAACAGACCAATGGCCAATAACGCGCTTCTCTTTTTCATTTCATTCTCCTTTTTGTATTCAGTAACGTTGATCAACTTCATCCTCTATCTATTCGCTTTCAATTATTTTGGGCTTATTAATGCCATAATCCTGGGCTGAGGTCAATAACACTAAAATATGATTTTTACAGATTTTTTTCTAGTACTAAATCATTAGGTGGACTGGATTTCATCAGGATTTTTTTGTTTCTTTACATATTAATAACCAGCCCTAAAGTCATCGAGACCGTGAATGATGCGGAACATCCGAAACGGGAAAAAGACCGCGGCTTGGATTTATGTTCCCATCAACTCGAAGCCGGCTGGTAAAAAAAGCAGGGCCGGACGGCCCTGCCTTGGAAGTTCGATAAACTCAGGCTTTAGGCCTGCAGCTTCCTCCGTAAGCCGACCAGGCCCACCAGGCCGGAGCCTAAGAGCCAGACCGCGCCGGGGATGGGCACGGGCGCGCCGGTATTGTAAGTAAAATCATCCATCAGGAACCATTTGGAATCGCCGCTGGAGTAGAAGATCAGTTGATCCACGCCCATCAGGCCGGCATTGAGCCAGTCGTATTGGCTGGCGCTAAGGTTCATGGAGGCTGTACCGACTAAGCTGCCCTGGTAATAGCCTTCGACGGTGATGGATTCGGAAGTGTGCCACACAGACTGGTTATACGAAGCCCAGCCGGTGAAATACGCCCCCAGGAAGTTAAAGGTATTGCCGCTTACCGTGGAAACCATCACGCCGCCACCGTTAAAGACCGCGTTTTCTCCGGACGTAGAACCATAGGTGTTGCCATAATAATACATGTATGATGTGTCGTCATAAACATACCAGCTCTCGCTCCAGTTGAAGCCCTGATAATTCGACGGCACCTGGTTTTCACTGACTAAGTCATCGAAATCAATCACCGCGGCACCGGCAAACCCGGCCAGGCCCAAGGTCATCAAGAGCGCCAATCCCAGTACCAATATCTTTCTCATCCCGCACCTTCCTTTTTATACTTATCGAGTCAGTCTTATGACCTTATCAGGCCTTAGCCCTGGAACTTTCTGCGCAGCCCGATCAGGCCCACCAGGCCGGAGCCGAGCAGCCAGACCGCGCCGGGAATGGGCACGGCCGAGGCGGACGAAACCTGGGTGTTGGTGTAAATCCAGGCATCCAGCCGGCCATGTTCACCCGCGTGCATCTCGGCGCCCAGGATCAACCATTGATTGACCACCTCGGATATCCGGTCAAAATTGTCGCCTTCCGGGGCGATGGACATGGTGGCGTCAGAACGGGTCACCCAATTTTCGCCGTCATAGGAGGACAAGGTCAAGTGAACGCTGACCGTGGCCCAGGCGTTTTCGTTCTTGTTCTCCACCGTGGCCTGGGTGAACAGGTAGTAGGGCAGGCCGAACTCGACATACCAATCCGCCGCGCTGACGAAATCAGCCTGCAGATGGGAGTTGCCGATGGCAAACTGGTTTTGGGCCATGGCCGGATCGGACGAACTGGATTGAGCCCACTGATACAAGCCCTCATTCGGGTCGTAGCTCACCACGCCCTGGGCGTAGTTGGGCGCCACGTTCACTTCCGAGGTGGCGTTCCAATCCGAATTGTTGAAGTCAACGTCGGTGCCGCCGTTGCTCGAGGCATAGGTGTCAGCCTTCAGATTCCAAAACGAAAGCGGACCCTGCCACCAGATTTGGGTCCAGTAAAGCTCGCCGTAGGCCGAGGCCGAGGCATAGGCCTGAGCCCTGGCGGTCGGTAGGATCAGAAATACGGTTAACAAAACACCGATGGCCAATAACGCGCTTCTCTTTTTCATTTCATTCTCCTTTTTGTATTCAGTAACGTTGATCAACTTCATTGTCCCTTTATACTGTTTCAATTATTTTGGGCTTATTAATGCCATAATCCTGGGCGGACGTCAATACCACTAAAATATGATTTTTATGGACTTTTTTTCTAGTAATAAATCATTAGGTGGACGAGATTTCATCCGATATTTATTTAATTCCTTCATATTCATTATCGGCCCTGAAGTCATCAATACCGTGCCCGTCGAGGGGGTGAAACAGGAGGTCCAGGGTTGGGTCAACCACCTCAACTTCGCCAGCGGCCTGGCCCGCTGTCAGGCCCTGCTCGAAGCCGGCTGGCAAAAAAAGCAGGGCCGGACGGCCCTGCCTTGGAAGTTCGATAAACTCAGGTTTTAGGCTTGCAGCTTCCTCCGCAGCCCGATCAGTCCCACCAGGCCGGAGCCGAGCAGCCAGACCGCGCCGGGAATGGGCACCGGGGCTCCGCCGTTGTATTGAATGTCGTCAAGGATGAAGTAGTCAAAAGAGGTGCACACGAATTTGACGTAATCAACGCTGGCCCAGTTCACGTTCAGCCAGGTCTGCACCCCGCCGTAAAGGTGGGCCGATTCAGCGACCTTTACTCCGTCATTGTAGCCTTCCCAAAACATTTCCCCGGCGGAGTCAGAGGAGGCCACCCAGGAGCCCTGGAAGGAAACATCCTGGCCGAAATCAATCCACCCGCCGTAATTATGGGTATAAATCCGGACATTCCCGGAACTCGGGTTGTAAGGCGGCTGGGACCAGTCGTAATACTGCCAGTTCGGATCCCAGGTCAGACCGGCATAACCCGAAGGCAACTGGCCAGACCCCACCAAGTCCTCGAAGTCAATCACCGTGGCGCCGGCGAAACCGGCCAGGCCCAAGGTCATCAAGAGCGCCATTCCCAGTACTAATATCTTTCTCATCCAGCACCTACCTTTGTATTCTGATCGAGTCAGTCTTATGACCTTGTCAGGCCTTAGCCCTGGAACTTCCTGCGCAGCCCGATCAGGCCCACCAGGCCGGAGCCTAAGAGCCAGACCGCGCCGGGAATGGGCACGGCCGAGGCGGACGAAACCTCGGTATTGGTGTAAATCCAGGCATCCAGACGGCCATGTTCACCCGCGTGCATCTCGGCGCCCAGAATCAACCATTGGTTGACCACCTCGGATATCCGGTCAAAATTATCGCCTTCCGGGGCGATGGACATGGTGGCGTCCGAGCGGGTCACCCAGTTTTGGCCGTCATAGGAGGACAAAGTCAGGTGAACGCTGACCGTGGCCCAGGCGTTTTCATTCTTGTTCTCCACCGTGGCCTGGGTGAACAGGTAGTAGGGCAGGCCGAACTCGACATACCAATCCGCCGAGCTGACGAAATTAGCCTGAAGATGAGAGTTGCCTATGGCAAACTGGTTTTGGGCCATGGCCGGATCGGACGAACTGGATTGGGCCCACTGATACAGGCCCACCGCCGGGTTGTAGCTCACCACGCCCTGGGCGTAGTTGGGCGCCACGTTCACTTCCGAGGTGGCATTCCAACCCGAGTTGTCGAAGTCGACGTCGGTGCCGCCGTTGCTCGAGGCATAGGTGTCTGCCCTAAGATTCCAAAACGACAGCGGGCCCTGCCACCAGATTTGGGTCCAGTAAAGCTCGCCGTAAGCCGAGGCCGAGGCATAGGCCTGGGCACTGGCGGTCGGCAGGATCAGGAATATGGTTAACAAAAGACCAATGACCAATAACGCGCTCCTCTTTTTCATGAGAATCCCCCTTGTCCTATTGAGTCATGTTGATTAGCTGCCTTAATTACACACTCACCCATTACCACTTTAGGCAAATTTATGCCATAACCCTTGGCGGCGGTCAATAGCACTATAATATGATTTTTACAGATTTTTTTCTAGTAATAAATTACTAGGCGGATGAGAATTCGGACTAATTCTTCTTAGTTCCCTTCTAATACCGGCTCAACAAACGGACATGAATTCCACCCGCGACAAGTTCCTGGGCCTGGCGCCGGGTTATCTTTTTTCTTCTAATAATTTTACGCCGTTTAATCGATCCCCTGGAATGTTGGAAAGAGTCCGTGACCGGGACGTAAGCCTTTCTAATCTCGTCCTTTTTAAATGACTTCGGGCCTGACCCACCTTCGAGCGGGTTAAAACGCCAGGGGCGCGCTCAGCCTTCCGACCACGAAGCATAAAAATCTCTTGCCCTTTCCGGGGATTTTTATGTACCCTGCCGGGGGAACAGCCGCCTGGCCCGGCGGGACGGACTCTGATAAAACGCCAGTGAAGTCGCCAGAATGATAGCCCCCCATTCCCGCGTCATAGGAGCAGTCACCCATGAGCAATAAGGAAAAATACCTGGAATTGGAACGCCGCAACGCCGAGGCCCTGCTCGGCGGCGGCCATCAGAGAATTGACGAACAGCACGCCAAGGGAAAACTCACCGCCCGCGAGCGCATGGAAAAACTGCTCGACCCTAACACTTTCGAGGAGTTCGATCGGTTCGTGGTCCACCGCTGCACCGACTTCGGCATGCAGGACAAGAAGATACCCGGCGACGGCGTGGTCACCGGGTACGGACTGATCAACGGCCGGCTGGTCTACGTTTTCTCCCAGGACTTCACCGTCTTCGGCGGCTCGCTGAGCGGCGCTTTCGGCCAGAAGGTCTGGAAGATCATGGACCTGGCCCTGGCCAACGGCGCCCCGGTCATCGGCCTCAACGACTCGGGCGGGGCCCGCATCCAGGAGGGCGTCGAGTCCCTGGGAGCGTACGGCGGCATCTTCCGCCGCAACGTGCTGGCCTCGGGCGTGATACCCCAGATTTCGGTCATCATGGGCCCCTGCGCCGGCGGAGCGGTCTATTCGCCGGCCATCACCGACTTCACCATCATGGTGGACAAGACCTCGCATATGTTCATCACCGGTCCGGAAGTCATCAAGACCGTGACCGGCGAGGAGGTGGATCAGGAGACCCTGGGCGGGGCCAACCGCCACAACACCACCAGCGGCGTGGCCCACTTCCTGGCCCTGAACGAAGAGGAAGCCCTGAAGCTGGTGCGGGAGATTCTGTCCTACCTGCCCTCGAGCTGCCGGGACCGGCCGCCCAAGGTCAGGTGCGACGACGATCCGGAACGGATAGACCTGAGCCTCCGGGACCTCATCCCCGACAACCCCAAGCAGCCGTACCGGATGAAGCAGATCATCCGGACGGTCCTGGACAACAACTATTTCCTCGAAGTCCACCGCCAATACGCCCAGAACATGATCACCGGCTTCGGCCGCCTGAAAGGCTATACGGTGGGTATCGTGGCCAACAATCCCCGCTTTCTGGCCGGCTGCCTGGACATCAACGCCTCGATGAAGTGCTCCCGCTTCGTGCGCTTCTGCGACTGTTTCAACATCCCCATCATCACCTTTGTGGACGTGCCCGGATACCTGCCCGGCGTGGCCCAGGAGCACGGCGGCATCATCAAGCACGGGTCCAAGATCATCTACGCCTACTGCGAAGCCACCGTGCCCAAGATCACGGTCATCACCCGCAAGGCCTACGGCGGGGCCTACGACGTCATGGGCTCGAAGCACCACGGCGGGGACGTCAACTTCGCCTACCCCACGGCCGAGATCGCGGTCATGGGTCCGGAAGGCGCGGCCAACATAGTCTTCCGCAACGAACTCAAATCCGCGCCGCCCGAGGAAAGGGGCCGGGTCTTCAACGAACTGGTGGACCAGTACCGCAAGACCATCGCCACGCCGTACAAGGCCGCGGAACTCGGGTACGTGGACGAGATCATCATGCCGGAATACACCCGGGTCAAGCTCATCCGGGCCCTCAAGTCCCTGCGCCGCAAGCAGGAAGTCCACCCGGTCCGGAAACACGGCAACATCCCTTTGTAAAGGTGACGGTTCATGGATCAAGACGAGATCAAGACCAACTTCGATAAATGGACGGCCGGGATCGAAAAGAGCCTGGCCAAGAGGCCGGAGCGGCAAGGCCGGTTCGCCACTATTTCCGGACAACCCCTCGAGCGGCTGTACACCCCCCTCGACGTGACCGGACTGGACTATTTGAAGGACCTCGGCTTTCCCGGCGAATACCCCTTCACCCGGGGCGTCCAGCCGACCATGTACCGGGGCCGGCACTGGACCATGCGCCAGTACGCCGGCTTCGCCACGGCCGAAGAGTCCAACCAACGTTACAAATACCTGCTCGAACAGGGCCAGACCGGCCTGTCCGTGGCCTTCGACCTGCCCACCCAAATCGGGTACGACTCGGACGACGATATCGCCCAGGGTGAAGTGGGCAAAGTCGGGGTGGCCATAGACTCCCTAGCCGACATGGAAACGCTCTTCGGCGGCATCCCGCTGGATAAGGTCTCGACCTCGATGACCATCAACGCGCCGGCCGCCATCCTTTTGGCCATGTATATCGCCGTAGCCGAAAAACAGGGCGTGGCCCGGGACAAGCTGACCGGCACCATCCAGAACGACATCCTCAAGGAATACGCGGCCCGGGGCACGTACATCTTCCCGCCCCAGCCTTCGATGCGCGTCATCACCGACATCTTTTCCTTCTGCACGGCCGAAGTGCCGAGTTGGAACACCATATCGATCAGCGGATACCATATCCGCGAGGCCGGTTCGACCGCGGTCCAGGAAGTGGCTTTCACCCTGGCCAACGGCATCGCCTACGTCGAGGCGGCCCTCCAGGCCGGGCTCGGCGTGGACGACTTCGGCCCGCGCCTGTCCTTCTTCTTCAACTCGCATCTGGACTTTCTCGAGGAGATCGCCAAGTTCCGGGCCGCGCGGCGGCTCTGGGCCAGGATCACGAGGGAGCGCTTCGGCGCCAAGGACCCGCGCTCGATGATGCTCCGCTTCCACACCCAGACGGCCGGCTGCTCCCTGACCGCCCAGCAGCCCAAGAACAACATCGTCCGGGTGGCCTTCCAGGCCCTGGCCGCGGTCCTGGGCGGGACCCAGTCCCTGCACACCAACTCCATGGACGAAGCCCTATCCCTGCCCACCCAGGAGGCGGTTTCCATCGCCCTGCGGACCCAGCAGATCATCGGTTACGAAATCGGCGCGGCCGACACCGTTGACCCCCTGGCCGGGTCCTACCTGGTGGAAAGCCTGACCGACGCCATCGAGGCCCAGGCCCGGGACTACATCCGCCGGATCGACGAGATGGGTGGCGCCGTGGCCGCGGTCGAGGCCGGCTTTATCCAGCGGGAGATACAGGAGAGCGCGTACAAGTACCAGAAAGCCATCGAGACCGGCGAGCGGGTCGTGGTCGGGTTGAACAAGTTCCAGACCGAGGAGACCGCGTCCCTGGACATTTTGCGGGTGGACCCGGCGGTGAGGGAACGCCAGGTCGAAAAGCTGAAAAAACTGCGCGCCGGGCGGGACCAGACCGCCGTGGACCGGGCCGTAAAGGACCTGGTCGCCGCGGCCCGAGGCGCGGACAACGTCATGCCGCCCATCCTCGAGGCGGTCAAGGCTTACGCCACTTTGGGTGAAATCTGCGGCGCCCTGCGGGGCGTATTCGGCGAATACCAAGCTCCAGTGACGATATGACGGATGTCGCCAGTCAGCAACCATGGCCGTAGCCGTCATTGCGAGTGTCTTACCCTCCGCGGGGCCGCGGGTTTTATGCGGAAGAAACATTGTTGTCATTGCGAATCCCGCGATACGCGGGATGAAGCAATCGCTATAAACAAGGAAATTTACTTTTGATAGCGATGGCTTCGCCACTCCTTCGTCGTGACTCGCCATGACGATCATACTGCTGTTTCTTAGAAGCGAAGCAATGACGAGGCCTCATCAGTTCGGTCACCTCGCATGATTCACACGGCGGGAGAGGGCCGGCCCTCTTCCGCCGAGTAAAAGACGTATTTCGACTTTTACGAGGTTGTAATAACGATGAACGAAAAAAAGATACGGATACTGGCCGCCAAACCAGGCCTAGACGGCCACGACCGCGGCATCAAGGTCATTTGCCAGGCCTTCCGGGACGCCGGCTTCGAGGTCATCTACACCGGCCTGAGGCAGACCCCGGCCCAGATCGTGAGCGCGGCCATCCAGGAGGACGCCGACGTGATCGCCCTGAGCGTGCTGTCCGGGGCCCACGACTACCTCTTTCCCAAGATCATGGCGTTGCTGAAGGAGAAGGGCGTCAACGACGTCCTGGTCATCGGCGGCGGCATCATCCCCGAAGGGGACGTCCCGGCCCTCAAGGCGGCCGGCATCGCCGAGGTCTTCGGGCCCGGCGCCTACACCCAGGACATCATCACCTACGTCAAGGGGCACGTGAAGAGGTAACGGGCGAAGCTCAGCAGCTTTAAATCCGATCACTCGCGAATCGAATATTCCTCCGGCTTTTTCCCCGAGCGCGTGGACTGATATTTCCATTTCAATAGAAAAGAAAACTCAGGCCTTGAGTCAATCCCGCCTCGGCCTTACAATCTCTTATTAAAACAGAATCAGGCCACAAGCTTTAGCAGGCGGTATAAGATGGGAAAAGGCTCTTGGAAAGATGCGGCGGCCGGAACCTTCAGATGGGCGAAATACTTGCTTCTGGCCGCTTTGGCTGTCTTCCTGGTTTATTGGTTCAGGTTCTCTCCGCTTCAGGTGACGGGCCACAAGATAACCAGAGGGGAAATAACGGCCGAGGTCATGGGCACGGGCACACTGGAAGCCCAGGTCCAAACGGTTATAAGCTCCAAAATCGCGGGCAGGATCGCCCGGATTTCAGTGGACCAGGGCGATCTGGTCAATGAAGGGCAAACCCTGGTCAACCTGGATGACGGCGAATTGAGACAGCAGGTCGAAATCGCCCGTTCGACTCTCGAAGCGGCCGGCGCGGTCGTGGATCGGGTCTCTTCCGATTCGATTCGAGCCAGGGCCGTGGCGGATCAAGCCAGAATAGATTTTCACCGCAACCAGAAGCTCTTTGCCGGCAAGACCATATCGGCCAATGAGATGGATAAGATAGAAAAGACCCTGGCCATCGCCGAAGCTGACCTGGCCGGCTCCAAGGCCAGGGTGGCCGAGGCGCAGAAAAACCTGACGGTGGCGCGGAACACGCTGGATTACCATCTAGCCCGTCTTCAGGATACCGCGATCAAAGCGCCTTTTGCCGGTCTGATTATCCGGCGGGATCGGGACCCCGGCGACGTGGTGGCGCCCGGCAGTTCGATCTTTCTGCTGATTGCGCCGGATGAACTCTGGGTCAGGGCCTGGGTGGATGAAACGGAAATGTCCAAAGTTGGAATCGGCCAGCCGGCTCGAGTCGTTTTTCGATCCGAAACTGATAAAACGTATGAAGGCCGGGTGGCCCGCCTGGGCCGGGAAGCTGACCGAGAAACCCGCCAGTTTATCGTCGAGGTAAAGATCAAGAGCCTGCCGTTGAACTGGTCGATCGGGCAACGGGCTGACGTGTTCATTCAGACGGCTCACAAAAAAAACGCAACAATAATGCCTTCCACATTACTCCTTCGAGACCGGGAGCATCTGGGCGTCTTGATGGCTGACCAGGGCCGGGCGGTCTGGCGATCCGTGAAGATAGGGCTCCAGGGCCGGGAAAAGATAGAGATACTGGAAGGATTGACCGAAGGGGACATGGTGTTAGCCGATCAAAACCCGAAAAACATATCCGTGGGGAGAAAAATCAAGGTTACCTCCCATGAACCTGGCCGTTAAGGACATCCAGTATAACCTGGGGCGTTTTTTCCTGACCGCCCTGGGCCTGGGCATGCTCCTCATGATCGTCATGGGCATGGTCGGAATCTACCGGGGCATGATCCAGGACGCCACCTTGCTTATCGAGGAGATCGGGACCGACCTTTGGATCGTCCAGCTCGACACCAAAGGTCCTTTTGCCGAAATGTCCAGGGTGAAAAGGAACCTGGTGGACCGGGTGGCCGTGGTGCCCGGGGTCAGTCAGGCCCGTGAGTTCGTCTATCATACGGTTCAATCCGAAAGACGGGGGCGGCCGTTGCGCCTGGCCGTTCTGGGCCTGAGTTGGCCCACGGATAAGGGGGAATGGCTGCCCTTGGTGGCGGGCAGACCGCTCGGTCAGTCGCACTACGAAATAATCGCCGACCAAAAGACCGGCCTGCCACTTGGAGAAAAGTTGAGGCTCGGCCGGGAAATATACACGGTGGTGGGGCTGACCCAGGGTATGGTCGCCTCCGGCGGGGACGGCCTGGTCTTTTTCACGGCCAACGACGCCCTGGCCATACAACTGGATACGCCGGCCGAGGCCGTGCGCCTGGAAAGAGCTTCCCGCCGTGAGCGCGCGGCCAGGACCGATCTGGCTTCTTCCCAACCCTTCTTGTTGGAACGGGCCTCGAGTATCTCTTCCTCCATCCCGGCCTTCGGTCCTCCCCAAATAAGCGCTGTAATGGCCTCCCTGAAACCGGAGGCGAATCCGAACCAGGTCAAAGCCGTGATCTCGGGCTGGAGCGACGTTTCGGTTTACAGCCGGGAAGAGGAAAGGCAGTTCATGCTCCAAGGCACGGTGGAAATGGCCAGAAAACAGATCGGACTGTTCACCATTATCCTCACGGTGATCTCGGCGATTATCATGGCTTTGATCCTCTATACGCTCACCCTGGAAAAGGTTCATGACATCGCCCTGCTGAAGCTGATCGGCGCACCCAGCCGGGTCGTCCTGGCCATGATCCTCACCCAGGCCTTTTTCCTGGGCGGGGTCGGCTATGGCCTGGCCTATTTCCTGGGACAAAAGGTTTTCCCCAATTTTCCCCGCCGCGTGATGCTCCTGAATGAAGACCTGGCCCTGCTGGCCCTGATCGTTCTTCTGATATCGGTCTTGTCGAGCGTCCTCGGCATCTGGAAGGCCATGAGCGTGGATCCGAACGAAGCCTTGGCCGGGTGAAGCATGACGCAAAAAGCCACCGCCATCGAGACTCAAGCGCTGACAAAAATATATGGCCGGGGAAATACCGAAGTGGTGGCCATGAAGGAGGTCACCTTTCAAGTCCGGCACGGCGAGGTTGCCGCTCTCCTCGGCCCCAGCGGCGCGGGGAAATCCACCCTGCTCACCGCCATCGGTCTGATCAATCCTCCCACGTCCGGGCGGGTGATCATCAACGATACCCTGGTGATGGATGGTCCGCGCGCCCTGGTGGATTTGACCAGTTTCCGCCGGAACCATATTGGGTATGTGTTTCAGAAATCCAACCTCATACCTTTCCTCACCGCCCTGGAAAACGTCCAGATAGCCCTGGAGTTGAACGGCTGGTCCTCTTCTCGAGCCAGAAAAAGATCCCTGGAACTGCTCGACTATCTGGGCCTGACCGGCCGGGCCCGCAACTTTCCGACCATGCTCTCCGGAGGACAGCAGCAGCGGGTCGCCGTGGCCCGGGCCCTGGCCAACGGGCCGAGCGTGATTCTGGCGGATGAGCCCACGGCGGCCCTGGACAGTCAAAGAGGCCGGCAGGTCATGGAGCTGTTTAGCCAGGTGGCCCATGAACAGGAAGGAGCGGTGATAGTCGTAACTCACGACCATCGGGCTCTGGACGTTTTTGACACTACCTACGAAATGGAAGACGGCGCGATCAGGCCCAGGTCTTGACCCAATCTCCCATCTGTAATACAATTTGTATCACAAAGAGGAAAGAGGTGATAAGTCATGCCCCTCAGCGTGCGCCTGGACAAGAAGACCGAATCCTTGCTGGCCGAGACTTCCGCGGCTCTTAAGACCAGCAAGGCTGAGGTAATCAAGAAATCTCTGGCGGATTACTGCGCCCGAGTTCTCTTGGAAAGAAGGAAACGGCCTTTCGATCTCATCAAGGATCTCCTGGATAAAGAAGGGAGCGGAAGAAAAGACCTTTCCACCAGAGGCGAGGAGATATTGAGGGAAAGATTGGGCAGGAAAGCGTGATCCTTATAGACACAGGCCCTATTGTGGCTTTTTTCGACCAGGACGATGGACATCATGCTCGATGTTTAAAAATCCTAAAAGAAATCAACGAGAGTCTCGTCACCACCTGGCCGGTGATCACGGAGTGCTTTTATCTCTTGAATTTCTCCTGGAAAGTTCAGGACGACCTCTGGACTTTTCTCCAGAGGGGTGGAATCGAGATTTTCCCAGGGAGCAAAGAGCAATTTGCCCGGTGTCGGGAATTGATGGCGCAGTATCACGATCTACCCATGGACTTGGCCGACGCCACTTTAGTGGCCCTGGCGGAAGTCCTTGACGTCTCGGATATCTTTACCTTGGATCATAAGGATTTCTCGATTTACAGGTTCAAACGAAGAAGACGCTTCACCCTCATTCCACCCAGACTCGATGTTTAAAGGTAATAGTTCGGGGCTTTTCAAGGGCGCACAGCCGTGCGCCCCTACGGAGGCACCCATGAAACCCAGGGGATGTATCGGCGTTTGCATCTGATAGGGGTAGGGAGGACCGGTTGAGTACCCGGTCCCCCCTCCCTCCGAACCGTACGTGCGGTTCTCCCGCATACGGCTCTCCGGTTGGTGGTTCACCGCCGAGCGGATTGACAGGCCAGGGCA
>JBFMAW010000044.1:0-44988 GCA_040755515.1 Thermodesulfobacteriota bacterium | reverse complement strand
CCACCCCACCTCGCGGTGACGCAGTTTCCCTCGGATACAGACCGGAGTGCGAATGTCTGGAGAGGACTTGCACCTCCCTGTTCGTGTGCGCCCGCAGGCGCACTAGGGGCGCACAGACGTGCGCCCTCACAGACGTGCGCCCTGGATGCGCCCTCTTGGCTAGGCCCGGCGGAAGTTTTCGGGCCAGGCCTACTGGCCTCCGCCGGGCAGGTTTTGTATTTGGCCTGAGCCTCATCAAGAGGTCAGGCCAGGAACGGACCTGGGCTTCAGACGCGGCGCTCCCGGCCTCCGTGGAGACCCGGATTCCGGCCCGGCCGGGTCTGACCCGGCCAATTGAAGCGCTGGCGACCCGGAAGCCGCTGTTGGTGTTCCGATTATCCGGGTTGTTCCTATTGCGATTGGCTACGCGCGTGTTCCAGGGAAAGGCGTGAAGTACTTTCCGTCTCAGATTATAGCTGTCGGCGTGCCGGACGTGGCCTATCCAGAACATCACCGACGGACGCACTTCCTTCAGGTCAATTTGATAAAGACTGTAGGCCCTGGCCAATCGCCCGATCCTCTTTTTGACGTCCATCTTGAGAACATAGCGCCTCTTCCGGCGGAATTGCGTGAACCGGTCCACGGCCTTATGCGTGCCCTTGTCTTTGCGGTTGGCATAAGAGTCATAAATCATGGCCGGATCGAAAATAGGTTCCAGGATATCGCGCGGAAACTTTTGCAGCGTGGGGATGCTCCACTTCAACAGATCGTAGGTCAGGGTTATGGAATCGGGTCCTTTGTTTTCAGCCATTGCCGAACTGTCAAAAAAATTCGCCGCGGGCCGCGTCGCGGCCCGCGGCTAGGGGTAAAGGTGTAAAGATCCTAGGTGTAATCATTTATCCCTGGCAACCCGGAAGCCGATAAGGGTGCACCGAAAGTCCGGGCTGTCCCACGTGCGGTTGGCCACGCGCGTGCCCCTGGGATCGTTGTCCCACGAACCGCCCCGCAACACACGCTTTTCGCCTGACGGCGCGCCTCTCGGGTCGGTCACCAAACCCGATGAATAATCCCCATACCAGTCCTGGCACCACTCCCAGACGTTGCCGGTGATATCGTGGAGCCCAAAGGCATTGGCCTGGAACCGACCCACTGGCGCCGTATTCACATATCCATCATCGCACTCATGGATTGGGCTCCAATTGTAAGCCCGTTGACTGGCTTTGTCCACCACATTGGCGTACCGGCAGGCCTCGTTCGGACTTTCTCCCCAAATCCAGGTCGAACCGCTCCCGGCCCGGGCCGCGTATTCCCACTCGGACTCGGTAGGCAGCCGATAAACGCTGGTCTTTTCCTTGTCATTGAGCCACCTGACAAAAGCCTGGACGTCGTTCCACGAAACACAGGTCACCGGGTGATCGTCACCCTGGCTGAAGCCGGGATTTACCCAATATCTGCCGCTCTGTTTCTCCCACTCCGAGCCGGTCCATACAAAGCTGCCGTCGCCGGTTTCCGCTTCCGTTTTATAGCCGGTAGCTCGGATAAACTCCCGCCACTGTCCCACCGTCACTTCCGTGGTCTGCATATAGAAAGGCCGCGAGATGGTCACCTGGTGGACCGGATGCTCGTCCATATACCACTCGGCTTCGCCGCCGTATCTTCGGACGATTTCCTCCGCGCTGTCCCGGCTGCCCATCGTAAAAGTCCCGGGCGGTATCAACACGAACTTCTGACTGATCGAGTTGGTGAAGGTCTGGCCGCCGGCCAGAGCCGGCCACAGCCCCCCGGCGATCAAGGAGATGGACAGAACGACCATAACTTTAGTTAATGCTCCCCTCATCACTCTCCCCCTATGGCTTTGATTTCCGGCAGATGAGGCCAGGGCCAGCGTCAGCCGGGTGCTCCCAATCGTTAGCCGCCGAGTAACATTTGAAGCGCCGGGGTTCCGGCGCTTACAACTTCTTATCCCGATCAGCCCAGTATTTCACACGCCTTACCCTCTTCAGCCGGCCACCTGGCGCGGTAAATTGTCCGGAATGGCCACTACCGACACCCTATGAAACCGGGCTTGCGATCGTTCATTAAAACAGGTCTTGATGCCACCTGACGTCGCCGCACCGGAGGAAACATCTGGGTTGGAACGACCTCACGCCCTGGGTATCCATGGGCGCGCAGGCCGATAAGCCATAAGCCAGACCGAACAGGAGCAAGCCAATAACAATGACGTTTCCCGGTCGCATCAAAGTCCCCCGTTTTGATTTGGTGGAATGGCAGGTGGAATATAACACGAATGGGTACGAGTGCGCCAGGCGGCTGGAGCGTACGGACGAATTCGGGCGCACGCAATATCGGGCGCACGGCTGTGCGCCCCTACAGAAGACGCCGATGAGCCACGGGGGTGTACCGAGCGTTGTTCTTTGTAGGGGCGCACAGACGTGCGCCCTTTGGTTACCGCCTGGTCTCGGGCGCAGGTCCCGCGCCGCGCGGGACGCCCCTACAGAAGGCACCGCCATTCAGGTAGAGGTCCCGTCCTGGACGGGATGCGCCCCAACAGGGGGTGACCATGAAACCCAGGGACGTACCTTAGACGGGATTTGTAGGGGCGCACAGACGTGCGCCCCATGCGTTTGGCCACCACCGGCCGGGGATCGGGCGCATGTCCCGCGAAACGCGGGACGCCCCTACATAACAAAACGTCGGTGCGTCCCCTTAGAATTGGGCGCACGGCTGTGCGCCCCTACAGACCCACACATGGTACGTCCTCTTGGCTCCCGTAGGGGCGCACAGACATGCGCCCCCAGACGTGCGCCCCGATGCGCCCCCCGACCGGCGGTGAATCCCTCGGTTCAGGAATGAGCTTGACAAAACCAGGGCCGTCCTATTAAAAGGTTTAGCTTCAGGACTGCGCTCAGGGGACGATCCGGTCCGGAGGAACACCCAGCGTCCGGACCATTTATTAATTAGCCGGTCATCAGAGCAACCCGGTCTCCAGCGCGTCCATTAAGGCCCGGGGTGAGGGCCCGGAGAAAACATCGGGGACTTAATCAGGGAGGAAGACCAGTGGCGGAAATCACAGCGCCCATGAGCGGCAAGATGTGGAAGATTTTGGTCAAGGTCGGTGACACCGTCGGCGAGGACGATGAAGTGGCCGTGCTCGAAGCCATGAAAATGGAAATCCCGGTGGTATCGCCGGCCAGCGGGACCATCAAGGAGATCAAGGTCAAGGAAGGCGAGGCGGTCGAAGCCGAAGCGGTGATCATGGTCCTGGGCTGACACAAACGGCCCTTCGGCCGATTCTCCACTCGAGTTCCAAGGCCGTGTTCGAAGCCGCCGCCTGGTCGGTTTCGAGCGCGGCCTTCTTTTAACGCCGCTAACAAGCCGTCATCCTTTTAAAGCCGTATTCCGAATTGACTTTGACCGGCGGCTTTGTTAAAGTCCGGTCATTCGTTCAGCAATAAAGCCTTTCAGCCGTTTTGACCCTTGGCATTGCGAGGCCGAAAGACGTTTTTTCGGTCCGGTATATAGCGGCGCGGTCCGCTTTATCTTTTCTGAGATGAGGGAGGTATCGGCATGAAGCGAGGGAAAGGATTTTCTCGAAGGGAATTCCTGGGGGCCTCGGCCCTGATCGGCGGTCTGGCGGCCTTCCGGCCCTCCCTGGGCCTGGCCCAGGCCAAGAAGCGGATTTCCATCGCCACCGGCGGAACGGGCGGAGTTTATTATCCTTACGGCGGCGGCATGGCCAACGTGATTTCCAAGTACCTGCCCGGCGTCGAAGCCACGGCCGAGGTTACTTCCGCTTCGGTGGACAACATGAAGCTGGTGGGCGCGGGCAAGGCCGACTTGGCCTTAACCATGGTCGACACCGCCTTTGACGCGGCCGAAGGCAAGGAAAAATTCAAGAACAAGGAACCCATCATGACCGTGGCCGCGCTGTACACCAACTTCATGCACGTCACCTCCCTGGCCGGCAAGGGCATCAAAGGCGTGGCCGACCTGAAAGGCCGGACCGTCTCGACCGGCTCGCCCAACAGCGGCACCGAGGTCATGGCCTTGAGGATTCTCGAGGCTTTCGGCTTGAACCCGGAAAAGGACGTCAAACGGGACAGGCTGGGCGTGACCGAATCGGCCGGCGCCCTCAAGGACGGCAAGATAGACGCCTTTTTCTGGGTGGGCGGCCTGCCCACCGCGGCCATTCTCGACCTGGCGGCCACGCCGGGCGTGACCATGAGCCTGGTGCCGCACGACGAGGCCGTGGCCAAGCTGTCGGCCAAGTACGGTCCCATCTATTTCAAGGAGACCATCCCCAAGACCGCCTATCCCCACCAGACCGCGGATACGGGCGTGGCGGCCATCGCCAACATCCTGGTGTGCAACGCCAAGGCCGAGGCCGATTTCATTTACAACGTGCTCAAGGTCTTTTTCGAACACCAGGCTGAACTGGTGGCCGTGCACAAGGAAGCCAAGAACCTGACCCTGGAGAAAGCGGTCAAAGGCTCGCCCGTGCCCTTCCATCCCGGCGCGGTCAAGTTCTTCAAGGAAAAAGGCAAGATGTGACCTGGCCGGGATGAGGCCCGCCGGGCTGTTGATCCTGGCCGTCCTGTCCGCCTGGGCCGCCGCGGCCCGGGCCGACGGGCCGGCCGTCTGGATAGAACTTCGAACCGGGGAAGACCAGCCTCCCGCGGTGCGGCTGGCCGCGGCTCCGAACCAGACCCTCAGCCTCGAGTTCGTCAACTCGATATACCTGGCTCCGGTTAGGGAAACCTACGCCATCAACGCGGTCCAGGGCCTGATTCTGGTTAGGATCGAAAGCCCCTGCGCCTGCGTCTTCGAGTATTACGGCCTGGAAGCCGTAAACTCCCATAACCTGCACAGGCCGGTGGGCGACCTCAGCCTTCTGAGCAGCGACTACACCCACCATCGGCTGAAACTGGGCGATCGGAGCGTGGCCCTGAAAGATATGGTCGGACCCGGGGAAAGAATCACGCTGAAGGTGGTGGTCAGATGATCATCGGGGGAAAAACTTGGAACCGGACAAATTGATACCCGAACTCGAGGAAGACGTTCAGATAACCGAAGAGCGTCTCAGAGAAGCCCAGAAATACATCGAGGAAGAGGAGGGCGCCACCCGGCGCCTGACCGGCTGGAAGCAGCATCTGGTCACCTATCTGGCCGTGGGCGTGAGCCTCTTTCATCTCTACGCCGCCGTGGCCACCATCACCACCCAGGTGCTCCGCGGCCTGCACGTAATGATGGTGCTCTTCCTGAGCTACCTGGTCTGTCCGCCCTCGGCCGGTTCCCGCAAGTCCATCGGCTGGTACGACGTGGCCTTGGCCTTCCTCGGCGCCGCCACCATCATCTACATGCTCTGGGACTTCGAGGAATTCATCTACCGGGCCGTCACGCCCACCCGGTTGGACTTGATCTTCGGCTCGGTGCTCATCGTGCTCATACTCGAGGCCACCCGCCGTTTCACCGGCTGGATCATGCCGGCTGTGACCGTGTCCTTCCTGATCTACGCCTTTGTGGGCGCCTACCTGCCCGCGCCCTGGACCCACCGCGGCTACGACCTCGAACGCATCATCGGGCACATGTACATGACCCTGGAAGGCATCTTCGGCGTGCCCATCGACGTCTCCTCGACCTTCATCATCCTCTTCACCATCTACGGCGCCGTGCTGGAACACTCGGGCGCCGGCAAGTTCTTCATCGATTTTTCCTTCGCCTTGATGGGCGGCCGGCCCTCGGCCGCCGGCCGGACCGTGACCCTGGCCTCGTTCCTGCTGGGCGGACCGTCCGGCAGCGGCGTGGCCACCACCGTGACCCTGGGTTCGGTGGCCTATCCCATGCTGGCCCGGGCCGGATACAGCAAGGAGGCGGCCGGCGGCCTTCTGTCCGCCGGAGGCATCGGGGCCATCATCTCACCGCCGGTGTTGGGCGCGGCCGCCTTCATCATCGCCGAGATACTCAAGATCTCCTACCTGGACGTCATCCGCATGGCCGTGGGCCCGACCCTCTTGTATTACTGGTCCATCGTGCTCATGGTCGAATTCGACGCCAAGCGCTTCGGGGCCAAAAGGATCGAGATGCGCGAAGGCGAAACCCTGGGCCGGCTGCTCCGGCGCTACTGGTTCCATTTTTCGTCCCTGATCGCCATCGTGGTGCTCATGGTCGTGGGCTTCACGCCCATCTGGGCGGTCTTCTGGGCCACGGTGATCGCCTACGGCGTCAGCTTCCTGCAGCGGGACACGGCCCTGACGCCGAGCAAGACGGTCAAGGCCCTGAGCGCCGGCGCCACCGGCGTGCTGGGAGTGGCCTGCACCTGCGCCAGCGCCGGCATCATCGTGGGCGTGGTCACCCTGACCGGCCTGGGCCTGAAGTTCTCGAGCATCATCATCGGCTACGCCCACGGCAACCTGTTCCTGACCGCCCTTTACACCGGCGTGGTGATGTGGGTCATCGGCCTGGCCGTGCCGGTCACGGCTTCGTACATCATCGGCGCGGTCATCGCCGCGCCGGCCCTGATCCAGCTCAAGGTCCCGGACTTCGCCGCCCATATGTTCGTTTTCTACTACGCCGTGCTCTCGGAAGTCTCCCCGCCCACGGCCCTGTCGCCCTTCGCCGCCGCGGCCCTCACCGGCGGCCGGCCCTTCAAAACCATGATGATGGCCTGGAAGTACACCCTGCCGGCCTTCATCGTGCCCTTCATGTTCGTGCTTCATCCGGACGGACGGGCCCTGCTCCTGGCCGGGCCGACGGGCAACATTCCCTGGGTTTTCATCACCTCCCTGATCGGCGTGGCCGCCCTGGCCAGCGGCGCCTCGGCCTGGCTCCTGGGCCCCCTGGCCTGGTGGGCCCAGGCCCTGCTGCTGGCCGGCGGCCTGCTGCTGGTTTACCCCTCCAGTCTCTTCGGCGCGATCGGCCTGGCCCTGACCCTCCTGGTCCTGGCCTGGCAGAAGTATGACCAGCCCAGGCGGCAAAGAAGTATCGCCACGAAGGACACAAAGGATACGAAGAATCTGGTAAGTCAGGTTTGAAGTAGAACTTTTGCGGCGTTAGAGTCGCTATCGGACCGGGCCGGCTGTAGGCCTCATTCTCTGTTCAGATGAGTCTCCACCTCGAGGCTTTCCCCGTCGGTGCTAAAAGTCACCGCGCCCTCGAGGTCGGTGCGGTAAATCCGGGCGCCGATCCTCCTGGCCCGAAGTTCGGCCTGGCGGGACGGCAGGCCGAAACGGTTGCGCCGGCCCACCGAAAAGACCACGTGTCCGGGCCTGACCTTTTCCAAAAAGGCCGAGGACATCGAGCCCGCGCTGCCGTGATGGGGGGCCACCAGCACGTCGGCCCGCGGGTTATCGCCGGCCCGGCGGAGCAGGTCCGCTTCGCCTTCGGCCTCGAGGTCGCCGGGAAACAGAAAGGCCTTGCTCCCCATCGTTACCTTCAGGACCAGCGAATCGTCATTGGACCTGCCGCCGCTCTTCCGGCCCCGGTCATGGCTCAGGTAGTCCGGCGGCGGGGCCAGAACCTGGACCCGGGCCGGTCCGAACTCCCTGGACCGATGTAGTTCCACCAGACTCGGCTGTTTCATGCTTCGGCCCGCGGCCAGAGTCAAAAGTTCGCGGTACGCCGCGGCTCCGGTCTCGGCTCCATTGGTCCAGAGTTCATCGGGATGGAACTCCCTGGCCAGGAAAGGCAGGCCGCCCGCGTGGTCGGCCTGGGGATGGGAAAGGGCCAGTATGTTCAGGCGGGTCACGCCCAAGGATAAAAGAAAGGGCGCTATGATCCGCTCGCCCGGATCGAAATCCGAACCGGGGAAGCCGCCGCCGTCCAGCATCATTCGAGTGCCGTCGGGGAAGCGGAGGTGTATGGCCGCCCCTTGCCCCACGTCCAGGATGGTCACCTTGAATTCCGGCCGGCCGACCCCGGCGGAAAGTCCGGCCAGGAGGGTCAGGCCATAGCATCCGGCCGCCAGTCCGGCCGCGACCGCGGCCTTGGTCCAGGGCCTCAGGAGAACCGCCGCCATTACGACGTAAAAAGCGACAAAAAACAGCGGTCCGGGGCGAGGCGCCAACGGGTCGAGGCCGGGCCAGGCCGCGGCGCCCTCGAGGGCCGGCAGGATCAGCCACCAAAGTCTCTCGGTCAAGGCCAAGACAGCGGCGGCCGCTCCGGGCCAGAAGGAAGCCAATCCTAAAGCCGCCAGCCCGGCCGGCGTCACCACCAGGCTGATAATGGGGGTAAAGATCATATTGGCCGGCAGGCCGAGAAGAGGCAGCCGGTTAAAATGCCAGGCGGCGATGGGCGCGGTGGCCAGCAGGGCCACGAGCGGCGGCACGGTCAGGTTCCACAGTACGAACCAACGCCGGAGTGGGTTCTCTTCCTGGTCCGGCTGGTCCCGGTAAGGAGAGCCCGGCAGCCTGGGGACGAAGATGATCAGCGCGGCCGCCGCGGCAAAGGAAAGTTGAAAGGAGGCCAGGAAAACCGCGCCGGGCTGCCGGATAAGGATGATCCAGGCCGAGGCGGCCAGGGCGGTCAGCGGGTCGTGTCGGCGCTGGATCAAGGCGGCCAGAATGTAGACGCCCACCATCAGCGCGGCCCGGTGCACGGAAGGGCTGGGACCGGCCAGTCCGGTGTACAGAATCACCACGCCCAGGGCCAGGAGGGAGGCCAGCCGATGGACGTCCAGGCGCAGGGCCAGCGACGAGCGGACCAGGAGCAGGCGGCGAAAAAGCCAGTAGGCCAGCAGGGCCACCAGACCCAGGTTCAACCCTGAAATGGCCAACAGGTGGGAGAGCCCCAGCCGGCGAAAAGCGTCGCTTACCCCGGGTTCAACCTCGTCCTGCATTCCCAGCAACAGGGCCTTCATCAGCCCCAGGGCCGGCTGGCCCATGGTTCCATCCAGAAAATCGGAGGCCCGGGCCCTGAGCCGGCTGAGTAGGAACAAGGGCGAACCGGCGGCGGCCGGACCTTGAACCGGCATCAGAAGCCGCCGGTCCTTCAAAAAGGTCTGGACCCAGGCGCCCTGGCCGGCCTGGTGGCGTCGATAATCGAAGGCGCCGGGATTACCGGGCGGCGCGATGGGATGGAGCACGGCCGGGAAACGCACCCGGTCGCCGGCGTTAAGATTCGACGGGCCGGTTGGAAAGGTCACCAGCACGCGGCCGGAGGCCGGCTCCGGGCGGCCGTCCCGGTCCAGGGCCTCATCCACGGCTATTATCAGCCTGGTCCGGTCCAGACTCTTCAGCGGCGACTCGACGATGACTCCACCGAAGACCAGGGGCTCATCCGTCCGTTTCAGGACGTGACCGGGATCGGCCGGCGGGGTGAAGGCCGAGATCGAGGCGGCGGCGCCGAGCAGGCTGAAGAACAGGCCGAGGGGAATCAGGCCGATTCCTCGTTTCAGAATCGCCGCGATAAGAAGAACGCCGGCCGCGCTCAGGGCCGCCGGCCACAAATTCACTTCCAGGGCGGCCAGTTCCGGCCCCCAGGCCAGGCCGGCCAGGAAAAAAGGCAGCGTATAAATCAGCGGTCGGGGAAGGCGCGGGGAAGGGGGCAATAATTTCAGCCCCGGGCAGGTACGCGGCCGGAGTCTAGGGTCGCTCCGGACCGGACCTTGCCCGTGAAAAAAGCCTTATTCATAGGGCGTGGACGGCATGACGTGGACCTTGACGCTTTTGACGCCGTCCACCCGGGACGCCAGCATCTGCACGTCCTCGGTGATGGCCCTTTCCAACTCCAGGGGTTCGTGGATGTTGACGAAGACCTGGCCGCGGCTGGCCGTGACCGTGACTTCCGGATGCCTTTCCACCAGTTTGGCCTTGACCCGGGCGGCCAGGAGCAGGTCTTCCAGGGCCTGCTGCGAGTCCCGCGTCGTCTTGAAGGCTTCCAGCAGGGCGGTGCGGCAGATGATCTCGACCGCCTCGTCAGCCTGGATTTTACGGATATGAATGACCAGATCGTATATACTGGGGTCCCAAGTGTCCATGCCGTACAAGGCCAGGCTCCAGCGGCGGCGCTCGTCGTCATCCTTTTTAATCATCTTCAGGGCTTCGGACCGGGATATGTTCTCCCGGGCCATTTCTTCCTTCACCCGATCCTCGGTGTCGGCAATGATCCGCACCTTCAAGGAGTGGGCCACGCCCTTGAGGAAGAAATGGCCGGCCAGTCCGTGATAAACCACGTTATCCCCGAACACGTGCTCGAGGAAGGCGGCCTGGATGTAGGCCAGGTACCTCTGTTTGCCGTAGGTGAACCGGTCCAGCACCGACGGCGCGTCGTGCAGGGCCCGGACCAGCTTCACTTCCGGTATGTTGAATACTTCCGAGGCTTCGATGAGAACCTCTCGGGAGATGCATTCGTACCCGAGTTTCGCCGCAACCTTCTCGGCCACCTCCTTGCCCTTGCTGTAAGAGCCGCGGGATATGGTGATGATGGCCATAACTGGACCTCCTTGATCTTTCAGACGATGTAACTATGAATCCAATATAACACTGTCTCCCGGCGGGGGACAAGGAATAAGGGCCTCGACCCTCAGGGCCGGCGGCTGTTTTCCAGGGCCTGGGCCAGGCGCTGATCGAACTCCCTTTCCCATTCGTTCAATCGGTTCTGGAGTTCCATCATTTTTCGGCGCATCTCCAGGATGACCCCCACGCCGGAAAGATTGATCCCCAGGTCGGCCTTGAGGCGCTCGATCAGGGCGATGACTTCTATCTCGGTCGGGCCGACCAGGCATCGGCCGCCGCAACGTTCCAGGGTGATGAAACCATGCCGTTCATAAAGACGGATGGTGCGCGGGGAGACGCCCAGGCGGCCGGCCACCTGGGTCATGGTCAGAACGGTTCTGGTCATGGCCGTCTCATTTCCGGTCCGGGTCCTGGGCCACCACGGCCTCGAGGCGTTGGAACATTTCTCTGGCCTGGGGGCTCAGGTTTCTCGGAATCAGGACCTTGACCGTGACGTAAAAATCGCCGGCCGGGTGTTTCCGGCCGGCCGGCACGCCCTGGCCTTTAAGCCTGAACCTGGCGCCGTTCTGGGTGCCGGGTGGCATGGTGAGCGCAGTCCGTCCGGTCAGGGTGGGCACCTCGATTTTAGCGCCCAGGACGGCTTCAAAAAGAGTGACCTCGGTTTCGATATGAATGTCCCGGCCCTGGCGCTGGAAAACCGGGTCCGGCGCGACCTCGATCTCCAGGAACAGATCGCCCGGACCGCCGCCGTCCGGACCGGGCGCGCCCCGGCCCGCCAGCCTGACCTTCTGGCCCGTGTCCACGCCGGCCGGAATCCGGGCCTTGATCTTTTCGCGGACCATGATCCGGCCGCGGCCCTGGCAGACCGAACAAGCCTTGACCGGGCCTTGCCGGCCGCTGCCGCCGCAGCTCTGGCAGATGGTCATGGTCTGGGTCCGGCCCTTCTGGCGGGTCACCCGGCCCGTGCCTTTACAGGCTGAACAGGTCTGGGTCGCCGTGGTATCCGCGCCCAGGCCGCCGCAGGCCTGACAGGCCGCGGGTTTTTCCAGATCGAGCGTGGCCTCGGTCCCGAAAATCGCCTCGCGGAAACCCAGGTTGAGGCGATAAAACAGGTCTTCACCCCGGGCGGGCCCGGCCTGGTCCGGCCCGAAACCGGCGCCGAAGCTGAACCCGCTTCCGCCCGCGCCCGCGGCGAACAAATCGCCGAACAGGTCCTCGAAACTGAATCCCCGGTTGAAGTCCGGACGCCGGTAACCCGCGCCGTCGAAGGCCTGGTCGTAAAACTTCTGCTGGCCCAGTTTGTCGTACTCGGCCCGCTTGGCCGCATCCCCCAGGATGTCATGGGCCTCGGATATCTGCTTGAACTTCTCCTCGGCCGACTTGTCCCCCGGATTCACGTCCGGGTGATATTTGCGGGCCAGTTTCCGATAGGCCTTCTTGATTTCTTCCTGGGAGGCGTCCCTGGACACCCCCAGGGCTTCGTAAGGATCGAAAGTCATGCTTCGCCCCAGGCCGGTAACACTCTGAAGGAATTGTAAGTTCTCGATCAGGGCCTGTCAAGGACGAGATCGGGATGCGCTTCGATCCCGGCTTCACCGTCATTCCTCGCCGCCCCGGACATTGGCTCAGGGACGGCTTTTCTTGACGCCGGTTGCGCCGCCCGGACGATTGTAGTAGGCTGAATTTTATACTTACGGCCGGAATCCTGGACTAGGGGCTACCCCATGATCACCGGACGCCGGTGAACGCGGCGACGGTTTAGAGAGCCAGAATGGCCAAGGGCAAAACGCCGGCCAAGATCGGCCGGTACACCGTCCAGAAGGAAATAGGTCGAGGCGGCATGGGCGCGGTCTATCTGGCCCACGATCCCTTCATAGACCGACCCGTGGCCATCAAGACCTCCCTGACGCCTCCGCCGGCGGACCCGGCGAAACTCGAGGACTTCAAGCGCATCTTCTTCAACGAAGCCCGGGCCGCGGGCAAACTGATGCATCGCAACATCGTCTCGGTGTACGACGCGATGGTCGAAATGGAATACAGTTACATAGTGATGGAATTCGTCGAGGGTTCGACCCTGGCTAAATTCTGCCGACAGCCGGCCCTGCTGCCGGTCGAAAGGGTGGTCAACATCATCTTCCAGTGCGCCAAGGCCCTGGACTACGCTCACCAGAACGGCGTCATTCATCGGGACATCAAACCCAGCAACATCCTTTTATCCACGCAGGGCGCGGCCAAGATATCCGACTTCGGGATCGCCGCGGTCAAGGGCGACACGGCCGCCGAACCTCTGGGTCAACTCACCGGCTCGGTCTTTTATTCCTCCCCGGAACAACTCCGCCATGAAATCCTGACCCCCCAATCGGACCTCTTTTCCCTGGGTGTGGTGACCCACGAACTGCTGACCGGGGAAAAGCCTTTCGAAGCGGACACGGACATCGGCGTGTTTTTCCAGATCACCCATGAACCGCCCAAACCGCTCAAGAAATGCCGGTCCGACCTGCCCGAGTCGCTCCAGATCATCGTGGCCAAGTGCCTGGAAAAGGACCTGGCCCAGAGGTATCTGAACGGCAACCAGTTGGCCCAGGAACTGATCGCCTCTTTTGACCATCTGCGTTATCTGAAGGAGGAGATCAACCAGGAAGAGAAACTGATCGCGCTGAAGAAGATCGGCTTCTTCAAGGACTTCTCGGCCAGCGAACTGGCGGAAGTGCTCAAGGAGACGAGCTGGGTCAAGCATGAAACCGGATCGGTGATAATCTCCGAAGGCGAATTGGACGACAGCTTTTACATCCTGGTCGCGGGCGAGGTCATGGTCCGGAAAAAGGGCCAGCCCCTGGCCGCCCTCAAACCGGGCGACTGTTTCGGCGAGATGGCCTATCTGGGCCGGACCAAAAGGACGGCCACCATCCTGGCGGCCAACCGCAGCATCCTGATCAAGATGAGCGCCTCCCACCTGGACAAGATGTCCATCAGCACCCAACTGCGCTTCTACAAGGTCTTTGCCTCGACCCTGATCCAGCGCCTGGCCCGCACCAGCGAACTGCTCGCCAAGGCCGGGATGTGATCAAGGTTTCTTTTCCCGGTAGGGTTTGATTTCCACCGACAACGGCTTTTCCTGACGGTTTCGACCGGCCGATATAGTATGTTAAAATACTGGTCATCGTCCAAAACAATTCAAGAAAAAAAAGGAGGACAACATGAAGCATCTGCTCGTATCCGTCATGATCGTCGCGTTGGCTCTCGGGACCGGCCTGGCCTCGGCTTGGGCCGCGGATGAAGACACCGGACAAGTCGTAAAAGAAAACGAGAAGTTAGGGGCCAAACATCGGATCGTCTTTTTGAAGGAAGTCAAAGGGAACAAAATGGTGTTCATCCGCCTGACCCCGGACCAAGTCCTCCGGACCAAGGTCCAGGGCAAGACCGGTCCGGAAAAAGGGATGTCCAGGTTGGTCCTTCACCCCAGGCAGATAGCCGCGCTGAACGACATATTGAAGGCCGAAGGCTTGGAGAAGCGGCCCACCAAGTTGGCGATTCGGATTCCCGAGGCGACCTTGAATCAAAAAGGCCTTAAATCCCTTTACCTGGTCAGGCCTCTGTCCTTCTTCGCCTCGGGCGTCCCGGAAGAGATCGAGGAACCGTCTCCCGTGACCACTCAATGAGCCTCGGCCCAGTGGTCGCCCCAGCTCACGTCCACGATCAGGGGCACGGCCAGGCTCATCACGCCTTCCATTTCCCGGCGGACCAGGGCCGCGGTCTTTTCCACCTCGTCCGCCGGGACCTCGAAGACCAGTTCGTCGTGGACCTGGAGCACCATCTTGGCCTCGAGGCCGGCCGACCTTACGGCCCGGGTCACGGCCAGCATGGCCAGCTTGATCAGGTCCGCGGCCGTGCCCTGGATGGGCGTGTTTACGGCCATGCGTTCGGCCATCGAGCGTTCCTGGAAGTTTTTGCTTCTTAGTTCCGGCAGCTTGCGCCGGCGGCCCAGGAGCGTGGTGACCAGGCCGGTGCGCCTGGCCTCGGTTAAGGTCCGGTCGATAAAGGCCTTGACCCCGGCGTAGCGCTGGAAATAGGCCTCGATATAGCCCTGGGCCACCTTGCGGTCAATTCCAAGCTGCCGGGCCAGGCCGAAGGCCTGGAGTCCGTAAACAATGCCGAAGTTGATGGCCTTGGCCTCGCGCCGCATTTCCGGAGTGACCAGGGCCGGCATGACCCGGAAGACCTCGGCCGCGGTGCGGGTGTGCACGTCCTGACCCGAGCGGAAGGCCTCCTGAAGACTTCGGTCGCCGGAATAGTGGGCCAGGACCCGCAGCTCGATCTGGGAATAGTCGGCGGACAGGAGTTTCCAGCCCGGCCGGGGTATGAAGGCCTGGCGGATGCGGCGGCCTTCCTCGGTGCGGATGGGGATGTTCTGGAGATTGGGGTCGGAACTGGACAGGCGGCCGGTGGCGGTGACGGCCTGGTTGAAGGAGGTATGCACCCGGCCGGTTTCGGGATTCACTAGCCGCGGCAGGGCGTCCACGTACGTGGTCTTGAGCTTGGACAGGGTGCGGTAGTTCAGGACCTCGGCCGGCAGTTCGTGATGAACGGCCAGGTCGGTCAGCACCTCGACGTCGGTCGAGTACCCGCTCTTCTTCTTGGTCTTCTTGCCCTGGGGCAGTTTCAGTTCCTCGAACAGGACGGCGCCGAGTTGCTTGGGCGAATTGATGTTGAACTCATGGCCGGCCAGGGCGTGGACCCGGGCTTCCGTCCGGTCCATCCGGCCGGCCAGTTCCTTGGACAGTTCCCCTAAAAGGTCCGCGTCCAGGCCCACGCCGTTCATCTCCATTTCGGCCAGGACCTCGATCAGGGGCAGTTCGACTTCTTCGTACAGCTTGAGCAGCCCTTCCTCTTCGAGCTTGGCCCGGAGCAGGCCGGCCAGGCGCCAGGCCACGTCCGCGTCTTCGCAGGCATAGTCCCGGGCCGCCTCGGGCGTGATCTCGTCGAAGCCCGTCTTCTTGCCGCCGACCGCTTCCTCGTACTTGATGGTGTCGTGGTCGAGGTATTTCCGGCTCAGATCGTCCAGGCCGTGGCCGCCGGTCCCCGGATCGAGCAGGTACGAGGCGATCATGGGGTCGTCGCCGATGGGCCCGAGCCTGACGCCGTGACGCCGCAGGATGACGTAGTCGTACTTGACGTTCTGGCCGATCTTGACGGTCCGGCCCGACTCCAGCAGGCTTTTCAAACGGCCGGCGACGGCGCTCCAATCGAGTTGCGGGCCGCTCAAGGTCCGATGGGCCACGGGCAGATAAAAGGCCCGCTGGGGCCGGGCCGCCAGGGATAGTCCGACGATGCGGGCCCGCATGGAGTCCAGCGAGGTGGTTTCGAGGTCCACGGCCAGGCGTTTTGCGCCGGAAAGCTCCTCGAGCAGGGCCGCGAACTCGGCCTCGGTCCGGACCAGGTGGTAGTCGTCGTAGCTGATGGTCCGGTCCGGCCCCAGTTCGGCGGCGAACTTGTTGAACTCGAGTTCGCGGTAAATCTCTTTAAGGGTTCCCTTGTCCGGCCCGGCCACGGCCAGGTCCTCGGGCCCAATCGGAAGGGCCGCGTCGGTCTTGAGCCTGGCCAGGTCCCGGGAGAGAAAGGCGCCGGCCCGGTGTTCGGCCAGCCTGGCCCGGAGCTTTTCCTGGGACACCTTGTCCAGGTTGGCGTACAGGGTCTCGAGGTCGCCGAATTCCTGGATGAGCTTGACCGCGGTCTTTTCGCCCACGCCCGGCACGCCGGGGATGTTGTCGGTGCCGTCGCCCATCAGGCCTTGGGCTTCGAGGAACCCGGCCGGGGCCAGGCCGAATTTCTCTTTGAGAGTCTCCACGGTCATGGCGCTTTCGCGCTTGGGGTTGGGGTCGTACATGGAGACGCGGCGGTCGAGGACCTGGTAAAAGTCCTTGTCGCCGGACACGATGACCGCCTCGAGGCCCATCCGCCGGGCTTGGGCCGCCAGGGTGGCTATTATGTCGTCCGCCTCCAGGCCTTCGATCTCGATAGCCGGCAGGCCCAGGGCCTGGACCAGGCGGCGGATGGGTTCCTGCTGGGCGATCAGCTCCTCGGGCATGGGCGGCCGGTTGGCCTTGTATTCGGCATAAAGACCGTGGCGGAAGGAAGGGCCTTTGGCGTCATAGACCACGGCCAGCAGCTTGGGGTTTTTCTCGCGCAACAGCTTGAGCAGGGTGGAGGTGAAACCGAAGACGGCGTTGGTGGGCCGTCCGTCCGAGGTCATGAGCCCGCGAATGGCGTGGTAGGAGCGATGGATGAAGGCGCTGGCGTCAACGAGATAGATGGTTTTGGCCATGACTTGTCCCTATAGGCGAGGTGATTTGCCGGCCAGTGTAGTCCGGGCCGGAAGGGCAAGTCAATTTGAATGGTAAATCTGAAGTAACCACTCAGCTATTGGGTGTGTAAGATAGTGAATGGTCATTGGGAGTGCCTGACCCTCCGCGGCGCGGCGGGTTTTTTGAGCGGAAGAAACAGCCTCGACGAGGATGTTACTATGAAATAGCGTGCGACGTAGGGGCACGGCGGGCCGTGCCCCTACTCGGTGGGATTGTTTCTTAGAAGCGAAGTCCCGCGGGAAGCGTCACGCCCAAGGCGTGAGTCGCCATCAGGATTACCGTGGATTACCGCCACCCGAAGCTGAAGGCTTGTTTCCAGGGTGCGCGCCGGCCCGCGGCTCGGGTTATTTCTTCTTGGACCAGACCGTGGTCCGGCCGATGAGCGATATGCCCACGTAGCCCCGGACGTTGAGCTTCTCGCCGTCGAGGGTCATCTTGCACTTGTAGGTCTTGCCCTCTTCCGGGTCGTAGATGGCGCCGTCTTCCCACTTGTTGCCGCCCTTATATTCAAAGCCCCAGACCAGGTTCATGCCCATGATCGGCCGGGTCTTCTTGGTGGCGTCGGGGTTCTTGTCGTCCACCTTGTCCTTGCCGTCCTTGTCCTTGGGCTCCTTGAGCCAGGACACCTTGCCGCAGAACTCCTTGCCGCACTTGTAGATGGTTATGCCCGCCGTGCCTTTTTCCGTCAGCCAGTCGCCCAGGATGGCGTCCGGGTTGTCCTGGGCCAGGGCCGTCCCGACCGAGAAAAGGATCAGTACCAGGGCCGCCGTCATCGCCAGGATCAATACCAACCTCTTGTTCATGTCACCCTCCTCTTCTCTATTATCCCCGCGACAGTATCGTTATTTCATCGCCGGGTTTGATTTCCCCTTCGGTGATCACCTTGAAAAAGACGCCTTCGGTGGGCATGACGCATCGGCCTACCGCCTTCATGATGGCGCAGCCGGAGTGGCATTCCTTGCCGATCTGGGTCAGTTCGAGGACGGCTTCGGCGCCGATTTTAAGCCTCGAGCCGACGGGCAGGCCGGTCAGGTCCAGCCCGGTCGTGGTCACGTTTTCGGCAAAATCGCCGGGCGAGATCTCGAGGCCCAGGGCCCGCATCTTGTCAATGCTTTCCTGGGCCAGGAGGCTGACCTGACGGTGCCAGTCGCCGGCGTGGGCGTCGCCGGCCAGGCCGTGGTCAATCTTTAGAAGGGCCGAAGGAACGTTGTGTTTTTGGACGCCCTTGACGTCGCTCACGGAAACGGCCAGAACCCTCATCTGGTCGGGAATCCTCCTGGGAAAAGGCTTGAACTGGCGCATGCTATCATATTGACTCGATAATGGGAACATGTTAATAAGCCGCCTGGGAGGGATGGCCGAGTGGCTTAAGGCGGCGGTCTTGAAAACCGCTGTGCGCAAGCACCGTGGGTTCGAATCCTACTCCCTCCGCCACACGGCGGGTCTATTCCGGAGAGATGGCCGAGAGGCCGAAGGCGCTCGCCTGCTAAGCGAGTGTAGGGTGTAAAGCTCTACCGTGGGTTCGAATCCCACTCTCTCCGCCAGATCAATAAGTTAGCCCGACCAAGTGGTCGGGCTAATCCTTTTTCGCCATCTTACCCATACCGTTTTCACCTACTTTTTCTCCGAATCCGCTCAAAACCGGGCTTGCCAGCGTCCTCGGCCTCGTCGCCGTCCAACACTTCAGCCCAGAGCCGAAGATCCGACGACAACGCCCGGAGGTAAAGGTCCGTGGTCGTGGCGCGTTGTCGTAATGGGCGGTCGAAAAGTGCGTCATACCCCGCGGCGTTCTAAAACCGCGGCCACACAACCAACCCTCGGCCGAGTCGGAAGCATGTCGAACTTGACAAGAAAGTAGGCCATCCAATCATTCAGCAGGTGCGGCACTATTCGAAAGTCACCCTCAGCACTTTTCAACCGCATTCAAGGTGCAGGTGGCTTTGGCTTTACCTCCGTGTTTTCATTATCGACCGGTGTTGGGGCATGGCTGGCGGAATGTTTTCAGATTGACCGGAGAAGCAACGATGGATTACTATGCCCGTAAATTGGAAAAACGTGACATTTTCAGAGAGGCCGGCGAGAAAAAGTCTGATTTGGAAGGAACTCGAGCCCCCGGCCCGGACCGAGGCCGGTTCAACGGGCCAAAATCGGAGCCGGAGGGATCGAAAAACCGAAATTGCGCTGCTGGCCGCATAATTGCGGTTCAAATGTAATCGCGTTTCACGAAGGGAGGCCGTTATGAAAAAGGTATCGTTTTCCACCAAAACCTTGATCGTCCTTTCAATGCTGATGCTTATGCTTTTGCCCGGGCTGACGGCAAAAGCGCGGGCCGCCGACAAACTCGGCTGGGTCGGCCCGATTTACACGGAACTTTCAGACAGCCTGACCAAAGCGTTCAAGGAGTATTACAAAAAGACCTACAACAAAGACGTCGATATCACCTTCGTGCAGCCCGGCGGATGGCCGGTCTGCCTGGACAAAGTCCGGGCCTGGGGCGTCAAGCCCGATGCGGACGTGTTTCTGGGGGCGGGGGCCCCGGCCCACGAGGTATTGAAAAAGGAAGGATTGATCGTTCCTTACAAGCCCAAGGATTGGGACAAGATCCCCGCCGAATGGCACGGCATGAAGAACAAGGACGCCGACGGCCTGTGGACCTGTTTCGCCCCGTGGATCGTGACCAACCTGTATAACGAAAAGGTGTTGAAGACTCTCCGGCTGCCGCCGCCCAAAACCTGGCAGGACCTGCTTAACCCCATTTACCGGGGCAATATCGTTACCACCCTGCCGTATGCTTCGGGCACCATGCATGAAACCGTGGAAATTCTGCTGCAGGCCTATGGCGAAGAAAAAGGCTGGAGCATGCTCCGGCTGATGGCCGCCCAGTTGGCCCGTTTTTCCACCGGCAGCACGGACACGACCCACATCGTGAGCCGGGGCGAGGTGCCGATCGGATTGGCTCAGCCCCAGATGAACGCCATGGTGGCTCGCCGAGACAAATATCCCGTGAGCGACCTGCTGCCCGACAAAACCATCCTGGTCCCGGAAGCCACGGCGTTGCTGAAAAACGCGCCGAACGAAGCCGTGGCCAAGATATTCCTGGATTGGCTGTTCAGCATGGACGGGCAGAAAGCCGTTTTGAACGGCGGTTATTTCGCCGCCAGGACGGATATTAAATTTTCGGAATGGAAAAAAGAGGGCGTGGTCATGGCCGATCACGCCGCCAAGGCTTTGGGCGCGGATTCTTTCTGGGCCCTGAAGGTCGGATTTATCCAATACGATCTGGGTCTGGCCACCAAGCGGTGGGATGAGGTCAACAAGAAATACGAATACGAGATTTACCGGAAATGGGGTGAACTGAAGAGCAGCCTTTTCCTGATTGAAGAGGTGGAGGGCGAAATCGCGGCGGCCAAGGGCCAGAAGATGGACGTGGCCAAGGCCGAAGCGAAAATCAAGGAAGCCCGGGACATGTTCGAGAAAAAAGGCGATTACGCCGGCGCCCGCCTGGCGGCTTCGGTCGCCCGGAACTTGCTGACAAAGTAGGGATAACCGCAAGCCGAGTCTGGGCTTGCCCCCTCACCCAAACCCTCTCCCCCCATCCGCCTTCGCCTAGTCGGCTTCGGCGGACAGGGGAAGAGGGCGGGTCGAGGGGTGAACCTGTTTCGATACGGAGCCTTGTTCTGGAGATCGCTCCAAGCCCCCGCGGCGGACCCAAGCGGAGGAAGGCCAAGCGATCGACGGAGTTTATAGGCGCCAGCGACTGGGAGCGTAATCTGGAAAAACGCCCAAAGGCGAGCCCAGGCGGAAAAAGCCGGGAAAAGGGAAAAGCATGTCACGCGGTAATTTGACGCTGGCCGCGTTCTTGTGGGCGGTTGTCGCCTTTCTGGTGATCTTTCCGTTGTCCGTTCTGGTCCTGGAAAGTTTCAAAATCGCCGGGACCGAGAACTGGGGCCTGGGCAATTACCTGAGGTTCTTCCAGGACACCTACTATCTAAAGACATTCGGCAACACCTTGATCCTCAGCACCCTGGTGCTGCTCGCCTCGACCCTGTTCGGCATCCCCCTGGCCTATATCCTGGCCAGGTACCGCCAGTATGGAAAAACCGTTTTCACGGCCCTGATCCTGCTGCCCATCGTCCTGCCGGCGTACGCCGGGGTATTCGCCTTTATCATATTTTTCGGCAAACACGGGACCTGCAACCTGCTGCTCCTCGACGCGGGATTGATCAAGCAGCCCCTCAATTTCATTTACGGGCTGCACGGCCTGGTGTTTGTCCAGTCCTTGCACATGCTCCCGTTTATCGTCCTGAGCCTGGCCGCCGGGTTTACCAATATCGATCCCAGTTTCGAAGAGGCCGCCGAAGTCGAGGGCGCCAGCGGGTTCCGGCGGTTCCTGACGGTTTCCTTGCCGCTGTGTACGCCCCCCTATCTGGCGGGAGCGGTCATTGTTTTCCTGTGGCCCTTTACCGACTGGCTGACCCCGTTGATCCTGGGCCAGGTGGATTACCTGCCGTCGGTGGCCTATATCAACATCGCCTACCATTTCACCGATGTGGACCGGAAATACATGGGCATCGTGGCCGTGGTGGTGTCGTCGGTCGTCTGTATCGCCATGTTTTTAGTGGCCAGAGCCTGGGTCGAACGGAAAAAGTACACCGGGCTTTCCAAGGGCACCACGTCCGAGGGGCGGGTGATCGAACCGAGCACGCCGGTAAAGATAGGGGCCTATGCGTACACGATTTTCATTGCGCTCCTGGTCCTGCTGATTCCGATCGTGCTGGGCCTGTCCGCGTTTTCCAGACGGTGGGTTTTCGAGCCGTTTCCCACCTATTGGACCCTGGAAAATTTCAGGGTCATCCTGCTGGCGTCGCCGTTATTGATAAAGAACTCGTTCGTATTCAGCGGCGTGGCCTTGGTTTTCGGCATTGTGTTCGGCCTTCCGGCCGCCTATATCGTTGTCCGTTCCAAGGTGCCCCTGCGGAACGCCCTGGATTTCATTATCACCCTGATGCTGGCCTTTCCGGGCATGGCCGTGGGCGTGAGCTACCTTCTGGCGTTCTGGAAAGGCATCCCCCTGGCCTCGCTTTGGATCATCATGCCGTTGGCCCTTTTCGCCCGGCGGCTGCCGTACTTTTTGCGCATGGCCCATTCGTCCTATTTACAACTGGACATATCGCTGGAAGAGGCATCCGAGGTATCCGGGGTGGGGAAAATCCGGACGTTCTTTTATATTTCCCTGCCGCTTTTGCTCAAGGGCGTGATGGTCGGCGTGGTGATGTTTTTCATCATGGCCTTCCAGGAAATATCCACGGCCATATTTTTGTATCGCGGCGGGTGGGAGACCTTACCCATCGGCATCTACCTGAACTGGCACCGGGGCATGGAATTCGGCATTGCCGCGGCCATGGCCTTTCTGATGATCGTAATCACGTTTATCCTTCTGCTGATAATCGCCAGAATCGGCGGAGGGATCATGAAAGCCGCCTGGGGACCCAGCAGCCATTAGAAGAGGCGAAGACCGTTCGGACGGCGCGACGCCCGCGGGGTGATCGTTCGAGGAGACAAATTACATGGCCTTCATCGAGATCCGAAACCTGTTCAAGCGTTACAAGAACGTCGTGGCCGTCAACCGTATCGACCTCGAGGTCAAGCAGGGCGAAATGCTGACCCTGCTCGGCCCCAGCGGTTGCGGCAAGACCACGACTTTGCGCTGTATCGCCGGTTTGGAACGGCCCGAGGAAGGCGATATCGTCATAGACGGCCGGTCCATGCTGGCCGAGGGGTTTGTTCCGCCGGCCAAACGGGGGATCGGCATGGTGTTTCAGAACTATGCCGTGTGGCCTCACATGCGGGTGAGTAAAAACGTGACCTACGGCTTGAAACTGCAAAAAATCCCGAAAGAGGAAATCCGGCGGAAAGCGGAGCAGGTAATGGATCTGGTTGGGCTGAGCGGTCTGGAAGACCGGTATCCGACTCAACTTAGCGGCGGGCAGCAGCAGCGGGTCGCCCTGGCTCGGGCGTTGATACGGAATCCCAAAGTGCTGCTCCTGGACGAGCCCCTGAGCAACCTGGACGCCAAACTCCGCGAAAAGATGCGGTTCGAAATCAAGAGCCTGGTCCGGCGCATGGGCATCACGTCGGTCTATGTCACGCACGATCAGGGCGAGGCCATGGTTATTTCGGACCGGATCGCGGTCATGGATTCGGGCGACGTCGTGCAGCTCGGCACGGCCCAGGATATCTATAAACGGCCGGCCAACCGATTCGTGGCCGATTTTATCGGCGCCATGAATTTTATCGCCGGGAAGGTGGTCCGAACCCAGAACGGCCAGGACAAGGCAATCGTCAAAACGGAATTCACCGACGAGCTGTTATGCACGGCGCCGGATTCTCAGCCCGCCGCGGAAGGCCGCGAGGTGTACGCCTCCATACGCCCCGAAGACGTGGAGATATCCGATACGCCGCGTCAGGATGCCCGGAACGTGTTCAAGGGAACCGTCGAGCACCGGGCCTATTTGGGGAACTTTTTGTACTTTTTCGTCAACATTAGCGATCAGACGATCCGGGTCCAGGTTTCGCACATCTTGAAGTATGCGGAGGGGCAGGAGGTTTATTTGTTCTTGAACCCGGAGAAGTGCATGATTTTGGCCTGACCTCATCCCCCAAAAGTTTTATGGATGGGAGATTTGACCGTCGCTTTGGCGGGAATCAACCCGCGGGCTGAAGCAGGGCGGCCACTTCGTGGGCGGTCTGTTCGAGCACGCCGAGTTGGGCGGCGAGGTCCAGAACCGTGAGCCGTTCCCGGATGGTTCTGGCCGAAAGCGCGGCCAGGAGGAATTCGTCCTCGCTCAAATCCAGCGAATCCAAGGTCAAGGGGAACCCGGTCCGCCGGAACAGATGAAGGTAATATTCCGGTCCGCGAACTTGCCCGCACAGGCGTTGGATTTTTTCCCAGTTGGGCGGAAGGAGTTTTTCCAATTGCAGCAGTTGCGGCCGTTTCAGGTCGAAGCGTTTTTCCACTTCGGCCGCCGTTTCGCCCCAGGTCGGGCGGATGCCCTTGAAATCCCGATCGTACGCTGTTTCGCCCAGGTGTTTGAGGTCGGCGCGGTCCAGGGCGGCCAGGTTTTTATAGCTGGCGGCGGACAACACGATACCGGCCGCCACCTGCCAGCCATGCAGCTTGGGCGTCCGCCCGGTCAGGGGTTCGCGCATGTCCAGGAAATGTGAAAACAGGTGTTCTCCTCCCGACGCTGGCGCGCTGGACCCGGCCAACAGCATGGAAATGCCGGACGCCAGCAGCCCGTTTTGCAGGGCCTGGATGGCCTCGGGGTCTCCTGCCTGGATTTTTTCCGGATAATCCCGGAACCCGCTTTCGCCCTGGACCACGATGGACGCGGGCAGGGAGCAGTACGACCCGCTGAAAAGCAGGGATTCGATCCGCCAGTCTATATCCGAAACCGATTTGGCCATGACGTCGCAATAGCCGGCCTGCCTGAGGTCCAGGGGCGCGTGGCGGATGACGTCGGGGTCGTTGTAGATGAATTCCGGCGGCGAGGCGGGCAGCGTCCGCTTGACCCCGGCCACTTTTATGGCGGCAATGGCCGAGGTGTATCCGTTCATGGATGGCGCCGTCGGCGCCGTCCAGAACGGGAGGCCCCGTTTGGTGGCGGCGAATTTTCCCAGATCGTTGATGGTGCCCGCTCCCACGGACACGATGAGGCCGTGCCTTCGGCTCCGGTCGATGACTTGGTCCACTCGTTCTTCGTTGGCGGATATCCGCCCGGAAAACGTGAGAACCTGGTGCGGCACGACCATTTCCCGGAAAAATTCTTCGACCCGGCTCCCGGCGGCCGCGTGGGTCATTTCGTCGTCAATCATCAATATGGACCGGCCCGCCCGGCGGGCGTCTTCGGCCAGGGCCCGCATGGCCATGGGCCCGGAATACTGCTTGACGTCGGCCGGCGGGTGCGGCCGGCCACATGTGCAAAGCCGCCGGCACTCTTCCGGCGTAACCACGTATCTTTTATCAAAATTCATGGCCACAACCCCGTGTCGCTCATCCCTGTTTTGTACACTGTCACAATCCGCGGAATTTGGGAAGCCTCTTTCCTCCGGATGGGGAGGCGGAATTAAGCGAGTGTAGGGTCTAAAGCTTTACCGTGGGTTCGAATCCCACTCTCTCAGCCAGAGATCCAGCTTGGCCCGGCATTAAAGCCGGGCTGAATTTTGTTGGGAGCCCGGAGTACAGGGGGAACAACTAACCAGGATTTGGGTTTGTGAATATTCGTCTCCGGAATCGGGTAAGGAACTGGCCGTAATATATTTTAATTTCATCAACATAAGCTTGCAATGCTCGCAGATATGTCTGCTGTCGAATTGGCTGGTCCGGGTCCAGTTTCATTGCAGAACGTTTTCCATTGAGAAACCTTCTATTCATCTTTCGTTCCTTCAATTACTTTCAGTATCTCCGGGGCCGCGTAGACCCGGTAGCGTTCACGGCCGGTGGTTTCAACCAGAATTCCTTCTCCCACCAGACGCTCTATATGCTTCCCCGCGGACCTGGGCGTTATTTCCAGAATCCTGGCGGCCTGGGGAACGGTGATGAAGAGGGCGGCGAAAAGGCGGTCTATCAGTTGAAGCAGTAAGGCCGAAGAACGGGCTGATTGAAAACGCCGGCGGTGCTCCCGCCACAAACCGAGCAGGGCGCCCGAGCGCCAGACCGCGTCCCGAGCTTGGGTGGCCACGCCCTCGAGGAAAAATTGCAACCAACCCGGCCAATCACCGTTCCGGCTGACTGAAATCAGCCGCTGATAATATTCATCGCGGTTTTTTTCGAAAAAGGCGCTGAGGTAAAGCAGCGGCGCGGAGAGCAGGGATTCATGGCCTAAAAGCAGGGAAATGAGCAGGCGGCCGATTCGACCATTACCATCCGGAAAGGGGTGGATGGCCTCGAATTGGTAATGAACCATGGCTATCCACAAAAGCGGTGGAAAAGCCTTGTCCGCGTGCAGATACTTTTCCAGTTGGTCGAGCGCAGGCCCCAGGTCCGGTACTGGAGGAGGGACAAACGTCGCGTCCATAAGAACACATCCGGCCGGGCCAATCCAGTTCTGCGTTTTTCGGAATTCGCCCGGCGTACTGTGTTCTCCCCGCACGCCTTCCATCAAAATGGCGTGCATTTCCCGGATCAAACGCAGGCATAAAGGCAGTTCGTCCAGCCGCCGGAGGCCGTATTCGAGGGCTTTCACGTAGTTGAAGACTTCCTTGACGTCATGGAGCGGCGGGCTGTTCTCATGAGGCGGCGCGGCGTCCGCGGCTTCGAAGAAAAACAAGTCGGAAAGCGCGGTCCTCGTTCCCTCAATTCTGCTGGATAACACCGCTTCACGCCGAATGAACGGGCCGATCAACAGATGGGGATTGGGCAGGGTCCGGGCCAATCCGGCCAATTCACTCAGAGCCCGGTCCGCTTCGGATAATCCGCGCGTCAATTCCCAGGTGCTTTCGAGTTTGGGCGGAAGTGGGTCTGGGACAAAGGCCCAGTACCCTCCTGGACCTTTGGTGAGGCGTCCCCACATATTCTTTGTAAAATCAGAAAATTGCATTCTAAAGATACTTTACACCCTTTGGCTTCGAGGTAATGATACTTTTAGGCTTAAAAGTATCATTAGCCCGATATTGGGTCAAGAAATGTTTAAAAGATGGGTCTAGGTCATGAAACAAATGAGTAGCAGTTGCCTTATGACCCGAAATATGCTTTAATGGAATCAGGTGAATTTAATGGGAAAAAAGATTGAAATACCAAAAGAATTTCTGGCCGATTTCTGCCGGCGGTATCGGATTCTCAGGTTGTCCTTGTTCGGTTCCGCTCTCCGGGAGGATTTCGGCCCTGACAGCGACGTGGATATACTGGTCGAATTCGAGGCGGGCGCAAAGGTTGGATTGAATTTTTTCGCCATGGAGATCGAGCTTACTGAAATTTTAGGCAGAAAGGTGGATTTGAACACGCCCGGCTTTATCAGCCGCTATTTCCGAGAACGTGTGTTGAAGGAAGCCGTTGTCCAGTATGAGCAGGTCTGACGACGGAATAAGGCTCCGGCATTTGCTCGACAGCGCCAGGGAGGCCATGAACCTGGTCCAAACGAGATCAAGGCCAGACCTTGATACCGACCGTCTGCTCAATCTGGCCCTGGTTCGGCTCTTGGAAATCATTGGGGAAGCGGCTACACGAGTCTCACGAGAGTATAGGGAGAACCATCCTGAAATCCAGTGGGGGCCTATTGTCGGTCTTAGAAACAGATTGATCCATGGTTACGACGAGGTTGACTTCGATATCATGTGGAATGTCATTAAAGATGACCTCCCACCGTTGGTCAAGGCCCTTGAAAACCTGCTCGGAAAAGGGTCCTCCTGAGGCAAAAAAAAATTCAATATTGATTGGGCAGGGTCCGGGCCAATCCGGCCAATTCACTCAGCGCCCGGTCCGCTTCGGATAATTGGCGCGTCAACTCCCAGGTGCTTTCGAGTTTGGGCGGAAGCGGGTCTGGGACAAAGGCCCAGTACCCGCCTGGACCTTTGGTGAGGCGCCCCCACATATTCTTTGTAAAACCAGAAGGCTACATTTAAAAGATACTTTACGCCCTTTGACTTCGGGTCAAGGATACTTTTAGGGTTAAAAGTATCATTAATCTGGTATTGGGTCAGGAATGAAGACCTGACCCCTTTCGCTTCGGGGTTGTTGGCTTACCCAAAAGCTCGTTGCACCTAGCCACGAGCGCCTTCACGTGGGCGTCGCGCGGGAGTTTGGGGTGACGCGCGGCGCGTGCCTTCTCGATCTCGTCGAGGATCAACCGGGCGCAGCGAAGCAAGCGCGCGGTTTTCTTCTTCTGGTCCACGATGGCCCGCAGCACCCGGCCGGCATCCGACGTCAGCCGCTGGTCCTCGCCGAGAAGTCCAACCAGGGCCGGTATCGCGCGTTCCAGGTCGGCCCCATGGTGGGCCAAGACACAGAGGTAATACAGGGCGATCCAGCGCACGCTTGTTTGATAGTAGCTGGAACTCCCATAACCGTGGTCGTATTCCCAGATCATGGCCTCACTCGGAAAGAGGGCGATCTCGAGCAGGACGTCCACCAGCTCGTCGAGGCGGGACTTCCTGGCCAGTTCCTTGGCCAGGGCTTGCCTCATCTCCCGCGAGACGTGCAGTAGGTCCATGATCGGCGCGTCGTCCGTTCCGAGGCCGATCACCAACTTCGCGGTCAACACCCGCACGGCCGGATCAGGATGCCGAAGCAGAGTCGTCAGCGAAGCCCGGTCGCCCCGCGAGACGAAATGGCGGCCGAGCGACTCGACCGCATACATCTGAATCTGACCCGGGAGCGCCCGGCGCCAGAGGATGTCGGCAAGGTCGCCCATGATCTCGTCGTAGCGCCCGCGCAGCTCGACCAAATCGGCGGCGGCCGCCTGGACCTTCGAATCCAGCCCGGCCGGCGCGATACCGGTGTCCGGCCGGGAAGCCCCCTCGACCCAGGCCTTTCGCAACTGCCCGAACGCGCCGGGCAGGGCGTTCGGAGCCCTGGCCACGACGCGTTCCAGGAACTCGAGGGCCGACAACGGATCGTAGCGACGCAGGGTGATCAGGTCGCAGGTCGGGTCCATGAAGTGCTGGCCGTCGTCGTCGTAGTGGTTCCAGTAGTAGTGCGTCCCGCAGAAGGGGCATTTCAGGAGTCGCGTGGTGCTGACGCAATAGGCCGGGGTGTTCTCGTCGTCCAGTTCCACGACGACCGACAGGCGCTCCACTTCCGGAGGCACGACCTTGGGGACGCCGGTCGCTTCGATGTCTTCCGCCGCTTTCTGGGGCAGGCGATTACAGGTCTCACAATCGGCGATCGAGGCGTACCCGGAAGACGGGGCGGGCGCTTCCTTGTCCCGCCCTTCACCGGGCTGGGGGCATTTCGGTTCTGGTTCCATGCCGGCACCTCCCGCGATCGGGAGCGGACTTTCCGCGATGGCGGAAACCCGCGCGCCGGGTCGCGACCGCGACGGGACGGGTCAGAGCACTGGAACGGTCTCGGCTTCACTCGCCGGCCTCGATCCAGGCGACGATCCTCCGCGCTTGGCCGCCTGGGGTCAAGAATTTTCCTTGACAGCCTTTTTTCTGAATGATATTATTCAAGCTATATAGAGAATGTATTGAAATATTCACTAGGACCCGTCGTCCCGCCAGCCGGGGACTCGTCAAGAAATTCCCGAAAGGGGCGATTCAATAAACCCAATTCGGATGGAAACCGAAACCTTTCGCCGAGGGCGGCCTTGAAAGGGAACGGGTGGAGAAAAAAACCCCGGCGACCTTGGATCCGGGGGTCGGCCGGCGATGACTCCGCCCGCGTCGTCAAGTCAGGGCCGCAAACGATCACCAAGGAGGTGAAGCATCATGTCTAATCAAAACGGACGAGGCGCGCCAAACGGTTTGGACAGAAGGCAATTCCTGAAGGTTGCGGCCCTGGGCGCCGGCGCGGCCTCGTTGGGGGTGGGATTCCCGGCCGTCATCGGTCGGGCGGCGAACCAGCCGATTCGTATCGGCGCTTTGGCGGATGTCACCGGCGCGCTCTATGCCGCCGGATCATGGGGTGACAAGGCCGCGGCGGCCGCCTGCGGGCAAATCAACGCCAAAGGCGGCATCAAAGGCCGTCAGGTCGAGTACATCCGCGAGGATACCGCCACCAACGTTCAAACCGCCTTGCGAAAACTGCGCAAACTGGTCATGGAAGACAAATGCGATTTTATCCTCGGTTCGTTCAGTTCAGGCATCAACACGGCCTGCGCTCCCTTGGTCGAAAGCATGGAAATACCCCACTTTGTTTTGGGCACGGCCTTGTCCCTGACCGGGGCCAACGCCAATCGCTACACCTTCAGGGGCATCGGCAACGCCCGCATGAGCATGATGGCCCTGGCCAAGGTGGCCAGCGGACAGATCGGCAAGACGTACTATTGCCTGGGCGCGGATTACGAGTGGGGCCGTTCCGTGGTCGCGGAATTCAGACGGGTCATGGACCCGCTCGGCGGCGTGTTCCGCGGAGAGGAATACTCGCCGGTCAACACCGATGATTTCATCCCCTACCTGAACAAAATAGACCCGGACAAGGTCGACATTCTCGTGGCCGGGTACTTTACGGCCGACATCCTCAAGCTGGCCCGCCAGGCCTATGAAAAGGGCCTGCTCAAGAAGATGCAGATCGTCGGGGGCGCGATGCCGACGGGGCTGGCCCCGAAGGACTTCGGCCCGGCCGGCCCCTCCCTTTGGTTTACCGGCTACGGGGTGCGTCGGATGGTGAACCTACCGGCCGAGTTGAAGAAGTACAACGCGCCCTTCCGCCAAGCCATCGGCCTGGACGACGAGGGTCGGGACATGAAGAGCGGCGAGGTCGGCGCCGTCGAGTACGCCTGGGCCGCCTGGGAACACGTCTATTGGATCAAGAGGGGCATCGAGAAAAGCGGCTGGAAAGCCAAATCGGACACCCCCCCTTTCATCCAGGCCCTGGAAGGATTGTCCGTCGAGGCCGGCTTCGACTTCCCGCAGGGCGATAAAACCATGAGAGCCCAGGATCATCAGGCCTTCACCGACATCTACATCTCCAAGGTCGAAGAGGGCAACCTGGTCATCAAAGGCCGGGTCCCGGCCAAGGACCTGACGTACCCGGCGGAAGTGGACCTGACGAAGAAGAATCCCTAGTCGAAACTGAACCGCCAGGAGTCGGCGACCATGATGGAACTGATCATCTCCCAAATCATCAACGGGTTCGTTTGGGGATGGATTCTGGCCTTGATAGCCATCGGGCTGACGCTCATTTTCGGCCAGTTACAGATCGTCAATATAGCCCACGGCGCCCTGTACACCCTGGGCGCCGTGGGCGCCTATTACTGTTTTCACCGCCTGGGAAGCTGGGGTTGGTCCCTGGTCGTCGCGCCGCTGGCCTTGACCGTCATTGGGCTGCTCATATATGTGACCACCTTACGGTTTACGGTGGGCAAGCCGCCCATCGTCACCGTCATTATCACCTTCGGCCTGATGTTCATACTGGATCAGACGATAATGCTCACCTACGGCGGCGTGCCGAGGATGATCCCGAATCCGATACCTTACAATTTCGACCTCGGAACCGGGCAATATCCGGGATACCGCGTGTTTTGCGCCTTCTTTTCCTTTCTGGTCATCGGTGGCTTGATCGTTTTTCTGAACAAAACAAGATACGGCCTCTGGATAAGGGCGACCAACCAAGACCACGAGACGGCCATGGCCATGGGCATTCCGGTCCAACGGGTATTCGGGTTCGTCTTCTGCCTCGGCTCGGCCCTGGCCGGATTGGGCGGCGTTCTGGCCTCGCCCATCGTCTCCGTGAGCTTCAACATGGGCCACAACATCGGGGTGGACGCGTTCATCGTCGTCATCATGGCCGGCTTCGGAAGCATAATCGGGACCGTGGCCGCGTCGCTCATTATCGCCATCATCACCGGCGTCGCGGCGGCTTTTGTAGATCCGGTGATGGCCAAGGTCATCGGCATGGCCGTGATGGTAACGGTTTTGTTTTTCCGGCCCGAAGGGCTGTTCGGGGAGCAATGAGAATCATGAGGCGAGCTTCACGCCCCCGGTTCCTATGGCTGGGTCTTCTGGGGCTCGGACTTTTGTCGGCCCCGCATGTGCTTGGGGATTACCATCGCTACATTCTGACCGAAATCCTGATGTGGGGGCTTTTCGCGCTCGGTTTCGACATCATTTTCGGCAAAACCGGCCTGCTGAACTTCGGCATGTCCTCCTTCTTCGGTTTGGGCGGCTACGGCCTCGTATGGGCCGTTCATCATTTCGGGGCCAACATCTGGCTCGGACTTCTGGCGGCCATGGTATTGACGATGGCCTTTTCCTGCCTTCTCGGGATGTTGGTCACCCGCTTCGGCAGCCACTACTTCGTGGTCTTTTCCATCATCGCTTCCACAATTCTCTTTCTGCTGGCCATGAACCAGCGCTGGCTGACCGGGGCTGACGAGGGGATCAACATCAGGCTCAAGAAGGTCCCGATGATCTTCGCGGACCTGTCCCTCAATGACCCCTTGGTTAAATACTATCTTGTTCTGGGTATTACGGCGCTGGCCTTCTGGGCGATACTTCGCTTCTTCGATTCGCCCGTCGGCCGGGCGATCGAAAGCATCAAACACAACGAAAAACGGGCCGAGATGCTCGGTTATGATACCAGGGTCCTCAAGCTGATCGCCTTCACCCTTTCGGGCACGGTGGCCGGACTGGCCGGAGGTCTCTACCCCGTGCTCAACAGCAACGCCAACGCCGGACTCTTTTTCTGGCTGCTGTCAGGCAACGCGATTTTATGGACGGTGGTCGGCGGCGCCGGGACGCTATGGGGCTGCTTCCTCGGAACCTCCATCCTGGTGTTGGTGGAAGACACCCTTAGCTCCTGGATGGTTGACCTCTATCCCATCCTGATTGGAGTCCTGCTCATTCTGGTGATTATTCTGGCCCCCAAGGGCATATTGGGATCGCTCCAGGATCATCTCCGTAAGAAAAGCGGCCACTGACCATGGCGAATCATGGCCTAGTCTCTGATCCTCGCCGGACCGCCTTTTCCCGGGTTTCATGGCCGGGCGGCGGCTTGGTGTTTGAAAACCGGGCCACCATGCCAGCCGGCAAGATGGCGCGATTCGGCGGCCAACCGTCTTACCGCGAGTTTTCCGCGAAGGAGTCACGGTGAAAGCGCCGGTGCTGAGGACCGAAAAGCTGTCCATCAATTTTGGCGGACTCAAGGCTTTGTCGGAGGTCGAGTTCGAGATTCACGAGGGCGAGGTGGTGGCTTTGATCGGCCCCAACGGCGCGGGCAAGACCACTTTTTTCAATCTGCTGTCTGGTTTTCTGAAACCTTCCGCGGGAAGGGTTTTCTTCGAGGAACGCGAAATCACCGGACTGTCGCCCCACGCCATTTGCCGGCGGGGGATTTCGAGAACTTTTCAGAAAACAAGCATTTTTCAGGAATTGACCGTTTTCGAAAACTTGAGGCTCGGGGTCCAAACCGGCCACGGGAAGAGAAACGAATTTTGGAGATCGGCCACCTCGGATACGACCGTAACCAAGGCCGTACATGGTCTGCTTGAACTGGTCGGTTTCGAGGACAAGGCCGACACCATGGCCCAGAACCTCTCTCACGGAGACCAAAGACTGATCGAAGTGCTTTTGGGCTTGAGCACCAAGCCGCGGCTGCTTCTTCTTGACGAACCGGCGGCGGGCTTGAGCGTCAGGGAGACGCGCAACATGATTGCCCACATGAAGGAACTGAGCCGGAATACTATCAAGAATATCGTCATCGTCGAACACGATATGGAGGTGGTGACCGAACTGGCTACGACCATATATGTCCTTCATCAGGGTGAAGTTCTCTGTAAGGGTTCGGTCGAGGACATCAAGTCCAACTCAAGGGTCCAGGATGTGTACCTGGGAAGGTTGAACTGATGCTTGAGCTCCGCGAACTAGAAGTCTACTACGATAAAAGCTATATCCTGCAGGGATTGTTCCTGCGGGTCCGGCCGGGAGAAATACTCAGTATTCTTGGCCGCAACGGCGTCGGCAAAACGACCATTCTGCGGACCATAATGGGTTTGGTTCGGCCGCGCTCGGGAACGATAATCTTCGATGGACGGGAAATCACCCGCTTGGCGGCCTACAAGATTCCCAGATTGGGCATCGGCTACGTTCCCCAGGGACGACGCATTTTCCCGCGCCTGACGACGATGGAAAATATTATGACGGCGGTGGTCAAGGGGTCCGTCAGCCAGAAGTCGCTCGAGGAGATATTCGGTTATTTTCCCAGGCTCGAGGAACGCCGCCAACAACCAGGCGGGACCTTGAGCGGTGGAGAACAGCAGATGCTGGCCATGGCCCGGGCCATGATTTCCGAACCCAAAATGCTCATTCTCGACGAACCCACCGAGGGCATCATGCCCCTGCTGGTCCAGACCATCAGGCAGACCATTACGAAACTGAACCGGGAAAAAGGGACGACGATTCTGTTGGTCGAACAAAACTTAGATACCGCCTTGGCGGTATCCCATCGGTTATGCGTTGTCGAAAAGGGCGTGGTCAAGTATAGCGACGCCTTGGAGGATTTGGATAAAAACAAGCTCGTCAGCTACCTGGTGGTCTAGGCGGCCAAGCTTGAGGCCAAGGGGCCAGGTTAGGCAACGACCGACGCAATTTCGTAAAAAACAAGGCGGTGTTCTCGGATTTAATCTCGTCACGGCGGCGGGGCATGACCGCGATAATTCGAGGCATTATCCATGGAGTCTAAGGTGGAACGGCGGAAATCGGGGAAAATGGCTCAACAGAATATTCTTCAAATCATAGAAGCCAGGAAGACTCAGATTGCACCCAAGCATCTCAAAATAGCCAGATATTTATTGAGTCATTATGAAAAGGTCGCTTTCCTCTCCTCGACCCAATTAGCCAAGCAGGTCGGCGTCAGCCAGCCGACGGTTATCCGATTCAGCCAGGCTCTGGGATTTGCCAAGTACCAGAACTTTTCCGAGGCGTTTCAGGAGTTGATAAAGGCGGAATTGACCTCCGCCGACCGTTTCAATTTGAGCCTGGAGGATGATCAGACCATCTCCGACGGAGCCTCGAACATAATATTGCGCGAAATAAAAACCTTAACCCGCCTGAATCAATCCTTCCCCTGGGAAAGCTTCGACAAGGCCCTGACTCAGATAGTCCAGGCCGGCGGTGTTCACATCGTCGGAACCAGAGGCTCGGCCTCCCTGGCCCAATACTTCGGCTACTTTTTGAGCAAAGTGAAACGGCATGTCCACGTCATCACCCATGGAGCGACCGAGCAGTATGATAAAATCCGCAACCTGAATAAAACGGACCTCGTGGTCGCCATCGCCTTTCCACGGTATCCGCGGGAGACGGTCGAGTTAGTGGCTCACTGCAAAAAGCGTAACTTAAAGATATTGGCGATTACCGATCAACCAGAATCTCCACTTATGCCGATGGCCGACTATTCGATCATTATTCCCATAACTTTCAGCACGATCTTTGACTCATATTGCTCCGCCTTGTGTCTGTTCAACATGTTGATCACGCAGACCGGTAAGAAAAACAAGCGGGAATCGTCCAAGTTATTTGATGAGTTCGAGCAAATGGCCCGCGAACGGGAATTCTTCACGTCCAGAATGAGAAGAGGCGACGATTAAAGGAGTCACGGCGGTGGACAGGTTGACCAGCCATATAGATGCTGACCGGATTTGGCGGGAGATAGAGGCGTTCGCCGAGATTGGCAAGAACGGCCAGGGAGGTGTGTCACGATTGGCCTTCAGCCGCGAGGACGCGGAAGCGCGAGAGAAAATAATGCGGATACTGACCGACGAACTCAAGCTGCCGATCAGGATCGATCCCCTGGGCAATATTTTCGCTCGCCGGGAAGGTAAACGTCCCGACTGGCCGGTCATCATGACCGGTTCACATCTGGATTCCGTTCGGAACGGCGGAATGTTTGACGGTGTGGCCGGGGTGATCTGCTCTTTGGAGGCTTTTCGGGTCATGGATCAACTGGAACTCGAGACGGAACATCCTTTCGAATTGGTTGTCTTCGCCTCCGAGGAACCAAACAAGTTCGGTCTCTCCACGCTGGGCAGCCGCGGCATAGTCGGGAAAATCCGAAAGGAGGAACTCGAATTTCTAAGGGATGATGACGGAAACGAATTTCGAAAGGCGCTCGCCGTCATCGGCGGCGATCTCGACCGCATCGAAGAGGCGGTGAGAAAAACTTCGGAAATAGAATATTTCGTCGAAGTACACATTGAACAGATGCCCACCCTGCATCAGCAAAAGAGAGACGTGGCCATCGTCTCGGAGGCGGGTGGGATATACCGGGAACGCATCAGCATCGGCGGTGTAGCCGGCCACAGCGGCACCACGCCGATGGCCGCCCGTCACGACGCTCTCTGCGCCGCCTCGACCATCATTCTGACCCTGGAGAAGACCGCCCTTGAGGAAGCCGACCTGGCGGTGGCCACGGTAGGACGGATCAAGGTTTCCCCCAACACGGTGGGAATCATTCCCGGAATTGTGGAAATAGACACCGAGATCAGGAGTATTCGCCAGGAGATCATTCAACGGATAGCGCGGGCAGTGGAGGATATGGCGTCGAAAGTCGCGGAGGAAAGAAAAGTCCGGATTAGCAAAAGGGTGATATACGAAACTCATCCCATCAGTTTCTCGGCGGACGTGCGGGAGGCGATTCGCGCGGCCGCCGAATCACTCGGGTTAAAGACCTTGGAGCTGTTCAGCATGGCCGGCCATGACGCTGTCCACATAAGCGCTATTGCCAAATCAGGTATGATATTCATCCCGTCCAGAAATGGTTTCAGTCATTGTCCCGAGGAGTGGACGATTAAAGAGGATCTGGGCAAGGGCGCTCAATGCTTGCTAAAGACGCTCCTGTTGCTGGATAAAAAAGACCAGCGACTTAGCTGACCTTGGCCTGGAACAAGGGATCGATCCAGGGACGGAGGACGGCCGGTCCGGACGGATGATCAACCCGGCGGGGTAATGCAGCCTTGGCCGTTTATCGTCTCCAAATTGCATCCCGCCGGCGGTCCCTGGGCCAGGAAGTTGAACCCAAGGGAAATAGAGCGTCCAGGAAAGGAAGAAAAAGATGCCTACCTGCGCGGAGGCGATTGCCGCTGCTCTGAAAAAAATTGGCATTAAAAGAGTCTTCGGCGTGCCCGGCGGGGAGATCGCCGACCTGATCGAGGCCTTGAGAAAGTCCGGTCTGGAATTTATTCTGACCAGGCACGAGGGCGTGGCCGCTTTCATGGCCGATGTCACCGGGCAGATCACCGGCCTGCCGGGGGTCTGCCTGGCGACGTTAGGTCCTGGGGCGACCAACCTTATCAACGGGATAGCCAACGCTTATTTGGACCGATCTCCCGTGCTGGCGATCACGGCGCAGGTCGCCACCGCCAATCAACCTTATTTGAACCACCAGCTCATCGATCTGGAGCGTCTTTTCGAACCGGTTAGTAAAAGGGTTTACCGATTTACCGGAGAAGGGAGTGAAGAGATCGTCCTGGCCGGATATCGCCTGGCCACCACTGGACCCAAGGGCCCTGTTTATCTGTGTCTGCCGAGTGATGTCGCCCAAAAAGAGGAGAGGCCGGGGCGGCCTGGCCGGAATGACCTCGTGCCTGAAACCGCCGCCGAACCGAACGTCCAGGAAACGATATCGCGGATCGGCGAGGCCATTCGAAAGTCCAGGAGGCCCTTGGTCGTGCTTGGGCTTGGTCTGGATCAGGCCAAGGATATATCCGCCGCGGCGCGGTTCATTAAAAAGAACCGGCTGCCGGTGTTGACCACTCCAAAGGCCAAGGGCGCTTTTTCCGCCGCCGAACCACTGTTCCTGGGAACGACCTACGGAATGATGGACGAAGGCATCATCGCCGACGTGTTCATGCAATCAGACCTGGTTATAGGCATCGGGTTTGACCCGGTCGAATCGGATAAGATGTGGCATCGGGAAGTCAATATCATCTCCATTTGCGGTTACAGCATTCGGCACCGGCGGTTCACTCCCGCCGCGGAGGCGATCGGGGACATTAAATCCATTCTTGAACGATTGATGGAAACAGACTTTTCCGGACACGACTGGGCCGACCGGGACCTGGGGAGACTGAAGTCCAAGCTTCGTTCCGAACCGACTCCGGCCGGCCTCCCCAAAGCCGGCATGTTTTCTCCGACCGACATCATCCGGGTGACCAGGAAAACCTTGCCCGGGGACGCGATCCTTACGACCGACGTGGGCGCGCACAAGCTGCTTGTCTCCAAAACTTGGAACTCATATGAACCTTTGACCTTCTTTACCTCCAACGGATTTTCGTCCATGGGCTACGGACTTCCCGCGGCCATGGCGGCGAAACTGACGCTGCCTGAGGCGCGGGTGGTATGCCTCACGGGCGACGGCGGACTGGCCATGGTCCTCCAGGATCTGGAAACGGCCGTCAGGCTGGGCCTGCCCTTGGCTATTTTGGTCCTGTGCGATAATTGCCTGAGCCTGATCGAAATGGTCCAAAAGAGGCGAGGCTTCGCTAGAAGCGGGGTTGATTTCGGGAACATGGATTTCGTGGCTATAGCCAGAGGATTTGGCGCCCGCGGCGTCAGACTGGCCTCCCTTGACGAACTCCCTCGGGTGCTCGATGACGCCGCCGATGAAGTCAGGCCCACGGTGGTCGAGATTCCCGTGGACAATTCGCTGTACCGCCTTCCATTTTAAAGGAGGAGAAGATGTCGATCGAAAAGAATTTGCAGGCCTTGGGGTATCGCCTTCCAGAGCCGGGCAAACCTGTCGGGAACTATCTGCCCGTTATTGTCGACGGCCCCCTGGTATATACCTCCGGGACGAGCTGCTGGGAAAACGGAAAACTCAAATACCAGGGACAGGTCGGCGGAGAGGTGACCCTGGAGGAAGGGTATGAAGCGTCCAGGATCACCATGCTCAATCTGCTCAGCAGAATAAAGGCCGAGATCGGCGATCTGGACCGAATCGAGCGAGTGCTCAAGGTATCGGGATTCGTCAACAGCGCGCCGGGCTTTTACAGACAGCCGGAGGTATTGAACGGAGCTTCCGATTTGCTGGTCAAGATACTGGGTGACAACGGCCGACATGCCCGTTCGGCGATTGGGACGAGCAGCCTTCCCCAGAACATCCCGGTCGAAATCGAGATGATCGTCAGGGTCGGGCCGGCCGGGAAATAGCCACGCGTTGGCCGCCCAAGGCTCGTTCGGGCCGATTCGACCGCGGGGGGAGCGATTGCGGGTCAATCCAGTCGCGACGAAACCTCGAAGGGACGGGTTGATCGGTCTCGGTACTTAAACTACACGGGAAATGGAGTAGCGCATGGGATCCATACTTATCGGCAACATCGGCACGCTGGTCACCGGAGACATCAACGAACCCATCAGCCGGGCCGACACGATCTTCATCGATGAGGGCGTCTTCAAGGAAATCGGAACAGCCAGGACCACGGCGGACCTGGTCATAGACGCCAGGCGTAACATGGTCATGCCGGGCCTGATAGATTCCCATGTCCATCCGAGCCTCGGCGATTTCACCCCCATCCAGAACGCGACGAACTGGATCACCAATTATCTTCATGGCGGTGTAACGAGGATGGTTTCCGCGGGGGAGGTCTTCATACCCGGCCTGAACAAGGAACACCCCGACCCGAAAATATTCACGGCCCTGGCCTTGTTGACCGGGACCTGTTATCGGAACTATCGGCCAGGCAAGGTCAAGATCGAGGCCGGAACTCTCTTAGCGGTTCCGGGGTTGCGGGAAGCCGATTTCGACACGGTGGCCCAGGCCGGCACCAGGCTGGTGAAATTTCTTTTTTATCCATACGGGGCCGATCCCGAGGAGTTGGAAAGATACCTGGGATGGGCCAGGGACAGAGGGCTCAAGACAAAAATCCATTCCGGCGGGGTATCAGGTCCTCCCGGCGGCATTGCCCAACCCGTGGATGCCAACGTGATTCTGAATCTGGTCAGGCCCGATATCGTCGGCCACATCAACGGCGGTCCCATACCCATGTCCTTGAAAGACATCGAACGGGTGATCGAAGAATCGGATTGCTTCGTGGAAATATGCTACTGCGGCAATCACAGCGTCACTCTTAAGACCATGGACATGATCTGCGCGAGAAATCAACTTCATCGGGTCATCCTGGGAACGGATACGCCGACCGGAACCGGCGTCACTCCACGCGCGATGCTTCGTACTTTGGCTATCGTGGCCGCGACCGACGGAATGACCGCCGAGCAGGCGATTTGCATGGCGACGGGGAGCCCGGCGCTGGCCCACGGCTTGGACTCAGGTATCATCCACGTGGGCAAACCGGCCGATCTGTTGATCGTAGGCCGGATAAAGGGCACTATCGGCGAAACCCCGCTAGAGGTTTTACGGGCAGGTAATCTACTTGGCCTATCAATGTTGTCTATCGACGGCCAGCTTATTATCAAGGGTGCCAGCGAGCAAGTCCCGCCTCCTGAAATCGGAGCCTTGGTAGAATTCGAAGCCTAGCCCCGGCGCCGTCAAGCCGAGCCTGGACTGTCCGATCTTCCCGGAGCGGCCGGGGCCAGGCGTCATCCTTTCCCAGGATAATCCACCTCTCCCTAAAGTTGTATTTTTCTATTGACAAATTATTTGGCAGGTTGTATCTTAAGCAAAACAAATCAGCCAGACCGTCCGGAGGGGCTCTTGATCTGGGAGAAGGAAGTTCAGGAGATCGCCCGGCGCCGGGAGTTGGCCGCGCGGATGGGCGGCGCCGAAAGCGTGGCCCGCCATCACCAGGCCGGCAAACTCACGGTGCGGGAACGCCTAGACCAATTGCTGGACCCGTCCAGCTTCCAGGAGATAGGCGTCCTGACGGGCGCGGCCAAATACGACCGGGACGGCCACCTGACGGACCTGACCCCGGCCAACATCGTCATCGGCACGGGCCGGATAAACCAGCGCCGGGTGGTGGTCTCCGGCGAGGACTTCACTATCCGGGGGGGGTCCTCCGAGGCCACCAACTCGGACAAATGGATCTGGGCCGAGCGGCTGGCCTTCGAAACGCGAACGCCGCTGGTGCGGCTGGTGGACACGGCCGGAGGCAGCGTCCGGCTGCTGGAGCAGGCCGGGGCCACCAAAATGCCCGGGTACGCCGGTTATAATCCCTCGGATATGCTGGCCACCATTCCCGTGGCCGCGGCCGCGTTGGGCGCCGTGGCCGGTTTGGGCGCCTTTCGGGTGGTCTTCTCCCATTTCTCGGTCATGGTCAAGGGCACGAGTCAGATTTTCGCGGCCGGCCCGCCGGTGGTCGAGCCGGCCACGGGCGAGAAGGTCACCAAGGAGGAACTCGGGGGCGCCCAGGTCCACGCCCGCGGCAGCGGGGTCGTGGATAACGAGGCCGTGGACGAGGCGGACGCCTTGGCCCAAATCCGGCGCTTTCTCTCGTACCTGCCCCAGAACGCCTTCGAGGTTCCGCCGCGGAGCGCATCGACCGATGACCCGGGGCGCAGGGAAGAAGAACTCCTGTCCATCATCCCCAGGAACAGACGGCGGCCCTATGACGTCCGCCGGCTTCTCCATCTGATCTTCGACCTGGACTCCCTGTTCGAGATCGGCCGGTACCAGGGACGGTCCCAGGTCACCATGCTCGGGAGGCTCCGGGGCCGGCCGGTCGGCATCATGGCCAACGACACCAACTTCTTCGGCGGCGGCATGGACTCAGGGGCCGCGGAGAAGATCATTCGCTTCGTGGACCTGTGCGACGCCTTTCACCTGCCCGTCGTCAATTTCGTGGACCAGCCCGGGGTGGTGGTCGGCCTGGCGGCCGAACGACAGGGGGCCCTCCGTAAGGCGGTGAGGGCCCTTCTGGCCATAGAACAGAGCCGGATGCCTTGGATCGCCATCATCCTGAGAAGGGCTTTCGGGCTGGCCGGTTCGGCCTACGGCCGGCCCCACGACTTGAATCCGCGGTACGCCTGGCCTTCCGCGTACTGGGGCTCGATCCCCCTCGAAGGGGGAATCGAGGCCGCTTACAGGCGGGAGATCGAGACCGCCCCGGACCCCGCGGCCCGGCTGGAGGAACTCCAGGCCCATTACCAGACCCTGGTCTCGCCCTTTCGCACCGCCGAGCGTTTCGGCGTTCACGACATCATAGATCCCCGGGACACCCGTCCGCTCCTGGGCGACTGGGTGGAACAGGCCTACGATATGATTCCCCGTCAGTTGGGGCCGGTGCTTAGGACCATGCGACCCTGAGAGGGGCATCGAGTAGGGGCACGGCGTCCCGCGTGACGCGGGATGCCCCTATCGAAAAGGATGTATTTCATTTCATGGTCAAGCCAGGGCGTGACCGATTCGATCTGGGGCGCCCCACGAAGCTGACGGATGACGAGGGACCACTAAATACCCATGACCAAGGACGCGGAGTTCGGGAGTAAAGAGAAGCCGGCGGAAGAATCCCCTCCGGTCGCCAGGGACCCGGTCCCCCTATACTACCAGCTCGCCAGAAGATGGGGTCTGCTGATCATGTCGGAGGAGTGGCCGCCCGAGAGCCGGTTGCCCACCGAAGAGAAACTGGCGGCCCAGTACGGAGTGAGCCGGCTCACGGTGCGGAAGGCCAAGGAAAGGCTGATCCAGGAGGGGCTCGTCAAGAGCGTCCAGGGTTCCGGCAGCTACGTCACGCTTCCCGACCAGTGGCGGACCGCTCCCACCGCGTTCTTGGAGAGCGTGGACGACATAATCGAGATAGGGCAACGGATGGCTTTTCACCTCCATGACCTCCGCCTGACCCCCAATAATAAGGAAATCGCCGAGAAGCTCCAGCGCCCGGACGACCAACATGTGTTTCAAATAACCGGGGTCAGGTTTTTCAACGGCCTGCCCCTCTCGAGCGTGGTTTATTACCTTCCCTTCGACCTAGGTTCCAGGATACCGTTCGGCAGTCTGGACAAGAACCCTTACATCCCCCAGTTCGAAAAGCTGCTCGGCATCAAGATCAACGAAGGCCTCCATGCCTTTTATCCGGCCTCGGCCGGCCGGGACGTGGCCAGGCTGCTGGCGCTCAAGCCCCGGTCCCCCGTGCTGGTGGTCGAGTCCATTTATCTGGACTCGGAGCAGCGGCCGGTGTCGTTCATCGTGACCCGGTATCGGCCGGACTGGCGTTATAAAATCCGTTTCCGGCGGGTGGACCCACGCGCCGCCGCGCGGTCCCAGGTCTCCAGGGAACTGGAAATCAACCAGAAGGAGGGCGAAAGGAAATGAAGCCGGACCTGTTCTATGCCTGGCCGCTGCTCCGCTACGCCGACCGCACCGCCATCGTTTTCGGAGAGCGGCGCCTGACCTTTCGCGAGATGGACCGGAGGATCAATCGCGTCAGTCACGCTTTATTGTCCCTCGGGCTGAGGAAAGGCCACAAGGTGGCCATGCTCCTCCACAACGGCGTGGAAGCCGCCGAGTGCATCCTGGCCGTCCCTCGGGCCGGCCTGACCTACGTGGCCTTGAACCCGAGACATTCGGCCCAGGAGCACGCCTTCGTGCTGAACGATTCCGAGACCGACGCGGTGATCCTGGACTCCGAGTTCCTCGAACCGATGGAGGCCGTGCTCCCGTCCACCCCCAGCGTGCGCTTCGTGATCGTCGTCGGACCGACCGCGGCCGGGCGCTTGAACTACGAAGAGATGTTGAAGGATCGGCCGGAGACCGACCCCGGGGTCGAGGTCGATGCGGACGACATCGAAAGAATCCATTACACCTCGGGCACCACCGGCCGGCCCAAAGGGGCCATTTCCACTTTTCGCCTCGCCCAGAACCGCATGATGGACGTCCTGATCAACCTGGATCAGCCCATCCTGCCCACGGACGTCAATCTCAACATCGGTCCCCTGACCCACGCGGCGGGCTTCATGATGGCCATCTATTACATCCGCGGGGCGGCCAACGTGATCCTCCGCCGCTTCGACCCCGAGGAGGTGCTGCGGGCCATCGAGCAGGAGCGGGTGACCAGCGTGCTTTTCATTCCCACCATGCTCTATCGCCTCCTGAAGTCACCCAACCTGCGCGCCCATGACCTGAGCAGCCTCAAGCGGGTCTGGTACGGGACGGCGCCCACCATCCCGGCCCGTTTGAAAGAGGCCATCGAGGTCTTCGGGCCGATCTTCCGCCAAAATTACGGCCAGAGCGAATCGGCCCAGCCCATCACCTTTCTCGGGCCCGAAGACCACGTGGTGGACGGCCCGCCCGAAAAGCTGCGGCGCCTGGCTTCGGCGGGCAAACCCGCCCTGGGGGTGGAATTGAAGGTTCTCCGGGAAGATGGGACGGCGATTTCTCCGGGCGAGATCGGCGAGATCGTCATCCGGACCAACCACATGTTCAAAGGGTACTGGAAGATGCCCGAGGCCACGGCCGCGGCCTTCCGGGATGGCTGGCTGCTGACCCAAGACATGGGGACCCTGGACGAAGACGGTTACGTGTACATCGTGGACCGCAAGCACGACATGATCATCAGCGGCGGCTTCAACATCTACCCCCGGGAAGTGGAAGACGCCATCCTGCGCCATCCCGGCGTGGCCGAGGCCGCGGTCATCGGCGTCCCGGACGACCTGTGGGGGGAGAACGTGAAGGCCTTCGTCGTCCCCAAGGACGGCATCTCGCCCACCGAGGAGGAGATCATCGCGGTCTGCCAGGAGCATCTGGCCAGCTATAAGAAACCCAAGAGCGTCGAGTTCGTTCGGGAACTGCCCAAGACTCCGTACGGGAAGATACAGCGCCGCGAATTGAAAGAGCGGTACTGGCAAGGTCTGGAACGCCGGGTCCATTAACCGGGGCGCCCGGCCGGCGGCCTTTAACGAGGTCATCGGAGAAACGAGATGAAAATGAGGGGCTCCTCGAGAGGTGAACTCGCCGTCTATGGCGCCGCGGGCCTGGTCGCGCTCTCGATCATCCGCCCTTCCCTCGAGATGGGCCTGGGCGGCGGCCGCGAATTAGGCCCCGGGCTTATGCCCTTCCTGGCCGCCCTCGTCGTGCTGGCCACGGGAGGCGCCCTGGTGGTTCTAACGTTCGTCCGGAACAAACCCGTCCCCTTTCGCGCGGATGGAGAAGAGCCGGGCCTGAGGAAATGGCTCCGCGTCCTGCTCATACTGGGCGGGCTGGCGGGTTGGCCCCTGCTGGCCTCGGGAATCGGTTACGTCATCCCCACCTTCCTGGTTTCTCTGTGTACCGCCAAGGCCACGGGATATCCGGGCTGGCGGGGTCCTCTGGTACTGAGCGCGGGGGTGGCCCTGGGCATCTGGGTCTTGTTCAGCCAGGTGTTCTCGACCGACCTTCCGGGCGGCTTTTTCCTGTAGGCGCTCGACCACGGCCGCCGGGAGCGAAAAATACGGTCGCAGCGCGGGCGACGTTGACCTGAAACTTATTATGAGGCGCCTAGAGAAAGTTGCCTTTTCCAAATGTCGTTCCCGCGCCAGCAGGAATCCAGGATAGGGGTAGGGAGGACCGGTTGAGTACCCGGTCCCCCCTCCCTCCGAACCGTACGTGCGGTTCTCCCGCATACGGCTCTCCGGTTGGTGGTTCACCGCCGAGCGGATTGACAGGCCAGGGCACG
>JBFMAW010000043.1:0-46425 GCA_040755515.1 Thermodesulfobacteriota bacterium | reverse complement strand
CGAGGGCGATTAAGCCCCGGCCTGGGGTGAGGGTGGAACCACTTGAATTTACTTCAAGTGGCGGGAGAGGGACAGCCCTCTCCCGCCGAGTAAAAAGTCGGTTTTCGACTTTTTACGAGGTTATCAAAGTTGGCGGAAGGCTTTTTATACAACTGGCGGCGGGCCCGGTATTTCGAACCGGACCAGGAGAAGAGCACCAGGAGGGCTCGACTGGCCGGCTGGGCCGAAGCCGGCGCCTTGATCTGCCTGACCGGCCTGGCCGCGTTGTTGCCGTTCCAGGCCATAACGGCTTCCCGCGAAATCTGCCTGCATCTGGGACTTTTCTTCTGGCTGGCCAGGATGGTCGTACTCCGGCGCTGGGACCTGGTCCGAACCCCGCTGGATATCCCGCTGGCCCTGTTTTTAGCCGCCGGCGTCTTTTCCTTGTTTTCCGCCGTGGACGTAGCCTACACCTGGCGCGAACTGCGCGGGGAAATGCTCAAGGGCCTGCTCGTTTATTACCTGGCCGTGAACAACCTCCGCGGCGAAGCCAGGGCCGGCCTGGTCTGTTGGGCCTTGATCGCGGCCGCGGCGGTCATGGACGTTTACGGGGTGATCGAATCTTTTTCCCTTCCCTCCGGCCGGGCCGTTTTCAGCCTGCACGCCAGCTCGCCCCAGCTCTTCACCTGGCTGGTCCAGAGCGCGCCCTTCCTTATGCTGGGGGCGCTGTGGTTCAAGAACAAGAAAGCCAGGCTGGCCGTCACCCTGATCCTGGTCCTGCACGCGGCGGTTTTGTACCTGTCTTTGGGCCGCATGGCCATGGTGGCCGTGGTCATGGAAGCGGCCCTGGTCCTGTACCTGGCCGGTCTGTCCCGGCGGGTCATACTGCTGGGCTGTCTGGCCATATTACTCGGCCTGGCATTGTTGATGCCCCGGCCGATTATCACCCTGGACGATCAGTCCGGCCGTGAACTCAGGATCGGCGGGCTGGCCGTACCGGGGCTCAAATCCACCCGCCTGGTCATGTGGCAAGGCGCCTGGGATCATATCCGGGACCATCCTTGGACCGGCGTGGGCTTCGGCCGCCGGAGCTTCGTCAAGAAATATCCCGACTATCTGAAGATAGAACCGGAAATGTGGCATACCCATAATACTTTTATCAGCCTGGCCGTGGAAACGGGGCTCCAGGGTCTGGCGGCTTTCTGCCTGGTCCTCTACCAAGTTTTCCGGCGTTTGTGGCCCGGCGCCGAAACGGCGCGGGTCTGGCTCAGGTCCGGCCCGGCCGGCCTCATGATCCTGGGAGCCCTGATCATGGCCGCGGGTTTTATCCTCAGCAACCTGACCAACGACATGTTCGACGACGACGCCGCCCTGCTCTTCTGGCTTCTGATCGGCGCCTCCTTTTCCTTGAGGCAACATAAAGCCGTGCCGGCTCCGCCCGACTAGTCCCCGATGTAGCTTGACACCCGGCGAAGGGGGGCTATATGCTGGCTTTTGTTTCCGGCGGGGCCGGGTTTATTTTTTCATCCCCGCCGGCCGATAAGGCCGGAAGAACTCTCCGAGCAAGGAGACCGCCGATGTCGCCCGTTGACCCGAAGCTGGCCGTGGTGGGTACAGGATATTGGGGCCGGAACCTGGTGCGCAACATTCATAAATTGGGCGCCCTCAAGACCATTTGCGACACCAATACCGGCGTCCTGGCCGAGATGCTCAAGTCCTGCCCCGGAGCGGCCGGGGCCACCAGCCTGGGTGAGGTCCTGACCGATCCGGAAGTGGCGGGCGTGGTCCTGGCCACGCCGGCCGAGACCCACGCCGCGCTGGTGAAGGAATGCCTGCTGGCCGGCAAGGACGTGTTCGTGGAAAAGCCTATCTGCCTGTCGGCCGAGGAAGGCGCCAAACTCACCTCCCTGGCCCGACAGAAGAAGCTGATCCTCATGGTGGGTCACCTGCTCTGGTACCATCCCGCCGTGACCCGGCTCCGGGACCTGATCGTGAACGGAAAACTGGGCAAGATACTGTACATCTATTCCAACCGGTTGAACCTGGGCAAGCTGCGCCGCGAAGAAAACGTGCTCTGGTCCTTCGCGCCGCACGATATCTCGCTCATTCTCGGGCTGCTGGGTGAGATGCCGGACCGGGTCCAGGCCCAGGGCGGCAACTATCTGCATCAGGGCATAGCCGACGTCACGGTCAGCACCTTGAGTTTTCCCAGCGGCGTGCGGGCCCATTTGTTCGTTTCCTGGCTCCATCCCTTCAAAGAGCAGAAACTGATAGTGGTCGGCCAGGACAAGATGGCCGTCTTCGACGATACCGCCTCCTGGCCCCGGAAGCTTCAGCTTTACGCCCACACCATCGAATGGCCGGGCAACGTGCCGGTGGCCCATAAAGCAGAGGCGGAACCGGTGCCGGTGCCGGAAGACGAGCCGCTCGGTCTCGAGTGCCGTCATTTCCTGGAATGTATCCGCTCCCGGAGCAAGCCCCTGACCGACGGGGAGGAAGCCGTCCGGGTGCTGAGGGTCTTGAACGCCTGCCAGGAAGCCCTGGAAAGCTGCGGTCCGGTCAAACTGGTCAGGCCCCGGGTAAGGGAAGACGAATATTTCGTGCACGAGACCGCGATAGTGGACGAGGGCGTGGAAATAGGCCGGGGCAGCAAAATCTGGCATTTCAGCCACATTTTGAGCGGCAGCGTGCTCGGCGAACGCTGCAACGTCGGCCAGAACGTGGCTATCGGCCCCAGGGTGACCATCGGCCGCGGCTGCAAAATCCAGAACAACGTCTCGGTGTATGAAGGCGTGACCCTCGAGGACGACGTCTTTTGCGGCCCCAGCATGGTCTTCACCAACGTGTACAATCCCCGCAGCCATGTCAGCCGGATGAAGGAACTCAGACCCACCCTGGTCAAGCGGGGGACCACCATCGGCGCCAACGCCACCATCATCTGCGGCTGCACCCTGGGCGAATACTGCTTCATCGGCGCCGGGGCCGTGGTCACCATGAACGTCCCCAGGCACGCCTTGATGGTGGGCAACCCGGCCGTCCAGAAAGGCTGGGTCTGCTCCTGCGGGGTGCGCCTCATGGACGATCTTTCCTGTCCCTCCTGCCAAGCCGAATATCGGAACGCCGACGGCGGTCTGGTACAAATACCTATCGGTGGTGAATGAAGTGAACATCGCCTTTGTCGATCTGAAAAGACAATATCAGCGGCTGGAAAAAGAAATGAACGCGGCCCTGGCCGAGGTGCTCCGGCACTGCCAGTTCATAATGGGGCCGGAGATACAGAAGCTCGAAGCCGAACTGGCCCGGCGGGCCGGGACAAAGCACGCCGTGGTCTGCGCCAGCGGCACCGACGCCCTGCTTCTGCCCCTGTTGGACCAAGGTCTGGGTCCGGGCCAGGCGGTCTTCACCAGCCCCTTCACCTTCATCGCCACGGCCGAGGTGATCTCCCTGCTCGGGGCCACGCCGGTTTTCGTGGATATCGATCCGCGGACTTTCAATATCGACCCCAACCGGTTGGAAGAAGCCGTGACCAAGGTGGCCCGGGCGGGCAAACTTAAACCGGCCGCGGTCATACCCGTGGACCTGTTCGGGCTGCCGGCCGACTACGACCCGATCATGGCCCTGGCTCAAGACCACGGCCTGCTGGTCCTCGAGGACGCGGCCCAAAGCTTCGGGGGACAGTATAAAGGCCGGCCCGTCGGCGGCCTGGGGCACGTCGGCGCCACCAGCTTTTTCCCGGCCAAGCCCCTGGGCTGCTACGGCGACGGCGGAGCGGTTTTCACCAACGACGACGAGCAAGTGACCAGGCTGCGCTCCCTGCGCGTCCACGGTCAGGGCCGGCACAAGTACGAGAACGTCCGGATAGGCGTGAACGCCCGCCTGGACACCGTGCAGGCGGCCGTACTCCTGGTGAAACTCACGGTCTTCGAAGACGAGATCGCGGCGCGGCAAAGTGTGGCGGAGACATACACCCGCGGTCTGGAACGACAGGTGGTCACTCCCAGTGTGCCCGAGGGATATTCGAGCGCCTGGGCCCAGTATTCGGTCCTGACCGACCGGCGCGATGAAGTTACGGCCGCCCTCAACAAGAAAGGCGTGCCCACGGCGGTTTACTACCCCATACCCTTGCACCTGCAGCCGGCCTTCGCCGCCCTGGGTTACCAGCGCGGAGACTTTCCCCATTCCGAATCCGCGGCCGATCGTATTTTCAGCCTGCCCATGCACCCCTATCTGCGGGAAGATGAATTGGACTTTATCGTCCGGGCGGTCGTCCAGGTCGCGGGTGAACGGACCTGAATCAAGCGGGGCGTTTATGTCCAGGTATCGTAACCTGGTTATCATGCTGGGGCTGGACGCCGGCCTGGCCTGGCTGAGTTTGTATTGCGCCTACCTGATCAGGTTCGAGTTCTCCATTCCGGCCGAGTTCGCGGGGTCCTTCCACGCCACCTGGCCCTGGCTGCTGCCGGTGAAGATATTCTGCTTCGCTTTCTTCGGCCTTTATCGCGGCATGTGGCGGTACACCAGCCTGGTGGACCTGATGAACCTGCTCAAGGCCGTCTTCACCGGTTCCCTGATCGCCGTGGCCGCCATTCTCATGGTTTACCGCTTCGAAGGCTACCCGCGCTCGGCCTTCATCCTGGATGGAGTCTTGACTTTCCTGTTCGCGGGCGGGCTCAGGATGGTCATCCGGCTGCGCTACGCCGGCCTGGCCGGCTGGCGGGTCCTGCCGGTCCTGTCCCGCCTGAAAAGAAAAGGCTTCCGGGAACTCCTGGTTGTCGGCGCCGGTGACGCCGCCGAGAAAGTCATCCGCGAAATCCAGGACCACCCCGATCTGGGCTTGGAACCGATCGGCCTGCTCGACGACAATCCGGCCAAGAAAGGCAAATCCATTCATGGCGTGCCGGTCTTGGGGCCGATCGACCTGCTGTCCGACCCGCCGATGAACTTCGATGAAATCCTGATCGCCGCGCCTTCGGCCAAAGGCGAGGAAATGCGGCGCATCGTCAGGTTGTGCGAGACTTCCGGGCGAACGTTCCGGACCATCCCGGGCATGGGCGAACTCATCAACGGCCGGGTGACGCTCAAAGCCGTGCGTCAGGTCCGGGTGGAAGACCTGCTCGGCCGGGAGGAACTGCACCTGAACCGGGAGGAAATAGCCCGGTATCTGCGGGGCCGTCGCGTCCTGGTCACCGGCGCCGGCGGTTCCATAGGTTCGGAACTGGTGCGGCAGATAGGGCTTTATCGGCCCAAGGCGCTGGCTTTGTTCGAGGTCAGCGAGTTGAACCTTTTCCAGGTGAAAATGGAGCTAGGCCAAAGGTTCCCCGAACTTCAAGCGCGGCCGTTCCTGGCGGACATCAGGGACCGGGAAGCCGTCGCGCACGCCTGCCGGGAGTTCGAACCCGAGGTGCTCTTTCACGCCGCCGCTTACAAGCACGTGCCCATGCAGGAGCTGTTCCCCTGGGAGGCGGTGAGCAATAACGTTTTGGGCAGTTCGGTCCTGGTCGAGGCGGCCCTGGCTCACGGCGTCAGCCGCCTGGTCCTGGTCTCGACGGACAAGGCCGTCCGGCCCACCAGCGTCATGGGCGCCACCAAGCGCGTGGCGGAAAGGTTGATGGAATGCGGCAATCAGGCCGGCCCGACCCGGTTTATGGCCGTCCGGTTCGGCAACGTCATGGGCAGTTCCGGGTCGGCCATTCCCATCTTCCGGGAACAGATCGCCCGCGGCGGACCGGTGACCGTAACCCATCCGGAAGTGACCCGCTATTTCATGAGCGTGGGTGAAGCGGCCGAGCTGATTCTCCAGGCCGGCGCCATCGGTCAAGGCGGGGAAATCTTCGTTCTGAAGATGGGCCGGCCGATCAAGATTCTGGAACTGGTCAGGGACATGATCCGGCTGCACGGCTATGAACCCGATAAAGACATCAAGATCGAATTCATCGGGCTGAGGCCGGGCGAGAAGCTTTACGAGGAACTGATCACCGCGGGCGAAGGTCTGGTGCCCACCGGCCACGATAAAATCATGGTCCTCAAGGGCAACGCCGGCGATTACAATCAACTCCAGGATCAAATAAACGAACTGCTGGCCGCGGCCCAATCTTTCGATCCCGAGGCCATCAAGAGCAAACTGAAAGCCCTGGTGCCGGAATACACGCCGGGCCCCTAGAAGGCGGGGCGGCCAACGACGTATTCCATTATTTTTTAGGGCGGAAGATAGTGAGTAGTCGTTGCGAGCGAAGCGAAGCAATCGCTATAAAATCGAAATTGCCTTTTAATAGAGATTGCTTCATCCCGCGTTACGCGGGATTCGCAATGACCCGAATGTTTCTTCCGCTTAAAACCCGCCACCCCGCGGAGGGTAAGACACTCGCTATGACGATACCTAATATTGCTGCCTCTCGTGGCTGATGGATCAACCTAATGACGGATGCGGTCATCGGCGCCAGTCCGCGGCTTTAATCAGATCGCCGGGCAGGGAACAGCTAGCGCTCCTTTGTTCCGGCTCCCCCCCATAAAACCAGCGCTACCAAAAGAAGCAGGACCAGGGCCGCTACCAATCCGGCCAGTCCAGGCCGGGCCAGGACCAGGACCGCGGCCGGCGCCAGGCAGAAAATGTTCAAACCCAGGACGGTCATGGTCACCCGGCGGTGGCCCCAGCGTCTGGCCGAATGCTGGTAGGCGTGCTCCCGATGGGCCTCGTACCAGCGCGCTCCGCGTATCATTCGGCGCAGCAGCGTGATGGTGGCGTCCACCTCGAAGACGCCCAGCAGAATGATCCAGACCGCCAGCCATTTTGGTTCTTGAGCGGCGGAGATCAAGGCCAGGACGCCCAGGACAAAGCCGATGAAGCCGCTGCCCACGTCACCCATGAAGATAACGGCCGGCGGCCAGTTCCAATAGAGGAACCCGGCCGAGGCCGCGGCCAGGGCCCAGCAACTTAAGGCCGGTCCGGTTTGTCCGTCCAGCCCCAGCAACAGCCCGGCCACGCCGGCCGTGCTGACCGCCTCCAGCCCGGCCAGGCCGTCAATGCCGTCCATGAAGTTATAAAGGTTGGTCAGCCAGAGCAGCCCGAGGAGGATCAGGATCAGCCAGAGCCAGGCAGGCAGCCAGGGCGCGACCATTCGGCCGCTCTCCCTCAACGCCGGCCACCAGGCCAGGGCCCAGACCGCGGCGGCGAGTTGAGCCAGCAGGCGCCGATAGGCCGGCAAGGGCTGATGATCGTCCCAGAAGCCGATACCGGCGACTAAGGCCGCGGCGGGCGCCAGGGCCAACCAGCCTGCCCAACTCAGGTGGCCCGCCAGATACAAGGCCGCCAGAGCGGCCTCGAAGGCCGTCGCCAGACCCAAGCCTCCCCCCCGAGGCGTGGGCTGGGTGTGGGAGCTGCGGTAGTTGGGCCGGTCCAGGACATTACGTTTCAGGGCGTAGGCCCGCCATTGCCTCGTCACCAGCCAGGACAGCCAGAAGGTTCCTATTATCAGAGCGATCAGCAACCAGGTCATGCCGGTATCTCGAAGTTGATCAAACGCGCTCATTCGGGGACCATGGACAAGAACCACTCGACCGTCTCTTGGAGGCCCTGGTCCAGGGTATAGGGCGGGTTCCAGCCCAGTTCCCGCCGGATAAGCGAATCGTCAACCGCCAGTGATCCTAGCAACCTCTCCACTTCGTCCGTCCGGCTCATTATCCGGCCGGCCCAGCGCAGGACCAGGGGCGGGCAGGGCAGAAGCCGGGCCGGTCTCTTCATGACTCTGGCCAGGCGCCTGATCAGTTCCGGCGAAGAGACGTCTTCCCCGTCACTGACCAGATAGGTTCGGCCGGCCGCCTCGGGGTGGTTCAAACAGGCCAGGATGGCCGAGACCAGATTGCCCAGGAATAGCAGGCCGCGTCGATTGTTCACGCTGGCCAGGGGCAGGGGCAGGCCGGACTTGACCATCTCGAGCAGGCGCAGAAAATTGGCCTTGACGCCTGGTCCGTAGACCAGGGGCGGTCTGAGAATGGCGACCTCGAGGCCGTTCTCGGAGGCCAGGCGAGACAGGGCCTGTTCCGCCTCCCATTTGCTCAGGCCGTATGGATCAGCCGGAGCGGGCCGGTCGGCTTCGGTATAGGGTCGGTCCCGGCCTTCGCCATTGACTTTAACCGAGCTGAGAAATACCAGCCGCTTCAAACCCTGGGCCGCCGCGGCTTGGGCCAGTCTGATGGTTCCGTCCAGGTTCACCGCGCGATGCGCGGCCAGAGGATCGGGAGCGGGGTCATGAACCTGGTGTACTCGAGCGGCCAGGTGGATCACGGCTCGTCCCCCGGCCAGGGCATCCCGCCAATCGGTTTGGGGTCCTATATCGCCCAGGGGAAAGGTCTCCACGCCGGAAGGCAGGCCCTCGGCCCGGCCGGCCGTCCTGACTACGGTCCTGACCCGGTAACCCAGCGCCGCGGCCTCGGCGCAGACGGCCCGGCCGATGAAGCCGTTCGCGCCGGTGATAATCAGTGTTTCGGAAAAGCTTAATTTTCCGGCCATTGTCTCGAGGCCCTCAATATCTCCCGATACAGGTCCAACGTCTGGGCCGCCACTTGCTCGATGGTGAATTCCGCCTCGACTATCTCCCGGCCCCGCCGGCCCAGGGTTCGGCGCAGGTCGGGATTCTCGATCAGTTGCCGCAGCGCCGCGGCCAAGCCGGGTACGTCCCGGGCCGGAACCAGAAGCCCGTTTTCGCCGGGACGGACTATCTCCCGGATGCCGGCCGCGTCCGCGGCCACTATCGGCCGCCCGCTGGCCGCTCCTTCCAGCAGGACCTTGGGTACGCCTTCCCGGTAATAGGAGGGGAGGCAGACAATGTGGGCCTGGGCCATCACGGCCGGCATGTCGGTCCGGTGACCCCACCATTCCACGGTCCCAGCCTCATGCCACGCCTCGAGTTGCCGGACCGGAATCGCGGCCGGATTCTCTTGGTCCGGTTCGCCCACCAAAATGAAGCGGGCCTTGACTCCATTCGCGCGGAGGTTCTCCGCGGCCTGAACGAATTCGGCGATGCCCTTGTCCCTGATCATCCGGGAGGCCAGGATTATCATGGGCTCGCCCGGCCGTTCCGGCGAAGATTGAAAATCCTGGACGCTTACCCCTGAACCGCGGATCAGGCGAATTCTGTCCCGGGGCAGAAACGCATTGCGGGCGAAAATCTCCACGTCATCCGGGTTCTGCAATATGGCCCGGACCCGAGGGTCCCTGAACAGGAACCGGAAAACCCGCGCCACTCCCCAGCGGATGATCCTGGTCTTCAAGTGGTCGGAAGTATAAAGGTGTCCGAGGCCGGCCAGGGCGTTGATCACGGCCGGGGTCCCGACTCTCTTGGCGGCCCAGGTACCCAGGATCACGGGTTTCAAGGCCACGTTGTGGAGGAGGTCCGGTCTTTCCCGGCGCAATACAGCCGCCAGCTTTCGCAGCAGCTTCATTTCGGCCCGGGGATTCCGGCCGCGGCGGGAAAGGGGCAGCGGGATGAGTTTCAAACCGGAAGAAACTATAGGCCCGGCGTGGTGGTTGACGTTGGTGGCCACCACCACCTGGAAGCCTTCACGCCTGGCCGCCTGGGCCAGGGGTAGGCGGTGGGAACAGAAATACCAGTCTTCGGTTACGAAATAAAGTATCTTGGGGTTTTTTTTCATCTGTCCGGCAGTTCCGGCTCGGCGCCGCCTTTTCTAATTGATCTTTCTGAAAGCGGCCAATGACGGGGTCTTCCTTATCGCCGGCAGTAATAACCGGGCGAATATCTCGTTGGCCTCGAGATTGGGATGACCTTCCCAGCGGCTTATCATCAAAGATCGGCCGTCATGGCGGCGGTAGTATTCTTCCGTGGGTACGACGGTCAGGCCGGCTTGGGCCGCGTACTTTTCGGCCGCCTGGGCGATCCGGTAACCCCGGCCATTATATTGAGGATATTGATCTAGAACAAGCGCGATGACCGGTGGCAGGCGGTTTTCCAGCACGTAACGGTTCATTTCCTTCATGTCCCGAGCGAATCTGGTCTGATAGCCCTGGAAGTCCTTAAGAATGTCGTCGAAGAAGTCGTGGCGCAGGCCCAGGCGGATGAGGAGGCCATCGTAAGCCTGATCGAAAAACCGGCCGGCCAAGGTCTGCTTGAGCAGGTACCGCTTTAATTCCCGGGGCAAAGGGAAGGGGTAGGCCCGGTTGGAGGCATATTCGCCCTTGCCGCTGGGCAGGAAATCGTTCAGGCAGATGCCGTAAACGATCAAATCCGGGTCGAGACGCGGGAGGAAAGCCTGGACGGTTTTGGTTATATCTTCGCTTTGCGCGCCGGCCACGCCCAGGTTCAGGCATTCCACCCGATATTCGGATTTCAGATCGCGGCAGACCAAGCTCGGGTAAGTCTGTTCTTCGGCCAGGCCGTAACCGTAGGTCAGCGAGTCGCCCACTAACATGATCCGGAAAACACCGTCAGGCTTGGGCGGAAACGGAACGGTCCGCCTCATGCCGTCCTGATTGTGAACGTGAAGATGGCCGTGCCAATAGTAAGCGGAACCAGCGCCCGGCATGTTTACCGGCCGGCGTTCCCAAGCCGGGGGGATAACCAGGTCCTTCGAGCTTTGGCTGAATTGCGCGAAAGTAAGGCACGCTTCGAAAACAAAGAGGCACAGCATCAAGCTGCCAAAGGCCAACAGGACGTTATTGAAAAAGGATAAATCATAAACCCGTCCCCGTTTGCGTCCGGCCAGGGTAATCGCTTCCTTGGCTAGGAGTAAAAGCAAGGCGATTGCCAAGGTGAGATCGAGCCAGGCGGCCAGTCCTTGGACCGGTCCCAGGAATTCGGTGACGAACAGAACGGCTATGGCCGCGGCTTCTCCCAGGATGAGCCGCGACAATCGTCGATAAGGCGAGGCTGAATGAATAGCGAGCATCAAGATTCTGTCCGACCTGGCTTCAGGTTGGGGGGCTTGGGTCACGAGGCCAACGCCGCCCCAAAACACCTTGATCCGGCGGGCGGATTATGTCATAGGACCCGGACAGGAGCAACCTGACCGGACGATCGGGTAATATTAGCTATCTATCCTTGACTTGATTGGGCCTTTTACCGAGGTGCAGCGATGACAAGTCCCGAGGAACTGATCTCTCAACTGGACGCCCTTTTCCATCCCCGGTCAGTGGCGGTGATCGGCCTGCCCCGCGGCCTGAAAATGGGCAAGCTTTTTCTTATCGCCCTGCTGGACCAGAAGTTTCCCGGTGAAATCTATCCCATTCACCCCTCGGCCGGCGAGATAGACGGCTTGAAGACTTACCCCAGCGTACTCGAGGTGCCCGGTCCGGTTGACCTGGCCATCGTCCTGGTGCCGCATTCGGACGCGTTGCCGGTATTAAAGGAATGCGCGGCCAAAAGAGTCAAAGGCGCCGTTCTGTTCACGGCCGGATTCAAGGAGACGGGCACGGCCGAGGGGCTGGCCCAGGAAGAGGAATTGCGGCGGACGGTCCGGGCCGCCGGGATGAGGCTGTTCGGACCGAACTGCATGGGCCTTTATTGTCCCAAGTCGGGCCTGTCTTTTTTCCCGGGTCTATCGAGAGAGCCCGGCCCCGTGGGTTTGATCTCGCACAGCGGTTCTTTGGCCAACATCCTGGGCCGCAGCGCTCCCCAAAAGGGCATCCGCTTCAGCAAGGCGGCCAGCCTGGGCAACGAGAGCGATATCATCAGCGCCGATCTCTTGACCTACCTGGGCCATGATCCGGATACGGGCGTCATCGGTATGTACCTGGAGGGAATAAAGGACGGGCCTTATTTTATAAACGCCTTGAAGTCCGCTTCCCTGCGCAAGCCGGTCATAATCTGGAAGGTCGGCTTGACGCCGGAAGGAAGCCGGGCCGCCGCCTCGCACACCGGCGCCCTGTCCGGCGGCCGGGAAATGTGGGAGGCCGTGGCCAGGCAAGGCGGCGCCATTCCGGTGACGGGATACGAGGGTTTAGTGGACGCCCTGATGGGTTTCTCTCAACTGCCGCTGGATATGGGCGATCGGGTGGCCATATTGTCCGGACCCGGCGGCCTGGCCGTGGGCGCGGCCGAGGCCGTGGGCCAGGCCGGTCTCAAGCTGGCCCGGCTGAGCGAAGAAACGAAGAAGGTTCTGGCCGGGTTCGTGCCGCCCACCGGCACCAGCCTGAATAATCCCATTGACGTGGGCCTGTCGGCCTCGCTGGAAATGGACATTTATATCCAGGCGGCCCGATCCCTGGCCGCCGATCCCGGGGTGGACGCGGTGGTGGTGGTCGGCGCGGGGCTGACGCCCGAAACCAATCAACTCTATACCCAGGCCATGATCCAGGCCCGCCGCGACTTCAACAAGCCTTTCCTCATCATCGCCATACCGGGTTTCGACCCGGCCCTGGCCCAGACCTTCTGCCAGGCCGGCGTGCCCTTCTTCGAGACCTCCGAACGGGCCATGACCATCGTGGCCCAGATCAGGACCTATCAGAAATGGCGGCGGGCCAGGTTAAACTAGGTTCTTGACCGGCGCTCCGGCCCTGGCCAGGCCTGCGCCGGCCGTGGGACCAATCTCCCGGGAGGGGTTGGCTGGAAGCCCCTTATTTATTTAGTTCAGGCACTCGACGTTAAGGCTCACGGCTCTCCCAGAAAGACAAACGCCCCCCAGAAAAAGGGGTGAGCGTACCCGTATCGGGTCTGGACAATCTGTCTTTGCTTCAGGGCCGCCTGGCGTAGGGCTTTATTTCGGCTCAGGCCCTGGTTGACCCAACTTCGGTAAAACTCGATCATCAATTCCTTGGTCTCCTGGTCCGGCACGGACCACATGCTCATGACCAGGCTCTTGGCTCCGGCCTGGAGCAAGGCTCGCCTCAAGCCAAAGACCCCTTCGCCTATCATGACTTCGCCCAAGCCGGTCTTGCAAGCCGACAGGACCACCAACTCCGTCCCCGCCAGCCTCAGTCCCAGAATTTTCTCGGCGGTGAGCAAGCCGCCGGCGCCGGCCGTTTCACCTTTGATGGCCGCGTTGGCGCCGGCCAAGGCCAGCCCGGAACGTAGCAGGGGGTTATAAGTCGCCGGCCCTTTTTCCTTGGAAGTCTGAAGGAAGGGCAGGGAGGCCAGAGCCGGATTGGGTTCGATCAACCGGCCGAACTGCCGGTCGGTCAAAAAGAAGCCGTGCGTGGCCAAATGCAGAAGACGCGGGGCGATCCGACTCCGCAGGACTTCTTCCATGGCCTCCACTCCGGTGAATACCTCCACCTGCTCCAGGCCCAGGACGGCGGCGATGCTTTGGACTTCTTCGCGCGTCCCGGGTAAAGGATCGAACTTCATCCCTCTCAGGTCGTCTTCGGACAGGTCTTCCTCCCTGGTCTGCTCGGGAGTCAGACCCAGGCGGTTCAAGGCTACGGCCTTCTGTTCCTGCTCCAGATCGAAGGCCGGGTCGCCCAGCAGTACTATTCGACCAAGGGCGCTCGGGCTTTGGCCGAAGCCCAGCAGGTCCCGGCCGGCGGCCAGGTAATTAAAGGAATAGTCCTCGATCAAGTCCCGGCCGTCCTCACCCCGCAGGACCTCGAAGGGAACCAGGTTCAGATTGCCGTCGGGGGAAATGAATAATTCCTTGATTCCTCCCAGGGTGGGAATCAGGGGGGCAAAGACCAGGTCATGCAGCCGCCGGGCCGCCGGACCGGACTTCAGTCCTTTCATGTCCTCGAGATCGGTTATGGCCTTTTTCAATTCATTCACGGCCTGGTCAATGATCTCGGCCGGACCGAGATCAATCAGCGCCACCTGATCGTCGCCGCCTTTCAGGATGAAAGCCAGGTATCGGGTCAAAGGCTCCTGGCGGGTGAAGTCAGGGGCGACGAAGTCGGAAGCCTTTATCCTGGCCAATTCCATCAAGGCGGTTTGAGGCGGCAGGGCCTGGCTCAGCTTCGCGGCGTCGGCTTCAACTATCCGTTGCCGGCGGGCGTAGGCCTGGCTCAATTGACTGAGCCTGGCCTCGAGTTTCTTTTTTTGAGCTTCCAGTTCCGCCGTCATTCTTGCGGCTTGGCCGGAGTCTTTTTGGTCAGGGGCGGCAAAGGTCAGACGAGAGAGCAACGCCCTCACCCGGTTCAGTTCCCGGAAAACCGCCACGGCTTCCTGATCGGCCGTATAGATCAAGGCTTCCTGGAATCGTTTCTGCGCTTCTAGGATCAGGCCTTTCCGACGGACCCAAAGGTTGAACGCGGCCAGGGTGGCCGCGGGATCATGGCGGCGTTGCCGGCTGACCAGGCCCAGAAAATGATCAATCCGCCATCTATGGCGGGCCAGAAAGCGAATCTGCTGTTCCTCGGTGGTTACGCCCAGGACGTTGCCGATCAGCCGGTCGTCTATGGTCAGGGCCCGGTTCAAGTCGTCATAGGCCTGGTCCAGGCGACCGGTGACGGCGCGGGTCCAGGCCCGTGGATACAAGTATAAAGCCAGACGAGGGTCATCAGGTCCCAGGGTCTTCTCCACTATGGCCACGGCCCGGTCGTTGTGTGTCTCGGCCTGGACATAGTCGGCCTGGAGGAAAGCCAGGGCGGTCAGGCTCATGAGACCGGCGGCCGTTTCCGGGTGTTCCGGCCCCAGGGCTTTCTCCCTGATGGTCAAGGCTTCCTGAAACAAGGGACCGGCCAGGTCATAATCCGCGTTCCGCAAACACAAGACGGCAATATTCTCCAGGGTCCCGGCTACGATCGGGTGTTCGGGCCCGTAGACCTTCCGTTCGATGCTCAGGGCCCGCTGATACAGGTCCAGAGCCTGTTCCGGGTCCCGGAGGTGATACAGACCGGCGAGATTGCCCAGGGAGGCGGCCGTGTCCGGATGTTCCGGCCCCAGGGCTTTTTCCCGGATGGCCAGGGCCCTTTTATAAAGCGGTTCGGCCCGCTCGTTGTCCCCCAGGGCCTGATAGAAGTGGGCCAGGTTGTTCAGAACGGCGGCTACGGCCGGATGATCCGGACCATGGGCCTGTTCTAATATGGCCAGGGCCCGGCGGTATAAAGGCTCGGCCCGGCGGCTGTCCCCCTGGGTGTTATAAATCATGGCCAGGTTGATCAGGTTGGGGGTGACGTCGGGATGCTCGGGTCCTTTCGCTTTTTCCTGAATGGCCAGGGAGCGCAGGAACAGTTTTTCGGCACGGCCATAGTCTCCGGTCTCGAAACACAGAGAGGCCTGATTGTTCAGGGTGGCCGCCAACTGGGAGTGATCCGGGCCATAGGCTTTTTCCTGGATGGCCACGGCCCGGCTGAAAAGCGGATCAGCCGCGGCGAACCGGCCCAGCTTGGTGTATATTTGCCCTAGTCCGGCCAGGACGGAAGCCAGAAAAGGATGCTCAGGTCCGAGGTCCTGTTGGTATATGTCAATGGCTTTTTGATACAGCGGTTCGGCCGAAGCGTAAGCTCCCAGTTGATAATGACAGGCCGCCAGGCGGCTGGCCACGGCGGCCAAGCCCAGCCGCTCGGGTTTCTTGTCTTTCTCCATGACAGCCAAGACCTGCTCATACAACGGCGCGGCCTGTAAGCAGTCGCCTTGCTGGCGCCAGTAATCGGCCAGGCTGCGCCGGACGTCGGCCACTTCAGGGTCGTCCTCGCCCAGGGCTTTTTGGCTGATGGCCAGGGATCGTTCCAACCATTCGACCACATTTTCGGTCTCGCCCAGTTGAATCGCGACCGTGGCCAGATCGTGGAGCGCCCGCGCCACTTCCAGTTCTTCGGGGCCATAGAGGCGTTCGTATAGGGTTACTAGCCGTTCATATATAGACTTGGCTTTGCCGATTTCTCCGTTGGCCAGGTATAAACGGCCCAGGTGATCGAGCTTGGCCGGCAGGATCGGGTCATTTTCGCCCAGTCCTTTTTGCAGAAGGGCTACGGCTCTTTCCATCATGGTCACGGCCTGGGGCCATTGCCGCAGGCGCTCGAAGGCTTCCGCCAGCCGGACGAGCAAAATCGTCACGGCGGCGCTTTCCGGGCCGTCGGTCTTTTCCAGGATGGCCGCGGCCCGTTCCATGTTGGCAATGGCCGCCTCAAATTTATTCAGCCGCATTTGCAGAGGTCCCAGAAAATACAGGACCGTGGCCACTTCCACGTCCTCGGGCCCTTTGAGCGCCTCCCAGACCGGCAGGGCCTTTTCGTAAGTATCGGCCGCTTTTTCGATCTGACCGGTCTTATCATACAAGTTGGCCAGGGAGCTAAGGGTCAAAGCCACTTCCTGACTGATCGGTCCATAAACTCTGGTCCGCAAGGACAAGACCCGCCGCATCAATGGTTCGGCCTGGGCATAGCTCTTCAGCTCCCAATAGGATTGAATCAAGTTGCCCAGGTTGATGAGGACTTGAGCATGATCCGGGCCGTATCTGGCCTCGTCAATGGACAAAGCCCGCTGGAACAATGACGCGGCTTGGTCATAATCCTTCTGTCGAAAGAAAAAATTGGCTAATTGGTTTACGTGCCGAGACACTTGTTGATGGGTCGGACCGAAGCCGGCCGCGGCGAAGTCAATGGCCTGTTGAAAGGCCGCGGCCGCGGCTTGATTCTGTTTCATCGCTTCCAGCATCTTACCGCGTTGGGACCAGGCCGCGGCGAGGCCGGCCAGGTTGTTTTGAGCCTGATAAAAGACGGCCTGCCGGGCCAACCATTCCAGACCCTCCTGGTGACGGCCGATCTGTTGATAATATTTCACGGTATAATTCATATGTCCGTATAAGGACCTGTTCAGGTCAAAGCCTCGCTGTAAATAAGGCCGGGCCCCCTCCGGATCACCCTGTTCCAGCCGGCATTCCCCCAGGCCCATATTGGCGTCAACCAAATCCGGTTTGCGGGCCAGGGCCTCACTAAAGGCCTGGGCGCCGGCGGCCCAGTTCTTCTGGACGATCCAGTACCAGCCCAGGTTATTCCAGGCTTCGGCGTACCGGGGGTCGGCTTGGACGGCTTGTTCCAGGTGATTCCGCCAGGCACCGGCCATGGCGTCACGCTGGGCGGCGGGAGCGAGGGTGAAGCGGTGTTGGTCGAGAAAACCGTGGGCATTCAGGCGCCAGGCTTCCAGAGATTTGGTTTTTGACGACTGCGCCCGCCCGGCTTCGATCTGGCTCACTCCCACTCCCTGTTTGATCAAGAAGTTGATAATCCGCCGGGAGGCCTGGGCTTCCAAATCCGGCAGCGGGGCCGTCAGGGACATTTCCCCTCTATTCACCCAGTCCGGCAGGGAATAAAAAGCGAGATCGAGGGCCACTCTCTCTCCTTCCAGACGAAAGGCGCCCCAGAACACACCGTCCAGATAGCTATGGGCGGTCAGGACCCGCCAGTCTTCGATGGTCAAGTCGGCCAGACAAGTCATGTCCAGGGTTGGGCAGTGATCCCTGAGATCTTCCCAGTAGTTCATCCCGGCCAAGGTCCCGGTGCCCAATGCGGCCACGTACCATAAATCAACGGTCAGGCTGTCCTGGAGTCCTATGGAAAGCCAGGCCAGGTCCGGGCGGCCGGAGGCGTTTTGCAGGGGCAGGATGGTAATGATGGGCGGCCGGCCCTTGACCGCGGGGCATAAAGCCGTGGACCTGATCTGGTTGGCCGCGCCTGCCTCGAACGGCCAGGTCAAACCCACGGCCAGGGACAAGGTCAATAACAAACCGAGGCGCAACCTGAGCTTGGCCATAACCGCGGCACCCTCCGGGCCGTAATTTCTTCACCCCGAGGTCGGCCCCCAACCTCGGCGCTGATCAGGCTTACAGGCTTATTAAAATTCATAATACCAATTCCGGGTCGAAGAAACCACCAGGGGCGCTTGGCCTAGGGCTGACAATCGGGAATCGGCCGGCCAGAAAATATGAAGAGTTGCCTTCCGGCCGGCTATTTACTATAAGAGGCGGCAATATCAATCCGTCCGGGGAAGAGATGATCACTTGTTCGGAATTTTATTCTTCCATCCATGATCTCTTGTGCGGGGCTCATCCCAACGTTTATCCCTGGCATTTTCAATGGCTGGCGATCAAGCACCTTAATCGCGATTTGAGGCGGCTTCTGCCGGAATTGAGCGGGCGCGTCCTCGATGTCGGCTGCGGACTCAAGCCCTACGAGAATCTCCTGACCGGCGCCCTCGAGTATCGCGGTCTGGACGTCAAGCCTGGTCCCCAAGTGGACCTGGTCATAAGCCCGCGCACCGCCTGGCCGGTTCCGGAGGCCTCCTTTGACGCGGTGCTGAGCACCCAGGTCCTGGAACACGTTTCCGATTTACAATTCACCTTGTCCGAAATTCACCGGGTGTTATCGCCGGGCGGTGTGTTGATATTGAGCGCCCCCTTTATCTATAATCAACACGGCGCCCCGGACGATTTCTTCCGCTGGAGCAAGTATGGGCTGAAGGTCCTGCTCGGCGGAGAATTTGAAATCACCAATATAAAAACACAAGGCCGAGTCGGCTCCACCTTGGGCTCTCTTTTTCTTAACTGGCTGGATATGTCCTTCAATCTGACCAAAGGCACCAGGTTCTTAAAGGGCTTTTTGCTGCCGCTTTGGATGATCTTTTCTTTATTGACGAATTTGTTTTGCACCCTGATCGATTGTTTGGATCGGACCGACAGCTTCTACGCGAACGTCCTGGTGACGGCCCGAAAAAAAACTCCAGCCGCTGGAGATCGTTTGAGCGCCAGGGCAGGACCGTCCAATCCTTGACTGATGGAGATGCATGGCCGCCGGATCAATACATCGCCAGATAATCGGCGCCGCCGTTTTGATAGGCCTGTTGACCGTTGTAGTGAAGGCCGTGGCGCTGATCAAGGAAATGGTCGTGGCGGCTTATTTCGGCGCCGGCGACTCCTTGGACTCTTTTCTCATCGCCTTGCTGCTGCCTCAGTTTTGCGTCAATATCATCACCGGTTCGGTTCAAGCCGCGCTCATCCCCACGCTGATCGAGGTCCGGGAGAAAGAAGGACAAGAAGCGGCCAACCGCCTCGTCTCGGAAATAATGTTGCTGGGAGGAGGGCTCTTACTGGCCGCCGCCGTCCTGCTGGCCTTGGTCTTTCCTTATCTGATGCCGGTCTTGGCCTCCGGTTTCGGACCGGCCAAACGCGATTTGACCATCAGCCTGCTGCGTTTTCTGCTGCCCATGCTTTTCTTGAACGGCCTGGCCCAGATCGCCGCGTCGGTTTTGAATTCCGGCGAACGTTTCGCCCTGGCGGCCATCGTTCCGGCGGCCACTCCGGCCTGCATGATGGCCCTGGTCGTCTGGAAGTCAAATGAATGGGGCGCCGCTGCGCTGGCGGCCGGAATCATCGCCGGGGGAGCCATCGAGATGGCCATCCTGTGGCGGGGTCTCTCCAAATCAGGGCATCCGCTGCTGCCGCGCTGGCATGGTTACGGCGATTCATCGCGGAGGGTCGTGGCCCAATTCGCTCCCACCACCGTGGGGATGATCATTATGGGCGGCACGGTTCTGGTTGACCAGGCCATGGCGGCCATGTTGTCGCCCGGCGACGTCGCCGCCTTGAATTATGGCAACCGACTGGTATCGTCCCTGCTGGGTTTGGGGGCCACGGCCCTGGGCACGGCGGTTCTACCTCATTTTTCGAAAATGACGGCCGTGGAAGATTGGGCCGGCGTCCGTTCCACGCTCAGAAGATATACCTTACTGATCCTGCTGGCGGCCGTCCCGCTGGCCCTAACCATTTTTTTTCTTTCTGAACCTTTGGTTCGTATGCTATTCGAGCGTGGCGCCTTTACGCCGGCCGAGACCAGGCTGGTCGGGCGGGTCCAGGCTTATTACACCTGGCAGATTCCTTTTTATCTTCTAGGCATATTGGCGGTCAGGCTCATTTCCGCCCTGAAACGAAATAAAGTCATGGTTCTGATAACCGTGGTCAATTTGATCGTCAATATCGTTTTGAATTTCATATTATCCAAGTGGCTGGGCCTGCCTGGGATCGCCTTGTCCACGGTGGTGGTTTATTTCCTTTCCACCGCCTACCTTTTTATTCTATTGCGTAACTACTGGCGCGGCCAGGGCGGAAAGGTATGAGGTCATGTCCCAGGACCGCATCTGGGCTTACTATCAGAACGAAAGACGGGAGTCATTTCGGGGCAGTGAAACCAGGCTCAAGTTCCTGGCCGGCCAGGCCAGGGCCAGACTGCGGCGGGACCCGGCGGCCAGAGTCTTGAACATCGGCGTCGGCGCCGGCCAGTTCGAGGCCGTTGCCCTGAAACTGGGCCTGGACGTCCATTCCCTGGACCCGAACGAAAAGGCCATAGCCGCGGTTCAGCGTCTGCTGGCCGGGAGCGAAAAGGCCAAGACAGGCCGCGTCGAGGCCATACCTTTCCCTGAGGCCTATTTCGAGGCCGTGGTGGCCTCGGAACTGCTCGAACATCTTCCCGACCAAATCCTGACCACGGCCCTGGGCGAGATAAACAGGGTTCTCGTTCCCGGCGGCTATATAATAGGCACCGTGCCCTCGAGAGAAGACCTCCTGGTTCAGACCGTGATCTGTCCTAATTGTGGAAGTGAGTTTCATCGCTGGGGGCATTGCCAATATTTCGATCCCGCCCGGCTCGAGGCCTGGCTTTCTCCTTTCTTCCTTATCCTGGAATTGGAGGCCCGGCCGTTTATTCCCTGGTCGATCCTGAATTGGAAGGGTAAGCTGGCGGGTGTGCTGAAGACCTTGCTTGGAAAACTCGGCCAGCACTCCTCGGACGAATTCCTGTTCTTTCTGGGGCGAAAAAGACCACCTCATCCGGAGCCTGCCGGCTCCGGTTCCAGGGCAGCGAGCTGATGAATAAACCCAACCTGGTTCATTTAGTGATGATCGCCGCCCCTTTTCGGGTGGGGGTGGAGGACATGACCCGTCCACCTTCGGCCCTTTTATATGTGGGCGGGTTTTTGAAAAGACACGGGTTTGAAGTCCAGGTTCACCATATCAGGGAAATGGAACTGGAAAAGACGGTCGAAGTCATCGTCTCCGGACCTCGACCGCTTTTCGTCGGTTTTTCGGTGATAACCGGGCAGCCGGTGGCCTCGAGCGCCAGGATGAGCCGTTTAATTAAACGGGCCAAGCCTGACTGGATTATTGTCTGGGGCGGCATCCACCCTTCGCTCCTGCCGGAGGAGACGTTGAACCTGGGGAGCGTGGATTTCGTAGTGGTCGGGGAAGGGGAGCACACCGCCCTCGATCTGGCGCAGTCTTTGAGGGAGGGCTCGAGTAATTTTCAGGGCATAGGGGGACTGGCTTTTCTGGAATCCGGCCGTCCGGTTATCAATCCGCCGCGGCCGTTCGAAAAAGACCTGGACAAATTCCAACAGGATTGGTCCCTGGTGGATATCAAGAAATATATCAGGAAGGAAAGCGGCCGGTCGGGCTTCTGCTTCATTACTTCCAGGGGCTGCCCCCATAACTGCGGTTTTTGCTATAACCAAAAATTCAACCACCGGCGGTGGCGCGCACACTCCCTCGACTTTGTGATAAGAGAGTTGTTGAACATTAAAAAGGAAACCGGCATTTCCTTCGTGACTTTCGATGACGACAATTTTTTTTCCAATCCGAAGCGCGGGCTGGAGATTTTAAGACGTTTGAGGGAGCAGGGTCTTGAATGCGACTGGCTCGAGTTGCGGGTGGATTACATTACCGAGGACTTCATCCGCCGGTTGGTCGAATTGGGAGTAAAGAACATATTCGTGGGCTGGGAGTCGGGTTCGGATCACACTTTAGGCCAGATATCCAAAGGCTTCAATCGTGGACTAATTCTGGAGAAAACGAAGATACTGGCCAAGTTCCCCAAACTCGTGATCGATGCCTCGGCCATCGTCGGTTTCCCCTGGGAGAGCGAACCCGAAATACAAAAAACCATCACCTGCGCTTTGGAAATGTTCCGCCTTAAACCGTTCCGTTTGAACTTCAACCTTGGCCTCTATGTCCCTTATCCCGGTTCGCCCATCGTCGGTGAGGCCCTGACGCGCGGGTTCAGGTTTCCCGCCGAACCGGAAGGCTGGCGGAGTTTCGACATCCTCAGCGGCGCCATGAAGCTGCCCTGGCTGAGCCAGGACAAGGTGAGGAAATATACCTTGGTTGATAATTACGCCAAGCTCCTTTACGTCAGGCCCGGCATCGGTTTTTGGCGGGGAATAATCAAATACTCGATGGCCCTGGCGGCTTTTCTGCGCCTCAAAACCGGATTTCTGGCCTGGCCCTGGGAAGCATGGCTTGTCAACCGCCGCTTGAGCCGGCTTCTGAGAAAGGCCCTGGTTCAATCTTAAACGACAAAGCCATGCGGATAGCCTTGATCATTTCCTCCTTGGGGCCGGGCGGAGCCGAGCGGGTGATGAGCCTTCTGGCCAACGCGCTGTCGGCCAAGGGACACGAGATTACCATCGTGACCCTGGCCGATGCGTCCAGTCCGCCGTTTTACCCGCTGGCCGACCGGGTTTCCCCGCGGCCCCTGGGCGTGTTGGGCCGGTCTGGAAGCCTGAGGCAAAAGCTGGCCAATAACTGGCGGCGTCTCCGAACCCTGAGAACGGCGTTGGAAACCCTGGCGCCCGAGGTCGTTTTGTCCTTCATGGATCAAACCAATGTCCTGACTTTGGCGGCTGCCTGGGGATTGGGATTGCCGGCGGTCGTCTCGGAGCGCGTGGACCCGCGCTATTATGACAGCGGACTAGTCTGGCGGATTCTCAGGAAGTTGACCTACCCCAGGGCCGCGTCCGTGGTCTTTCAAACCGGACAGGTCCGCGACTGCTTTCCTTTCGGCGTCAGGCGGAAGAGCAGGGTGATTCCTAATCCGGCGGTCGAGCCGCCCGTAAGCCGGGAAGCATTTCGGAGCCTTCGACCAGGCGAAAATCCGGTCATAATAGGCCTGGGCCGCCTGACGCGGCAGAAAGGTTTCGATCTGCTGTTGAGGGCCTTTGCCGCGCTCGCTCCCCGGCATCGTGAGTGGCGGATGGAAATATGGGGCGAGGGCGAGGACCGGTTCAAATTGGAGCAGCTCAGCCTGGACCTGGGCCTGGCCTCGAAAGTGACCTGGCCGGGGCTGACGCGCGATCCGGGCGGCGTCCTGGCCCGGGCCGACCTGTTCGTGCTGCCTTCCCGTTTCGAGGGATTTCCCAACGTCCTGCTCGAAGCCATGTCCCTGGGCCGGCCGGTGATCAGTTTCGACTGTCCCAGCGGACCGGGCGACATTATTCGTCACCAGGTGGATGGCCTCCTGGTTCCGCCGGAAGATGTCGTCGCCTTGAGCCGGGCCATGTCCGGTTTGATGACGGACGCAAAGGAACGGCGGCGGCTCGCGGCCCGGGCGATCGAAGTCAAGACGCGTTTCTCCCTGGACAAGGTCGTGGCCATGTGGGAGGAAACACTACGATCGGCGGTCGATAAACGCCGTTAGGGCGAACCGCCGCCAAGAAAGGGCCCGACCGCGGTCCTGACTTCCGTCGGCCGCGGTCGTAACGAAGTTCTTTTGAGCTGGGACAAATGAAAAAAACCATGGGCCGAAAAATCGTTATCAACCTGGTCTTGGTTTTCGCTTCCCTGGCGGGGCTGGCGGTCCTATTGGAAATAGGGCTTCATTTCCTGCCGGTCAACGAAGGTCTGGCCACGCTCCCGGTCAATCGAGCGTTTCCGGTCGGCCGTTTCGAACCTAACCGAACTTCCGTTTGGTCGAAGTTCGCCGATTTCTCCATGGTCAACAAGGTCAGAACCAACAACTATGGTTTTGTCAATGACCAGGACTACGATCCCCGGGACAGGCGGCCCTTGGTCGCGGTCCTGGGCGACAGTTACGTCGAGGCGGCCATGATTCCCTATCCTGAAACCGGACATGGCCTGCTGGCTGAAGCCCTCGGGGACAAGGCCAGGGTTTACAGCTTCGGCCGGAGCGGACTGGCTCTCGGCGATTACCTGGTCTATGCCGATTATGCGCGCCAGACCTTCAGACCCAGGAAGATGATCGTTGTCGTGGTGGGCAACGATTTCGACGAAAGCCTGTGTCAGTACAAGAAAGAGGCCACCTTCTGGTGTTGGTCCAAAAGCCCGGCGGGCGAATATAAAATGATCCTGAACGAATGGTCGCCCGGCCCGATGGTGAAAATGGTCAGGTCTTCCCGTCTGGCCAGATACTTGCTTAACAACTGCCAGCTTTACGGCGTGTACCAGAATCTCAAGGGCAAGATCGGCGGCGAGAAATTCGTGGGCAACGTTTCGGTCGAAGCCGGTCCGACCCGTCTGGCCGACTCGAAAGCGGCGGTCGAGATGTTTCTGAAACTACTGCCGTCCGCCTCGGGACTGACTTCCGCGGACATCCTGCTGGCCGTTGACGGCGTCAGGCCGGCTTTATATTCGGACAAGGAATGGCAGGCGGCCCAAGGCAGTTACTTCGTCCTCATGCGGGAATATTTCATCGAGCGGGCCCTGGCCCATGGTCACCGCGTGCTGGACATGCAGCCGGTGTTCGTGGCGGACTATAACCAGAACGGAAGACGCTTTGAATTCGACAAGGATGGCCACTGGAACCGGATCGGACATAGGCTTTTTTTCAAGGCTGTCCTGGCGTCGGGATTGGTCGAGGAATTAAAGTAAGACTGTTTGAGCCGGCCTGGATACGACCGGAAGCGAATCATGCCGTCACGAATAAAACGGGCTTGTTCCAACCTGGTCAACGACCCCCAAAGGTTGTGGACCATTGGTCTGGCCGCCCTGCCCAATTTGATCCTTTTCTTCGCCCTGCCGCCGATATGGAACTACATTGATTCTTACGTCACCCTCAACACCACCCTGGACCTGATTCCCCACCATCCGCCCGTATATCCTTACCTGGCCAAAATAATGAGGGAGACCTTCGGCGGGGTCAATGACGCTTCGGTCTGGGCCATGATCGTCTTTCAGCACGTTCTGGCGGTCTGGTCGGTCTATTATTTGGTGACCGCTTTTGAAAGCCTGGCCATAAGGGGCTGGCTGGTGTCAATCGGCGCCGTGGCCGCTTCCTTCCATGTTTATTCGCACGGAATCTTCACCGAAGGAGTGGCCGGACCGCTTCTGTTTTTCGTGGTGGGCGCCATGCTGCGCGTCGCCCTGGTCGGCCCGAACCGACACAATATCCAGGCCTACTATCTGGCCGCCTTGTTCTGCGTCCTGACCCGGCACGCCCTGGCCGTATTACTGATGGGCCTGCCGGTTCTGCTTGTCCTGGTGGGGTCCTTGACCAGGAACCTGTACGTGTACAGGCAGAGATTCATCTGGGCCGTCGTGGCCGGCTTGTTGGTCTTGATCGTGTCCTCGCTGGTCACGCGGACCGCTTGTTTCTTCATCGGCACCGATCCGACTTCCATTCTGGGCCGGGCCGGCGTGTACCGCATGCAGTCCCTGGACTGGTCCGGCCTGAAGCCGCAAGAAAAAGAAGCCCTGATCGCCGCCGTGGAAAGCCGCCTGTCCGGCCCCATCGAGCGGGCCGCGGTGCGGATCATGATCGAAGAGCCGAACCCCTGGGCCGGCCCCTATCTGGCCATCGAGCGGCTGCTGAAGGAAAAGGGACAAAAACAGAACGTGGATGAAGTCATGAACGCGGTCTATTCCGCTTTTCTTAGAACAGCCGGCGCGCCGCTCATTCACCGCATCCTGGCCGACGCCGCCGGCTACTACGGACCTTTTAACTTCCGCTTCTACCCGGAAGCGTCGGCGGTTCAGTCCGTCCAGGCTTATCAACGGGATGACCATATGAAAAAGGTGATGGGCCGGTTGTCCGTGGTTCAGCACGTCGATCTGGATCGGTACCGCAACCTGGGCCGGCTGATGGACTTTCTGCCCCTGGATCGCGTGGCCGGCTGGCACCTGGTGATCCTGACCCTGGGTCTGCTGGTCCTGGGCCTGGCCGCGGGTCTTCTTCCGGCCGGCCAATCAGCCCTGATCATCACCCTGTTGATTACCTCCGCCGTCTACGCCTTGTTCAACAGCCTGGCCACCATCACCATCTGGCGCTACGTCAGTCCGACCCAGGCCCTGGTGGTTTTATCCTTCGGCCTGGCCATCGCTTTTATGATCTCGAACTTCACGGCGGCGCGAACGGCCGCGGGAGACAACCGATCGGGCTCCGGCCGGCCGGAGAGGGGTTGAAAGCGCGTGTGCGGAATAGCCGGCTGGCTTAGCTGGGAGGAACCGCCCCGGAGTGAAGTGGTGGCGGACATGTCCGAGGCCATGAGCCATCGCGGGCCCGATGCCCGAGGGTTGGTCGGCCTCGGCCCCCTGGTCCTGGGCCACTGCCGCCTGTCGGTCATAGACGTGTCGCCGGCCAACAACCAGCCCTTGTTCGACCACGGCGGCCGGCTGGTCATCGTGTTTAACGGCGAGATATACAATTTCCCGGAAATAAGGGCCGATCTCGAGAGCCGCGGGGCCAGGTTCCGCACCAGCGGCGACACGGAAGTGGTCCTCGAGGCCTACAGGCAATGGGGCGTGGACTGCCTGGCGCGGTTCAACGGCATGTTCGCTTTCGCCCTTTGGGATAAGGCCCGGCGCCGCCTCTTCCTGGCCCGGGACCGGGCCGGAGAGAAGCCGCTTTTTTACTATCCCCTGCCCGGACACGGACTGGCTTTTGCCTCGGAGCCCAGGGCCCTGCGCCGCCATCCCCAGGTCTCGAGGGAGATCGATCCCGTCGGCCTGGGCCATTACCTGCAATTGAATTACACCCTGGGGGAACGCTGCCTCACCGAAAAGATGCTTCGCCTGCCGCCGGCCCATTATTTGATCGCCGAAGAAGGCCGTCCCCCCACCAGGCACCGCTACTGGGACCTGGCCGGGTGTTTTCACCAGAAGAAAAGGTTCGCCTCGGAAGCCGAGGCGGCCGAGGCCCTGAACGCCTTGATAGACGATTCGGTCCGGATGAGACTGATCAGCGACGTGCCGCTGGGGGCCTTTCTCAGCGGCGGGCTCGATTCCTCGACCATAGTGGCGGCCATGACCCGTCACCGGCCGCCGGATCAGGTCAAAACCTTCAGCATCGGTTTTGACGATCCCGGTTACAGCGAAATAGACCAGGCGAGGACCATGGCCCGGACCCTGGGCGTTGACCATCACGACCGGATTCTGAGGCCTGATTCGGCGGTGGTTCTGCCCAGCCTGGTGGCGGCGGCCGACGAACCGCTGGCGGACAGCTCGGCCTTGCCCACCTGGTTCCTGGCCGGTTTCACCCGAAGTCGGGTCACCGTGGCCTTGTCCGGCGATGGCGGCGACGAGTGCTTCGCCGGCTACGAGACCTATCTGGCCGACCGCCTCCAGGCCGGGTTGGCCTGGCTGCCGGCCTGGTTCACGCGCGGCTTCGGCCGGCTGGTGGACCGGTTCTGGCCGGTGAGCTTCGCCAAGGTCTCCTTTGATTATAAACTGCGCCAGTTCCTGGCCGGCCTGAATCTGCCGCCGGCCCAGGCGCATTTTTCCTGGCGGACCATTTTCAGTGAAGAAGAACGCCGGGCCCTGATGCGGCCCGAGTGGCTGGCCGTCCAGAATCAGGCCGGAGCAGACGCGTATGAAATTTTCAAACAACATCTGGATGAAGTGACCGGCTGCCATCCTCTGGACCAGGCCCAGTTCGTGGATATCAAAACTTGGCTTCCCTACGATATCCTGGTAAAAGTTGACCGGGCGACCATGGCCCATTCCCTGGAAGCCCGGGTGCCTTTTCTCGATCACCGGATTCTGGAATTCGCCGCCGCCCTGCCCGTGAACTATAAGCTCAGGGGCTGGCGGAAGAAGTATATTTTGAAGTTAAGTCAGCGCCGGCGGCTGCCGGCTTGGGTTCTGAAGCGCCGGAAGCAAGGCTTCAACGCGCCGGTTTCGGACTGGTTCAGCCAGGCCCTGCTGGGTTTCGGCCGGGAGGCTTTGGCCGAACGGCGTCTGGACCAATGGTTCGACCGGCGGGCGATCGAGGAACTCTGGCGGGATCATCTGACCCGGCGCCGGGACAACGGGTTGAAGATTTTCGGACTGGTCTGTTTCAGCCTGTGGCTGCAAACCCTATGAAAAGCGGGGCTCAAACCTACTCCCAGGCCATCGTCGAGGCGAAAAACTATGCCCGCTGGGTGCTTTCCTCCTTCTCGCCCTATTGGGGCCGGCGCCTGCTGGAGGTGGGTCTGGGGCACGGCGGTTTCCGCGAACTGTTGCCGCCGGATCGGAGTTATATAGGTCTTGATCTGGACCCTGAAATCATAGCCCGGGCCCGGGCCCGTCACCCCGACGATCTCTATTTTCAAGCCGATGCCGCCGACCCGGCCTCCCTCGAACGGCTACAGGGCCTGAACATTGACACGGTGCTCTGCTGCAACGTGCTGGAACACATTCCGGACGACCGCGCCGCTGTGGTCAACCTGCTGGCCTTGTTGCCGCCGGGAGGCCACCTGTTATTGTTTGTTCCGGCCTGCCAGGCCTTGTTTGGCGAACTGGACCGGCTGGCCGGCCATCTCCGCCGCTATTCGACCCGGAGCCTGGCCGCGCTGGCGCCCGCCGAGTCCGGCCGGATGGTGGTCCTCCGTTATTTCAACCCCCTGGGCGGGCTGGGCTGGTGGCTGAACGGATTCTCCAAGCCTTTATCCCTCGACGATGAATCGGTCAACCGGCGCATCAGGTTCTTTGACCGCTTCGTCCTGCCGTGGTCCAGGGCCCTGGACCCGCTCACCAGGTCCTTCTTCGGTCAATCCATCGTCGGCGTGGTGGAGAAGAAATGATCAGCATCGTCATACCGGCTTTCAACGAAGAAAAGGCCATCGGACAGACGGTCCGGATGGTCAGGGAAGCGCTCGATCCGAACCAATACCCGGACACGGAAATCCTGGTGGTGGATGACGGTTCGAGCGATCGGACCAGCGAACTGGCCCAAGCCGCGGGCGCCAGGGTGCATCGGCATCCCCAGAACGCCGGGTACGGCCGGACCCTCAAGGAAGGCATTCGCCTGGCCCGGCACGAGACCATAGTCATTCTTGACGCCGATCTGTCCTATCCCGCGCAGACCATCCCCGTTCTGCTGGAGGAGTACGGCCGGGGCTTCGACATGGTCGTGGGCGCCAGGACCGGTCATCATTTCCGGGGCTCGATGTTCAAAGGGCCTCTCCGCTGGATATTGAAGCTCCTGGTGGAATACGCCGCCGGCCGTCCGGTCCCGGACGCCAATTCCGGCCTCAGGGTCTTCAGCAAGAGCAGGGTGGAGGAGTACCTCAATCATTTGTGCGACACCTTCAGCTTCACCACTTCCCTGACCCTGGCCTACTTGATGACCGGACGCTTCGTCTGTTTCCTGCCCATCGAGTACTACGAACGGGTCGGCCGGACCAAGGTCAGGCTGCTGAAGGATTCCCTGCGGACCTTGCGGTACATTCTCCAGGCCATTATTTATTACAACCCCCTCAAGATATTCATCCTGATGAGCGCGGCCTGCGTCCTGTTTTCGACCTTCAGCTTCATAATCGGCGCCATCACCCATATCAACGCCCCATATTACCTGGGCATAGGCGGACTGCTGGTGACCCTGCTGGTCTTTTCCCTGGGACTGCTGGCCGAACTCCTGCGCCAGATAATGGTCAAGTGACCCGGCCTTGGACTTGATCTTTTTCCTGCCCGAATTGGGCATCGGCGGCGCGGAGCGACAGTTCAGCCAACTGGCCTCGAGGCTGGCCCGCCGCGGACACTATGTTTCCTTTCTGACCGTTTTTCCCGGGGGCGCCAATTGGGAATGGCTGGAAGCCCGGGGCGGGGTCGCCTTGATCTCCCTGGTCCGAAGCAAGGCTTGGCGCCGACCGGGCCGGGCTGGGCAATTGTTCTTGGCCGCGGCCAGGCTGGCCGGCCTGACCAGGGGAAGGGGACGGTTCATACTCTACAGCGCCATGAACCTGGCCAACGTCATGGCCTGGCTGGCCGTTCGGCTGAACCGGCGCGTTCGTCTGGTCTGGGGCGTCAGGGCTTCGGACATGAGTCTGAACTGGTATCATGCGCTGCCGTTCTGGTGGGGGGCCCTGGTCTCGCCGACCGTGCCGCTGTTGATCGCCAATTCCCGCTTCGGCTTGGAACATCATCGCCGCCTGGGTTATCGCCCCGGACGGAGCCTGGTCATACCCAACGGCGTGGATACCGATCTCTTCCGGCCCGACCGGGAAGCCGGCCGGCGGCTGCGCCGGGAATGGGGAGTCGCGGAAGAAGAACAATTGGTCGGCCTGGTGGCCCGGGTCGATCCGGTCAAGGACCACGCCGCTTTCCTCCGGGCCGCGTCCCGGCTGGGTTCGCGGCAGCCGCTGGCGCGGTTCGTCTGCGTGGGCGGCGGTCCCGAACCTCTCCTGACCGGGTTAAAAAACCTGGCGGCCGAGCTAGGTCTGGGCCGGCGCTTGATCTGGGCCGGGGACCGCCCGGACATGGCGGCCGTCTATAACGCCCTGGACGTGGCGGTCTCTTGTTCTACGAGCGAGGGCTTCAGCAACACTTTGAGCGAAGCCATGTCCTGCGGCGTCCCGGTGGTGGCCACGGACGTGGGCGATTCGAACTGGCTGGTCGGCCGGGCCGGTCAAGTGGTCGGACCGGGCGATCCCGAGGCCCTGGAACGGGCCATGTCCGCGGTCCTGTCCCAGCCGAAGGAAACGCTGGGCCTGATCGGCCGGCAGAGGATTATAAGCGAGTTTTCCCTTAACGCCTTGATTGACCGGACCGAAGAAGCTTTGAATTCCCTTCAGGCGGATGGGTGAGCGGTCGAAGGCCGCGGCGTATGACCGTCAGGACCAGGATTCTTTTCGTCATCACCGGCCTGTCCACCGGCGGCGCGGAAATGATGCTTTGCCAGCTCATCGGCCGCCTGGACCGGGCGGCTTTTCGGCCCGGAGTCGTGGTACTGACCGGCCGTTCGGAATTGCAGGCCCGGCTCGAGGCCCAGGGGGTCTGGCTGAAAAATATCGGCCTCGGGCTTGGCCGGCCGCCAGGCCCCGCCGCGGTCATCCGGCTGATCAAGGCCGCCCGGGAATTCAACCCCCACCTGATTCAAGGCTGGATGTACCACGGCAACCTGGCCGCCTCGCTGACCGCGCGATTCCTGCCCAATCGGCCGCCGGTGGCCTGGAACATCCGTCAGTCGCTTTCCGACTCGAAGCAGGATCGTTCCCTGACCAGGGCGGTGATCCGCCTGGGGGCCTGGCTGTCTCCGACCGTGGACCTGTTGATCAACAATTCCCAGGCCAGCGAGGCCCAGCATAGGCGAATGGGATACGCGGCCGCGGCCGGTCTGGTCATACCCAATGGTTTCGACCTCGAGGTCTTCAAGCCTGACCCGGCGGCGCGGGTGTCCGTCCGGACCGAACTGGGTTTGACGCAAGACAAGCTCTTAATCGGCTTGATAGGCCGGTTCCATCCCATGAAAGACCACGCCGGCTTCCTCGAGGCCGCGGCCATGATCCAGCGGGAAAGACCGGAGATATGTTTTTTACTGGCCGGACAGCGAGTGGACCAATATAATCCGGCCCTGAGCGGCCGAGTGGAGGCCTTGGGCCTGGCCGGCCGGGTACATCTTCTAGGCCGGCGCGAGGACGTGCCTCGCCTGACCGCGGCCCTGGACCTGGCCGTATCGGCTTCGAGTCGGGCTGAAGGCTTTTCCAACGTCGTCGGCGAGGCCATGGCCTGCGGCGTGCCCTGCGTGGTCACCGACGTGGGTGACTCGGCCCGCCTGGTCGACCGGGCCGGGTTGGTTGTGCCGCCGCGGAGCCCGGCGGCCCTGGCCGGCGCCTGCCTGGCCCTTTTGGCCTGGCCGTCTGAACAGAGAATGGCCCTAGGCCTGGCCGGCCGTTCGAGGATCAGCCGGCACTATTCGCTGGACGCGGTGACCCGGCGGTACGAAGTTTCCTACAGGCGATTGCTGGAAGAAGGGAAGCGCCCGTTGGTTAATAGAAGGTGAGCTGAAACAATGTGCGGCCTCACCGGATTCATGGCCCCCCACGGGTCCGCCGGCCCGGACCGGTTGACCGAAACCGTTGGCCGCATGGCCGAGGCCATCAGGCACCGGGGGCCGGACGACGCCGGGGTCTGGATCGAGCCGGAAGTCGGCCTGGCCTTGGGGCATCGCCGCCTGTCCATCATCGATTTGTCCCCGGAAGGCCATCAGCCCATGATTTCGGCCGGCGGCCGCTACGTCATCGCCTATAACGGGGAAGTCTACAGCTTCACGGACATGCGCCGGGACCTCGAAGGCCTGGGCCGCCGATTTCGCGGCCGGTCCGACACGGAAGTCATCCTGGCCGCGTTGGAGGAATGGGGGCTCGAGGCGGCGGTGGCCCGCTTCGTGGGCATGTTCGCTATCGCCCTCTGGGACCGAAAGGAAAGACGTCTCCATCTGGTCCGGGACCGCCTGGGCATCAAGCCGCTGTACTACGGCTGGATGAACGGCGTATTCCTGTTCGGTTCGGAGCTGAAGGCCCTGCGCGCCCATCCGGCCTGGAACGGTCAGGTGGACCGGGACGTCCTGGCTCTTTTCCTGCGCCACAACTACATCCCTTCGCCTTACTCGATTTACCGCGGCGTCTACACCCTGATGCCCGGCACCATACTGACCGTATCGCCGGAGGAAACGGCGCCGGCCTCGTTTTCCCCTCTGGTCGAGGGTGGAGACTCTGCCGCGTTACGGCCCCAAGCTTTCTGGTCAGCCAAGGAGGTGGCCGAAGCCGGGGTCCGGCGGCCTTTCCCGGGGTCGGATCAAGAGGCCGCGGACAAGGTCGAGGAATTGTTGCTCGAAGCCGTGCGCTGCCGGATGATCGCCGACGTGCCCCTGGGCGCTTTTCTGTCCGGCGGCATTGATTCCTCGACCATCGTGGCCCTGATGACCGCGGCCGGCTCCGGCCCGGTCAAGACCTTCACCATCGGCTTCCCCGAGGAGATATTCAACGAGGCCCATCACGCCCAGGCCGTGGCCCGGCATCTGGGCACCGACCACACCGAAATGTACGTCACCGGGCGGCAGGCGCTGGAGGTGATTCCCAAGCTGCCGGTTCTGTTCGACGAGCCTTTTTCCGATTCGTCCCAGATACCGACCTATCTGGTGGCCGAGCTGACGCGCCGGCACGTGACGGTGAGCCTGTCCGGCGACGGCGGCGATGAAATATTCGCCGGATACACAAGGTACTTCGACGCCCCCCGCCTCTGGTCTTACGGCAGTTGGCTGCCCGTGCCCCTGAAACCCGTCGCGGCCAGGACTCTGACCAGTATCCCGCCGCCCACCTGGACCCGCCTGTTCAAACTCCTGGGACCTTTGTTGCCCGAGGCGCTGCGCCACCGCGATCCCGGCGACACCATCCACAAAGTGGCCGAGATACTCGGGGCCGAATCGCCGCGGCAGATCTATCGCCGCTTGACCTCGCATTTCAAGAGACCGGCGGAAATAGTCATCGGCGCGGTCGAGCCGCCGACGGCTTTCACCGACGAAGCCCGGCAGGCCCAGGTGAGCGATTTCCTGCGCTGGATGATGTACCTGGACCTGATCAGCTACCACCCGGACGACATCCTGGTCAAGGTGGACCGGGCCAGCATGGCCGTGGCCCTCGAAGCCCGGGTGCCGATGATTGACCATCGGGTGGTGGAATTCGCCGCCACCCTGCCCAGCCGGGTCATGGTTCGGAACGGAGAGGGCAAGTGGATATTGCGGCGGATATTGTCCAAGTACGTGCCGCCCGAACTCTGGGACCGGCCCAAGACCGGCTTCGGCGTGCCTTTGGGCCAGTGGCTGCGCGGCCCGCTGAAGGAATGGGCCGAGGAACTCTTAAGCGAATCGCGCTTGCGGCGGGACGGCTATTTCCACCCCGAACCCATACTGACCAAATGGAAGGAACACCTTTCCCTGAAGCGGGACTGGCATTACTATCTTTGGGACGTCCTGGTTTTTCAGGCCTGGCTGGACGCTCAAAGACCATGAAGGCTTGAACGACCGGGAGGGTCGAATACATTCATGAAAGTGGATTTTTATCGGCATAGCCTGGAAGAGTCGGACATCGAACGGGTGACCGAGGTCCTGCGGTCCACTTTCCTGACCACGGGCGAGGTGACGGCCGCCTTCGAGAAAAAGCTGGCCGCTTACCTGGGAGTGAAGCACGTGGTCGGGGTCATGAGCTGCACCCAGGCCTTGCACTTGAGCCTGTTGGCCTGGGGCATAGGCCCGGGCGACGAAGTCATAACCACGCCCATGACCTTTATCGCCTCGAGCAACGCCGTCCTGCACGCCGGCGCCACGCCGGTCTTCGTGGACGTCGAGAAACGGACCGGCAACCTGGACGCCGGCCGAATCGAGGAAAAGATCACGCCCCGCACCAGGGCCATCCTGCCCGTGCACCTGTACGGCCAGATGAGCGACATGAAAGAGATCCGGTGGATCGCCGACCGCCGCGGCCTGATAGTCATCGAGGACGCGGCCCACTGCCTCGAGGGCGAACGCGACGGCGTGAGGCCCGGGCGCTTGGGAGAAGCCGCGTGTTTGAGCTTTTACGCCACTAAGAATATTACTTCGGGCGAAGGCGGGGCCATCGCCACCAACGATGACCGGAAGGCCGACCTGCTCCGCCGCCTGCGGCTCCACGGCATGGACAAGTCGGCCGCCGACAGGTACACCAAGTTGTACCGGCATTGGGACATGTCCGTCCTGGGCTGGAAAGCCAACCTGGACAATATCAAGGCCGCCCTGCTGATCGGACAGTTGGACCGGGTGGAGGACCGCTGGCGGCGACGGGAGGAGATCGCCCGGCGGTATCGGGACGCTTTCAGCCGGGCGCCCGGCCTAGGGCTGATGAGCGATCTGCCCGGGGTGAAACACGCCCGGCACCTCTTCACCGTTCACGCGCCGCCGGACCGGCGGGACGCCTTTCTGGCCGGTTTGCAGGAACGGGGAGTGGGCGTGGCCGTCAACTACCGGGCCGTGCATCTCTTGGATTACTATGCCCGCCAATTCGGCTTCCGGCGCGGCGACTATCCCGTGGCCGAGGCCATCGGCGACGCCACGGTCACGCTGCCCTTGTATCCCGGCCTGAAAGACGAAGAGATCGAATACGTGATCGAAGCCGTCTCGAGCGAGGCCGAATCTTGGTCGAGTCGTTGCTAGAAAGGTCACGTCCACGCCGCCCCTGCCCCTAGTCAGGCGAATGTCCTGGCGGTTTTGCCCAGCGGCGGTATATTGGACATTAAGCCCCGCTCTTTCTTCTATGAAAACGCCCCGCGTCGGTGGGGCGTTTCGGTCGTCCGGGCTGGGAAAAGGAGCCGCCGGACTAGGCTCCGCCCAGCCCGGGGATCACGAAACCTTTGGAGGCCGGGCCGGTGGAGGAGGGAGTGCCGGCTATCTTGGACAGGTACACGTCGCCCAGGTTGGCGATGTGGCCGGCCACGTTGTCGAAGTGGTTGAAGTGGATCTGCTCCTCGTCGATAATCGCCTCGAGGAGCTTGGCGCTTACATTGTCACCCAGCTCCCGGCTGAGCTGGAGAAACTGATTGTAGGCGTCCATGGTGTCGTCTTCCAGGTTGGCGTCAAAGGAGAATATCTGGCGCACGTCCTGGCCCTTCTGAACCTTGTCCGCCAGGTCGGTGGCAGGCTCGCCGCCCAACTCCTTGATGCGTTCCGCGAACCGTTCGGCGTGACGCATCTCGTCGATGGCGATGAGCTTCATGTTTTTGGCCAACTCGCCATAGTCCAGGCCGTCCAGAGTGTAGTGCTGGTTCATGTATTGGGAGATGGCGTAAAGCTCCATGGCCCGGGCCTTGTTCAGAACCTCGATGACCTTCTCCCGCCGTTTGTCCTTGTTCTCGGCTTTGGCCATGATCGTCCTCCTGGACTGAAGTGAGGCTCGGCCTGGTATAGGCCGGGCAGGGATTTCCGGGGAGAAGGGTATTCCTTTTACGCGCCGGGGTCAATCCGATCAGGCCGCCGTGGCCTTGGCCCGGTCTTCCTGACTCATGGCCGCCAGGCGCTTGACTTCATCCAACGGCAGATCGAGGCCCAGGGCCACCCGGGTGCCGTAATCCTGGTTGGCCTTGTAGAAAAGCGCGGTCTGACGCAATTGGATGCGCTTCCGGGCCCCGGCCAGATGCTCCACGATATTCCCGACCAGGTTGATCCGGTCCTGCTCCCTCATGACCTTGGAGTAGAGCGCGCCGGCCTGGACAAAATCGTCATTTTCGTGCTAGTAAGGCCGGCGGCCGGCCAGGCCTTCCACCGGGAAGGGCGGCTCTTGGGCCGCGGCGTCCGGGGCCGGACCACCGAAGCTGTTGGGCCAATAGTTGGGACCGTTGCCTCCGCCGTCATCCACGCGCATGAAACCGTCGCGCTGATAGCTGGTTTCGGGTCGGTGCTTGGGTGCGTTGACCGGGATGAGGTGATAGTTGGGGCCCAAACGATGGAGGTGGGTGTCATGGTAGGAGAAGAGCCTGGCCTGGAGCATTTTGTCCGGCGAGGCGGCGATGCCCGGCACCAGGTTGCCGGGGCAGAAGGCGGCCTGTTCCACCTCGGCGAAGTAGTTTACGGGATTGCGGTTGAGAGTCAGCTTGCCGGCCACCAGGGGCGGCACGTCGGCGTGGGGCCAGACCTTGGTGATATCCAAGATGTCGAAACGGTATTTGAGACCCTCCTCGTAGGACATGATCTGCACTTCCAGGGTCCAGGAAGGGAAGTCCTGGCGGGCGATGGCTTCGTACAGGTCGCGGGTGGCATGGTCCGGGTCCTTGGCGCGCATGGCCGCGGCCTCCTGCCGGGTGAAGTTTTTGATGCCCTGGTCGGTTTTCAGGTGATACTGCACCCAGAAGCGCTCGCCTTGGTCGTTATACCAGACAAAGGTGTGGCTCGAGTAACCGTTCATGTTCCGGTAGGTGGCCGGGGTGCCTCGGTCCGAGAACAAGATAGTCACCTGGTGAATGGACTCGGGGGTCAGGGATAAGAAGTCCCAGAACATGTCTGGATCCTTGCAGTTGTTGCCGGGGTGACGCTTTTGGGTGTGGATGAAATCCGGGAACTTGAGCGGATCGCGGATGAAAAACACGGGCGTGTTGTTGCCCACCAGGTCGTAGTTGCCCTCTTCGGTGTAGAATTTCACCGCGAAGCCGCGAGGATCGCGTTCGGCGTCCGCCGAACCTTTTTCCCCACCCACCGTGGAGAAGCGCACGAACACGTCGGTCTTCTTGCCCGGGGTGAGGAATTTGGCTTTGGTGTAGCGGGCCACGTCCGCGGTGCACTCGAAGACGCCGTAGGCCCCCGCCCCCTTGGCGTGGACCACCCGTTCCGGAATGCGCTCCCGGTCGAAATGGCCCAGCTTTTCCAAGAGATGCACGTCCTGCATGAGCACCGGGCCGCGCTGGCCGGCGGTTAGGCTATTCAAGTCGTCGCCAACGGGGATGCCGAAAGCCGTAGTCATGGTCTTTTTCTGGTTATCCATGTCATCCTCCTAGGGTTTAAGGTTCCTGGCGCCACGCCGGCAGAAGCCCCGCTGGGAGAGAGTCCCCACCCTGCTGCCGGGACGCCGGATCAAATAATAATCATTATCTATAGAAAATGATTTTCCAATGCAAGAAAAAAATTTTTAACGAGCCCTCTGGCAATCAGGGCAGAGTCCATAGAAGTCCAGGCGGTGGGAAGTGACCGAGTACCCTGTCTTGCGGCTCAGTTCCTCAATTATCCGACTAAGGTCTGGAATCAGTGGATCGAATATCCGACGGCAGCTTGTGCAGATGAGATGGGGGTGGGGGCGGGGGTTGTTGCCGTCGAAGCGGTTGTCACGATTGCTGAACTCGAGTTCCAGGACTTCGCCCATCATTTTGAGAAGGGTGATGGTTTTATAAACCGTGGCCAAGCTCATGGAGGGATAATCGATGGTCAGAATCCGGTGCAGTTCCTCCACGGTGGGGTGGCCGGAATGCATGACCAGAGTGCGCAGGATGCTCAATCGTTGCGGGGTCATGCGCAGTCCCCTCGCCTTGAGCTTGTCCAGCAGGTTGTCCAGGCGGGCGGAACGTTGGGGGTTGATGTCTAGCCTGGTCGTGGGCTGGCCTGGGCGCGGGTTTATCATAATTTAACTTAGACCAAGCCCGGTCCCAAGTCAATCCAGGCCTGGCCTCGCCCGCGGCGCGCGCCTGCGGGAAATCAATCGGGTGCTCCGCCCGGATGGACTGTCGTCCCTCACGGAACAGAACCTGGGTGATCCCGACTTCGTTCCCCTGCCCGAGATGATCGAGTTGGTCTAGGCCGCGGACTTCCGTCAGTGCGCGCGGTACGGACTCGGATTCAACTACACGGTCAATTTCAGGAAATTGCCCGGTCCCGCTATTCAATGACGATCATGGCTCTCGAGTCAGCCTAGGGCTGGGCCGCCAGATCTCCTTTCATGGAGAATGAAGTTCGAAGCGGCGACGCGCCGAACCTGGAGGTAAGACAAGCCGGCCAAAGGCGACAACCGCCGCGATACCGGCTTAAGGTGAAAGCATAGTCGCCAGGAACCCGGCCTCGGGCCAATAGGCAGCCATCGCCGAATTAATATCTTGACCTGGACAAAATTGTCGTTTGAAATAATTGGTTAAGCAGGAGGTCTACGATGCCAAGAAGAATCGTGGCCGTGTCTCTGGCGGTCTGTTTTCTCGGGATGGCGACATCCGGCCTCATGATGTTCTTTGTCGAACAGTCTTCGTTGGCCATTCATATACGCCCCGTGCACAAGCTTATCGGTCTGGTGATGATCGTTGCGGCTAGCGCTCATCTCAGATTGAATTTTCGCGGCCTGGCCAATCACCTGAAAACCAGATCAATGGCCATATACGGCGGTGTATTGGTGGCTGCGCTTCTGCTTCTTTATGGCTTTGTAATTATCAAGGGAAGCATAAATTAAGTTGTTTGGAGTTTTCGCTACGGCTTACATATAGCGAAAACTCATAATTCGTATTAAGAATATTCCGCTGTCACATCGCCATTTTTCCACGCCCAGTAAGCGGCTGAGCTAAAAGATGGCGGGGATAAGCCCGGCGTATGCACTTGCCTGAGACATGTTCAGGTCAACCGCGGGATTACGGATATTTATTATAGAATATCCTTCACTTATTTAAGGAATCCTAGTTCCTTCAACAAAGCTTGGTATCTGATATCCTCCTCCTTGACGGACTTGGTGAATTCGTCTCCGAACTTATACGAAGCTTCCCAGCCCAACTTTTCCCGCTCCGCGTCCCATTCTTTTGTCTTGACCATTTTCTGGAGCGTTTCGATCCAGAATTTTACAGCGTCGGCCGGGACGCCAGGCGCCATGTAAACACCTCGCCAAACAGGAAAATCGACTTTCACACCCTGTTCGTAAGCGCTGGGAATGTCTTTGAATTTGCTCGAGCGTTTTTCCGACAATACCGTCAGGCCGCGAATGTTGCCTGCTTCCAATTGGCCGGCCACTTCAGAGATGTCCAAAATAGCAACTTCAGTATGGCCGCCTAGAGTGGCGGTCAAAGCCTCGCCTCCACCCTGGAAAGGAACATACAGGATTTTAGTCGGTTCCACACCAATAGCCTTGGCGAATAGAGCCACTTTAATATGGTCCAGACTGCCGGGCGCCGAACCGCCGGCAAAGGATACCGACTTTGGATCGGTCTTGAGCGATTCAATCACATCTTTCAGGGTCTTATACTTGGAATCCGGCTTGACCCAGAGCCCACCTATCTCAATGCCGATCTGCGCGATGGGAATAACGTCATTATAATTGTGAGGGGTCCTCTTCATGGCAATGGTGAAGGTCAAGGCGTTGGAACAAGCGACGATCAGGTTAGGGTCTCCTTTCCTTTTGGCCACGACATTGGCAATGGCCACTGCGCCACTGCCTCCTGGCATGTTGGTGACATAGATTTTAGGCTTGACCAGACCGGTTTTCTGGAGAACGGCTGAAGAGTAACGACAAATGGCGTCCCAACCGCCGCCAGGGTTGGATCCGGCAATGCATTCACCCTGATCCGTCATTTCCCAGGCGCCCGCCGGCGACCAATGGGCTAAAATGAGCCCCATGGCTAAAGCCGCGATTGTAAGTTTGAGTAGGCCGGACCATTTCATGTTAGCATCCTCCCTTTTTCTTTCGATTGTTGTCCTATCTTCGAAAACAGCAGTATCAATTTAGCGTTTACCGGTAGTAAATTTGGACCTTTTCCCGAACGGACAAGCCTTGATGCAAAGACCGCAAATTAATTTATTATACGTTGCCTCTGGATTTCGTTTGCCTTACTTCTAAAACCGAAAGCGGAGCGACGCCGGCCTCATGTTGTCCGCTTCGTTCCAGCGCGGCGGCGACGAAACCGCCAGCCTTCATGGCCTCGACGAACAACTGAAGATATTGCCTCGCCCCGGGGCGTCCATTCGGCGTCCCCATCGCCTGTTCGATCGTGGTAAACCGTCCATCTATGACTCTAACCCCTTGGTGAGTCCGGGCGTAATTGAACAAGGGCTGCCTCACGCCTGCGGCGGCATCCAGCCCGACCTCGACAAACAGCTCGACGGCGCCGGAGGAAGTGTCGCTCCGGACCAATTCGGCATGTTTGAGCGTTCGGGTCAGGAAGAGGTCATAGGCGGCTCCTTTTCCGACGGCAATGCGCACCCCCGGTCGATCAAAGTCTTCTATCGCGTGAAAGGAAGAACCGTCGCGAACGATGTAGGTCCCTTCGATGGTGACATAGGGCGCCGTGAAAAGAATTTCGGCGGCACGGGTCAGGTCGATGGCCAGGAAGACCACATCCAATGTGTTGGACATGACGGCCTCGAAAACCTTACCGGCGGCATCGAACATCACCAGCTTTACCGGAACGCCAAGACGGCGTCCGAGTTCGCGCGCTAAATCAACCGACGCACCAATGGGCTCACCGCTCGTCGGAACCTTCCTTGCCAGAACCGGATTGCCGAGGTTGATTGCCGCGCGAAGCACTCCGGTGGGTGCCAACTCGCGCAAGACATCTGGTGATGCCGGTTCCATGACGGTCTCCTTAAGAGCGAGGGATACGGACCCAGCCTTCCATCAGTCGACGCGCGCTTCGGCTCATCAGAACCTTGGTCACCACCCATTGACCGTTCGTCTCATGCGCCTCGGCCCCCACACACAACACCCCCGAGGGATGGCCGAATCGCACGAGACCGTCGGCGCCAGCGGGACCGACCCCGTGGACCAAGGTGCCGGGGATGGAGGCGGCGGCGGCAATCGCCACGGCCCCGGTTCCGGTCATCGCGTGATGTAGTGAACCCATGGAGAAAATACGGGCCAGCAGATCGATGCTGTCGGCGCTGATCACCTTGCCGTCCGAAGCCGTATAGCTCAACGGTTTGGCGACGAAGGCGAGCTTCGGACTGTGCGGACGCTTGGCGGTTGCCTCGGCGGCGTTTGACAACAGGCCCATGGCCACGGCGCCCTGGGCGCGAATGGCCTCGGCGCGGGCGAGAAGATCGGCGTTGCCATTGACGTCGCCTTGCAGTTCGTCGCCGCGCAGACCCAAGCTCTCGGCTTCGACGAAGATCGTCGGGAGGCCGGCATTGATGAGCGTCACTTCGAACTTCCCGACACCCGGTACGTCCAGCCATTCAATACGCTGGCCTGTGGGAAAAATGGCCCCGCCCCGGCCGTCGCCCCTATCGGCTCCGGGGTCCAGGAATTCGAGTTTCACTTCCGAAGCGGGGAAGGCCACGCCGTCGAGTTCGAAGTCCCCTTCTTCCAACACCTCGCCGTCTTTCATCGGCACGTGCGCGATGATCCTCTGGCCGATATTGGCCTGCCACAGGCGTACCGTCGCCGTCCCCTGCGCGGGAGTCGCCACCAGCCCCGTACCGATGGCGAACGGTCCCACCGCTGAAGTGAGGTTGCCGCAGTTACCGGACCAGTCGATAACCGGCCTGTCGATGGCGACGGCGCCGAAAAGATAGTCCACGTCACAGTCGGGACGAGTCGATTTCGACAGAATGACCACTTTGCTGGTACTCGAGGTGGCGCCGCCCATACCGTCGATGTGCTTGCCATAACGGTCCGGGCTGCCGATCACACGCAACAGAACGCGATCTCGCTCGAATGAATCCACGGGGAGATCGCCGGCCAGGAAAAAAACGCCCTTGCTGGTGCCGCCGCGCATATAGACGGCTGGAATACGTAACTGGGTCATGGGACTTCACTCCTGATAAGGGGTGGTGAGGATAGGAGACGCGGTCCGGCCAGTCGGAATTCTTCGGCGATACGGGGTAACAAGCCGCCGGCTTGGAATATTTGGCCTTCTTCGGAGGTGTCGATGCGGCACTTCACCGCCGCCAGGCGGACACCGCCGTCTGGCCGGGTGATAGCCAAGGTCAGGATGGAGCCGGGATCGGGCGGCTCGCACAAACCTTCAAGGTCGAAGGTCTCGGAGCCTTTGATGCCGAGCGTCTGGCGAGTCGTGCCCGCCTCGAATTCGAGAGGCAATACCCCTAGGCCGACGAGGTTGGCGCGATGGATTCTTTCAAAGCCTTCGCTGACGACGACGCGAACGCCTAGCAACCGAACGCCTTTGGCCGCCCAATCTCTGGACGATCCGCAACCATAGTTCTTCCCCGCGACAATAATCAACTCCTGACCGCGCTCGAGATATACTTGCGCGGCGTCGAACAGAGGCATGATGTCGCCATCCGGCGCCAGCCGCGTGAACGAACCCTCCACGCCGGGCGTCATTTCGTTCCTCAGGCGATTGTTGGCCAAGGTGGCGCGCATGGCGACGACGTGATCGCCGCGCCGGGTGCCGTACGAGTTGAAGTCCGCCGGCGCGATACCGCGGGCCAGGAGATACCGACCGGTCGCGCTGTCGGTAAGAATGGCGCCCGATGGAGAAAGATCGTCCGTGGTGACATTGTCTCCCAGCACGGCGAGGGCTCGCATGTTGCGTCCGGTTGGAGGGGTGGTGAGCGATTTCCGCCAATAGGGCGGGCGGCGGATGTATGTGCTGTCTTCCCGCCAGGCGTAGAGCGGCGACACAGTTTTATTCTCACCGCTGTCTGAACCGGGAACAAACATCGCGTCATAGACGGCGCTGAATTGTTCGGCCCGCACATGCTCCACCAGAACAGCGTCTATCGCCTCATCCGACGGCCAGAGATCCGCGAGAGTCACCGGTTGTCCTTGCTTATCCGTGGCCAAGGTTTCGTTTTCGATGTCGATGTTGATCACACCGGCGATAGCGTAGGCGACAACCAGGGCGGGCGAGGCCAGGAACGCGTCTTTCACCCGCGGATGGATGCGGCCGTTGAAGTTACGGTTGCCCGAAAGCACGGCGGCGGTATGCAGTTGATGGGTAATAATTTCGTTCTCGATGTCTGGAGATAACGGTCCCGACATGCCATTGCACGAAGTGCAGCCAAAACCGACGAGGCCGAACCCCAGAGCCTCGAGTGGCGCCATCAGGTCGGCCGAGCGCAGGTATTTTTCGACCGCCTTCGATCCTGGCGCCAATGAAGTCTTGACCCAGGGTTTGCGCTGCAATCCGAGCGACGTGGCCTTACGGGCAACGAGTCCGGCGGCGATCATATTGCGCGGGTTGGAAGTATTGGTGCAACTGGTGATCGCGGCGATCACCACCGCGCCTTCCGGCAGCGTCCTCCCGACGGCGCATTTGTCGCTTTCCGCCGGGGCCTGGGCCAGGCCATGCTCCTTGATCCGCTCCAACGGGATATGCTGATGTGGGTTGGCGGGGCCGGCCAAGGACCGTCCCACGTGCGCGAGGTCGAAACTCAAGCGTCGGCTGTATTCGGCCCGGCCAAGAGTATCCGCCCACAAACCCTGTTCGCGGGCGTAAGCCTCGACGAGTTGCACCTGGGCCGGGGGACGCCCGGTGAGACGCAGAAAGTCCAGCGTTTGCTCATCGATGGCGAACATCGCCGCGGTTGCACCGAATTCAGGGGCCATGTTGGAGATCGTGGCGCGGTCGGGCAGCGACAGTTGCGACACGCCAAGGCCATGGAACTCGAGTATGCATCCCACGACACGTTGGCCGCGCAGGAATTCGGTCAGGGCCAGCACGAGATCGGTGGCTTGAACTCCCCGCCGTCGTGAACCTTTGATCTCCACACCGATTATCTGGGGAAGACGCATCCAGATCGGCCGCCCCAGCATGACCGATTCGGCTTCGATGCCGCCCACGCCCCAGCCCACCACACCCAGAGCGTTGATCATGGTGGTATGACTGTCGGTCCCCACCAGAGTATCGGCCAGGGCCACGCCATCCTTGACCTGCACCACGGGTGACAGGCGCTCTAAATTAATCTGGTGAAGGATGCCGTTGCCGGGCATCACGATCTCGATATTGCGGAACGCGCGCTTGGCCCAGGCCAGGAACTCGAAGCGCTCGGCATTCTTACTCCGTTCGATCGCCATGTTCTGCCGCATTGCGTCGCGGGCCATTCCACCCAGATCGACATTGAGCGAGTGATCGACGACGAGTTGCGTCGGGACGACTGGATTCACTTGCATCGGATCACCGCCGGCTTCGGCCACCGCTTCGCGTAGTCCGGCCAAGTCGACCAAGGCGGGCGTACCCAGTAGGTCCTGCAGAATCACACGAGCCGGAAAGAATGGAAAGTCATAATCGCTTCGGCCTTGTAGGATTTGCTTTAGAAACTCATCTAACCGCGTTGGATCGCTTAGGCGTACCAGGTTTTCGGTAAAAACGCGGCTCGTTAACGGCAGGCGTTCAAAGGCGCCCGGGCAGGACGCCTCGAGGGCGGCCCTTACCGGGGCAATACGAAGATCATGTCCGGATAGAGGTTCGGTTACTCGCGGCATCTGGGACTCCCTTGGCCCAAGGGGTCAGCGACTGGCCTTAGATGGATTGCATATTATTCTTACAAAATGCAATTTGTCAACTTATTTTTTTCAGAGTTAGAACAAAGGTGATTGTCCCGTAGGGTAAATCGCCGGACAATGCCCTCGATCCGATATAAATCAAGCTGGAACTATGGTATTCTAGAATGAAGGAGGCATGGCGCCGGCGCTCGTTTTGTTGAGTAGAAACAGCTTGAAGGTCAAGCCTGCCCTTGAGAACGATTTCAACGAGATAGTAAATGATGAGATGGTGGACGCCCTAAAATGGAAAGACTGGTAATGCTCCCTCCGCCTTCAGCCATGAAGCTGACCTCTCTTCAGGCCCACGTCGTCCGAGAAATCGTAGCCTATGTGCGTCGTGAAAACCTCAAGGCCGGGGAACGCCTGACAGAGAGTTATCTGGCGGAGCAAATCGGCACTTCGCGCTCACCGATCAACATGGCTTTGCGTCATCTGGCGGGCCTTGGGATTGTAACTCACGATCTCAACCGCGGTTTTTTCTTAAACAAAGATTCGCATACTCTGGCCGATATCGCGCAGCAGTTCGCCTCCCAGCCGGACGACCCTCTATATTTACGAATTGCTGAGGACCGCTTGACCCATCGTTTGCCGGATATGGTGAACGAAGTTGATATGATGCGCCTATATCGGACCTCGCGCAGTTCTTTGCGCAAGGTGCTGTCGCGCATACAACAAGAAGGGTGGGTTCGGAAATCCATCGGATATGGATGGCGCTTCCAGGCGATGATCGACTCGCCCGAGGCTTACGAAGAGAGTTACGTGTTCCGCGCCGCCATAGAGCCGACGGGGCTTCTGAGCAGCGGATTCAAGGCCGATTCCACTGAACTGGAATCGTTGAGACTCCAACAGCAATTCATAACCGATGGTGGTTTTGAAACCATGACGGCCATCGAGTTGTTCGTCGCCAACTGTCAGTTCCACGAGACCCTGGCCAAATGGTCCCATAACCGCTTCGTCCTTCAGTCAGTTCGACGAATCAATCAACTACGTCGGTTGATCGAGTACCGGCAGGCGCTGAAACGCCCACCGCGACGCGTTCACTCTCAAGAGCACTTGGCGATTATCGACGCCATCGCTCACACGGACCTGCCGCTAGCCGCCAATTTGATGCGCACCCATCTCGAAAAGGCTCTTCGAAACAAGATATTCGGAAACAACGTCTTCGTGAACTCCAAACCGTATGACGTTTCCAAGCGGACCCGTAAATCGAAGCGGCGCTCTTGATTGCGGTTCACCCGGTAAAAGTCGGGGTGAAGAGTTCAAAGTCGGGCTGAGCAAGCGTTAAAGAGGCGCCAAACGACCATCCGCCGAGACTTGTCCATCCAAGGGGAAGCGGGTATCCGAAATGGCCCGTCGAAGGCACGGCGCCACAACCCAGTCAGGACTGGAAAAAGTGATCACGCGGCAAAAGGGAGATTAATATCTTGACGAGGCGGTCGCCCGATCGGTGGATATGAACACGGAGAGGCTGAAGACTCTTGTCGAGATCTTCCAAGAACGGATTCGGGCGATAAAAGGAGCGATGAAGCGAGAGCCTTAAGGTTGATAACCTCGTAAAAAGTCGAAAACCGACTTTTTACTCGGCGGGAGAGGGCTGTCCCTCTCCCGCCACTTGAAGTAAATTCAAGTGGTTCCACCCTCACCCCAGGCCGGGGCTTAATCGCCCTCG
>JBFMAW010000042.1:0-47095 GCA_040755515.1 Thermodesulfobacteriota bacterium | reverse complement strand
CCCACCCCACCTCGCGGTGACGCAGTTTCCCTCGGATACAGACCGGAGTGCGAATGTCTGGAGAGGACTTGCACCTCCCTGTTCGTGTGCGCCCGCAGGCGCACTAGGGGCGCACAGCCGTGCGCCCGGTGCGCCCGTGAATTTGTAGGGGCGCACTGCGTGCGCCCGACTTGGCCGCACCCGCGGGGTGATGCACCCAAATTCTGGATGAATAAATCACCAAAGCCCAACATCTAGTGGTAGAAACCTCTTGCCTTGGCCGAAGTCATTTGCTATGAAAGGCCTTGACCGCGCCGGGGCTTCCGAAGGCCTCCCGGTCGGCCTGAACGGCAATGCTCATGAGTCCTGCCTCCATGCCGGCGCCGAGAACGGCGCCCGTCGCGGCTATTGATTTGGGATCGAATACGGTTCGCCTGCTGGTGGCTTCGGTCCAGGACAGAGGCCTGAAAAGACATTTTGTCACCCAGGAGGCGACGCGCCTGGGTCAGGCCCTCAAACCCGGCCAGCCTTTGAACCCTGAAGCCGCGGCCCGGACCCGGACTACCCTAGGCCGGTTCGCCCGGCTGGCTCGAAGCCTCGAGGCGGAAGAAATCCTGGTCGGCGCGACCATGGCCGTGCGCGAAGCGTCGGACGGCCGTGATTTTCTGTCCCTGGTGGAAAGGGAACTGGGTTGCCGGACCTGGCTCCTGACTGGACAAGAGGAAGCCGAACTTACGCTGGCCGGGGTTCTGACCGCCTTGAACCCGGTCCCGGAATCAGCGCTGATCTTCGACCTGGGCGGGCGCAGTACCGAGTTCATACTGGCCGGGTTCGGCCGGATGGAAAGAGCCGTGAGTCTGGAACTGGGCGCGGTGGCCTTGACCGAGAGCCGGTTGCTCCATGATCCGCCTCGAGACGAGGAGATGACGGCTCTACGGGACGAGGCGGCGGCGGCCCTCTCACGGGGATTGGCCGACCTGGCGGTCGGACTGGGTGCTTCGACCCTGGTGGGCACGGCCGGGACCGCGACCACCCTGGCGGCCATGGCCCAGAAAATGACCGAATACCATCCCGAGTTGATCGACAATTATCGCCTGGAGCGGACGACCCTGGAAAAGTTGCTCGAAAAAATGAGGGGATTGCCTTCGGCCGGCCGGGCCTCGTTGCCCGGACTACCGGCTGATCGGGCGGATATCATCGTGGCCGGCACGGTCGTGGTGCTGGAGATAATGAACTTTTTTTCGGCCCGGGAACTGATCGTCACCGACGCCGGCCTGCTCGAGGGGCTTGGGCTGGCGGCCGCGTCCTCAAGGAGTGTTCATTATGTCGGTTGACCGAATCAAGCTGGATGGACTTACTTTCGATGACCTTTTGCTGGTGCCGGCCTTTTCCGAGGTCCTGCCCGCGGAAGTGGACGTCTCGACCAACCTGACCCGTTCCATCCGTCTGAATATACCCCTGGTGAGCGCGGCCATGGATACGGTGACCGAGGCCGACACCGCCATCAGCATGGCCAGGCAGGGCGGCCTGGGCATTATTCACCGCAACATGAGCCCGGAGCGGCAGGCCACCGAGGTGGAAAAGGTCAAGAAGTCGGAAAGCGGCATGATCGTGGACCCGGTCACGGTCGAACCGGAACAACCGGTCCACCAGGTCCTGTCCATCATGAACCGTTACCACATCTCCGGAGTGCCGGTGGTCAAGGGCGGAGAACTCAAGGGTATAGTGACCAACCGGGACCTCCGTTTCGAGACCAATTACGATCGCCCGGTCTCGGAAGTCATGACCAAGGAAAACCTGGTGACCGCCCGCGAGGGGATAACCCTCGAGGAATCCAAAGTCCTCCTGCACCGGCACCGCATCGAAAAGCTGTTGGTGGTGGACGCCCGGGGCCGACTGGTGGGATTGATCACCATCAAGGACATCGAGAAGGTCAAAAAGTACCCCTACGCCTGCAAAGACGCCCTGGGCCGCCTGCGGGTGGGGGCCGCCGTGGGCATCGGGCCGGACACTCTGGCCCGCGTGGAGGTCTTGGTCAAGGCCCTGGTGGACGTAATCGCCGTGGATTCGGCGCATGGACACGCGGCCGGCGTCATTCAAACGGTGCGCCGGGTCAAAGAGGCCTATCCCGAGGTTCAAGTCCTGGCCGGGAACGTGGCCACGGCCGAGGCGACCAGGGCCTTGATCGAAGCCGGCGCGGACGGGATCAAGGTGGGCGTGGGACCGGGGTCCATCTGCACCACCCGGATCGTGGCCGGCGTGGGCGTGCCTCAGATCACGGCCATCATGGAATGCGCCCGGGAAGCCGACCGGCTGGGCATACCCATTCTGGCCGACGGCGGCATCAAGTTCTCCGGAGATATAACCAAAGCCCTGGCCGGCGGCGCCCACGCGGTCATGATCGGCTCTCTCTTCGCCGGCACGGATGAGAGTCCGGGCGAGACGATACTCTTCCAGGGCCGCACCTATAAGGTCTATCGCGGCATGGGTTCGATCGAATCCATGCGCGAAGGCTCATCCGACCGCTACTTTCAGGACGAAGCCCTGTCCGAATCCAAGCTGGTTCCGGAAGGCATAGTCGGCCGCGTGCCCTACCGCGGCCCCTTGTCGGACAGCGTCTATCAACTGGTGGGCGGCCTGCGGGCCGGCATGGGGTACGTCGGCTGCGCCAGCATCGAGGATCTGAGGCGCAAGCCGGTCTTCACCCGGATAACGGCGGCCGGTCTCAGGGAGAGCCACGTCCATGACGTCATAATCACCAAGGAAGCGCCCAACTACCGGCTCGATCAGTTGTAAGCCCGGGCCGCCGGCATCGAGGTTGAACCGTATGGCCGATCGTGACCTGATCTTGATCCTGGATTTTGGCTCTCAATACACCCAGCTCATCGCCCGCCGGGTGCGGGAGCTCAAGGTCTACTGCGAGATACATCCCTGCGCCATCGGCCTGGCCGGAATAAAGGCCCTGTCGCCCCGAGGGTTGATCCTGTCCGGAGGCCCGTCGTCGGTCTATGAAGAAGGCGCGCCCCTGCCGGGCCGCGAGGTTCTCGAGCTGGGCCTGCCGGTGCTGGGCATCTGCTATGGCCAACAGATCATGACCCACCTGCTGGGCGGCCGCGTGGCCGCTTCCGCCCGGCGGGAGTACGGTCCGGCCGAAGTGGTGCTGGACGACACCGAGGACCTTTTCTTCGGACTGGGGCGGGCCGGTGAAGCCATCAAGGTTTGGATGAGCCACGGCGACCGGATTGAAGCCCCACCCCCAGGCTTTCGGGCCATAGCCCACAGCGGGAATTCGCCCATTGCCGCCATGAAGGACCGGACCGGCCGGTTATACGGCGTCCAGTTTCACCCCGAGGTGGCCCATACGCCTTTAGGCCGGCAGATTCTGGCCAACTTCCTTTTTCGCGTCTGCGGACTCTCCCCTACCTGGACCATGACCAGCTTCATCGAACAGACCCTGGCCGCGCTCAAGCAAAGAATCGGCTCGGAGAGGGTCATCTGCGCGCTGTCGGGAGGCGTGGATTCTTCGGTCACCGCCGTGCTGCTCCACCGGGCCATCGGCGAGCGGCTCACCTGCATCTTCGTGGACAATGGCTTGCTGCGGGAAGGGGAAGCCGATTTCGTGCTGAAGCTTTTTCAGGAAAAAATGAAGATAAACCTGATCCACGTGGGCGCGGCCGAATCGTTTCTAACCCGCCTGGCCGGCGTGGTGGACCCGGAACAAAAGAGGAAGATCATCGGGCATGAATTCATCAAGGTCTTCGAGGCCTCGGCCGGCCAACTGGGACGCGTCCGGTACCTGGCCCAGGGGACCTTGTACCCGGACGTGATCGAATCCGTATCCTTCAAAGGCCCTTCGGCTACCATCAAGACCCACCACAACGTGGGCGGACTGCCGGAAGTGATGGCCCTGGAGCTGATCGAACCCCTGCGGGAACTGTTCAAGGACGAGGTGCGCGAGGTGGGCGTCGCGCTGGGCTTGCCCGAGGAACTGGTTTGGCGTCAACCCTTCCCCGGTCCGGGCCTGGCCGTGCGCATTCTGGGGGAAGTGACCGCCGACCGATTGAAGATACTCAAACAAGCGGACGCCCTGGTCCGACAGGAAGTCCGGGCCGCCGGCCTCCACAGGTCGGTCTGGCAGTACTTCGCCGTGCTGCTGCCGATTATGACCGTGGGGGTCATGGGCGACCAGAGAACCTACGAACACGTCGCGGCCGTGCGCATCGTGGACAGTCTGGACGCCATGACCGCGGATTGGACCAGGGTGCCCTATGACCTGCTGGCCCGCCTCTCGAACAGAATCATCAACGAAGTCAAGGGCATCAACCGCGTCGTTTTCGACATCTCGTCCAAACCGCCGGCCACCATCGAATGGGAATGAATACGACCCCGCCAGACGGGAAACGGTTTATATCTTACCGCGGCCTTCATGATCGTCCCTATCGTCCGAACTTCAGGGCAGGACTCCGTTCCGGTGACCAGGGCCTGATATGACCACGCCGAGCCAATACGTTCATCTGCACGTGCACACCGAATACAGCCTGCTCGATGGCGCCATCCGGCTCAACGAACTGATCAAGGCGGCCAAGGGCTTTAGTATGCCCGCCGTGGCCATCACCGACCACGGCAACATGTTCGGCGTGCTCAAGTTCTATCTCGAGGCCCGCAAGGCCGGCCTCAAGCCCATCCTGGGCGTGGAGACCTACGTGGCCCCGCGGGGCCGCCAGCGCCGCGACCCCAAGGACCCGGTCTATCATCTAGTGCTGCTGGCCCGGAATCACCAGGGCTATCGGAACCTGACCCGCCTGGTCACCCTGGCCAACCTGGAAGGCTTCTACTACAAGCCCAGGGTGGACCACGAAATCCTGGCCGAGTTCAACGAAGGGCTGATCGCCATGTCGGCCTGCCTGCACGGCCAGATACCCAGGCTGCTCATGTCCGGCCAGGAAGAGGAGGCCATGAAGTCGGCCGAGGAATACGCCCGTATCTTTCCGGGCCGCTTCTACCTGGAGTTGCAGAAAAACTTCCTGCCGGAACAGGAGGCGGCCAACCAGGGTCTGGTGCACCTGGCCCAACGCCTGGGGCTGCCCCTGGTGGCCACCAACGACTGCCATTACCTGAGGAAGAAGGACGCCGGCGTGCACGACATTCTTTTGTGCATCCAAACCGGCAAGACGCTCGAGGAGGAAAACCGGCTCCGCTTCACCACCCAGGAATTCTACTTCAAATCGCCCGAGGAGATGGGCGACCTCTTCGAGGACCAGCCCGAGGCCTTGGCCAACTCCCTCGAGATCGCCCGGCAATGCGACGTGGAACTGCCCCTGGAGGGCTACCATTTTCCGGAGTTCGAACTGGCCAACGGCGAAGATTTGTCCGGCCGCCTGACCGTTCTGGCCAGGGCGGGCTTGGAGAAAAGGCTGGCCGCCCTCCGGGGAACCCGGGGTCTGTCCGGGGCCGGGGAAAAGGAATATCGGGACCGACTGGAGCACGAGCTGGAAGTCATCGCCCAAATGGGCTTTCCGGGGTACTTCCTGATCGTGGCCGATTTCATCAACTACGCCCGGAGCAATAACATCCCGGTCGGACCGGGCCGGGGTTCGGCCGCGGGCAGCCTGGTGGCCTACGCCACCGGCATCACCGATATCGACCCCCTGCCCTACGGTCTTCTGTTCGAGCGTTTCCTGAACCTCGAACGCATCTCCATGCCCGACATTGACATTGACTTCTGCACCCAGGGGCGGGAGCGGGTCATCAAGTACGTGACCGAAAAGTACGGCGGCCAGGAGTACGTGGCCCAGATAATCACGTTCGGGCAGATGCAGGCCCGGGCGGTCATTCGGGACGTGGGCCGGGCCCTGGGCATGTCCTACGGCGACGTGGACCGGATCGCCAAACTGGTGCCCAACCGGCTCAAGATAACCCTGGCCGAGGCCCTGCGGGAAGAGCCGCGGCTGGTGGAAGCGACCAAGGAGAACGACCGGGTGGCCCGGTTGCTGGAAGCGGCCCAAGGCCTCGAGGCCCTGCCGCGGCACGCCTCGACCCATGCCGCCGGCGTGGTCATCGGCGACCGGCCGCTGGTGGATTATCTGCCCTTGTACTGCGTGGCCGCGGACGGCGAAGCGGAGCAGACCCGGCAGGTGGTCACCCAGTACGACATGAAGGGCGTGGAAAAGATCGGGCTGATCAAGTTCGACTTTTTGGGTTTGAAGACGCTCACCCTCATTGACCAGGTCAAGAAGCTGCTGCTGAGCCGGGGCCTCGAGTTGGACCTGGACCGCCTGGACCTGACGGATAAGCCCACCTACGACCTGTTGAGCCGGGGCGACACCACCGGAGTGTTCCAGCTTGAAAGTCAGGGCATGAGGGAGATACTGACCAAACTCAAACCCAACCGCTTCGAGGACATAATCGCTTTGGTGGCCTTGTACCGGCCCGGACCCTTGAAAAGCGGCATGGTCGAGACCTTCATCCAGTGCAAGCACGGCCAGATCGAGGTGACCTACGAACTGCCGGAACTCGAGCCCATCCTCAAGGAGACCTACGGCGTCATCCTATATCAGGAACAGGTCATGCAGATCGCCAGCCTCCTGGCCGATTATTCGCTGGGCGAAGCCGACCTGCTCCGGCGGGCCATGGGCAAGAAGATACCGGAAGAAATGGCCAAGCAGAAGGGCCGGTTCATGGACGGCGCCCGCGGGAACAGGCTGGACGAAAAAAAGGCGGCCAGGATATTCGACCTCATGGCCAACTTCGCCGAGTACGGTTTCAACAAATCCCACAGCGCGGCTTACGCCCTGATCGCCTTCCAGACCGCTTATCTCAAGGCCAACCATCCGGTCGAGTTCATGGCCGCGCTGCTGACTTCGGAAGTGAACAACCAGGAAAAGATCGTCCGCTTCATCGCCGAGTGCCGTGAGAGGGGCTTGGTCGTCCTGCCGCCGGACATCAACGCCAGCGGAGTCGATTTCACCGTTCTCGACGGCCATATCCGCTTCGGCCTGGCGGCCATCAAGGGCGTGGGTCAGGCGGCCATAGATTCGATACTCGAGGCCCGTCTCGAGAGGCCCTTTTCCGATCTGTTCGATTTCTGCGAGCGGGTGGACCTGCGCCGGGTCAACCGCCGGGTCCTCGAGGCCCTGATAAAATGCGGCGCCTTCGATTCGACCGGAACCAGTCGGGCCAAGATGGCCGCGGTCCTGGACGACGCCCTGGAAAGAGGCTCCCGGCTCCAACGCGAACGGGAACAGGGCCAGACCAACCTCTTCGACGTTCTGGGGGCGGCCAGGGAGGAGGCGCCGTTGCGCTGGCCGGACGTGCCGGAATGGCGCGAGAGTCTGCGTCTGGCTTACGAAAAGGAGTCCCTCGGTTTCTACATCACCGGTCACCCCCTGGCCAGGTACGAAAAGGAGTTGATCGGCCTGGCCAGCACCGACGCCGAGCGCATAAAAGAACTGCCGGACAAGAGCCCGGTCAGGCTGGCCGGCGTGGTCTCGAACGTCCAGGCCAAAATGAGCAAGAAGAACGAACGATATGCCTTCCTGACCGTGGAGGACCTGACCGGACTGGTGGAAGTGCTCGTCTTTTCCAACGTCTATCAAGCCAGCCAGGAATACCTCCAGCCGGACGCGCCGATCCTGGTCCTGGGCGAGTTGGCCCTCGAGGAAAAAGGCGGGGCGACCACGATCAAGATCAGGGCCAGGGAGATAATGCCCCTGGAAATCGCCCTGGAAAAGATGGCCAAAGCCGCCGCCTTCAGCCTGACCGCCACCGGTCTGGAACGCCGGGACCTTCTGAAGCTCAAGGCCATCATCGAGGCTCACCGGGGCCAGACGCCGGCAGCCTTGAAAATGAACTTTCCCGGGCGGGGCACGGTGATGATGAAGATATCCGGCGGCGTCAAGGTCAACCGGGACCTGTTGCGCGAGGTGCGGGAGACTTTGGGCGAAAGGGCCTTGACGGTGAATTATCATTGAGAGGGGGGCTCTCTGGCCCGGCCAACGTCTTCGGTCGAGGATTACCGCCGCCTGGTTCGGGTCGGCCGCTTGGTGGGCTTTTCGGTCCGGGTCGAACAAACCGACCTGTTCATCCGGGCCGCCGTTGACCTGACGGCCCAGGCCTATGACCTGGTTGTCGCCGGCCGACGCCGGATACTGGACTGGGCCGGGCAACAGCCCGATTTCCTCACCAGCCTCGAGCCCCTGCCTCTGGCCGCGGCGGCGCCGCCGCCGGTCAAGGAGATGCTGGCGGCGGGAGCCCGGGCCGGCGTGGGGCCGATGGCCGCCGTGGCCGGGGCCATGGCCGAATTCGTAGGTCGGGGTCTCAAGCCGAGTTCACCGGAGGGCATAATCGTCGAGAACGGCGGCGACGTTTATCTGGACGCGGCCGGCCAGGTGGTGATCGGACTTCTGGCCGGGAGGTCTCCCCTGTCCCTGCGGTTGGGCCTGCTCCTGACCCCGGATTCGATGCCCGTCGGCGTCTGCACTTCCTCGGCCACCGTGGGCCACTCGTTGAGCCTGGGCCGGGCCGACGCGGCCACGGTGGTGGCCGACACGGCGGCCCTGGCCGACGCCGCGGCCACGGCCCTGGGCAACAAGGTTCTCCGTCCCGACGATATCGAGCCGGCCCTGGACAAGACCCTGGCCCTACCCGGCGTGCGGGGCGCGGTGGTGGTCATGGGCGAAAAGATAGGCCTCCTGGGCGACCTCGAGATCGTGCCTCTGTCCCGTTGATATGATGGTCCGCGGTATCTAGCGGAAAGCCGCCTGCCGCCTTCGATGGGTTTCAGAATTTCTTGGAGAAGAGAAGCCAGTTATAGAACCAGAACCTGACCCTTTACCATTTGCTTTTTAAACCCCGAGCGATTATAAGATTACCGATTCCAGCGACTTCGGAAAAACGAGCGGAAACGGCCGTGATCATGGTTATTGATTCGGATTCGGACTACACCAATCAGCGAACCAGCCCTCCAGCCCGATACATTTCCGAGAAGCCCGGACGCGGACCTTCCTTCCTGACCAGGGCCGGTCTGACCGCGGGGCCGTACCTGTTTTTCCTGGTCTCCGGAACGACGGCCTTGATCTATGAGGTGGTTTGGGCCAGGATGCTGGTCCTGGCCCTGGGCAACACCACCCTGGCCTTCACCACCATCCTGACTTCATTCATGGCCGGCCTGGGACTGGGCGGCTGGTTCTGGGGCCGGTTTATAAGCGTCCGGCAGGACCGCGCCCTGGTCGTGTTCGGCCTGATGGAAATCGCGGTGGGCCTGTACGCCCTGGCCTTCCCCCTGGTCATGGGGCTCATGTCCGGCCTGGACCACTGGCTGATGAGCCCGTTCCGCTTCGGGTACTGGCTCCAGGCGGGTCTGCGCTTTGTCTGGTGCGGCCTGGCCCTGGGGCCGGCCACGTTTCTGATGGGCGGCGCCCTGGCCGTGATAGGCGAACACGTGATTGACCAGCCGAACAAGTTCGGCCGCCGGACGGCCCTTCTCTACGGCCTAAACACCGCCGGGGCGACGGCCGGAGCGCTCCTGGCCGGGTTCTTTCTGATAAGGCTGATCGGTCACGGCCAGACCGTCCGTCTGGCGGCGGCGGCCAACCTGGTGGTGGGGCTGGCGGCCTGGGGTCTCACCCGGCTGTCCGCGAAGGGCCAGTCGTCCCGGTATCTGACCAGGTTGAAGACCGGCCTGCGTTCGACCCTGTCCCGAAGACCCTCGCCCCTGGCCGCCCGTCTGACCCTGGCCGCGGTGACTTTGTCCGGCTTCTGCGCCCTGGCCTACGAGGTCCTCTGGACCAGGCTGTTGATCCTGGTGGTGGATAATTCCATTTACTCCTTCACCATCATCCTGGCGGCGGTCCTCATCGGTCTGGCCCTGGGCAGCCTTATTCTGGCGCCATTGTTAAGGCTTTTGGGCCATCCGCTTTTCAGCCTGGCCCTGCTCGAGACGGTCATGGCCCTGGGCGCCTTCGCCCTGCCCTTTCAAATCCGGGTCGGTCCGGCCGGACCGGGCACGGCTTATTTGAATTTCATCACCAATCAGATGCCCCTCATAATTCTGCTGCCTTGTCTGGCCATGGGCGCGGTTTTTCCGCTGGTCGCCGAAATTTATCAAGCCCGCCGGGAAGAGGTGGGGGGCAGCCTGGGAGTCGTTTTTTCCCTCAACGCCTTCGGCGGGGCTTTGGGCGCGGCCATTGGCGGCCTGGTGTTCCTGCCCCTTTTGGGCCTGCAGAAGACTTCTATCCTGCTCCTGTCGCTTAACCTGGCCGTGGTCGTCCTGTTGCTCATGGCCTGGCTGAGGGGTCCGGCGGCGGCCGCGGCGATCCTGACGATAGCTTTGATCGCCGTGGGCGCGTCCAGATATATGCCCGCGGATTTCTTTGCCGGAAAATACGCCCGGCTCGAACCCAACAGCCGCCTGGTTCATTACGAGGAAGGCTTGGCGGCCACGGCCTGCGTCTTTGAAAGGCCGGACAGAACCAAGGCCCTGTACCTCAACGGCATGCCCGAACTGGACACCGGCCCCCTGGCGGTCAGAACCTTCAGGTTGATGGGCGCCCTGCCGGGGCTCATTCATCCCCGGCCTCAAAAAGCCTTGATGGTCACCTTCGGCGCGGGAGTGACCGCCGGCACGGCGGCCCATTTCGTCCACCAGATCGACTGCGTGGACCTGGTGGAAAACTACAGGCCCCTGGCGGCCAAGTTCGCGGAAGTAAACGCCGGCGTGGCCGGGAATTCCAAGTTCTCTTTTTTCGTGGACGACGCGCGGCATTATCTCAAGAACACGAACCGGCGTTATTCCTTTATCGTCTGCGACAGCACCCACCCCCGGGCCTATGACAGTTGGGTTCTTTACACGGCCGAATTCTACCGGCTGGCCCGGGCCAGACTCGAGGAGGGAGGCCTGTTTTGCCAGTGGGCGCCCTTTCACGGGTTGACGCCGCGGCAGTACGGTTCGATTCTCAGAACCTTTTCCGAGGTCTTCCCTCACGCCAGCCTGTGGAGCGTGGGCGGTTCCTATTCCCTGCTGGTCGGCACGCCGGAGAAGCTGAGCCTGGACGTGTCCACCATGCAGACCAGGTTGAACACGGGACCGGTCCGCCGGGTTTTGAGCGAGGTGGGATTGGACAGCGTCATCGAAATCCTGGCCCACTTCAGATTGGGCGAAGGACGACTCAAGGAACTGGCCGCCGAAGATACAATCCTGATCAGGGACGACAGCCCGGCCCATTTGTTTTTTCCTTTCCTGGCCACTTACGCGGAGCAATTTGAGCGCTGGCCGGAAGTCAACCACGAACGGGTGCAACGCCGGCGGGAATCGGTTGTCCCCTTTCTGGTCAACGCGGGCCGCAACGCGGAGGAGAAGGCCCGTTTTCTGGACCTGATGCGCCAGCGGGAACGCCGGGGGGAATAAGCGGACCGACCGCGTTATCCATCCTGCTTAGGCCTAAGTACTTCTTCGTATATTGTTTCCAAGATCAATCACCGTTGCCGAGAGTCATAAAAAAATTCGGGTGTGATTATACGGTGTTAAATATCAGGCCGGTATTAAGCCGCGGAAATATTCCTTGGCGGTTGTAAAAAAATTGGTACTTTCTTCTAATTGACAGCGGCCTGCAAATATCCTTTTGTAGTATTTAGATAATTGAATTATGAGACTGACTCCAAGCGTTTTGGGTCAAGATCACGGAATCGGATTGAGAAACGAGAAAGCAAAGGAGTAATCGGTAATGAAGATCAGGGCTGCTGTTCTGGTTGTGGTTTTGGTGTTGGCTTTTGGCGTGACGGCGTCGGCCGACACACTGGATAACGGATTGGCCTTTACAAAGCAAGGCTCGCCCACCACTCTCTCCGGCGCGCCGGATTACGACTGGTGGTACGGCTGTTCACCCACGTCCGCCGGCATGATGATGGCCTACTACGATATCAACGGCTATGGCGGCCTGCGATATAACAATCTGGTTCAGGGCGGTACGGCGGAAGCCAGCACCTATTACAGCACTTTCGGCAATTGGGAGTACCTGGCCCAATACGCCATCGCCAGTCCGGGACACGTCTCGGACTTTTACGTCGGCGGCTATGGGGCCTCTGGCGACGACACACCGAACCCATCACGCCAATTCAACAGCCTGGCCGATTTCATGGGCACCAGCCAGGACGCCATCGGTAACTCGAATGGCTCAACCACCTTCTTTTACTACACCGACGGTTCCAAGTTGACGGCCGCGCAGATCGAGTCTTTCGGCCTGGGCGACAATGACGGAATGTACGGTCTGTACGAATACTTCTTGTACGCCGGTTACGCGGCTGACCTAAACAGCTTCTATACCCAACCCACTGATAATGTTGGTTACACTTACGGTTTCACCTTCCAGGACTACGTGGCCGAGATTGACGCCGGCCGGGTGGTGATGATCCATGTGGAAGGCCACTCCATGTTCGGCTACGGTTATGACCTGGCCAGCGGGTCCATCATCCTTTATGACACCTGGTCCCCGGGCTATCACTCGATGGCCTGGGGCGGATCGTACGCCGATATGGATTTGTGGGGCGTGACCGTCTTCATTCCGTCCGGCGGAACGGCCGCCGTGCCGGTGCCGGCCGCGATCTGGTTGTTCGGTTCAGGTCTGCTTGGATTGGCCGGGCTGAGAAAGCGTCAACAACGTAATAATAACTAAGGGCGGAGGCCGGACTACGGAACCGCCTTTTGGTTTGAAGGGTGATTAGGTAGTCTAAATATTCGGCGAGGGGACCGGCGCATCTTCGTGGCCGGTCTCCTTTTCATCGGGATATCTTTCGCGGATGGCCCGGATCACGTCGAGGCAGGAGAAGAAGGCCTCGATGAGTTCCGGGTCGAATTGTTTTCCGTTCATCTCTTCCAGGACCTTCAGGGCCTCGCTTTCCTCCCAAGCCGGTTTGTACACCCTTTTCGAGCACAGGGCGTCGTAGACGTCGGCGATGGCCACGATCCGTCCGAAAAGAGGGATATCCTGACCGGCTTTGCCTGAAGGCCGGCCGTCGGCGGCGATCCGATCCAGCAAGGGCCGGCCGGTGAGCAGGTCCACGTAGCCCGGATAGCCCTGGCCGTCCCACCGTTCGTGATGATTCAAGGCCACGTCGCCGGCCGCGTCGTCAAACTCGGACTGCCGGTCCAGGAAGAGCCGGGCCCCCATCATGGTGTGGCCTTTCATGATTTCAAATTCCTTTGGCGTTAGCCGGCCCGGCTTCTTGAGAATGTTATCCGAGACGCCCACCTTACCCACGTCGTGCAGCATGGCGGCCATGCGGAAAATGTCCCTCTTGGCGTCAATTTCCTTCTGGGGGTGTCCTTTTCCGCTGGCCCAGTATTCATAGATTTCCACGGAATAGGCTCCCACCCGGTTGACGTGGGCCCCGGTCTCCTTGGGATCGCGCATTTCGGCCAGACGGATGGTGCGCAGGATCATGGCCCGGGTCATGCGGGCCCTCTCCAGGGCCACCGTGGCCGAAGCGGCGAAATGAAACATCATCCTTTCGTCTTCTTCGGAAAAAGGAACGATCCGGCCGGTTTCATCCTGGGCGTTGATTATCTGCAGGACTCCCACCACGGCCTGACGGCTGGTTATCAGGGGGATGGTCAGCATGGAACGGGTCCGATAACCGGAAGCCTCATCGAAGTTGCGGCTGAAGTGATAGGGCAGGGCCGGGTCCATTTCATAGACGTCGGGTATGTTCAAGGATCGTCCGCTATGGGCCGCGAAACCAGCCAGACTGTATTGATTTATAGGGACGGAAAAGGTGGAATAAATCAGCTTGGCGCCGGCCGGGAGTTTCTTCTGCAAGGTGGCGTTCTGGGTATAACTGAAATGGAGATCATCGTTTTCGCGGATGTAAATGGAACCGGCGTCCGCGCCGGCGAAACGGCGGGCCTCGGTGAGTATCTTCTCCATGAGAAGGTCCAGGTCGGCGATGCGGTTGAGGTCAACCGCCAGATTGGTGAGCAGTTCCAGTTTTTGGATTTCGGACAGCATGACCTCCCCTGCCTGTCGAAGTTCTTGGCGGTTTGGGGTGTAAGGATGAGTCGGCTTCCTTTTATTTGGCCGCCTGCCGCGGGACCCGCTGCTTCGTCAGTATCTCGATCAGGTCTTCAAAAGGCACCGGCCGGCTGAATAAGTAGCCTTGCATGGTTTTGCAGCCCTGGTCGCACAGAAAATCCTTCTGCTCCTCGGTCTCCACTCCTTCGGCCACCGTGTTCATCTGAAGACTGTGAGCCATGGCGATTATGGTTTTGACGATTTCCTGGTCGTCCAGGTTCTGGGTCACGTCGCGGACAAAGGAGCGATCTATCTTGAGGGTATCCACCGGAAAGCGCTTGAGGTAGCTCAAGGAGGAATAACCGGTGCCGAAGTCGTCTATGGAAAACCTGATGCCCATATCGTACAACCGTTGCATCTTTTCGATGGCTTCTTCCGGGTTCTCCATGACGCTGCTTTCCGTGACCTCGATCTTCAAGCACCCTGGATCGAGGCCGGTCGTTTTGAGAACCTGGTCTATCGTCTCCACCAGCTTGGGTTGTCCGAACTGGCGCGGCGACAGGTTCACGGCTACGAAGAGCCGGCTGAATCCTTTCTCTTGGAGCGCCTTGATGTGCTCGCAAGCCGTTTTCAGAACCCATTCCCCGATCGGCACAATGGTGCCGGTTTCTTCGGCGATGGGTATGAAGCGATCAGGAGAGATCAGCCCCATTTCGGGATGGTGCCAGCGCAGCAAGGCCTCCATGCCTATGGTCTGATGGGCTTCGTCCACCAGGGGCTGGTAGTAGAGAATGAACTGGTCGTTTTGCAGGGCCGTGCGCAGGCTGTTCTCGAGCCTGACCCGCTCCAAGGCCTTCCGGTTCATTTCTTCGGTGAAGAAACGGTAAAGGTTGCCTTTATCCTTGGCCGCGTACATGGCCATGTCGGCGTTCTTGACCAGAACCTCGACGTTCTGGCCGTCGTTGGGATAAAGGCTGATGCCGATGCTGGCCGAGGGGTAGATGTCCTGGCTGGATATGCTCAAGGGTTGGGCCACCGAATCCAGGATGATCTGGGCCACTCTGGCGGCGTCTATGTCCTTGGACAGGTGGTTGAGTATGACCGTGAATTCGTCGCCGCCCAGCCTGAAGATGAAGTCGCTCTTGCGCAGGCAGTTCTGGATTCTGAAGGCGACCTCTTTCAGGAGAGCGTCGCCGGCGTCGTGACCCAGGGTGTCGTTGATGTCCTTAAACCGGTCCAAATCCAGAAAAAGCAGGGCCCACAAGGTGTCCCTGGACCGGCGCTGGCTCTGGACGAGCAGGTCCTCGATCTTCTCGTAGAAGGATTTACGGTTGGGCAAACCGGTGAGCAGATCATGATATGCCAGGTATTTAAGCTGCTCCTCGGTCCGTTTGCGTTCCGTAATGTCCTGAAAGGTTACGATGCTGCCTTCCGGCACGCCTCGACTGCTGTTGAACACGGCGCCGCTGACGCTGACGTCCACGATCTGGCCGTTCTTGGTGGACCGTCGGGTTTCCATGCCGGACAGGGTTTCGCCGTACAGCATCTTCCTGATCAGCAGGTCTATTTCCGACCAGTAGTCGTCAAAGGGCGTGACCAGCCTCCGTCCGGCCACTTCGTTCAGGTTCCAGCCGAAGACCCTGGTGAAAGCCGGGTTGAGATATATGATCTGGCCGGCCATGTCATATACGGCCACGGGGTCCGGCGAGGCCTCCAGCACGGTCCTGTGCTTCAACTCGCTCTCTCTTAACGCTTCCTCGGACTTCTTGCGCTCCGTGATGTCGCGATAGATAACGTAAAAGCCGACCTGTTCGCCTTCGATCTTGATCGGCGTACCCAGGACGGAAACGTACACCTGGCTGCCGTCTTTGCGGCCGCAGATTTCCTCGGCCTGTATCTTTTCGCCTCTGACGGCTGCGGCCGTCAGGTCAAATGGCGAAGGGCCGCCGTGTTCCGACGAGATCAATTGACCTAGGGGCAGACCGGAAGCATCCTCGGGCGCATAGCCGAACAGGCGGACGAATTCTTCATTGACCCTGGTGATGTGGCCGTGGTTGTCCAGGATGACTATGGCCTCGGGCGCGTTTTCGATTAGCTGTTCCAGATAGGCCTTCTGAATCTTGACTTCTTGTTCCGCCTTCTGCCTGGTGGTGATGTCCTTGAAAAGGCCGACCATGCCGGTGACGTTGCCGCGGGAGTCCGTGTTGGGCGCACCGGCCAGAGAGAAATGCACTAGGGTGCCGTCCTTGGCAATGAGCCGGCCGTCCACGTCATGGAAGGTGAGCTTGTCGTCCCTGATCTTTTTAAAGAGCCGGACATAGTACTTGGCCTCGTCCGGGTTGACGAACTCCACGAAGAATTTGCCCAGGACCTCTTCCGGCCGGTAAAGCATCAGTCTTTCCCAGGCCGGATTGACGTAGGTGAAGGCTCCGGACAAGTCCAGGGTGGCGATGATGTCCGGAGCGTTTTCACTCAAGGAGCGGAAAAGCTGCTCGCTCTTCAACAAGGCCTCCTGGGCCTTGAAACGCTCCTCCATTTCCTCTTTCAGCTCCCGGTTGGCCTGGATCAACTGGGAGGTCCTTTCCTGGACTATCTTTTCCAGGTCCCGGTTGATGGCCGATACTTTTTCCCGTTCTATGTCCAGCAGGTGGGCTTGAATGAAATCCCGGCGGGATATGTAGTCAATCGAGTAACAGGCGAACATACCCAGGATGTTGCCCGACAGGAAGAAAAAGTTATTATTAACCAGAATGGGCAGGGGCGTCTGGCTGAGCCATATGGCCGCGACTTCATAGGCCACCACGATCAGCCAGCAGGCCAGGGTGGCGTATACGAACAACAGCTTGAAGAAAGTATAGCCGAAAATGAAGACCAGGATCAGGCCGGCGTAGTAGGAATAGTTCTGCGGATACGGGGCGATGACGATCATGGCGATGATTCCCAGGCCGGCCAGGATGACGATCATCGCGTTGAGGAGTTGCATCAGACCGCGGAATAAGGGGGTGTAGGAGACGAGAAAAGCCATGAGGACAAAGGGCAGGAACAGGGCGTACCGGATAAACCAGAGTTGTTCCTTGGCTTCCGGCACCAGGAAATAGTCCAGGACGCCGAAGATGCTGTAGAAAAAAATCGCGATGAAATAGGCTATTCGGACATGATGCAAGGACTTATTGTAGTAATCGTTTTTGTATTCTTTTTCCAGATCGGGCGGGAAAGTTAAAGTCAGGACGTTGATTTGGGTATTTTCGGCGTCAAAACGGGAGTAATCCATTCCGCGGCTGCCCCATCATATATAATTGCCCTTGATTCAAACTTTCTTGACTATGACCAGAGTTATGTCATCCATCTGTTCCTGCTGGAACTCTTTCAGGTCTCTGATGATATTGTCCAGGATCATGCGTATCGGGAGATTGACGTGCTGGTTCAGAATCTGTTCGAGGCGCACCTGACCGTACATCTGCCCCTTGCTGTTGGTGGCTTCGGTTACCCCGTCGGTGAAAAGAAGGACCGTGTCGCCCTGGCCCAGATTCACGGAGATGTCTTCCAGGAAGGGTGAAATATTGTCCGTGATCCCCAGCCAGGTACCCTTGGTTTTGATCACTTCGGTCCTGTTCTGGTCGGCCCGGTAAATGATAATGTCCTGGTGCTTTCCGGCCACGGTCATGTTGGCTTCGCTTAAATGGATGGCCATAATGGTCATGTAGTGGTCGGAGCCCAGCCGCTGAATGTTTTCCCGTATTATATAGTTGACCGAAGAGAGCACCATGGAAGGTTTATGGCCGCGGCAATTGTGTATGGTCGAACAGATGCTGGTCTGAGCCATCATCATTATCAGGCCGGAATCAACGCCGTGGCCGGAAACATCGCCCAGGGTTATCCATCTTTCACCGTTGGGCGTTTCCAGGATGTCGTAATAATCGCCGCCCACCTCCTTGGCCGGCAGCATGGTCGCCGCGATTTCGAAACCTTTGATGGTCTCCTTTTTGGGGAGCAAGGCGGTTTGAATCCGCTTGGCGATTTCCATCTCGCTCCACAAGGCGTCCCGGGCTTTCTTGAGTTGGGCCAGCAGGGTGAACTCTTTTTCCACCAGTTTGTGCTTCACGTGGTTGATGCTGACGGCGATTATAGCCGTGCCCAGCATGAAAAAGAGGTTGCTGGTCAGTATAATCGGGTCATACGGATTGCCGGCGGTCAAGTTCAATAGTATGTACAGGACGATAATAATCAGGCAGTTTAGGGTGGAATGGATGGCCCGCCAAGGCAGGAGCAGGTTGACGCCGATGATCACCAGGTTGAGCCCGGCGTAGTAGCTGGAATTGAAGCCACCCAGGTCAACGGTCATCAAAGCGATGATACCGCCCACGTTGATCGAAACGACATAACCGTGAAGGAAGGATTGGGGACCGGCTTTGGTACTACGGACGATGAAGTACTGGATCAAGGCGATAAAAGTTGAAAGCAGGCGGTAGACTCCGAAGCGCGGCAGCAGGTAGCCGGGCATGGTGAAATAATCCAGGATGAAGAAGATGGGGACAAGGGTGAAGACCAGGGCGGTCAGAGTTCTTAGCCAGTCGTGGATTATTTCATCCAGGTATTCCTTGAAATTCTCGGCTGTAAAATCCGTTTCCCGCCTATGGAACATCAAATCGTCCCTTCTACGCTTGTGAATGTCCGACTGTGTTCTAGGAGCTTCCATGGCATACATTCTCTGATTGAATATTCATGGTCGGTTCTCAAAGAACCGCCTGGAACTCAACCTCCCTCGGACCTCTTCTTGATATCCATAAACATCTGACTTCTGGTCTCTTCGAAAAAGACCCTGGCCTCGGCCGACCAGTTTTTCTTCATCAAGTTATAAAGGTCCTCCTCCTCCCGGTAAAAAAGCACCCAGTCCAGCCAGTACTCCATATAATAACGGCTGGGATTGCCCACGTGGAAATTGCCTATGATCATTTCGCCGCCCGGCGTCAAAAGATGGTAGAGCTTCTCCAGGACGGCCGCGGCCACGGGCGGAGTCAAGTAATCGAAAAGCCCCATGGAGTAGATGAAATTAAACTGACCCCAGCGTGACTTGAGTTGGGGCGTACCAAGCAGGGTCCTTACGGAATCGTTCAGGTAACTGACTGAAATCCTGGTTTTCAGCTCGGCCTGTTTGGCGAATATCTGGTTGGCCGCTTGGTTGAGGGCCTGCCGGTCCTGATCCAGCAGCGCGAAGTGGAATTTCCCGGCATCCTCCTCGTTATGAATCAGATCGTTGACTTCGTAAGCCGGTCCGCAGGCCACGGACAGGACCTTTATCCTTTCACCCGCCGGCAGGTCGTTGTTCCGACTGTATTCGTCCAGGGTGTGGGAAATCATCATTCTTCTGTTTCTCACGGCCTGGGCCGCGGGATGATCCAACGGGTGCTTATGCAGCAGGCGCCCGAAAATGGTGTCGCCCTGATATTCCTTGGTATAGATCATGCGCATCATTTCCGAGTCGCCGCTGTAACCCCTGGGCTTCAAGTTGGTCCGGCTCATGAAGGGCGAGGTCAGGATCATTTCCCAGAGTTGCCGGCGGAAATAATAGCCGTGCCGCTCGTGTTCCTCCTTGGTGAAACCGCGCACCATGTTTTCCAGTTCATTCAAGCGGCCGTCCAGGTATTTGAAAAACTTCCTGCCTTCGGTCTCGATAATCGTGTTTTGAATGAAACCTTTAACTTCCGGCGGTTCATTTTGGTATTCGGCGTCCAGGGAGTTGTATACATGACGATAGACGCTTAAATCATAAGTCAAACCGGACGTATATTCCTTGAACGCGGGTTTTACTTCGTTCTTATGAGCCAGGATAAGCGGCAGGTTGACCAGGTTTTCCTGAAGGGTGGCCACCTGTCGTTTCTGAAAGAGCCGGTCCAGGAAGTACAGGTCCTGGGTGAAGATCAGTCGATCGGAATAGCCGTCAATATTCGGTTCAGGCGACAGCATTCCCGAACCCAGTTCTATTTCTTCGTCCTCGAAGTTAAGGATCAGCTTGGAGAATGTCTTCTTCGCAACCGTCGAATTGGCCGCATTGACAAAACGAAGCCATAGAGAATACTTGGTGGCGTACTTTACGACTATAGGAACCTTATCCCCGCTTGAAATCAGAAGTCCAAAGATTTCCGGTGTCTGTTCACCCATATCACGTTCCTTTTATCTGCACTCGCTGGTCTTCCGTTTCGAATATCTTCAAGGCGGAAAAAGTCAGGTCCTGCCAGTTCTGGGCTTTGTTGTAGAGAAGTTCCAGGCTGGCGGTTCCGGTCATGACCCTTTCCAGGACCTTGATGACCGGGGTAATGGTCGAGGAATTCATATATTCCAGGGGCCTGAAGTCCAGAACAATCCGTTTGCGGCTGTCACCGCTGCGCATCAGCACGTCGGCCAGGATGGGTGTAATGAACTTGCTGGGTTTGCGATCCACGCTTTTACCCGCCCAAAGCACGTTGATGATATCATCCTTATCCGCCACGGTTATGTTAAGCAGGCCGCTGATGTAAACTTGCGGTTCGCTCACTCTCACTCCTCCCTAAAGGCTGGAAACGGCTGAGACATTTACCACACCGTCGTCCCGGAGAAAGAAATCCAGGATGGCACGGCCTTCGTAGGCGATCCTGACCAGTCCCAAACCGCTGGTTTCGTCTCTGAAAGATTTCTTCGAGACTTCCTTCAACTTGATGACATAGGCTTCGAACGGGTCCTGATAGCCTCTTATCCACTGAATGGCGCGATCCAAGTTTCTGAGGTTTTTCAGGGCCTTCTCGTCCACCGGGTTCTGGACCTCGATGATCACCGCCTTGTTCTCTATCTTCAGACTAACGGCCACCTTGTCGCCTTTATTAGGAAAATTGCCGTATTTAATAGCATTTTCCACCAACTCGCTTACCACCATGGTCAGGGCGTACACGGTCGCTTCGGCGACTTTATGGGTCCTCAAGAACTCACTGGTCTTGTTTCTAACGGGTTCGATTTCGTCCCAAACGGGATTCAATTTCATCTCAATGAATGGATTCATACTCCATCACTCTCCTGCGTGAAGCCGGCGTGATATCCCCTTAATAATAGAATCAGGGTGCAATTCAACTTTTAATTATATTCAATCGTCTATATGACTTTTCACCCTCCGGTCGCAAGATAAATACAAACTAAAGACCGCCCTCTTCCATCCCTTCAGTAGCTCTGGCGGTTTAACTAGCTTAATTAATTAAGCTTTATAAAAATACGACAAATAGTTGCCTCTAGCCCTTCCCCAACCAGAACAAATTACGACTCCCAAAATGCGACGAGATATCCTAAATAATTTTCTCAAATAAATCAAGATATTTTTGGATTTAGCCCAAGATTGGAAAAGAGAACTGGTCTTCGGACCACGGTTCAAGGCACCGCGGACCTTCGTTTTCAGGCTTGTTGACATAGGACGAGACCGGCCGGACCTGCATGCTTTCGGCTGGAAACGGCGATTCAGTCAATGCATTCAACAGATCATCAAGAGAATATTCATAATTAAGCCAAAGACCTACAACGTCTCCGGTCAGAATCACCGGCATCCGATCATGGATCGGCTTCACCAAGTCATTGGACGACGTGGTCAGTATGGCGCAAGACTGAATGGTTTCCCCCTCAGATCCAATCCATTTTTCCCATAGCCCGGCCAAGGCTAGAGGCGCACCGTCTTTAAGATGAAAATAATAGGGTTTCTTAGTTCGGCCTCTTTTCGACCATTCGTAAAAGCCGTCCACCGGAAACAGACCGCGTCTTTCTTTCAAGGCTCTTTTGAAAGCAGGCTTTTGGCGGGCCGTCTCCAAACGTACGTTGATCATCCGGGCCGCCTGAGGAGGAATATTCAGCCAGGCCGGTATCAATCCCCAACGAAGCAGGGCCATTTCCAGACCTTGAGAATCTGAAGGTCGCCGGATGAAGGCGACAGATTGTCCGGGGGCGACGTTATATCTAGGCGTCACTACCGGTCTTTCCTTCAGGTTCAACACCTCGGCCATCAATTCCGGGGCGTTAAACTGTCCGAACCGACCGCACACAAAGGAATCCGGAGAAGCAGGGGTGGCAGGTTATTTGATCAACAGGCTTAAAATTTTTGGTACAACCAGATAATGGGTCTTGTCTTCGTTCAGGACGGCTATGGGTTCACCTTGAGCATTATAAGTCACCTGGGTCAGAACTCCGCATTTCTGGCACCACCTGTGTTCCCACCTGGCGCCGCCTTGATCGGTTTCTTCGGTCACAATCATCCAGCCGTGATCCTTACCGTCCACACATTGGGTTATATTCGGTCTCTGCAGAGCCATCAGTCACACCTTGAAGCGAGTTGCCGGGAATCGGTCACGCCATTTCTCAATCATCACTTTACCGGCCTAACGGCAGTAAGTTCAAGTAGTATTTTTATTGAATGGCTACGGTCAGCCTGAGTCTTCTTGCCGGGGAGGCGAAACCGTCGTCCGTCGGAGTACGGCCAGGCGGCGGCAAAGGGCGCCATTATGGACCTTGGTAATCAGGGCTGCCGGACGGAACAGGGTGTAGCCGCCCGCTCCGCCAACGCATATCTGGTAACCGATCCTGGACTGGAAGAAACCGGACCAAGACGATTCAACGGAGGGTTCGAGATACCCGGATAACTTCCCGAGATACGAAAAAAGCATTAAGCTTTATTGTCCCAAGCAGATAAAAGTAATGACAACGCCTTATTGACAACACTGAGCTTAAGGGGTAATTATAATATCAAAATTGGCTGAAGTGGCTTTGGCCTTTGGCTGTGGAGAGTATCAGGAGAAAAAGCATGGGTCCGAAAATTAAAAAGGTCCTGTTAACCGCTCTGATACTGGGACTGGCCCTTTTGCCGGTTCCGTATTCAGCTTCGGCGTCTACCGTGGGAGTGGATATCTCTTACACCGGCGACAACGTGGTTTTTTGGTTGATGCAACAGGGAGATGAGCAGGCGGTCCTTCTGCCGGATGGTCCCAACGCCATTGACTGGCGATGGGCCGACACGGCTCATTTTGAGTTGCAGAGAGGGGTATCCTACACCTTCTACTGGTGGGTCTTGAATGCCCCTGATCCTAATATAGACGCACCCAACAATCCATCCGGCTTTTTAGGCCAGGTGGTTTTTTCCTCCGGCCAACCCACCTTGTTGAGCTCTGACTCCTGGCTGGTGAGTTCCGACACGCAAAACTGGATTCCCGGCCAGGTTTATGCGGACAACAGCGGGAACTGGCTGGACGAAGCGGCTCGTCAAGCGTTTCAGGCCGCCAACCCCGGTGTGACCGAATCCATATGGTGGTATTGGAAAGATTACACCACCGGTTCGGGTCAGATCGACGGTATATCCGGTCAGGCAGCCTGGATAGGGCTTGGCCCCTATGTCGAAGGCAACGACTTCTGGGTGAAATTGGAGTTTACCGTCCCGGTCCCCATCCCTGGAGCCATCTGGCTGCTGGGTTCCGGCCTGATAGGATTGATGGGTCTGAGAAGAAAATTCATGTCTTGATAACTGCGCCGACTTCGCCTTCATGGCCGGGCCTGATAACCGCCCGGCCATTTTATTCTGACGTGAGATTTTTGTTTATGGCCTTGATTCAGGGGCCGGTTCGTTATCCGAGGGCTTCAACGGCCAGGCCGGATTGGTCTTGAAGGGGGTATAGAGAGGATCGCCGATAAGCACCTGGCGCCAGGAGACATGGGGGATGGTCCGATAATAGACCTCCAGTAAAGGCGCCTGACCGGTCATAAGCAGAGGGAAAAAATGATCAGGTCGGGGAAAGGAATGAAGATAGGGTTCGGCCACGGGCCCAAGAGTGGCGGCCACGCCATCCTCGATCATGCGTTTGCACCAGACCTGGCTGTCCTTAAGTTTCAAGGTGGAAGCTTCGGCGCTGGCCACGTGAAAACCCACCGCCCCCTTTCGCCAGGTAAAGGCCGGGACATATTTTCGTAAAGAATACCAACCGCAGTAAAGGGCCGCGTCGGGACAGGAGCCCGGTGGGAAAAGGGCCGACCGGTCATCCAGCACCACCGGAAAGGAGGACCGTTCCTTGACCAGCCGGTGCAGTTCGATCAGATGACGGTCATACCAGGCCACGCCGGCGCTCTTGCCTTCGGACTTCAGCCCCCGGGCGTCAATATAAAAAGTGCCTTGCAGGCCGGTCTCCTCGATGCCCACGGCGTCGTCCACCAAACGCCTGGCCGCGGACGGCGTCGGGCCGTCCAGGCGTCCCACCCTCACGGTGCGAGACCTTAATTCGGAAATAAAAGGCAGGCGGTCATAGGCGGCCAGGAAAGGATTGGGCAGCCACAGGGGTAGTTGATAAGGGCCGCTTAAAATCTTGGCCAATTCGCTGTCCACGGCGGCCAGATAGAATCCCTGGGCGTAAATCTTGTGGGCTTCCGCCCAAAATTTATACTCGCCGACCAATCCATCCAAGAGGCGTATCGTCGCGGCGTCATTGAGGGCTGCTTCCGGCCTAAGGCCGCGGAAGGCGTGCTCTTCCAGTTCCAGCCGCAGAACGCCGGTTATGCGCATAAGTTCGGGCCAGCCCGATCCACGGCCTTTTTCGGATTCGAGTCTGGCTCTCTCCTCGAGATATACCTTGGCCGCGGGTGAGAGGCCGGCCAGCTTGACCAAAAGGGAATAAACGGCGGCCTTGGTCTTGTCCTCCTGGGGTGAAGAGGACGGCATTTCCAGCAACTTCACGGCCCGGTTCATGGATTCGCCGCTCTTTCGCAGAAGATCGGTCGGGACCGTTTCGCCGCCTTCGACCGGCGGCGGTTGAATCCGTCCCGCGGAAGAGGCCAGGCGGTCGAGTTCCTCCACCAGCCGATTTATCAGGCTTCGATATTCCTTGGCTTTTTCTTCAGCCAACCTGGTGAAGGCCAGATCAGTTTCACGTTCGTTTGTTCCCGAGACCTTCAAGGGCAGGCCGTAAACCAGGAGAAGAGACGGGCCGGAGGACCGTCCGTTCTCTCCGTCCAGTCGGTTTCGGAGAGGCTCCATCAGGTTTTTCTCGAATTCCGACCTGGTTACGTGCTCGGTGGCCGAAACGTTGACTCCGATCAGGTTGGTCGCGGGCACGCCTCTCTTCAAGGCGTAGTGCTCGGCTACAGCCTTGCTGTCCTTCAGATTCTGGTTGTAGACCACCAGGAGATCCTCCGGTGACAAGGCCAGACCGGTCCGGGCCAGGAAGCCAAACGTGGCGTTGGCCAGCAGAATGGCGATCAGGCCGGCAATTTTAGCAATCAGCTTGAAACCGCGTCTCCGTCTAGGAAAAAAGTACCAGATCGAGACCATGACTCAGTACTAGTTACCTATAATAATTCCAAGTAATTTTTAATGAAAATCATACTCCGGTCTTATTGACTGGGACTAAGGTCTATGTTTTAATGCGTTCCCATGATAAGGCAAATAATGAAAGCCACCGTGGGCGAAAAGAAATCATCTTGTAATCTTAAACAATTGTCAAGGGGGAAGAAGGTCATGACTCCTAAAAGGAAAGCGGTCAAAGTCGCGTTGTTGAGCTTGCTGTCATTGTTAATCTTCCTGTTGGCCATGCCGGCCGTGAGCGGGGCCTATACCACCGTTACCTTTGGTGACACCGCGTGGTTCTTCCCCACTTATGATCTTGGCACCTGGGGGACTCCGAATTATACGGGTCAGGATGTGGTCGGCGGACCGAACATTACTGGAGGGAGCGCCGGTTTTGACTCCAACGGTCTGGACAGCGTCACTATTAATATGGTCCGTCCCTATGGTTGGAACTATCAGTGGTCAGACATTCCTCTGGGTGACTTGTTCATCAATGTTGGATCGGACAGCGATTGGGACTACGTGATGCACGATGGCTACCTCTATGAATTCAACTATGCCGTTACGAACTCCGATGTTTATGTTTTGTCCTCTTGGAGCAGTAACGGTTATAGACACAACCATCCCTTCCTGGCTAATCCAGATTACCTGGGCGACGCGCTTTACGCCGTTAGCACCAGTGTAGACAATCCCTGGGCCTATCAGACCATCACGGCATCCGGTTTGGGCATTCACCTTGACTACGGTCAGGGCGTGACCCTGGGCTGGACTTTACAGTGCGCCAACGACGTGCTATATCAAGACCCCGGCTATCGCCAGGTGCCCCTACCCGGCGCCGTCTGGCTGTTGGGCTCAGGCCTGATTGGACTCCTCGGGCTGCGCCGTTTTCACCGGAACTAAAATCATCACCGTTCTACCGCAAGCCAAAGGCGGGGTGTTTACCCCGCCTTTTTGCTTGAAAACCCACCCGGGTCTGGGCGAGCATTAATCCGCCCCGCTCTTCGGGCGGGGGTAAACCCCGCCTCGAGGTTTTATCTCCACCGGAGCAGGCAGTTCGCGGGAGCCGGGTTTATACCCGCCCTTATTTTAGCCCGACCAATTCAACCCATCCCGGCCCAAGCAGCAACCCTGTCCTACTCCCTAGCGCCCTTACCTAACCTAAAGGTCAATGCGCAAGGGCAGAAACGCTTCAGTCCGGCGAAAGGCTAGATTTATCCTTTCTGGCGCAACTCTAATGGTCGAGGGAAATGGTAGGCTTGTTAAGTCGAGGAGTTGAAGTCAGGCCGAGCCGACGGGCTGGAGGTTAATGGCCGAGGAGGATAAATCAGGGGATAGGCCAGTCTTGTTGGTTATCAAGGCTTTCAAAGCCTCCTCCTCTTCCGGCGAACCGAGATGAAAAGACAATCCCAGGTAATATTCGTCTTCTTTCTCCTGGCTCTTGGTCAGGCGCACGACCGTGGCCCGCAGTCTCAGACTTTGGCTATCGGCGCCGGTCAGAACGATCTCAAGGGTCGTTCCAACTTCCTGCGGTTCGTCCGTGAGATGCAGTAAACCGCCCAGGCTGATGTCTCGAGCCAGGCCCTGGTTGTAATCCTGGCTCGAGGCCTCCAGGCGGCGATAAAGAGTTTCCAACTCCACCAGATAGCGAGTGAAGCGCCTCTTATCGGCTTCCCATCTAATAACCCGGTTGCGGCCGCCGCTTTTGCCGCGATACAAGGCTTCATCCGCCCGCTGAAATAAATCCAGGCCTTCCTGAGCATCGCTGGGAAAAGTGGCATAACCGATGGTAACGGTCAGGTTTCCCGACGGCATCCGTTCCTGGCCCGAAAACAGGTGTTCCTCGACGGTTCGGCGCAGGCGTTCGCCGGCTAAAGCGGCCCGGTCATGATCGCACATAGGCAGGAGGACCACGAACTCCTCGCCGCCATAGCGGACCACGTAATCTATGCTTCTGGCCGTCTTCTTCAGCAGGTCGGCCAGTTCCGCCAGCAGACCGTCCCCGTTCTTGTGTCCATATAGGTCGTTGTAATTCTTGAAATTGTCCACATCGATCATCAACAGGGACATAAACTGATCGAACCGCCGAGCATGTTCGAGTTCCCTTTGCAGCACCGAGTTGAAAAAGCGGCGGTTATAAAGGCCGGTCAGTTCGTCCACCAGAGCGGTTCGTTCCTTCTGCAGAAGTTGATGGACTTCCAGAAATACCAGGTTCTTCAGCTTGGGCTGAATGTTGATGAAATAGTCGCAGATGGCCACCCGCAGACCCACGTCGCGGCCCATGCCCGCATTGATGGCTTCCCGGTGGGCGAGAATATTATACCAATGAATTCTCGCCATTTCCGGTTCCAGCTTCAGGTGGGTCAAAAGGTAAAGTATCTCAGAATAAACCTTTTCGCCAAAGTGTTTTTCGAGCTGATCCCATTCGCGGGGGTTCATGCTCAAAGTGCGATGCTCATCGCTCAAGTATTCAACCAATAACTTTAGAGACAGGTTATTGGGGCCATACAAATCCATCGGCCATCCCCGCTCTTAGATACATGATACTAAACTTCACACAGGTCGCGTCAAACGTCAATACGACGTAAGTATGAATTTATAGTATCACTTCAATTTTTTCAACGCTTCCTCCGCTTCCTTGCGGCCCGGGAACTTTTCCGGCCCAGCCAAAGCCAGTTCCAGATGTTTTCTGGCTTCGTCCAACTCTCCCAGTTTGCTTAGGACCATTCCCAGATGATAATTGAAGGGAGCCATGTTCTTGGCCTTGTCCTCGAGGCCCAGTAATAAGTCCTTGGCCCGATTATAATCGCCCAGGCGGTAATAGACCCAGGCGGCCGTGTCCACTATCTCCGGCACGTCAGGATGTTTCTGGAGCAGAGGCGTTATCAGTTTGTCCGCTTTGATTAGGTTCTCGGTCGTGGGTTCGTGTTCCGAATAATAAAAGGCCAGATTGTTGGCCGCGGCTTCGAAGTCCGGTCTCTTCTTTAGAATACCTTCATACAATTCGCGTGTCCGGGCCGGCTCTCCCTTCTGTTCGTACAACACGGCCAGGAACATGGCCAGACCGGCGTTGTCAGGATTCTTGATCCTCATCTCCTTGACCCGGGTGATGGCGGCATCGAGGGACCCTTGGGCCACCTCGATCCTGGCCAGATCGAACATGGCCTCCTGGTTGGTAGGCTCCATTTCCAGGGCCTTTTCAAAGCTTTTCCTGGCCGAGGCCAGGTCTTTATTCGTGGCCTGCAGACGTCCCAGAAAGATATGATACCTCACTGTCTGGGGACTCAGTCTTATCTGCTCCTGGCACCGGGCCAAGGCCTTGTCCAACTCGTTCTTCTGAATCATTATATTGAGTATGAGTTCCAGAGCCGGCGCGTAGCGTGGTTCGACCTTCAGGGCCTGTTCTAACAGCGAGGCAGAGGCCTCGACTTTTCTCTCCATTAGGCGCACCAGACCGTTCTTGTATAATACCGGCGCCGAAGTCGGTTCGAGCTTGAGCAAGCGGCTGAAAAACTTGTCGGCGGTCACGGCGTCCTTCCGACTCAAGGCCAAGTTGCCGAGGTTCATCAGGGCCTGGCGATCGTCTGGGTAAAAATCCAAGACCTTTTCCAACTGCTCCTTGGCCCTGTCAGCTTTACCTGACCGGCGGTATATATCGGCCAGGGCCAGTCTGCCCACCCTGTCTTTGGGATTGCGTTGGAGAAATTTGTTTAAAACCTCGTCGGCCAGGGAGTTTTCTTTGTTCAAGAGATGGACATTAGCGAGTTTCAAAGCCACGATCGTGTTGCCCGGCTCTTCGTTCATTACGGTCCGGTACTCGGAAACGGCGCCAATGTAATCCTTTTTGGAAGCCAGAATGTCCCCTTTCAGGCTGTGGGCTAAAATGTCCTTTGGATTTTCCTTCAGAACTTCTTCCACTAGGATGGATGCTTCGGCCGCTTTACGAGTCCGAAGCAGGATTTCCGACTTCAGGAGCTTGGCCCGCAGCAGTTCCGGGCCGGTCCGGACCTTGTTGATAAACTGATCCATTATACCAATGGCTTTGTCCGGAGCATTCTCCAGCAGATAATACCTGGCCAGCGATTCATAAGCGCCGTATTTCTCCGGCAGGTCTTTGATCGCCTGCTGCAAGACTTCCCGGGCTTCATTTTTCTTGTTCTTGGCCGCATAAAAACTGGCCAGGGCCAACCTGAACCGGTCCTTGTTCGGATTAGCCTTGATAAGGCCCCGGAAGACTTCCTCAGCCTCCTTGATCTTGTCGTGCCGGGCGTAGAAGCCGGCCAGAATGAGCTTGGGTTCGTCCTGGCCCGGATTCTGATCGGCCACGGTTTTAAGTTCCTTTTCCGCGGACGTCAGGTCACCGGACTTTTCCAGTACTTCGGCCAGCATGAGCCGGCCGATCTTGTGCTTATCATCCTGTTTCAGAAGGTCCTGCAAGACGCCGACAGCCGCGGCGCTGTTTTGCTGGCGCAAACGCACCTGGGCCATCATGATATAGGCCTCGGCCTTCTTCTGGTTCCTGGTTATGATTGATTCCAGGATCGGTACTGCTTCGGCCTCTTTTTCATCCGCCAACAGACAGGCCGCCTTCAAGAGCATGGCCTCTTCGTGATCCGGCTTTTTGTTCAAAACCAGAGTGGCTTTTTCCAGGGCCTTGGTCTTTTCTTTGCCCAAGAGATACAATCTCCCTTGGACCACGTGGGCATCCCACAGGTCGGGGTCCAGTTCCACGGCCTTGGACATGTTTCCGAAAGTCCGCTCCGGGTGTTGGAGCTGCAGGTTGGTCAAGCCAAGCCAATAGTAGGCTTGGGCGAACTTCGGATCCACCTGAATGGCATTTCTGAATTCCAGGCTGGCTTTGGAGTACTCTCCCTTGTCGTAGAAGGCCTTGCCTCGATTGAAATATTTCATCTTCTTCTCTTCCACTCCGCCGCAGGCCGCGGTCATGAGAAGAACAACCGCCAGCAGAATTAAAAATATAACTTTTCTGTTCACGTCGCCTCCTTGGTCCGGTTCCTTGATTCTTCCCTTAAAGCCGAAAGCACCTTACCATAATCCTTTAAAGCATATTATCACCAGGCCCACCCAAGTGGCCAGTCCCAGACGGCCAAGCTTACCCCTGAGCTCGCCGAGGAGCACCTCATAGGAAAAAAACATGGCGATTATCTTCACCGCGACCAGGTGCATCTGGGCGCTGCGGATGAATTCGTCGGGCAGGGCGGGCACGATCAAGGCGATCAGCAGGATCAGGAAATCCATGGGCGTGGACCGGAAACCTTCCCGCTGGGACAGTTTCAGGGTCAGAATGACCATCATCACCAGCAGCGCGAAAGACAGGTTATACAGCCTCTCCGGCCAATTGGTGAGCCAGTCGGGATGATCGGCCTGGCTTAAATAGACCAGGTACGGGATGGTCATGTAAATGGCGAATCTAAGCAGCCCTCGCTGGACCTGCCGCCGCAGGAGCCAGATCGAGGCCAGGGCCAAGGCCAGGGCGCCGGTGAAGAGAGAGAAATAAAAAGGCATGGTCCGGGGCAGGAAGCAGGTGAAAAGGAACAAGGCCGGCACTAATATCTCCACCGGCTTGAAGACCGCCTTGATCAAGAGCCTGGCGTCCAGGAGGACCCGAAGCCGGCCCTTGATGACTATGTCAATCAGGTGATAGCGTTGGACCCGCCAGCCCGTCTTGTCCGCCAGATAAAAGCTGCAGATGGCCAGACCGGCGAAAATAATGTAAATCGAGACCAACAGAGAATCGGGATGAAACCGGAGCGAGAAGGCCAGGACCGCCAGAAAGACTTGAATGGCATAGATGGTCAAGACCGCCTCGTTGTGCTCCAGTCCCAATTTGAGGAGGCGGTGGTGAAAATGGCTTTTATCCGGCGCAAAGGGCGAACGGCCTTCGGCTATTCTTTGAATCATGACCGTAAGCGTATCCAGGATGGGAAAACCAAGGAGCAGTAGGGGCAAGGTCGGACTGAGCGGCGTGCCGTCTTGAGTCAGGGACAGCGCCAGGGAAATGGCCAGGAAGCCCAGGAGTTGGCTGCCGGCGTCGCCCATGAAGACCACGGCCGGATAAGTGTTAAACCTCAAGAAACCCAGGATCGAACCCGAGGCGGCCACGGCCAGCAGGGTGATGGCCATGCTCTCGGCTCGATACGCCAGATAGCCGATACAGATGAAGCTGATCAGGGAGATGCCGCCGGCCAGTCCGTCCAGACCGTCGGCCAGATTGATGGCGTTGGTCACGCCGACTATCACCACCAGGGTCAGGAAAACAGCCGCCCATTCCGGGAGAATTATCTCCGTGGGAAAGATCAGGCCCAGAGACTTGATCGTCACCCCACCGTGGATAATCATCACCAGGGCCGCGGCTATCTGGCCGGCGAACTTGACTCGGTAGCTCAGCCCTTTCCAGTCGTCCAACAATCCAAAAAAGACAAGTACCCAGGAACCGAACACGGCCGCCTGAATAAAATCGTTCAAAGGCGCCCAGATAAAGGCCGGCACCAACGCACCGACGGCCATGGCCAGTCCACCACACCTGGGAATGGGGGCCGCATGAACTTTTCTCTGATCGGGAATATCCATGACCTGGTATTTCTGAGCCAGGCCCATGAACAAAGGAATGAGGGCGATGGTTATGAACATGGAAATAAGGAGGGTGGTGAAGTATACCATCAGTGGCGGTTCCCGGAAGTAAATTCAGCCGACGGCTAACGGCCGGGTATGAATCCGTCCAAAACGGGCACGATCAACCGGGTGAAACTCTTAAGACGGTCTTCGGCTTGAGCCAGAGATTCCTTTTCATAGATGGAAGTTATCAGGCGAACCAAGGCGCCGTCCGTCCGCTGCCGGGTCAGGGCGTCCCAGAAAACGTATAATTTCAGATCAAACGGGCTGGTCAGGATGCGTCCCCGTTGGGGAAACCAGTAATAGACCAGTTGCCTGGCCGCGTCCTTTTGCATAAAGGCCCGGTTGACTTTGATGGACCCGCCAGGGTACCGCGCCGGCAGGGAGATGATCACCGGCCCGGCGTCATTGAAAACCCAACCGCTGCCGGGCAGGCAACTGGAAGGCGAATGGATGGATTCCCCCTTGCGTTGGCTCTGATAATAGGCCGTATAGAAATTGACCACCTGTCCCTGGGAATTGCGGTAATTGACGATGATGTAATCGCTCAGATCGAGTTCCACCACGAACTTCTGTTCCATGGTTTCCTGATAGCCGGTCCATTCGGCCACCTCTAGAGGGAATTGGGAGAAGCTTTTACTGATAGGCACTTTTTCCCTGAACTCGACCCCCTGGCTCAGGGCCAGCGTGGAAGCCAGCAGAATCACGGCCACCGGGAGATGCTTGGTGTACAACAAGGTCGGCAGAATGGACCATCCGGCGTCTTTCGTCCCGGAGTCGGTGTCCATGGAAGCGGTGGCAGGATCAACGTCAGGCTCGGCTGGTGAATCAACGTCGGACGCCTGGTTTTCAGGCGTTTTCTGGGCGACCAGGGGTCGAGCAGATCGTGGCGGCAGCTTCTTCAACAGCCACATTTCGGCCAGCAGGACCGCCAGGGAGAACATGAAAATGAACCAGCCGGAAAATCCGTGAAAAAAACCTTCGGCCGCTTCCGCGCCCCAGACTTCATATAGGATGCCGGTAATGGCTATGCGCAGGCTGTTGGTAATCAGGGACAGGGGCACGGTGCTGGCCACCATCAGGACTCTTTTCCACCAGGCGGCCCGGAAAAAATAAGCCAGGATTATGCCCAGGACCAGCAGCGGTATCAGGAACCTCAGTCCGCTGCACGCGTCCACCACCTGCAGTTGGGTGAAGCCCAGATCGATCACGTTGCCTTCGCGATAGGCCGACATGCCGTAGGCCTGAATCATGGCCACGCCGATCTGTGACGAAATCAGTTTCAGCCTCAGGGAGAGATTGGCGTAAATGAAGTGCGGCGGTGGAAAGACGGTCAGGATCAACAATAAGGGGAAGGCGATTATTTTCAGCTTGCGCCAGCCCAGGTGAAGCCAGCCTAGCCCGGCCAGCAGCAGCCAGGAAGACATGTAGAGCGTGTAATACTCGCCGCCCAACTCGCCCAGCCAGTAGAAACTCAGCCCGATCAAAACCGGTATCAATCCCTTCCAGGTCGGCTCGGAAGGCGTCGCGGCCAATTCGGCCCTTTTTTCCCAGATCAGGTACAGGACCACCAACGGGATGAGATAGCTGTAGCTGTAATCTTCCTTTTCCCATTGCCGGACGAGAAAAGGATAGGTCGAATAGAACAGCCCGGCCAGCAAAGCCAAATAGATGATCGCCGCCGGCCAGTTCACCAGGGTAATCATGGAAGGGGACGTAGTCCGTTTATTCATGACGCGCTCATTTCCTCGATTATTATCTCCCAGATGCGCTCCGAGGTCCGGCCGTCCCACTTGGGCGGGGCCGTGTGTTGCTGTTGGCCTTTTTCCAGGCTCTGCCGGCAGGCCGCCAGTATCCCCTCGGTGGTGGTTCCAGCCAGCACGTTGGTGCCCAGTTCGATGGTGATGGGTCTTTCCGTGTTTTCCCTTATGGTCACGCAGGGTATGCCCAGGGCCGTGGTCTCCTCTTGTAACCCGCCGCTGTCGGTCAACACCACGGCCGCGTCTTTCCACAAAAACAGAGATTCCTTGAAGCCCAGGGGCGGCAGCAGATGAACCCGGGACGACAACTCGAGACCAAACTGCTCCATCATTTTCCTGGTCCGGGGATGAATCGGAAAAAAGATGGGCCTTTCCGCGGCGATTTCGTTCAAGGCCGCGGCGATCCGCCTAAAGGCCGGTTCGACGTCCACGTTGGACGGCCGGTGCAGCGTCAAAAAGGCGTAGGAGTTACTCCTCTCTTTCAAGGGGTAGGTCTCGAAACGCGTTACGTCTTCTTCCTTCAGCCTGTTCAGTTGATAAAATAGATTATCAATCATCACGTTGCCCACGAAATGAATCCGGTCTTCGGGTTTGCCTTCCCGCCGCAGATTGGCCAGGCCGCTCTCCTCGGTCACGAAGAAAAAGTCCGAAACCGCGTCGGTGACCATCCGGTTGATCTCTTCGGGCATGGTCAGGTCAAAACTGCGCAGGCCGGCTTCGACGTGGGCCACCTTGATCAGCAATTTCTTGGCCGTCACGCCGCAGGCCAAGGTCGAGTTCACGTCGCCGACCACTAGGATCAGGTCAGGCTTTTCGGACAAACAAACTTCCTCGAAGGCGGTCATGATCCTGGCCGTCTGCACGGCGTGGGACCCGGAGCCGGCGTTGAGAAAGAAATGGGGCTGGGGCAGTTCCAGGTCCTCGAAAAAGGCCTGGGACATTTCGTAATCGTAATGCTGGCCGGTATGGACTATTCGGCAGTCCACGCGGTCATGCTCGAGCGCGGCCCGGTAGATGGGCGCGATTTTCATGAAGTTCGGCCTGGCGCCGGCGATCAGTTGTACTTTCATCGGTCAGCTCGTCGATTCAGACCTATCATGCTCTTGGCCTTTTTCCCCATCACCTGGAGAGCGAACAGCGGCAGGACCATCTGGCGCCGGAGCCGGCTGGGTTCCTTGAGCAGCCGGTAGAGCCATTCAAGACCCAGGTTCTGCCACGTTTCCGGCGCCAGCTTCACGTTACCGGCCACGGTATCCAGGGTGCCGCCGATGCCCTGGCAGACCCTTACGGTCTCGAGACCGCGGCCGTACCGCGCGTACCACTTTTCCTGCTTGGGCGATCCCAGGGCCAGGAAGAGAATCTGGGCCATCGAGGAGTTTATTCTTTTTACCAGTTCCGGCATATCTTCCGGCTTCAGGTATCCGTTGTCTCGGCCCACGATATTCAAGCCGGGATATAAATCCCGTAATTGATTCACGGCTTTTTCATTGACCTCTTCCTTGGCCCCGTAAACGTACACGCGGTAACCTTCCCTGGCGGCCAAGGCGCAGATGCCGTGCATCAGCCTAACCCCCGGCACCCGGTTCAACTCGACTCCATATAATATACGCGCCGCCAGGACCACCCCGATCCCATCCGGGATCAACAGGTCCGCGGTCCGGAATATCTCCCATAGGTCGGGGTCTTGAGGCACGGAATAGTTTTTTTCCGGGTTGACGGCGAATATGGAATGGGGCCGGCGGCCGTTTTGCACGAATTGCCGCACCGACGCCAGGGCTTGGTCCAGGTCCACCGGGTCCACCCACAACTTCAGAATCTCCAGGCGGCCACTCATGGTTCCTCGACCGCGGCCAATGCTTCAGCCTGGTTCACCGGATTGTCCAAGGCTATAATAGTGGTGAACGAAACTTCAGCGGGGCTCCCTTTCCTGGTCAGGTTCAGCACCGGGCTCGGCGTCTTCAAGCCATAGGCCGAAGAATACCAGCCCAGAATAGGGTCGCGTTGCCCCTCAACCAGGGTGAATTCACCATCCGGCATGGTCAGAAAAGCTCTCTCCCGGCCGATCGAGACCTCCCATCCCGGCGGCGTCCGGTTGACCGAAGCCTCGGGATGGAAATGGAAATTGAGTTCGAATATATTTTCACCCTGTCCTTCAAAAACATCCTTTATGATAAACACGTTCTGGTCAAGCAAAACAACCGTTCGCCAATGCCGGACCGGACTATTCAACCGGGCATAGCCATCATGAAACGCGCTCAGGACGATTTGGCGGGGCCCACTCAGGCTCTTGGTCAATCCGGCCTCATAGCCCTGGGCCCAGATGAAGCCGGTGATCTGATCGGACTGATCCAGACCCTCGACGGTCACGGTATTGTGGGCCCTGGTCCCCTTGAAGTATTTACGCCACTCCAACACCCCATTATACCTGAAGGTGCCTGGATCCACAAGGATCGGCCGGCTGTTTTTAGCCAGGGTCACGGACAAGGCGTCGGCGTGGCCGTGATTGAACAGAGGCGGCAGGCCCAGGCCGCCATGGTCGAAGGTGAAGATCGCGCCCTTGCTGGTTCTGACCACGGTGTAACCGGAATCAGGGAAGGTCTGGATCACGGGTCGGCCGGCCTCGATTTTCATCGCGTCCGGAGCGGATTCACGGGCGGGATGAACGCCGGGAGCGATCGCCTGACCGTCATCGCCGTCCCCTATGGCCGGCCAAGCGCCGCGGCCGTCCGAAAAAGCGGCCAGGAAAAGCTCGCCTCGAGACAAACGCTTCTTGATTTCCGCGCAATCGTGGAGCCCGTTTTTTTCCAGGAACTCCACCGCCAGCCAATAAAGGTCCAGGACAAAGCGATGGTAGTGGAATGACTGTTCCGCCGGACCTCCGTCGTCCAATATCTGGTGACGGACTTCCTGCTCGAGCAGACTTAAGCCGGTGCGAAGCCAGTCCCGGCCCGGTCTGGATTCCCGGAACAAGCCGCCGGCCAGGATTAACCCGAGGCACTCGGCCACGGTATGATTGCCCAAGGAAGAAAACAAAGACAGGCGCCTCCTGATCAGCCAGGCGTGTTGATACACGGCCCGGACCACCATCTTTCTTTCGTCCGGGGTCAGGACGTCCAGGGTTTGCAAGGTCGAAAGGAAAACGGGGATACGAAGCCCGCATTCCATGGCCGACATATAGTGGGGACCATAGGGAAATCGGTTTTCCGAGATCCAGGCCAGTAAAACATTACGGACCCAGCCTTTCAATTCGCCCGCCGCCCGGACTGAAGGAGTCTCGCCAATTTTGGCCAGAACAATAGACAGGTGCTGCAGGCGGGCCGGTTCCCAGACCGCGCGCAGGTCCGGCTCGGGATCGTCCGCGACCACCTGGGTGAACAGCTTGGTTCTGTTCCTGATTTCAAAATCGCGGATGGCCCCCTGATCCTGGTTCAAGGAAAAGACACGGCCGGAAACCAGTTCTTCAATAAAGCCGTCATCGGCCGAGGAAAAGGTGGAAGGTAGAGACAAGGGCGATATTTCCAGTCCCGCCGGCGGCCGCTCCGGAGATAGATTGAAGCGAACCACGGCGGCCAAACCGGTTAGAAAAGCCTTTTCCCGGGCCCGATGCCACAGTTCCCGGAACGAGGCCCGGCCGAGGCGGGCGGCATAGAACTTCAGGCGAGACATCATCATCCTGGCCTCAAGGAAAGATGGTCGGACCGATAGTAATACAGGAAATAGATAATTTTCACGGATTCGGTCAGCACCCACCTGATTTCATCCCAATGGAAAAACCAGGTCCATGTATGAGGATTTTCGTCCCTCGAGGGCCTGTAACCCAGTCGGACGCCGCCCTCGAATACCCGATCGCAGATAATCTTGATCCGCCGCAGATGGTACGGCGAACTCACGAAGATGGCCGACTTCAAACCCAACTCTTTCATCATGTTCCTGGCCATCAGAACTTCCAGGTGGGTATTCTCGACGTTTTTATAACTGGTATTGGTATATAGCGCCGTGGGATTTACGTTCGCCGGCCGACATTTCTGATAGGGGAAACGCACGGATTCCGGCCAGTTCGGCATGTCGGTGGAACAGACGCGGTTATAGGCGGGGACTATTATTTTCCGGGAGAAACCCGCGGCCGCCAGGTCCACCGCGCCCTGGTCCCGGCGGGATTGATCACCTCCCATGACTAACATTATGGTGTCGCAGGGAAAAGGCTCGTCCTGATAAGCCAGGTACCAGGCCAGGACTACTGCGGCTCCATACAAGCTCCCGGCCAGCAACGCAAACCAGATAATGGTCCTCCTCCAAGGCCGGCCGGCGGCGTGGCTGATCATGCTCCTAAAAACGGTTCACCGCGGCTCGGCGGGTTCGTCCAAGACAAGGCTTCGACTGGTTCGAAGCGATTCCAGAATCTTGAAGGTCACCAGGGAGGTGAGGTATATGTCCTGGAAGGGGATGACTTCTCCGGTCCCGTTCCTGACGGCGTCGAGGAAGGCTCTGACTTCGTTCTTCTGGCCCTTGTCCTGGGACAAGAGGTTGTGGCTTTTTTTCTTCCCCCGAGCGTGCCAGGTCAGGGTTTTGTAGTCGTCCAGGACTGCCGTGACCCCGTGGCCGAAAACCTCCAAGCGCTCCTTGGGCAGGCTTCTGTCGCCGTTGGCCAAATAGGCGATGGTGGCCACGGAACCGTCGGCGAACTTGAGACACGTCTGGACGATGTCGTTGTGGCCGTGGGGGTCGGGCAGGCCGGCGGCGAACAGCGATATTGGTCTCGATCCGGTCAGGAAGATCAAGGTATCCACGAAGTGACCTACTTCGCCGATTATCCGGCCTCCGCCGAGTTCCGGATCCTGAATCCATGAATCCGGAGGGATGGCGCCGCTGTTGATCCTGTACACGGCGGCCAGCGGACCCTGGCCCAGGTTTTTCTTGATTTCCTCCATCAGGGGTGAGAAACGCCGGTTGTACCCCACCATCAATATGGGCGCGGCCTCGCCTCGATCTTGGAGATTGGCTTCATATATCGTCTTTATCTCTTCTAGTTCGGCCTGGTTCAGGCAAGGCGGTTTTTCCACGAACACGTTGCGGCCGGCTTTCAATGTTTCCAGGACGTACCGGGCGTGACTGTCGTGCCTGGTGGCGATAAAGACCGTGTTGATTTCCGGGTTGTTTATGATTTCTTCAGCCTGGCCGGTGCAGAACTCGAAACCGAAGCGTTCTCCGGCCGATCGGGCCCCGGCGCTGGTGGCGGTCATGACGCCCTTGAGCCGCACGTCGTCTGACTCGGGCAGGTTGGGCAGGAGATGGCTCTGGGCGTACGAACCGGCGCCGATAAAGCCTATCGAAACCTTGGCCGGCCGGCGGGAAGTCGGGCGAAGTTCCACCCTGCCCCTGGACTCGATGGGCTTATCCCTATCGTATTCGATCAGAATCCCGATAAATGGCTCTGACCGGGAGAGCATCAGGTCGTACGCGGCCGGGGCTTGATCCAGCTTGAAGACGTGGGTGGTGAGGTGGCTGACGTCTATCCGCCGGCTTTTGATCATTTCCTGAAAGGCCTGCATGTTTCGCTGTTCTGTCCAGCGGACGTACGCGGCCGGGTAGTCGAGGCCCTTGTCTTCGTAGAGCGGGTCATAGCGGCCCGGACCATAGGAGCAGGACATGCGGACCTGCAGTTCCTTTCTGTAAAAATGTGGTTCCCGGTCAAAGCCGGTGGGTACGGCTCCAACCACGACGATGCTACCCTTTTTTCTGGCCATGGCCCCGGCCAGGTTGATCGGGTCTAGAGAATCCGTGGCCGCGGTGATGATCACTGCATCGCAACCCAATCCGCCCGTGAATTGAACGCTCTTTTCCAGTAAACCCGGATCGCTTCTGTTCAGGGCCAAGTCGGCGCCGTGCCGTCCGGCGATGTCGACTAGGTCGGTGTCTAGGTCCAGGCCTATCACCCTATTGCCGGCCGCTCTAAGAAGAATTACCGTCAATTGTCCCAGCAAGCCCAACCCTATCACGGCGCAGGTTTCGCCCAATCGCAGGTCGGCCTGGCGGACGCCCTGGAGGGCTATGGCGCCCAGGCTGTTGTACGCGGCCTGTTTCATGTCTGCGTCCGGATCGAGCTTTACGCACAGGTTGACCGGCACGGCCACCACTTCGGCGTGACAGGCGGTCAACCCTCCGCAGGCCACCAGTTCGCCTTTTTGTAAGGCGTTGACGTCCGGGGCCAGGCCAATCACTTCGCCGGCGCACGAGTAGCCTAATGGGGAATAGGCCTCCAGTTTTTTCATTACCGCCCGGTAGGTTTGAACCGGACCCTGGGTGAGCAGGGTGTCCAGAACTTGTTTGACCTGCTGTGGTCTTTCCTTGGCCTTGCCCAGCAGGCTCTTGCGGGCGGCCCGAACCGTGCTGCTTTCGGTCCCGGCGCTGATCAACGAAAAATGGTTTTTTACCAGCACCATGTCCGCATTTATAGTAGGCAGTGGTACTTCGTGGCAGTTCATCGCTCCGTCTTTGAGTCTTTGGGTTAGTTGTTTCATTACGATCAACCAATCATTGTTTTATTAGCCTAAGGAGAAATGCATTCCGACGATGATGTCAATAAGCTCTGGCCTCGGTCAGGTTCAAAGCCTTGGACTTCTGAGCGGGTTCAACCAGGTCTTTCACTCCTCGAAGAGACAATCCTATGAATCCCCAGACGTACCATTGATAAGCCGGATACAGGCTCGGGACTAGTCCGATAGTATCTATCAGCCACATTACCATTAACATGAAAGCCATGAGGTTGAGGGAATTGTTATTCTTCAATAGATTGAGGAAGACTTTCCAAGCCATGATAGTCAGCAACGTAACATATATCGCTAAACCCAGGATGCCCGTGCTCACCAGCACCCGCAAATAGTCATTATGGGCTCCACCGCCTGAGCGTCCCGTTCCCAAGAACTTGTGCAGCAGGTCTTGTTTTATCCAATATTCCCATAAATCCTCCCAAAGATACAACCGGCCAGCCAGAATTCTCATCTCTGTACCAGTGCCTTCGAGAAAACCCGTTTCTTTTGAAAAAATTGTGGCGACACTGGTGAATATTCTATTTTCCAGTATCAAGTTGGCGGCCAACACAATCATTATCATCCCTACGAGCAATAGCGGTTTTTTTTTCCAGATGCACCAGATAAAAATCCAAGACGTTATTATCAGGTAACCGGCCTTGCTATGGACTTTATAAAGGACAACAAGGCAGATGGCTGAATAACCAATTAAAACTAATTTTTTCGCGATCTTTCTATCGGTAAAATAGCTCCAATAAAGCATTATCGACATTATGGTTAAAAGGCTAAAAGAGCGCAGCGAGAATTCATCATGATAAATGCCCACGTTTCTTAAGACCCCAACGCTTACCCTTTCCCGCCAGACCACTCCAGTTTGAGCCTGGTAAAGACCCATGAGCATAGGGAAAATTCCAGCCAACATCAAGGCAATCAGAAGCCTTTTGAAACTTTTTGAATCGTCGAAAAAATATTGCAGGAGGAAATAGCCGATAAAACCGTTCAATACCTTGAAATAGAAGTCAAATACTTCTATCATTTTTCCAGCGATCAGCATCATGAGAACGCCGATCAGAGAAGAAAAAAGGTAAAAGAACCACCAGGTGGCGGCCGGCGCGTTCAAAATTCCTTTCTTCTTATTTAATATCATATGGGCAATGATAATAATGGGTACAGTGCCTCCAACTATCTCCAAAACATTGAATCCCAGGAACTGATGCTCCCAGGATGCATCAATGATTGGCTTGAAGGCCGTTAATACTAAAAAGCCTGTTTCAGGCCTCAAGGTCAAAATTGACAGAGAAATGGCCGCCAGGGCTAAAGCGATCAGAAAAAGCATGCTTGTATCTCTATAAATTTCTGTTTAAACAAAATGATTTTCCGGTCAACAATCTCGGGTTATCTCCTTTATTACTCGAGCCGGGTTTCCTACGGCCACCACGTTTGGTGGAAGGCTCGAGGTTACTACTGCACCGGCGCCTATCACCGTATTGTCGCCTATAGTGACATTCCTTAAAATGATCGAGTTTACACCCATATATACATTGTTGCCAATTTTGACTTCGCCTTCTCCTGAGTCGTGGGGGTTAATATGCATTGCCGAACGATCATGGGACAAAATGACGGTCCCATAGGTTATGGTGCAATTGTCTCCAATGCTGACCATTCCTCTGCGGGTATCAATTTTTGCCCTCAAGCTGATCATGCATCCTTTGCCTATCTTTACTCCAGAAGCACGCAAATAGACGATATGAGTATGCCGTAGAACGTTACCTAGATAGTGAACAGTGCTTCTTAGTATTCTGCTAATTTGGTTCATTCATTATCCGTTCCATATAATTACCCATTTGCGCCGCGACCATTTCTTTATCAAAAAGCTTCCTGGCATACCAATAGTTTGCAACGCCCATTCTGTTCCTCAGTTCAACGTCCTCCAATAGGATCATAATACGTTCGGCCAGATGTTCCACGTCGCCCGGCTTTACCAAGAACCCGTTTATGCCATCTTTTATTACTTCCTTGTGTGCGCCCACGGGTGTGCATATAACTGGTTTGCCCATGGAAAGCGCTTCCAGAACAGCTCGCGAGAAACCTTCGGAATACGAAGGTAATACAAAAATGTTGGCTTTGGCCAGTAAAGCTTTCTTTTCATCACCCTGCACTATTCCAAGTTTTACATAGTTTTTCTTGTAATCGCTGGAAACTATTTCTTCTTCTATTTTAAACGGGTCTTCGTATTTCAACTTTTGACCCGTGATCTGGTCGAAAAATACTCCTCTCTCTCCCTTTCGCATGTTGCCGGCGAAAAAAAACTTAACGTCAGGATATTTTCTAGCGACCATAGGAATAGCTCTCACTAGGTCGCAATAACCTTTGGCCTGAGTCATGTGTCCCATATATAGTATGTTCGATCGTTCGTATTCATTTTTATTTTGATTTTCGAATTCCTTGGTTTCTATGGCATTGTACAACACTTCAACTTTATTAGGTCTAACTAGGTTTTCGAATTGATCGCGCAGACATTCCGCCTGTACCAGAGCTAAGGATACGTATTTACACGAATAACCAACTATGGCCCTTACTAGAGGATGGAAGGCTTGAAGATTAAGCCTTAAATGTCCTCCGCGTAAATGTATGATACACTTTTTGTTGAACAATCTACATATTAATAGGCACCATATGTCTCTTCCGACCCAGCCTATTTGTGTCGGAGTTATAGGGTAATATACCAACGCCGGTTTGTAAAGAATCAATTTGGGGATCAAAAAAAATAAAAACCTGAAGAAGGCTATCACCATCCTCAGGTCAAATTTACCTTTATCCACATTTGTCTTTCGGAAGTTCGTTTTTAGAAAATGGATGTTAAATTTTTCTTTTAGTTTTGATTCCAACAGCAACTTCATTCCTAACTCAGGACCAGAATACGGTGGCGGATAGGGGCCGATGAAAAGAACCGACGGCCCAGCGATTTTATCTATCTTTTCATTTGAAAGGAGCATGTTCGTCCGAATTCTCCATTGCCTTCTTTATTTCTAATCCTTTTTCAGTTGTTTAAGTATTAGAAACCAGCTTCCGGCTTAACTCGATGAAAGCCGCTGCCGAATCGTCGTAGTTGGCTTTTCTAACGATTTCCTGGGAAGTCTGACGTATACTGTCTTTTTCCTTGTTTTCTAATACATTAATCACCTTGGCTACAACATCTTCCAGATCATAGGGATCAACAATATATCCGTTTTTTCCATCTATAATAAAATCTTGTGCATTCCCCGCTCGGTCGCTTATTACGATGGGCAAGCCGCAGGTCAATGCTTCGAAGATCACCAACGGATTGCAGTCATATTCGCTAAGAAGCAGAAAAAGGTCAGCCACGGTAAAATATTTATAATAGTTTTCCGCTGTAATGAACCCTTCCAGAAACAAGTAATTCAGTTCCTTTTCTTTCTTGGTCCTTTCAAGGTAATCCTTCAATTCGCCTTGTCCTAAAACGATCAATCCGATTGGCTTCTTACTCCTTTCGAGGATTTTCTCATATACTGAAATCATCCGCCGAATGCCTTTTATTTCTACCAGCCTCCCGGAAAACAATATATTTACCTCAGGATAGCGCTTTCGAAATTCAGAATAAGCCACCCCGCTTTGTTTGAAGCCTAGGCAATTCTGTTTGAACTTCACCGAATCTATCGCGTTATAGGCTCGATGAAACGGTTTACTTTGATTTGTTGGCAGCAAACCTTCCAGGTATTGTCTGGATAGAAGGCCGGCGTCAACGAATCCGTCGGCAAAACGGGCCATAATTCGGCGTATACTATTTCTTAGCCAGATACTTGATCGATAGGTTTCCGTCAAAGCCGTCCCTTCGCTCCAAATGATCAGCGGTCGGCCTGTAAGTAGTTTATACAAGAACCCCCATATATTCGAAAATGAAAATCCACTCAAAATTAATACTTCCGGCCGATCTCTTAGTAATACTGGTACAAGTTTCGGATTTATGCAGATTTGATCCAAAGATCGAAATCTTATCCTTAATCCAGGTACTAAAATGGTTCTAAATGTCAGTTCGTTTATCAATTTATTCCATTGCGGATAACTAGGCCTCTCTTCGGCCATAAGATACAGAGTAAAATCAATCTGCGGGTGCTTGGCGATACTCTCGAAAAGTGGGATACGGTAAGGAGCGATCGTATTTTGAATTAACCCCATTCTTATTTTATTGTTGTTTTTTACATCCATGCTTATGCTCCAGAACAATTTAAATGTGATCCTCACAAACGATTCGTATTTATTTTCTAGGCTATCTTAGTTCAGTTTCTACCAATTTTTCGAGGCTCGACAGTATACTGGCGTTCTTTACCCTGCAATCGAACTCTTGGTCTAATTTCCGGGCATTTTCTGATATCGAATCTCGCATCTTTCTGTTTTCATACAACCGATTTATCTGCCGGGCCAGGTCCCTCGGGTCCCCAGCTTTGAACAACAACCCGTTACGTTCATCCGTTATCATGGCCTTGAGCCCGCCAATATCCGAAGCAATAATTACCGCGCCCAGTGCCAGATATTCCAGCACTTTTATTGGATATATCTGAGCCAGGTCCGGAACGTTCCGGTAGGGTATAACGCAAGCCGAAGCCTCGGCGATCATGTCCAAAAGACGATCATGCTCCACAAAGTCATGAAAAGATACTTTTTCAATTCCTCTTAAGGCCTCGATTTGGTGTGCAATTTCAACTGGTATCTTGCCCACTATGGTCATGGATATATTTTTGGTTCCGCTTACTTCTCTAAATGCTGCCGCCAATATATCAAGACCGCAGTCCTCGGAATATCGGCTGCGCATGCAAAGCAATCTAAATCCTTCACCACTTCTTTCCCGATAATTCCTTCTTTGCAGCTTGTCCACCCAGACGGCGTTTTTATATAACAACATCTTTGCCCTCGGCAAATCGAAATATTTCAATTCGTAATCCGGAAGAATAGATATTATAAACAAATCGGCCTGCTTAAAAAGGAATTTAAAAAATTTCCTTTGGATCGAAGTCTTGGCCCTGATCAAGAATCTATGCGTTTGGCACCGTATAGGTATATCCCAAATATCAACCACCCATTTGACCCTGGTTAATTTTTTCAGGAAAGACCCGCATACTCCCAAGAGAGATGGTTCACTGATAACAATATCCGCTCCCAGGAACCTCCCATTAGACCATAGCCAATAGATGAAATAAGCAAGCCTGACAAATTTATTCCGGTATGGTGAACGATATATCCTTGTTCCTGGTAGCGCTGAAATAGAAAAATCCGAATCTTTACTAGCCAATAAGATCAGGTTGGCCCATCGGCTTAAAAAATGGACTCTTTGAAAATGATTCAAATTTATCATGTTAGGATCATGCGTAGCCCCTGTTATGAATAATATTCTGAGCACCAATCATTCACCTTTCGACTCGCTTTACCGCGTATCTTTTCACCACCATTGATTGAAGAACATATATTGATCAGCTATGATCAGTTTTATTTCAGCAGAGACTCAACCTCACGCCACATGGCTTCCGTCCGCCTTTTCAATTCAGTTCCACGATCTTTAATTTTACCTATCAGACCGGTACGCGGATCAAGATCCGTAATCAAAGCTATCTTATCCTTGACTTCTTCTTCGCTGGTAGAAGGTTCGACCAAGCATTCGGGACAGCCGTATTCTTTAAAAAGAATCTGGTACTTATGGGTCCAGCCTGCCCCCAGGGTCGGCGTCCCCTGAGACAGGGCACTGATCAAAGCATGGTAGCGTGAACCAATAACCGCGTAGCAACTTCCCAAAATACCTTTGGTTATTACCGGCTCCTCGTCCACCACGACCATGTCTTGGCCAACTCTTTTCCCCAGTTCTAAGGCCAGGTTCAGATCTCCTTTTTCATGCACCACTATGACCGGTTTCAAACCTTGGCTATTAATCACCTCCAGGCACAAGCCCAAGAAAGGCATGTATTTCTCGCCAACGCTTCTGCTAGTCATGTCCATCATGCGGGCATTGGGCACAATGGCGATTACTCTTCTCCACTTTTCAATGTCTTCGACCTTGGCTCCCTCCACCAGGTTGGTAAAATCAGGACTGGTTTTTATTCTAGCTCGCGTGCCGCCCAGACTCAGCATATACTCAGTTGATATTTCATCGCGAGCGAAGACCAGATCAACGCTTTCCAGGATGCCTAGAATCAATTCCCGAACAATTTTTTTTTGAAATGGACCGAAGGCTTGCGGCAACATAATTATCTTCTTACCCATTTTTTTTATGCGCCGATAATGTTCCTTCCGCCATTTCAATCTTGACGCCAGTTTCTCCCATTGGTCGCTATATTGAAATCCTGAACAATCAATGACGCTTTGGATGTCATTATAATTCACCATTTGCCATTTCAGGCGATATGAACGAGGCAACAGGCCGGCCAACTGATATTTAATACCTCTCATGCTCTGAGGCAGTCTTCGATTGATCGCTATGGCTAGGCGGCGCAATGCCTGAGGCGCCGTGGATTTCGCGCCATAGGACAAGTAATATTCAGCTCCCAGTCTCTGCTCGATGGCACAGGCCATGAGAGCATCGCCTTTATTATGAAATGATGGTCCGACCACCTCGATAATCTTTTTATTCATGTCCGATAGCCTCAAAAAATAACCCAATTTGACGGTCAGGTAGAGAGTCCATCATCCACTGATGACCAGCCCTGAAATATTTCCAAATCCAACCTGCGTCCGCCTAGTGTCCTGTATTAATAAAAAAATTGCAAAGTAACTAAATATATATTATAATCCTCCTGAGCCAAAGGCACCAGGAGGAAGAAGATGCCTAGGGGACGCAAGCTTTCATCGTTGGCGCTCACC
>JBFMAW010000041.1:0-51048 GCA_040755515.1 Thermodesulfobacteriota bacterium | reverse complement strand
CCAAAGGGAGGATATAGGATGGCCAAGAAGAAGTTCGAACGGACGAAGCCGCACATCAACGTGGGCACGATCGGTCATATAGATCATGGCAAGACGACATTGACGGCGGCGATCACGCTGTGCCTGTCGAAGCATGGTTTGGCGAACTACGTTTCGTTCGATCAGATTGACAAGGCGCCGGAGGAGAAGGAGCGAGGGATAACGATCGCGACGGCGCACGTGGAGTATGAGACGAAGAACCGTCATTACGCGCACGTGGACTGTCCTGGTCACGCGGACTACATCAAGAACATGATTACGGGTGCGGCGCAGATGGACGGAGCGATTTTGGTGGTGGGAGCGGACGACGGACCGATGCCGCAGACGCGGGAGCATATCTTGTTGGCGCGTCAGGTTGGTGTGCCGGCGATGGTGGTATTTTTGAACAAGTGCGACATGGTGGACGACGCGGAGTTGATCGAGTTGGTGGAGTTGGAGTTGAGGGAGTTGCTGGACAAGTATGAGTTTCCCGGTGACGAGACGCCGATAGTGCGGGGTAGCGCGCTGAAGGCGTTGGAGTGTGGCTGTGGCAAGGAGGAGTGCGAGAACTGCAAGCCGGTGTTGGAGTTGATGTCGGCGGTGGACGGCTTCATACCGGAGCCGGTGCGGGACGTGGACAAGCCGTTTTTGATGCCGATCGAGGATGTGTTTTCGATTTCGGGTCGGGGGACGGTGGTGACGGGCCGGGTGGAGCGTGGAGTGATCAAGGTGGGAGAAGAGGTGGAGATCACGGGTTTCCGGCCGACGATGAAGACGGTGTGCACGGGCGTGGAGATGTTCCGGAAGCTTCTGGACGAGGGCCGGGCCGGGGACAACATCGGGGTGTTGCTGCGGGGGACGAAGCGGGACGAGGTGGAGCGGGGCCAGGTGGTGGCCAAGCCGGGTTCGATCACGCCGCACACGAAGTTCAAGGCCGAGGTCTATATATTGAGCAAGGACGAGGGTGGTCGTCACACGCCGTTTTTCGCGGGTTATCGTCCCCAGTTTTACTTTCGGACGACGGACGTGACCGGGGTGGTGTCGTTGCCGGAAGGGGTGGAGATGGTGATGCCTGGGGACAACGTGTCCCTGGAAGTGTCGCTGATCACGCCCATCGCCATGGAGAAGGAACTAAGGTTCGCCATCCGCGAAGGCGGCCGCACCGTGGGCGCCGGCGTAATCTCGGAAATATTGGAATAGGCGGTCTGGGGGTCCAGGCCGAAGAAAATCGGACGCTAAGATGAACAGCCACAAGATTAGGATTAAGCTAAGGGCCTATGATCACAAGCTGCTGGATCAGTCGGCCCAGGAGATCGTCGAGACGGCCAGACGGACCGGAGCCAGGGTGGCCGGTCCGATCCCCCTGCCCACTAGGATAAACCGATGCTGCGTCTTGAGATCACCCCATATTGACAAGAAGTCGAGGGAGCATTTCGAGATTCGCACCCACAAGCGGTTGCTGGACATACTGGAACCGACCCAGCAGACCGTGGACGCCTTGATGAAGCTGGACCTTTCAGCCGGCGTTGACGTGGAGATAAAGTTGTAACCAGATCAACCGGTCCCGGCCGGATCGGCCGCGGGCGGTCTTCAGGTGTTGGAACGTTATGGCTAAAGGAATCATAGGCAGAAAACTGGGCATGACCCGCCTTTTTGTCCAGGAAGGCGTGGCCATGGTGGTCACGGTCGTCCAGGCCGGACCCTGCACGGTGGTGCAGAAGAAGACCCTGGAGAAGGACGGCTACGAGGCCGTGCAACTGGGCTTCGGCCGGAAGAAGAAGGCCAACCGTCCTCTGACCGGACATTGTCGGGCCGCGGGCGGAATCGGTTTCGCCGTGCTCAGGGAATTCAAGATAGACGAGTTGGACGGCCTGGAGATAGGGTCGCAGGTTACCGGCGACATTTTCAAGGTCGGCGAAAAGATCACCGTCACCGGCACCAGCAAGGGGCGGGGTTTCGCCGGAGTGATCAAGCGGCATTCCTTCGCCGGCGGCCGAGCCACTCATGGCTGCACCACGCACCGTTCGCCGGGCTCCATCGGGTCGTCGGCCGACCCCAGCCGGACATATCCCGGCAAGAGGATGCCAGGCCATATGGGCGACCGGAAGACGACCGTGCGCAATATAGAAATCATGGACGTGCGGTCCGACCTGGGCATCGTTCTGCTCAAGGGCGCCGTCCCCGGACCGGCCCAGAGCCTGGTCTTCTTGCGCAAGAAATAGACACCAGGTGAACCATGCCAGTCGTTGACGTATATAACTTGAAAAAAGAAGTGGTCGGCCAGGTCGAATTGCCGGACGAAATTTATGATGTGCCCCTGAAACCTCATCTGCTGCATGAGGTGGTGGTGGCCCAATTGGCCGGCCGCCGGTCCGGCACCGCTTCGACCAAACAACGTTCCGAGGTGTCCGGCAGCACTAAGAAGCCTTATCGACAGAAGGGCACCGGCCGGGCCAGGGCCGGCAGCCGGAACTCGCCACTCTGGCGGGGCGGCGGGACCATCTTTGGTCCGCAGCCGAGGGACTTCAGCCAGCTTCCGCCCAAGAAGGTCCGCCGCGGCGCCATGAAAGTGGCCTTGACCGCCAAACTCAAGGACAACGAACTCCTGGTGATCGAAGAGATGAACCTGGACGCGATCAAGACCAGGAAGTTCGTCGAAATAATGAAAAACCTGGCCCTGGACAACGCCCTGGTGGTGACCGGACAGCCTGACCTGGCTCTGGAAATGTCCTCGCGCAACGCGCCCGGCTTCAAGGTCCTCCGGGTCGAGGGTCTGAACGTTTACGACCTGGTCAAATACCGGCACCTGGTCCTGCTCAAAACCAGCCTGGACAGAATCGAAGAGAGGTTGCTCAAATGAGAGAGCCGCACCAGGTGGTATTTAAGCCACTCATTACTGAAAAGAGTACGGACGCTCGGGAAAAGAGCAATCAGGTCGCCTTTGAAGTAAATCCCGAGGCCAATAAGATCGAAATCCGCCAGGCCGTCGAACGCGCCTTCAAGGTCAAGGTCCTCAAGGTCCGGACCATCAACCTGGAAGGGAAACGCAAAAGGGTGGGCCGGACCAACGGCAAGCGATCCGACTGGAAAAAGGCCGTGGTCACCTTGGCCCCGGGCGACCGAATTGAATTTTTCGAAGGCGTCTGATCGAGGTAACGTGATATGGCCATAAAGAAAGTAAAGCCGACCTCGCCGGGCCGCCGGGCCATGACCTTCGACCTGTTCGAGGATATCACCCGGACCGGACCGGAAAAGAGTTTGTTGGAACCGTTGCCCAGCACGGGCGGCCGGAACAACCGCGGCCGGGTCACCTGCCGTTACCGCGGCGGCGGCCACAAGCGCCTGTACCGCGTCATTGATTTCAAGCGCGACAAGAACGACATTCCGGCCAAAGTCTTCTCCGTGGAATACGATCCCAACCGGGGCGCCCGCATAGCTTTGCTGCACTATGCCGATGGCGAGAAACGTTACATCCTGGCCCCCCAGAACCTCAAGGTGGGCGACACGATCATATCCAGCGACACCGCCGACATCAAGCCGGGCAACTCGCTGAGGCTGCGCAGCATCCCTCTGGGCACGCTGGTCCACAATCTAGAAGTCAAGCCGGGCAAGGGCGGACAACTCGTCCGCGGCGCCGGCACCTACGCCCAGCTTATGGCCAAGGAAGGCAAGTATTCCCTGCTCAAGCTTCCTTCCGGCGAGCTTCGTCTGATCTTGTCCGAATGCCGGGCCACGGTCGGGCAGCTTTCCAATCCGGATCACGTCAATATCTCTTACGGCAAGGCCGGCCGGATAAGATGGCTGGGCCGCCGGCCTCATGTCCGCGGCGTGGCCAAGAACCCGGTGGATCATCCCCACGGCGGCGGCGAGGGCAAGAGTTCGGGCGGCCGCCATCCCTGCACCCCCTGGGGCGTGCCCACCAAGGGCTACAAGACGCGCAAGAAAACCAAGCCCGGCGACAAGCTCATCGTGAAGAGGAGAAAGTAGTTCCATGCCCCGCTCGGTAAAGAAAGGTCCGTTCGTGGACGACCACCTGCTGGCCAAGATTTTCGCCGCCCGCGAAGCCCAGGATCGGCGGGTGATCAAGACCTGGAGCCGGAGGTCAACCGTGACTCCGGACATGGTCGGTCTGACCTTCGCCGTGCATAACGGCAAGAAGTTCATTCCCGTTTTCGTCACCGAGAATATGGTCGGCCACAAGCTGGGCGAATTCGCCCCCACCCGAACCTTCTTTGGCCACGCCGGGGACAAGAAGGCCAAGCTCAAGGGCAAGAAGTAGGAGCAACCAACCCATGGAAGCAAGAGCCATGGCCAGATTCATCCGCATCGCGCCGCGCAAGGTGCGCGTGGTGGCGGATAACATAAAGGGCCAGCCGGTGGAGCAGGCGGTCAACCTGCTGACCTTTTCTCCTCAGAAGGCCGGCCGCATTCTACTCAAGGTAGTCAAGAGCGCCCTGGCCAACGCCGAGCAGAAAGCGGGCGTGGACGTGGATACGCTCTTTGTCAAGAGGGTTTCCGTGGACGAGGGGCCCACTCTGAAAAGGTGGCGGGCCAGGGCTCAAGGCCGGGCCTATCGCATCAGAAAGCGGACCAGCCACATAACCGTGATATTGGACGAGGCTTAAGGAGGTTTCGATCTGTGGGCCAGAAAACGCATCCCGTCGGCTTTCGGCTAGGGGTCATCAAGACCTGGGACTCCCGCTGGTTCGCCCGCCGCGACTTCGGGCAACTGGTGGTCGAGGACAAGAAGATAAGAAAGTTCGTCAAGGAGAAGCTCTTTCAGGCCGGCATCTCCAAGATAGAGATCGAACGCGCCGCCAACAAGGTCAAACTGCGCATTCACACGGCCCGACCGGGCATAGTCATAGGCAAGAAGGGCGCGGAGATCGAGAACCTGCGCGGCGCGTTGGAGAAACTGATCAAGCGGGAAGTCCTCATTGACATCCAGGAAATCCGCAAGCCCGAGGTGGACTCGCAACTCGTGGCCGAGAACGTGGCCCAGCAACTCATGCGCCGGGTGGCTTTCCGCCGGGCCATGAAGAAAGGGGTCAGCCTGGCTTTGAAATTCGGAGCCCAGGGAGTGAAAATTCACTGCGGCGGCCGCCTGGGCGGGGCCGAGATGGCCCGCCGAGAGTGGTACCGCGAGGGCCGGGTCCCCCTGCATACCCTTCGGGCCGACGTGGATTACGGTTTCGCCCAGGCCAAGACGACCTATGGCATCATCGGGGTCAAGGTCTGGATTTTCAAGGGTGAGGTTCTGTCGGCCGACGAACAGCATCTAGCGCGGGAGACCAGGTAGATGTTAGCCCCCAAGAAAGTGAAATACCGCAAACAGATGAAGGGCCGCCGCAAGGGACAGGCCAAAGGCGGCGCCAACCTGGATTTCGGCAAGTTCGGCCTGCAGATTCTGGACCGGGGTTATATAACCAGCCAGCAGATCGAAGCCGGCCGCGTGGCCATCACCCGCCACGTCAAGAGGGGCGGCAAGATCTGGATCAGGGTTTTTCCGGACAAGCCGATTACCAAGAAGCCGGCTGAAACCCGCATGGGCAAGGGCAAAGGCTCGCCGGAAGGCTGGGTGGCCGTGGTCAAGCCCGGCCGGATCATTTACGAGATGGACGGGGTGCCCGAAGAGGTGGCCCGCGAGGCCATCAAGCTGGCCCAGCGGAAGCTGCCCCTGGCCAGTCGATTCATCGTCCGCGGTGAAGTGATATGAAAAATAAGAAAGCCAGCGAGCTAAGGGACCTGAGCGCGGAAGAACTCGTCCTCCGTCAGAGGGAGCTTCAGACCTCGCTCTTCAACCTCCGCTTCCAGCATGGCACCAATCAGTTGGAAAATACCATGGGTCTGAAGCAGACCAAGAGAGAAATCGCCCGGGTCCTAACCGTTTTGAACGAAAAACGTCGAAACCAGGCCGGTCAATAGGTGGATGAAGTGGAAGAGAGGCGTCTCAAGAAAAAGCTAGTCGGTATGGTCGTGTCGGACAAGATGGACAAGACCATTGTCGTGGTGGTCAACCGCCTGGTGCAGCACCCCAAGTACAAAAAATACATCCGCCGCCGGGCCAAGTTCAAGGCTCACGACGAGAAGAACGTGGCCAGAATGGGGGATATGGTCGAGATCGCCCAGTCCCGGCCCCTGTCCAGGACCAAAAGGTGGCGTCTGACCAGGGTGCTCGAACGCCAGGCATAAGGGAGCGTTAGTCATGATTCAACCGGAAACCAGACTGACCGTGGCCGACAACTCCGGGGCCAAGCAGCTCTATTGCATCAAGGTCCTGGGCGGCTCGCGCCGGCGGTACGCCACGGTGGGCGATATCATCGTCGTTTCGGTCAAGGAGGCCCTGCCCAATTCCAAAGTCAAGAAGGGCGACGTGATGAAGGCCGTGGTCGTCCGGACCTCCAAGGAGGTGGGCCGGCCGGACGGGTCCTATATCAAGTTCGACGACAATTCCGCCGTCCTGATCAACAACCAGAAGGAGCCCATTGGTACGCGCATATTCGGGCCGGTGGCCCGGGAACTGCGGGCCAAGAAATTCATGAAGATCATCTCCCTGGCCCCGGAGGTCATCTGACCGGTGGTCGCGGGCCGGAAGGACCATATGAACCGCGGCTTCCTGGTCGCGGGGCAAGTCTAAGGATCAACCATGGATAGAAAACACTACCATATACGGAAAGACGACCGGGTCATGGTCATCGCCGGCAAGGAACAGGGCAAGGTGGGCAAGGTGCTCAAGATACTGCCCAAGAAGGACCGGATCATCGTCGAGAAGATCAACATGATCAAACGGCACACCCGACCGGGCGGCAAGACCCCCAAGGGCGGCATCGTCGAGAAGGAAGGCAGTCTGCATATCTCCAACGTGGCCTTGATCTGCTCCAAATGCACGGACCCCGTCCGGGTGGGCCGCAAGGTGCTGGACGATGGACGCCGGGTGCGGGTCTGCCGCAAGTGCGGTGAAACCCTGGACGACTAAGGGCGGCTTTCCTGGAGAAGAAGCATGGCGCGACTGAAACAGTATTACGAGAAGGAAATAGTGCCCCGCATGATCAAGGAGTTTTCCTACAAAAATATCATGCAGGTGCCCAAGCTGGAGAAGGTTGTCCTGAACATGGGCCTGGGCGAGGCCATCCAGAATATAAAAATCATTGACGGGGCGGTGGAAGAAATGACCGCCCTGGCCGGCCAGAAAGCCGTGGTGACCAAGGCCCGCCGCAGCGTAGCTGCTTTCAAGCTGCGAGAGGGCATGCCCATCGGCGTGACCGTCACCCTGCGGCGGGAAAGAATGTACCATTTTCTGGATAAGCTGATCAACCTGGTTCTGCCTCGAGTGCGCGACTTCCGCGGCGTCTCATCCAAGGCTTTCGATGGCCGGGGCAACTATACCTTGGGCCTCAAGGAACAGCTTATCTTCCCCGAGATCAATTACGACAAGGTCGAAAAGATAAAGGGGTTGAACATCACCGTGGTCACCACGGCCAAAACCGACGAGGAAGCCCGTTTTCTTTTACAAGGAATGGGGATGCCCTTCCGCCGGCAGTAAGGAGGAAATTCTTGGCCAAGACCTGCATGATTACCAAAGCCCAGCGGAAGCCCAAGTTCAGCACCCGCGGGTACAACCGCTGCCCCATCTGCGGGCGGCCCAGGGCCTATCTGCGTCAATACAATCTCTGCCGCATCTGCTTTCGGGAAATGGCCCTGGCCGGTGAAATTCCCGGCGTCATCAAGGCCAGTTGGTAGGAGGAGCGGGCCATGAGCATGACCGATCCGATCGCCGACCTTCTGACCAGAATCAGGAATGCCATGATCGCCCGGCACGACCGGGTGGACGTGCCCTGTTCCAAGATGAAGACGGCCCTAGTCCGCATCCTCAAGGATGAAGGCTATATCAAGAACTACAAGATCATCAAGGACAACAAGCAGGGGCTGCTGCGGGTCTTCCTCAAATACACCGACGAGAATAAACCGGTCATCCAGGGTTTGAAGCGGATCAGCCGGCCCAGTGCCCGCGTCTACGTGGGCGCACGCGAAATACCGCTGGTGATGTCGGGCATGGGCGTGGGCGTCGTCTCCACCTCCCAGGGCATGCTGACCGACCGTGAAGCCAGACGGCGCGCCGTGGGCGGAGAGATGATCTGCTCGGTCTGGTAGACCGGATACATAAGAGGACAACCATGTCGCGCATAGGAAAGAAACCCATACCGGTACCCAAGGAAGTGACCATAACCTGGCAGGCCCCTCTCCTGACCGTTAAGGGACCCAAGGGCGTTTTGCGGCGCAGCCTGCATTCGCGGGTGCGCCTGGAACTGGAATCTTCCGTGGTCACCATTTCGCCGGCGGACCAGAGCCGGCAGGCCAGGGCCTTGTGGGGGTTGACCCGGACGCTGGTGGCTAACATGGTCACCGGCGTGAGCGAAGGCTTCACCCGTGTCCTGGAAGTGGTGGGCGTGGGTTATCGGGCCGAGGCGCAGGAACGGAGCCTCCGTTTGGCCCTCGGGTTTTCCCATCCCGTGGACTTCACGCTGCCGGAAGGCATTTCGGCCACGGTGGACAAACAGAACCGGATAACGTTGACCGGCGCGGACAAAGAACTGTTGGGGCTGACCGCGGCCCGCCTGCGCGAACTGAGAAGGCCCGAGCCGTACAAGGGTAAGGGCATCAAATACGCGGAAGAGGTCATCCAGCGCAAGGTGGGCAAGGCTGGGGCCAAGTAACGGAGTGCGGCGAGGTAAATCAGATGGCTAAGACCAACCCCCGGATGATGGCCCGCCTGAGGAGGCAGACCAGGGTGAGGAAGAAGGTCAAGGGCACGACCGAGCGGCCCAGACTTTGTGTCTTCAGGAGTTCCCGGCACATGTACGTTCAGATAATTGATGACGTCTCCGGCCGGACTTTGGTCACGGCTTCCACCATGACCCTGGGTCTCAGAGACAAGGTCAAAGGGCTCAAGAAGACGGAAGCGGCCAAAATGGTGGGCCGCCAGGTGGCCCAGACGGCGTTGGCCCAGGGCATAAAAAAAGTCATCTTTGACCGGAACGGTTTTTTATACCACGGCCGGGTGGCGGCGTTATCCGAATCGGCCCGTGAATCCGGGCTCGAATTCTGAGGCCGATCTGGCAGGGAGGAGAGGGTTTTGTTCCGACGCGAAACCGAAGAGCAGGGCTTAATCGACAAGGTCATATATATCAACCGCGTGGCCAAGGTGGTCAAGGGCGGCCGGCGCTTTTCCTTTTCGGCCATAGTCGTGGTCGGCGATGGCCAGGGTAAAGTCGGCTTCGGCCTGGGCAAGGCCAACGAAGTACCCGAAGCCATCCGCAAGGGCGTCGAGCAGGCCAAGAAGGACATGACCAACATTGACCTGGCCGGAACGACCATACCCCACGAAGTCATCGGCAGTTTCGGACCGGGTCGGGTCTTGCTCAAACCGGCCTCCAAGGGCACCGGCGTCATCGCCGGCGGCGCGGTGAGGGCGGTCATGGAGGCGGCCGGAGTCAAGGACATCCTGACTAAAATCCTGGGCTCGCATAACCCCCATAACGTGGTCCGGGCCACCATGGTCGGCTTGAGGCAACTGCGCAGCGCCGAAACGGTGAGTACTCAACGCGGCCTCGAGCGGGATCGGTTGCGCGGTTTCTAGTCCGGGCCTCGAGCCGACAGACTTGATGCCCTCGTATCGAGGTAAGGTAATGGCCAAGCAGTTAAAAATAACCCAGGTCCGCAGCCTGATCGGCCGGCCGCCCAAGCATCGCCGGACGGTGAGGGCCCTGGGCTTGACCAGGATGAACCAGACGGTGGTCCAGGAGGACACGCCGGTAATACGCGGCATGATCAACCAGGTCAGCCACCTGATCCGAGTCGAGGAGTGACCCATGCGCCTGCATGAATTGAAACCGCCCCAAGGAGCCCGTAAACCCGCCAAGCGAGTTGGTCGGGGCGAAGCCAGCGGCCAGGGCAAGACCAGCGGACGCGGCGCCAAGGGCCAGGGTTCGCGGGCGGGCAGCACCGCCCGTCCGGGATTCGAGGGTGGTCAGATGCCCTTGCAACGGCGACTGCCCAAGCGGGGCTTCCATAACGTGTTCAAGAAAAAGTTCGCCCTGGTCAACCTGAGAGACCTGGACAGGTTCGAGGCGGGCAGCGTCATAGACCCCGATGGTCTGGCCGCGGCCGGCCTGATCAAGAACCCCCAGGCCCAGGTCAAACTGCTGGGCCAGGGGCGGATTGAAAAACCGTTGACCATCAAGATTCATGGAGTCTCGGCCCAGGCCAAGGCGGCGGTGGAAGCCGCCGGCGGCTCGGTCGAGGTCCTGGCGAAGTGAAACCTTGTTAGCCGGTTTTCAAAACATCGGACGGATTCCGGAGCTAAAGAAGCGGATTATCTTCGCTTTGATCATGCTGGCCGTTTATCGGGTGGGCGTTCATATCCCCACGCCCGGCGTGAACTCCGAAGTCCTGGCCAGGTTCTTCGACGCCTCCCGCGGAACGCTTCTCGGCCTTTTCGACATGTTCGCCGGCGGCGCCCTCAGGCAGTTCTCCGTCTTCTCCCTGGGGATCATGCCTTACATCTCGGCCTCGATCATCCTCGAGCTCCTGACCGTGGTCGTACCCCATCTGGAACGGCTGAAGAAGGAAGGCGAGGCCGGCCGCAAGAAGATCATCCAGTACACCCGTTACGGTACGGTGGTTCTGTCTTTGATCCAGGGTCTGGGCATCGCCGTGGGGCTGGAAGGCATGTCCGCCGGCGGCCAGATGGTGGTGGGCACGCCGGGCTGGGGCTTCCGGCTTTTGACGGTCATCACCCTGACGGCGGGCACGGCCTTCATCATGTGGCTGGGAGAACAGATCAACGAGCGCGGCATCGGCAACGGCATCTCCCTGATCATCTTCGCCGGTATCGTGGCCGGCCTGCCCCAGGCCGTGGTCGGCACGTTCACCATGATGTCCACCGGTGAAATGGGTCCCCTGCTGATCCTGGCCATGGTGGCCTTCATGGTGCTCATCGTCGGGGCGATCGTCTTCTGCGAGCGCGGCCAGCGCCGCATCCCGGTCCAGTACGCCAAACGCGTGGTCGGCCGGCGGGTCATGGGCGGGCAGAGCACCCACCTGCCCTTGAAGATCAACACTTCCGGGGTCATTCCGCCCATCTTCGCCTCCTCCATCATCATGTTTCCGGCCACCATCGCCCAGTTCGTCAATCTTCCCTATATCAAGGTCGTCACCGACCTCCTGGCTCCCGGAAATTGGCTCTATAACCTGCTTTACGTCGGCTTCATCTTTTTCTTCTGTTACTTCTACACCGCCGTGACCTTCAATCCCGTGGACGTGGCCGACAACATGAAGAAGTACGGCGGGTTCATCCCAGGCATCCGGCCGGGCAAGCGCACGGCCGATTATATCGACCGGGTCCTGACCCGGATCACCTTCGGCGGCGCCATTTATGTCTCGGTCGTCTGCGTGCTGCCGACGTTTCTCATCGACCGTTTCCACGTGCCCTTCTACTTCGGCGGCACCGCCCTCCTGATCGTGGTGGGCGTGGCCCTGGATACGGTGGGGCAGATCGAGGCGCATATGCTCACCCGGCATTACGAAGGATTCATGAAGAAAGGCATGGCCGGGCGAATCAGGCGGTAAGGAGGAGATCATGAACATCATTTTGTTTGGACCGCCGGCGGCGGGTAAAGGCACGCAGGCCAAAATGCTGGTGGACAAATACGGCCTACCCCAGATATCCACCGGGGACATACTGCGAGCCAACCTCAAGGCCCGGACCGAACTGGGGCTGGAAGCCAAGAAGTACATGGACGCGGGCAAACTGGTTCCGGATGAAGTGGTCATCGGCATCATCAACAACCGCCTGAAGGAGCCGGACTGCCGCGACGGTTTCATGCTGGACGGTTTTCCCAGGACCCTGGCCCAGGCCGAGGCTCTGGAAAAGATATTGGGTCAGAACGGCATCAAGATAGATCACGTGGTCAGCATCCAGGTGCCGGACCACGAACTGATAATCCGGGTCACGGGTCGGCGGACCTGCCGCCAGTGCGGCCAGGGCTATCACGTCAAGTTCGACCCCCCGGAAAAAGAAGGGGTCTGCGGCCAGTGCGGCGGCGAACTTTACCAGCGGGGCGACGACAACGAAGCCACTTTCTCCACCAGGCTCAAGGCCTTCAACGATCAGACCCAGCCGCTGATCGCCTTTTACCAGCGGAAAGGCCTGCTCAGACCCATAGACGGGGTGGGGGGAATCGGGGATATTTTGGGGCGGATCGCCAAGGTTCTGGACTGACTCCGCCGGAATCATCAATAACCAGGGACCGCCCCGGTTGGCCGCCGAACGGTCCCGCGTGAGGAAAGACAATGAAGGTAAGGGCTTCGGTCAAAAAGATGTGCAACAAATGCAAGATCATCCGACGTCACGGACAAGTGCGGGTCATCTGCGTCAATCCCAAGCACAAGCAGCGTCAGGGCTAGGATAAGGAGGGGAAAGTGCCCAGAATAGCCGGCATAGATCTTCCCAGGAACAAACGGGTGGAAATCGCCTTGACCTATATTTACGGCATCGGCCGCTCCAGCTCGCAGAAGATATTGAATCGAGCCAAGGTCAACTGGGACACCAGGGCCGACGACCTGACCGAGGATGAGGTCACCCGCATCAGGAAGGTAATAGACACCGACTGCAAGGTGGAAGGCGACCTCAGGCGCGAGATCACCATGAACATAAAGCGGCTCATGGATTTGGGCTGCTATCGGGGGTTGAGGCATCGCCGGGGCCTGCCGGTCCGCGGCCAGAGGACTCACACCAACGCGCGCACCCGCAAGGGACCTCGCCGGTCCGTGGTGGGCAAGAAAAAGAAATAGCCGCCAGAAATATTCGGAGGGACAATGGTCAAAGGATCAAAGAGAGGCCGCAAGAAAAAAGAGAAGAAGAATATTCCCACGGGCGTGGCCCATATTCAATCCACGTTCAATAACACCATCGTGACCATCACGGATCCCAGAGGCAACACGGTGGCCTGGTCCAGCGCCGGCACCCAGGGTTTCAAAGGGTCGCGCAAATCCACGCCTTATGCGGCCCAGATGGCCGGCGAAGACGCGGCCAAGAAAGCCATGGAACACGGGATGAGGAGCGTCGAGGTGTACATGAAAGGACCCGGCGCGGGACGCGAGGCGGCCCTGCGGGCGTTGCAGAGCGCAGGTTTCAATGTCAATATCATCCGGGACGTCACCCCCATCCCCCATAACGGCTGCCGGCCTCCCAAGAGGCGGCGGGTTTAGACTTTTACAGGGAGGTTTTCGCTTTGGCCAGATATACAGGCGCCTTATGTCGTATCTGCCGGCGGGAGAACGCCAGGCTGTTTCTGAAAGGCGACCGCTGCTATGGCGACAAGTGTTCGTTTGAAAGGCGCGCCTATCCTCCGGGCCAACACGGCCAGCGGCGGAGCAAGCTCTCCGACTATGGCCTGCAGCTCAGAGAGAAACAGAAAGTCAAGCGTCAATACGGATTAGTGGAGAAACAATTCCGGTCCTATTTCTTCCGGGCCGAACGTCAGAAAGGCATCACCGGCGCCAATCTGCTTATCCTCCTGGAGCGTCGTCTGGATAATATCGTCTATCGCTTGGGCTTCGCCTCGTCCAGGAATCAGGCCCGCCAACTAGTCCGCCACAACCACTTCCTGGTCAATGGACAGAAGGTGAATATTCCGTCCTACTTGCTCAAGGTAGGCGACCGGATTAACGTCAAGGAAAAGAGCCGGCAGAAACCTATGATCCTGGAGTCCATGGAAACCGTGGCCAGGCGGGGGGTGCCGGGCTGGCTCGAATTGGACAAGGCCGGTTGCGCCGGCTCAGTCAAGGCCCTCCCGGCCCGGGAAGACCTGACCATGCCTATCCAGGAACAGCTCATCGTCGAGTTGTATTCCAAATAGGATCAGGCCCGGCTTAATCCTTTCCCCAATGAGGAGAGGCCATGCAGAAGAATTGGAAAGATTTAATTAAACCCAAGAAGGTCGAGATCGAGACGGACGACCAGGAAAAATTCTACGGTAAGTTCACCTGCGAACCCCTGGAACGAGGTTTCGGCCTGACCATCGGCAACGCGCTCCGGCGAGTCCTTTTATCCTCTCTCCAGGGCGCGGCCATCGTCTCGGTCAAGATTGAAGGCGTACTGCATGAATTGACTACCATCCCCGGCGTGGTCGAAGACGTCAGCGACATCATCCTCAATCTGAAAGAGGTCAGACTCAAACTCCATGCCGAGCCACCCCGGACCATCCGTATCAACGCCCAGGGTGAAGGCGTGGTCAAGGCCGGAGACATCATCACCGACGGTCACGTCGAGATATTGAACCCGACTCAGCATATCGCCACCTTGTCCAAGGACGGCGTCCTGAAAGCGGAAATGTCGGTCGGCCTGGGGAAAGGGTACGTTCCGGCCGAACGGAGCCAGAGCGAAACCCAGGTTATAGGCGTCATCCCCATTGACGCCATCTTTTCCCCAATTCGCAAGGTCAACTACGTAATAACCAACGCCCGCGTAGGGCAACGCACCGACTACGACAAGCTCAACCTGGAAATATGGACCGACGGCAGCGTGGCTCCCAGCGACGCCGTCGCGTACGCGGCCAAGATTCTCAAGGACCAACTGACCATCTTCATTAATTTCGAAGAGGAAGAGGAGCCCGAAGCCGAGATCGAGGAGAAATCGGAGAAGGGTCTAAACGACAACCTCTTCCGGAGCGTGGACGAACTGGAGCTTTCGGTTCGATCCTCCAACTGCCTCAAGAACGCCAACATTCACCTCATCGGCGAATTGGTGCAGAAGAGCGAGACGGAAATGCTCAAGACCAAGAACTTCGGCCGGAAGTCGCTGAACGAGATCAAGGAAATCCTGACCGAGATGGGGCTTTCCTTGGGCATGAAGATCGAGAATCTGCCCTCCCGCGTGGAGCCGGCCAAGAAGGATTAGTTGTCATGCGTCATAGAAGAACCGTAGCCAAACTGGGCAAGAGCGCCAGCCACCGCCGGGCCATGCTGCGCAACATGGTGACCAGCCTGTTCGAACACGAACGGATCATCACCACCACGGTCAAGGCCAAGGCGGCCAAGCCCATCGCCGACAGGCTGATCACTCTGGCCAAACGAGGTGACCTGCACGCCCGGCGCCAAGCCATGATCGTTCTCAAGGACGTGGCCGTGGCCCGGAAGCTCTTCACCGAGATTAAGGACCGTTTCTTGGAGCGTTCCGGGGGCTACACCAGTTTGGTCAAGATCGGGCCCCGCCGGGGTGACGCGGCCGAGATGGCCGCCCTGACTCTGATCAATCCCGAAATCCTGGCCAAGGCCAAGAAAAAATCCAAGAAGAAGCCGGCCAAGAAGAAGGAAACCCAACAGAAGAAAGAAGCCGGCGCCAAGGCCAAGGCCGAATCTCCGGCCAAGATCGAATCCGCGCCCGCGATCCCGGCGGAGGCAGAGGAAAAAAAGGAATAAGTTCCAGACGCCGAAAAGTCATCGAAAAGAAAGACGGGCCGACGGCCCGTCTTTCTTTTCGCGCCGGACCAGACCGGCGATGATCGTAAGTCTTTTATCCTGAAATAACCCTCCGCCGTCCGAATCCCGCTGATCAGACCTTCGTCCTGACGACGAACCATCTTCTCTTCCCCAGGCCCGTATTAATACGGGCGTTGAAAAAAAAGCTTGACCTGGGTTCGGTTCTTTTATATAAGACAAAAATGATCGTAAATATCTTATATGGGTAGAGCCCAAAAGGAGGAAGCAAAATGAAGCAATGGCAGTGTGGCGTTTGCGGTTACATCTTGTCCGGGGATAACCCCCCGGATAACTGTCCCCAGTGCCGGGCCTCGAAGGACAAATTCTCCGAGTATACCGGGAGGCTCAAGATCGTGGACACGGACGTTATCGGCGTGGCCAAAGGCACCGGTTTCGAGGAGGACCTGCGGGCCCAATTCATGGGCGAGTGTACCGAGGTGGGTATGTACCTGGCCATGTCCCGGATGGCCGAGCGGGAAGGCTATGGCGAAGTGGCGGAGACCTATCGTCGCATCGCCTTCGAAGAGGCCGGCCATGCGGCCCGATTCGCCGAACTCTTGGGCGAAGTCTTCGCCACTTCGACCCGGAAGAACCTGGAAGCCAGGGTGGCCGCCGAAGTCGGGGCCAACGCCGGCAAGAAAGCCATCGCGGTCAAGGCCAAGGAAAAGGGCCAGGACGCCATCCATGACTTCGTGCACGAAGCCTGCCGCGACGAGGCGCGCCATGCCGCCGCCTTTGAGGGCCTGCTGCGTAGATATTTTACCGCGAATCAGGCTTGAAAACCGGGGCGGCGACCCCGGCCTTACACCGGTGTTTTATCAGACCGTCCGAACCTCCTGTTCTTGGCCCCAATATTGCTTAACCTCCTCAATAAAGAGGAGGTTGAGTCATGGCCGATATGACGGGTGAGGGTTCTTTGAAAGGCGATATGACCCCGGAACTCAAGGGAGGATATGAGCTTGGGACCGGGATGGAAGGCGGGGGTTCCTCTTCCGCCCGGCCCGGTTCCGGGGGAGGCGAGGAGCCCCAGGCGTTTACCGTGTCCAAAATCAATCCTCGCTTTGCCCGCCACCTCAGGGACTGCTTGAACCGGCTGTAAGCCTCGTCATTTTCCACCGGCCGGGTCGGCCGTTTCAACCCGCCGGCTTGACCTTGGCTAGAAGAGACCGGGCCGCCTTGAAAGTAGGAGCCAAGCTCAAGGCTTCATTGAGTAGAATCTCGGCTTTGTCCAGTTGGCCGGCGTCAAAATGAGCCCGGGCCATGTTGAACAGGAGATGTTCGTCCCGAGGATGATTGGCGCGCGCGCTGGCGTATAGTTCGAGGGCCTTATCGTATTTCTTCTGGCGGCGGTAGGCGATGCCCAGTTTGTTGAAAACGTGGGCCAGGTCCGGATCGAGGTCCAGGGCCGCCCGATAATATTTCTCCGCTTCGGCGAAATATCCCCGATCGGTATAAGCGTCGCCGATGTCCGCCCGGGTCCCGGCGTCGTGGGGATTGGTTTCCACGGCCCGGTCAAAGGAAACCTCGGCTTCGGCCAGGCGTTTCAGCTTCAAATCCAAACGACCGATATTGACGATGATCCCGGCCTTGACCCGGGTCGGGCTGTGCTTGATGATGGCTATGCCCAAGGCTTGCTGAAAGAGGCTCAAGGCCGGCTGTAGAAGCTGCTGGGCCTCGTAGAAGCCCGCCAGGCGGCCATAACCATCCAGGTTGTACTGGTCCAGTTTCAAGGACTGGAGAAAGGCATTTTCGGCCTCATCCGAACGGCCGAGATCGGCCAGCAGCCCGGCGTAGTCCATCCAGGCTTCCGCATGGCCGTCAAAGAGTTCCAAGGCTTCGGCGTAACGGAGGGCGGCCGTGGTCTTTTCGCCGTTTATGATCAACCGGGCTGCTTCGTCCAGCAGGCCGTAAGCCTTTTCCCGGTCAGGATCGAGCAGCGGGTCCAGGAATTCGACTATCTTTTCTCCGACCTCTTTCTGGTTCATGGGCAGCCCCAGGAAAAGGGCCAAATGGTTTTTTTGGACCTCTTCGGCCAGGCCGCCGGGGCCGTAGTCCTCGGCCGATCCGAACAGAATGAAGGGCGTCTCGCTGGTTTCCCATTCGCGCCGGACGGACGCCAGCAGATCGGCGCCGCGGGTGGAAGGCAGGTCACGGTCGACCGCGATGAGATTGGGTTTGATTTCCAGTATGAAAGCCAAAGCCCCGGCGTCGTGATTCAATATCTCGATCCGGCCGAAACCCAGCGGTTCGAGCAGTTCACGATAGCCGGGTAGTTCCAGGTCCTTGGCGATCAACAAGACCGTATAGTCTTTAAACACGCGCCGCATAACACCTTACCAGTCACCGTCGAATATTGGTTACTACGCCCTGATCCGACAAGTCAAGGCCGGCCTCGGACGGCCGTTACGTGCTAGAAGCCCACCAGGACCCTGTGGATTTCAGGCCGATCATTTGATAAGATAACAAAAATACGGCCAAGACGGGGGTGAGATCATGGGTTTTATAAAATCGCTGACCTCGGAAAGATTCCGAACCACGTTTTTGGTCTTCTACGTGCTCAGCTCTCTGCTGCCCATCCTGATCCTGATGTACGTCATCACCCAATACGTCCGGCCCCACCTCACGCCCAACCAGGTGGATGCCCTGATGGACCCGGTCACCTACGGCCTGGTTATCATGCTGGTTATGCCCATTTTCGGTCTGGTGCTCATGACCTGGTGGATAAAATCACTGGAGAGTCTGACGAACGAAATAAAAACCAAATCGGCCGAAGTCCTATCCGAACGGGTCGAGATAACGGAAAACAACGAGATATTCACCCTGAAACGGCACATGGATGGGTTGTTCGGTGAACTGAAAGGCAAGATCAGCCAGATTGATCGATATTCGAAAGAACTGGACGAATCGAAAAAGAAGATTACCGAACTGGCGGTGACCGATGAACTGACCACCCTTTACAACCGTCGTCATTTCGATAAAACCCTGTTCGAGCAAGTCCAGAAAGCGGAAAAAGGCAAGTATAACCTGGCTCTGGTGATGCTGGACGTGGACGGCTTTAAAAAATACAATCAAAGTTACGGTCATCCGGCCGGAGACGAACTGCTCCGGAGCCTGGGGTTGTTACTCCAGGATTATCTCCGCAAGATCGGCCTGCCTTTCCGCTACGGCGGCGACGAATTCGGTGTCATCCTGCCCCGGAAGAACGTGGAAGAGGCCGCGGCCCTGGCCCATAAACTGGTCGAAGCGGCTTCCCACATTTCCATAAAAGGGACCAAAGGCGATTCGGAAAAGCTTTCCTTGAGTTGCGGGGTCGTTTCCTACGACGGCAATTTCAGCGGCCTGTTCGCGGAAGCTGACCGCTGCCTTCAAGAGGCGGCTTCCTCCGGCCGCGGCAGCGTGGTCTTGCTGACTCCAAAAAACCCGGCGGGGTGACCGGGCCAGTGCCTGGTCGGTGACGCATCATGGACGTCAAGGAAGAATCCCAATTCATCCTCAACATCCTGGAGAAAGTCGAGTTCTTCCAGGGTTTCGCCGAGGACGAACTCTGGCGGCTGCTCGAATCGGGCGATTGGAGCAAGGCCGCGCCGGGAGAGAAGATCGTCACCGCCGGCGAACTGGACCTGCATATGTACGTGCTGATCAACGGCCAGGCTGAAGTGGTCTTCGGGCACAAGGTCATGGCCGTGCTGGAAGGCGGGGACACCTTCGGCGAATTCGGGTTGATGGGTGAGAGACGTTCGGCCGACGTGGTGTCCAAGACGCCTTGTCTTTTACTGAAATTCAACGCCGATCGCCTCAATCAACTACCCGTTCCCCTCCAGGTCAAGCTGCTTAAGAGGATTCTTTTCTCGCTCATGGTGCGCCTGCAGAGCGTCAACCGGCATTTCTTCTGGAACTTGCCCACCCATTGGAAGAGATAGCCCGGCGGTCGTATGGGCCGTCGTTTGGGCAAAAGGCTTCAGCATGTCTAATAAGGCTCAGAAATCTCTCTTCGAGGTCTTCGTCAGGCCGGCCGGGGACGGCGCGGTGGAAATTGTTTGGACCGGCGGGCGGCCTGGACTGATCGTCACCATCTTTGGCGGCCCGTCACCGGATCGGATCGACACCGCTTCGCCTCTGGCCGAAATAAAGGAAGCCGACCTGGCCAGGATTGAAGGCCTGGCCCTGGAAAAAAGGACCTACTTTCTGGTTTCGCCCCAAGGCGGCCCGGGCGTTATCGCCGCCGCGCGCGGATTGTCCCTGGCCGGGACTTTCAACTTCCGGGACCTGGGTGGATACCGAACCCTAAACGACCGCCGGATCAAATGGGGCCGGGTCTTCCGGTCCGACAGCCTGGCCCGACTGACCGAAGCCGGTCAGACTTTCTTGAGAAATCTGGAACTGAAGCTGGTCCTGGACCTGCGCAGCTCGACGGAAGTTCAAAAGTCCCCTGATCTTCTGCCTCCAGGAGGCCCCAGGTACGTGAATCTGCCGGTTCAGACGAGCGAACTGAATTTCGTGACGGCCATGGAAAGATTTAAAAAGGGCGACCTTTCCTGGCTTACGCCGGATTTCATGATCAGAGGCTATTTGCGCAACGTGGAGGAATGCCCCGGCGTCTGGGCCGAAGCCCTGCGCCTAGCGGCCGAGCCGCAAAACCAACCCCTCGTCTTTCATTGCACCGGCGGCAAGGACCGGGCCGGAACCCTGGCCGCCCTTCTCCTGCTCGTCCTGGGCGTGCCCGAGGAAACGGTGGTCCAGGATCATCAACTCACCAATGAACTCATCGGCGATCTGCTGGCCAAGGTAGACAAATACCTGCTCTCCCTGGGCATTGATCCCGAGTTGGCCAGGCCGTATTTCACCGCGCCGAGGGACTGTATCACCGCGCTGCTGGGACATCTCCAGGCAAAATACGGGACGGTCGAGAATTACCTGACCGACAAGGCCGGTCTCGATCCGGAAACCCTGACCAAATTAAAGGACGAACTTCTGGAAAGCTGACCGGCGCCGCGGGTCAGCGGATCATCCGACCGGGGAAAAAAAAGATTGACAAGGTCCTTGGGCTTTGTTATCTTATAAGTAATTACTTACTAAGCGGAGTGGCCGTGCCCAAAACCCGAACTAAAAGACCCAGACTCACCGGTGAAGAAAGGAGAGCCCAGATAATCAACGCGGCCTTGAAAATCTTTGCCCAGAAAGGATTCAAAGGCGCCCGCACCAAGGAAATAGCCTCCGAGGCCGAGATCAGCGAGACCCTCGTCTTCCAGCATTTCAAGACTAAAAATCAATTATACCTGGAATCATTGGCCGAACTCTTCCAGGGGCACCCTTTTGAAACTGAACTCGGGGTAAAAATGACTAAGAAAAACGATTATGAAGTCTTCCATCATCTGGCCCATCATTTTATCAAGCATTCTCGGGCCGATGACAGGATCATGCGGCTGATTTTATACAGCGGTCTGGAAGGCCTTGATTTGTTCAGGGATCATGACGAGCAGCAGGTGTTGAGCGGCTATATCCGACGGAGAATCGAAGACGGTGTTTTCAAGGACTTGAACCCTGACCTGGTGGCCCGGATCTTTCTGGGAACGGTGTTCATGTATGCGGCGGACTTGCAGCTAAATCTGGGCGGTCCCAATTTGGACAGCTCTGATGAACAAGCCGTGGAAACGATAGTGACGATATTTTTAAGCGGGCTACAGGTGGTGAGCGAGGTTAAATAGCCGATAAAAAATTTGGCGGTTTAACTTTGTAAGGACTTACTATATTAAAGGCGGATCATCCGCCGGAAGGAGATTTGAAAATGAAATCAAAAATACGGCCCCCGACTTACTTTTTCCTTTCCCTGCTGGTCATGACCGGCCTGCACTTCATCGTTCCCGTGATCAGGGTCGTGCCCGCGCCCTTTAATCTTTTCGGTCTGCTCCTGATAATCGCGGGCATCGGTCTCAACATCTGGGCCTGGCGGTTATTCCAAAAGGCCGAAACTCCGGAATGCCCCACGGAACGGCCCACCCGTCTGATCCTGGAGGGGCCGTTCCGGTTTACCAGGAATCCCATGTACCTGGGCATGCTGCTGTCCTTGGCCGGACTGGCCGTCTTACTGGGGACCTTGACCCCCTGGCTGGTTCCGCCGCTCTTTATTTTAAAAATCAATCGTTTTGTTTCCTTTGAAGAAAACGTGATGGCCGAAGTCTTCGGGACGTCCTATTTGAGCTATCGAAAAAGCATCCATCGCTGGATTTAACCAGGATAAACACTTTCTGATTTTTTTAGGAGGATGACATGAACACGTTCGAGAAAACAAAGACACCCTTTTGGGCCGCCTGGTTTTTCTACCTGCTTATCGGCTTCGAGATTATTTACATGATCACGCCCTTCGGCCTTTATTATTACTCGATTTACAGTCAGGGCTTGAACTTCCTGAACGATCATCCCGGGACGGCCTGGCTCAGCTCGTTTTTTCTACCGCATCTGGTCAGGACTTCCTCCTCGATTCTCAATATCAGCCGCGACCTGGGTTGGGTTTTGGCCTTGCTGGGCGCCGCGGCCTTCCTCCTGGGCGCCGGCCAGGTTTATTACCACAAGTTCACCCGGCGGGGCGCGGTTATGGGCGGAATATACAAGTATATCCGTCATCCGCAGTATCTGGCTCTGTCGGTGCTGGGCTTCGGCCTGCTGCTGGCCTGGCCCAGGGTCTTGGTGCTGATTCTTTATGTGACCATGCTTTTTGTCTATTATTTCCTGGCCAGAGCGGAAGAGGCGGAATGTGAAACCAAATTCGGGGCGACCTACCTGGAGTACAAGAAGAAAACAGGTATGTTCCTGCCCTTCCGGGTGAAATGGTCAGGCGGCTTGCGCTGGCTTCCCCGGTCCGGACCGGCCAAAACCCTGGCTATCCTGGCCATTTATCTGCTGGCCGTTGCGGCGGCCCTGGGCCTGGCCGAGGCCGGGAAGAGTTATTCCCTGAACCGGCTGTATGCCTCCTACACCGGGAACTCGGCCACTATAGCCCTGATCGAAATCGAACCGGAGAAACTGGCTCAAATATTAAAACTGGCCCAGTCGGACCGGGAAGTCGCCCGCCGGCTCGGCCGGACCACGGCCGAGACGAAAATGATAAACTATGTCCTGCCGGCCGAATGGTATGAATCGGACCTGCCCCTGCGCATACCCGAAGGTCTGCACGGCCATCATGAACCGGGGAACTATAACCGCCATCTCTTCAAGATACTGATCACCCGGGCCAATCTGGCCCCTGGCGACGTGGTCCAAGGCAGGGATATCATACGCCACGCGGTGAAGAGGATACCTCTGGCCGAGGTCTGGGTTGATTTGTCCCGGAACGTGGTGACGGCCGTGGAAGACCCTCCGGCCACCGTCCGTTGGGGGGACATACCGACACCGTTATTTTGAGGTGACAAACTCCGGAAAGTCCGGGCGGCTCGGCTCACGAATGGCCGCCGGCCCGGGCGGAGACGGGCTAAGCCGTTCTTTTTACGGACACTTAACCAATGATTCTTGACGGCGTCTGACGTCCGTCGCGGCCCTCAGGTTGTTTCAGTCAGTATCCTTTCGGCCCGGCGGCAGGCCCGGTCGAAGGGGTCTGTTTCCAGGGATCGTTCTTCTTCGGCGCCAGGGTCCAGGACAAAGTACATGGACTGGACCAGGAAAAATGTCCAGGCGCCCAAAGCCAGACCGGTCAAGCCCCGGGGTGGCAAAAGGACCAGGATCAGGACGGCCCCGCCGCTGAGGGCCAGTTCGAGGGCCAGTTTCTTCAAGCCGGCTCCGGAGAAGCAGACCCCGCTCCGCACCCAGGCCAGGATGGTCAGGGCCATGACGATCAGGCCGAGCCTTGACCCGGAGGTAAAGACGGCCGCCAGCATAACCAACAGTGGAAAGATCACTACCCTGGCGCCTCGGCGGCTCCAGACCGCCAGAAGCAAGGCGTATCCGGCGCCACAGGCCCAAACGGTCAGGCCGAAGGCCTGGGCCCACGGCCAAAAATAGGCCAGGGCCAGGCTCAGGGGCGCGAAAGCGGCCCCGCAAAGAATTCCATAACCTATGGTCCACCAGGACCGATGAGAAGATTTCATGGCACCATGCCTCCCAGAACAGACTCCTTGCGCCGGAGAAGCTCGATCTCGACTTCTTCCTCGTCTAGGGTTCCCTGGCCGCCAGGCCAGGCGGCCTCGGTCGCCAGGGTCTCCCATCGAGGCCGTTGGCTCCGGCGTAAATAATCGGCGGCCCTGAATTTGATTTCATCCAGTTTGAGCCTCTGTTCGGACCATTGATCCCGCAGGGCCGAGACCTCGGCCTCCAGGTCCGCGCCCTGTCTTTCGAGTTCCTCGAGATGGCTTTTCAGCGCTCGAAGCTTCCTGATCAGCCGGCGGGCCAGGTCGTCCTTATCCTGGGCCAGGACCAGGTTGAGGTTTTCCTCGAGACGCCCGGCTTCCTGGGTCCGCCGGGAAATCTCCCGGCGGATGTTGTCCCTGGCCGAAGCCAGTTGGCCCAGCCTGGCTTCCTTGCGCCAGAGTTCTTCCTCCATCTCCCTCATGTACTGCTTCAACAGCAGCGTCTTGTCCTCGAGTTGGTCCAGGGCGCCGTGTAGGTCGGCCCGCAGGACCCAAACCAGTCGTTGCATCAGCCTCATGGCTTCCTCCTATTTGGCGCGTCGAATCGAGTAGCCTTTATGCTGTACTTCCTTGGAGATGGACTTCTGCTTAGCCGCGGCTTCCTCGGGCGAACCGCTGAACGAGTCCGTAACGGACTGACGCAGATCGTCGAGCCCACGTTCGAGGTTGTTCGAGACCTGGCCTGAACCCACCACGTCGTTGATGGCCTGTTGCTCGACCCTATAGAATTCGATCTTTTTCAAGGCCTCATCCTTGCGGCCGTTCTTTATGTCCAGGGCCACTTCCTCGCGCAGCTTGTTGTAGTCTTCATTGACCACTTTAGCTCCCCAGGCGTCTTTGTCATAGGAAGCCAGGACCTCTCTCCGGTCCGGAACGCAGGCCACGGAGAAAGCGTCGTTCAGGGCCACCGTGTACTTCCGGTCCTGGTGCAGATAGGACAGACTCAGACCTTTGATCTCTATCGTCCCTTCCGAGCCGGTGGGCACGTTGAAGGTCAGATGGAGCTGGCGGGAAGCTCCGGAACGCAGGTCGCCGGGATAGAAGACGGCTTCCCCACTTTTGAGTTCGACGGGGTAGCCCGAGGCGTTGACCAGGGTCACGCCGTTGGCCAGGGGGACGCGGATTTCCAGGGCCGTGGCCGCCGCGGCTTTGGCCTGGCTGAACTCCTTCTGGAAGACTTCGGCGAAGGCGGAGGGGTTGTCCAGATAGTAATAATTACCCTGGCCCCGGTCGGCCAGGTGGCTCATAAGTTGTTCATTGAAGTCCGAGCCCACGCCCACGGTGCTGACGGAGAATTCCTTGGCTATGGCCAGCGCAGCCATCCGGCCCAGGGCGCCCGGGTCGGTGACTCCCTGGTTGGCCAGGCCGTCGGAGATTAAAATGATCTTGCCCAGGCGGCCGTTCCTGGGGCTGGCGGTAAGTATGTTCAGTCCTTCCTGGAGTCCGCCGCCTAGATTGGTGGACCCTCCGGCCCGTATTTCGCCGACCGTCGATCTAAGCAGCGACTTGTTGGTCGCGTCGGCCGGCAAGAGAAAGGAATGCCGGCGGACGTCCGAAGAATAGGAGACTATGGCCAGACGATCCGCCGCCGACAGGTTGTCGATGAGATCGAGCACCGCCCTTTTGGCGTAGGTTATTTTCTGACCTTCCATCGAGCCGCTCCTGTCCAGGACTATCACCAGGTCCACGTTCGGCGTCACCGTCGGGTTGGTCTCGATAACCTGGTCGGCGGTCAGGGTCAGGGCTAGGGTCACCAGGCCCGGGCCGCCCGTCAGGACCTTGTTGTTGGTCAGCCGGCCGGAAAGGCTGACCACGCCGTTCTTGGCGTGAAGCGGCGGCCGGAGGTCGGCGTTGGGGTTGGGGTTGGGGGCCGGCGGTATGGGCCGGTAGTTCGAGGTCCAGCCTAAGGCCGCGCAGGTGACGGCCAGAAGCAGGCCGACCAGGACCAGCATGTTTCTTTTTTTCATTTCTTTTCTCCTTTCCGCTTACGATTTCTTGTAAGTTTGCCTTGAATCATAAATACGCACGAAACCGCTTCCCAGGCCATTCAAAGAAGTGCAAAAAGACCGGGCCGCTTTTTTGCAAAACATTTACCTAAAGTCGCGGTGCGGTTAGGTTATACTGATAATGGCGTCAGGCTCTTTTTCCCGAAGGAAGGCCGGTCCGTTCCGGGAAGAGGCCGGGAATTACCGAGTGAAAGGACGACCGGCATTTATTAAGTTTTAGCGAGGCCATCGGAAATGACCAACAAATCGAAGGCCAGGATACTGGTGGTCGAGGACGATCCCGCCCTCTTGCGCGGACTGTTGGATTTTCTGGTCTTCAACGGCTTCGAGGCCCTGGGCGCGGCCGATGGCGGGGAGGGACGGGACCGGGCCCTGGACGCCGGGTGGGACCTGATCATTTTGGACGTCATGCTGCCCACGCTGGATGGATTTTCCATCTGCCGGGAGGTCCGCCGCCATAAGCCGGGTCAGGCCGTGCTCATGCTCACGGCCAAGGGTTCCGAGGACGACGTGGTGACCGGCTTCAAGGCCGGCGCGGACGATTACATCACCAAGCCGTTCTCGTTGCGGGAATTCATGGTCCGGGTCGAGGCCCTGCTGCGCCGGGCGGGCAAGACCCTGGGCGAGGAGCAGGTGACCTGGCGGGGACTGCTTTTCGACGGCCGTCGGCTCAAGGCCGTCGGCCCGCGGCAGGCGATCGATCTGACCCGGCGGGAAATGGACCTCGTGGTCTACCTCGATCGCCACCGGGAGCGGATCGTGACCAAGAAGGAACTCTTAAGCCAGGTCTGGAGCTACGCCGATCCCAACGTCGAAACCAGGACCGTGGACATACATATGCTCAAGCTGCGCAAGAAGGTCCAGACGCTCGATCCGGACGCCGTCTTTATCCTGACGGTGCGGGGCGAAGGTTATCGTCTGGAACCCGAGGAAGGTTCGGAACAGTGAAGCGTCTAGGGGTCTTGATTCTGATATTCTGCGCGGCCCTGGCCGTGCCCCTGGCTTATCTGGTCTTCCGCACCTACCAGGGCTTGAAGCAGGAGGAGGAGGCCGAACTGAGGTATTTCGCCGAGGCCGTTTTCGACCAGATGCAGGCCGAACTGGCCGAGTTCGTCCGGCGGGAAGAGTCCAGGGCCATTGACCAATATCTGCCGCCGCCGTTCGATCAAAACAGGCTTGACCCGGGCCAGGCCGTTCCACCGCGGTTCGGCCCGCCGCCCTCGGCTTTCATCCTGGCTTATTTCCAGAACAACCCCGACGGTTCCTTTCACAGTCCGATGTTCCCTCCCGGCTTGGGTCCGCCGCCGGACCAAAACGACTTGGCCGCCCGGCTGGATCAGGCCAACAAGACCTTCAACACCAAGAAGACCGATCCGCCGGAAGCGCCGGTCAGGCCGCCCACGGAAGCCCGTCCGCCCCGGCGCCAGGAGGTCGAGGCCGGCTTCGCCAGCCGGTACGTGGATGTGGACCGTCTGAAGAAGCCGAAAGATCACTTGGGACAGCAGCAGAAAAGAGTGGAACAACTCACCGACAGCCAGGCGGCCAATCTGGCCTTCAAGGAAGCGGCCAGGAAATCGGCCGGTCAGGAAAGCGCGGCCGAGGGAAAACGCCGGAGCGAGGGCGCGCCGCCTTTTTTCAGCGAGTCCAGCCGGCCGTCGTCCCAACCGGGACCGCCGCCGCCGAACCTGGACGGCCGCTCCTTTCAAGCCGAAGTGGACCCCTTGCAATCGGTCTTCGTGGGTCCGGACCTGTTCTTTGTTTTCCGCCGCGTCGTCGTCGACCGCCAGGTCTATCGCCAAGGGGCCCTGATCAGCGCCAATGGACTGGCCAGACACCTGGCCGCGGCCCATTTCGAAGACCAGCCCTTGGCCCGGTTCACCGGCTTGGACCTGCTGGTCGTGGAGCAGGGCCGGGAAAGACCGGCCCTTCGGACGGGCGCGGCCTCGCCTCGACCCATCCTCACCTTGAACCGCGTCTTCCCTCGACCCTTTTCCTTTCTGCGGGCCCGGCTGGTCTGCGACCAAGCCCCGCCTTCTCCCGGCCGAAGTACGTTGATGGCCATGCTGATCGTTCTGGCCGCGGTTATTCTGGCCGGCCTGGCCGCCATTTACCAGAGCGTCCGCCGGGTGGTGGAACTGTCCGAGCGCCGGACCGGCTTTGTTTCGTCGGTCACCCATGAACTCAAAACGCCCCTGACCAATATTCGCCTGTACATCGAGATGCTGGAAATGGGCCTGGCCGCCGACCAGGACCAGGAGCAGGATTATTTCCGCATCATCGGTTCGGAAACGGTCAGGCTCTCCCGCCTGATCAACAACGTCCTGGAATTCTCGAAACTGGAGAACAAGAAACGCCGCCTGGACCTGGTGGAAGGCGATTTGAGCGAGGTGGTGACCGAGGTCAAGGACGTCATGGCCGGGAAGATAAGGCAGGAAGGCTTCACTTTGACCGTGGCCCACCAGGATGTTCCGGTTTTCGCCTACGACCGGGAGGCCATGATCCAGATTCTGATCAACCTGATCGAGAACAGCCTCAAGTTCGGCCGCGAGGCGGTCCGGCGGGAAATAGTCCTCCGGGTCGAGTCCGAGGGCCGCCAGGTCAAGATATCGGTGGCCGACACCGGGCCGGGTATTCCCGGCCATGCCTTGAAGAGGGTCTTCGACGATTTTTACCGGGTGGACAATTCGCTGACCAGGAACACCGGCGGGACCGGTTTGGGCCTGGCCCTGGTCAAGAAGCTGGCCGAGGCCATGGGCGGGACGGCGGCCGCGGTCAACAATCCCGGCGCCGGCTGCACCGTAACGGTTACGCTGCCCGCGGAGAGAAATCTCCTACCGCGCTCTTGATTCCAGGAGGCGGAAGCGGCGGCCCGTGGGCCGGATCAGACCTTTATCTTCTCCCGGATGACCTTCTTGTTTATCTTGCCCACGCTGGTTTTGGGCAGATGGTCCACCGCCAGGATGCGGTCGGGCAGGGCGTACTTGGAGATCACGCCCTCTTCCACGAATTTTAGCAGGAAGCTTTTCACCTCCTCGGCCGGGAAATCCTCGATCCGGCCCGTGGCCGGAACGACCAGGGCCAGGGGCCTTTCGCCCCACTTCTCGTCCGGCACGCCCACCACGGCCACTTCGGCCACGGCCGGATGCCGGCTGATGAGGGCCTCGAGTTCGAGGAAGGAAATCCATTCGCCGCCGGTCTTGATCACCGGCTTGATCCGGTCGGTGATTTGAAAGCAGCCGCCGGATTCCACGCAGGCCGCGTCGCCGGTGTGGAGGTACCCGCCCCGCCACAGGTCTTCGCTCTGGATTTGGTTTTTATGATAACCCAGGGCGGCCCAGGGGGCCCGGGCCACTATCTCGCCGCAACAGCGTCCGTCGTAGGGCAGGGGACGATCCAGGTTGTCCCGGATTTGGAGGTCCACCAAGGGCGCGGCCAGGCCGGTCTTGATGCGCCGGTCGAGTTGATGCTCCCGGTCGGCGTCCAGGTCCTCCCGGTTCAACAAGGCCGTGGTCAGAAGGGGGCAGGTCTCGCTCAGGCCATAGGCGGAATAAACGTCCAGGCCCAGGTCCAGGGCCGCCTTGGCCAGCCCCCGGGGCAGGGCGTCGCCGCCGACCACCACTTTCCACCCCGACAGATTGACTTCGTTTATGACCGGGCTGTTGAGCAGCAGGCTCAGGACCGTGGGCACGCAGTGACTGAAGGTGACTTTCTCCTTGATCAACAAATTCAGGATAATCTCCGGGTCGTAACGGCCGGGATAAACCTGTTTGACGCCCAGCATGGTGGCCAGGAAGGGCAGACCCCAGGCGTGCACGTGGAACATGGGCGTCAGCGGCATGTACACGTCGTCGCTTCGGAAACGGCCCTGACCGGCCATGGCGCCAAAAGCCGCGGCCAGGCCCAGGGTGTGCAGCACTATCTGGCGGTGGCTGAAACAGACGCCCTTGGGTTCGCCGGTGGTGCCGGTGGTGTAAGACAGGGTGGCCTGGCTGTTTTCGTCGAAATCGGGGAAAGAATAATCTTCGTCTCCCAGGGCCAGCAGTTCTTCATATTCGGCGTGGAAGGGCACGCTGGATTTGATGTCCCGGTCGCTTTCCCGGATGAGAATCCATTTTTTGACCGAGGGCAGCTTGGACTGGACGGCCTCGACCAGCGGCAGGAATTCCTCATGCACTATCACGGCCGCGTCCTCGGCGTGACGCAGGGTGTACAGGACCTGCTCCTGGGACAGCCGGACGTTGACCGTGTGCAGAACCGCGCCCAGGCCCGGCACGCCGAAGTAACATTCGAGGTAGCGGTGGGAGTCCCAGTCCAGGACGGCCACCATGTCGCCCGCCTCGAGGCCGATGGCCCTCAGGCCCGAGGCCAGCCGCTTGACCCGGGCCTGGAATTGCCGGTAGGTGTAGCGCCGGGATTCCCGGTGCACTATCTCCTGGTCGGCCTGGTGGACCGGGGAGGTCAACAGGAGCTGCTTGATGAGGAGCGGATAATCATAAGCCGAGGGGGTCTTTTCGATCAGTCTGGTCTTCATTTTTCCCTCCTCGAGGGCCGAAGGCGTTCAGTCCGGGCCGTATGGCCTCGTCCGGTTCATGATCTTGGTATAAAGGCCCTTTCTTCTTAACATGACCGGCCCTGCCGGTCAATCCGGCCCCTGGCCAAACCAGGACAAATGAGGTAGGATGAATATTCTGAATTTCAATGGCCAGGAGCAAGCCGATGAGTGAAGAAGTATCACCTAACCTTTTTAGAATACAAATCCCGCTGCCCGACAACCCGCTCAAGTTCGTCAACTCCTATGTCATCAAGGGCCCGGACCAGACCCTGGTCGTGGACACCGGCCTCAACCGGGAGGAATGCCTGGCGGCCATGAAAGCCGGTTTGAAAGAGCTGGCCGTGGAGTTGGACCGGGTGGCGTTTTTCATCACCCATCTTCACGCCGATCATTTCGGTCTGGTGGCCCGCCTGGCCGCCCGGCCGGATCAGATTTATTTCAGCCGGCCCGAGACCGAGATAATCGAGTCCTGGACGGGTTGGGAGCCCATGGTCCAGTACGCGGCCCGGAACGGGTTTCCGGAAGACCTGCTGCGCGCGGCTTTAAACAGCCATCCGGGCTATAAATACAGCGCGGGCTGGGTGCCGGGCATGAAAATCCTTTCGGACGGCGATCCCATTGATATCGGGGATTATCATTTCGTCTGCGTCGTAACGCCCGGCCATACCCGGGGGCATATCTGCCTGTATGAACCCCGGAAGAAAATACTGATCTCCGGCGACCACGTTCTGGGCGACATAACGCCCAATATTCAATGCTGGTCGGACGTAGAAGACCCGCTGAAAGACTATCTGGCCAGCCTGGACAAGGTGGGCCGTTTGGAGGTGGATTTGACCCTGCCCGGCCACCGGAGCCTCATCCATGATCTCTATCACCGGATCGAAGAACTGAAGGAGCATCATCACCACCGGGCCGACGAAGTCCTGACCATCTTGCGGCACGGGCCGCGGCACGCCTTTGACACGGCCGCGGGGATGACCTGGGACCTGGCCGGGGCCTGGGACGACTTCCCCCTGGCCCAGAAATGGTTCGCCACGGCCGAGGCCACGGCCCACCTGCGCTACCTGGAAGAGGCCGGCGAGGTGTACCGCGAGACCGGGGAGGGTAAGATCATTTATCATTGCTGAGCGGCGTTGCGCCGCCGCGGCCGGTGAGCCCGCGACGATGTATTCAAGCTAGCCGGTCGCTTTGGTAGCTTAGCCATTCAGGGTGAGTATCGTATCGAGATCATCGCTGCGGTACGGCCGGGCGCCGCGAGCTAGAAGAGCGGTATTCTCCCGGTCGTCAAAGGTTAACACGAGACGGCCGCGCCCGATCGCTCGGCCCACGGTGGCCCAGGTCCTGCCCTCAGGGGCGGCGTAGGGCACGAGGACGGCGACGGCCAGCGCCGCGACCAGATCGTTTCTCCGCATGGCCTGGATGGAATTGACCCGCCGGACCTCATCGCCGAATGAAGACAGAAGCAGGAGCCGCCCTTCGGCCAACGCCTTCCTGGCCTTTTGACCGATCCGCAACCCTGACAATCTCCTCGCCGGGCAGAGTACCGCTGGTTGTGCCCCGCGCAGCAGCAGGTCCAGGCATTCCCGCTCCATCGGCGAGTGGAACCCTCCGATCATAGTCACGCCAGCGTCCCGCAGTTCGCGGATGGCGTCGAAGGTTTTGATGACGATGCTCCCCGGGCACTTAATGGAGCAGATCAGGCCGAACAGCCGGCGGCGAAGGATGCCAGGGTCGCCCAGCGAATAGAGCGCGGGGGGCGCGGCCTCGGCCAGCCGCTCCACCAGGATTGACGGATAGTCGCTGTCGCCCGGTGCAAGCCGTTGGACTTCCATGGTAAATTCGTTTTGCCTGAGTTATCTCTCTTTTGATTGCCCCAATAGGCCTCTTTTTAATTCACTTCCCTTAACTGGTCTTCCAGGAATGCTTGCAGACGAGCCTTGTCGGGCAGTTCAAGCTGATATCTAGAAACAAATAACTTGTTGTCCAAACTGGCTAATGCGTACTCAACCAGGACGTGGTCCTTCCTTGTGCAAAGAAGGATACCCACCGGCGAATGGTCTCCCTCGCTCATCATGTTTTTCTGATACCAGGAGACATAGGTATTGATCTGACCGAGATACTCTTGCCGGAATTCGTCCACCTTCAATTCGACCAACACATGGCATTTCAGGATGCGGTGGTAAAAGACCAAATCCACGAAGCCGTAGGTGTCTCCGATGAGGATACGCTTCTGCCTGGCCTCGAAACAGAAGCCGTGGCCAAGTTCCAGCAGGAAGTCTTGCAGCTTGTCCAGCAGAGCGTCCTCCAGGTCAGACTCGCCCATAACTTCCCTGGATTTGATGCCGAGGAACTCGAAAACATACGGATCACGGACCTCGAGTCTGGATTCGGCCCGTTGGGCACCGGACCGGACTATTTCGGCCAGTTTTTTCTTGTTCCGGGACAAACCCGATCGCTCGTAGTAGAGACTGACGATCTGTCTTTTGAGTTCGCGAACCGACCAGTTGCTTTGGAGGCACTCGATTTCGTAAAAGGTGCGCTTGCTTGGATCATCAATAGTAATCAACTCAGCGAAATGACTGAACGAAAGAGAATTAGCGAGACACCTGTCCGGAGTATGTGATTTAGGAAACGATGTCCGCGCAATCCTGGTTGACGTTTCGGTTCTGGATTTGGTAGACAGCGATTGCCAAATGGCCTCTGGTAATATACTTGGAAAAGATTCGGCAGACACCGTCTGCCAAATCCGCGGGTAGGTCAAGTAGAATTGGCGGTAAAGCCGTAATGAGCGAGGCGACATGCCCTCCATTCCGCTTTCTGACAACCGTTCAGAAAGCATCACCAGCAAACGCTCCCCATACTGCGCCCGGTCCGCCCCTCTTTGTTCATACTCGCGGATGTAGTATCCGATAAGCCAATTCCTCAGACTCAAGATTACATTCACCGCACGCCCGGCCTGAGCGGCCAAATGCTTGTCCACTTCCCGGATTGTGGTGACCAACTCACCGAAATCAAAGCTCCTATGTTTATCCGTCATGTTGGAGTATCATTCCTCCTCGGCGTCGCCATCCCGGCCCATCCGGTACTTTATGTCGTAGTTGATGATGAAGTCCAACTCCTCGTCCGTGAAGCCATAATGTTGCGCGAGCACTCGGTCTATTTCGTCGAGTATATCCTTCGCATAGACAGCCTTCATCTCATCGTAGACGATCATGTGTCCCTGTTTAGTCTTGATTGACTTACGCGACGCTGTTTCTTCTAGTCGTTTCATAAGATTAACGGTCATCCCTCGCCACTCGTCACAAAGAATCCTTTCAGGCAACTTGAACGTTCGCAGAAGAACGTCGTTGACATGCTCACAGTCGGAGAATGAGCTGTAATACCAGTAAAAAAGCGACGAGTTGAGGAGACATGCAACAAAGCTCGCAGCGTTCGGCGACATGAAACGGATGACTCTTCCATGGGGCGGTTCCATACGCTTGCCATTGCGGGTGAAAAAGGGAAGTTGATCAAAAGCCTTCAACCAATACCTACAGGCTTCTTGGTAGTAGAGGATTCCCTCTCCACCCTCGTCCGTGAGGGAATCAATGGTTGAGGTCGGTTTGCTTATCTTAGAGTATATGCTGATATCCACAAAGTTTCCAAATTTTGCGATCCGGTGATCGTGTAGACGAACTGCGTGTCGAACCAAGCAAAGCAGCTCCGTCGCAGTCTGCCGTTCGCGGGTATAGAAGCGGTTGATTCTGGTAGTCTCAAAGCCTTTCGTTGGACCTTCAAAGGACAGTAGAATGGCGACGGGCATTTCCACTCCTTCGAATACAGCTTCAGGACGTCGTGGAAATGATGCGGAGATCAGGAACCCGCGCTGGGCGAGTAGATTCTGCAGTGATGGGAGACGTTCTGAGGACATTGCCGTAAGTTGGACTATCAGACTGACTGGAGACTGCTTTTTCGCCAGCGAGATCGCTCTCTCAAATACAAACACGTATAAATTTTTTGCAGAGTGAGTTTTGAATTGGTCTAAGAGTATCGTGTAACCTACTAAGAATCTATTGTAAATGACATACGGCGGATTTCCGATAATCACATCGAAACCGCCGTCTCGCATGATGCCGTAAAATTCCACGAACCAGTGGAAAGGCTGGTGGCTGTCTTTCCATTTGGCGAAAGCGTTCTCGTAGGCCTCCTTGGATTGAAAGCTACTTTCAACAACGCCGTAATCGCCGGCCAGGAAGCGGTCCAGCTCGGCATCGAGTTTCTCCAGGCGTTGCCGCAACTCCCGCTTGTCCTCCGGTGTGACCTTGCCGCCGTGAGTGGTCTGCTGGGCACGGAATTGGCGGAAGCCGCGTTCGACCATCTCGACGTCTTCCTCGAACCGGCGATAGTCGTCCGCGGTCTCGCCGAACATGAGGTTCACCTGGGTCTGTTTTCCGGCGGCTTTTTCCGTGAACGCTTTTCGGACCTGATCCGCGGTAGTGTAGCCCACCAGGGTGTTCCCGGCGCGGATGTTGAAGTCCAGATCGGGCAGGGGCTCGATCTGCTCGACCTTTTCCACCTGGGCCACCAGCTTAAGGAAAAGGCGCAATTTGCAGATTTCGACCGCCTCCTCCATGATGTCCACGCCGAAAAGGTTGTTGATAATAATGGACTTGAGGATGAAGTAGCGCTCGCTGGGATGTTCGGCAATCCGGGCCAGGACCTTCTTGAAGTCGCTGAATTTCTCGGGATGGTGGGGCTTGCCGGCCAGATCCTCGACGAACCGCTCCATGCGCTCCAGGCAGTCACTGTAAAGGGTTTCGAGGATGCGCAGGGCGGCAAAGAGAAACGCGCCCGAGCCGCAGGTAGGATCGAGCACGGTAATGCCAGTTTCGAACTTCTCGGTTGATTTCTCCGGGATTTTTCCGGCAATGGCCTGCCAGAAGGCGCGGAGCAATTCGGGGCCTTCGCTGGTGACGATGGCGTCACGGGCGAACTGCCAGATATTGAGATTAAGCGTGATCAGGTCATTGATCCGGTGGACCTCGCCCTTACCGAGTTTTTCGCGGATATCGAGGCAGCGGGTGCGGCGGTAAATGTATTCGCGCCAAGTCTCGGTCACCAGGCGGAGAGGGTCGCCGGCCGGGGCCTGCTGGAGGTTGTAGCGCTTGTCGTGCATTCGCGCCCGGGGGTCGCGCCTGCCGGTCTGGACGAAATCGGGCAGTTCGGTTTCCGGGACAAGGGAGCCGTCCTCCCGGATCACCCCGTGTTTAACGGCCGGATAGAGGTAGCGTTCTGGCTCTTCGCGGAGCAGCTTCCACAGGAAGCTGTCGGGCTTGAAGGCGATGGGGCATTTTTTTTCGACCGCGTCGAAGAGGAAAGGAATGATGGTGTTCTTGCTTATGTATTCGGTGATGTCTTCCTTGGTGTAGTAGGCCCCCATCTGCTTTTGATTGACGTACTTTTCGAAGATGTAGCCCACGACGTCGGGATTGATCTCGTTGTCGGCCCGCAGCGGACGCTCGTCGAGATGCCAGCGGTACTGCTCGAAGAAGTCGAAGAGTCTTTCGAAGGCCCGGTCGGGAATATCGAGGTCCGGGTTTTGCTCCTCGAGTTGGTGGACCTCGAAGAACCCGCCGTCGAGAAAGGGGACTTTACCGAGTAGTCTTTCCAAGACCGGATCGAGCTTGCGCGCGTCGGGCGACTTGCCCAGGCCGTCATGAAAGAGCCTCAGGAGAAAGTAGCGGTAGAAGGATTGAAACTTGTCTTGGCCCTGAACCTGACGGACCGTGGCCAGGCGGTGTCGCAGATAGTCGGTGTCGTTATCGAGGAAGCCCTTTTTCTGGATGAAGTACACGAACATCAGGCGGTTGAGCATCAACGAGGTGTACCACTGCCGGTCGGCCTCGGTCTTGATGCCCGAGATGAGCTTGAGGAAGGCGGCATGCTCGGCCTTGAACCGGTCGTAGAACTTTTTGGTGACCTTGTCCACGTCGAAGGCGGCCCTGGCCCGGCCGGCGACGTCCACGACGGTGAGGTCTTCTTCCTCCACCAGGCTGACGGTGATCTGGTCGAGCCGCTGGATGAGGGAATCGCCGGTCTGGGAGGCGTCGAAGCGGTGGTCGCGGCTGGCCAGGGGCTGGCCGGGCTGGCGGCGGACCCAATGCCAGACCTGCCGTCCAGCGCTTTGGTCCGCATAGATTACGAAATGCTCGCGGGCGAACTTGGTGACCTTATGGTCTATCTTGAGTCGCGCCGGCCGGTCAGGAATCGTGGCCAGACAGACGAAGGCGGTAAAGCCGTGCTTCTGGGCCACGGCGGTCAGGCGGACGGTAACGCCGTCCACGGGGATATCGAGCTGGACCTGGTGGTTGTCCCAGCCCAGGTGTTCGAGGAACAGCGTCTTGAAGTCGAATGACTTGAGGGACTTTCGTACCGCGGACACATCAATCTTCACGGGCCGACTCCTTCATCCGGCCGGCGCAGTCCCATCGAGCAGATCACCTGGGGTTCGGTGGTTTCGATGTCTTCGGTCACGCGACACAGGCGGGCGTCCTGGCGCAGCGAGATCACCAGTTCGGCGAGGTCCTGGTCCGAAATACCGCTCTTGATCTGGCGGTTCAAAGTGTCGGTGGCGGACTGAAGCAAGGGGAACTTATAGATGTCCTCGATGGCCTTGCGCAGTTCGGGCAGGTCAAAGAGAGTACCCTTGATGGTTTCGGCATAGACTTTGAGGCGTTCGTAGGCGCGGAAACGGGCGCCGGTGGGCCGGCCGAGTTGGCCGCCGACGGATTTCTCCGTCTCGACGATCAGCTTTACCCCCTGGGCGACCATCTCATGGTGACGCTCGTGGCGGGGCAGGGCCAGAGTGTCGGGAGCGCACTCGGCGGCCTTGAGTATGGCGTACTGTGACTCGGTAACGCTGGCGCCGTCCCGGTCGATCCAAGCCAGGGCGTCATTCCCTTCGGCGGTGCGCAAATAGACCAGCGCCCCTTCGGGCTGACCGGCCGTCGGCCGGTACGGTTTCGTGGAGTAGACCACGTTGGGCATGGCCGGGATGATCTTTGCCAATTCCGGGTTCTGGTCAATGGCGTTCTTCCAGATTTGGTACGCGTAGGAAGCGAGGTCCACCTCAGTGTCTTCTTCGCCGTCGAGGATGCCTGACTTTTCCGTGAAGAGATCGCGCACGGTCTGGTCGTCATCCTGATCTTCGAAGAAAGTCTCGTCAGCGCCGACGACTTCGGCATTCTCTCGCAGCCTCTGCCGCACCCGGCCGCGCAGCCGAATGATTCGTTCCACGCCGTCCGCCGGCAGAAACGAGTAGCAGATAATAGTATCGGACTGCTGGCCAATGCGGTCCACTCGGCCGGCCCGCTGGATCAGCCGGATGATGGCCCAGGGCAGGTCGTAGTTGACGATGACGGCGCAGTCCTGAAGGTTCTGGCCTTCGCTGAGGACGTCCGTGGTAAGGACGACGCGCAGCTCATCTTCCGGCTGGACCTGCTGGCGTCTATCGTTGCTGACCGGGCTGAATCGGTAGGCCAGGCTGGTCGGATCAGCGGTATTACCCGTGACGCCGGTGATCGCGCGCAGACGACGAGCCTTCAATTGCTCCTCGAGGTAGACGACCGTGTCCGCGAACTGGGAAAAGATCAGCACCTTGTCCCGCGGATGACGCTCGGTGAGAAGATCCAGCAGGGCCTGGAGCTTGGCGTCTTGTCCTGCTTGCCATGCCCCGGCGAACTCGAGAACCGCCATGAGCGCCCTAGCGTCTTTCGCCAAGTCCTGGGACAGGGCGCCGTCGAAGAGTTCCGGACGCAGCCATTTAAAACTCCGCCGGAAATAGGCTGAGTAGGCGTGGTATACGTCGGCCGCCCGCGCTCGGTAATCTTCCTCGGTCAGGGCCGATCTCGGATTCTGGCCGGGATCGGCGGCGGTCTCATCGTTGTCTGCGGCCGGTTCCCACAGGTCGCTGTCCTGGTCGTTCGCCCAGGTATCGAGCAGGCCCATATCCTGGGTGCCGATGGGCAGGGGCAGTCCTTTCTCGATGGCGTGCAGGAAGATGAAGTTTCTCAGGATATGGCGTTCCACGGACAGGATGAAGGCGTGGCCGCTGCTCTCCAGTCGTTTGAAAAGATTGGTGCGGCAGAAACCCTTGAGGCGCGTGCCGGCGCGGGAAAGGTCGGCCAGGACCCTGGCCTCTTCGGCCGAGGGCGGTTGGTGGGGCGACGGTTTTTGATAATTGCCCAGGCCATAGCGGGGCAAGGTCAAATCGTTGATCGTATTGACCACATCGTCCGCGAAGAGGCGGGCGTACGGGTCGTTCGGGTCCTTCTCGCTGATTTTGAATTTCACCGTCCTGGGGACGCGGTTCGGGAAATAAGACCGCGTGCCGTCGGCGAACTCTAAGTATTTCCTCTTCCGTTTAGGATCGTACTTCGCATAGTTCTCCTGAATGAAGCTTCGAGTGCGACGAACCAGATAGAGCCGCATCAAGTCCCGCCAGTCGTCGGCATGGGTGCTCTTCTCGAAGGCGGCCAGCGAACGGACGGGAATCTGCATCCGCAGGAGCTCGTTCTCGCTCTTCTCTCGAATGAACTTCTCCGGTCGAATGCCGATGTCTTTATGCTCCTCGATGAACAACCGAAGTTGGTTGGAGAGGTCGAGATAGGTTTTGTTGTAGGGCGTGGCGGACAAAAGGATGACCCGGCTGTCGTTGGAGCTGATGTACTCCGCTATGGCCCGATAACGTTTCCCTTCGCGATTTCGCAGGTTGTGGCTCTCGTCTATAAGAACCAGCCGGAATCGCCGCAGGTCTGGAAGCTCGCTTTGCGCTTGCGAAATGGACAGCACCTTGGCGCGCAAGCGGTATCGCTGCCGGTGGTCTTCCCACATCCTGATCAGGTTCTTAGGGCAGATGATGAGCGTCTCGACGCCGTGGTCGTCCTCGAAGATGCGCGCGAGGGCCGTGGCCATCAGGGTCTTGCCAAGACCCACCACGTCTCCGATTAGAACGCCCCCGCGCTTGTTCAGGTGATGGGCGGCGATTTTGACCGCGGCTATCTGGAATTCGAAAAGCTTGTTCCCGAAGTCGGTGGGGATGCGGAATTCCGTCAGGCCGGCCCTGGCTTCCTGGGACAAATGATAAGCCGTCTTGACGTATATGTGATAGGGGGGAATCGGTTCCGGCCGCGCCCAGCTTTCGTTGATGATTTCAAGGAGTTCTTTCGAGATGTCGAGGCAAAACCGATCGTCCCAGCGGTCCTGGAACCACTTGGCGAGCTTGTCGCAGGCATCGTGATCGAGCACGTCCACGTTCAACTCACCTTGCTTCGATAGCCCAGCCAGGGTGAGATTGCTGCTGCCCAGAAAGCCGATCTTGGGATTCAAAGGGTCCCGGCGGAATAGCAGGTACAGTTTGGCATGCAAGGGATGCCGTAGAAACAGCTTGACCACAAGTTTTCCAGTAATTATCTGGGCGGCGAGGCGGCGGAGTCCGGCTTCATCGTCATTGGTGGGAAGACCGACCATGAGCTGGTCGCGGAAATCCTGGGCCAGCCTGCGTTTCAGCCTGATGGCCGTGGCGTTGTCCATCTGGTCTTCGGCCTTTAGAAGACTCATCGCCGAGCGAAGCTGATCCTGGGGCATCTGCTGCATGCCGACGAGCAGCCGGCAGCAGTGGCCTTCGCCGCCGGCCCACTTTTCGACCAGCCCGTCAACCAGCCGCCAGCCTCGCAGGTTGAAGTAGCCGACGCAGAAGTCGGCGCGCTCGGACAACCCCATCGCCTCGGAGAGGGTAGTCAGCAGATGCTTCTCGATGTTGTCGAATATCTGGGGCATGCCGGTTATCCTTGGTAGTCGAAAGCTCCCGCCGGGATGGTTAAACCTTCTGTCCGCTCCGGAATAAGGCCCCCACCACGTTGCGGACGTATTGTTCGTCCGGGATGCCTTCCACGACCTCGGGCGGGAACTGGACCACCCGCCGGAAGTGGCCGGCGATCTCCTGGAAGAGCAGTATCCGGGCCGCCGGCTCGAGCTGGTCCCGGCGGACCAGGGCCTGGATGGCCAGGCCGGCCTCCTGGGGGGACACCAGTTGCCTGAGCCTGGCTTCCAGGTGGGGATAGTCATGGAAGGAGTTGTATTTGTCTTCCAGCAACTGGTCCAGGTCGGGCGCTGTCAGCCGGGGGTGCCGGACCACGATGGTGTTGGCCGCCAGATCGCCCAGTCTCTGGCCGCGACGGCTGATCAGGCAGGCCAGGCCGCCGACCAGGTACAAAGCGGGCAGGCTGTCCAAGAAGCGCAACAGGTTGCGGATCACGATCTGGCTGAAGACCAGGCGCAGGCCCTGCACGTCCATGACCCGCAGCCGGAGCAGTCGTTTGCCCAAGGTCTGACCCCGCCAGAACCATTCCAAAACCAGGCCGTAGCCGATGGAAATCAGGAAATAAGCCAGAATGGTCAAGGCGCCGGCCAGGTCCCGGCTGATGAGGCCCAGGACCTGGACCAGCCCAGCCGCCAGTTGGGAAAGCGCGGCGATGGCCGCCAGGTCCACCAGCCAGGCCAGAAACCGGGTCATGGGCCCGGCCAGGAGCAAGGAAAAGACCACGCCCTCGGGTGTCTTTATGATCAGGGTGTTGGTTCGGCCCACCCGATCATTCACCGCGGCTTTCTCCTTTCCGGAGACGACCCCGCTTTGGCCAGGAACCAGAACAGAAAGGTCAGTTCCGCCACACCGAAGACGATCTTGAACTCGTAAGGCAGCACGGGTTCGTGGTACTGGGAGAGGAAGGCTTCGACCAGGCCGGCCCAGACCAGGAAGACGGCCACGCCGAAAATGAGCGTGACCAGGTCGCCGGACACCTCCCTGAGCCTGACCCGCAACGAGACCGGCCGACCCCAGCCGATCAGGGCGCCGGCCAGCACCAGTCCGGCCTGGCCGGCCAGGATAATGGCCGGAATCTCGATCGAGCCGTGCGGCAGGAGCCAGCCTAAAAGAAACCTGGCTTGGCCGTCCAGGACATAATCGAGGGCCACCGCGCCCAGCATCACGCCGTTGCTGAAAAGAACGATCAGGGTCCCTATCCCCCAGGTCATGCCCAGGGCCAGGGTCAGGATCGAGACCTTGGTGTTGTGGGTCATCAGGTAGGAAGAGAACCTGGACTTGAAACCGCTCAACCGGTCCCGTTCGCCCGCGGATTCCTCTTCGGCCACGCGCTGGGAGGGGGAGGCCTGGAGGTGCGGGAAGGGCATGAGCACTTCCTTGGCCTCGGGGTCGAAAGTGATCGCCAGGCCGCCGAAGAGAAAACCGGTCGCCATCACGGCCAGGGACAGCCAGAAAGCCTGGACGCGCCGGCGGAAGGTTTGAGGCAGGGTCCGGGTGAACCAGCGCCCGAGGGCCAGGCGATGGGGCTTGGCCCGGGTTTCGTGGATTTCGCCGTAGGCCCGTTCCACCAGAGATTCGAGATAACGTCTTGTTTCCGGTTCGGTGGAGAAGGTCATGATCTTAGCCAGGTCAGCCGAGGCGCGCTGGTACAAATAGTGAAACCGTTTGATGGAATCCAAATCCATCCGACGGTCCGGGTCTTTTTCCAGCCGGTCCAGCAGGCGCTCCAACTCGACCCAGTAAGGCCTTTCTTCCACCAGGAACCTGTCCAGGTTGACGATCACAGGGCCTGCCTTTGCTTGACGCCGAGGTACTGGGAGACCAGGTCCGCGCACAGCCTTTCGTTTTCCAGGGTGTAGAAGGCCACGCGCTTCTGCTTCAAGACCCTTTCGGTTTCTCTCAAGGAAGCCCAGAGATAATGACCGCCCAGGTTCCGGTACAGATCGTCGGTCCCCTTGACGTCGGGGGACGAGAAAAGCGGTCTGGCGCCGGGCGGCCGGATCATGTTGACCAGGACCAGGTGGCGTCGCGAGACCATGTTGATATTCCGGACAAAACTTTCGGCCAGGACCGGATCGTCCATGTTGGTGAGAAAGACCAGCAAGGCCCGGCGTCTCAAACGCAGGGTGACGAAAGTGAAGACCTCGTTGAAGTCGGGGGTCACGGCTTCCGGCTGCACGGTGTACAGGGCTTCGCGGCAGGCGTCGTAATGGGCCCGGCCGTTCTTGGCCCGGATGAAGCTCTTAACCCGATCGCTGAAGGACAGGAGGCCGAACAGGTCGCCCTGCTTTTCCGCGGCCAGGCCCATGATCAGGGCCGCGGTGACGAACCTCTCGAGGATGGTGGCCGCCTCGGGGCCGTCCGGACGCCGCGCCAGTCTTCTTTCGCTGACCCGGCTGGCGCCGCGGCCGCTGAGCCGGGAGGCGTCCAGGATGACATAGACCTCCTGGGTGCGTTCGATCTGAAATATCTTGGTCACGGGGAAGGCCCGTTTGGCCGTGGCCTTCCAGTAAATGTCGTCGTAGCTGTCGCTGGGCTGGTATTCCCGCAGTTTTTCGAAGTCGCGGCCCTTGCCGATCTGGCGCTGGGCGTGCACCCCCAAGCCGCCGCGCCTGAGGAACAGGGCGGCCAGATGTTGGCGTTCGGATAAAAGGTTCGGATAGACCCGGACTTCGGTCCGGATGGGTCGCGAGCGGCGCACGGCCCAGAAGCCCAGGGGTGAAGCCGCTTCCAGAAAACATCGCCGCAGGAAGTACCTGCCGCGGCGGGAGGCCCGGCAGGGCCAGGCCGCCACCGAGCTTGTCGCCGTCGGCGGCAGTTCGATCACCAGGTCCGGGTTTGGGGAAACTATCTCCCGCGGCAGGGCCAGTCCCAGCCTCAGGCGGCGCAGGGCCGGGTTTTGGTTTTCCACGTAAATGTCAATGCGGCCGTCCCGGTCCTTGGTCAGGCGGACCACTTCCGGCGGTTTGATTTCAAGGCCGGTCAGACGGCTTCCGGCCCGCCAGGCGTCCAGAAGGGCCAGAATCGTCAAAGCCGCGGACAACCCGGCCGCGGCCAGGGCCGCCTCGTGACCCACGGGCGCCAAGGCCCAGAAGGGCGTCAGCGCCGCGGCCCAGAAAATAAGCCTGTTCCGGGGGACGATCATCGCGGTACGGTTATCCCTTGGAGAATGTCCTGTATGACCTCCCGGATGGTCAATCCTTCCAGTTCGTATTCGGCCCGAAGGATCAGGCGGTGCTCGAGAACCGGCGTGGACAGGGCCTTGACGTCATCGGGGGTGATGAAATCCCGGCCCTGCAAGGCGGCCCAGGCTCGCGAAGCCAGGACCAGGGCCTGAGTGGCCCGCGGGCCCGCGCCGACCAGGACGCTTTGGTGCGAGCGGGTGGCCCGGACCAGGTCCACGATATAGCCGGCCAGTTCGTCCCGAACCGTGATTCCGGTCAACAGGCCGCGCAGGGTGCTCAAATCGCCGTCGGTTATGACCCGCCGGACCTCGCCGCCGGCCAGCACGGCTTCGGGCGAATCCTGACCCAGCATGCGCCGGGCCAGGGTCATCTCCTCCTCCCGCTCGGGCGAGTCCATGGTGATTTTGAGCATGAACCTGTCCTTTTGGGCTTCGGGCAGAGGGTAGGTTCCTTCGTACTCGATCGGGTTCTGGGTGGCGAAGACGGTGAAATTGGAAGAGAGGACATGGGTCTGGCGGTCTATGGTCACCGTTCTTTCCTGCATGGCCTGGAGCAGGGCCGATTGGGTCTTGGCCGGGGCCCGGTTGATTTCGTCGGCCAGAAGAAAGGTGGTGAAGACCGGCCCCTGGACCAAAGAAAATTCGCCGGTCTTGAAGTTGAAGACGTGGGTGCCGGTAATATCAGCGGGCATAAGGTCGGGCGTGAACTGGATGCGCGAGAACTCACAGCCCAGCACGTGGGCCAGCGTCCTCACCAGCAAGGTTTTGGCCACCCCGGGCACGCCTTCGATCAAGGCGTGGTTGTTGGTGAAAATGGCGAGCAAGGCCTTGTCCACCACCTCGTTCTGGCCGATGATGACCTTGGCCACTTCGGTTCTGGCCCTGGTCAGCACCTCTTTCAAGTAGTCCGTGCTCTGTTCCATGTTTTCTTCCCCTCGGACAGAATCTGATGAATCTCCAGGTAGCCCTCGACCGGATCGGCCGGGCCGCCGGCCCGGCTTTTTCTCCCGGCCACGGCTTCGGCCCGGTTTATATACGGTCCCCAGTCCCGGCGCAGGGATTCCTGGGCCGCCTTCCATTCCCGCCAGCAGACCTCGAGTATCTCCCGGGAGGACACGTTGCGCCGGAGCAGGCTGACCAGGCCGGCGGTGTAGTCCCGGGGCGAAGCGTATACCATCCGGCCGCCGGGCGCGTCGTCGTCGGCCGGCACCAGGGAAAACGAATTCTTCCAGATAAAGAGGACGGCCAGGACCAGCAGCCCGGCCAGAAGACCGTGCAGGCCGTACTTACGGCCCAGACCGGCCACGCCCAGGTCCTCTTGCAGGCCCAGGTGAGCCTCGTCAAAGACCACCTCGGTCACGGGGCCGATCAATCGGGACAGCAGTTCAGCCCGTGGCTCGGCCCGCAAGGCTTCATTGCTGAAATGATAAGAATCCGACATCAGGACCACGCTGCCCGAGCCGAAGCGGCGTTCGATTATTACCGGCCGGCCGTCGCGCCGGTAAAGCACGCGCCAGGGTTTGCTCAGATCTTCGAAGTACAGGGAGGAATGCCAGGACACGACCGGTCCATGGCCCGAGGCCGGCCCGGCCTGGTACTTTTTCTTGAGCGACCACTTCGGGTCATGGGCGATTTTCAGACCCCAGTGGCGTTCGATGCTGATCCATTTACGCAGGGTCCGGCCCAATTTGGCCAAGTCGCCAGGCGGTTTCTTTTTCGATTCGGGCTTCCGCGCCTTGTTCCGGTCGGCCGATTCGGTTCGATCCGGAGAAGGACCGTCTTTGCGGCTGGATTGTTCCTTCTCCGGTTTCTCAAGGCGATCCTTCTTCCCGGTGGCGTCTTCGTCCTTCTTGGCCTCGTCCGCTTTTTCGTCCTCAGGGGCCTCTATTTCAAACTTGCCGGCCGTGGGTCGGAAGGCGATGACCAACCGGCCGCCCGAAGTCATTATCCGGTCCAATTCCTTCCAGAGGTCGCGGCCGGCCCAGATAAGCCGGCCGGCGGGCAGACCCAGAAACAAAACGGTCGCGCCCGGACTGGCCTCGAGCCGGTCCAGCGGCTGGTAATACCGGCTGACCTTGACCGTCCCCAGATGGTCGAGGCTGTCGTGCCAGGCCTTGGCGCCCAGCGGGTCGGAGCGCAAGGAGGAATAGACCGGCAGGACGTCGCCGGTCTGGAAGCGCAGGGTCAGGAGGTGGAGCAGTCCGAAGCCGAAGGCCGCGGCCAGGACGATCAACATTATGAGACGAGCCTTGTCTTTCATTCCGGGCTGAATTCCCGCCTCAATTGCGCGATGATCAGGTCCTGATTGAGGAGAAAAAAGTCTATCTCGGCCGGGCCGGGCTGGCGGCGGCCGTACCAGACGGCATCGAACAGGGCTATGTTTTGGGCGAAAGACTTCCTTACGTCAGGCAGATCGCCGGTCCGGCGTCCCAATTCCAGGAGGTATTCGTGGTTGGATTTGTACTTGGCCAAGGCGATGATCTCCATCTCGGCCAGCCGGGCCAGGGTGGCCAGATAAAAGGCGCGTAGGGCCAGGCGCATTTCGCCCCGACCCAGGAGTTCGTGGGCTAATTGCAGCCAGCCGTCGCCCGGCAGGGCGTCGGCGGCCAGGTTTTCATCCTCGAGGTCGGGCGCGGCGGCCTGGACCGGCGCGGCCACGGCCACCGGAGCGGCCCGGCTCTTCCGCCACGTCCGCCAGACCAAGATGGCCAAGGCCGAAGCGGACAAGGCCAGCAGGGCGTAGAGAAGGACGTTGGCCGGCAGGAACGAATCGCTTTTGGGCTGGGACGGTTCGCCGAACCTGTCTCTACCGGGAAAGAGCGAATCCAGCCAGTCCGACAGTTTACGCAGCCAGCGCCTGACGGCCTTGGCCGCGGCCTTGGTGTTTTCACCCAGCCAGGAGAAGACGTCGGCTAAAAGACCGGTTTCTTCCTTGACCGGCGGTTTTTCCTGCGGCAGCCGCCAGGCGAATTCCCGCCGGCTGATCACCTCGGAGATGCTCCGTTCGAGTTCCGTAGTGTCCAGCGGGGTCAAGGCCGCGGCGTGGTGCGTTCCGGCGGAGGATCGTGCTGGAGCCGGGGCCGAAGTCGCGGCTTCGGCGGCCGGACCGGCCACAACCAGTCCCATGAGCAAGATCGAGGCCGCGGCCAGACGGGACAGATCGACCTTCAAGTCCTTTCCGGTTTGAAGGGAAGCACCGCGGAAACAACGCAGGGTATAAGCCGCCTTGACCAGGGGGTCCAGGCAGAGGTAGGTCAAGGCGGCGCAGACCGCCCAAAAGGTCGTGTTCAAATACCCGGTCCCGCTCAAGGTGAAGAGCGTCTCGATCCCCAACAGGCTGTTAAGGAGATGGGGGACCATGTAGAGGGCCAGGGCCAGGTTCAGAAAAACGAATAAGCCGAAGAGGAATAACAGGGCCAGGAAGAGGTGGTTGGGCCTGGCCCACAGGCGGGCCATATGCCAGGCTTCGCCGGCCGAGGCCTTTAAATCCTTATCCCGCCCGTCGGCCAGAACGGTCAGGTTCTGGTAATAAGCGTAAACCCAGGCCAAAGGAAAGACCAGGACCAGGGCCACGGGTAGGACAAAGAGGCCGCTGGCCTGAAACAGGGCCTGTCCGGCGATAAGTCTGGCCGTCCTTGACGGATCATGGGCTTGTTGGTCCTCCCCGCTCAATCGCTCCATCAGCCGCCGGCAGAAGACGGCCTGCCAGAATTTCATCCAGATGAAGAGGAGGGCCAGGCCGAGCGAGGCCGGGGCCGCGTATTCATGAGCAAAGGCGCCGCGGCTCATATCGGCCCAGAAATACAACAGTCCCAGGATGAAGGGCAGGCTGCCCAGATAATAGGTCGCCAGCGGTCCGGCCGGCGTCAGGCGCAGCAGGTGGATGGTTTCTTCCGCCAGTTCGATGGCGCCGAGATCGGTGGGAGAACGGCCGACCTGGCGCCTGATGATTCGGCCGCCGTTCACCACCAGGGTTCCCGCCACAGGGTGCCGTCATGAAATGACGTCGGCAATTCCAGTAAAATCATTCCTAAATAATGGAAGAATATCCAGGCCAGCCAGATTCCCAGAAAAAAGTGCAGAATCCTGGTCAAGGCGGCCAGGCGATGCCGGCGGACTTGGCCTGGTTTCAGGAGCTTTTTCAGGCAGGCCGCGCAAAGGACCCGGTCTTCGTGTTCGCTTACGCACTCGCGGCAGAAGAAACGCCCGCATTCCGGGCACCGGGCCGCGGCTTCTCGGCCGGGATGGTTGAAGCATCTCTGCCGGGTCAGGTCCCGCACGTTCAAGTCCAGGGCGGTGGAGGCGTCGGGGTGGGAGGCGCGGCGGCCTCGGAAGCCGGGACGGAGGGAGTGCGGTCATATCCGGACATCATTTCCGGGGTGACCCGGCCCTGTAAGCTTTCGATCAAGGGCCGAACCTGGTCCAGGAAGCGCCGGAAGATTCTCAGGCGCTCCAATGAAGCCAATTTTTCCGTCTGGACGGCGGTCCTGATATGGCAGACGCAGGTCGGACCGCGCAGCAGCAATATCAAGGCGATAAAGAGGAAAATCCCGGCCGGGACCAGCCAGACCGCCATTTCTTCTTCAGGGGTAAAGATGAAAGGCAGGGAAAAAAGACCGGCCAACAGAATGAAGACCACGATTTGAATCAGGCCGGACCAGGTCCGGCGGGCCAGGATGGCCTGGATATCTTGATAATAGAAACGCTTGTATTCCTCGACCACGCCCCGGCCGTGGACGCTGAGCAGATGGTCCGGCCCAAGGTACAGCGTGTCGTAACCGATAAATCTGGGCTTCCGGCCCGGCAGGCGCTTATAATCAATCCTGTCCGGAGTCATGCCTTTTCCCTAGCCACCTTGTTTCTTTCTCCGATCCGAGTCCGCGTCCGGGATCAGAGCAGCACATAGTATAAGTAAAGTCCCCAGCCGGAAAGCTGGAGGGCGGCGATCAACTGGGCGGCCAGAAAGCGTATCTTGGTGCGCGGCGTTAGACTGGTGGGAGCCTTCCAGTAACGCAAGGACACGTAAATGGCCGCCGGAGCGGTCAGGATCGTTACCGGCCAGAAGAGAATGGGTCCCACCGCCAGGTACAGGGCCATCCGGTCGTAGAGTATACGCCGGTCTTCCAGGTTCTTGAACTTGTGTTTCTTCTTGCCGGTTTCCAGACAGGCCGGGCATAAGTGCCGGCCGTCGAACTCCACGTCGCAGAGCGAGCAAAGAAAGCGGCCGCAGGATGAACAGGGCACCACCGCTTTCTTCCTGGGGTGATAGAAACAGGCGGCGCCGTCTTCGAACAGGAAGCCGTCCTCGACCTTTTTCTCCTTTTTCTCCTGGAAGAGGGCGGGAAAGACCGTGACGTTGAGCCGGGAGCCGCAACGGGGGCAGCGTCCCGTCTCGCCGATGTTGAAAAGGGCCGGCGGAAGCGGCGTGCGGCAACGGCTGCATTGAACCGGCGTCAACTGGCCTGACCTCGCTTACTTCTTTATTACCCGGGTGCCGCAAATGCGGTCATGGAGGGCTCGGTTTTCGTCGTCGAAGGCCACCATCAAGTAACCGATGCCCAAGATCAGACCGGAAAGCATCTCGGCAAAGTGGCGGCCCAAAGCCCGGGGGTAGGAGACGGGCCGGCCCTCCTCGGAAACCACCTTGATCTGGCAGGCCAATTTGCCCACCGTGGCCCCGTAGCGGCCGATCATGATGGTATTATAGGTCGCGGCGAAGGCTATTTGCAAAACGTTCATGACAATCATCAAGGCCAATTCAGAGGCAATGGTCAAGCCCAAGGCCGTGGCCAGGGTAAGAATTAATTGAAACGCGCCCAGGATCATCCAGTCTATGATCTTGGCGCCGGCCCGGATCCAGAAACCGGCGTATTCCATGACCCCGGCCAGATGAAGGCCTTCTTTCAGCTTCTGGACAAAGACGGGCTTGCAATCCGGGCAGACAAAAACTTCGCCGTATCGGATCATTTCCTCCTCGGGGAAAGCCCGGCCGCATTCGGCGCAGGATTGAACTCCGGCCGCCCCGGCCTGGATCAGACCATACTCCCGCCAGTCCTTCAGGCCTTCCCGCCACACCAAGGTGCCGGCGCCAACTACGCCTGATTGAACCAGGTTCTGGAACTCCTCCTCGCTCAGCGGGCCGATCTTTCGGCTCTCCAGGGCGTAATACCAGCTCATCGTCGTCTCCGGGCCGCGTTATCAGGGTGCATCATTTTCAGGCCGCGGCCAGGGAAAGTCAAGGCCATCGGCTTGGTTCAAGTCGCCCCCAGCTCCTCGGCGCTGAGGACCCGGTCAATGTCCAGGAGTATCTTCACCCCGCCTTCGGTCTTGGCCAGGCCCAGAATAAAGGCGGTCTCCAACCTGGCGCCGAAGGCCGGCGCAGCCTCGATGTCCTCGGCCTTGATGCCGACCACTTCCGAGACCGAATCCACCACGATGCCGATGGGAATAGTACCGGCCTGGCCTTTAGCCTCGACCACGATGATACTGGTGCGTTCGGTGTACTCGATCTCCGGCAGGCCGAACTTCAGCCTGAGGTCTACCACCGGAATGACCTGGCCTCTCAGGTTAATGACGCCTCGGATGAAACCGGGGGTCTGCGGCACGGGAGTTATAGCCAACATACCGATTATCTCCCGGACCTTCAGGATGCCGACTCCGTATTCTTCCGGGGCCAGGGAAAAAGTCAGATACTTGCCCTCCCGAGCGTCAACGCCCGCGGTCTGCCGGCGGGCGGCAGCCATGTCCGACATATACGCCTCCTTAACGGTCCATCCCCTTTGGACCAAAGTTTTAAGTCGTCTGATATCCGGATGTTGACTTTCCGGACGACTTGAATCGGCGTCGTTCGGGTCCGGTCAATGGTCGCCTGCGTCGCTCATGCGCTCAGAATATAACGGTTGAAGCCGAAGACTTCAAGAAGCGTGTTTGACTTCAAGGCGGCTTCGAGGAAAAAAAAAGCAAACAATAGGCTGCCGAGAGTAAAAGGGGCGGGGGATCCGCCGCTTCCACCTCTGACTTTATCATGTTCCCGAAGTTGTTACGGTTGCATTGGGTTGAGTCAAAGGTTATAATAGCCTCATGGCCCGAGAAGCACCACACCGGTCTCAACGGCCGACGAAATATCGGCCGAGATGGCCCTGGTATCTCTTGGCCCTCATAATGGGCCTGGTCCTCCTCAACCATTTTTTTAAGTGGTATCCCTGGCCTGGTAGCGAGACCCGACCGGTTGGGACGATCAAGTCCGCCGTCTCAGTGCCCGCGGCGCCGCAACCTTCCCCGCCGATCGTGGATTTGAACAAGATAAGGCAAAAGACGGATCAGGTTCAGGTCGAAGAGGCGGTCAAACGTAAGGAGGATTTCGGGCTGAAACACAGCGTGGACGCGATCGTGGGCGTGGACGAATCCATACGCATCGGCCAGGAAGTAGTGCCGCTCAAGGATATCATGGCCCTGATCGAAGCGGAGCTCAAGGAAAAGGAGGCCGAAGAAGCCCAGGCTCGGGCGCGCGGTCGTCCAGGCCAACCGGGCCGACCGGGTCAGCCGGGTCAGCCGGGTCAGCCGAGCCAGCCGAGCCTGACGGGCCAGCCAGGCCGGTCGGATCAGCCAGGCCGGTCGGATCAGCCAGGCCGGTCGGGCCAGCCGGGCCAGCCGAGCCTGACGGGCCAGCCAGGCCGGTCGGATCAGCCAGGCCGGTCGGATCAGCCAGGCCGGTCGGGCCAGCCGGGCCAGCCGAGCCTGACGGGCCGGTCGGGTCAGCCAGGCCAGCCGAG
>JBFMAW010000040.1:0-54553 GCA_040755515.1 Thermodesulfobacteriota bacterium | reverse complement strand
CGAAAACCGACTTTTTACTCGGCGGGAGAGGGCTGCCCCTCTCCCGCCACTTGAAGTAAATTCAAGTGGTTCCACCCTCACCCCAGGCCGGGGCTTATTCGCCCTCGGCCTGATGACGGACTTTTTACAAGTCCGTCATTCTTCGGCCTCGACTCGACGATCATCCGTTGGCCCGCGGCAGGACCAAGTTGACCGCCTTGCCTTCCGGACCAGGCGAGCCCAGGGGCTGGCCGTTGTAAAATATCTTGACCCCGCCGGCGTTGCCCAGGCGCACAAAAAACTTCTTTTCGGCTTTCCAGGTTTTGGTGGTGCCTGGGCCATAACGGTAATGTTGAACCTGCCCGTTGTCTATCACCAGTTGGAGCCAGCATTCCTTCTCAAAGACGATTTTGAGTTCATGGCCGCCGGTCGGGGTTGAGGCGGCCGGCTCGGTTCGGGAAGCCTGGCCGCTCCTGGCCGCCGCCGTCTCGGCGCTGGATGCGGGCTTATCCGTCGAGACCGAGGTAATAGCCGGCGCCGGCAGGCTGGATAAAGGAGCACCGGAACCGGGGGCGGTCTGGGGTGGAGCGACGGACTCCGGACCGGATTTGACTTTAGCCGCCGGCCCCAAGGCGCCGGCGGGAGCTTCGATACGACCGCCCTCGGAGGATGGTCCAGTGGTGTTGGCGGCCGACTGGAACAAGCCGTTTAACCAGCGGGGATAGTAAAAAAGAATACCCGCGCCCAACCCCACCACCAGTAACAACATGACCAGGAACATGTTCCTGAGCCTGGAACTCCGTTCCAGTTCCTCCCGGGCGGTGATCGGCACGGCCACCGGGCGGTCGGGCTCCGGATTGAGTATCTTGAATTCCTGGATGACCTCAGCCGGGCTCAGGCCCAGTTCGAGGGCCATGGTTCTCAGGAAGCCCTTGACAAAGACCGACGCGGGCAGGGCGGTAGGGTCTCCGGCCTCGACGTCTTCGAGCACGTGCAAGGGAATTTTAGTCCGGTCGGACAGTTGCCGCAAGGTCAAGCCCTTACGCTCGCGTTCCTCTCTGAGACGGCGGCCCAAGGCCTCAAAGGATTTATTTCCCATGTTGAATGCCTTTCAATAATTCAGGCCTGCTCTGACCCGGCCTGTCGCGGTCGACCGAAATGCCCCACCCGCCCGTCGGCGTTTATCCACCGGCTTCTAATCGGAGTAAGTCTTACCGCCCCGTCCAGGGCCGGTGAGTCAGAGATTTATCTTGATCACCGCTTTGGACCTCAGGTTGCGAGTCCAGGACTCATAATTGTCTTTAAGACGTTTTTCCATCAACATGGTTCGGACCTGCTCCCGTTCCTCGGCCGAAACGCGGATGTCGCTGGCGGGTTCGGACTTCGTGGCCTTTTTGCCGGTCGAGCCGCCTTCCAGGGCCACGATCTGAAAGAGTTGAATACCTTGTCCGGTCGGGATGGGCGGGCTCACTTCGCCCTCTTTAAGGCCCTGCAATCCGGCCCGGATACGGCCGTCTATGTCTTCCCAGTTCAAGAAACCCAGATCGCCTCCTTGCCGGGCGTTGCCGGCCGCGGAATATTGAACCGCCGCTTTGGCGAAATCCAGTCCGCGCCCGATCTCATCCCTGACCTTCTCCGCCTTGACCACGACGTTCTTGACTTCAGACTCGGTGGAGGAGGAGGTGAAGGGCAAGAGAATGTTGCGAAGATGTACCCGGCGGGGAGAGCTTCCGGATTTCCCGGCCGAAGTTGTTCCAGAAGAGGAAGCGAGGCCGGGGTTGCGGGAACGCAAATAAGAGTAGACCTCTTCATCGGAGATTACTACCCGGGAGGCGATCTCCCGTTCGACCAGGCGCTGCCGGGCAATCTCGGCGCGCACGTTCTGGCGGAACTGGGCCATTGTCTGCCCGTTTTCCGTCAGCTTGGCTTCAAATTGAGCCTGGTCGAGCTTGTTTTCCGTAATTATCTTTTCTATGGCTTGAGCGACCTGCTCGTCGGTGACCTCAACTCCGCGGCGGCGGGCCTCATCCAGGATCAGACGCTGATCAATCATCAGGTCCAGGGCCTTGCGCTTCAGAGATTCCATATCCACCGGTTGTCCCTGATTCTTGATCGCTCTAACCAGGGGAGTCAAACGTTCGTTCAAATCGCGCAAGGTTATTATCTGACCGTTGACCGTGGCCACTATCCGGTCCAAGGTCTCGGCGGTTGAAGACACGGAAAAAAAGACCGTGAGCAGTCCTGAAACGACAATCGCGGCCTTTAGGCCTCTGAGCATAAATACCTCTTATTCTAACCGGCCGGTTTCGGCTTATCGTCTAGCTTAAGCGCCGGGTTAACGACTATCCTGGCTTCGGATTTGAGTTGCCGCAGCCACCGAGAATAAGCCTCGGCTCTCAGTCGTTCCTGAAAAACGCGCCTCAGGTCAGCCAGCGCGGCCTTCGGGTCGGGCGGGCCGGGTTCCTCGACGGCCAGCACTTCCAGGATAGTGAATCCGAATTCACTTTCAACTATACCCGTGGTCTCCCCGGCCTTGACCGCCAGTATGGCCTTGGCCATCTGTTCCGGCAGGAGATGGGGGTAGACCCAGAAGGGTTCTTCCAATCCGGCCTTGGGATGCAAGCCCATCACTTCCCTGGTCACCTGGCCGAAATCCTTGGTCGTCTTAAGACGCTCCCGCACCTTGAGCGCTTCGGCTTGAGTGGGGACGGTGATATGCCTGACTTTCACCCGCTTCTGGTCTTCGGAGACCGGTCGCTGAGCTTCGAGAAACTCTTCCCACCCGCGGAGATCGAAGCTGACTCGGGCCCTGACCTGGACCTCGGCCGTCTTTCTTAGCAGCAAGTTTCTGGCGAGCCTGGCTTTCCAATGGTCGAAGTCAATATACTCCTTGAGCAGCATCTCCTGGAAGGACGTTTCCGGGAAGTCGGCCAGCACCTGTTTGACCGACTGGTCAAGTTCGGTTTCGGAAATCGTCAGGTTCAGGCGATCGGCTTCCTCCAGGATCAATTCCTCCTCGATCAATTGATCGAGTGCCAAACGTCGCCGGGCTTTCCTCTTGGCCTCCTGATCGGAAACCTCGGTCCAGGTCCGTTCCAGCCAAGTCAATTCATCCATAAGGATCGGCCGACCGTTTACCATGGCCGCCACGTCTTCTCCCATCTGTTCGCCGCAGGCCGCAAAATGGGCTGCCATCAAGCCGGCGACCAACAGAGAGCCCGCCAGTTTCACTTTGGAAACCAGCCCCCGCCCGGCCTCGGAGCGTTTTCGCGACGGTTTCCTGAGAAAACGCTTCCAGATCATTAACTTTTCAATATTATTCTTTCAAATCAGACCGTGCAAGATGTTTTTTACGCGTTTCAAATCCAGTCCTTCCAGCTTGAGGAATAGACGTCCCTCGGGAGACAATTTGGCCCGACCGGGATGCTTTTTTATCAGGGCCAGTATTTTATCCGGATCGGCCGGGCCGGGAGGGGCGAAGGTCAAGGTCAGCCCGGACTGGCCCAACTCCAGCTTGCTGGCGCGGCATTTCTTGAGGCAGAGTTTCACTTCCATGGCCACCAGCAGATTTTCCACCTCCAAGGGAGGTTGACCGTAACGGTCCACGAATTCGGCGGCGGCGTCCTTCAGTTCCGCCGGGTCCTTGACCGCGGAAAGGCGGCGATAATGCACCAGCCGGGCTTCCGTGTCCGGCACGTAGGACTCGGGGATATAGGCTGGCAGCCCCAAGATCATTTCCGGTTCGATTTCTTCCACGTAACCTTGGCCCTTGATCTCCCGGACGGTTCTTTCCATCAACTGGACATACATTTCGTACCCCACGGCCGCTATCTGTCCTGATTGGGCCGCTCCCAGAAGGTTGCCCGCGCCGCGTATTTGAAGATCATGGAGGGCTATCTTGAATCCGGCGCCGAGTTCGGAAAAGTCCAACAAGGCCCGGAGTCGTTTGCGGGCGTCCCGGGTAAGATTTTCCGAAGAAGCGACCAGGAGGTAGGCGTAAGCCTGTGAGGAAGATCGGCCCACCCGGCCGCGCATCTGATATATCTGGGCCAGTCCGAAACGATCGGCGTTGTTTATGATGATGGTGTTGGCCGTGGGGAAGTCCAGGCCGGACTCGATGATGGATGTGGTCACCAGGACATCGATTTCCTTGCGCAGGAATTTGAGCATGACGTCCTCGAGGTCACTTTCCTTCTGCTGGCCGTGGGCCACGCCGAAGCGGACCAGGGGCATGAGCCGCCGCATCCGACCGGCGATCAACTCGATGTCCCGGACCCGGTTGTGCACGAAGAAGACTTGGCCACCCCGTTCGAGTTCATGGGCGATGGCTTCCGCCACCGTGGCCTCGTCGTATTTAAGGAGCATGGTCTTGACCGCCCGGCGGTCCTGGGGCGGCGTTTCGATGACCGACAAGTCCCTGATGCCGGAAAGGGACATGTGCAGGGTCCGCGGAATGGGAGTGGCGCTCATGGTCAGAACGTCAACTTCGGTCCTCAGCTTTTTCAGTTTTTCCTTGGCGGCCACGCCGAAGCGATGCTCCTCGTCAATGATCAGCAGGCCCAGGTCCTTGAAGGAAACGTCTCGCTGGAGCAAGCGGTGAGTGCCGACAATAATGTCCACTTGTCCGGCGGCCAGCCTCTTGAGCACGTTCTTCTGTTCCCCCGGTTTCTTGAATCGCGACAGGACCTCGACGTTGACCGGATAGTTGTTCAGGCGCTGGCTGAAGGTCTGATAGTGCTGCTCGGCTAAAATAGTGGTCGGCACCAGGACCGCCGCCTGCTTATGATCATAGACGGCCTTGAAGGCCGCCCGCAAAGCCACTTCCGTCTTGCCGTAACCCACGTCTCCGCAGACCAGACGGTCCATGGGGCGGCCGGCGGTCATATCTTTCAGCACCTCGTCAATGGCCAACATCTGGTCCGGTGTCTCTTCATAGGCGAAGGCGGCTTCGAACTCCTGGAAATAATTGTCCCGCCGGCTGAAGGCGAATCCTTCCTTGACTTGACGGGAGGCATAAAGCTTCAAGAGTTCTTCGGCCATCTCCCGGATTGATTCCTTGACTCGGGCCTTGACCCGCTCCCAGGAGGTCCCGCCGAGCTTGTCCAAAGGAGGTGGTTTGTTGTCCGCTCCAATGTATTTCCCCACCGAGGCGAAACGGTCCACCGGCACGTACAGTTTGTCGCCGCCGCGATAGGACAAGTGCAGGTAATCGTTGGCCAAGTCCTCAACCTCCAGCTTGACCAGACCCAGGTACTGGCCGATGCCGTGGTCGTTATGAACCACGAAATCGCCTACGCCCAGGTCCTGAAAGCTGGAGAGGTGGACCCGTTTGACCTCTTCCACCGCCCGTCTGACGATCCGGCGTTTGGGCCCGAAGAGTTCATCCTCGGTCACAAAAGCCAGATTGGATCCGCCCAGGACAAACCCGACCGATAAAAAACCCACTACGATACGGAAACGACCGCCTGCCCTGGTATGATGCCTGGGGCCGTCGAAATCCGGCAGGGGCTGGAGGCGGTACTCGGTCAGGAGATCAACCAGACGCCGAGCCTGCTCCCGGGTATGGCAGGCCAGGATGACTTCCAGACCTTTGTCCAGCCAGGTGTGGACCCGGGCGGCCAGAGGAGCCAAAAGGCCGGTTCCTCCCCGGGAACCGCCGATCAGTGCTTTCAGATCCAGATTGGTTTCCATTGGAAAATGAAATCGTCGGGCTTCAAGCCCCAAGTCGTCCAGGCGAAGTTCCCTTATCTCGATCGAGGTGGCGTCGCGCCAGGATTCTTGCAACTCTTTCGGGGATAGATACAACCTTTCCAAGGGCAAGTGGGGCCGCTCTTCGGCCTTTATATGTTCCAGATGGCTTTCCAAGCGGCGCCAATGCTCGGCGGCCGCTTCCAGCACCCGGTCCGGCTCGAAGACCAGACGGACCGTTTTCGATCCGGCGAAATCATGGATGGGCGACAACCGGTCATGGAACAAGGGCAGATACGATTCCAGGCCGGGAAAGAACTGACCCTGGCTCATCTTTTCGGCCAGGGGCGCCCATAACAAGTCCAACCAGCCTTGGTCCCCGGCCAGTGAGGCCAGACCGCGAGCCGCTTTCTCTCCCCGGCCGGTGGAATAAATGACTTCGCTGGCCGGCAGGAGAATCTGTTCCCTGAGATCCTCGATCGAACGTTGATCCAGAGTTCTGAACGCCCGCAAGGACTCGACGTAGTCCCCGAAGAACTCGGCTCTGACCGGACGTTCCACGCCGGGCGGGTATAGGTCCAGAATGCCGCCCCGGACCGAAATATCGCCCTGGCTCTGGACCATGGAGCAGGAATAGTAGCCCGCGGCGGTCAACCGGCTCACCAAGCCTTCTCGATCCACTTCCTGGCCGGCCTCGATCAATTCCGTGGCCTCTGACAGGGCCCTCTTGGGCAAGGCCAGTTGCAGGGCGCTGGCCGCGGAGGCGGCCACAACCAGGGGGCCGCGGCCTTCCAATAGGGCCGAGAGGGCCCAGAGGCGGGCGAAGACCAGGTCCTGGGCCGGGGACTCGCCGGCAAAAGGCTTGGCTTCATAGCCCGGCAGGAGCAGGCATCGGCCTTGGGCCGATCCTTCGGGCCAGAAAAACTCGACGTCCCTGAGAAAATCTTCAGCTTCCAGCGGCGTAGGCAGGATAGCCAGGCAGGAGGCGGGCCGGGAACGCAAGAGTTCAGCCAGGACAAAGGCGCTGGCGGACGGATTCAGGCCGGACCAATGGACCCGCCCGCCTGGCTCGGGCGCGATGGCGGTAAAATCTCCTAGAAAACGATTCGCTTCTTCCAACGATGGTCCTTTAGGCCGGGGTGAATTCAAAGCGCCGCCCCCAGGCCGAGCCCGGTATTATAATCATTATCGGTCAAGGCGGGAAGGGGGTTCGGTGGGGCGGGATCTTCGTCCATCTTGGCCGGCCGAGACCATTTCCTGACCGGCCCGGCTACCACAACTGCAGCTTGCCTTTGAAATAGGTTTCCCTGACCAGACTGGCTTTGTGCCTGGCCCACTCCTCGAGGCCCATCTTCTTGATGAGACCTAGATTGAAGACTTTGACGTTGTGGGGCCGCTGGGAGGCCATATCGGCGCAGGGGTGCAGATGATCGCAGGGGAACTCGGCGCAATCGCAGCAGAAATCGTGCCCTTTCTTACTAATGCAGCCAAAGACCTTGCAGACTTGGGTCGCGCCCGATATCGGGATGAGGCCGCCCTCTTCCCGGCAGCCCCGGCAGTGAACCATTTCCAGGGGGATTTCCATTCTCCGGGACAGGGCCGACCTAAGCCTTTCATTGCCCGCGGCCAGGTGCACGGGGCAGTTGAAACAGTCCAGACCACAAGGCGCGGTCATCTTGCGATAATCCATGGAAAGCTCCTCGTTCTGAATTGGCCGGCCTCGACCGGCCGGCGCCTAAACCGCCGTTTACCCATTTGGCTTGGACGAACAGCGTGGCTGTATCGTCGCTGTATGTTTATTAACGGTAAATGGATCACAATTCAAGCGGTCAAGAGCACATCGGCCAGAAAGCGACGATATCGCCGGAGCAGCCGGCCTTCGATCAGCGGGCCCCAGATCAGACCGCCCTCTGGTCTTCCCGCGGATAGCCATCGGACGCCATATCGGGCACGTTTCAGACTGGGCGTCCGCTCACGCGTCCTTGCCCGTCGATTTCAGTCAGTTTGATCGGCATGATCCGGCCGGCCGGCGGAGGGGGACCGGTTATGAGAATCTGGATGTAATTGTCGGTCAAGCCTCGGGTCAGGCCAGTAGCCTTGTCCCTGGTGTTTTCGATCAAGGTGGGCCTGACTTGTCCCAGGCAGCGCCGATGAAAGTCGAGTCGTTTTTCTTGTCCCAAGCGGCGCAGTATCTCGACCCGCCGGGTCTTTTCTCTTTCCGGCACCTGGCCGGGCCTGGCCGCGGCCGGAGTCCCGGGCCGTCGGGAATAGGGAAAAACGTGAAAGTAGGCCAGCGGCAGTTCCCGCAACAGCCTCCTGGTGCGATCGAAATCCGGTTCTTCTTCCGACGGAAAGCCCACCATGACGTCCACGCCCAGGCAGAAGTCATCCCGGACTTGATTAACGGTTTCTACTATCGCCTTTATCGTGGCCGCGGTATAGGGCCGCCGCATGGCCTCGAGTATCCGATCGGAGCCGCTCTGCAAGGGCAGGTGCAGATGGGGACACAGGCGGGGCGAAGAGGCGACCAAGCTCAGCAGGAGGGGAGTCGCTTCGTTGGGTTCGATGGAACTGAGCCGCAAACGCGGCTCCGGTCCCAGGGCTTCCAGTCGGGCCAGCAAGCCGGTCAGGTCCGCGGCCGGTAAAAGGTCCAGGCCCCAGGCGCCGAGGTGAATCCCGGTCAAGACGACTTCCCTTCGGCCTTGGGTCTGATAATAAGACAGGCCTTCCCGGACCAAGGCCTCGGGCAGGCTGCGGCTGGGACCTCTGGCCCGCGGCACCACGCAGTAGGCGCAGTGGGCGGAACAGCCGTCCTGGATGCGCAAGAAGGCTCGGGTGCGGTCGAAATCGGGGAAGCCCAAGGCCGCCGGCTCCGGGTATACTCCCGGCGGGGCCACCATTATCTTGTCCGGATCAGGTTGTCGAAGGAGCCTGACCAGATCGTTTTTATTCCGGCCCAGGACCAAGGCCACGCCGGGCAGGTCGGCCAACTCTTCCGGCCTCAGTTGGGCCAGACAGCCGGCGACCACGATCCGTCCTTCGGGATTACGGCGAAAGGCCCGCCGGATCAAGGCCCGGGTTTCGAAGTCGGCCCGGTGGGTGACGCTGCACGTGTTGATTACGGTCAGGTCCGCGGCCGGGCCGGCCGGGATCATCTCGTAACCGGCCTCGGTCAAAAGGCGGGACATGGCCGCGGATTCGAACTGGTTGACTTTGCAGCCTAGGGTGAGAACGGCGGCCGTGGGCCGGCTTGGGCTGGAATCAGCCTGACTCAAGGATCACTTTGCCCAGAGTCAGTCCGTCGCGGACCACCAGCAGGGTGGCGCTGCCTTTGGGGCGAAGTTCGAAGGAGGGCAGGCCGGTTGATTGCTTGTCCTGGACTGCTTGTCCCAGGACCTGAAGCTCGACCCGCCGGTTGTCCGGGATGTTTGTCTTGATTTCCGTTACCTGGAGGCGGTCGCCGGAGCGAATGCTGGCGGTCTGGCCGTTTTTAAGGCGCAGGTCCTGGCCTGAGGAACGGCTGAAAACCACGTAATCCAGAGTCGGTTTGTTGAGACGCACGGTCATAAGTCCCAGGGCCGTCTTGCCCTGCTCCAAGGCCACCTCGTATATCTTTTCCGTTTTGGAAACCGAATACTGGGGTAGGAGTTCCTTGGCCGTATTGATCTCGTGCCCGCGATCTTCGCCGGTGTTATGGCGAGCGTTGGAGACGAATCCACGGAAATTCAGCACTAGGTCCTGGCTGGGCGGTTTGCCCTGGGTCTCCACGTCCACTAATTTAAGCCGATCGCCTTCCACCGCTTCCAAGCGCCCGCCGTGGGGCACTTGGCAGCGCCGGCCTTCGACTTCCAGGATGAAGAACTTGACCTGAAATGGTCCGGAAGCGAGGCCGGCCGCCTGGGTCGGGGCCGGCGTCGGGACCTGTTTTTCGGGCTTGGAGACGGCCTGGGCGGTCATTGTTCCGGGCGGCGTCGAGGCGGGCCGCAGGGCCACGGCCACCCGACCGAATTTTATGTGGTCTTTCTGGGCCACGATGAAAGTGGGTTTGTTTATGGCGAAAGGCTGTCGGAAATCGTTGATGGAGCCGAAACCCTGAATGTCCGCGGACAGGCCCCGATCGTAGTTGGCCTCGACGTGAATGACCTCGATGGTGTCGCCGGGGTTTATATTCAAGGTCTGGCCGTCGGCCACGGCCACCGGAATCTGGCCGTTGACGGAGATGACCATGTACTTTAGTTGAGGATTTTCCAGGTAGATACGGGGCTGTTCGGTCACCAGGCCGAACAGTTCCATGAAGGCGTTAATGGCCAGATTGTGTTGGTGGACCTTCATTTCCATGCTCGGCAGGTTCTTGGAAGTCTCGACGCCGAAAGCCGGGATGCCGTAACGGGTCAGGGCATAGTATGTGGCCGAAGTGCGTTGTTCGGCGTATGGCGAGTTCGGGTCGCTGGTGCGTGTATTCATGAAATGGAAATGATAAGCCGGGTTGTCAATCTCGGCGTTTATTTTGGCGATGACCTTCCTGGCCAGGCTGCCCAGTTCCAGCCTGTGACCGGTGCGCGGCGACTCATGAACCTCGCAATCGGCGATGATGGACTGACCGTATCGGTTCGGCCCGTGGAGTTCGTTGATATAGGTGGGCCGATAAAAGCCGGAGCCGTCATGGAGGTTGAGCAGGATGTCGCTTTGGGCGATCAGCTTCTCCAGTATTTGAACGATGCGCGACTCATAAACGCTTTTTTCATGCTGGCCGAACATGCGGTTCATGTCGCCGTTGAGACCGCGTTTGAACAACAGTATGGAGTGGAAGTTGGCCCGGGGCACCACGATCAAGTTACCTCGTTTCAGCGACATGTCGGTATAGAGGTCGGCGGAAAGGAAGCCGCCCGGCTCGTCTCCCTGAATACCGCCGATGATCAACATGGTCGGGCCTTCCTTCCGGCCGAATATCCTATAAACGTTCAGTTCGTAAGGCGTGTCCTGAAAATAGACCTCATGGTCCCGCCGGTTCTGTGCGGCAACCGGCTGAACCGGGACCAGGAGCAGGGCGAGCAGCAGCCAGAAGAAAAACCAGCGGCGCCGGCGCAAGGGATCAACCGCTCTTGGCCGGCAGCATTTTCTTGAGCAGGAGCAATCCGTCATCGGAATACACATATACCCAGGCTTGCTTGAAGGCGTTGGCGGCCGTGAGTTTGTCGAAGCGGCCTTGAACGATCTTGCCCTTCCTGATATTGAACTGGGCTCCCTTCTTGTAATCGGTCGGCCGATCCTTCTTGAATTCGACTTCGGGATAAACGATCGTGACCGGAGGATTGGCGGTGGCGTTAACCACCATCAGGAACCAGTATCCGGAAACTGACTTGTTGGCGTCGGCTTGGAGATTGTTAAGGTTGAACTGAAAGCGCAGGGCCTTATTGTCCGGTTCCGGATCGAGATTGATTTTTTCCACGTCCACGATCAGGTTTTCCATCGGAGCCGAGACCGGTTCAGGGTGCGGGGAGTCTAGAGGCGGATTGGATTCCGAAGGCGCGGCGGAGGCGACCTGGGCGGCCTGATCAATCTTGCCCGCGGTCGTTTCGGCCGTTTTCTTTTGATCCGTCTTGCTCAGTTCGTTGACCAGCCGGTGATATTGATTGAGCACGGTGGACTGGACCCGGAATTTGCCCAGGGCGCCGGTGATCTGTTCAATCTTTTCGTTCAACTCCTTGTTGGCGAAGTAGAGGTCCAGATAGCGGTTGATGATCAAGACCGAAAAGACGATGTAGGCCAGGGCGAACAGGAAGAGAAAGACCAGCATCCGGCCGGAGATATTCACGCGGTAGACGCGGCCGATCTTGCGCATGAAGATGATATTGATCGGCTCCCTGGGCTTTTTCCTTTTGGTGCTTATGGCTTGGCCCCCGCGCTGATATCCCGCCAGGACTCCTCTTTTATCCGCCAGTCTTTTTTGTCTTTGGCAAAGATCAGGGTTTTCAGTCCGAGGTCCCGGTGTTGGTTTGAGCGGTAGTCCTGGATAAAAGACACTTTGGCCGTCGGCCCTTGTACCTGGACTTCCAGTTGGGCCACTTTAATGGTTATGGATCCCGCTTTCTTGGCCAAGCCGGCCTTGTAGGCTTTATAGTTTTCCAGGTCCATGCCCCGGAAGCGGAATTCCGGGTGATAGTAAGTCAAGTAGGTCTTCAAATCCTTCTTTTTCCAAGCGGTCAGCCAGTCATCCACGACTTGGCGGAGATGATCCACGTCGCTCTTGGAGGCCTTGGGCGGAGACGAAGCCGGTTTGGCGGCGGTTTGGGTCTCGCTCCGGGCAGGTGTTTCAGGCGGAGGGGACTGGGGTTGCGGTTTGGCCGGGGAAGTCGCCGGAGCAGGCGTTGGGGAGGCGGCTGGGGCCTCGGCCGCCGCGGCCGGTTTGCCGGCCGATGGTTGAGCCGAAGCCACCATGGTCTCGGCTTTGGCTTCGGCCAGCACCCTTTCCCTTATTGAAGCCGGCAGCATTTTGGATTTGCCTTTGGGTGGGAAGGGGTCCCATATTTCCGCGGCTATTTCATACTGGCCGCTCTTTTCCCGGACATAGAGCCTTTTCACTCCGTCACTGGTAAAATGCTTATCGCCCTTGTAATACTGGTCAAAAAGAATCACGATCAAGCCTTGATGGCGGAAAACCTTCAGGTTGGCCAAATCCACCCTGATCTTGGCATATTGGTGGTTGAGCTTTTCCTTGTGCGCTAACCAGGCCGAATAGTCTTTGCCGTCGTCACTAAGAAAGTCCTTGGCGTATTTGGCCTTGTAAGCCTGAAAATCCTTGCCCGACCAAGCTTTCTGCCAGGACTCGACAAAGGACCTGATCCGGGCCGCCTCGCGGCTTATCTCGTCCACGCTCTTATACTTGACATCGTGATAGACGATTATCGGCGTCTCATATAGTTTGATCAGATGCTCCAGGTTCATTATGTCAATATTCCGCAGCTCGACGCAGCCGTTGGAGTCCGTGGGCGCCAGCCTTTTATTTATCCCGTGCATCCAGATACCGTGACCCTCCTTACCCAGCCGCTTGTCCCAGAAATTGGGATAATCCATGGGAAAGGCCATAATTCCGTATAAGGGGGCCAACTCCATTTCCAAAGACTTCTTGTTGAAGACGTAAAATCCTTCCGGGGTTTTCTTGTCTCCCGCGGACGTCTTATCCCCGAGGTTTTCACCCGTGGAACACTCCAAGGTCCGAACCAGGTAGTAGTTTTTATCGTGGTAATGGTAAAGGTAAAGGCGTTGCTTTACCTTGTCCACCACCAGAATGTAATTGTCCGGACCGTCGCCCGGATCAATTATGGCGTCTGGCACCTGGGTCAGAGGCTGACCAGGGGGCGTCTCCTTGGCGTGAGCGGCGGCCAGGCCCAAGCCCAGCCCGAGAAAGAAAACCAGAAACAGGGCCCGGGGTTTCGAAGCTAAAACGGCGTTGGATATGGCGGTCATGATCATTTTGAAGAGCTGGCATCCTCCAGATGATATACCAGACGGGCGGTGCCCAAAACACCGGTCAGAACCAGGTTCAACCGTCCGGCCCGAGGCACGGCGGACCGAGGTATGAACCTGACTTGATAGACTTGGTCCCAGGGTGAAATAAAAGGGAAGAATCCCTCCAGGCGGGCCGTTCTCTTTTTCACTTTATACACTTCGAAAGGTTCAATACGGTCCTGAATATCCCCTTCCAGGTAGATGCGCCAAGCCGAATCCCTGGTGTCCAGGTCGGTTTCTTTCTGGGTCGGCCCGGACACGGCCAGCAGAAATTCCATGTTTTTTTCCGCCAGGGCGGTTTGTTCGGCCAGCATTACCTCCTCTTCGCCGGGCGCCAGACCATAGACTCGAGAGTATTTCCTCACGTAAGCCCGCCGGAAATCCAGAGATTTGTAAGTCGCGGCGATCAGGAGTTTGGATTCCAGGTCCTGATAGACCCTGGCTTCCCTAGTCCAGCGATCCAGCACGCTTTCATAGGGTTCAGTCAGATCATTTTCGCGAATGGCCTGACCGGGCATGCCCCCGCGGCAGCCGTTAACCAGAAGCAGAACGGTCAGACAGGTGTAAGCCAGGATCATTAATAGTCCGACACAAGACTTATCGCCGTTCCGGGCGGTCATGCTTCCAGTAACTCCTGGGGAAATATACTAGTTTTCCTAGTAAGTTTCAACTAGTTTATTTAATGATTCAGAATCCTTCCCGGATAAAAACCCGGTCGAAAATGTCGTCCACGTGTTTCAGGTGATAACGCAGGTCAAAAAGGCTTTCGATTTCCCGGGCCGTAAGAAAGCGCCGTATCTCCTCGTCTTCCAGGAGCAGAGTCTTGAAATCAAGCCCATCTTGCCAGACCCGCATGGCCTGCCTCTGAACCAGGCGATAGGCCTCGTCCCGGATCAAGCCTTTACGGGTCAGGGCCAGCAGGACCTGCTGAGAAAAGAAAAGACCGCCGGTTTTGTCCAAATTGGCCCGCATCCGTTCAGGATACACCACCAGGTTTTCCATGAGGCCGGTCATGCGGCCCAGCATGAAATCCAGCAAAATGGTGCCGTCCGGTCCGATGATCCGTTCCACCGAGGAATGGCTGATGTCCCGTTCATGCCACAGGGCCACGTTTTCCAGAGCGGCCAGGGCGTTGGAGCGCACCAGGCGGGCCAGGCCGGTGATGTTTTCGGAAAGAACGGGATTGCGTTTGTGGGGCATGGACGAAGAGCCTTTTTGCTTTTTGGAGAATGGTTCCTCGGCTTCCTGCACCTCGGTGCGCTGGAGGTGCCTCAGCTCGACGGCCATCTTTTCCAAGGTGGCGGCCACGATGGCCAGGGTGGTGAAATATTCGGCGTACCGGTCGCGCTGGATCACCTGGGTGGAAACCGGGTCCGGCTTCAGCCCCAGCCTGGCGCAGGCTTTGGCCTCGATCTCCGGCGATATGTTGGCGAAAGTGCCCACCGCGCCGGATATCTTGCCGTAGGCGATATTCTCCCGCGCCCGTTCCAGCCGACGGCGATTGCGCCGCATCTCGGCGTAAAACACGGCCAGCTTGAGACCGAAGGTGATAGGCTCGGCGTGAATCCCGTGGGACCGTCCGATCATGACCGTGTCTTTGTGTTCGAAAGCGCGACGTTTCAGGGCCGCCAGCAACAGGTCCACGTCCTCGATCAGGATGTCCGCGGCTTTGACCAGGAGCAGAGCATTGGCCGTATCCAGAACGTCGGACGAAGTCAAACCGAGATGCAGGTGTCTCGAGGCCGGGCCCACGTTTTCTTCAATATTGGTCAGAAAAGCTATGACGTCATGCTTGGTTTCGGCCTCGATTTCCTCGATCCTCCGAACCGAGAAGCGGGCCTTGGCCTTGATTTCGACCAGGGCTTCAGCCGGCACCAGGCCGGTTTCGACCATGGCCTCGGCCACGGCCAGTTCCACTTCCAGCCAGGCCTGGTATTTAGCCTCGGGCTCCCATAAGACGCCCATGCGGCGTCGGGTGTAACGGGGAATCATGGCTGCGACTCCAGAAAAATGATGTTATTTAACAACTGGCCGGGGGACTGTCAAGAAATCAAAGCGACTGGAACTATCAAGAGGACGCCGGAGAGGCGAGGGACTAGCGGGGCCGGCGGGCCGGATTCATCCAACCGAGGCGCCCGCGGCCGTTTTTTCGAAGTATTCGAAAGGCGGATAAATCAAGTACGCGGCCTGTCGGACATAGGCCCGAGTCAAATGTTCGTAGGACCAGCGCAGGCAGTTTACGCCGTCGAAGTTGCCGGTGCGGATCAAGGCTTGATGCCGGCAGCCTCCGTCGCAGAGCGGAGCCAGAACGCAGCGGCGCCGGCATTCTTCCGGCAGGTTCCTGGCCAGGAGTCTGGCTTCCCGGCGGAAATCGACGCCGGAATGAACGCCGCCGTATTCCAGATCGGGATAGTCCATCATCGAGGGACAGACGATGAACCGGCCGTCGGGGTCAATGATCAGGGAATTGCGGTAGTTGGCCAGGCAACGATTGGCCGGCGGGCCTGAGGCGGTCTTGAAGCCGCGCTTGGTCACCTGGTCCTGAAGCCAGATAACCCGCCCTGGGTCTTCGTCCTTGAGGCAATCCGTCTCTCCGGTTCGAGGCGGACCAAGTATCTCGGCCGGGTCAACCGGAACCACCGGGCCGAAGGAAACGTCGTTCAGGTGATCCCGCAACCCTCGGGCGGCCAGGTCGGCCAGCAATTCAGGGAAACGGAGGTGCTCGCCTTGCTCCGGGTTGTATTGGCCGGTCAGGCCGATCTCGACCATTCCGGCCACCCGCTCGAGGTTGGACAGGATGCGTCCGTACGTGGGTCCTCCGTCTTTGGCCGGCCGGCAACGGTCATGGACTTCCGCCGGGCCGCTGACCGTTACCCTGATCCGGCCGAGGCCGAACGGCTTCAGGCCGGTCACCAGGTCCGGGTCCAAGGCCAGCCCATTGGTGATAAGGCTGATCCGGAGGCCCAAACCCTGGCGCCGGCATATGGCGGCCAGGGTTTCGCTCAAATGGAAGACGACCCTGGGGTTGACCAGGGGCTCGGCGCCGCCGAAGTCCAGCCTGACGTCGAGCGGGCGTTTGGTCTCCAGGTCGGCGGAAATGAACTCGAGCACCGCCTGGGCCGTATCCAGGCTCATGTGTTCGGCCCGTTTTTTCGAGCCGTGGACGCAATAGGAACAGGCCATGTTGCAGGCCCGGGTGGGGCTGACGATATAGGTCAGGTGAGACAGGTCATAAGCCTGGCTGGCCCGCCAGTGAGCCAGGACCAGGTCTTCGTCCAAGCCGGTCTCGACCAGGAACCCTTCCGCCGCCAGGTCCTCGAGGGATGGGTCCTGGGCGCCGGCCGTTGCCTCGGCCCAGACTTCGGCCGGCACCACGGCCAGGGCCTGGGTCAGGGTGTTGAACAGGGCCGTCCGGCCGCCGGGCAAGGGCTCGGCCAGGGTGAATCGTGAAATCGAGTAGTCGGACAGGGTCATATCCTGAAAAAAAGGCCGCCCGGGCGGTCCCAGGCGGCGGAAAGTCGCAAGATCACATCGGCGCGCTCATGGGACCGACCCAGCAACAGGTTCGGCCGGCGGCCAGCCGGTAATCCAGGCTGCCGCGAACGATCAGGACCACCTTGTTCATGGCGTTCTCCTTCCTCGAGATGTTTCCCGCCCCCGAGGCCGCGGGCGGCTGCAGACAGGGACAGTCAAAAGGCGGGCCAGCTCGAATCAAATGCCGAAAAAGCTTTCATGACAATTAGTTAGAGAAGGGATTAACGGACGGCTCGAGGAGGATAGGTCAGGAGCCGCCAGGTTCGGGTAAGGACTCGGTGCTGATTGAATCGGAAAAAAGCCGTGGGGGACGATTGAATCGGCTGATCGGCCCGAGGGACGAAACCGCATGACCTCCCAGCCGCCAGGCCCGGATTTGACCTTAAACGAACTGACGTTATCATGAAGATGACGCCTGTGTTCTTAAGAGGGGATTAATACGCCGACGGTGGATAAACTCCGCCCCTACGGGCTGTCTGGTACGTTGGAGATAAGACGTAGGGGCGCACAGCCGTGCGCCCTTGATAAAGCATTCAATCGTAGGGGCGTCCCGCGGGACGCGGGACCGTGCGCCCTTAAAAGGGCCAGGTCAGGCCGATCTCGGCCCAGCGCCGGGAATGGGGCAGGTACCAGTAGTGATAATCTTCTTCGTCGGTCAGGTTATGAACCGCGGCGTGCAGGATCGTCCCGCCGGACAGCTCGTACTTCAGGTAATAATCAAGAACAAAGTTCTTGTCCTGGGTGTAATACTGGCTCGAGTTGTAGTCCACCCAGCGGGCGTTCAGGCTCTGGGTCAGACCGCCCCATTTATGGATCAGGCCCAGGTCGATCTTGCGGTCCGGCACGTCCCGGACCGGCTCGTTAGTCCTGGTGTTGGTCACCTCGAGCCAGGTCCCGGCCGCGTCAAGACTAAGACCGAGGCCCAGGCCGATCCTGGCGGAAATCTCGACGCCCTGGCGCCTGACCCGGTCCAGGTTGATCACCCGCCGTTGCCGGGGGTCGTAATAGATCATGTCCTCGAGGTCGGCCCGGAAGAAGTTGACGGCCAGGCGGGCCGCCGGCGCCGGCGTCAGTTCTGTCCCCAGTTGCCAGGTCGTGCCTCTTTCCGGTCCCAGGTGAGGGTTGCCGGTTCGGGGTTGGTACAGGTAACTGAGCGGCGGCGCGGAAAAACCTTCGGCCCATTGAAACCTGACCAGGCCGGCCCGGCCGGGCAGGCGATAGACCAGTCCGGCCGACGGGCTTGTCTCCGAGCCGAAATCCTGGTTGTCGTCATACCTGAGACCCAGGTTGAGGCTCCAGGGTCCGAGATTGAAGACTTCGGAAATCCAGGCGTCCCAATTGCGGGCCGCGATGTCCCGGCCCAGGGAACTGAAGTTGTATTCGCCCCAGGCGCCGTCCAGCCCCAGGCTCGACACGTGTCCGTCGCCCCGAGTCGAGAGCGATTCGTACCTGGCCTTGGTCGAAATGCCGAAGGTCTTCTCCCAGTAGGTGAAGTTGGTCCGGTCCCCGCCGTCGCGGTAGCGGAAGTCGTCTATGATCTCGAGAGCCTGGCGCCACAGATTGAAGCTGAAGTTCAACCGTGGGTTCAATTCGGTTTCGTAAATCAGGCTTTGATAATCGCGGTTCTGGTAAGTGGTTTCCCAGCGGCCCGGGGAGGCCAGGTTGGGGTCTTCCATGTTCGATTCGTCCAGGGCCGCGGCCAGAGTGATCCGGCTGGTCAGGGAGAGCGGCTGGTTCAATTTTAAATACAACCAGTCCTGGCCGTAATAGCGGTGCTCGTCGAAGCCGTCGGTTCTGATCCGGCCGGCGGTCAGCAGGTAGCCTGTGCCCTTGAGCCGGCCTTCCAGGCCGGCCCCGACCTTCGAATAGGCGTATTCGCCGTAACCGAGTTCCACGCGGCCTGATATAGGTTTGTCCACGGCCGGGTCCCGGGTGATGACGTTGATCACGCCACCCAGGGCGCTGCCCCAGGCCGACGAGGCCGCGCCCTGGTAGACCTCGATCCTTTCCACCCGGTCCAGGGGTATCTTGGACAGATCGGTCATGGGGTTGGCCAGCATGTTCAAGGGTACGCCGTCCATATAGACGGCCACGTGGCGCACCTCCGAACCCTGGATGGCGGCCGTGGCCTGGGAGCCCAGGCCGCCGTTCTGGTCGATGAACACGCCGGGAAGATAGGACAGGGCTTCGGCCAGGTTGCGGGCCGGCAGTTCCGCCATGCGGGCCCGGTCCAGGATGACCACATTGGCCGCGGACTGGGAGGCGGGTAGGGCCGTTCTGGTGGCGGTCACCACTATCGGTTCCAACTCGATTTCCTGGGCCAGAATCCCGACCGGAAAGCCAATAGTCAATAAAAAGGCCGGGATACCGGTGACGGCCAGACGCAAGCAGATTGATCGGCAAGTTTTCAAGTCAGGGCAGTACCTCACCGGTTCTGAGTGAACGCGGCCACCAGCGGGGCCGGGGGCCGATCCAGGTGTCCAGCAACGGCCGGGTCAGGTAGAACTCGGGATTGGGCCTGACCACGCCCTTCAGCCGGGGCGAAAAGGCATAGACCTGATATAGATGATAAAACCAGACGGCGGGCTGATCTTTCAGGACCTGTTGGTGCACCACCGCCAGGGGACCAGCATAATCTTTTTCCCGGTCCACGCGCAACATTTCTTCCAGGGCCTGGTCCACTTTTTCGTTTTTGTACCCGCCATAGTTGCCCAGACCGCCCGGTCCCGACGACCACCACAAGTAAAGGACACCCAGGGCACGAGGGTTGGTGTTCTGCGTGTTCAGACAGGCGGCAAAAGCGCCGGGCTTGAGGTCGCTTTGCACCATTTCGTCGTACCGTTTCCGGACCAGGTTGGCCTTGATCCCGAACTGGTTGAAGGCCCTCTGGATATATTCGGCCGTGGCCAGTTCGGTCTGGTAATTGTCCGGCACAAGGAGATCGAACTCGAAATCCTGGCCGTCGCGGTCCCGGTACATGTCCGCGTCATGGTCTTCCCAGCCGGCTTGGGCCAGGGTCTGGGCAGCCGATTTCCAATCCGGCAAGGACGGCCCGGAGTCCGGCGGCAGGAAAGGGGACATCCGGCCCAGCGGCCCGGGGCAGGCTTCGGCCAGGCCTTTTATATCCCGCCGGATGTGGCCCTCGATGTTCAATACCTGGGCCAGGGCCCGGCGCACGGATCGATCGCTGAAAAAGGAGTGGCGGTTATTGAACAAGAGAATGGTGGCGCCACTGGATAGTCTGCCTTCCAGGAGATAGTGGGACGGTTCTATGCGCATGTAATAAACGTTTTCCGGAGAGGAGTTGAGACAGAAATGGATGTCGCCCTGCATGTACTGCAGCCAGATCGTCTCTTCGTTGGGTTCATACATGACTGAAACTTCAGGTATATAGGGCTGGCGGCCGTAGTAGCCGTCCCAGCGTTTCAAGAGCAGGCGGCGGTCCTTGTCCCTGGCCGCCACCAGGTACGGACCGCTGCCGATGGGTTGTCGATCCAACTCCGGGTCGTCCGGCCGAGGCCTGGGTACAACTGATTCAATGCTTATCTTGTATAAAAAGTCGGGCACGCGGCGCTTCAACCTGATGTGGAGGCGCCGGGGTTGGGATGATTCGATGCTTTCCACGTTCTCGGCCAGTACGGGATTGAGCTTGAGCATTTGTTCCACGGAATAGGCCGCGTCCTGGGCCAGCACCGGCCGGCCGTCGTGGAACCTGGCTTCGGGCCTCAGGACAAAGTGCCAGTCCAGTTCGTCGTTCTCCGACCACCATCTCATGGCCAGGTCCGGGTCGAACCCTCCGTCCGGCCGGGGCGTCAAGAGGAAGCTGTAGATGAAAGGGAAGAGTTCGTTCTGGGCGCCGTAACCGAAGGAGTACGGATCGAGGCTCAGGATGGGCATGGAAAAGGCCAGGAGCAGGGTTCCGCCTGCCTGGGGCGACGAATCTTCTTCGTTGCGGTCCGGGGCCAGCATTTCCAGCAGGATGAAGAAAAGGACCGCCAGAATCAGGATAAAGGACGGCCGCGGCCGGTCCGGCCGGCTTTTCACGCCACGTTCTCCTGATCGGACTGGATCGCCCAGGGCGACAGCCGGGTCGAATTGAGACGATACCTGGCGGCTTGGGCCCGGCCGCCCGTGCGCTTGACCAGGCCGGTTTTGAGCAGGGCATTAAGGATGGTGTGGGCCAGTTTATATCGCCGCCAGTGGCCGGGCCGGGATACGTAGTCGGCCAGTTCCCTGGGTGGGAATTCACCCGATCCCGTTTCTTCGAAGAAGCGGGCCAGGTGGTCCAAGGGAACGCTTTGGGCCAGCCGCCGCCTTTGACCTTTGGCGCCCGGCGGCAGGGCCAGGGCCTGATCCAGGGCCTGGACCAGGGCTTGGCGGTCCGTAGGTAAAGTCGGGACGGCCGGGCGTTCGGCCCGGGTCGCGATTAGGGCCGGCGGTAGATGTTCAGGCCGAATCAGTCCCTGGCCGGCCAGGATGACGGCCCGTTGAATGACGTTTTCCAACTCGCGGATGTTGCCCGGCCAGTTATATTTCAGAAGAAACATCGAGGCGTCCTTGGTCAGGCCTATAATCCTAGTGGCATTCTCCAGGTTGTATTTGGCGATGAAGTGATCCGCCAGCTCCGGCAGGTCCTCGATCCGCTCCCGGAGGGGAGGCAGATAGAGTTGAAAGACGTTCAGGCGGTAGAACAGGTCCTGGCGGAAGGCGCCCGTCTGTCTAGCCTGGTCCAAGTCCAGGTTGGAGGCCGCTATGACCCGCACGTCCACCCGGACCATCTTAATCCCGCCCAGGGGCAGAAAGGAGTGGTCTTGCAGAAAGCGCAGGAATTTCACCTGAAACCTGAGGGTGGTTTCCCCGATTTCATCCAGAAACAGCGTTCCGCCGTGAGCCTGGGCGGCCAGGCCGGGTTTATCCTGCCTGGCCTCGGTGAAAGCCCCGCGGCGATAGCCGAATAATTCGCTTTCGAGAAGGTTTTCCGGCACGGCGCCGCAGTTCACGGCTACAAAGGGCCCCTGGGCTTGAGGACTATGCTGGTGGATGAACCTGGCCAGCACTTCCTTGCCGGTGCCGCTTTCGCCGCTGAGCAGGATCGGCGCCCTGGACCTGGCCGCCAGCGCGGCCGTGGCCAGAAGGTCTCGCCAGGCCTGATAACGGCTCTCCAGCCGCGGAGTTTCCGTATTCGACGACGGTCTGACCAGACGGTTCCCTGCCGAAGCTCCCTGGGACATCTCCCGGCATATCCTCTGTATCTCCTTGAACTCGGCCCGGCGCTGGTCTATGTCGGGAAAGTATTTCTTGATAAAGGACGCCAGGTCGTGTTCGCAAAACAGGGCCCGGCGCTCCAAAGGGCTGTTAAACCGGTGATGACCCAGATACTCCGTGAGCAGGGCGTCAATGACCAGGGGAATGAACTTGGCGGAAGGGTGGCCGGTTCTCAAGACCAGGGTAAGCCCTGGCACGGAGGTCGTTTGTTCCCTTATCTCCTTGGTCCGATCTTGGTCGCTGTGGTGATAATAAGTCACTAATCCCCTGAAACGAATGGCGAAACGGACCGTGGCCGATGGTCGGAGCCTCTTGTTGATTTCAAAGGCCAAATACCTGGCCGGATTGTTTCGGATTGCCGACGGCGTAGATTGAAACGCGCTCCCTTATGATCGAATCGAAAGTCACCCGCCGGTTCGATCCGGCGCCGGCAGGCCGAGACGACATCAATAGTCGCCAGTTAAGGTTTGTATATCAAAGGGTTAGGCGCATGTCAATTTATCCCCCGGATTACCTTCCCGTGGCCGGACGGATTCACCGAAAAAGACATTACTGAATCCGCCGCTTTCATGATAAATTACCGTCAAGATCGTAGCGAGGTTTCATCATGGAGGAATTGGCCCCCCGATCCTTTTTCCACCTGGAACAACTTGATTATGCTGACCTTTTTGACAATCTCCCCTTTGCCTGGGAAGCTCTGGACCGTCTCGAGACCTACATCCGCGGCCGGATCAAGCCCAACGCGGCCGGGCTGACCAAAGGCGGCCCCTTGATGCAAAAAACCCTGGTGCTCTGGCGGGATGAGATATTGGCCGAAGGGTTTGACCTGAAACCCGGGGACGCGACCAAAGGCCGGTTCGAGGTCCTGGTGGGCGGCCGGCGCCTGGACGGGGCTTCGGTTATTTATGCCGGGGCTTGTCTCATGGACGGCGAGATTGAGATCGGGCCTGGGACGGTGGTGGAACCAGGGGCCTTGATAAGAGGTCCCTCCATAATCGGGCCTCGGACCGAAGTGCGGCAAGGAGCGTACTTGCGCGGTTCATGCTTGATCGGCCGGGGCTGCGTGGCCGGTCACGCCACCGAGATCAAGAACTCGGTCATGCTCGACGGCGCCAAGGCCGGACATTTCGCTTACCTGGGCGACAGCATTCTGGGCCGGGAAGTCAATCTGGGCGCCGGGACCAAGCTGGCCAACCTCAAGATGATGCCCCTGCCTTTCCGGGTCAAACTCAAGGGCCAAACCATAATGATCAACCGTAAAAAGCTTGGCGCCATCCTGGGCGATCGGGTCGAGACCGGATGCAATTCGGTCACCAATCCCGGCACGTTCCTGGCGCCCGGTTGCCTGGTTTCGCCGAACACGACCGTGCCGGCCGGTTATCACCCGGCCGGCACCTTTGTTCGCATCGGTCCGGGTCCCGGTCCGCATGGATAATGGGCCGGACCTGGATCAGGGCCCGCGGCCATCAGATTTTACTCAAGGGAGTGGAGCCGGTTCCGATATGCCCGCGGATAGAGATGTTCACACCATGCTGCTGCGAGTGCGCTCCCTCTTGGGCGCTCATCCGGAGGTGATGCGGGACTACCTTTTCTATCGCAGCGAACTGGAATTTCAGAAAGCCCGGCTGGACGAGGCCGAGGCCAAAGCCTTGGCCCGGTTCGATCGTTACCTGCGCCGGCACCAGGCCTGGATAGCCGCTGAAGTCCATGATCAAGAAATCCTGATCGAGGCCCGGAACCAGTTCGGCCCGGATCATTGGTGGTGGTATCTGGACGGGGAGAAAAAGGAATGATGTTGGGGTGGGTGATGGGACTCGAACCCACGGCCTCCAGGGCCACAACCTGGCGCTCTAACCAACTGAGCTACACCCACCGCGTCACGAGACTGATATACTATAAATGCCCGAGACCGACAATATCCTTTTTTAAAGACCCGTCAGGCCGATCAGGTCTTGGATTGAACCGATTAGTGTGCTAATCAGCCGGAATAAAAGGAAGTCCCACCAGCGGCCGGTTGTGCATGCCGAAGGACGACATCGGCGAAGACAGTCCTCGGTCGCGGCCGCGAAGCAGGTTTATTTGGAAAACAAGCTGAAAAAAAAGAGCCCCGCCTCCTCCCAGATGGAACTTGCCGGCAGCCTCGTTCAGGACATGAAGGAGGCGGCCCAGGCCAGGATGGTGGAAAGGCCGGCGCTGGAAAAAATCAAGAACGGGTACGTCCTCCTGGGCCGCGAAGATAAGCCTTTGTTCTTCAGTCAGTTATTGGAAAACATGGAGGTGCGGCCCGGCGACGTGGCCTCGCTGCTGGCCGAAGCCGGATCGTGCCTGGACGATCTGGTGCGTTGGCGCAAGACGGTTTCCGAACTCAGGTCCGTTCTCGAGTCGCCCCGCTCCCGGCTTTTCCGCAACTTCGCCTCGCTTCCGGGCGGACTCAAGTTCCTGTTGGATTTCCGAGCCGACCTTATGGCCGCTCAGAGGGTCAGCCAGGTGGACCTGAGCCCGCTGGATCAGGATTTGGTGCAGCTCTTCGAATCATGGTTTCAAGACGGGTTCCTGTTCCTCCAGGAAATAACCCTGGATTCCCCCTACCGCCAGATCGAAAAAATCAAGGACGGCGATATGGTTCACCCCATGTCCAACCTGGAAGAAATGGCCAGGCGCCTGGGCCGGGACCGCCGCTGTTTCGCCCTGTATCATCAGGCCATGCCCGAGGAACCGGTGGTCTTTATCGAAGTGGCCTTGACCAGGGGTATAGTCCGCTCCGTGCACGAAATAATCGGCGTTCCGGCCGAAGCCGAGGAAGTCGGGGCCAGGAATGACACCGCGGTTTTTTATTCCATCAATAATACTCAGAACGGCTTGGCCGGACTGGGACTCGGGCAGGTGCTCATCTTCCAGGTGGTGGATTATCTGAAGCGGGAGGCGCCGGAAATCAAGACTTTCTGCACCCTCAGCCCCTTGCCGGGTTTCTGGCGGCGATACCTCCATCCCTTACTGGAAAATCGCGCCACCGGTTTGAAAATGAACCTGGATCGGCTCGAAAAGATATTCGACAAAAGGACCAGGGGTCTGTTGGAGAAAGAATACGCGGCCCGCGGGGGCAAGACGAACGCTTCTTTCGACCGGATGATGCTGGCCGTGTTTTCCAACCCGGGCTGGGCGGAAGACAAGGCCCTGGTGGCCAGTCTGGCCAAGCCCCTGGCCCAACTGGGCTACTTTTACCTGGCCGAGGAAAAAGACCGCGGCGGCCGTCCCCTGGACCCGGTGGCGAATTTCCACCTGAGCAACGGCGCTACGCTTGCACCGGGAAACGTCAACTTCGGGGCCAATTGGTCGGCCCGCGGCTTGGAGCGGTCGCTCAGCCTGATGGCCAATTACATCTATTCCCATGATTGGCGAATGCAGATCAAAAACTCGATGACCTGGCTGGTCGGCTTGATGCCTGGTCTTTCTCGACGAAGGAACAACCGGGCCCGGCTGGCCCCCGCGGGAACTACAGAACCCAGTCCTTCCCGGTGAACTCCCACCAGTTCACCGCGGTGCGCAGAAAGTCCAGGTCCGCCGGACCGAGCAGTTCCCGGGCCTGGTCTGACATAGTATCGGGTCTCTTCAATTTGGCCGCGTCCGCGGTGAGACCGGTTCCGAGCAGCAAGACGATCAGACCGTTAAGATAATTGGTGAACCTTTTGGTGACCAGGTTGGACCAGGCGGCCAGAAGAGAAGACGCGGCCAGGACCGTCACCCGGCGGATTTCCTTGTCCGTGGGACCGTCGGGCTTCAGATCCAGACCGTCCACCCCGGCGGCCAGAATCTCCACCGCGTCCATTATCAGGGATTTGCGGGTGTAAGCCACGGCGGCCGCGGCCGGATATTCCCGCCGGACGGCAATCAGATTATGCAGGCCGTACCGAATGCTCTGTCCGGCGCGCCGGGAGGTCCGATAGAAAAGCCGCCGCCAGCCGTCGGAAAGATGAAAAAGCCTTTTTAGATATTCATTGGTCTTGTCTCCGGCATAGTCGTCCAGGCCTTCATAGACGTGTTCCAAGGTGCCGCAAAGAGAGACCTCGGATTGAAGTTCGGGCAGCGCCGGTATTTCCGGTTCAGCCAGTCCGGGGTCCCGGCCGTACAAATCCAACACGAACAGGCAAGGATAGCGTACTCCCAGGGCCGCCTTCACTTCCTCATAGGTTGAACCCAGGACAAACTCGAGGCCCAAGCCGGCCGGAATTATATTCTGGGAGAAAACATCGAGTTCAAACCTGGAATCGTCTATGAAACAAAAGACCGGGCGCATAAAGTCTCCTATTCGATAATGATCGAAACCCGAGGCTGGGTTCGGCCCTCGGTTCGAACGATCTTGAGTCCCCTGATAATAGTCGAAAAAAAGGGAAAAGGTCAAACGCGAACGGCCGCCGGCGTTGTTTAGCCGGCCGGCTTCTGATATCCTCGATTCCGACCCCGCCAGGGCGGGGCTTGGACTGGAAGGAAGGCCGACCCGGAACAAGGGCGCACGGCCCGTCGTGAGCCTCTGGGTCGAACGACTGTGCGCCCCTACCGGGCTTTGGGCAAGGTAATTGATTATAGAGATGTCCGGCGGGTTAAAGACCTGGCTTGATCAACGGTGGCCGATCTGGGCGGCCCGTCTTCTTGCTTTCTGGTCCCGACTGATCAGGACCAGAGTGGCCGGGCAGGAGGAAACCGGACGGTACCCCACGGTGGCCTACGCCCACTGGCATGGCGACGAACTGGCCCTGATCACCAGATTCGGCTATTTGAAGGTGGCGATTCTGGTCAGCCATTCCCGGGACGGTGAACATATGGCCAGGGCCGCGGCCAGCCTGGGATACCGCGTCACCCGCGGGTCATCCACCCGAGGCGCGGTGGGGGGGCTGGTGGCCTTGATCCGGGAAGTCAAGGCCGGCCACAGCGCGGTCCTGGCCGTGGACGGACCCCAGGGACCCCGAGGCGTGTGCAAGCCGGGCATAGTCCGTCTGGCCCAAAAGACCGGTGTACCCCTGTTTCCGGTGGGCGTGGCCGGCACCCGTCGATTGGTCTTTAAAAAGAGCTGGAACCAGGCCTACCTGCCTCTTCCTTTTTCCCGCCAGGTGATCTTTTTCGGCCCACCCTTGTTTTTCCCCCTCTCTGAAGTCGCCGAGGAAATGACCGACTGCTGCCGGCGGGTGGAAGAGGCCTTGAGGTCGGCTCGAGAAGAGGCGGCCCGGATATTATCCGACTGGGCTTGATGGCTTTCCCTGGCGTTTGAAGCATCCTTGGCCCGCGTCTTGCTTAAACAAAGGCCCAAGAGGAACCGAGCATGAAAAACCATGGTCTGGCGTCCTTCCTGGCCATGATGGCGGTGCTGGCCGTTCTTATAACCGCGAACCCGGCCTCCGGCGCCATCACCCCCCAGGAACTGGATTCGCTCAAACAAGCCGGCTTGTCCGAGGAGACCGCCCTGGCCCTGGCCGAGCTTCATGGAGAATCCCTGGGCCGAAGAGAACCGGTTCTGAGCCACGCCGAGACGGAAAAACTGCTCCAGGAAAAGTTCAGCGATGAAATCATTCGTCTTTTCATCAAGCTGGATCGATTGACCCTGGACAGGGAACAACCTCCCCTTACCCCGGCCCAGGTCCGCGAACTGGTCAAGGCCGGAGTGAGCCATCAGACCGTCAAGCTGATGCTGATTTCTGAAGTCGCCCTGGCCGCCGGCGTCGAGCCGTCGCCCCCCTCGAAGAACCAAGAAAAGAAGAGAAAACCGCCCGTGGGCCAGGAAATAAGAACCGACGCCGAAGGCCGCCGGAGCATCGTCTATTATTCCGGCGACACGGAGGGCTTGAGTCAGGAGACCACTAAGGACGAGGACGGCCGCCGGATAATCGTCTATCGCTCGCTGGCCCCGGACAATCCCGATGAAGCCGGGCGCCAACAGGAGGAACTGCGCCGGGCTTACGAACTCCTGAAACGAATAAGAATCCATATCCACCGGTAATCCCGCGGCAGCCATGGTCCGGCTCGAGTCCTGGTCCCCTGGTCGCCTTCCGATCACGCCGTCTGAAAAGTGGGGAAGGCCCGCCCCGGTCTTTTTCGGGGCGGGCGGTGGGTCATATTTTTATTGGTAAGACATATGAAGGTATTATGAGGGTATGTTCATTCATTAGGCGAGAAGGACTCGCTACATATCTCCTTGTTCCGGGATTGTCAATACTTTTTTTTGGTCTCGTTGAATTTTTTTTGGAATCGAGGAGACGCCGCCTTGGACAGAACCGCCCCCGGTTTGGCCGGTCAAACCGGATCGTCATACCCCCGTCATATTCCCGTCAAACCTTCCTCGACCGTTGACAGGAATCAACCGCCTGATATTATTTATTTAGGGTGCGAAAGCCAGGGACCTTGACCTGATCGAGCCGGTATCTAACGCGGGCGCGGAAGCTTTTCCTACCAGGCGGCCGCCGCTGGTCTGAAACCGATCAACCGGGTTTGTTGTCGCGGGGAGTATTGCGTAGGCCAGTCTTGGCCGGAGCGTGGGCGTCACCTAATGAGGGCGGGTCCGGACTTGAACCAGGGCCTCGCGCCTCGGGTCTCTTCGAGCGAGAAAGGAGAGAGCTATGGTAAAGTACGATAAAATCCTGTTTCCGGTTGACTTGACCGAGATATCCAACTTCATCGCCCCCTACGTCACTGAGATGGCTGATCGTCTGGGAGCGGAAATCCATATTCTTTTCGTCGCCCGCTCCCTGTCCTTCTACCGGGACATCCTGGTGCCCACGGCCAGCATCAGCGATTTCGAAGAGGAAGTCTCCAAGGGTGGTGAGACGGCGTTGAAGAAATTCGTGGGAAATTGTTTTGCCGACCGCCAGGTCAAGGTCGAACTCCTGCGGGGCGAGCCGGCCGAAGCCATCGTCGAATACGCCCGGAAAGCTGAAATTGACCTGATCATGATGGGGACCCATGGCCGCAAGGGTCTGGACAGGGTTTGGTTCGGCAGCGTGGCCGACGTCGTGGTCAAGACTTCGCCCGTGCCCGTGATCACCATCAATCCCTATCGGGTCAAGCAGTCCGGCCGCCGCCCCGCCGGCGGGGGCGCGGCCGGCGGCGCCCCCGGCCGGTTCCATCGAGGTCCGGTTGCCGCGCCCTTCAAGCCCGGGCGGCCGATTAAAAAAGGCCGACCCTCGGGGCCGGCCTGGTCATTTCACCTTGGAGGCGGCAACCGGATTCGAACCGGTGAATAACGGTTTTGCAGACCGCTGCCTTACCACTTGGCTATGCCGCCCAAGTTCGAGTTCCGTATAACACTCGACTAGAAAAAGTGTCAAGGCCGAATTTGGCCGGATCGCGGGCCGCCCATCGTAGCGCGGGCTTCCAGCCTGTCTTTTTCGGATTTGGGTCCGACGCCTGCCGGCTACAGAGGGATCAGCATCTCTTGGTTCCCGTAGGGGCGCACAGCGTGCGCCCACGTGCTCAACGCCTTCCGGCATCAGAGAGATCAGCCTGTAGGGGCGTCCAGCGTTTCGCGGGACGCGCGCCAAAAGTACCCGAAAACCTTTCGCCGGACTTTTTACATATGTATAATCCGATTAACGATGGGGCGGTCATCTAAAAGCCCACGTTTGGATAAAGCACTTCCCCGAAGTGTTCAGTAAAGGCTAACGGCTGGTCCGCCGCCGGGCAAAGGGTAAAGATGAACATTCACTACGTTACCGATGAACGGGGAAAAAGAGTCGCGGTCATTGTTCCCATCCATGAATGGGAAGCGTTAGGCCTTCGGAATATGGAATTTGCCGACGATGTCCCGGAGGACGAGATTGTAGAGGCGGAAGCAGTCTGGAAAGAATTCCAGGCTGACCCCAGTTCTGCCAAGACTGTAGAGCAGGTCATAAAGGAGCAGTTGGAGGAGCGGGATGACTGACTTAAAGAGTCTCCGTTCGGCCATAGTCCATCACTGGTTCCTCGTGCCCTCCGGCGGGGAGCGGGTCTGCGAAGCCGCGGCCGAACTGCTCGAGCGGCCGGATTTCTTCACCCTGGTCTGCCGGCGGGAAGCCTTGACGCCCAATTTGAAGCAGGGACGGCTCTTCACCAGCTTCCTGCAGAAACTGCCCCGGGCGGAAAAATATTACCGCTACTATGTCCCGCTGTATCCTCTAGCCGTGGAACAGTTTGATCTCGGGTCATACGACCTGGTGTTCAGCAGCGACTCGAGCGTGATGAAGGGCGTGATCACCCGGCCTGAAACCTGCCACGTCTGCTACTGCCATTCGCCCATCCGCTACGCCTGGAACATGTATCACGAATACCGGCGGGAGGCCGGCCCGGCCTGGCGCTGGTTCTTCACCCTGGTCATGCACTATCTCCGGCTCTGGGACGCGGCCGCGGCCGGCCGAGTGGATTACTTCGTGGCCAACTCGGAGAACGTGCGCCGCCGCATCCTGAAGACCTACCGCCGGGAGGCCCAGGTCATATATCCGCCCTGCGACTTGGACCGGTTCGATATTTCCGAAAAAGTGGAGGATTTCTATCTTGTGGTGGGCCGAATGGTGGCCTACAAGAGGACCGATATCGCGGTCAGGGCCTTCAGCGAATCCAAGCGCCGGTTAGTGATCGCCGGCAGCGGGCCGGCCGAAAAAGCGCTCAAGGCCATGGCCGGTCCCAACGTCGAGTTCCTGGGCTGGACCTCAGACCAAGACCTGGCGTCCTTGTATTCCCGGTGCCGGGCCGTGGTCTTTCCGGCCGAGGAGGACTTCGGCCTCGTGCCGGTCGAGGCCCAGGCCGCGGGCCGGCCGGTGCTGGCTTTCGGCCGCGGCGGGGCTCTCGAATCGGTGATCGCCGGCCGCACCGGCCTCTTTTTTAACCAGCAGACGCCGGCGTCCCTGAACGGGGCCGTGGCTGAACTGGAAAAACGTCTCGATGATTTCGACCCGGCCTTCATCCGCCGGAACGCCGAACGCTTCAACCGAGAGCGTTTCCTCGAGGAGATGCGGGCTCATCTGGCCTGGTGCCTGGAAGACCACGCCCGGGCTTTTTCTTCGAAGCCAGAAAAGCCTGACCGGCCGGCGGCTACTCCATCCCGTCGCCCCGGATGACCACCAGAATGGTCTTGAGCAGAATGAAGACGTCCAGGAGAAACCCCTGGTTCTTGAGATACCAGAGGTCGTATTCGATTCTCTTGGCCAGGGACGGATCGCCGCGGCTGGTGACCTGCTGATAGCCGGTTATGCCCGGTTTGGCTTTCAGCCGTCTTCTCTGGAAGGGATTGTACATCTGGACCAGTTCGCTGCGCTCGGGCCGGGGGCCGATCAGGCTCATCGAGCCCAGGAGCACGTTGATGAGCTGAGGTATCTCGTCCAGGCTGGTCCGCCGCAGGAACCGGCCGACCGCGGTCACGCGCGGGTCCCGGCGGATATTGAAGATCGGCTCTTCGAGGCGGTTGAAGTCCACCATGTCCGAAAGCTTATCGTTGGCGTCTTTGACCATGGACCGGAACTTGTACATGATGAAAGGCCGGCCGTGCAGCCCCACCCTTTCCTCTTTGTAAAAGACCGGTCCCGGGCTGGTGAGCTTGATCGCCAAGGCCAGCGCCAGCCAGAGCGGCAGGCCGGCCGCCAGCACCAGCAAGGCAAGGGTGAAGTCCATGATTCTTTTGGCCAGAGCGTACAGTGGATGAATCGCCGAGTCGCGCAAGCCGATCAAAGGCAGGCCGGCCAGGCTGCCCACCTCGTGCCGGGTCACGGTCACGTCCAGCACGTCCGGAACCATGTACAGCCTGAGTCCTTGTTTTTCGCAGAAGTTGAGGGTCGTCACCAAGGGATATTGAAAGGCGCCGTTCTCCACTCCGCCTTTCCCGTTCTGGCTGGCGATGATGACCTGGTCAAAGGGCGTCCTCTTATACACCGCCTCGATCTCCAGGGCCGTGCCCAGGCGGGGCAGGTCCCGATCCTCCCGCGGCTCGAACTCGATGGACGTCTGCCAGTCCAGGCGTCCGATTATGCCCAGGCAGGGGTTTTGACGGCGCAGATGGTCGTATAGCCTTTGGGAAGCGTGGTACTCGCCCAGCAGCACTATCCGATCCAAGATAAGGCATTTCTTTTGAATCCGACGGTCGGTCAAGTGAAAAATGACCCGGACCAGGGTCAGGCTGCTCAAAGCCAGGATGTAGCTGGTCAGATAGACCAGCCGGGACAGCAGGAAGTAACGCACCATGAAGGACAGGATCATCAGCAGGCCCAGGGAATACACGCCGGTTTGGATAACCTGAATGATCTGGTTGGGCAGGGAGGTGGACAGGTGGAGACCCTGGCCGTAAGCCCGATCCCGGTACAGCAGGAAGACCCAGATTATGCTGGTCAGAGTGGCTATGTTCAGATAGGGCGTCAGCGCGGGTATCTGCTCGGTGGCCGTGGGAGGGTAGACCAGGTCCAGGAGGAGGTAGAACCGCAGGTAGTAAGCCGCGGTGAAGGACAGGAACACCAGCATGACGTCCGCGGCCATCAGGTACGTGTTACGGAAGCGCCAGAGACGCAGGAAGCGGCCCTGGTTTTTACTCGGGATCGGATCGGGAGCCGGCGTCTCATCCGAGAGCCCGGCTTCCACCCTTTCGAACCGGGGCGGCGGCTGAATCAGGCCTGGCTGTTTTTCGGTTGACGGTTCCATAGACGATCAGGGCGGATGTGCTCGGCCAAGTGGCAATGGACCGATAAAAACTCCACCCGCGGGCTGGAAGCGGTTAAACCCCTGGAAGCGTGCCGGCCCCAAGCCAGCTTTTCCGGAAGCGTCGCTTTCTTGTGGCCTTGTACCCCCGTTGCCCGCGGGCTGTCAACACATTTAGACGTATTAGGATCGAGGGCTTTTCAGATCGGTCAGCGGGATTGACGGAGGACCGAATTTCGTATTTGATGGAGGCCGCTGGGGACGTCGACTCGTATTCGGTTTGCTTTAAGGACCCATGAAAGACTACTGCCTCTGGATAGTCAGTCCGCCGGGCTATATTCACAGCCACGCCTTCGACGACGTGGCCTTGAGCCTTAAGTCCGCCTTCGGCCGCCTGGGTTACGACGTCCCCTTGGTCCGCGACCCGGCGGCCCTGACCGGCCGGCCCATTGTTCTCGGCGGAAATCTCCTGCCGCGCCTGGGACAGGCCGACCTCGCCGAACGGGCCATCGTCTACAATCTGGAACAGATTCAACCCGGATCGCCCTGGATCACCGTCGAGTATCTGAATCTGTTGCGGAGCCATGAAGTCTGGGATTTCAGTCCGCGGAACATAAAGGAACTCGAAAGGCTGGGCGCGACCGGGGTGCGGCTCTGCCGGCTGGGCTACGTTCCCGAACTGACCAGGATCAAGCCCGGCCTTGAAGATATAGACGTCTTTTTTTACGGCTCTCTCAACCGCCGGCGGCTCGAGGTGCTCCGGGCCATCGAGCGGGCCGGGGCCAGGGTCGAAGCGGCTTATGGGGTGTACGGCCGGCCCTTGGACGATCTGATCGCCAGGTCCAGGATCGTCCTGAACGTACATTTCTACGAGGCCAAGGTCTTCGAGATCGTCCGGGTCTTCTATCTGCTGGCCAACCAAAAATTCGTCATTTCCGAGACCGGCCGGGACCCGGACCTCGAAAAACAGTTCGAGGGCGGCCTCGTTTTTTGCCCGTACGAGAACCTGGCCGCCGAGTGCCTCAAATACCTGGCCGACCGGGAGGCCAGGATCAGGATAGCCGGGAATGGCCTGGTCAGGATGAAGGCGCTGAGCCAGGTGGACTTCCTCCGAACGGCCCTGGATGAGGGCCGGATCGGACGGCCCGGCCCGGAGCGGTCGGTTTGATCGACCGGGATGAAATTCTGAAAAAGGCCATGGAACTCCACCAGGCCGGCCGCCTGGATCAGGCCGAAGCCTTATACCGCCGGTTTCTCGAGGAACGCTCCGACCATCCCGAAGCCTGGCACCTGCTGGCCCTGGTCGTCGGGCGGAAAGGCCGTCACGAAGAAGCGGCGGCGTTTATCGAGCGGTCCATCGCGCTGGGGAGGCCGCCCCGGCCCCAGGCCTACCAGGATTTGGGCTTGGCCTGGCTGGCTCTGGACCGCGTGGCCGACGCCATCCGGGCCTGGGAGCAGGCCCTCTCCCTGAAACCCGATGACGTCGAGACGCTCAACAACCTGGGCGTGGCCTTCAGGAGACTGGGCCACCTGGAGCCCGCGGCCGAGTGCTTTCGACGGGCGGCCGAGATCAATCCGGATGACCCGCGCACCTTGTCCCACCTGGCGGCCATACTCAGGGAAACGGGTGAACCGGGTCGGGCCGCGGCCCTGGCCGAACGCGTCCTGGCCGGACGACCCGACGATCCGGCCGCCCACCTCAACCTGGGCAACATACACCTTGACCTGGGCGATCCCGGCCGGGCCGCCGTTCATCTTAACCAAGCCCTGCGGCTGAACCCCGGGCTCGCCGAAGCCCACAACAGCCTGGGCGTGGCCCTGGCCGAACTGGGTCGAGGGCCGGAAGCCGAACCATGTTACCAAGCCGCGCTCAAGATTAATCCCGGCCTGGCCGGCGCCTGGTTCAACCTGGGCAACCTGCTGATCGAACAGAACAGGCTGGCCGAGGCTGAAACCCACTACCGGCGGGCCGTGGCCATCAAACCAGATTATTCCGAGGCCTGCGCCGCCTGGTTCAAGGTCCTGCAAAAGACCTGCGACTGGCGCTCCCTGTCCGAAGTCGGGGCCAGGCTGGACGACCTGACCGGGAGGGAACTGTCGGCCGGGGTCAGGACCGGAGAGATGCCCTTCATCGCCGTCACCCGGGACGAAGACCCGGCCCGACACCTGGCCGTGGCCAGGAGTTGGGGCGCTTACTACGCCCGGCGGGCCAAGGCCCTGGATATCGCTTTTTCCTTTGATCGGCGGCCGGCCCGCCGCGGCCCGATCGTCCTGGGCTACCTGTCTTCCGACTTCCACAACCACGCCACGGCCCATCTTCTGTCGGGCCTGTTCAGCCTCCACGATCGCCGCCGCTTCACGGTCCAGGTCTATTCGTACGGTCCGGACGACGGCAGCGTTTACCGCCGCCGGATCAGCCGGGACTGCGACCTGTTCGTGGATATCGCCGCGATGAGCGACCTGGAAGCGGCCAGGCTCATTCATGAGCGTCAGGTGGACATACTGGTGGACCTCAAGGGCCACACCCGGGGCGGCCGGTTGGGCATCCCGGCTCTCAGGCCCGCGCCGGTCCAGGTCCACTACCTGGGGTATCCCGGCGCCCTCGGCGCCGATTTCATCGATTATCTGCTGGCCGACGCCGTGGTTACGCCTCCGGAACACGCTTCTTTTTATACCGAGAAACTGGTGCTGCTGCCGGGATGTTATCAGATCAACGACCATCGGCAGCCGGTGTCCCCGCGTCCGTTCCGGAGATCGGATTTCGGTCTGCCCGAGGCGGCCTTCGTCTTTTGTTCCTTCAACCAGAGTTACAAAATCCATCCGAATGTATTCCAGAGTTGGACGAGGATTCTCCAGGAGGTGCCCGGCGGCGTTCTGTGGCTGCTGGGCGACTCGCCCGCCGCCGCGGCCGGCCTGCGGCGAGAAGCCGGAAATCGGGGTCTCGATCCCGGCCGGCTGATTTTTGCCTCGAGGCTGCCCAAGGCCGAGCACCTGGCCCGGCTCAAACTGGCCGACCTGGCCCTGGACACCAGCCCGATTAATGGACACACCACTACCAGCGACGCCTTGTGGGCCGGGACGCCGGTGGTGGCCTGCCTGGGCCGGCATTTTGCCGGCAGGGTTTCGGCCAGCCTGCTGGCCGCCTGCGGCCTGCCGGATATGATCGCCGGCAGCCCAGAGGAATATGAAAGCCTGGCCGTCAAGCTGGCTCGAGACCCGGCGGCCCTCGGCTCGATCAAGTCGAGGCTGGCCCAAAACAAACACAGCCAGGCTTTGTTCGACACCCCCCGCTTTGTCCTGGGGCTGGAGCGGGCCTATGAGCGCATGTGGGAGTTGTTCGTTTCCGGCCATGGCCCGGAGAGCTGGACCGTGGCCGAGGAGTGACCATGGCTTTTCCATCCTGACCACCTGAAAAAGGGAAACGAGATGAACAACATCCGGTCGTATTACCGGATGGTCAGGTCTGATGACCCTCGATTCAGCGCCATTAGTCCAGCGGTGCTTTTCTCCTTGATCCGATTCCAACTTCATTTTACGCCTGACTGTTTTCCACGCTGGCATGAAATCTCATTCAGAGGTCCGACCTATTAGAGACCTCAGTGTTTTAGAAGTCGGATTTCAAGCCAAGCCTTATTGCCATGATTAAGAAAATATGTTTATATTAACTTGGAAGGAAAAAACGAGTTTTCTCTTCAAGGGCCTTATAATAAAATAACGTATTCTGTTTGAAGATTATATGGTAGAAACAAGGTGGATATCTTGTGCGGATAATACTATTTACCACTATATCAAGTATAAATTATATTAAATTAATAATAATTAAATAACGCTTGACAGAAATAGGTGATTGTGGTTGAATAAATATGCCGTTATAAAGGAAAATCAGTGTGGGGGGCTTTCGCGGCCGTAAAGAAATGGAGAACCAAAAGAAGGCGAATATGTCGGCTGATTTTTATCCGGCGAGAGCTTATTTTTAAAGGCGAAGGCCTGGCCGGCCAAGCCGGTCGCGCCTAACTTACGGGGTGGGAATTTGGCCGGGCGTGACACCATTTCATCCACGGAAAAATTGCTTGATGTGATCCGCGGGGACGAAACGGAAGCTGACGGCGGCGATGACTTGGTCGCCGAGTCGCCCAAAAGGAAGAAGACGGTATCCGCGGGTTTCGGTCGAGGAGCCACGGTCGGTGTGGACATCGGCTACACCGGCCTCAGGCTGGCCAAGGCGGGCAGAAAGAGACAGCTTCAGGATTTCAAGTTTGTCCCCTTTGGACCGGATATCGGTCCTGGGCATCCCAGATTTCCGCAATTCCTGAAATCGGCTTTGTCCGGTTTCTGCCCCCGGGAATCCGAAATATGGAGCGTGATCCCTTCCGCCGAGGTGGAGATGCGTTATCTGCGCGTACCCAAGTTGGCCAGGAAGGAAGTGCCTAACGCGGTCTTCTGGAGCCTCAAGAAGGAAACACCTTTTAACGAGAAGGAAGTCGTTTTCGACTTTGACCTTTTAGGGGACGTGATCGAGGATGGCTTCCGGAAGACGGAGGTAATGGCTTACACCGCTCCGATCAAGCAGGTGGAGGAACTCAGAAACACTTTCAACCGGAGCGGCTTCCCCCTGACCGGCGTAACCGCCGTTCCTTTCGCTTTCCAAAATCTGTTTCGGAGCGAATGGCTGGAAGGCCGGAAAGCCCACGTCTGCAACTTGTACATCGGCCGCACCTGGTCCAGGATTGACGTTTTCGCCAATGGCAATCTGGTCTTGTCCCGAGGTATAAAGGCCGGCTTGAACAGCATGATAGACGCCATCCGGGACGGCATTAACGAAAGGCTGACCCGGGAGTCGGGCGGGATCGTCATCGAGATGGAAGGCGTGGAAAAAGAAGAAGCCGGAGCGCCGTCCGATGCCCTGAACGACGATCAAACCAGGGCGGTATTTCAGGCCCTGATCATCGAAGCCCGGAAGACCGTCGAGGCGGCCCCGGGGGTGACGATCGCCGAACTGGAGGCTTTTGACCTGATCCTGCCCGCCCTGGATCGGCTGGTCAGACAGGTGGAAAGGACCCTGGAACATTACACCCAGAAATTGAAGGGGGAGACGGTCAGCCGTATTTACTCGACGGGCACGGCCTCGGCTTCGGCTCGCATCCTGGGCTATATCGGCGAGCAGTTGGCCGTGCCGGTGGAGGCGGTGGACCCTTTGGAGATCAAGGCCCCACTGGGTACGATGGCCGGGGCGGCCATTCCCAAGTCCATCGCGGAAAGGTCATCCTACGCTCCGGCCCTGGGTCTGGCTCTTTCCGATAAGGCGTATACGCCCAACTTCATTTTCACTTACAAAGACAAGGAAGAAGTGGCCACGACCAAGAACGTCAGGCGGGTGGCTTTGGTCGTGTTCTTGATCGTCATGATCATTCTGGGCGGATACTATTTTTTCCAGGAACGCCTTCTCAACCAAAAGACCGCCCGGGTGAAAACCCTCCAGACCGAGTTGGGCAAGTTCGTCCCCAACGTAAACCACGATCTGATCGGCAAGGTCATGGCCGTGCTGGTCCGGAACAGGAAGCTTTTGGACGAGTACGGTTATAAATATCAAGGGTTGGCCGTCCTGAGCGAGGTGACGGGCATGACGCCGGCCAATATCAGGTTGATGAGCATCACCGCCGACCTGGGGCAGGCGCCTGCCCTGGCCCCGGCGGCCGCCGGCCCTGGCCCCGCCCCGGCCCAATCCCAGAAAAAGACGGTCAGCCTCGAAGGGCTGGTAACCGGGGATCGGACTACCCTGGAACCGGCGCTGGCCCATTATCTGCTCGGATTCCAGGTTTCCCCGCTCTTCGGTCAACCCAGCATCAAGGAACAGTCTTTCAAGGTCTTGCAGGGCCGGGAGGTCCTTTTCTTCAAAGCCGAATTGGAAGTGAAATAAAGGCGCGGACATGGCAGCCAAGGTTAAAACTTCTCCGTTGAGGTCCCAGACCTGGTTGTTTCTCTTGTTGGGAGCCGTGATCCTGGGGGCGGTGCTTTTCGGCCTGTACCCCCAGAACAGGGCCCTGGGCAAGCAGGAGGAGGAAAAGTTCAGACTCGAGGCCGACATCGAGAAGCAGAAACTGCTTCATCCTTTGTACACCGAGCTTTATCAAAAGGCCAAGTTTGAACGACCGGCCGGTTTACCCTTGCCGCCCAGGAAGAAACTTCCCCGGGACCGGATAGGACAGCTCAACGCCATATTCCTGGAAGCGGCTCGACAATCCGGCCTGGAGTTTGAAAAGGTTCTGCCCCAGGTCAATTCCCTGAACATGAACACGGGCCTTTTGATGGTGGACGTCTTCCTGAAGGGAGACTTCTTGAACTTAAGGAAATTCGTCGTGAACATGGCCCAGATGCCTTTCGTGGAACACCTGGAGCGGCTGAACGTGCGGCGGGTCCAGGGCGGCGATAGCATTCAACTGCGGCTTTGGCTGGCCCTGGAGTGATAAGGCTTCCAATATTGACTGACCTGAACCGACCAGCCGGTAAAGACGGATTGGATGGAAGATGTCGAGCCGAGAGAAAGTGATCATAGCCCTCATGGCCGTGGCCATCCTGTTCGGAGGTTACAACTTCCTGTTCACCAAGGGGTCCGACCAGAAGCAGGCGGGACCCGCACTGGTCAAGAAGAGCGTGGACGAGGCCAGGCAGTTGGTCAGCGAGGTGACCGTGAGTCTGACCAAGGAGAGCATATCGCCCCTTGACGCCCGGTACGTCATAGCCCGGGCCTCGGCCGCCTGGCCCGGCGATCCGTTCCTGGAAAGGCAGACGGCGATCATATTCGAAACCGAGAAGATCAAGGCGGAAGCCCCGGAAATCACCAACAAGGAACTGGGCCTGCGCTACACCGGCTATTTATCCGCCGGCGCCAAGAATCTGGCGGTGCTGAACGGCACGGAGTACGAAGAAGGCGATAAACTCGAACGGGAAGGTAATTTCATAGTCAAGAGCATCACTCCGACCCAGGTGATAATCGGCCGGGAGGGGTCGGCGGCCCGGATAGTCGTTCCCTTGGAAGAAACTGAGTTCTAGACTGGAAGAGGCTATGAAAGGCAAAAGCTGGACCTACATTGTGGCCGCGGCGTGCGCCGTCCTGATGGGGGCGCTAGGGCTGGTTTCCGGTTGCGCCGGCCAGAAGAACCTCACCGACGATGAGTTCTTCGAGAAATGGCGGGACCGGGCCGAAAGATCGAAGGGTTTCACGCCGACCAGGAAGAAGATCACCGCCGATTTGGAAGACAAGAAAAAGCTGGGCTATCCTCAAAGAGCCGAACTCAAGGTTCAACCCGCCCGACCCCTGCCCAACAGGAGGATCACGGTCAAACTGAAGGACCTCGAGGTCTCGACGGTGCTCCGCGCCGTGGCCCGGGCCGTGGACCAGAACATCGTCATCAATGAAGCCATCAAGGGCACGGTGACCGTGGACGTGAAAAACGCGCCCTGGGATCAAGTCTTTCTGGGCGTCCTGAGAAGCCACGGCCTGAGTTACGCCTGGGAAGGCGATATCATCCGGGTCATGAGCGCGGAGGACAAGAAAGAGGAAGTCAAGCGCGAGATCAAAACGGTCATTATCCCCATCGAGTTCGCCGACGCCAAACAGCTTAAAGACAACATTCAAAGCGTTCTGACCACCAGCGAAAAAACCACCACCGAGGCGGGCAAGCCCCAAAGCGTGGAGACCAAGGTCGGCTCCGTCCTGGTGGACGTGCACAATAACGCCCTGATCATCCAGGCCAGCGTCGAGGACATCCAGCGGCTGATCCCGGTCATCGAGGCCCTGGACCGCCCGACTTCCCAGGTATTGATCGAAGCCCATATCGTGGAGGCCACCAAGGACACGGCCCGGGAGTTGGGCGTGCAGTGGGGCGGCCTGTATCATAGCGGCAACCAGTGGATTTATCCCGGCGCCAACAGCAGCGGCATCACCGGCAGCAACATCGGACTGCCGGGCGGCCCGGCCCTCCAGGGCCAGACCACCTCCCCCGGCGAAATCAGCCCGACCAGCGGTTTTGCCTCCAATTTCCCGTCCACCAGTTTCACCGGCACCATGCCGACCATCGGCTATACCGGCTTCACCCTAGGCTATCTGGTGGGGCTGACGGCCGAAAGCATGCTGGCGGCCCAGTTGACCGCCCTCCAGACCGACGGGAAGCTCAATATTCTTTCCAGCCCCTCCATAACCACGCTGGACAACCAGATGGCCCTGATAGAGAGCGGCAAGGAGGTGCCCTTCCAGACGGTTGATGAAAACGGAAAGCTGGTCATCCAGTGGAAGAAGGCGACGCTGAAGCTGGAAGTCACGCCCCACGTCGTCGAAGGCAACATCCTGAAGCTTAAAATACAGACCAAGAAGGATGAACTTGACTTTACCAACACCGTCATGGGCAACCCCACCATCATCACCAAGAACGCGGAGACGAACGTAATTGTCAGCGACGGCGAAACCACGGTCATAGGCGGGCTGAACAAGGAAACGGGCCAGGGCTCCGTCTCGGGCATTCCGGGGCTCAAGGACATCCCGGTCCTCGGCTGGCTGTTCAAGGCGGACCGGAAGTCGTCCAACCTGGAGGAAGTGCTGATTTTCATCACCCCCTATATACTTAAGGAGAAGAAGCTGGAGGAAGGCCCGGGGAAGGTCAGTCAATCCAAAAGTAAATAGGAAGGTCTGATCCCCGGTCTTATTCTTCCCGCCCCGGGAGCCGGCCTCCGGCTTCCAGAAAAAGGTTTATCAGGTTTGCTGGATTTCTTGGACTCGTCCTGAGCAAATGAATTATCTCAAGTCACTCAATCTCATCCGGGAACCGTTCTCGAACACTCCCGATCCGGACTTCTTTTTCCAGTCCAGCCAGCACCTGGCCTGCCTCCAGAAACTGGAGATTTCCGTTCGTCTCCGCCGCGGCCTGTGCGTGATCATCGGCGACGTGGGGTCGGGCAAGACGACCCTCTGCCGCCAGTTGCTTCGCCGCCTGGCCCAGGACCAGGACGTGCAGACCCACCTGATCCTGGACCCCAGTTTCGACCGCCCGTTCGACTTTCTGATCAAGGTCGCCGAGATGTTTGAAGGCCGCAAGCCCGAATCCGGGTCGGGCGATTGGCAGATCAAGGAGGACATCAAACAGTTTCTGTTCCACCAGGGGGTCGAGAACGGCAAGACCGTGGCGCTGATCATAGACGAAGGCCAGAAGCTGTCGGACTACTGCCTGGAAACGCTGCGGGAATTCTTGAACTATGAAACCAACGATTACAAGCTGCTCCAGATAATCATCTTCGCCCAGCAGGAGTTCGAAAGAACCCTGAACCGGATGCCCAATCTGGCTGACCGCATCAACCTGTTCTTCCCGCTGTCCCCGCTCAGCCTGGGCGAAACCCGCGGCCTGATAAGATTCAGGCTGGGGCAGGCCAGAGGGGAACCGAACCCACCCGAAATCTTTACCTGGTGGGCCTATTGGGCCATTTTCCGGGCCACGGGAGGTTATCCGCGGAAGATCATCAACCTTTGTCACCTGTGCGTATTAACCCTGATTGTGGAAAACAGGATGAAGGTGGACTGGCTCCTGGTGCGCTCCTGCGCCCGGGGCGCCGCCACCCTGGTCCAGTCGAAACGACGGCGGACCATGGTCATGGCCGGGCTCGGAGTCTTGATCCTGGGGCTTCTGGTCTTGAGCGGCGGTCCCATGGTCCTGATGGCCTGGAAGACCGAGGAACCTTTGACCCTTTTCCACCGGGCGACCAAGATTTTACCCCGTTCGGCCGAAACCGGTCCCGCGGCCGGTCCGGTCGAGCGTCAATCCGCCCGTGAAGCCCTGCCGCGGCCCGGACCGGCGGGTGATTCCACCGTCCCGATCCCGGCCGCCCCGCGCCAGGAGCCGGTCCAGCCAACCGCCGCGGCTGAGTCGACGCCCTCATATCCGCCGGATCGCCTGGGCACGATCACCGTCCAGCCGGGCGATACGCTGGCGAGCATGATCAGAAAGGTGTACGGTCGTTACGATCAGTTCTACCTGAACAAGGTGCGGGAAGCCAACCCGGACCTGAAAAACATCGAGAAGATCTTAGTCGGCCAGAGGATCGACTTTCCGGCCGTTACCCGTAAGGTTGATCTCAAACCGGGCCAGAACTGGTGGGTGACGATGGGGCCCAGGGATTCCCTCGAGGACGCCGTACAGTTCCTCAGGACGGCCCCGGACAACCTGCGGATAATAACCTATTGGAACCGAAGGGAAGGCTTGAAGTTCATGATCATCGTCAGGGACTTCTACCCCAACGAGGCCCTGGCCTTGACCCAGATAAAACAGCTTCCGCCTCCGCTGGCGGCCAGGGCTCGAGTGACGGCGGCCTGGCCCGAGGATTCGGTCTTCTACGCCGATCCCCAGTCTCGAGGCACCTGAGAAGCATTGACCTGTCGAGGGTAAGGAATTGAAAGCGAAAAAAAGACTAGGCGAGATGCTTATCGAGGCCGGTCTGCTGACCGACGACCGGTTGAGACAAGCCCTGGTGGACGCCAGAAGGACCAAGTTGAAACTCGGGCAGTTCCTGGTCCGCAATGGCATCCTTAACGAAGGCCAGATCGTGGACACCGTGGCCCAGCAACTCAAGGTGGACAAATACCAGCCCAGCCTGTATCCGGTGGACGTGGGCCTGGCCCGGCTCATACCGCCCGATCTGGCTCAGAAGCATCAGGTCGTGCCCCTGAGGAAAAAGGGCTCGCTCCTGGTGGTGGCCATGCCCGATCCCATGGACCTGGGCGCCCTGGACATGGTCGAGGCGAACACCAACTGCGAGGCGGAGCCGGTGATCTGCACCGAGCAGCAGTTCAACGGATTGTTCAGCGCCCTGTACGGGAAGTTTTCCAACTACGGCGGCGTCCTGGAAGACATGGAGGAGATGAAGATAGACAGCAAGGAGGAAGTGGTCGAGGGGCCGGTCGAGGACCTCAACGTCAGCTCCCTCCAGGGCATGGCCGAAGAGGCCCCGGTCATCCGCCTGGTGAATTCCATCCTGGCCCAGGCGGTCAGGGAGAACGCCAGTGACATCCATTTCAGCCCGGAGAAGGATCACGTCAGCGTCCGCTTCCGCGTGGACGGACGGCTGCAAGAGGTGCCTTCTCCACCCCGGACCATGTTCCTGCCCATGATCTCCCGACTGAAAATCTTGAGCAACCTGGATATCGCCGTGTCCAGGATTCCCCAGGACGGCCGGTTCACCGTCAAAATGGGTCACAGTGAAATCAACATCCGCGTCTCGACGCTGCCGACCATCTATGGTGAAAACGCGGTCCTGCGCCTTTTGAACATGAGCGCGGGCGTCTATTCCCTGGACCGTCTGGGCATGTCGGCGACGGAGATGAAGAAAATCGAGCCCATGATCGTCAAGCCATACGGCATGATCTTGAGCACCGGCCCCACGGGCAGCGGCAAGAGCACCTCCCTGTACGCCATCCTCAAGGAGATCAATCAGCCGGACATCAACATCATCACCCTGGAAGACCCCGTGGAATACCGGGTGGACGGCATCCGCCAGGTCCAGCTCAACCGCCGGGCCGGCATGACCTTTGCCAGCGGTTTGAGGTCCATACTGCGCCAGGACCCGGACGTGATCATGGTCGGCGAAATCCGCGACTCGGAAACGGCCACCATCGCCGTCCAGGCCGCCTTGACCGGCCACCGGCTGCTGAGTACGGTCCACACCAACGACGCGGCCGGCGCCATCACCCGGCTGATAGACATGGGCATCGAACCCTTTCTGGTGGCCTCGGTGCTGTTAGTTTCTTTCGCCCAGCGTCTGGTCAGGCGGGTCTGCCAGGACTGCAAGGAGGCTTATCAGCCCCCGCGGCAGGCCCTGGAATACTTCGGCATCAGCCCTTCGGAGAACCTGACCTTTTACCGGGGCAAGGGCTGCTACAACTGCATGGACACGGGGTACCGGGGCCGAACCGGCATCTTCGAGGTCCTGGTGGTGGACGAAACGGTGCAGGAGATGACCCTGCGGCGGGCTTCCTCGGCCGAGATAACCCGGGCGGCCAAGCGCGCCGGCAAGCTGATCACCCTCAAGGACGACGCCGCGGAAAAGATCAGAAAAGGAATCACCACCGTGGAGGAGGCCATCTCCACGGTCATGACCTGACCACAGTCTCGGGTTGAGGTTATAACGCAGTCATGCCCAGGTTCGCCTACCAGGCCATCAATGAAAACGGCACCACCGTGTCCGGCGTCTTGGAAGCCGACACCCAGGAACTGGCCAACACCCTGTTGTCGGCCCGGGGATTGATCCCTGCGCGGATAACCCTGGAAGGCCGGGCGACTTCCTGGCTGGCCCGTCTCGACCAGATGCTCACGGCCATCAGACCCTGGGACATCATTCTCTTCACCAAGCAACTCAGCACCATGCTGAAGGCCGGCATCCCCATTGTCCGGCTGTTTCAAATCCTGGAAAGCCAGACCGATAACAAGAAGCTCAAGGCCATAATCAATGACCTCATCCAGGACATTCAGGCCGGTTCTTCCCTGACCGAGGCCTTCAGAAAGCATCCCGTGGCTTTTTCGCCTTTGTATGTAAGCATGTTGCAGGCCGGGGAGGCCAGCGGCCAACTGCCCGAGGTCCTGGAACGACTGATTTACATCATCGAACATGAATATAAGGTGAAAAAAGATATACAGTCGGCCCTGGCCTACCCGATCATAGTGGTGGTGGCCCTGGTGGCGGCCTTTTTCATTCTTCTGACCTACGTCGTGCCCAAGTTCGTCTCCATCTTCGCCCGGGCCAAAGTGGCCCTGCCCTGGCCGACCAAGGTCTGCATCGTCATGTACACCGCCATTTTCGATTACTGGCCCATTTTGCTGGGCTTGGTGGTCGTTCTGGGGACCGGTTTGTATCTGTACCTGAAGTCCGAAAACGGTCGACTGGTGAAGGACGCCGCCCTGATTCGCCTGCCGCTGCTCGGCCCGCTCTTCATCAAGTCGGCCATGTCCAGGTTCGCCAGCATTTTCGCCATACTTCAGGCCAGCGGCGTGGCCATCCTGGACATAATGAAGATACTCACCGGCACCATTGGCAACTACGCCATCTCCAGGTCCTTCGATGCCCTGGCGGACAAGCTCAAGGAAGGCCGCGGCATCAGCGAACCGCTGCGGTCGGCCGAGTATTTCCCGCCCATGGTGGTCAACATGGTGGCCATCGGCGAAGAATCGGGCAACCTGGACGAGATGCTGAGCGCGGTCTCGAAGCATTACGACACCGAGGTCGAGTACGCCACGGCCAAACTTTCCATGGCCATCGGTCCGTTGCTGGTGGTGGGGCTGGCCGTAGTAGTCGGTTTTTTCGCCTTGGCCATATATCTGCCCATGTGGGATTTGACCAAGACGGTGTCCCCGCGTTAAGGCCTGAGGGAATGGACCATGGGGACCCATGACGCCTGAATTTGTCCCTGAGCCGAAGAGGACGACCAGACATATCGGCCGTTCTCCTTTCTATCCCAGCCCGTACCTGCTGGTGCCGGTCATATTCGGCGGCCTGGCGGCCCTGGCCGCCATCGTGGGGTTCCGCTTGACCGTTTATTGCCAGCAGAACGGCCTGGATCAGACCTGGCCGCTCACGGGCTGGTCCCTGATCATAGCCGGACTGGCCTGTCTTTGCGGCTATCTGGTGGTAAGGCTGCTGTTGAAACCGGCCCAGGGATTCCTGGAAAAGGCTAAAACCATCCCGGTCCTGTCCGGCGGCCAGGTCCAGGCCAAAGAAACGAGCCGACTGGACAAGCTGGAATACTACCAGCAGGTTTTCGAGCAGGTGGCCAGCGTCTTGAACAAGGTGGACGTCAGGCAGCTTTTCCCCAATATCATCGGCGAGAGCCAGGCCATGAGGGGTCTCTTCGGCCAGATTATAAAAATCGCCCCGACCGAGGCCACCGTGCTGATCGTGGGGGAAAGCGGGACCGGAAAGGAACTGGCCGCCACCAGCATCCACGAACTCAGCCCGCGCAAATACAAGCCGCTGGTCAAAGTCAACTGCGCGGCCATTCCGGAAGGTCTTTTGGAAAGCGAATTGTTCGGACATGAGAAAGGCGCTTTCACCGGCGCCACCAGCGGCAAGCCGGGCCGCTTCGAACTGGCCGACGAAGGCACTCTCTTCCTGGACGAGATCGGCGACATGCCCCCGACCACCCAGGCCAAGATTCTCCGGGCCTTGCAGGAAAAGGAGTTCGAACGCGTGGGCGGCACGCGGAGCCTGAAAATCGATGTCCGTTTGATCGCCGCCACCAACAAGAACCTGGAGGATATGGTCAGGGCCGGGACATTTCGGGAAGACCTCTATTACCGCCTTCACGTTCTGACTCTTTTTATTCCGCCTCTCCGGGATAGAAGCGAGGATATACCGCTTTTGGTCAATCACTTTCTGAAGCAGTCCCCGCGGCCAATAAAATTATCGTCCCAGGCTTTACAGACCCTTATGGCCTATTCCTGGCCGGGCAACGTCCGGGAGTTGAAGAACACCCTGGATCGGGCCATGGTCATGAGCGAAAACGGCTTGATAACGGATATTCCAGTTCCGCCTGGCGTAATGGCGGCCACAAAGAGAGAAATCTTAGTTGATACCGCCGCAATTTCCGATTCTAAAACGGTCTCGCTGGACGACCGGATGCGCGATCTGGAAAAGGCGATGATCATAAAGGCGTTGGAGGCCAATGGCGGCGTTCAGGTCAAGGCGGCCGAGGCCTTAGGGATCAACCAACGCAGCTTGTGGCACAGAATCAAGAAATATGGCATCGATGTGCAAGCCATCAAAGCTACAAGAACTGATGTATCATCTACAATAATTGTTGAGAATCCGCACCGGAGGGCAGGGGATTGGAGGTCGTCGGAGGGTTCTAACGATAACTAATGGATAAGTTTAAATATTATTTAAGAACTGTGGGTGCATTGTGGACTGGTTTATGCATGACTCTAGAACTGAGTATTTTTATTTATGATGACGTGTAATTTGTTTTGCCGTAGTCTCTTGAATACCAGACCAGAAGGGAGGTGCAGATTAACGCTCCGGTTCATTTGCTGATCGAGTATATTCAGACAAGTAATTTATTACACGAGGGGGAAAAGTTATGAGAAAAGGTTTTACCTTGATCGAAATCATCGCCGTTCTGGTGATTTTGGGTATTCTGGCGGCCGTGGCCATTCCCAAGTACCAGGATTTGCAGGCCGAAGCCGGCCGGAAAGCCGCCAGCGGCGGTGTGTCCGCCGCCCAGTCGGCCCTTTCCATGAAGTATGCCCGTATTTTGCTCCAATACAGCGGCAATACCTCGACCTTCGATTGCAACCTCACCGGCAACGATGCTCCATCGCTCCAGGAAATAACCATTAACGTCGTGGCCGCGGGCAATTCTTGCGGTATTATAGCCACTCACACCTCCGGCTCGACCGCCACGGGTCTCTGGAATAGACCATAAGCCTCTTCAGCCCCGCGATGAACCATCTACCATCGCGGGGCTGAAAAAGGCTACTGCAATTCCCAGGTCATTGGCCGTAAGATGTCCAAGATTGTAAAGAAGATACGTGGACCTCAAGTGAGAACCGACGGCCTTGGTTTTCATCGCCGACCAGCTTTCACTTTGATCGAAATAATTGCCGTTTTGGTTATCCTGGGTATTCTGGCCGCCATAGCCATTCCCAAATATATCAATCTGCGCGATGAATCAGGCCTCAAGGCCGCCACTGGGGGGGTCTCGGCCACCCAGTCCGCTCTATATCTGTATTATTCCAAGAATTTGTTGACCGATCCGAGTACCGCTTCAAATTTCAACTGTTCCCTGGTCGTGACCGAAGGCCTGGTCTCCGTCCAGGAACTGGCCATCACCGTAACCGGCTCGGCCAACACCAACTGCGCCATCAACGTGGTTCATATACCCACCGGACAATTGGCTACGGGAACATGGGAAAGACCCTGACCCGGCCCGATCATGAAACCGTTAGCGCCAAATCTTCCCGTCAGGGCCGGAAATAAAATGAGTCTTCGGCCGGCCCTATCTCTCGAGCATGGATCAGGACAACCCGGCTGAAGCACCGAACCTGAGCCGCGGGCTCAATGCCGGTAAACTGACCCTTGTCTTCGGGCTGATAATTTTTTTTGTCACGGTCGTCTACGTGTTCAGGTGGCCGATCGTGGCCGGTGATACTGATCTTTGGTATCACCTGGACGCGGGCCGGAATCTGGTCGAGAACCATGAACTCCTTCAAGACACCTCTTTTTCCTTCCTGACGCCCAACCGGACTTGGCTCAATTATTGGCCATTATTTCAAGCTGTTATAACCGTGATCCACCGGCACCTGGGTTACTTTGGCCTCATCCTTTTCCGGGGCGCCGTCTTTCTGGCCGCCCTGTGGCTCTTATACGGCTTGATCAGCCGCAAGATCGAGAAGAGTGTCCAGTGGGCTCTGGCGGTGTGGGTCATGTACCTAATCGCTCTCAGCTTCAGGTTTGTCTGGCTGGTGAGACCTCATTCCATCTCCTATCTGTTTATCATTGTCTTCCTGTATCTGTTGGAATGCCGCCGCGATAGATTATGGCTGCTGCCCATATTGACCGTAATATGGATCAACTGCCACGGCATAGAATATCCCGTAATCCTGGTACTGCTGTTTGCCTATCTGGCCGAACTGGTATGGCGCGGCTTAAGACAAGACAAGACCTATCAGCGAATATATCAACGGGAAAGAAGCATTTTGATTTTGTCGATGTTTTGTCTGTTTCTCAATCCAAACGGGCTCAAGATAATGGAGACTCCTTTTGAAGGAGCCATTCTCACGTCTATTTACATTACCGAATCCAAGCCTCTCGATTTACTTAGCCTCAGCCTTAAAAGCCTGAACCTGACCTGGATTCTCACCAACATGAACGTTATCATTTTCCTGGCCGTAATCCCTGTCTTATTACTCTCTTTGTGGAAAAGGAAAGTGGAGCTGAGCCATCTCCTCCTTTTTTCCGGCGGAGTGGCCATATTTATCCTGGCAAAAAGCCAGATCAGGTTGTTATATGAAGTCGTACTTCTTTCCCTGCCGTTGCTGGTCCACGGTCTGAATGAACTGTCAAGAGAAGAACGGAATAACGGGTTCATGAAGGCCGGGTTGATCGGCTTGATACTGATCGGCCTTGTGGCTTTGCACCTGGACCATTATTACGGGTTGAGGCCAAAGTATCCTTTTTCTACTCAAAAGCTGCCCGCGGGTTCGGTGACCATGCTGAACAAGCTTGGGCTTACCGGCAACGTTCTCCACAATCAGTTACACGGGGGATACCTGCAGTGGGCCTTGAGCAAGAGCTATAAGATATTCGCCACTTTTCAATTGAATGCCTTCAATGACCTGGATACGCTGCAGGCCTTGAACATGTTTAACGATATAAACGTTTTCAAATATCTCAAGAAAGAATATGATCCTTCCTTCCTGATCGTACCGGAAAGAGCAGGGTTAAGCGAGTTCGAGGGCTATGAACCTATTTTTTTTGACGACTACTCGATCTTGTACGCGAGTACATCCAAGTATCCTGATTTAGTAAAGGAATATGGCATTAAATCCATGGAATTGTCCAAAATGAACGAAATAGAGTATGAAAAACTGGCGGCCGATGAAAAGCAAAGAATTATCGCGGAATTGAAAAAAATACATGACGTAAGCGGCGCCTGTGCCAAGGTCAACATGGTTCTGGCCAATATCCATATATCCAACAAAGAGTATGGTCCAGCCCGGACATATGCCGAGAAAATAATAGAAGAATGGCCGGAACTATATCTAGGCTACTCGATCATGGCCCAGGTTCTTATCGAAGAGGGCAGGTACAAGGAAGCGGTCGAATACGGCCTGGCCTCCCTGAAAAAGGAGTTAGGCCTGAAACCGGATTTCATTTATCGTAACCTTTATCTGGCGTACCTGAGGGACAATAAGTTCGATAAGGCCTTTAGAATGGTGCTTGGCTTCGCCAATCCCTTTTACGTTAATGCTCCGGCCAAGGACGTATATGAAGCGGCCTTGGCGGCCGCCATGAACGGCCGAAAGGATATAGCCAGGATATTCTTGAGTTTCGCCGAGATGAAAGTGCAGGAAACCGACCAGGAATTGATCAATAAGATGAACGACCTGAAAGCCCGGCTCATCAATTGACCGATCCGGGAGCCGATGATACAACAACCCTAAGCCGGCCTTCACCCAGAGGTTGAAGCTCCCGGCCGCCAGTCCCGCGATTCGCGGGACGAGGCGCGGGATGGGCATGTTCCAGAAGCCTGAAACTCTGACGCTGAAAATCCTGGCCGTCGCTTTCCCTGTTCTGGGCGGAGCTTTCTGCCTGACCGCGGCCCTGGGCCTGAGCGATTTTCTCTGCCAGACCGAAGGCTGCCGGTTATATTATCGAACCGATTTATTCGGCCTTTCTCTATGGTGGTGGGGGCTGGGCGTCTTTCTGATCCTCGGCCTGTTCGGCCTGGCCGGTAGATACATCGCCGCCTACAGGCTGTCTTTCCTGTTTCTCCTGCTTGACGCCCTGCTGCTGGGCCTACTGGCTCTTACCCTCCCGTGCCTGAGCTGCCTGATAGCCGGCTTGTTATTCCTGATGAACTTCTTCGTTTTTCACGCGCTGTCCGGAGGACGCGGCCGACCGGCCAAGGCCCTGGTCGGGCTCTGGTTCTTTCTTTTCGCCCCGAACTTTTTCTCCCTGGCCCAGGAGACCTTGGCGCCCTGGCCGGTCTACGGCGATCTGAACGCGCCGGTGCGGGTCTATTTCGCCCCCAGTTGTCCGGCCTGCCGGGAAACGATTGATTATTTCCTGCCGAATCTCAAACAGGGCTTGGTCCTCCTGCCCGTGGCTCGTTCGGAAGGCGATATCGAGCGGGTAGCCTGGCTGGTGGAAAGATTGAAGCAGGGCGCCGGCGAGGCCGCGGTTAAAGAAGTCTTCCATCCCCTTCCGGGCCGGGCCAATCTGACCTGGGGGGGCAGGCTGAGGCTTCGCTTCCATCTGTTCAAGAACATGGTCTCTTTGAAAAGGATGGGTTATGACCGATTGCCGCTGGTCGTCACCGGCGGCTCGGCGCCTGGCGGCGATAGCGTCCGAAAAGCGGATTGAAACCCGGGCTGGGCGCGATTGATCGCACAGCCCTCTTACCACAGCTTGACGGTACATGGAACCTGAACTGACCCTGTTTGTGGCCTGCTACAACGAAGAAGAGAATATTGCCGCCACCCTGGACACGGTCAGGGAAGCCTTGACCTTGACCGGGATATCGGCCGAGGTGATCGTCATTGACGATGCCAGCACGGACCGATCGGTGGAATTGCTCGAGGACTGGCGGGGCCGACACCCCGGCTTTCCCATGAAAATAGTGGTGAATAAAAGAAATCAGGGCTTGGCTTTCAATTACGTCGAGGGGGCTTTCCTGGGCGCGGGCCGTTACTATCGCCTGATCTGCGGGGATAACGTGGAACCGGTGGAAACGTTGGTCCAGGTATTCAGCCACATGGGGGAAGCCGATCTAATATTGCCTTATCAACCTGACTTCGCCGGCCGATCCTGGTCACGTCAACTGATCAGCCGGACCTACACCACCCTGGTGAATCTGATCAGCGGACACCACGTCCGCTATTACAACGGTCTGCCTCTGACCCTGCGCTATAACGTCATGAGGTGGCATTCCAACTCCCACGGCTTCGGTTTTCAGGCCGATATGGTGACCCGGTTGCTGGACCGGGGTTTCACTTATCTCGAAATTCCGGTCAAGGCCGTCAACCGCCGGGCCGGCCGTTCCAAAGCCTTCACCCTGCGCAACCTGGCCTCGGTGATGCACAGTCTGTTGAACATCTTCCTCCGCCGGGTGGCCAAGAGTTTGTACGGCTACAATTGATTTCGGCCCAGGCCGGCCGAAACTTCGGGCTGACCGAACCATGATAGCCACGCTTCAGGCGTAGCCGGCCGATCGGGCCAAGAAAAAGGGCGGTCTCTGGACCGCCCTTGATGGTCATTAATAGTTCGCGGTTCGGAGGCCCGGGCCTCGAACCGTCCGAACCCTGGCTGTCAGGCCGTCTTGGCCTCCTGGGCCGCGGTCGAGACCGTGGCCGCGGCCGTGGCCGGCTGGGTGGCCAGGTAATCCTCCTTGACCCTCATCAGGAAGAGCACCACGGGCCGGTAGGCCAGGTGGGCCCACTTGGCGAAGGGCACTTCCAGGGTCAGCATGGGAATGGCCACCATGAGATGGATGACGTAGATGTAGTAAGTCGGCAGGGCCCAGCCCAGGTAGATGAAGACGTGGACGAGAATACCGGTGATGGTCGTGAGCTGGAGCAGGATCAGGAACATCCAGTCCGTGCCGTGGGAGTTCTGGTAAGGCGGCTTGGATTTGCTCAAGCGTCCCAGCAGGGCGTAGGTCGTGCCGTACATGATGGCGAAGGTGGCGTAGTAGCCGACCAGGGACATCAGGACGCTGAAGTTCGGGTAGTCGGGATGGATGATGGTATCGCGCTGGAACCAGCGGATGCCCACCACGACCATGAGAAAGACTGAACTGTATCCGGTCATGATCAGGAAGTGGACCAGCCACTGCCAGCGGTCGGTGCACTTGCTGAACTGCCATTGGGTGGCCGTGTTCCAGATCAGGTCAATCAGGCGGCCGATATAGGTCTTGAGCGGTATCTTGAATAACAGGTCGCCCATGACGAACTTGGCGCAGCGATAGACGTTGGTCAGCAGCACGGCGCTCAGGAGGGCGGCCATGAGCAGGTCCAGTATCTCGATGATCTTGGCCGGCGCAAAGGTGTTGAGGGCCACCGAGACGCCCATCGCGTCCAGCTTGGCCCGGTCGGTGATCATGGGGCCGCCGAAGAGGTAGAAAGCCAGCCAGATCAGTCCGGCCACCGCGGCCACGGCCGCGAGCTCGAAGATTTCCGAGGTGTAGAACCGGCGGGCGAAGCCGGTGAAGTCGTAGTTGGCCGTCAAATAACGCCGCATGACCATCATGGTCTCGCCCGGATCGGCCCCCCGCGGGCAGCGCTGGCTGCAATCGCCGCAGTAATAGCACAGCCAGGGCTCGGGCGAGGTCATGATCTTGTCCTTGAGCCCCATCTGGGCGTACTTGACCAGCCGGCGCGGAAAGGGGTTGTCCGGCGTGGACAGAGGGCAGACCGCGGTGCAGTTGCCGCAGTGAAAACACTTGTTCGCGTCCTTCAAGCCGAAATGCTTCAGCTCTTTCATCAAGTCGGGATCAACTTTGAGACCCATGCTCGATGCCTCCTCGTTGACGATAAAACCTCTCACAGGTCTTTGAATGGATTGGGGCCGACCTTATCCATGGTGGCCATGAAATCGCCGATGATCTGGGGAATGCGTTCCCAGTCGGTGATGCTGATCTCCTCGACCCGGATGCGTTCCGTTTCGAGCTGCAGCCGGGTCAGGGTCTCGGTGATCTTGCTCATCCGGATGTTGGCCAGTTCGCTGCCGCGGATGAAATGGCACTGGTAGTCGTCGCCGTGGCGGCAGCCGAACAGCATCACGCCGTCGTAGCCCTTCGAGAGGGCGTCGGCGATCCAGACCAGGTTCAGGGAACCCAGGCAGCGCAAAGGCACTACCCGCACAAAGGGGCTGTAGGCCATCTTCTTCAGACCCACCATGTCCAGGGCCGGGTAGGCGTCGTTTTCGCAGGCCAGGATCAGCACCCGGGGTTTCTCCTCGTCGCTCTCCGGCACCTCGACTTCCTTGATCATCGAACCGATCATGTCCACCGAGTAGTTCTTGAAAGAGATGACCCGTTCCGGGCAGGCGCCCATGCACACGCCGCAGCGGCGGCACCGGGTGGGCTGGGGCAGCGGGTTGCTCTTTTCGTCCTCGTTCAGCGCGCCGAAGGGGCACTCGTCCGTGCAGCGGCGGCACTGGGTGCAGCGGGAGAGGTTGATTTCGG
>JBFMAW010000039.1:0-55120 GCA_040755515.1 Thermodesulfobacteriota bacterium | reverse complement strand
CCCCACCCCACCTCGCGGTGACGCAGTTTCCCTCGGATACAGACCGGAGTGCGAATGTCTGGAGAGGACTTGCACCTCCCTGTTCGTGTGCGCCCGCAGGCGCACTAGGGGCGCACAGCGTGCGCCCCCCTGCTTTATTCCAGTTCCTCCTTATACTTCCTGTACAAGCCCCGGAACTGATGATAGGTCAGGCCCAGCAGGCCGGCGGCGGTCTTCTGCTGGTAATGGGCCTGCCTCAGGGCCTTTTTCAACAGGCCGATTTCCAGGGCCGCCACCTGGTCGGTCAAGGATCGGTCCAAGGACGGTTCGTCCGGGGTTGGCGCGGACGGATGGGCCGGCGCGGGCGGGGATGCGGCCGGACCGGCCAGCGCGGGAAAAGGATCGAAGACGATCTCGCCGATCAGGTCCGAATCGCAACGGTATACGGCCCGTTCGATGACGTTCTTCAGCTCGCGCACGTTGCCGGGCCAGGGATAAGCCTCGAGGGCGGCCCAGGCCTCGTCGCCGATGACCGGCGTTTCGGACCGGCCCAGTTCGAAGGCCATGCGGGCGGCGAAATGATCGGCCAGCAGCCTGATATCGCCGCGCCGGTCGCGCAGGGGCGGCAGGTGCAGGACTTCAAAGGACAGCCGGTCCAGCAGGTCGCGCTGGAAACGCCCCTGGTCGGCCAGGACCCTCAAGTCCAAGTTGGTGGCGCCGATGAGCCGGACGTCCACCTGTATGGACTGGGTCCCGCCCACCCGCTCGAAACTCTGATACTCGACCACCCGCAGTATCTTGGCCTGAACCTCGAGTGGAATATTGCCCATCTCGTCCAGAAAAAGGCTGCCCTTGTCCGCGGCCTCGAACCGGCCCGGCCGGCGGCGGGCCGCGCCGGTAAAGGCCCCGGCTTCGTACCCGAACAGTTCGGACTCGATCAGGGTCGAGGCCAGGGCCGCGCAGTTGAGGGCTACCAGGGGTTCCTTCCAGCGCGGCGAAAGGTAGTGCAGTCTGGCCGCCGCCAATTCCTTGCCCGTGCCCCGTTCACCCACGATCAGCAAGGGCCGGTCCACCTTGGCCGCCCGGGAGAGCTTTTCATTGAATTGCAGAAACTCTTCGGACTGGCCCAGGGCTTCCCCTTTGGGCTTGAGTCCGTTTACCAGCGGCTGGTCCGGGACAAGTTCTTCTCGATTCATGGCTTATAATACCACCATTTGGCCGAGAAAGCCAAGAGGCGGCCAGAGTCACTGGCCCTAGGGGCGGGCCATGGAGGCTTCCCTATCCAGTATATTGAAATAATTAACATTATTAAAATGACCCCAAGTTGGCCCGCATGTTGCTTTTGTTCCAAGGCCAAGAGAGCAACCTTACAGGAGGTCAATATGGGCATATTCAGTCGAGTCCGGGATATCGTCAGCGCCAACATCAACTCCATGTTGGACAAGGCCGAAGACCCGGAAAAAATGGTCAAGCTGATGATAGCCGAGATGGAAGACACCCTGGTGGAGATCAAGGCTTCGTGCGCCGGGGCCATGGCCACCAAGAAGAGGGTCGAGCGGGCTTGGAGCGAAGCCCGGGAAAAGGCGGCCTCGTGGGCGGACAAGGCCCAGTTGGCCGTGGACAAGGGCCGCGAGGACCTGGCCCGGGAGGCCCTGCTGGAAAAGCGGCGTCTGCTGGAGAGAGCCGAGGTCCTGGAAAAGGAAGCCGTCCAGGCCCAGACCATCATCGAGCAGTATCAGCAGGAGATCGGGCAGCTCGAGGAAAAGCTGGCCGCGGCCCGGGAAAAGCAGCGGCTCCTGGTCCAGCGGCATATCCACGCCCAGGGCAAGAAAAAGATGGAAAGCGAAATCCGGAAGTTCGAGACTTCGGACGCCTTCCTCCGCTTCCAGCAGTTCGAGAACCGGATCGAGCGCATGGAGGCCGAGGCCGACCTGGTCAACTACAAGCGCAAACCCAGTCTCGAGGAGGATATTTCGGAGTTGGAAAAGGACGAGGCCCTGGAGAAGGAACTCGAGGATTTGAAGAACAGGTCCGCCCGGCGGAACATTTAACCGAACCGCGGGTTCGAATCAAGAGGAGGCGTCATGGGCGGCATGATGGGCATGATAATCCTGCTGGTCTTCAGCTTCCCGGTCCTGCTGGTCGTCGGCTTCTTCCTGATCTGGGCCCTCAAGGTCGCCAAAGGAGAAAAGGGCGAAATGCCGGCCGAGGAAACCAAGTTGATCCAGGAGCTCCACCAGGGACTGCAACGCATGGAGGAGCGCATCGAGGCCTTGGAGACGATCCTTCTTGACCAGGAAAAGAGCGCCCGCGGTAGGGAGGATAGCAAATGAAGGAACTGTTGGGCAAGGAACGCCCCGGTCTTTATCGTTCCCGTTCCGGGATAATCCTGGGCGTGTGCAAAGGGTTGGCCGACTACTTCGACTTCTCGGTCTTCTGGGTCAGGGCCGCGGTCATCTTCTTCATGTTGTTCACCGGGTTCTGGCCCATCGCCGGCCTGTATCTGGTGGCCGCGCTGATCATGAAGCCCGAGCCGGTGGTCAAGTTCATCAACGTGGACGATCAGGAGTTCTATAACTCCTACGCTTCTTCCCGGACCATGGGGCTCCAGCGGCTGAAGAGAACCTTCGACCATCTGGAGCGCCGGCTGCGGCGGATCGAGGACTCGGTCACGGCCCGGGAATTCGACTGGGAGCGTCGGTTCAATCAGAATAGTTGAAGCAGTACCGCGGCGGTTCGGGGACTCGAGACCCCGAACCCGACCCCGCGGCGGTTTCCGGCCGCCAGCCGGAATCGGCCGCGGGGCCGGTGTGAGGCCCGCCGGACCCGCATCGTCTGTTCCCTCCGTATCTCCAACCAACCATCCCCATACACCCCCCCACCTTCGCCGGGGCGCCCCAGCCCCGGCGAAGCCTCTTTCAAACCACATCGTCCCAAAGGTGTCCAACCCGGAACCGGGCCTGGTCGGAATTTAACCTAAGGGGAAGTAGACCTTCTGTTTCGGGTGGCTAGAATTGATACCCCTCAGGCCAGAGGCAAGGTTTTTTTTAAAATGAAAAGTGGCCTTTTGGACGGGGCGCACGTCCCGCGCTTCGCGGGACGCCCCTACATAAGCTATATTCATCCAGGTAGGGGCGCACGGCCGTGCGCCCCACGAACCCTATCAACGGCCCGGCTCAGGCGGCCTGGCCTTCCTGGGGCGAACTTTTTTGGGGGTTTTCTTGTATATGCAGGCCAGATGGAGCCGGCATTTCTCGCTGGGGGCCCGGCACTCGATCAGCGATTCCGGCGTTCCGCTCAAACCCTGCCCCTTGACGGCGCGTATAATCAGGTCCGCTTTCTCCACGGCCTCGGGTTCGCCTTCTATGAGCATGGTCGTCGCGCCTTCGGCCCCGTGCACTCCGCCCCGGCCTATGACGGCGCAGGAGACTCCGGCCAGGGTGGCCAGGGCTTCGGTTTCGGTGACCAGCCGGCCAAATACCGGCGTCAGTCCCACGGCCGTGCCCATGGACCGGTCCACGTTCTTGCGGCCGGCGCGGATGACCAGGTCAAAAATGGAGCCCGGGACCAGCTTTTCCCAACCCGCGGCTATGTAGACGTTCTTGATCTCGGCCATAAGCCCGGATAGGACCGTGCCCGGTTCGCCGCCCAGGCTTACTCCGTACATAAGCGCGGCCTGGCCGTGGACGTCCATGGCGTTGGCGCCGATCACGGCCACGTCCTCGGGTCCGAATTTTTCCAGCCAGGCGGCCACGGCGCCGTCGGCGCCATGGAAGACCCCCTTATCCAACACGGCGCAATGGTGACCGCCTCCGGATTCGTGGGCCGTGACCGTGCCCCGGGGCGAAATCCGGCCGGAAATGCGCAGCGGCCGACCCGCCAGTTCCTCGCAAACAGCCGAGACGGTAGTCCCCCCCTTGAGGAAAATCTTCCCCGACAAGAGGGCCTGTTTTACCTCGGGGAGCCGGGATATGCCTTGGGCAATGATCCTCTTGGCCTCGTTCACGGTCAGCGTGGCCTGCAGTCTCATTTGGCCTCCTCCAGATCGCGAGGCCTATCTTCGGAATGATCCGTCATTTGTCCCTTCCTTTCTGCCCGCTGAACATGACCTGAATGTTTTTTAAAGCCTTCCGCACATGCCAGCGCATGGCCTCCTCGGCCCGGTCCGGGTTTCTGGCCTTGATGGCCTCGAGGATAAGACAGTGTTCTTCATAGGCCTCGGGGGCCCGCGCCGAGCGGTAAGCCGATCGCGACCTGGCCAGGCGAAGCTGGTGATGCAGATCGTAGCCCAGGTTGATCAGGCGGGCGTTCTTGGACGAGTCCAGGATTTTTTGATGAAAGTCCAAATCCAGCGGGTAGGTGGGGAGGTCGTTTTGCATCAGAATATGCTTGGTCATTTCCAGGGTGTCAACCAGGCGCTGGATGTGCATGGGCTCGGCCCTCAGGGCGGCCAGACGGGCGGCCATCCCGTCAATGGATTCGCGCACCTGAAACAGGTCTTCGATTTCTTGCAGATCGTATTGGGCCACCACGGCGCCCCGGCGGGGCACTATCCGGATCAAACCCTCCTTGGCCAGACTCTGCAAGGCTTCCCGGACCGGACTGCGGCTGGTCCCGAATCGCCGGGCCAGCCGGACTTCGCTCAGACGCTCCCCGGCTTTATACTTGCCGGCCAGGACCTCTTCCCGAACGGAATTCAGAACCATGTCCGCGAAAAGCCGTTTGGACTCAGCCATAGCCGTGCCTTCTTTACCCTCGATGAGACTGGCGGCCTGGTAATGACCCCTGGCCCTTATCTTATAGTCGACATGGACTGGAGTCAACACCAATCCTTTTGTCATCTTTTATTCATTTTATATTTGATATTACAGATATTTAATATAAAGCGAGGAGTCTCCGTCGCCCGCTTGGTTGGATAAGGTCCAATTAACTGTCGACAAAAAATGGGACAAACGGCGGCGGAGATACTGGGCGGCGGAGATGGTCCCGTTGGTTTCGAGAAAAGGCCGCGGCGGCCGGGAACGTTAGGGGAAATGACTATAACATATTGATATAATAAATAATAAACTCGTCGGCCTTGGCCGGCTCCCGGCGACTGCCAGACTATTTGGACCGGGCTCAAGTTTGAACTTGACAGCCTTCAACTCCTGAGTATACTGTCGACTGTAATAAAGCTTAGCGGAAGTCGTGGTAAGTGCTCCTTGGTTATCTCCCGGCCTGGAAGCGGAACTTTTCATTCACTCGAGGCCGCCGGGATCGACCGACCCATGACCCGCCCACCGGAACAGGGGTTACTCTCTGTTTGATCACGACCTGATTTGGTCCGAGCCAAGGTGAGATCGATGTTGAAGTATCCGGGGAAAAGGCTGCGTGAGCGCCTAAGCAAAGGACCGATACTGCTGGCGCCTGGAGCCCCTAACGCCCTGACGGCCCGCATCATCGAGGCCGTGGGCTTCGACACGGTGTACGTGACCGGGGCCGGCATAGCCAACTCTTTTCTGGGCGTGCCCGACATTGGCTTGCTCAGCCTGACGGAACTGGCCGACCACGTGGCCGCCATCCGGGAGGCGGTGGCTTTACCGCTCATTGTCGACGCCGATACCGGTTTCGGCAATGCCCTGAACGTGGGGCGCACGGTCAGGCTGCTCGAACGCAGCGGGGCCAACGCCCTGCAACTGGAAGATCAGGTCTTCCCCAAGCGGTGCGGTCATTTCGAATCCAAGCGGGTCATCGAGGCCGGAGAGATGACGAGCAAAATCAAGGCCGCCGTGGACGCCAGGACCAGCGACGATCTGATTATCATCGCCCGCACCGACGCTCGGGCCGCCCTGGGCTTCGAGGAAGCCATCCTGAGGGCCAATCTGTACAAGCAGGCCGGCGCGGATGTGATTTTCGTGGAAGCGCCGCGGAGTCTGGCTGAAGTCCGCGACATACCCCGCCTGGTCCCCGGCCCTCAAGTCATCAACATCGTGGTGGGCGGCCTTACGCCGGCCTTGAGCCTGGAGGATCTGCAAGCCCTCGGCTACGCGGTGGTCATTTACGCCAATGCCGCCATGCAAAGCGCCATCCTGGCCATGCGGGAAGTCCTCACTCATCTACACGATCACGGCTCACTGACGGATATCCTGGACAGGCTGGAATCTTTCGAGGAACGCCAACGGCTGGTCAGCAAACCGGCCTTCGACGCCCTGGAAAAAAAATATGCCGTCCCGGGGGAAAACTCATGAAGAGGTTTGATCTTCGCTTGAGCAATGGCCGGGTCCTTTTGCCCGGGGTCGGCCTCAGCCAAGTGGACGTCCTGGTGGCCGAAGGCCGGGTGGCCGGCCTATGTCAACCGGGCGGCCTGGCGCAGGCCGTCGAGACGATCGATGTCACCGGCTTGACCGTGCTGCCCGGGGCCATCGATGCCCATGTGCATTTGGCTCAGGACCTGACCTGCCCCCGGTCTCCCCAGGACATCACCCCCGAATCCACGGCCGCCGCCGCCGGCGGGGTGACCACCTTTCTGGTTTATTTGATGGGCGCCGCCCCCTATGAGGCCGTGTTTCCCGAAGCCGTCAAGCTGATGGAAGCCAATTCGCTCATTGATTTCGGCCTCCATTTTTGTATTTGCACCGAGGAGCAGAGCCGGGCCTTGCCTGATTATGTTAAGGACTACGGGGTCGCCTCCTTTAAATTCTTCATGAATTTCAGGGGGGACGAGGGCAAATACCTGGGTTTGCCGGGCAACGACGACGGCTTCCTCTACCGGCTTCTGGTCGCCATCGCCCGGAACGGGGCCTTGATCTGCCCGCACATGGAAAACGTGGAGATAATTTGGGCGCTGAAGGATCAGGCCCGGTCCCTGGCCGCCCCTCCCCTGAAAAAATGGTGTGAGTGCCGTCCGCCCTTTGTCGAGGCCGAAGCCCTCCAGCGGGCGGCCTATCTGGCCGGCGTGACCGGAGCCTCGTTCTATGCCGTCCACGTTTCGGGGGCCGAAGTCTTGAACGCGGCCAGGGCCCAACGGGCGGGCGGACGCCGACTGTACGTCGAGACCTGCCCTCATTATCTGACCCATGACCTGGAGTCCGGCCTGGGCGAACTGGGTAAAGTCAATCCTCCCCTGAGGCGTCCGGCCGACCGGGAGGCTCTCTGGGCGGGTCTTGAATCCGGAACCATCGACACGGTGGGTTCAGACCACGTTCCCAGGGTCAAGGCGGCCAAGAGCGGAGACATCTGGAAGGCCTCCGCCGGTTTTCCGGGTCTGGAAACGCTCCTGCCGGTTTTGATATCGGAAGGTCACCTGAAGAGGCGGTTGCCTTTGGCCCGGATCGCCGATTTGGTCTCGACCAACCCGGCCCGGATATTCGGTCTGTGGCCGCGTAAAGGCCACGTCGGCCTGGGCGCCGACGCCGACCTGGCCGTCCTTGACTTGAAGCGAAAACACGTTCTCCAAGCCTCGGACCTTCATTCCGGGGCCGGGTATTCCATTTACGAGGGTTGGGAGCTGGAGTGCCGGGTGGTCCACACCCTCGTCCGGGGAAAATTCGTGCTCCGTGACGGGCAACCGCAACCATTGGCGGGCCATGGCCGCTATATTGCCAGGCCCGCCGCCGGACAGGCTAGAGAGGAGAGGTAAGGCGACATGAGGCCCTGGGACGGCATCATCAGCGAGGAAGAACAGAAGGCTTATCGCGCGGCCGGTTTCGGCAAGCCTTCGGGCCTGGGCCGGCGGCCGGCCTTGTTGATCATCGACGTTCAGTATCGAACGGTGGGCAGCCAACCCCGGCCGTTTTGGGAGGCGATCAAGGAGTATCCGACCAGTTGCGGGGAGACGGCCTGGGCCGCGGTAAACAATATCGCGGTGATTCTCGATGTCTTCCGGAAGAAGAGATTTCCCGTTCTTTACCCCCATGTGGCCCCCAAGCAGACCTATGACGCCGGCCGGCTGGCGGACAAAGTCCCGACCATCATGTCGATTCCGCACAAGGGCTACGAGTTCGTCCAGGAAGTGGCCCCGGAATCCGGCGACATACTGATCCCGAAGCGCCATCCCAGTGCTTTCTTCGGCACCAGCCTCATGAGCTACCTGGTGGACCTGGGGATCGACACGCTGGTGGTGACCGGTTGCACCACCAGCGGCTGCGTGCGCGGGTCCGTGGTGGACGCCTTTTCCTATAATTTAAAAGTCGTCGTGCCCCAGGAATGCGTCTACGACCGGAGCCGCGTTTCCCACGCGGTCAATCTGTTCGACATGTCCGAAAAGTACGCCGACGTTCTGCCCGTGGCGGAAGTCGTCGAGAGGTTGCGGAAACTGCCTGACGCCGGTTCTTGAGGCTGGGTCTGGACTTCGACCCGCCTTGGATTCCGGCGGAATGGCCGCGGGTGGCTCAACAACCAGGGCTCGACCGGAGTATTCCGGTAGGTCCTTAGAGAAAGGAGTCAAGAGTGATGGAGAGAGAGCAACGGATGGGGGGAGTCAAAAAGCATTATCGTCTTAGGATCATTATGCCGCTGTTGATCTTGGCCTTGGCCGGCACTTTCTGGATTGACCTCGAAGTTCAGGCGGCCGATAAGCCGCCTTACCGGTTCGGCCTGGCCATGCCGATGACCGGTGGCCAGGCCCTTTTCGGCGCGGATCAGGTTCAGGCCGCCCTTTGGGCCGTCGAGGATATCAACGCCAAAGGCGGCGTCGGCCAGGACAAGCGCAAACTGGAAGCGATCGTCCTGGACACCCAGGCCGACCCCAAATTGGGCATCTCCATGGCCAACCGACTGGCCACGGTGGATAAGATACCGGTCTTCGTCACGGCCTGGAGTTCGGTCGTGGCCGCGGTGGCGCCGGTGGCCAACCGGGAAAAGGTGCTCTGCCTGAGCGTCGGGGCCAACTCGCCCAAGATAGCCGAACTGGGCGAATACGTTTACACCACTTATCCCTTATCCAACGTGGATATCACCGGCATAGCCCAGTATGCCTACAACAAGATGAAAAAACGCACGGCCGCCATACTGTACATCAACAACGACACCGGACTTTACGCGGCCCGGCTCTATGAGGAGGTTTTCAAGAAAGAAGGCGGCAAAATCGTCACCGTCCAGTCCTACGAACCCACCGCCACCGACTATACGGCCCAGTTGATGCAGATCAAGAACGCCAACCCGGACATCATCCACCTGCAAGGGCTGGTCTCCGATTCGCCCCAGGTCATCACGCAAATGCGCCAGCTAGGCATCAAGCAGACGGTCACTTCCTATCAGGGCCTCTACAACCAGAAGTTTCTCGATCAAGTCGGCGCGGCCGCCGGAGACATAATCATCCAATCCATGGCTCCGGACGCGGATTTCCATCCGCCCGTCAAGGGGTACTTGGAGAAGTGGAAGAAGGAAAAAGGCCGCCTGCCCTATGGTCAGCCTTACACCCAGTACGTGGGCGACTGCCCCTACATCGTCAAATCGCTCTATGAGTGGGTCGAGTCGAAAAAGCTGCCCCTGACCGGGGAAAACATGCGCCAGGCCCTCCTGGCCGTCAAGACCTTCGATACCCCCCTGGTGGGCAAGACCGTCATCAACGCGAACCATACGGTGGACAAACCGGTCTACCTGATACGCGTGGTCAACGGTAAATTCACCTACATGGACACCATCAAGGTCGAAGACATCAAGAAATAAATAAACCCATCCGACCGCGCCGGGCCGCCGGGTCCGCCGCGGTCGGATTGAAACTTCTCCCCGGGACAACGGACCGAAGACAGGAGGCCAGCCATTTTTCTCCAGATTCTCATAACCAATCTGGCCGCGTCGTCCTACTACGTCCTTTTCGCCGTCTCCTTCGCCCTGGTCCTGAAGGTGACCAAAATCTGGAACTTCGCCCAGGCCGGGATGATGACCACCGCCTTTTACTGTTTGTACTGGGCGGTTACGGTCCGAAAAATGCCTTTCTACCTGGCCATCCCCCTGGCCGTGGTCATGACCTCGCTGCTGGCCGCCGGCGTGGAAAAATTCGCCTTCCAGACCTTGAGGCGCCGTAAATCCACCGGGTTTGCCTTTTTCATCTTTACCATGATCTTCGCCCAATTCCTGGCCTATCTGTTCACTCTTATTTTCGGGACCGAGCCGTTCACCGTCGAGCCGAGTATTTTTTCCCCGGTCATCCCGGTCGGATCGCTCATCGTCACCCACTGGGACATCAAGGCCTTTGTCCTGGCCCTGACCCTCCTGGTCCTGCTTTACATCCTGTTGCGCTGGTCCAAGCCGGGCAAATACATGTTGGCCGTATCCAACAACGATCGCCTGGCCGAGCTGTACGGAATCAGCAGCACCCGGTCCTACCTGTGGAGCATGATAATCGCCGCGGTTCTCTGTACCTTCGGGATGTACATCCTGGGGTTGAAGATCGCGGTCTATCCCCATTTTACCTTGCACATCATTCTTTTCGCCGTGGCGGCGACGGTGATCGGCGGCATCGGCAACGTTTTCGGCGCGGCCGCCGGCGCCGTGGTTCTAAGTCTTCTGCAAGGCTTGAGCATAATGATTATCCCTTCGAAGTGGCAGAACCTCCTCGTTTACTTCTTCTTTTTCGGGATCATCATTTTCATGCCCTCGGGCTTCGCCACCTTCGTGCGGGAGTTGACCGGAAAGAAGCAATAAATATGGAATTCATCTACTCCATGATCATCCAGGTCGGCTTGTACATCATTCTGGCCTCGAGCTTCGACCTGATCATCGGCTACGGCGGCCTGATCAGCATCGCCCACCCGATTTTCGTGGCCCTCGGCGCCTATACCTCGGGACTCATTTCCATGCATTTGGGCCTGCCCATCGTGATCAGCATCCTGATCGGCGCCCTGGTGGCCGCCCTGACCTCCCTGGGACTGGCCCTGCCTTCGTTGAGGGTTTCGGGCGATTACTTGATGATCGCCAGCATCGGCTTTCAATTAGGAGTCTTGCAGATCATCAAGAACGTTGACTTTACCGGCGGGCACACCGGCTTGATCGACATACCGTCCCTTCTGGAAGGCCCGGACCGTTCCAAATACTACCTGGTCCTGGTCTACGCCGTGGCCGTCGTCGTGCTCTGGTTCAAATGGCTGGTCACCAAAGGCGATTATGGACGGGCCATCAAGGCCATGAAGGATGACGAGGTGGCCTTCGTGGCGCTGGGTCGCAATTCCATGGCCATAAAGATCACCTTGTTCGCCCTCGGCTGCGGAATCGGCGGTTTGGCCGGGGGGATGTACGCCCATTATTTTCTCTATCTGACCCCGGAGCAGTTCGAAATAATCGAGTCGGCCGCTCTCCTGACCATGTGCGTCGTCGGAGGCATGGCCACCCACTGGGGACCGGTGATAGGGGCGCTTTTGATCGTGGCCCTGCCGCAGACCATTCAATTCCTCGATCTTCCCCCCTCGGTCAACGCGCCCTTGCAGGGACTGCTTTACACCACCCTGGTGATGATCTTCTTGTTCGCCAGACCCCAGGGGCTGCTGGGCGGGGAAAGGTCTCTGACCGTCAGGAGGACCCCAGGTGGAGAGGCCGCGCGGCCGGCCACGGTCAAGGAAGGTACATCCGATGCCTGAAACCATCAGGTTGAGCGGGGTCAACAAGCGCTTCGGCGGCGTGGTCGTGGCCAACAATGTCGAGTTGACCCTCGAGCAGGGCGAAATCCTGGGCCTCATCGGTCCCAACGGCGCCGGCAAGACTTCTCTCTTTAACCTCATCAGCGGCATAATCATCCCCGATTCCGGCGCCATCTATTTCCAGGAACAGTCCATAAACAAGCTGGGCGTTTTCCAGAGGGCCCGTCTGGGTATAAGCCGAACCTGGCAGAACATCAGGCTCTTCCCCTCCCTCTCGGTCATGGACAACCTGCTCATGGGCAGCCGGCGCTATGAGGGCGAGTTCATCATGAATACCTTTTTACGCCGGCGCCAGCTAGACCGGATCACGAAGGACCGCATGGCCAAAGCTTCGCACCTTCTGGACCGCGTGGGCCTGCGCGGGCAAGGCGACACCCTGGTGACGGAACTGCCTTTCGGTCAACAGAAGCTGACCGCCCTGGTCCGGGCCTTGATGAACGACGGCCGGTGCCTGCTCCTGGACGAACCCATGGCCGGGGTCGAAGCCGACGTCTATGAAACCATGAAGGCCGTGGTCCGCGAGGAGGCGGGTCGAGGCCGCGCCGTTTGCGTGATCGAGCATTCCATCGCCTTTATCCGCGACCTGTGCCATACCGCCGTCTTTCTTTTCAACGGCGAGATAATCGCCCGGGGAACGGTCGGAGAGTTGCTCTGCCGCCCGGAACTGGTGGACATTTATTTCGGCTGCGCCGACGCGGGGGCCTGGGAGAAAAGGCATGTTTGAGTTCATCAACGTCAGCGCGCGCTATGGGCCGCTCGAGGCGCTCAAGGCAGTCAACCTGACCTTTAAGGAAAAGGAAATGGCCGCCGTGCTGGGCCATAACGGCGCCGGAAAAACGACGCTTCTGCGGTGCGGGGTGGGCGAACACTCCGAGATTTCCGGAACCGTTAAATTCAACGGCGAAAATATCGTTCCCGGACAGGTTCACCGCAACGTCAAGAAAGGCATAGGCTTCGTCCCCCAGGAGCAGAACGTCTTCGGCGAGCTCGAGGTGGAGGAGAATCTGAAGATCGCCGGCATGAGGGCCGAGTCCTTCCTGGGCGAGGTCTACGAGCTTTTTCCCAGGTTAAAGGAACGCAAGCGCCAGTTGGCCCGGTCCCTGAGCGGCGGGGAGCGACAGATGCTGGCGGTGGGCATGGCCCTCATGGCCCGCCCGAGGATGCTCTTGCTGGACGAGCCGACCACCGGGCTGTCGCCGCTGCTGGTGAGCAACGTGATAAAAACCTTGAAGACGATCAATGAAGCCTTGTCTATTTCCATCATCCTGGTCGAACAGAACGTTCAGGCCGTGCTGGAGGCGGTCGAGCGCGTAACCATTCTGCACATGGGCCGGATAGCCTTTGACGGTCCGGCCGGCGAGGTCCGGGCCCATCACGATCTGTGGTCCCTGTTCTAAGGCATCCGTAAGGGAGGTGCGGCCATTTCCGAACCAGCGACTGAAGTCGAACGAGGTCTAAGTGAGCTGACGGCCTGGGCGGCCGGGCTGTCTTTCGAAGATATACCCGGGGAAGTCTTGCGCCGGGCCGCGCTGATTATCGCCGACGACCTGGCGGCCATCGTCGCCGCCCGCGACGAGCCCGAAGTCGCTTGCCTGCAACGGCAGCTTCTGGAGCAGATTTCCTCGAGGCAGGCCACTGTTTTTCGCGGCGGCCGGCCCAGGGCGGACAAGTATTCCGCCGCGGTGGCCAACGCCGCCGCCTGCGACTGGACCGAATTGGACGAGGGCTACCGTAAGGCCACTTGTCACGCCGGCCTCTACTCCCTGCCGGCCTTGTTGGCCGAGGCCGAGGCCGAAGGCGCCGGCGCGCGGGAGGTGCTCCGGGCCGCCGTCGTGGCCTACGAGGTAACCACGCGGTTCAGCCGCGTCTGGAAATTTCCCGTCCTCGATCTCCATCCCCACGCCATTTTCGCCGCCGTCGGCGCGGCCGCCGCCGTGTCCGCCCTCAGAAACCTGCCCGGCGAGGTCTTCCTCGACGCCCTGGCCTCGGCCTCGACCTTGGTGGCGGTCGGTCCTTTCGATCACGCCGTCCAGGGCGCTTTAATCAGGAACCTGTGGCCGGCGGCCGGGGCCTGGAACGGCATGCGTAGCGTGGATTGGGCCCAGTGCGGGGTCACCGCCCTGGCCCGGACGCCCAATGACGTCTATGCCCGAACCTTCGGCGCCGAAGTCCACCCCGGAGAGTTCACCGCCGGGCTGGGCCGGGAATGGGCCGTCAGCCACGGTTACCACAAGATGTTTGCCTGCTGCCAGTATTCTCATTCCGCAGTCGAGTCGGCTTTGGCTTTGAGGGCGGCCATGAAGCCGGATCAAACCAGCCGCCGGATCAGGCGCATCTTGGTGGAAACCCATCCCTTGGGCCTGAAGCTCGATAATTACGACCCGCCCACGACCCTGGCGGCCAAGTTTTCCCTGCCTTTCATCGTGGCCGCGGCCCTGGCCCTGGGCGAGGCCGGCGCCCCGGCCTTCAGCGCCGCCCGCCTAGGGGACGAGGAAATAGCCCGACTCAGAAACAAAGTCGAACTTCGCCTCCGAGAACCCCAGGAACCCTGGCCCCACGACCGGGCCGCCCGGCTGACCGTCGAGTTCGAAGATGGCGCCACCCTCAGCCGGGAGTGCCTCAGCGCGGCCGGCGGGCCGGACCGACCTTTTACCGAGCGGCAGATTCTCGACAAGGTCTCCCTTTTGACCAGGGACGTGTACCCCCGACTGGCTGAAGAGGCGGAACGTCTGATCGGTTTGGACCCGACTCTTTTGGACCTCCGCTGGGAGGAATTGGTGACCCTGATGGTAATAAAGGATGGAACATGACTGACTCGCGATGGGACGTGGAAGTTGACGTTCTGGTGGTGGGCGCGGGCGGATGCGGCCTGACGGCGGCCCTGGCGGCCAAGGAACAGGGCGTCGACGTGGCCGTCCTGGAAAAGCTGGCCAAGGTCAGCGGCAATACCGGCTTGAGCACGGGTTCGGTGCTGGGCGCCGGCACCAAATATCAGCGGGCCGCCGGCATCGAAGACTCACCGGAAAAGATGATCGAGGACCTGTCGCGGCAGGCCGGCCCCCACGAAATGATGGAATTGACCAGGGTTCTGGCCCATGAATCGGCCTCCTTGGTGGAATGGCTGATCGAGGTCGTGGGCGTGCGCATGGGCTTGATCACCGATTATCGGCACGTGGGCCATACGGTCCCGCGCCTGCACGCGCCGCCCTCCCGGAAAGGCAAAGACCTGATCGAAGACCTCCTGGCCGCGGCCAAGAAAAAAGATATCCCCGTGGCGGTGTCCAACCCCGTGACGCAACTGGTTCCCGGCGCGGAAAACGAGGTCATCGGCGCGGTGATCAAGAGCGAGCGCACCGGCGAATATCGCCTCAAGGCCAAGAAGATCATTCTGGCCAACAACGGCTTCGCCGCCCACCGGGGAATGGTGAGCCGATTTTGTCCCGATATCGCCGGGGCGCCTTATTTCGGCGCCGAAGGCAGCACCGGCGAGGCCATTCTGTGGGGCGAGGAGCTAGGCGCGGCCCTGGCCAATATCGGCGCCTATCAAGCCTACGCCGCCGTGTCTTACCCTTACGGTTCCATCGTTTCCTGGACGACCGTCGAAATGGGCGGCATAATGGTGGACCACCAAGGCCGGCGCTTCGGGGACGAATCCCTGGGCTACTCCGGGTTCGCCACGGCGGTGATGGCCAACACCATAAGCAACGTGGAACACCCGCACCTGGCCTTTGTCATCTGCGACGCCCGTATCCGCGACTACACCGCCTCCCATGAAGAAGAGTTCCGGGAACTGGTTCAGTTGGGCGGGGCCAAGGAATGGAGGGACCTGGCCGATATGACCAGGCTCTACGGTCACGATTTCGCCCATCTATCGGACACCATCGAGGGTTACAACGCCGCCGCCCGCGGCGAGACCAAAGACCCATTAGGCCGACGGGGCTTCGGGTTCGCCCCGCTCGAACCGCCCTACGTGGCCTGCCAGGTTACGCCGGGTCTTTTTCATACCCAAGGCGGGTTGAAGATCAATCCCCTGGCCCAGGTGCTCAGACCGGATGGCGCGATCATCGGAAACCTTTTCGCCGGAGGAGGCGCCGCGGCCGGAATAAGCGGCCTCAAGGGCCCGGCCGGTTACTCCTCGGGCAACGGCTTGTTGACCGCCCTGGGCCTGGGACGGATAGCCGGCCGCGCCGCCGCCCTGGAGGTCAGAGCCGGGAAGTAAGAAGCCATGACCGGCAACCTGAAATCTCTGGCCGGCCTGGTGGCCGAGTATTGTCGCGGACTTAAATTCAGCGATATACCGCCCCAGGTGGTCGAGGCGGCCAAGGATCGTCTGCTCGACGCCTTGGGCGTAGGCCTGGCCGCCGCCTCGCTGGCCACCACCCCCAAACTGCACGCCGCCCTGGCCGATTTAGGCCGGGGCGGCCAGGGCACCACCCTGGGTCAGGCCGAGCCTCTACCGGCGGCCTCGGCGGCCTTGCTCAACGGCACGCTGATTCATTCCCTCGAGTACGATGACACGCACCTGCCTTCGGTCATACACGGCAGCGCCGTGGTGGTTCCGGCCGCCCTGGCCATGGCCGAGGAGCTAGGCGCCTCCGGGGCGGAACTGCTCAAGGCCGTGGTCCTGGGCTGGGAAGTGCTCGTCCGCCTGGGTCTGGCCGCGCCGGGTCTATTTCAGGCCAACGGCTTCCAGACCACCGCGGTCTGCGGCCCCTTTGCCGCGGCGGCCGTCAGCGCCGCCCTGATAGGTCTCGGCGCGGACAAGACGATCGACGCCCTGGGCGTCGCGGGCAGCCAATGCGGCGGGGTCTTTGAATTTCTATGGGAAGGCACCACGGTCAAGGCCATGCACCCCGGCTGGGCCGCGCACGCGGGCCTGATAGCGGCCAAGTTGTCGGCCGCCGGCCTGACCGGACCCTCGACTATCCTGGAAGGCAGGTTCGGCCTCTACAACACTTATGCCCGATCTTCTTCGGCCGGCGCAAAGCTGAGAGACCTTCTAGCCAGCCTGGGGGACGTCTACTTCCTCCCCGAGGTCTCGGTGAAATTGTTCCCCTGCTGTCACTATATCCATTCCTTCTTGGAATGCCTGGAAAAGCTTGTGGCCGAAGGCGTCAATCCGGCCCAGGTGGAATCGGTTCATTGCCTGGTCCCGGCCGAGGAAACGCCGATAATCTGCGAGCCGTGGGAAAAGCGGCTGAATCCTTATTCCGGCTACGAGGCCAAGTTCAGCCTCCCCTACTGCCTGGCCGCCTTGTTGCTTCGCGGCAAGATTGACGTGGAGACGTTCGATCGCCCTCGACCGGACCGGGAAATCCTGGCCGCCGCGCGGCGGGTGAGCTATTCGCCGCTGGCCGACTCGGGCTTTCCGCTGCGCTTCCCCGGTCACGTCACCCTGAAGACGAAATCCGGACGAATGATCGAGGCTTCGGTCCCCGACGTCAAAGGCAGCCCTGTCCGCCCGGCGTCCCCCGCGGAAGTCCGGGCCAAATTCATGAACAACGCGGGGCGGAGCTTGAGGCCCGGGGCGGCCGAGGCTTTGGAGAAAGAGATCGGCCGCTTGGAGAAGGCCGACCATCTCGCCGCCCTGTCCCAGGCGCTACGCTCGGTGAAAAACGAAAAGATTCCTTGAGGCGGTAAAAGCCCCTCGATCGGCCCGAAACCATGATCGAGCTTTCCAATTTATCGGTTGGCCTCGATCTGTTTCAGCCGAAGAATTAACGGAAAGTCCTGGTCCAAGAACGAGACCTGGGTTGGCCTGTTGGAATCACGACCAAACAACAAAAGGAGGGATTCTTCATGACCGTCACGGGGTCGGACCTGGCTGTCAAAGGCGGGATACTGGTCAACGGCCGGGAGATGTTTCGGGCCGATCTGTTCATCAAGGACGGCCGGGTGGAAAGCGTCGAGCCGGCGGAAGGCCTTAAAACGGCAGCCAGGATCATTGACGCCTCGGGGAAACTGGTCCTGCCGGGGATAATTGACGCCCATCTTCACCCGGTCTACGCCGACCGTATGGACACGCTGTCCCGTTCGGCGGCCTTCGGCGGGGTTACCACGCTTATACCATTCATCGGCGCGATCAAGGCCTGGGGTCAGACCGGCACCCTCCTGGACGCCGTCCTGGACTTCATCAAGGAAGGCGAGAAAGATTCCCTGATCGATTTCGGGGTTCATTGCAGCCTTTGCCACGACGACATGGAGACCGTGGCCGAGGTGATTCCCCGCATAGCGGACCTGGGGGTCATATCCTTCAAGGCTTTCATGGCCTATTCCAAGCGAGGCATGAAACTGAGCGACCAGGAACTGATGAAGGTCATGGAGATCGTGAGCGCCAGCCAGGCCATTTTCGCCGTTCACGCCGAAAGCGGCGACATCCTGGACTACCTGGAAGAAAATTACGCGGCCCGGAGCATGATCGGCCCGGAATACTATCTGCCGACCCATCCCAACATCACCGAAGCCGAGGCCGTCTTCCGCGTCCTGACCCTGGCCCAGGTGACGAACTGCCCCATGTACCTGCCCCATCTCAGCGCCGCCGAGTCACTGGACGTGGTCCGGCTTTTCCGGAAGTGGGGCGGCCTGCCGGCCCTTTATACCGAAACCTGCACCCACTATCTGACCTTGACCGACGCGGAGATGAAAAAGATGGGCACGCTGGCCAAGGTCGGACCGCCCTTGCGACAAGCCAGGGACGTGGAGGCCATGTGGGACGCGGTGGCCGAGGGTCTGATCGACGTGATCGCCAGCGACACGGCCGGCTACCTGATGAAGGCCAAGGAACCCGTCTGGGGCGACGTTTACAAGGCCCCTTCCGGTCTGCCGGGAATGGAAACCGTCTTTACCGTGACCTATGACGAGGCCGTCAATAAGGGCCGGATCACCCTGCCCAAGCTGATACAACTCATGTGCGAGAACCCGGCCCACATCTTCGGCCTCTATCCGCAAAAAGGAGTGCTGGAACCGGGCTCGGACGCGGACCTGGTCGTCTTCGACCCCACCGCGGCTTACACGGTCAGCGTCAAGGATCATCACGGCAAGGTGGATTACAGCATGTATGAAGGCCGCCGCGGCCTGGGCCGACCTACGCTGGTGATGCAGCGAGGTCAGGTGTTGGTCGAGGGCGGAGAGTTGAGAGCCGCATCAGGCCAGGGCAAATATCTCCCCGGCCGGAAATTCAAGTCAGAGGAGTCGTCGAAATGAGCAAAAGAGAGATCAAAGCGGCCGTGCTGCAGACTGGAACCAGGCCCGGGACATCACGGGAGGAGAAAGTGGCCCATCTGCTGCCCCTGATCGAAAAGGCCTCCCAGGAAGGCTGCCAGATCATAATGCCGCCCGAACTCTACACCACGGACTACGAAAAGTTCTACACCAAGGACCCCGAGCATTTCAAAGTGGCCGAACCCATCCCCGGACCCTCGACCGAGGCCGTGGGCGAACTCACCAAGAAATACGGCAATTACGTGATCATGACCATATTCGAGAAAAAGGCGCCGGGCATTTACTACAACGCGGCCGCCACCGTCGGACCGAACGGCCTGGTCGTCGGCAACTACCGCAAGACCCAGGTGGCCGGCGTCCAGGTTCTGGAAAAGCTCTATTTCCGCTGGGGCAACGACTTCCCGGTCTGGGAGACCGAATTCGAGCCTTACGCCAAATTCGGCACCATAATCTGTCATGATCGGCGTTATCCGGAAACATCGAGGATTCTGGCCATGCAGGGCGCCGAGATCATGTTCTGTCCCACGGCCGCGCCCGGCTACGCCGGAGGCGTCCATTGGGAGATCGTGAACCGGGCCAGGTCCGTGGACACGGGCATGTTCACCGTCTATTCCAATCGCGTCGGCAAGGAATGGCAGAAGGAATATTTCGGCGAAAGCATGATCGTCAACCCACACGGCCAGGTGATCGCCAGCGGCGGGAAAGAGATAGATGTAATCGTTTCGGCCGTCCTGGACCTGGACTTGGTGGACGAAGCCAGAATCGCCGTGCCCACCCTCCGGGATATGAGGCCGGAGTTCTGGATGAAGTATTATTTGAAGCCCAAGATAGACGAGCTGTTATAGGGTTCCCCAACCGCCGGCCGCGGACCGGGGCTCGCTCCCACCCGTGGCCGTTTATCGGAAGCCGGCCAAAGGCATTAAAGGCCCGGCGGTCAGGACTTATCCGCTTCAGACGCCGAGCCTCTTGGCCCGGAAGGCCTTGATGTAGTTCAGGCAGTAGTTGTCCCGGCCGGCCAGGGCTTCGGCCGAGTATATGGCCGCCATCATATTGTCGTCCAGGGGATTGACGATGGCCCCGTCCAGGCCCTTGGCGATGGCCATGGCCATGAAGAAGCGGTTGAGCACCGACCGGGCCGGCAGTCCGTAGGAGACGTTGGACAGGCCGCACATGAAATGGGCCTCCGGATACCTCTTGTGTATGGCGTCCACGGCGTTCAGGAAGCTGATCCCGAAGCTCTGGTTGGCCGACACCGGCTGCACCAGAGGGTCAACGTAGATATTACCCAGGGGCACGCCCTTGCCGGTCAGGAGTCCGACCAGTTCTTCGGCGATGGCCAGCCGCTGCTCCGTGGTTTCGGGCATGCCTTTATCGCTCATGCACAGGGCCACGACCTTCAGGTCCGTGCCGGCCAGCAGCGGCAGCAAGGCCTCGCACCGCTGGGACTCGAGGGAGATGGAGTTGATCATGGCCGTGCCCCGGTGCACCTTCAGGGCCGCTTCGATGGCCTGGGGGTTGGGGCTGTCCAGACAGCAAGGCGCCTCGACCACGCCCTGAACCACTTCCACCAGCCAGGTCAGCAGTTCGACTTCCTCGTCCACGAAGACGCCGGCGTTGACATCAATGTAATGAGCCCCCTTGGCCGCCTGGTCCCTGGCCACCTGTTCGATGGCCGCCCGGTCCTTTTTCTCCAGCGCTTCCCGAATCGCCTTGCGGCTGGCGTTGATCAGTTCCCCGACGATTATCATGCTAGCCTCCTCACCTTGTTATCAGTCGCCAGGGCCGCCAGGGCCCCGTGGTTTTCTCCCCAGGACAGGTCACGGTCGTCCACGGCCGGCCGGCCCGTGGCTCTGACTTTCAATTCGGTCTCCAGATGCAGTTCCTGACCTCCGCTGGACCTGGCCTTCTTCTCTTCGGCGGTAAAAGTTATCAGAGGATCGTCCACGTAGTTCCGGCTCATCTCTTCCAGAGCCTGGGCTTCCAGCAGGCGGCGACCCTCCTGGATGGCTTCTTCCAGGTCCTTGAACCCCAACTTGGCCGTCGGAGTGAAAAGGACGAAGCCGCCCGCTTCGCCGGGCCGCACGCTGCCGCCGAAGGTCATGTCCACCAGTCCGACCACCGCGCCCACGGCCACCGAGACGTCATAGCCTTCGGGCAGTATGGTTTCGGTGTTCAGATGGCTGAAGGCCTGAGGGATGCAGACCGGCGCCGGCGCCCCGACCCCGACCACGGGCGCGGTCAGGGCCAGGTTCAGCGCCAGGCCCACGCCGGACGCGGCCGTCTTCTGGACGGGATACCAGCGGGGCGCCAGTTCGGCTAAAGCCGCCTGGTCTTCGCCGGCGATAAAAACCACGGCCTCGAGACTCAGTCTGCGGGAAATGGTTTCCTCGACAGCCTCGGTCAAAGCCTCTCCGTCCAGGCCAAGATGACGGGCCATTATATCACGGCCCAGGCCGGCCGCCTCGGTATTTCCCAGGGAGAATCGGCCGGCCGCCACGCGCAGGTCGGTGGGAGTCAGACCGCTGCGGACGTACTTGCCCTCCCTTTCGTCCTCCTCGAGATCGAGGGTATGACACCAGGAGCCGGCTTTGGTCCAGAGAAGATATTCACTGGCCATCAGGGAAGACGGGTACAAGGCCAGATGAGGTTCGACCGCCTGGGAATTGGCCGGAAAATAGAAGGAACAAGGGTTGACCCCGCGGCAGGGTTCACTGGTTATTCTTCTGGACACTTCTCGGAGGAGGTCCATCAATTCGGGATGGCGTTCGGCCTGCATGCACAAGGGCACGACCCGGCGAGGCCCCACTTCCAGGCTTTTATGGCCGTTGACCGAGATGAGGCTGTCGCCGCCCAGGCCGATGGTTCGGACCTTGGCCGCTTCCACGTGGGTTTCCCATCGGCCCACCCTGGCGCCTTGGGGGTCTATCAGGACCCGCCCTTGTTCCAAAACGGCCATATCCGTGGTGGTGCCGCCCATGTCCACGATCAGGCAGTCTTTCACTCCGGCCAGGTACCTGGCGCCCAGGATGCTGGCCGCCGGCCCGGAAAGAAGGGTGTCCACGGGACGTTCGAGGGCCGTGGTGGCGGACATGAGGGTTCCGTCACCCCGGACGACCATCAAGGGGGCGCTCAGGTCGGCTTCGGCCAAGACCCGCCGGCAGGCCCGGATCAGGTTGCTGATCAGGGGTATGAGCCGCGCGTTCCACCAGGCCGTGACGGCGCGCTTGTGGGCGTCCAGTTTCATGGACAGACGGTGACCCCGGACCACGGGCAGGTCGAATCGCCGGCGGACCGCCTCGGCCACTATCCTCTCGTGGGCCGGGTTGCGCACCGAAAAGAATCCGGTCACGGCCACGGCCTCGAGGCCCTGGACAAAGGCCGGTAGGTTCCGGTCGAGCCGGTCGAGGTCCAGCGGGCTCTTTTCCTCGCCCGAGACCGTGTGCCCGCCGGACAGCATCATCACCCTGACGCCGCGGGGGATGACCTCGGGCGCCTGGTCGTACCCGATGAGAATCAAGCCGGCCTCGGCTCCGACTTCCTCGACGATGGCGTTGGTGGCGAAGGTGGTGGCCAAGGAAACCATGGCCACTCTGGCCAGACCCTCGGCGGGCAGACGCCGTAACCCTTCGTGGATGCCCGGCGACGGGTCGGGCCGCGTGGTGGACGATTTGGCCGCGGCCACCATGTTCCTCTGTTCGAGGTCCAGCAGCACCAGGTCGGTGTAGGTGCCGCCCGCGTCAATGCCGAGGGCCAGAGGCCGGGTCATCGGTTTAGGAGTCTCTTGGTTAAATCCACCGACCGGGCCGCGTCGGCCGCGTATCCGTCCGCGCCGATGGCTTCGGCGAATTCCTTGGTCACGGGAGCGCCGCCCAGGATGACCTTGTATCGCCCGCGCAGGCCGCTCTCCTGAAGCAACTCGATGAACTCCTTCATGCGGGGCATGGTCGTGGTCAGCAGGGCCGACAGCCCGATGACTTCGGCCCGGTTGTCCTGGGCCGCCTTCAATATTTCCTCGGAGGTTTTGTCCACGCCGAGGTCAAAGACCTCGAACCCGGCCGATTTCATCAGCAGGGCGACGATGTTCTTGCCGATGTCATGGATGTCGTCCTTGACCGTGGCGATAAGGAATCGGCCCAGTTTTTCATTGGTGGCCCCGCGCTTGAGCAACTCGGGCTCGAGCACCGCCACCGCCGCGTCGGCGGCCTTGGCCCCCAGCATCATTTCGGGCAGGAAAAGATTGCCGCTGGCGAAGCGTTCGCCCATGACCTCGAGGGCGGCCCGGATGCCGTCGTTGATCATCCGCAACGGATCGAGTCCCTCGCTGACGCTTCTACCGGCCACCGCGGCGGCCTTGTCCTGATCCAGCGCGGCGATGGCTTCCCTCATTTCGTGTATCATGGTTTCCGACATCTAACCTTTCTCCTTTTTACAGCGATTCCTTTACCACGCCTGCGGCGTGGTTCGCAACAACGGGTCACGCCGCCTTATTGGGCGTATGTTTCCTCGGCCCGGCGGATGATGGCCAGAAGTTCCATTTTCACCTCTTCCGGCAGGGGCGGCGCCTGGTGGGTGGCCAGTATCTCCCTGGCCTTCAGCCTGGCCGTCTCCCGGATGTCCTTGGCGCCCCGCGCCTCCCAGGTGTCACGCGTGGTTCGATCGAACAACCGGGGCAGGTAATGTTCCCCGCCGCGGACATGATCGAGGGTGTGTTTGAGGCCCATGAAATTGCCCCGCGGTCCGACCTGTTTTATCTGGTCGAAACTGAGCGTGTCCGGGGTGACCCGGATGCCCTCGAGGATGCGGGAGATCATGCCCAGCATTTCGTTGTCGATCACGTATTGCTCGAAGCTGGACAGGAGGCAGCACTCGAGCAGGCCGGCCGCGTCGTGGATGTAGTTACCGCCGGCCAGGGCCACCAGCAGGGCCTGCAGCGACTTTTCGACCCCGGCCTGGGCGTCGGGCAGCTTCGAGTCGGACATGCCGCCGGTGCTGTACGTCGGGAGGCGATAGAACTTGGCCATCTGGTTCATGGCCGCGTTGATCAGGCCCAGTTCGACCGCGCCCGAGGCGAAGAGCCCGGAACGCATGTCGCTCAAGGAACCTACGTTGCCCCACATGACCGGAGCGTGGGGTTGCACGAGCTGGACCAGGGTGATTCCGGCCAGGGTTTCGGCCACGTTCAGCATCACCTGCCCGGCCAGGGGCGCCGGGCCGGTGGTGCCGCCCTGGGGCTCGGAACCGACGATCAGGGGACAGCCCATCCTGGCCAGGGCCATGATGGACTCGAGGTTCATCTTGCCCCACTGAAGAGGCGAGACGGCCAGCATGTTGATGATGATCATCGGCCGCAGCCTGAAGGACTCCTCGCCGCCGGCCACGGCCACGGCCATGCGCCACAGGTCCAGTGCCCCGTTCTTGGAGAGCGAGGTCGAACTGATCTGCTTGGTGGTGTTGTTGTAGGCCGCGTTGACCGCGTACAATTCCGGAATCTTGGGATTCACGTCGCCGGGCGTGTTCATGACCTTGAAGAAGTGGATGAACTCCAGGGCGTCGATGAGCCGGGCGAAGTCCTCGCAGTCCTTCAACGTGCCCATCCGCACCTGGCCGGTCTCGAGGTCCTGGACCTTGACCGGCAGAGTGCCCGGGCCGAAGTATACCCGGTTGCCTTCGGCGTGAATGTCCCGCTTGGGGTCCCGGGCCGCCAAGAGCATGGACGAGGGGCAGAGCTTCAGCGCCCCTTCGACCAGGTGGCGCGGCAGCCTGGCCACGCGGGTGGAATGGTCCACCCACGCTCCGTTCTTTTCCAACACGGCCAAGGCTTCTTCGCTTTCGAAGAAGCAGCCCACCTGCTGGAGCACGTCCAAGGCCCGCTGGTGAATCTCTTCGATTTCCGCTTGGGTCAGAATCTGGAGCTGACCGCCCTTTAAATTCCACGCATCCATGATGTCACCTCGAAGCCGCGCGCGGCCCGACGGCCGGCGCGCGATTATATTCGATTATCACCGCCGGGCTTGCCGGCCGTAGGTCTCTTCCGCGTTCTCGATGATGGCCTTCAACTCTTTGTCCACCTCGAGCGGGAGAGGTGGAACCCGGTGGGTGGCCAGAAGGTGGCGCACCCTCTCCTTGGCCACTGCCTTTATGTCCCTGGCCCCCTTGGCCGTCCAGGCGTCCCGGGTGGAACGGTCGAAGAGCCAGGGCAGATAATGCTCGCCGGCGCGGACATGCTCGAGGGTGTGCTTGAGGCCCATGAAGTTGCCCCGCGGCCCGACCTGTTTTATCTGGTCGAAACTGAGCGTGTCCGGGGTGACCCGGAGGCCGTCCAGAACCCGGCAGACCATGCCCAGCATCTCGTTGTCAATCACGTACTGCTCGTAGCTGCACGACATGGAGAATTCGAGGATGCCCGAGGCGTTGTGAATGTAGTTGCCGCCGGCCAAGGCCACCGTCAAGGCCTGGAGGGCCTTTTCCACGCCGGCCTGGGCGTCCGAAGTCTTGGCGTCCGACATGCCGCCGGTGCTGTACGTCGGGAGGCGGTACCATTTGGCCAGTTGATTGATGGCCGAATTTATCAGGCAGAGTTCGACCGCGCCGGTGGCCACTAGGCCCGTGCGCATGTCCGCCACGGACCCGATGTTGCCCCACATGATGGGCACGCCGGGGTTGACCAGTTGGGCCAGGGTGATCCCGGCCAGGGTTTCGGCGGCGTTGATCACTAGCTGTCCGGCCAAAGGCGCCGGACCGGTGGTGCCGCCCTGAGGGTCGGAGCCGATGATCATGGGCCAGCCCTGGCGCGCGGTCCGGATGATGCCGGCGCAGGCCTTGTAGTCATAGGAAAGCGGGGTCACGGCCAGGTAATTGATGATGATCATCGGCCGCAGCTTGAAGGCCCGCTCACCCCCGGCCACGGCCACGCCCATGCGGTATTGGTCCAGGGCGGTCTCGGGCGAAAAGGACGTGCTGCTGACCTGCTTGGTGGTGTTGTGGAAGGCCGCGTAGGTCATATACAGTTCCAGCAGACGCTGATTGACGTCGCCGGGCGTGATCATGGTTTTGAAAAAATGGATATAATCAAGCGCGTCAATCAGGCGGGCGAAGTCCACGCAGTCCTGGTATCGCCCCGGCCGTGACCGGCCGGTGTCAAGGTCAATGACGTTGGGCGGGCAGGTGCCGGTGCCGAAGTACACGCGGTCACCCTCGGCGTGTATGTCGCGCTTCGGGTCCCGGGCCGCCAGCAGCATCGAGGACGGGCAGTGCCGCAAAGCGGCCTCGACCATGTTCCGGGGGAACTTGACGATCTTCGAACTCCGGCTGACCAGGGCCCCGCCGGCCTCGAGAATGTCCAGAGCCTCTTGGTAATCCAAATAACAGCCGACCTGCTGGAGCACGTCCAGGGCCCGCTGGTGTATCTCTTCTATCTCGCCCTGGGACAGAAACTTGAGTTGTCCGCCCTTCAGATTCCAAATGTCCATGCTTCCCGCTCCTGGTAGTTAACGCGATATCCCGCTCTTGTCCTTGCCCGAGCCTTCCGGCTGTCCGCCGAACCGTGGTCGCCATTCCCCGCTTTTCTTCACGAAAAGGTCGTACTTGGCCACGTACTGATCGTACTGGTCCAGCACCGCCTGGGCCGCTTCCGGATCGCGCAACCCCGCCTCGGTGGCCAGGGCGTTGATGAAGGCCACCGGCGCCGCGTAGGCGTCCACAAAGGAAGGCACGTTCACGCTCACGTAAAAAGCCATGTCCGCGAGCTGGACCGCGGGCGACATGTGGCTGTTGGTGATGGCCACGATAAAGGAGCCCTGTTCCGCGGCGGTCCGGGCCAGTTCGAGACTGACCCTCGGGTAGCGGGGAAAGGACAGCAGAAAGGTCACCGAGGCCTTGGTCAGGCGGCGTAAAGCCAGGGAACTGGCCACGTCGTGGTTGGTCACGCAGTCCACGTCGGGCAGTATCTTGCCCAGCATGTTGTACAGATGTCTGGCCAGGCCGTCGGAGGCCATGCAGCCGATGACGCAGATGCGGTCCGCCGCCAACATCCGGTCCACGCAGGCGTGAAAATGGCTGACGCGGATGCTTTGCGAGAGATTGACCAGGTTTTCGATCTCGCTGGCTATGATCCGGGAAAACAGCGAGCCGTCACTCTCCGGTTTGGCCTGGCTCCGGACGATGCGGCCTAACTTGAAGCGGTCCACCAGGCCGAAATCGAGTTGGATGGCCTGCCGGACCTCGCCGGTCAGGCTGGCGTAGCCGTCATAGCCCAGGGTGTTGCAGAAACGGACGATGGTGGCCTCGGAGGCGTGCACCTTTTCCGCCATTTCCATGATGGACATGAAGGCCAGGCTCTCGGGGTGATGAAGCATGTACTCGGCCACGATGCGCTGCCGGGGCGTAAATTCGTGCATCCGCCGCTTGATCTTTTCCAGGATGATCAACAGGCTCTGATCCAAGGCGCCGAGATGATCCTGATTGGTATTCGGGGGCTCCGGCTGGGCCGGCCGCCGCGGTCCTCGAGCCGCCCTCTTTTTCCCCGGGCCGGCGCCATCCGGGCGCGGCCCGTTCTTGTCGTCCGTTCTTGCAGTGGTCATGGTCTTTCTCCGCCGCGCCTTCCGGCGTGTTCCAGGGCCGGGGCTTGATTTTGTTCCTTCCAGGCCGGGAAAAGTCCGGACGCGGATTCGAGCGTCTCCACTTCGCGGATGCGGTCGAGCAGGCCCCGGGCGCGGGCCTGGTCCAGGTTCAGGCCGGCGCAGGCCAGGAACTTCTCCTCGAGGCGCCGGTCGGACATGGGGTTGACCGGCATGCCCGTGGCCGCGCCGTTGAACTTCTCGAATTTGCGTCCGTCCCTGGTGAAGATCGTGACCAGGGCCGCCTCGGGATAGTCCTTTCGGGCCGATTCCGAGGCGACCAGAGTTTCCGAAGCCTCCATTTCCACCTTGGCCATGTGCGCCAGGAGGTCGGGGTCCCTAAGCACCGCTTCCGACAGTTCGGCCACCCCCAGCTGGCCATAGGCCAGCAGGCAGCCCACGGCGAAAGGCAGGCTGAACTGGGCCTCGGTGACCGTGCCCGGGTGGTCGTATTCTAGACAGACCGCCACGAGGGGCGTGACCCGGCAAAGGACTTTTTCCACCTGGCCGGCCGGCATTTTCTCTTCGGCCAGGATCGAGGCCGTGGCCTCGACCGCGGCCTGGGCCGCGGAACAGACCGGGTAGAGCTTGAAAGCCACGCCCGGCGATTCCAGGCTGAAGCGGCGGCCGAGGTCCTCCAGGACCTCCGGTCGGCAGAGGCCGTCATTGAACAGCTTTATGAACCCCTGGTCGTGTTCGAAGGCCTTTTCCGGGCCGGTCAGGCCCCGCCGGGACATGAGGGCGGCCCGGACGCCGGCCGCGGCCGCGCAACCCAGGGCATAGGGTTTCACCGGCGTGCCCAGGAGGACCCGGGGGCCGGTGGCCTGACAGGCCGCGATTCTCAAGGCGTTCCGGGCCGCGGCCGGTTCCAGGGACAGGGCCCTGGCCGCCGCGGCGGCCGCGCCCAGGGCCCCCAAAAGGCCCGAGTTCCACCAGCCTTTCCAATAGAGATGGTCGGTCAGCAGCCGGCCCAGGGCGTACTCGACTTCCACCCCGGCGATGAAGGCGAACAGGAAATCCCGGCCCGAGGCGCCGGCGGCCTCGGCCGCGGCGGCCGCGGCCGGCCAGACCGCGGCCGAACCATGAACTATGCCGTCGTAGCAGGTGTCGTCGAAGTCATGGACGTGGGCGGCCACGCCGTTCACCAGGGCCGCGCCCGGGGCCGACAGTTTGATTCCGCCGGACCCCAGCACCCGACAGGGCCCGGCCGCGTATTCCTCGACCGCCGCCTCCCGGATCATCCGGGTGGTGGGATGTTCCGCCCCGGCCACGGCGACGCCGATCGCGTCCACCAGGCTGCGCTTGGCTTTCCCGATAACCGCCGCCGGGACGGCGTCTCCGGTCAGAGAAACCGCCCACTCGGCCAGTACGTCCGCCAGACTGATCGTCATACCGTTGCCGCTCCCCGTCGCCGAACTCATAACACCTGGCTTAAAAACTCCCGGGTCCTCGGGTCCCGGGGCGAACCGAACAACTCCTCCGGCGTGCCCTGCTCGACGATGACCCCGTGGTCGGTGAAATAGACGCGATCGGCTATTTCGCGGGCGAAATTCATCTCGTGGGTCACGATCATGCAGGTCATACCCTCTTCGGCCAGATCGCGTATGGCGAAAAGCACTTCTTTCTTGGTCTCGGGGTCCAGGGCCGCGGTCACTTCGTCGAACAGCATGATGTCCGGCATCATGGCCAGGGACCGGGCGATAGCCACCCGCTGCTGCTGCCCGCCCGAAAGCTCGCCAGGATAGAAATTCTCCTTCCCCTGCAGGCGGACCTTGGCTATCAGGCGATAGGCCCGTTCCCGGACTTCCTCCTTGTTCTGTTTGAGCACCTGGATGGGGGCCATCATCACGTTCTGCAGGGCCGTTTTGTGGGGAAAGAGATTGTATTGCTGGAAGACCATGCCCACGATTTTTCTCAACTCCAGCTTGTCGAGTTTGGCGTCGTTGACTTCCAGGCCCTTGACCTTGATCGAGCCCGAGGTCAGAGGCACCAGGGCGTTGACGCATCTGAGCAGGGTGGACTTGCCGGAACCGGAAGGCCCGATGATGCAGATCACTTCGCCTTTGGCCACGTCGAAGCTTATGCCGCGCAGGACTTCGACCTTATCGAAATATTTATGCACGTCAAGGAGGCTGACTATCGGTTGATCCTGGTTCCAGGCCATGTTTTCTTCCTTAAGCCTTCACCGCGTAGCGCCTCTCGAGGCGGACCGTCCAGACGGCGATGGGATAACAGTAAACGAAGAACATGATCAGCAGGGCCAGGTACATGGGCAGAAGCAGGTCGATTCTTTGTTCGGCCTGAAGCGCGGCCCGGGTCATGGTCAGGGCGTCGTCCACCCCCACCAGGGAGATCAGGGGCGAGGCGGTGGTCAGGATGGCGTAGAGGTTCATCCAGGGCGGCAGCATGCGCTTGAGGCATTGGGGCAGTATGATGAACCACATGGTTTGAAACCGGCTGAAAGCCAAAGCCTCGGCCGACTCCCACTGGCTGAGCGGGATGGATTGGATGCCGCCGCGGACTATCTCGGACACGTTGGCCATCACCGGCAAGGACAGACCGACCGTGGCCTTGATCCAGGCCGGAAAAGGAACTATGTACCCGCCGACCTGCAGTTCAAAAGGTATGAGGGTGATGGTGTAAAAGACCAGGACCAACCAGGGTGCGTTGCGGAAGAACTGGGTGAGCAGGCCGGCCGTCTTGCCCACTGGTTTGAAGTGGGACATCTGGACCAGGCCCAGGGCCAGGCCCGCGGCCGTGCCGATGCTCATGGACAGGACGCTGACCAGGAGATTCAACAGGAACCCCTTGGTCATCAAGGGCAGCCACTTCCAGACCGTGGCCAGGACGCCGGGCTCTTGAGAGACGGCGGCCAGGACCTCGCCGGCGGTGAGGGAGAGGCCCAGGGCCAGGGCCAGCACCAGCCCTAGCCTGGCATCGGATACGAACCCGCTGAAGCCGCGATCGTTGCCCCAATCAGGATTGGGGCCGGCGGTCGGAGCAGGCTTCAGGAGGACGGGAGTGATGGTCGGCCCGGACATGGCCTCGGCCCCTAGACGCTGTAACCGGGAATGCGCAATTTTGTCTCCAAACGGTCCATCCCCCAGATCAGCACGGCGATGAGGCCGATATACAATAGCAGCAGCAGGTTCATCATCTCCCCCACGTTGGCCGCTTCCGACCAGATCTGGGCCGAGACGTACATCAACTCCGGCACGGCGATGGCGTAAGCCAGGGTTGTGGTCTTGACCAGGTTGACCAGATTGTTGTTCAGGGCCGGCAGGCTGATGCGGAAGGCCAGGGGCAGCACGACGTTGATGTAGGTCTGGAGCCTGGTGTAGCCCAGGGATTCGGCGGCTTCGATGGTGGCCGTGGGCACGGCCTCGATGCCGGCCCGGAAGATTTCCACGTTGAAAGCGCCGGCGAAGAAGGAAAAGGATATGACCGCCCAGGCGAAGTTGCTGAGCGGCGGGGCCATGGTCCCGGCCGCGTTGGGCAGGCGCGGCAGCAGGTTGCCCACGGCGAAATAGAAGAAATAAAGCTGGATGAGGGGCGGCGTGTTGCGAAAGAATTGGATGTACCAATAGACGAGGCGCCGGGTTATCCGCAGGTGCGACCCCTGCAGCCAGGCGCCGATCACGCCGATGATCACGCTGAAGAAGATGCAGACCACGGAGATCCAGACCGTGGTGACGAAGCCGTGGAAGAACATCCGCCGGTCGTAGGCGTCGTAGAACACGGTCAGGTTGATGCCGTGCTCTCGATACAACCAGGCGAACCATTCCCAGACGGCTTCCACTTATCATCTCCAATTGCGACCGGGTTGACGGGCCGATTGGCTCCCGGTCGGAAATCGTCCTGGCCGGGGCGGCGCCGGGGCCGGGCGCCGCCCGCCCCGGATCACTTACCTTTGTATTTCTTGTTCATCTCGGCGACGAAGGGCGAGGGGATCAGCTTCCATTTCTTTTCCAGTCCCAACAGGTAGCCGGACTTGTGCCAATCGATAACTATCTTCTGGATGGCCTGGCCGTAGGGGCCGCCCAATTCCTCCTTGGGCACGGCCAGGTGCCAGGATTTTTCATCTTCCGTGGGCATGGGCATCTCGTAATCCTTCCACTTGGGGTCTCCCAGCATGCCCTGGATCAGCGTGCTGTCCTGGAGAAAAGCCACGCAGTTGCCGGCCATCAAATCGGTCATGGCCTCGGCCGTACCCGGGAAAGCCACTATCTCGGCCCCGTATTTTTCGGCCACCGGCTTGTTGTAATAGGCGCCCTGGGTGCCGCAGACCTTCTTGCCGCGAAGCTGTTCCCACTTTTTGAAGGCGTTGGACTTCTTGGTCAGGATGTTGGTGCCGCCGGCGTAATAGCCGGGATCGATCACGCCCAGCACGGCCCGCCGCTGGGGATTTTCAGACATGGTGGCCAGGATCAGGTCTATCTTGCCCTGGATCAGGAAATCCTGCCGATTGGCCGTTTGAACGTTGATCAACTCCAGTTTTACGCCCAGGCGCTTGGCCAGGTCGTTGGCCATGTCAATTTCCATGCCCACGTTCTTGCCGGAGGCGTCCAGGTAGCCGTAGGGCCGGTAATCGGCCTTGACGCCGAGGACGATCACGCCCCGGTCCTTGATCTTCTTGAGCGTATCGGCGGCCAGCGCCGTCGAGCCCAAGAAAGCCACCAGGCACAATCCCACTACAATAGCCAAACAAACTTTCCTGCTCATCTCTTTCTCCTTCCCTGCGTTAACGGATTAATTGAAGCCTGACGCTCCAAACCCCATCATTTATTGATCGCTCCGTCCCGGTCCGAGTCGGTCGAGCGGTCATGAGGGAGGACGGCCCGGGCCGCCGGATCGGCCCCGCGGGTTTCTGAAATGTAAGATTCTTTTCATTACTCAATGCACTGATAGTTTACTTTCAACATTACGGCCCGAATGTCAAGCTTTTTCTGTCCGGCCGGAAGCGCGCTTCCGGCCGGAGACCCAACTAGGGTAAATTTATGGTATTATGGACCCGGGGGCCGGCCCGGCCCTAAAGACCGGGGCAGGGGAAGGCCAGGGAGTCGAGGAAGGTCGTCTGGAAGTCGGGGTGGGCGGCCAGCTCCAGGACCTGGGTCCGCCGCCTCATCGCTTCGGCCCGATCCAGATATTCCCGGTCCATCAAGGCCAGCACCGCGCCCTCGCCGGCGGCGTTGCCCACGGATTCCACCAGGCCGGCCGTTTCGGCCGGAAGCAGGCCGATGGTCAGAAGATCGTCGATATCGAGGTGGCTGCCGAAGGCGCCGGCCAGCAGCACCCGCCCGGGCCGGGCCAGGCCGGCCTGACGGCAGAGCAGGCGCACGCCGGTGTAGAGCGCGCCCTTGGCCAGTTGCACGGCCCGCACGTCCTTCTGGGTGAGCGTGATGTCCTGGCCGACGGCGGTGTCCTCGGATCGGACCAGGACGAACTCCTCGACGCCTTCCTGGTTGCGCCGCAGGCGAACCCCGGCCCGTTCGCGGCTGAAGCGGCCGCTGGGGTCGAGCACTCCGTTTTTCACCAGGGCGGCCACTGCGCTGACTATGCCCGATCCGCAGAGGCCTCTAGGCTTGACCGGCTTGTCCGGCCGGCGCTGAATGGTGGTGTACGACGGACCGTTCGGTCCCAAGGACATCCGGTCAATGGCCCCGGACACGGCCGGCAGGCCGCAGGATATGGCCGCGCCCTCGAGGGCCGGTCCGGTGGCGCAGGACGTGGCCCAGAGGCGACCCGAAGCGGCCAGCATGAGTTCGCCGTTGGTGCCGATGTCCATGACCAGCAGTCCGTCCGAATCCCTGTCCAGGTCGTGGGTCAGGGCCGCGGCGATGATGTCCGCGCCCACGAACCCGGAGACTAGAGGCAGGGTGATCAGGTCGGCCGAAGGACCGGCGGGAAGTCCCAGCTCGACGGCCAGGCGCTTCTGGGTCTCTTGGAAAGCCGGCTGAAAGGGCGAGCGTCCGAGGGAGTAAGGGTCCGTCCCCAGAAAGAGGTGGATCATGGTGGGGTTACCCACCACCACCCACTCGAGGATGTCCTCGGCCGGAAGATCGAGCGGCCCGAGCAAGGACCGGGCCAGGTCGGCGGCGGCCGAAACAGCGGCGACCTGAAGCCGTTCCAGGTTCCGTTGGTCCTGGCTCACCGCGGTGATCCGGCTCATCACGTCCGCGCCCCAGAAGGCCTGGGGGTTTCTGGCCACGGCCGTGGCCAGGACGCGGTTTTCGGCCAGATCGCAGAGAAAGACGGCCATGGTGGTGGTGCCCAGGTCCAGGGCCAGGCCATGACCCCGGGCCGCCCGGCCCGGCGCCGGCCAGTCGGTCCGCCTGAGCCTGGGCTTGGCCACCACTTCGGCCTGATAGCCCAGGCTCCGGGGCGGAATCTCGACCACCAGGTTTGCCCTCATGGCGGTCTGACAGGCCAAAACTTCTTCCGTCGATCCGGCCCCGCTGTCCGAGATCAGATAAACCTGGCATTTGCCGCACTTGCCCTGGCCGCCGCAATCGGAGCGGATGGGCACACCGGCCTGGGCCAGGGCGGCCAGGAGGTTCTGCCCGGCCCGGGCCGCCACCCGGCGGTCCGCGCCTAGCAGTTTGATTTCCCAAGGACCATGTTCCATGTATCCAAACCTCATACCAGCCAGGACGGCCGTCTCATCGGGCCAGGTCCGCCACGGCGGCGCCGGCCAGCAGGCGCCGTAAATCCCGGCTGGCGAGTTCGAGGCCGGCCGTAGGATCTCCGCTGCTGATATCCACGTGCTCCTCGTCAAAAACCCCCGCGTCCACAAAGACCGGAAAGCGCCGGGCCAGGTCGCCCACGGGCGCGATGGCGCCTACCACCAGGCCCAGGGCGGTCCGGATGGAATCTCCATCCATGAATTCGAGGTTTTTGTGTCCGGTGCACTTCTTGAGCTTTTTCAGGTCGAGCCGGCGGTGACCCGGCAGCACGGCCACCAGAACCCGACCTTCCGGAGACTTCAGGAGCATGGTCTTGACGATCTGGGAAAGCCTGACCCCTCTTTCCCGGGCCGCGTCCTGCGAGGTGAAGACCGGCCTCTGGTGGGCCTTGACCAGGTAAGGCACGCCAGATCGGTCCAGGTATTCCATTATGGCGGTTCGCGTCATGCCGCCGACCTCTTTAGCCACCGGGGCGGCGCGATAGTCGGACATCTCGCTCCGCCCGCTCTCTTTTGTTCCGCCTCATTTTTCCACCGGAGCGGATCAAACAGGGCGAGATTATTCCAGGGCCGGGCGTCGTGTCAACCGGTCCGAGGGATGGATCGGGTCCCGCCGCTGTGTTTGGCCCGGGCCGAGCGGAAGCGAAGGACGTCCATTCCGTCTCACCAGGGCTGACTCGGACAGGGATCAGGCCGGGGTGAAGTATCCCGGGGCGGAGGCAAGTCCGGGCCTCGTTTGTCCTTCTCGGACCGGGTCTTCCCGCCCAGGGACAGCACTTTCCATTGGCCGTTCAGGCGGACCAGGGTGAGGGAAAGGGGCAGCCTTTCCCCCTTGTGGGTGGTGAAGAATCCGCTCAGGTCGGCCCGGCCGCCGTCAACGCTCCGGCTGGACCATTCGACCGCGACGTAGCGGTTCAAGCCCAGCCGAACGATCTCTTTCTTGAACTCGGCTTCGGTCAATCTGGCCTTATAGACCGGGGCCAGGGCCTCATAGGCCCCGCGGTGGTGGCCCTGGCCGGCCATGTTCAGGAAGACGCCGGCGGCGTTGGTGGCCCCGGAAGTCAAGGTAGAGGCCAGGTACATGGCCAGGCCGATCAAAAGCCCCAGTCCGCCGCAGACGATCAGACAGCCGGTCTTCCAGCGCATGGCCCGATATACTCCCGGTTATAAACCCGCCTCCGGAAGAATACCGGTGAGCCGTCCCTGTTTTCAAGCCCGAAAAAAGCGAGGGTTCACACGGTCAGCACGGTCCAGCCGTTCTTGAGATAATGCGTCAGGGGTTGCCCCATGTAGATCACGTCCACGCCCAGTTGTTCGAGTCGGGGGCCGACTTGGTATCTATCGGCGCAGGCCTTGCACGCCTGGAGTTCGACCCCGGCTTTCTTCAACTCTTCCAGTTCCGCCTGCAAGTCCTTATCATTTACCAGCAGAGGCGCGGATGGCCCCCAGACGATCAGGCGGACCTGGGCCCACCAGTTCTTCAGTTTGGAATTCTTGGCGTACATGAAAGCCATGTTCAGGGCCGCCTCCTTGTCCCTAGAGACCCAAAGCACGGCCAGGTTGTTTTCCGTCCCGCTTTCCATTTTCTTCTCCTCGAAATCCGATTTCCGTCCGGAGGTCAGGGCCGGTCCGGGATCAGGTCCCGGCCCGCGCCGGTCACGATCAGGGTCCGTCCGTCCCGGATGACGCGGCCGGTCTCGGACAAAGACTTCATGGCCCTAGTGATGCTGACCCGGTGAGCCCCCACCAGGAAGCTCAATTCCTCGTGGGTCAAGGGAAAAGCTATGGCCCGCCCCTTCTTCACGGCAATACCATGCTCCCTGGCCACGTTGACCAAAACCTGATACAGGCGTTCCTCCAAGACCGTGAGGCTCATGCTGCCCAGCCGGCTGGTGAGTCGATCTATTCTTTGGCTCAGGTTCTTGATCACCTGCAGGCCGATCCGCGGGTGAGCCAGGACCAGGTTCTCGAAGCCGGCCTTGGTGAAACCGCAGGTCAGGGTTTCCGCCAGGCAGACGGCCGAAACCGGGAAGGCTTCGTCTTCGTTGACGATGTTCTCGCCCAGGAAATCGCCGGCCTGGCGTATATCCAGGGTGATTTCCTGGCCCTCTTCCGTGACCTTGGCCAGTTTGACCCTGCCGGCCTTGATCAAGAACATGTGGTTGGCCGGGTCCCCTTGTCGAAAGATGTATTCGCCGGCCCGGAACCGGCGGCGGACGGCTTGACCGGCCAGGGCCTCGAGTTCGGCCAGAGTTATGCTTTCGAACAGCCAAAGGCCGCCGATGCAGGCCGGACTCACCTCGAGTCCTTCGGCCATTTTCCGGCAGGGACATTCCATTCCGTTACCCTGGCTTCCTTCGGCCCGACGGACCGGAACGTTGCGGCCGGCGCCGGCGGTTCTTTCCGGCGCCGGCGGGGACCAGGTTGTTCAACCCATGTCCACCAGCGGTCGGACTTCCGTGACCTCGAAGACGACGCCGGCCTGGATGAGGGCGGCCGCGTTCTTACCCGCCTTGGCGGCTATGGCTTCGCGCACGCCGTCAAGAATCGGCCCCTGTTTCTGAATCTCCCTGACCTTCAGATACAGCCGCCACCCGGGCGTCTGAAAGTCCACCGGCGCTTTTTCCACGGTGAAAAAGACGGCCAGCGGGCTTTGCTCCAGATTTTTCAGGCTCCGGTTGTTCATGAGGCCCATGATCAGGGTTCCGTCCTGGTTCAGTCGAGGGCTGCCGAAGTAGGCGGCGTTGGGGCGGCCTGTCCGGTCGGCGGTGGCCAGGACGCCGACGCGCCCGGCCCGGTTGACGGACTCCAGGACCTTGGCTTCGATCTCCATGTTTTTTCCTCCTTCTAGGGAACGCCGAATTGATCGGATCAAACGGGCCTCCAGCCTGGGAGGCCGGTTCGAACCTAGTACCACATTCTAAGGGCCGGGTATAGAGACGTCGGTAGCACCGGCTACATTTCCGGACCGGGTGGGCGGCGGGGTTCAAGGCTAGGGAACGGTTCCAGGGCCTTCGGCCTCCCCTCCGGGGTCATGTCCGGCCATCCGTGGTCACATCATATTGAATTAACTAACTAATTAAAGCAGTATCGCCGGCGGCCGGCGGCGCCCGGGAAAAAATTTTTCTTGACAAGCCCTGCCTCCTATTTTACATTGAGGGAAAGTAGTTTCATATTGTGATACTAAATGGCGCACGGGCGAACAGGGAGTTGAAGCTGGCAACAACGGTTTCGAGGGGTCTGGCCAGGAGAAGGACACTTTGAAAAACGAGAGCGAAAAAACAAAAAACCAAAAGACCTACCAGATCAAGGTGCTCCAAAAGGTATTCGATATCCTGGAGCTTTTCGACGAAAGGGGGAAAGAACTCACCGCCACGGAAATCCACGGCGCCCTGAACCTGAACAAGTCGACCACCTTTCGCATCCTGAACATGCTGGAAGAAGGCGGGTACCTGGAAAGGGAACCCGTGTCGTTGAAGTACCGTCTGGGCTTCAAGTTTTACTACCTGGGTTCGCTGGTGGTGGGCCGGACGGAGATACGCAACCTGGCCCATCCTTTCATGGAAGAACTCAAGGAGAAATGCGACGAGACCGTGCACCTGGTGGTGCTCGATCATGGCGAAGCCCTTTATCTCGACAAATTGGAAGGGAAAAAGGCCATCCGGGTGGTGTCCCGCATCGGCTGGAGACTCCCGGCCCACTGTTCCGGAGTAGGCAAGGTGTTGCTGGCCTTCATGCCCGAGGAAACGGTGGACCAGATAATAAAAGAAAGAGGCCTGAAGCGGTTCACCCAAAACACTATTACGGATGCCCGGACCTTGAAGGTGGAACTGACCCGCATTCGGAAACAAGGTTATGCCGTTGATAATGAGGAGATCGAAGTCGGGTTGAAATGCGTGGCCGCGCCGGTAAGAGGGGCCAAGGAGGAGGTGCTGGCCGCCCTCAGCATCTCGGGACCAAAGGAAAGATTCAGGGAGAACGATCTACGACGGCTCATCCCCCTGGTCAAAAACACCACCGAGATGATCTCGGAGGTATTGAAGAAGAAACACCTGAGCGGGCAACCATAGAAAGAAGGAAAATCCGCCCTTCCCTCGGAACCCGCTTTTTTCAAGGTTCGCCGGCGACCTGGGTTCTTTCCCTCAAGAAACGCACCCGGCTAGGAGAGCAAGGACAACAAAAATGGATAAAAAGGTCAAAGTCGGCATTTTAGGACCCGGCAACATCGGCACGGACTTGATGTTCAAAATCATGCGCAATCCCTACCTGGAGGTGGAAGTCGTCAGCGGCATCGTCCCCAATTCCCAGGGCCTGGCCCTGGCCCAAAAACATGGCTTCAAAACGTCTCTGGAAGGCGTGAACGGCGTTCTGAACGGCAACTGCCGGATCGTTTTCGAGGCCACCAGCGCCAGGTCTCACCAGGCCAACGCCCCCTTGTTCGAACGGGCCGGGAAGATCGCCATTGATCTGACTCCGGCGGCCGTGGGGCCCTACGTGGTTCCCTCGGTGAACCTGGGAGCCCATCTGGACAAGACCAACGTCAACCTCATCACCTGCGGGGGCCAGGCCACCATACCCATCGTGGCCGCCATCAGCCGGGTGACACCCGTCCGCTACGGCGAGATCGTGGCCTCGATCGCCAGCAAGAGCGCCGGTCCGGGGACCCGCCAGAACATCGATGAATTCACCCAGACCACCTCGCGCGGGGTGGAGATCATCGGCGGCGCCGGGAAGGGGAAGGCCATCATCATCCTGAATCCCGCCGATCCGCCCATCACCATGAGGGACACGGTCCACGCCCTGGTCGAGAATCCGGACCAGGCGGCCATCACCCGCTCCGTGGAGGACATGGTCAAAAGGGTGCAGCAATACGTCCCCGGTTATCATCTCAAGCTCGCGCCCTGGTTCGACGGCGACCGCGTCACCGTGATCCTGGAGATCGAAGGGGCCGGGGACTATCTGCCCAAGTATTCAGGCAACCTGGACATCATGACTTCGGCCGCCGTGGCCGTGGGCGAGGGTTATGCCCGCCAACTGTCAGGACGGCCCTGAAAGGAAGCCCCATGAGTTTCAATAGAAAGATAGAAATCATTGATACCACCATGAGGGACGGAGACCACGCCGTCAGCCACTGCTTCAGTCCGGAGGACGCGGCCCGCCTGGCCGAAGGCCTGGACCGGGCCGGGGTTTCCTTTTTGGAGGTGGGTCACGGCGACGGGCTGGCGGGCAGTTCCATCCAATACGGTTTTTCCCGGCACCCGGAAGAGCATCTGCACCGGGCCGTGGTGCGGGTTTTAAAGCGATCCAAGCTGTGCGTGCTGTTGCTGCCCGGAATAGGCACCATCGAGGAGTTGAGGGCCGCCCATGAAATCGGGGCCGGGGCGGCCCGGATCGCCACCCACTGCACGGAAGCCGACATCTCCGAACAGCACATCGATCTGGCCAAAAAGTTGGGCATGACCAGCATCGGCGCGCTGATGATGGTGCACATGATCCCGCCCCAGGACCTGGCGGTCCAGGCCAAGCTCATGGAAAGCTACGGCGCGGACATCATTTACTACATGGACTCGGCCGGAGCCCTGCTGCCCCAACAGGTTCGGGAGCGCCTTCAGGCGGCCAAGGACGTCTTGAAAGTCCCGATCGGTTTTCACGCCCACAACAACCTGTCCCTGGCCGTGGCCAATGAACTGGCGGCCGTGGAAGCCGGGGCCGAATACCTGGACGGGTGTCTGCGGGGCTTGGGCGCCGGCTCCGGCAACGCCCAGATAGAGGTGCTGGCCGCGGTTCTGGAAAAGGCGGGGATAGAAACCGGCGTCGATCTTTACACCTTGATGGATACGGCGGAACAAGTCTTGGTCCCGCTGATGAAGCGGCCTCAGGTCATTGACAACGCCTCCCTGATCCTGGGCTACGCCGGCGTGTACTCGAGCTTCCTGCTGCACACCTTCCGGGCCGCGGAAAAATTCAACGTGGACTTCCGGGACGTCCTGGTGGAGTTGGGACGCCGCAAGACCGTGGGCGGCCAGGAAGACTGGATCATAGAGGTCTGCGCCGAGATGGCCGGCCTGGCCAGAAGTCGGACGCACCCCTAGGCCGCGGGGAGACGATGTTCAGTTCCCGCTCCGCCTCCGTCCCGGCCGTCCCGGCCTGGCGGGCCGGCTTGACCGATAGGTGATCGTCATGACTCATACGTCGCTGCGCGCCTGGTTGGCCGCTCTCGAGAAGCGGGGTTCCCTCCGGCGCGTGAAAAAACAGGTGGCCCTGAGATTCGAACTGGCGGCCCTGGGCAAAAAAGCCGACGGGAGATACACCCTGTACTTCGAGCAGCCCGGCGACTCATCCCTGCCCGTGGTTACGGGCCTGGCTTCGACCAGGGAGCATTTCGCCGCGGCCATGGAAGTGTCTCCGGACGAGGTGGCGGAACGCTTCGCCCAGGCCCAGGCCAACCCTTTGGACTGCCTGATGGTCGCGGCCGAGGCCGCGCCGGTCAAGGAGAGAATCATCAGCCCGGTGGACCTGGGCGGCCTGCCCATACCCGTCCATCATGAAAAAGACGGCGGGCCGTACATTACGGCCGGCGTCCTGGCGGCCAAGGACCCGCGGACGGGTGTAAGAAATGTATCCATTCATCGCTTGCAGGTTCTGGGGCCCGACCGCCTGGGCATCCTGATACTGCCCCGCCATCTCCACCAGTTTCACCGGGCGGCCGAGGCGGCCGGCCGGCCTCTCGAAGTGGCCATAGCCATCGGTCTCGATCCCCTGCTGTTGCTGGCCTCCCAGGCCCTGACCCCTCCGGGAGTGGACGAATTCACCATCGCCGGCGCTCTGTACGGCCGGCCGCTGGAACTGGTGAAGTGCGAGACGGTGGACCTCGAGGCGCCCGCCCAGGCGGAAATTATCCTGGAAGGACGCCTGCTGCCGAAAACGAGGGAAAAGGAAGGCCCCTTCGGCGAGTATCCGAAATACTACGGCCCCGCGGCCCCACGGCCGGTCATCGAGTTGACGGCCCTGACCTGCCGGCGGGAGCCCATATACCACACCATCGTTCCGGCCACCATGGAGCACCTGCTGTTGGGCGCCATTCCCCGGGAAGGTTCGCTGCTGCAACTGGTCCGCCACGCGGCGCCCACGACCCGCCGCGTCCATCTGACCCCTGGCGGGACCTGCCGCTACCACGCCGTCATCGCCCTGGACAAACAAAATGAAGGCGAGGCCAAGAACGCCATGTTCGCCGCCTTCGCCAGCAGCCAGGAAATCAAACACGTGGTGGTGGTGGACAACGACGTGAACATCTTCGATCCGCTCGAGGTGGAATGGGCCGTGGCCACCCGGTGCCAGGCCCAGCGGGACGTCTTCATCGTTCCCCGGGCCGCGGGCAACAGGCTGGACCCCTCGAGTGAAGACGGGATCAGCGACAAGATGGGCCTTGACGCGACCATTCCCTCGAACGCCGACCGGGAAAGGTACGAAAGAATCCGTATTCCCGGCGAAGAACATATCGTTCTGGAAGATTACCTCGAGCCCGACCGCGGCCCGGTCGAGGAGGGCCGTCCTTGATTCTCTCTCTGCGCTTATATCCGCCGCTCAAGTTCGACGACGGCGACGAGTTCCGGCAGGTAGAAGTCGAGCCGGGTACAAAGGCGGATGCCCTGCTGGACAGACTCGAGGGAGAAGGGGTTTTCAGGTCTTACGGCCGGCAATACCTGCTGGTTCTGACGGCTGATCGAATAATCCGGGATGATTACCCCCTCGAGGCAGGGCAGTTCGTAAAAATCATCCTCTCTCCGGACGGCGGTTGAGCGGAGGCCGCGGCATGCTGGGCGGTTACGCCGGAAAAATATTGTGGGTGGATTTGACCGAGCGGCGCTGGCTGGTCGAGCCGGTGACCGAGGAGTTGGCCCGCGCCTGGCTGGGGGGCGGCGGCTGGGCCGCGGCCAAGGTAGCGGCGATGGTGCCGGCCGGGGCCGATCCCCTCGGACCCGATAACATACTGGGTTTCTTCACCGGTCCGTTGACCGGAACGCCGGCGCCGTCCTCGGGTCGCCACTGCGTGGCGGGCAAGTCGCCGCTGACCGGGATTTGGGGTGAAGCCAGCGTGGGTGGCCACTGGGGGCGGTCGCTGAAACTGGCCGGGTATGACGCCTTGATCCTCACCGGCCAGGCCTCGGAACCCGTCTATCTTTGGATCAACGAGGCCGCGGTGGAAATCCGTCCGGCCGGTTCACTCTGGGGCCTGGACACCTATGAGATCGAGGAAGCCGTCCGGGCCAGGACCCACCCCCAGGCCCAGGTCGCCGCGATCGGCCCGGCCGGCGAGAAGTTGTCCCGGATCGCGGGCATATTCACCGACGGCCGGGAAGGCCGGGCCGCGGCCCGGTGCGGGTTGGGCGCCATCGCCGGCGCGAAGAAGGTCAAGGCCGTCGCCGTGTCCGGCCGGAAAAACCCGGCCCTGTTCAATCGAGGAGAACTGCTGGCTTCGATCAATACCCTCGTCCCGGCCTTGAAGGAAAAGACCAGGGGTATGTCCGACTTCGGCACGGCCGGGCTGGTGATCCCGGCGGAAATGATCGGCGACTTTCCGGTCAGGAACTGGAGCCTCGGGTCCTGGGAGGAGGGCGCCCTGAAGATCAGCGGGGCCGCGCTCGCGGAAAAGTACCTGACCGGCCGCTTCCATTGCTGGGCCTGTCCCATCGGCTGCGGCCGGAAGATAGCCGTCACCCAAGGCCGGTACGCCGGCGTCCGGGGGGCCGGACCCGAGTATGAGACGCTCGGATTGTTCGGCGGCTCCTGTTTGATAGACGACCTCGAGGTCATCTGCCTGGCCAACGAACTCTGCAACCGGTACGGCCAGGACACCATCGAGGTCGGCAACCTGATCGCCTTCAGTTGCGAGGCCTTTGAAAAGGGCATCATCACCCGGGCCGACACGGGCGGCCGGGAGTTGAAATGGGGGGATAACGAAACCTTCCTCGAACTGATCAGGGAAATGGGAGAAGTCAGGGGCTTCGGCGCGGTTCTGGCCCAGGGGTTTCCGGGCCTATTCAAGAGATACGGCGAGGCCGCGCGGAAGATAAGCATGACGGTGAAGGGCCTGAGCTTCCCGGCCCATGAGCCCCGGGCCTACAACAGCCTCGGCCTCGGCTACGCCACGGCCAACCGGGGGGCCTGCCATCTCGAAGCCATGAGCCATGTGTTCGAGCGCAATCTGAGTTTGCAGGAACTGGGGGTGGAAAAGCCGCTGGATCGGTTTTCGAGCCAGGGCAAAGGCGCCTTGGTGGCCCGGGCCCAGGACTTCATGATGGTTTACGACGCGGCGGCCCTATGTAAATTCACCCTGTTCGGCGGCCTCACCCCCACGCATTTAGCCCGCTGGATATCCCTGGCCACCGGGCTGGATTGCACGGTCGAGGAACTGTTGCGCTGCGGCGAGCGCATCTTCAACCGGAAACGTCTCTTTAACCTCGAATGCGGCCTCGGCCGCCGGGATGACACCCTGCCCGAGAGGATACTCGAACAACCCCGCGGCAGCGGCGGTTCGGCCGACAACCTGCCGCCGCTCGAACAGATGCTGGAAGAATATTATGCCGTTCGCGGCTGGGACGCCGAGGGCGTGCCCCGGGCGGAAACCTTGCGCCGGTTAGGCCTGGCCCGGGAGGGCCATCGTGCCGGCGTTGACCGGGAGTAGTTATTTCAAAAGGCGGCTGAGGGGGACAAGAGGAGCCACGGGAATGAGGCCGGCCGTGGTGAAGAGACCTTTCCCTGCCGTTTAACGATGATCTCCGGAGGTTTTTTAAGGTGAAAGCGGTCGTAAAAGAAAAGGAAGGCATCGGACACGTCGTTTACCGGGATATGCCGGAACCTTCACCCGGACCGGGCGAGTTGAAAGTCGAGGTCAAGGCGGCCGGGGTGTGCGGAACAGACATCCATATCTATCATGATCGTTTCCGTTACCGCCCGCCGGTCATCCTGGGGCATGAATTCAGCGGAGTGGTCGTGGAAACGGGCCCGGGAGCGAAGGCCTTTCAGGTCGGGGACAGGGTGACGGCCGAAGCCCCGGCCTGTATCTGCGGAACCTGCCCCTACTGCCGGGTGGGAAACTACAATCTCTGTTCCAACCGGCTGGGGATGGGGTGGGGGGTCAATGGCTGCTTCGCCCGGTATTGCCTCATCGAAGAAAGAATGACCCACCGCATCCCGGACAACGTCAGCTTCAAGGCCGGGGCCCTCTGCGAGCCCCTGGCTTGCGTGGTTCATGGCCTAGAATTGACGGAAATCCGGGCCGAGGACCTGGTCTTGGTGACGGGTCCGGGACCCATCGGCCTACTGGCCATGCAGGCGGCCAAGGCCGAAGGCGCCAGGGTGTTGGTCGCGGGCACATCGGTGGATAAGGAGCGGTTGAGTATGGCCCGGCGACTCGGGGCCGACTGCGCGATCAACGTCGAGGAACAGGACCTGCCAAGGGAAATCCTCGAACTGACCAAGGGCCAGGGGGCCGACGTCGCCTTGGAATGCTCGGGGAGTCAGGCCGCGGTCAACACCTGTTTCGAGCTTATCAAGAAAGGCGGGAGGTATACCCAGGTGGGGCTGTTCGGCCGACCGATCACTATTGATTTCGAAAAAGTGGCCCTCAAGGAACTCAAGGTCACCGGAGTGATGAGTCAGCGTTGGACGTCCTGGGAACGGGCCCTGAAGCTGGTCGAGAGCGGCAGGGTTAAATTGGAGCCTCTGGTGAGCGGTGAATTCTCGATGCCGGAATGGGAGAAGGCCTTCCAGGCCTTCGAGGACAAGAAGGGATTTAAAATCCTTCTTTATCCCGAAGTTGACTGAAAAAGAAGGGAGCGGATTCAAGAATGAACAACGACCTGGCTTTTCTGGAAGAGAAGTGCCGGAGAATACGCCGGCATATCATCCGCGAGGTCGGCGACGCAGGCTCGGGCCACCCCGGCGGCTCCTTGTCCGCCGTGGAGATCGTGGCTTCTTTATTTTTCAAAATCATGCGCCTGGACCCTGAGAATCCCAAGTGGCCGGATCGCGACCGCTTCATCATGAGCAAGGGCCACGCCAGCGCGCTGTTGTATGCCGTCCTGGCCGAAAGAGGTTTCTTTCCCGTCGAGGAACTGGCCGATTTCCGGCGGCCCTGGAGCAAGCTCCCGGGTCATCCCGACATGAACAAGACGCGCGGAGTCGAGATGACCACCGGCTCCCTCGGACAGGGTTTGTCCGTGGGCGATGGCCTGGCCCTGGCGGCCAAATACGACGGCAAGGACTACCGGGTCTTCGTCCTGCTAGGGGATGGGGAAATCCAGGAGGGACAGGTCTGGGAAGCGGCCATGGCCGCGGCCCACTACCGACTCGACAACCTTACGGCCTTCATTGACCGGAACAGCCTGCAGATAGACGGCTCGACGGAAACGGTAATGGCCTTGGAGCCGCTGGCGGAAAAATGGAGCGGTTTCGGCTGGAACGTGATCGAAATAGACGGGCATGATATGGCCCGGATCATCGACGCCGTCGAGGAGGCCCGGCGGCTCAAGGGCAAACCAACAATTATTATCGCCAAGACCATCAAGGGCAAGGGGGTCTCCTTTATGGAATGCCAGGCCGAATGGCACGGTAAAGCCCCCAGCGGCGAACTCTACCGGAAGGCCAGAGGCGAAGTGGGGTGTGAATAAATGCTGCTGGAAAACGATCATATCGTCCGTTCGACCAGGGAAGCTTACGGGGAAGTCCTTATCGAACTGGGAAAGGAAAAAGAGAACTTATTCGTTCTGGACGCCGACCTTTCCGAATCCACCAAGACCTGCGCTTTCGCCCAGGCCTTTCCGAATCGCTTTTTCAACATGGGCGTCGCGGAACAGAACATGATGGGCACGGCGGCCGGACTGGCCCTGAGCGGCAAGATACCCGTGGCCAGCACCTTCGCCGTGTTCGCCTCGATGCGCTCGTCGGAACAGGTCCGGACCTCGATCGCTTATCCGAAGCTGAACGTCAAGATCGTGGTGACCCATTCGGGCTTGAGCGTCGGCACGGCCGGGGCCACGCATTTCTGCGAAGAGGACCTGGCCATCATGCGCTCCATTCCGAACATGGTGGTCATCGCCCCGGCCGACGCGCTGGAAACCAAGCTGGCGGTAAGGGCGGCCGTGGAATATTGGGGGCCGGTGTACATCAGGCTCGGCCGGGGGGATAGCCCGGTGATTTACCGGGAACTGGAAGATTATCGAATCGGCCGGGCCATAACGGTCCTCGAGGGCGGCGACGTGACCATCGTGGCCACCGGCGTCATGGTGGCCCGCGCGGTTCAAGCGGCCAAGGAGCTGAAGGCCTCCGGCCTTTCCGCCCGGGTCATTGACATGCACACCCTCAAGCCGCTGGACAAAGAAATCCTGTTGAAGGCCGCAGCGGAAACCAAGGGAATAATCACCATCGAGGAACACAACATCATCGGCGGCCTGGGCAGCGCGGTGGCGGAAGCCGTTTCCGAGGAGAAGACCAATGTCCTGATCAAGCGGCTGGGCATACCCGACGTCTTCGGCGACGTCGCCCCGGCGGAAGCGCTTTGGGACAAGTACGGCATGTCGGTCAACAACATCTGCCAACTGGCCTGGTCTCTTTCCGAAAGAAAGTAACCGCACCGTTCTCCGTGCTCGGATCATCTGAACCCCAGGCTTTGCCCGACGGCATTCGAAAGGAGGTGAAGCGGTCTTCGGTAATCATTCGGTCGGGAAATAGAAAACATTCTTTTTAAGAAGAAAAAAATGGAGGAATGAAAATGAAGAAGTATGGACTAGCCTTGGCGCTGATTCTTGGCGCAATGATACTGACCGGCGCTGTTGACCCGGCCGGCGCGGCCGAAAAGAACATGCGTCTGGGCTGGGTGGTGGCCCGTCAGGCCGATCATCCTTACACCGTGGCCGCGGAAACCTTCTCCAAGACGCTTACGGAAAAGACCAAGGGCCAGGTCAAATTCGACCTTTTCCCCGGCGGACAACTGGGCGGCGACAAGGAAATGTTCGAAGCGATCCAGATGGGCACCCTGGACGTGGGGGTAATCTCGGCTCCAGTAGTGGCCGCCTACACCAAGATTCTGGTCGGCACGGATATGCCGTATATCTTCAACAACGACTATGATCTGGTATATAAGGCCGAAGCCGGAGAAGCAGGAAAAAAATTGCTCAAGAAACTGGAAGAAAAGGTGAAGTTGAGGGCCTTGTCCTTCACTTTTCAGCCCTTCCGGCATTTTTTCACCAGGAAGGAAATCAAGGGCCTCGACGATTTGAAGGGGCTCAAACTGCGCACCATGCAATCGCCGGTGCATATAGACATCTTCAAGTCCCTGGGCATGAATCCCACGCCGATTCCCTATACCGAAGTGTATACGGCCATGCAGGCCGGCACCATTGACGGTTTCGAGAGCGACGTGATCGGCGCCAACGCGAGCAAATTCTACGAGGTCAGCAAGTTCATAACCATTTCGGGACATTTCAACAACGCCATCCTGCTCCTCATGAGCATGAAGGCCTGGAACTCCTTGACGCCGGAGGAGAAGGCCGCGGCCGAAACGGCGGCCGTCGAAACGGCGAAAGCGAGCCTGGCGGGGGCCAAGGTGGCCAACGAGAAATACATGCAGGTCATGAAGGATCAAGGAGTCAAGATCAATCAGATAGACGCGGCTTCATACACCAAGGCGGTCAAACCGGTCATCGAGAAGTATTCGGCGGAAATTCCCGAGGTCAAGGAGTTCGTCCTGGCGGTCGAGAAACTGAAGAAATAGGGTTGCCCAGAGCCGTCGCGTTGCTGGGGCGGGATGAGGATCATCCCGCCCCCGACTCAACCGTCCCGGAATTAAAAGGTGGTCCGGCCATGACTCGATTCATCAATACTCTCAGAAAAATTGACGATTTTTTTGGCTGGCTGTCCAAGGCGATAACGGCGGCGGCCATCGCCATACAAACGATAATCATGTTTCTGGGAGTCATATTCCGCTACTTTCTGAAGTCGCCTCTGACCTGGAGCGACGAAACGGCCACCCTTTTAATGGTCTTTATCACCTTTTTCGGCTGCCACGTCGCCTTGAAGGAGAAAATGCTGGCCAGAATAGAATTCGTCGTGGAGAGCTTCCCGGCCCTGCTCAGAACGATCGTCATTTTTCTTTCCAACCTGCTGGTATTGACGCTGCTGGCGGCCATTGCCTATTTCGGCCTCGTGTTGGGCTTGTCACCCGTCATATTGAATCAAAACACGCCGGCCCTGGAACTACCCATGATCTGGTTCTATGGCATCATTCCCCTCACGGCCCTGTTCATGATCGTGCATGTGCTGATCAAGACCTATGAGTCACTGCGAAGAGGAGCGGAGAGCCAATGCTAGTCGCCTTCATCTTCGCGCTGGCGCTCATCATCGGAGTCCCGATAGCCTTCATGCTGGGCTTGGCGGGCTTCGCCCATATCCTGGTCATGGACCCGGACATGTTGGCGGCCCTGCCGCAGATGTTGTTCGCCACGGCCAACAATTACGGCTTGATGGCCATTCCGTTGTTCATCCTGGCCGGCGAACTGATGGAGCTATCCGGCGACGTCCAGCGCCTGACCGACTTCTCCCGGGCCGTGGTGGGCAAGATCAAGGGCGGGTTGGCCTATGTCCTGGTCATTCTCGGCTTCCTCCTGGGCGGACCGCTGGGCTCGGCCAACGCCGAAGCCGCGCTCCTAAGCTCCACCCTGTACCCGGAAATGAAGAAAGACGGCTACGATGAAAGGTTCGCCTCCGGTCTGATCGCGGCCATTTCCGTGGTCGGTCCGCTCATCCCGCCGGGAATGCTGATGGTGATCTACGGGGTGGCCAGCGGGACGTCCATCGCCGCCTTGTTCATGGCCGGCGTCATGCCCGGCGTCTATCTGACCATCGTCCTGTGGGCCGTGGTCTACCTGGTCGGCCGCAAGCGCGACTGGCCGGTCACCAACTGGGGGGGCTGGGGCAACGTCTGGTACACCTTCAAGCGGGCTTTCTTTTCCATTGCCGCCCCGCTTCTGGTGCTGGCGGCCATCGTCCTGGGGATCGTCACTCCCACCGAGTCCGCGGCCGTGGCCTCGGTGCTGACCTTCCTGATCGGGACCTTCATTTACCGCAAGATACACCTGCGGGAGTTGATTCCCATTTTGTTGCGCACCGGCGTACTGAGCGGCGCCATCCTCATCATCGGGGCCATGGGCGGCGCTTTCGGCTGGACCCTGGCCATGGCCCAGGTGCCTCAAAAAGTCGCGGCCTTCATTCTCTCCCTGACGGAGAATCCGATCATTGTCATGCTGATGCTCAACGTGTTCCTCTTTGTCGTCGGCATGTTCATGGATGCCGTTCCCGCCGTGATGATCCTGGTGCCGGTTTTCATGCCGATCGTTAAACAGATGGGGTATGACCTCGTTCATTTCGGCCTGGTCATGTGCTTTAATCTAACCATCGGACTGTTGACCCCACCGGTCGGGACGGTCCTGTACACCACCGCGATGGCCACGGGGGTAAAGACGGACGTGATCGTCAAATCCATCTGGGTCTGGGTTCTGGTCTGCGCCGCGGTTCTTTTATTCGTGACTTATCTGCCGTCTTCGATCATGTTCATACCGAATATGATTATGAAATAGGACCCAGGCCGGGCGAAGCCGCGGCCGGGACTCCGGCGATTGAAAACACTTAAGCCCAGTGGGAGGAGGTCCTAGACATGAGACTGGTGACGCTCCGCGCGGAGATAGACGCAGATAAATGCACGGGCTGCAGGACCTGCGAGAAGGTCTGTCCGACCGTCGCGGTCAGGGTCCAAAAAAAGAAGGCCGTGGTGGACCTGAAACACTGCACCGGGTGCGGCGGCTGCGAGCAGCGCTGTCCGGCCTACGCCATCACCATGCAACTCCGGGAGACGCCCGTGCGGCTCCACGTGCCGCCGGAGAAGTTCGACCGCCGGAAGATCTCCGCCCTCTGTAGAAAAGCGCGCTTCAACCCTGAACAGATCGTCTGTTACTGCACGGAAACGAGGGCCGAGGAGGTCGCCGCGGCCATCCTGTCTGGCGCCGATACGCCGGAGAAGATCAGCCGGGCCATCGGCATCCGGACCGGGTGCAAGGTCGAATGCATACAGCCGGTGCTGAGACTCCTGGCCGCCGCCGGAATAACCCCGCCCCGGCCGGAAGGGTGGCAGTGGTACGGCCTCACCCCCACGGCCTGGGAAATCCCCAAGGAAGTTAAAGAGAAGTACTCCCGGCGCGGCTTTTACTTTGACGACGATATCAAGCTCTTTGACCTGATCGCCGGCGCCAAGACCAAGGAACAGGAGGGCCGCCATGCGTAAACCCATCCCACCCATCAAACCCCGCCTCTCCCAATACGGCCTCCGGCCGGAGTTGGTCAAAAAGAGAATTTCCGAATGTCCGGGTCTCACCTCGCTGCTGCTCCGCGATCTTTTCCCGGACACGCCCAAGGTCATCTATCCCGGTCCCAAGGGTCTCGAGGCGGTCCGGGAGGCGGCGGTCAAGGCCCTAAATAGAGTCAACCTGGACATGATCAAACCTGGCGACTCGGTCAACGTGTGCGCCTCGCACCACGGGTTCACCCTCTTGGGGGGCGAGCCCTACGCCATGCTGCTGCGGGCCGTCCGGGACGTCATCGCCGAACGGACGGGCGCCGATAATATCCGGCTCCGGGCCGGCGTGGGACTCCGCTTTCGGGAGACCGAAGAGTACATGAAAGCCTTTGGACTCGATGAATACTATCACGGCAAGGTGAAAGGCGTGGCGCCCATTGATCAAGGGATTCCCATCGAGACCGAAATCGGAACGCTTTACGGTCTCAAGGCCGTTTACGACGCGGATTGGCTGGTTCACGTCCATAACAGCGACGTCCGCGAGGTTCATTTCCACCGGCAGGTCGATCGCGCCGTCAAGCCCTTCGGCATGTCCTACGCCCGGATCGAAACCCGCTCGACCTACCACCAGAATCTCGGACCCAGGGCCGCCAACTTCACCGCCCGGGCCATATTCGCCTCCGAATTCGTCCAGAAAAAATTCGCCTTCACCGCCTTCCTGACCATGTCTCCGGCCGGCGTGATGGGTATTGACGCGGACAACGACTTGTTGGCCCTCAATGATCGGCTGACCGTGTCCGGCTGCCGGTATTACGGCAAGATCATGACCCTCCTGGGCCAGATAGACGAATGCATCGTCGGCCTGGATTTCCCCTGCCCCGTACCCTACGTGTTCGCCGCCGGCGTGATCTACGCCAACTTCGTGGGCGCGAACATCGACCTCTTCGACCTGGACAACCCGCTGCCGCCCTATACCTGGTACACGGAAGCCTTTTACGGCAAGAACGGACAACCGCTGGCCCCCGGCCTCCAGCCGCCGAATCCGGCGATAAAAATGGCCGTCCATAATTACGCCTGGGGCGGCTACCCCAGCGCCTTTTTCAGTTGCCACGTGCCGACGGTGGTGGTGGGCCGGGAACAGGCCGATCTCCTCAACCGGGACCCCCAGAACCTGGATTACATGAAGCACGCGGTGATCGCCGATGACCTCGACACGGCCATGGAACACGCGTATAAGACGACCGGAACCGACAAAGTCATCGTCTTCGACGGAGCCGTGGGCGGATTGAATCTGAGTCGGAGCCTGGCCGATCTGCTGGTCGAAAAAGCGCCGGCCGTAAGCAGGCGGGTGGACGACAAGCTGCTGCCCAAATGGCTCAAGCAGCGCGGCCTGAAGCCGGCCGAGGCATGGTCCGGTTCGGGGCGGGGCAAGCCGGCCTTGAAGCCGGCCCGGGTGAATGCCGGCCAAGGGCGTCAGCGGGCGGCCTAGACCGGAGGCGGAGAGCCAGGAGCAAGCCAATGATACCGGACATCCGGGAAACCCTTTTTCAGTCGATCGGGTCCAAGTCTTTCCCGGCCCAGATAACGACGGGAAGAGAGGGGATTCTCGCGGGCAGTTCGAGGGCGGCGGAAAACCTGGCGGCGTTCGGCCTGACCGTTGACTTCCTCCTGGCCGAAGGAACGCGGGTCCAGGCCGGCGAATCGATCGCGCGTTTCCGGGGCAGGCCGCGGCAGATCGCCCTGGCCGAGGAGAGGATAATCGGCGACCTGGCCAAGTTTTCGGGCATAGCCACGGCCGCGGCCCGGGCGATGCAACTCGCCCGGGGCAGGTGCCGGATAGCCGCCGGGGCTTGGAAGAAAATGCCGGCGGAAATAAAAGACGAGGTCCGCCGGGCCGTCGTTCTGGGCGGCGCCTCGCCGCGGCTCATCGAGACTCCCTTCGTGTACCTGGACAAGAACTGCGTGCGGATGTTCGGTGGCATCGGCCAAGCCCTCCAAACCGCTTCCGTGTTTAACGATCGGGTGCTGGTGGTCCAACTGAAGGGGGAAACGGGCGGCATCCGCGAAGAAACCATGGAGGCGGCGCGGGGGGGCGCCGACGTGATCATGGTGGACACGGGTGTATTCGACGACGCCGAAACCGCCCTCCGCGCCCTCGAGGAACTCGGGCTGCGTCCGGCCCGGAAGGTCGCCTTTGCCGGCGAACTCGATCTCGAGGACATCCCGCGCTGCGTGGACTTAGGCCTCGATCTTCTCTGCCTGGGCAAGGCCATCGTGGATGCGCCGCTCCTGGACATGAAGCTCGACGTCCTCGACGGAAAGGCGGAAGCGGTTGGAAATTGATCTTTTGGAAAAGACGGAACTTTGGATCGAGAACATCACCCTCGACGGCACGGACCTGAACCGCCTGGCCGCCGCGGCGGCCGAAGTGCTGCGGATCGATCCGGCCAAGGTGCTGGTGGTTGACGTGGGCGAGACCCACCTGACCCTCGATATTTTGCAAAACAGGCTCGAGGCCGAGCACGTATTCGGGAAGAAGGCCGAACTCCTGCAAAGCCTGGCCCGCCTGCCGGGCGTGCGGATAACCGGCGCGACCGAAATCCACTCGGACGGCATCCTGGGCCTGATCGCCCTGGAGGAGGGGGCCGCCCGGGAAGTGCTGGAAAAGAGCTCGGCCCTGGCGGCGGAAGTGTCAGCCCGAGTGGCGCGCCGGGCCTGCGTATTTCCCACCGGTTTCGAGGTCAAGCGCGGCCTGATCCAGGACGCCAACACGCCTTATATCCAGGCCGTCCTGGAAACCCGGGGCTTTCAGGTCACCCGCGGGGACGTGTTGGACGACGACCAGGACTTCATCGCCGGCCGGATTCGGCGGGCGATCGAGGCAGGGTTCGGTCTGGTCATCACCACGGGCGGGGTCGGCGCGGAAGCCAAGGACCGGACGGTCGAGGCCGTGCTCAAGATCGATCCGGAGGCCCGAACGCCGTATATCGTGCGTTTCACCAAGGGAGCCGGACGCCACGTTAAAGACGGCGTGAGGATAGCCGTGGGCCAAGCCGGCCGCGCCATGATCGTGGCCCTGCCCGGACCGAATGACGAAGTGAGGGCGGGGATGCCCGTTCTCATGGAAGGTCTGGAAAAAGGCTGGGGCCGGGAAGAACTGGCCGCGGGTCTGGTCCAGGTCCTCCGGACCAGATTAGGCCGCTACCCCCAATCATCAATAGGAGAGAAACATGGATGTTAAGTTACTGGAAACCATGGCTGACTCTTTGCGGGCCGCCAGGCGGAACCGGACGCCGATAAAGACCTTGACGGAAACCTACCCGGATTTCACCGTCGCCGACGCCTACAAGGTCCAGCTTTTAAACGTCGAGCGGGAGTTGAACCAGGGCCGCCGGATCATCGGCAAGAAGATCGGCCTCACCAGCCGCGGTATGCAGCAGATGCTGGGTGTGTCCGAGCCTGACTACGGGGTCCTGTTAGACGACATGATTTTCGAGGCCGGGAGCCCTATATCCCTGGGCCGGCTCATCCAGCCCAAGATAGAAGCGGAAATCGCCTTCGTGCTCAAGAAACGGTTGAAAGGCCCCGGCGTGACCCTACTACAGGTTCTCCAGGCTACGGAAGGCGTCGTACCCGCCTTCGAAATCATAGACAGCCGGATCGAGAAGTGGAAGATAAAACTGGCCGACACCGTGGCCGATAACGCCTCCGGCGCCGGGATCGTTCCGGGTGACGTCCTGACGGCCGTAAAAAACATTGATCTGAAGACGGTCGGAATGGTGTTGGAGCACAACGGGGTCATGGCCGCCACCGCCGCCGGCGCGGAAGTGCTCGGCCACCCGGCCCTGGCCGTGGCCTGGCTGGCGAACAAGCTCGCCGAATACGATCAGAGCCTGGAGCCTGGAGAGATCATTCTCTCGGGCGCCCTGACCAAGGCCTGGGGAATCGCCTCGGGCGACGTATTCCGGGCCAGTTTCGGCGGGCTGGGCTCGGTCAAGGCCAAATTCGTGGCCTAAACCGTTGGTTCAAGGCCATGAAGATTAAGCTAAGAACTATTCGGCGGGAATAATCACGATTTCAAGGTTGGAGGGCTTCCGTTTTCTCGAAGCGTTCGTAATATCCGATGATCTTGCCCCCGCTGTCGCGCACGCCGACGACGGTGACTTTTTCGCCCTTGAACACGCCGAGATAAAATTCTTTCTCTCCGGCCACAAGCCCCGCGTGAATCTCTTTGATCTTCTCTCTTGATCCGGGGTTATGGCAGTCAAAAACCGATTTGCCGATCAAGTCCGAAAGCCCACGCTCCTCATAGTATCGCTTCCTGGCCGGGGCATTCAGGTACTGGATGACGTGATCGTTATCGACGAAGAGGATCGGGTGGGGAATCGTATCGAGGATCGCCAGGCCGATATCCGGTGAAATCATTGTCCGCCGCCTTATAAAGGATCGAGCCCCATGACCTTGCCTTGGGTCATCGGGGAATGCCCGCCAACCTATTTCTTATCGTATCCAATGTCAAGAAGGGATGATCAGCCTAAATCCACCGCCTCCGGGGTGGTGTTCCTGGTCAGGCGGTTTCCCGCGCCTGTTTTTAGGCGGAAATAGTCTTCAATCGCCTTGAGAGGCCACTGCCTGGGTGACGGATGCGCCCTGGTGAAAA
>JBFMAW010000038.1:0-57517 GCA_040755515.1 Thermodesulfobacteriota bacterium | reverse complement strand
TTCACCAGGGCGCATCCGTCACCCAGGCAGTGGCCTCTCAAGGCGATTGAAGACTATTTCCGCCTAAAAACAGGCGCGGGAAACCGCCTGACCAGGAACACCACCCCGGAGGCGGTGGATTTAGGGTTAATGCGGTTGCTTGACAGGATGATGGCGAACTGGTAAATTATAGCCTGTCGCTAGGGGTGGTTTACTGAGATCCCGGCCCCTGGGCCGGAAACCCTTTGCACCTGATCTGGGCAATACCAGCGTAGGGAAGCGGCCGCTGACGAAAGCTTGGGACCAGGACCTCCCGGAGCGGGAGGCAGTGCTTTAAAGGCCGTTTTCCTACTGACGAGGGAAACGGCCTTAATTATTTATATCAAGCCTGGATTACGGGATAGTGGAGGTCGAACCAAAATGGGAATGAGAAAGCTTGACGGCTTGGAAAGTGCGTCTTGACACTGGAGGGTCATCGAGCCTTGATCATATTTTGTTCCAACCTGACCGTCCGCTTGGCCATCGCGCTCGTCGCGTGGGCTGGGAACCGGCGCCCCTCGGCCGTCAGGTGACCGGAAGTGGCGGTTCAGACCACGTTCAATTCAGCCGCCTTGGACTTGGACTCATTCCTGGGCGGGAGGTCCCTGATCCTGGGCGAGGTGAACACGGGCAAGACCACTCTGACCAGAAAGGTGCTCGAGCATGCCCTCAGCCGGATCGAGGCCGAAAGGGTAGCCGTATTGGACCTGGCGCCGGAAATTCCACCCCACTTGGCCGCCCGAATAGGTCTGTCCGGCCTGGGTGGACGGCTTTATCCACCGGCCGGCCGACCGGTTCTCTACCTGAGCGCCCGGCTCGACCCGCCCCGACTCATGAGCCGGTCGGAAGAAGAGGCCCTGGTCGTGGCCCGGCGAAATCTCGAGGTAATGGAAGGGCTTTTAACCGAATACGATCATAGCGGCCGGGACGTCCTTTTCATCAACGACGCCAGCCTGTATCTGCAGGCGGGCCGGGCCGAGGTTTTGTGGCGAAGATTGGCCGAGGCGACCACCGTCGTAGCCAATGGCTACTACGGACAATGGCTGGGCCAGGGCGAACTGTCCCGCCGGGAGCGGCGGGAGATGGAGACCTTGATGGCCTTGTTCGCCCGGGTCATCCGGCTCGATCCGCCGAACCTTGAAGTTGGGACTGAAAGGAGAAACCATGAAACGCGTACTGACCATAGCCGGATCGGACTCGGGCGGCGGCGCCGGCATCCAGGCTGATCTCAAGACCATCACCGTCCTGGGTGAATACGGTTTCAGCGTGCTGACGGCCTTGACCGCCCAGAACACTCGCGGGGTCCAGGGAGTGCTGGACGCGCCCATTGACTTCATCCGGCTTCAGATGGACAGCGTGCTGTCCGACATAGGCGCGGACGCGGCCAAAACCGGCATGCTGGCCCGATCAGACATCGTCAAGGCCGTAGCCGCCAGGCTCAGAACTTACCAGGTGCCCAACCTGGTGGTGGACCCGGTCATGGTCGCGGCCAGCGGGGACAGGCTCCTGGCGCCGGACGCGGTCAAAACCCTGCGGGAGGAACTCATCCCCCTGGCCGACCTGGTCACTCCCAACCTGGCCGAGGCCGAGGTCCTGTGCGGATTTCCGGTGACCAACCCGGACGAGATGAAAACGGCGGCCAAGGAGATACACAAATTGGGGCCCAAGGCCGTGTTGATCAAGGGCGGGCACCTGAAGGACCGGGCCCTGGACCTGCTTTTTGACGGCCGAAGCTTCTCCACTTTCGAAACGGCCAGGATAGAAACCAGGAACACCCACGGTACAGGCTGCACCCTGTCCGCGGCCCTGGCCACTTTTCTGGCCAAAGGCTGTGACCTGATCGAAGCCGTCCGCCAGGCCAAGAGCTTCATCACCCTGGCCATCAAGTCGGGGTTGGCCATAGGCCAGGGCCACGGTCCGACCAATCCCTTTGCCTGGGTGGCCCGCTGGAAGGAGCGGGACCAGGTCTTGACCGAGTTGAAACAGGCCCTGGACGAACTGCTCGGCCAACCCTTGGGCCGGCTGGTGCCCGAGATACGTTCCAATCTCGGCTACGCCCTTTCCAGCGCCTCAGGCCCGGAAGACGTGGCCGCCGTGCCGGGCCGCATCACCCAGATCGGCGACCGTTTGGTGGCCCTGGCCGAACCCGCTTTCGGCTCTTCCCGACATATCGCCAAAGTCATCCTGGCGGCCATGAACCATCACCCCGGCCTCAGGTCGGCCATGAACATAAGGTACAGCCCGGAAATACTCGAGGCCTGCCGGAAAATCGACTACACCCTGGCCAGCTTTGATCGGTCCGAAGAACCGGCCGAGGTCAAGGCCAGGGAGGGGTCTTCCCTGGAGTGGGGCACCGGAAAGGCCCTGGCCGGCCTGGCGGAACCCCCGGACGCGGTATATGACCTGGGCGAGCGGGGTAAGGAGCCGGTCATTCGAGTGTTGGGCCGAACGCCCCGGGAAGTGGTGGAAAAAGTCCAGGCCATCCACGATCAATGGACCGGCCGGATATGAGGACATGACCGAACGCTCCGGCCCCTACCTCGAGGTGCTCGACCTGTCCAAGGTCTTTCATCCGGACGGCGAAAGCCTCGAAGTCCTCCGGGAGATCAACCTCGAGGTGGACCGCGGCGGGTTCGCGGCCATCATCGGTCCGAGCGGGTCGGGCAAGAGCACGCTGTTCAATATCCTGGCCGGACTGATCAGGCCGGACCAGGGCCGCATCCGGGTAGCCGGCCTGGAGTCGCCGGACCTGAAAGGCCGGGCGGCTTACATGCAGCAGAAGGACCTGCTGTTGCCCTGGCGGACCGTTCTGGACAACGTGGTCCTGGGACTGGAGATAAAGGGCGTCCCCAAAAAAGAGGCCCGCCGTCGGGCCGAGGAGTTGTTGCCGGTCTTCGGCCTGGAAGGCTTTGCCGGCCGCCGGCCCCACGAACTTTCCGGCGGCATGCGTCAGAGGGCGGCCCTGATGCGGACGGTGCTTTGCCAAAAGGAGATTCTGCTGCTGGACGAACCTTTCGGGGCCCTGGACGCCATCACCCGGCGAACCATGCAGCAATGGCTGCTTTCGATCTGGTCCCGGTTCCGGCCCACGATCCTTCTGGTGACCCACGACGTCGAGGAGGCCCTGTTGCTGGCCGACCGGCTCTATATCCTGACCGCCCGGCCGGGGTCGGTCAAGGGGACGGTGACCGTGAACCTGGATCGGCCCAGAACCGCCACTCAACCGGAAATGGTGCGGTTGCGGGAACATCTGCTCGACCTGCTCGAGGCCGCGCCCGAGGACCGGCCATGAAGACCTGGGTCAAGGAAGCCGGCCCGCCGGCGGCCTTGCTGGTCGGCGTGGGGCTGGTCTGGGAGGCCGCGGTCCGGCAATGGGAGATTCCGGCCTATATCCTGCCCGGACCCGGGCTCATCTTCCAGGTGATGTGGCGGCGGTTGGACCTTCTGGCCGGCCACGCCCTAGTCACGCTGGCGGAGATGCTCCTGGGCCTTTCTCTGGCCGTGGCGGCCGGATTCATCCTGGCCCTGCTCATTCAAGCCTCCCGGACCCTGGAACGGACCCTGATGCCCCTGGTCATCGCCTCGCAGACCATCCCGGTCTTCGCCATCGCGCCGCTCCTGATTCTCTGGTTCGGCTACGGTCTGGGCTCGAAGGTGGTCATGGCCGCCATCATCGTCTTCTTCCCCATCGTTATCAACACCGTGGACGGACTAAGGGCGGCCGACCCGGACGTCCTGACCCTGATGAAAATTCTCGAGGCTTCGCCCTGGCAGACCCTGGTCAAGGTGCGCCTGCCGGCCGCGTTGCCTTTTGTCTTTTCCGGGCTCAAGATCGCCGTTTCGGTCAGCGTCATCGGCGCGGTCATTGGCGAATGGGTCGGGGCCAGGAGCGGCCTGGGCTTTCTGATGATTCAGGCCAATGCCCAGCTCCAGGTGGCCCTGGTCTTCGGCGCCATTTTCTGGCTGTCGGTCATGGGTCTGGGACTCTACCTTATCGTGGCCGCCCTCGAGCGCCTGGCCGTGCCCTGGCGGCACGGCCAGGTTCAGTGACCGGGGGTGTGGCCCCTATGTTCAACCTTTAAAATGAGGAGGATGGTCATGAAGCGTGGAAGGAAGGTCATCCTGGGCATATTGGCGGTCTGGCTGCTGATGGCGGGTCCGGCCTGGTCAGCGGACAAAGTGGCCTTCATGCTGGATTGGTATCCCAACCCGGACCATGTGCCGCTGTACCTGGCGGCCGAAGCCGGATTCTTCAAGGACGAGGGTCTGGAGGTGGACATCATTCCTCCGGCCGATCCCAACGACCCGCTGAAGCTGGTGGCGGCCGGCAAAATACCCTTTGCCGTCAATTATCAGCCCGGCGTGATCATGGCCCGGGCCGAGGGCTTGAAGGTTGTTTCGATCGGGGCCTTGGTGCAACATCCGTTGAGCTGCATCCTTTTTTTAAAGTCCTCGGGCTTCAAGACGCCGGCCGATCTCAAGGGCCGCCGAGTCGGGTACTCGGTTGACCCCCTGTACCGGGTGCTCTTCGAAGCCGTGGCCGAAAAGGCCGGCCTGGGTCCCAAGGATTACGAACTCATCCGGGTGGGCTTCAACCTGACGCCGCCCCTTTTGAGCGGCCAGGTGGACGCGGTCTGCGGCGCCTTTAAAAACTATGAAGCCATCCAAGTGGAACTGGAGGGCAAGGCGGCGGGCATCTTCGCCCTCGAGGAGCACGGCGTGCCTGATTTCTACGAACTGGTGCTGATCACCAACGCCGAGGAGATCAAGGCCCGGCCGGCCAGGGTCCAGGCTTTCATGCGGGCCGTGACCAAGGGCATCGAACGCACCCTGGCCGATCCCCAGGGCAGCTTCGAAGTCTTCCTGAAAAAGCACCCGGACCTGCGCAACGAACTCAACCGAAGGTCCTACCAGGCCAGCCTGGCCTCGTTCAAGGGCAGCCCGGCCCAGGACGGAGCCAAGTGGGAGAAGTTCCAGGAATTCATGTTGAAGCGGCGCCTGATCGAAAAGCCGATGCCGCTGACGGATATGATCTGGCCGGGGAAATGAGGAGAGGCGGGGAAGCCGGGCCGGATTCCCCGCCCGACCTATCAGATGGCGTCTTTATCCCGTTCGCCGGTGCGGATACGGACCGCCTGCTCGATCGATACGACGAATATCTTGCCGTCGCCGATCTTGCCGGTGTGGGCCGCCTGCTGGATGGCGGCCACGATCTGATCCACCTTGGCCCCTTCGGCCACGATCTCGATCTTTATCTTGGGCAGAAAATCAACCACGTACTCGGCGCCGCGATAAATTTCCTTGTGCCCCTTCTGCCGGCCGAAGCCCTTGACCTCGGTTACGGTCATGCCCTCGATGCCTAGGGAGGACAGGGCGTCCTTTACGTCTTCCAGTTTAAAGGGCTTGATAATGGCTTCAATTTTTTTCATGGGCTCTGCTCCTCGTGTCTTTAGGTCAGGCTGTAGCCGGTTTCGCTGTGAAGGCTAAGGTCCAGACCTCTGACTTCATCTTCGTCGCTGACCCGCAGGCCTACGGTCGCGTCCAGAATCTTCAATATAATAAAAGTCATCACGAAACAGAAGACTAATGTCGCCGCCACGCTGACCGCCTGGAGGCCGAACTGGAGGGGATTACCGTAGAAGAGGCCGTCGGTTCCGCCGAAAGCCTTCTGGGCCAAAAGACCGGTGGCCAGGGCGCCGAAGGCCCCGCCCACGCCGTGGATGCCCACTACGTCCAGGGAGTCATCGTACCTGAACTTGGATTTGAGCATGATGCCGCCGTAACAGATGGCGCCGGCGCCCAGGCCGATCAGGAGGCCGGACATGGGGCCGACGAAACCGGCGGCCGGGGTTACGGCCACCAGGCCGGCCACGGCGCCGGAGGCCGCGCCCAAGGTGGTGGGCTGGCCGCGGTGGAGCCATTCGACCACCAGCCACGACAGGGCCGCCGCCGAAGCGGCCAGATGCGTGGCCACGAAAGCGCCGGCGGCCTGGCCGCCCGCGGTCAGGGCGCTGCCGGCGTTAAAGCCGAACCAGCCGAACCAGAGCAGACCCGCGCCCAGGATGGTCATGGGCAGGTTGTGCGGGATGAAGGCCTCGGCGCCGTAACCCCGGCGCTTGCCGATGATCAGGGCCGCGGCCAGGGCCGACGAGCCGCTGCTCATGTGCACCACCGCGCCGCCGGCAAAGTCCAGGGCGCCCATCGCGCCCATCCAACCGCCGCCCCAGACCCAGTGGCACATGGGGACATAAACCAGCGTCACCCACAGGGTGGTGAAAAGCAGAAAAGCGGTGAATTTAAGCCGCTCGGCGAAAGCGCCCGTGATCAAGGCCGGCGTGATGACCGCGAACATACACTGAAAGGCCATGAAAGCCAGGTGAGGCACCGTGGGGCCCAGCTTGGCGTGAGGTTCAAGACCGACGCCAGTCAGGCCGAAATACTGGAGGCCGCCGATCAGGCCGCCGACGTCGTCGCCGAAAGACAGGGTGTAGCCCCAAAGGGCCCAGATGACGCTGACCAGCCCCAGGCAGATGAAGCTCTGCATTATGGTTCCCAGTACATTCTTGCCGCGGGCCATGCCCCCGTAGAACAGGGCCAGGCCCGGAGTCATGAGCATCACCAGGGCCGCCGAAACCAGGACAAAGGCCGTGTCGCCGGAATTCATGTTGTTTCTCCTTCCCGAGGGACTTGATTTGTCTTTGATACCGGCTTTGGGCCAAGCAACAAGTATACCAGGGGCTTGGTAGTAAATTTAATTATATTAACCATATGTTAAGAACAAGTCTTTTATGGATGAACAAGAGCGTGAAATACAAATATGTCGGAATTAGGCTTTTGTCTTGACAAGAATGTCGGTTTGGGGTCGAAAGAAGGCGAATCCGGCTGGTCGAGGCCGGGATTGTTCATCCGAGGTGGAACGATTGAACGAGCCAGGGTCTGAGAATAGTTCTCCGCCGGTGGTGGATCTGAAGAACGTCAGCCTACACCGGGACCGGCTGCTGCTGGACGGGATCAACTGGAAAGTCGAGCGGGGCCAGCATTGGATCGTGCTGGGCCGCAACGGCGCGGGCAAGACCCTTCTGCTAAAGATACTGGCCGGTTATTTGTGGCCCAGCCAGGGTGAAGTGAACGTCCTGGCGTCCAGGTTCGGCCGGGTGGACCTCCGCGAACTGCGCCAGGACATAGGTTGGGTCTCGGCGGCCCTGGCGGAAAAGATACCGGCCTGGGACACGGCCCTGGAGGTGATCCTTTCCGGCGCGTACGCCACCTTCGGGCTTTATCAACAACCGTCGGAAGAGCTAACCCGTCGGGCGGAAGGCCTGATGGCGGAAATGGGTCTGGAAAATCTGTCCGGCCAGAAGTTTTCCGCGTTGTCCCTGGGCGAGAAGCAGAGGGTGCTCCTGGCCCGGAGCCGCCTGCCCCAGCCGGCCTTGCTCATCCTGGACGAACCCTGCGCCGGACTGGACCTGGCGGCCCGGGAGAAGTTCCTGGCCCTGGTCAGGACCATGACCGAAGACAGGTTCGGCCCGACCCTGATCATGGTCACGCACCGCGTCTCGGAAATAACGCCCGGCTTCACCCACGGGCTCTTGCTGCGCCAGGGGAGAATCCTGGCCGGCGGGCCACTGGAAGACGTATTGACCGGCGAACTTCTCAGCCAGACCCTGGAAGTGCCGCTCCAACTCTCCCGCCACAACGGCCGATATCAGGTGATGCTGGAACAAACGTGACGGGTCAACCGGAACCACTATGATCCTTTCGAGCCCGAGGCCGTCCCCCGGCCTTATTCCTTAATCGGCCCCACCAACACTTGGACGGCGTGATCGAGATTCAGATATTGACCAGCCGCCCGCGTCACCTCCGCTTCGGTCACCGCGCTGATACCGGCCAGATATCTCGAGGAATAGTCATAGCCCAGGCCGTATAATTCGTTGAAAGCCAGTTCCGAAGCCTGGGCGCCATAACTTTGCAGGCCGATCTCGTAGGACCCCAGGAGATATTCCTTGGCGCCGGTGAGTTCCGGGGCGGAAACAGGATTACGTCGCAGATCGGCCAAGACTTCTCTAAAGCCGGTCTGAACCTGATCCCACTTAGCCGGATCAAAGGCTATGTACAGGCCGAAAGACCCCGGGCCCAGCCCGGGCCGGTAGAAGGAACTCAGGCTGTAGGCCAGGCTGCGCTCGTCCCGGAGTTTGATGAACATCCGGCCGCCCATGCCGGATAGGATGGAATCGAGCACTTCCAGGGCGTACCGATCCGGGCTATCCAGACCCGGGGCCGGAAATCCCAGGACCAAGTGGGCCTGGGCCCGTTCCAGATACTGGTTCGCCTTCCTGAGTCCGGTCCAGGTCGCCGGCGCGGGAATGTTTGGCGCCGGCTCGGATCGGCCGGTCCAATGCTCGAGCAGTTCTTCCAGCCTCTTCTTGATTTGATCCGGGTCCACGTCGCCGGCTATGGCCAGGACCAGGTTGTCGGGTTTGACATAGCGTTGGTAATAGGCCCGCAAGTCCTGGGCGGTCAGGCCGATCACGCTTTCGGGTACGCCCAGTTGTTCCAAACCGTAGGGATGGCCGGCATAAAGAGTCCGGTTGAATAACCGGAAGGTTCGCGAGGCTATCTCGTCGTCCTGGCGTTTAATGGCCGCCAGAATACCGGGCCGGGCCTTGTCCACCTCGGCCTGACTCAAGGCCGGGCTGGTCAGGACCTCGGTGAAAAGCTCCAAACCGCGGTCCAGAAACTGACTCAGAAATTCGCCTTCCAGGCCGAAGGAATTGCGGCCGGAAAAACTGGTCAGGCTGGCGGCCATATCCTCGATCTCCTTGGCCAGGGCCTGGGCCGACCGCCTGACCGTGCCCTTATCCCAGACCTTGGCCAGGAAGTTGTTCAGTCCGCTGTCTTTTTGCGTTTCGTAGCGCTGGCCGCCCAAAAACGCGGCCCTAACCGCCGCCAAGGGTAGGGAATGATCGGCCTTGACCACCAGCCTGGCCCCGTTTTTCAAATGGTATTCTTTGATGACCGTCTCCGGTTTCCGCCCGGTCACGCCGGACGCGGCCTGGGCCAGGCCTTGTGCCGCGGCCGCTTTGAGGGCGGTCTCGTTCAGACTGGAATCGGCTTCCTGGGGCACGAGCAGCCCCAGGGTCATGTTTTCCATTCGGAGATACTTGGCCGCCACCGATCTGATATTCTCCACGGTGATCCTATCCACGGCCGCCAGGTACTGCTCCCGGCCTCTATAGTCCCCGGCCAGAACTTCGAAGGTGGCCGCGTTCTGGGCCTCGCCGCTCATGGTGGCCCGGGAATGGATGAACGAGGCCTTGACGTTCAGCTTGGCCCGGGCCAGTTCTTCCGGCGAGACTTCAAACCGGCCCAGGGAGACAAGTTCGGCCATGATGGCCGTTACGGCGGAAAGGGTTTTTTCCGGAGAAAGCTGGGCGTTGACGATGAACAGGCCCGGATCCCGGGGGGTGTAGGCTTCGGCCGATATTTCGTGGGCCAGTTCTTTCTCGCGCTTGATGCGCTGATACAGGCGCGAGGTGCGGCCGTCGCCGGCGATCACGGCCAACAGGTCCAGGGCGGGCGTCTCCCGCGAGGAGAAAGCCGGGATATGGAAAGCCAGGTCCAGCGTGGCCGTCTTCACGTCCGACCGAAGTATTTCCAGGGCCGACTCCCGCTGGGGCGGCTCGACCGGCCGATTCTCCGTCTGGACCGGCAGGCCGGGCTGCCGGCCGAAACGCTCCAGAATCACGGTGCGGATTTGTTCGGGATCGAAATCGCCGGCCATCACCAGGACCGCGTTGCCCGGATGGTAGAATCGCCGATGGAATTCCACGGCCGTTTCCCGGCTGATGGCGGTCACCGATTCCGAAAAGCCGATGACGGGCCGGCCGTAAGGATGGACTTTAAAGGCCCGGCCGAAAACGGCCTTCGACAGTCGACGGGTAGGGATATCTTCGCTTCTCCTGATTTCCTCGATGACCACTTCCTTTTCCCGTCGAAACTCTTCGGAGTCCAGGGCGGGTGAAAAAACCATGTCGGCCAGCACGTCCAGACCGCGGCCGGCGAACCGGCTGGCCATGTTTATATAGTACACGGTCTGGTCATAAGAGGTGTAGGCGTTGATCTGGCCGCCCGAGGCTTCTATTTCCCTGGCGATCACGCCCGGACCGCGACGGGCCGTGCCCTTGAAGACCATGTGTTCGAGCAGATGCGCCAGGCCGTATTCCCCCGGCTTTTCCGAGGCGCTGCCGACCTTTATCCAGGTCAACATCGAAACCACCGGCGCCCGATGGTTCTCGATCAATATGACTTTCAAGCCATTCGGCAAAGTGTAACTCACTGGCTCCACCGTTTCCGCCGCGGCCAGGGCCGGTATAACTATTAGAATAGTAAGCATAAACCATATTGGCGCTGCTTTAAAGCCTTTCATTTTTCCTTCACCTCTGACTTCCAGCCTGGTTTGACTTCCATCCTACCATCCAGGCCATTGTTTTAAATATAATTATTGGCCCGGTCCGCACAAGGGGCCAGCTCTCTTTTCCCGACGCGCGGCCAAGCAATAATGAAGTGAAAAAAAAGACATTTAATATATATAATTAGCAACAACTAAAAATAATTAATGATTTTAAATCAGACCGTAAGACCGGGTCGCACTTGTTGTGGCGGGGCGGAAAATTTTTGTTGACAGAAAGGGGGCTACTATATATAGTATGTTTCGTTCTGATCACCCACCATATTGAGGCCTCAGGGGAATGGGTGATCAGGTATCTTCCGGGGAGATGGACTTGGCTCCCCTCAAACCAAAGAGAAAAACTATCAGATAATAATCAACTGGGCCGTAATTGTCCAGGCTCCCAAGGAGTGTGTCTATGGCTACTCTCCATCAGTTGAAGCTCGCCCGCCAGCCAGGACCGGATGCGACTGACATGGCCTTGTTCGTCCGTTCGTCGAGTGAGGACTTGAAGGAATGGAACCGCCAGCGCATAGTGGACGCCCTGCTGCGGGAAACCATGATCGACGCTGACACGGCCGATCGGATCGGCCGGGATGTCGAAGAGGCCATCAGGCATTTCAACATCAAATTCGTCTCGGCGCCCTTGATCCGGGAGTTGGTCAACGCCAAGCTGCTGGAACTGGGCCTGGAGGAAGTCCGACGCCAGCACACCCGTTTGGGCATGCCGATCTATGACGTGGAACAGTTGATCCTACAACAGAACAAGGAGAACGCCAATATCCCTCACGGCCCCGAGGCGACTAATTTGACCCTGGCCGAAACGATCAAGAAGGAGTTCGCCTTCTTGAACGTCTTCGAGCAGGAGATAGGCGACGCCCACATGGCCGGGGAGATACATTTACACGACCTGGGTTTCATTGACCGGCCGTACTGCTCCGGCCAATCACTGGAATATATAAAGAAATTCGGACTATCCCTACCCAACGCCCTGTCCCTGGCCAAGCCGGCCCGGCATCCCGAGGTCCTCCTGGCCCACATGGTCAAGTTCGCCGCGGCCTTGCAGTCCAACTTCGCCGGCGCCATCGGCTGGGACGCGGTCAACTTGTTTTTCGCCCCGTATATCGTCGAGTTGAATGACCGCCAGGTCAAACAACTGGCCCAGATGCTCATCTTTGAATTCTCCCAGCAGGCCGTGGCCCGCGGCGGCCAGGCCATTTTTTCGGACATCAATCTGTATTGGGAGGTGCCGGACCACTTTGCCGACGTGCCCGCCATCGGCCCTGGCGGCGAATACGTGGTCAACCCTGATGAAGCCTCGCGGGACCAGAAGCCTTACCTGACCTATGCCGATTTTGAAAAACAGGCCCAGAGATTCGTCTGGGCCCTCTTCGACGTGTACCTGGAGGGCGACGGCGCCGGCCGGCCTTTCTTCTTTCCCAAGCCCCTGGTCCACATCACGGAAAAGTTCTTCCGGACCGAGGGACATCAGGAGTTCCTGCGGCACATCTGCCGGGTGGCCGCGGAAAAGGGTAACACCTATTTTGTCTTTGACCGGGGTGGGACGGCCAAGATATCGGAGTGCTGCCGCCTGTCCTTCAAGCTGGAACAGTCCGATCTCGAGGACGCCAAGACGCCCTGGCGGATGAGGTACTGCGCCCTGCAGAACGTGACCATAAACCTGCCGCGGGTGGCTTATGAAGCCTCGGGCGACGACACCAGGCTGATGGACCTTTTACAGAAGCGGATCGATCTGGCCGTCCGGGCTCACTTGCAGAAAAAAGCTTTTATCGAAAAGCTGCTGGAGCACGGCGAAAAGGGGCCGTTGGCCCTGTTGGGCATGACCCGTGACGGCGAACGATATTTGCGGCTCCACCGGGCCAGTTATCTGGTCGGCATGGTCGGTCTCAACGAGATGGTCCAGCACCACCTGGGCGGCGAACTGCACGAAACGGATGACGCCATCAAGTTCGGGCTCAGGGTCATCGCCTACATGAAGATACTCTGCGACAAATACAGCCGCAAGCACGGCATGCACTTTGTCCTCGAACAGACTCCGGCCGAAAGCACGGCCTACCGCTTCGCCAAGCTGGATATGGAGCGTTATCCCCGGGAAACCGGCCGGGTGGTCAAGGGCAATCAGGCCGTCAATGAAATCTTTTATACCAACTCCACTTTGTTCAACGTGGGAGCCGACCTCAACCCCATCGAACGGGTGAAGCTGGAAGGTCGCTTTCATCCCCTGATCGAGGCCGGGGCCATCTCCCACATCTGGCTGGGCGAACAGAGGCCGTCGGCCGAGAGCCTGGCCAACTTCGTGGTCAAGGTCTTCCGTCTGACCAAGAACGACCAGATAGCCTTTTCTCCCGAGTTTTCCAACTGCCGATCCTGCGGTCGGACCCATCGGGGTCTGCTGGCCTCCTGCCCGGCCTGCGGCTCCCAGGACCTGGAAGGTATAACCCGGATTACCGGCTACTTCACCAAGCTCTCATCCTGGAACAAAGGCAAGCTGGGAGAACTTAGAGAACGCTTCCGCAACCGCGGCTTCTTCAGCCGGGGAACTTCAAGCTCGAATGCCGGGCCGGCCGCCTGGAACGCCGACCTGAACCGATCAGCCTGACCAGGAGAAGGAAGATGCGACTGCTCACCAAGGAAAACTGCGGGAAGTGCGATAAAATCAAAGAGGCTTTTGACTTGGCCAAGATGGGCATCCAGGTGGAAGTCATCAACCCGGACGACCCGGAAATACTGGCTGATCTGGCCTGGCATGAACTGGTCGAAGTGGTCGAGCAGGGCGGATTGCCCATCCTGCTGCTGGAAGACGGAAGCTATATCAATTATCTTGTCCCGATCAAGCGCTTTCTCAAGGAACGCTTCCGTCGGGCCGCCCATTGATCGGGGCCATGGCCATGCCTCAGGACCGCCAGCTCGAAATCAAGGGATTCCTGGAGACCTCGTTCCTGGACTGGCCGGGCGAAGTGGCTTCGGTGCTTTTTCTATCCGGCTGCAACTTCCGTTGTCCCTTCTGCCATAACCACGAGCTGGTCCTGAACCACCAAGCGCATCCGACCTTGGACTGGCGGGAGATCGAACCCCGGTTGGCCAGGTTTGACGGCTGGATAGACGGCGTGGTGGTCAGCGGCGGCGAACCGACCCTCAGCCTGGGTCTGGAATCGCTGCTGCGGCGCATCAAGCACTTGGGCTTGAAGGTCAAGCTGGACACAAACGGTAGCCGGCCATCGGTCCTCAGGTCCCTGATCGGCCAAGGTCTGGTGGATCACGTGGCCATGGACGTGAAGGGACCCCTGGACGAGATTTCTTACGCCCGGGCCACCGGCCGGCCGGGCATCCTGGAGCCGGTGTTGGAGAGTCTGGAAATACTGGCCGGATCGAGCCGGCCGTACACCTTGCGGACTACGGTGGTGCCGGGCCTGCACAGCGAGAAAGACGTCCTGCTCCTGGCCGAGCAGCTCCAGACCCGATCGGCCGTCTGGAGTCTGCAATCTTTCAATCCGGCCGACGCCTTGGATTGTTCGTTCCGTCGAGTTGAAGCCTGGGACCAGGATTATTTCGAGGATTTGAGCCGCCGGGCCAGAACGATCCAGTCCGGCGCGGCGTGAGGAAGGGCACGGGGGATTCGGGCGGCCAGCCCGAAGCGAAGGGGCGGCTTGGAGCCGCCCCTTCGCGTTTCCTAGAACGCCGGTCCGGCTTCACTAGCTCCTTTGACGATATAAACCTTGATCCACGGCCGCGGCCATGGCAGAGACCTTCATGCGTTCCCCCAAAAAACTGTTTATCTTTCCAGCGGTTTCCTTCGGTTGGCCGAGGCATTCCGAGAAGACCAGGGTCAGGTGCGGCACGGCCCTGGCGGCCAGCCAGGCCTTGGCCTGGTTCACCTGGGCGGTGAATATTTCTTTAAGACGCTCATCGGCGAGAGGCGTTTGGGGTCGGCCTGACCTCTCAAGCATCTTGTTCTGGGACCTGATCACTTCGTCCAGATTCCGTTCCATGAAAATGACGCGATATTCCAGACCGGCCGGTAAAAAAGGTAGAAGCTGGGCGATGATCTTGACCGCTTTACCCCTGGCCGACGGCAGCCAGGAAGCGTCCTGCTCGAGCCGTTTGACCGGCTCGAATTCAAAGTAGCCTCGAGGGTTGTCTTCATCGGCCGGCCGGACTCCGTCGGTCAACACCTCGAGACCGCCGGCCCGCAGCATCTGCATTATCAGGGACGTACCCGAGCGGGGCAGGCCCGAGACCACGACAATGGTCCGGCTCATATCAGGGACCGCGGTACAACCTGGCTGCTCACCGGCGGGCGTGTTTGGAAAAAACATCCGGTCCCCCTAAATATAAAAACCGCCTCAGACTTGGCTCAGGCGGTCTTTATTTCCTGAGGCGCCGTGCGGTTTTCGGTCAGAAACCCTTGGTTTTAATAAGTTAAAATTACTTGACGGATCCGCCGAATTACCCGATCACATGCGCCCAAGAACCAACCTATCTATAATTATAAGTTAATACCCGGACGGGTTGTTGTCAAGGCTTATATTAGAGGGACTCACTGGCTCTTTAGCAGGAACGGCCTTAGGTCTTCCTGGGGCGGTTCATGGCCGGTGCGGAGCAGGGTTAAAAGGTTGAAGACCATGCGGGCGGTCGCGCCCCAGATAACGTCGTTTTTATAAGTAAACCGGTAGGTTTTGTAGTTGGCCCCTTTCCAGGGGTGCATCTCTTCGGAAAAGAACTCCGGATCGAGCAGATGGTCGAGGGGTACGATGATCAAACGTTCGACCTCGAAGTCGTTGAGTTTGAAACTATAAGGGTAGGGGATGACGCCGACGAACGGCGCCACGGAGAAACCGGTGATGGTGGCTTCCTGGTTGAGTCGGCCCCAGACCGTGACATCCTCGGGCCGGACGCCTATTTCCTCGTTGGTTTCCCGTAAGGCCGTGGCTAAATAGTCATGGTCCCGGGCGTCGTGCCGGCCGCCGGGAAAGGATATCTGGCCGCTGTGGTGGTCCAGATGGTCGGTGCGTTTGGTGAAGACCAGGGACAGGCCGGTTTCCGGATCGGGGTAAAAAGGCGCCAACACCGCGGCTGGAGTCAATCCCGGAAGATTATGGCCGGTCCGAGGCCTATGTTGGGCCAGTATCTCCTTTATTGACTCGATCATGGTCGACAAGGGTGGTTCTCCAAAGCAGGGCAGGCCGATGGCCTTTAAGGGCTGACCTTATGGGGCCGGGTGTAAATTACCTTAACGAACTCTGGGTTCGCGAGCAAGCACGAGGTGCAGGTCCCGTCGCCGGGGCGGATGTCCACGGGTTCGGTGAGGACCTCCAGGCCGAGTTCCTGATAGCTTTCCACGGCCTCGCCGAGGCGCGGTTCGCTGGCGGAAAACTGACGGGTCCAGCCCTGGCCGGTAAGCTCGGCGTCCCGGGGGCTCTTATGTTCCATGGCCGGTCACGAAACCTGGTCGACTTTCCCGGAGACGCTTTCCGGCGATCCGGGTTCGAACATAATTGTGGGGTCTGGCCGGGTCAGTTGCAAGGACTTTCTAATCATGGACCGCGAGCCGGATTTCCTCTCTGATCACTTGGCGCAGCATCTTCTCATCAATCGGTATGGAGATATATTTCATCTCTCGCGGCCTGAGCGATTTTCGAGAACAATTTCTCCTGACTTATTCACCAGGAATGGCTGAGGGCGTCTTGGGGGCAGGCCGAGACGCAGGGCAGCGGCGGCCGGTTGGACACGGGTTTACAAGGCCCGCAGGAGAAGTTGATCTTCTTGCGTTGCGTTTCGACCACCGAGGCCACCGGTTGTTCGTTGAGCGGGTCGTTGGGGTCTTCGCCCACCTCGAAACATCCGGCCGGGCAGGCGGTGACGCAGGCCGAGCAGCCGTCGCATTTGTCCGTGTCAATGGCGATGAAGAAATCGCCGGTGCCGTCCTTGAAGCCGTAGTTGGCGATCATGATTCGGTCCTTAGTTACTCTTTTCCATCAGGGCTCTGGCGAAAAGGGCCGCGCCTAGGTCGCCGGCGATTTGGGTGTCCCATTCGGTTGTAAGGGAGCGTTATCCCGTCCGCAAGGACATCGCCCGGCCTCGAGGCCGGGCAGCGGCGGATTATTCTTGGATTCAGTCCAGGCGGGTCTTGAGGTTGATGAAGTCGCTCAGGCTGAAGCCGATATTCTTGAAGAAAGCCAGCAGGTCGCCGGAATCCCAGCGGACCGCGGTATAGATATCCTTCACCTTCAGTTCCCGGAAACGTTTGAAGGCCGCCTCGGCCAGGGCCCGGCCCACGCCCTGGCCCATGGCCTTGGGGTTGACCCCGAACATCTCGATCCAGCCGGAATGCTCGAGTCCGAAATCGCCGTGCCTGACCCCGCCGAAAAAAAAGCCGATCACTTCGCCGCGGCGGACCGCCACCAGGGAAACGGTTTCCGGTTTGGCCAGTTGCATCTTGACCAAGTTCAGCCAGTTCTCCGCCACCGGTCGTTGAATGATGGCTTCCTGGATACGGATCACGGTTTCCAGATCATCGGCTTGTATGGGGCGTATTTCCAGATCGGCCGTCACGGGCATCTAGTCTATCCTGATTATTTTAACCACTTTACCGACCCAGTCCGGCGGAAGATATACCCGGCCGCTGTTGCCGCTGAGCTTGACCACCTTTTCGATCATCTCTTCGCCGTAAACGATGAACCTGACCTTCTGAGGCTGTTGGTCCTCATCGGCCGACGGTCTGGCTTCCGGGGGCGATTTGGCGTTGATACCTTCGGTCATGGTTATGGGCGGCTTCAGGGCCTGACTTTGGAATATAAAAATAGTATCAGCCCGGCGACAGGCGGCGGGCGGTCCGAGTTCCGACCATAATTTAACTACAACGTAGCTATAAAGTAACGGTAAACTTCCCGGTCCGGCCTGTCAAGAAAAAAATAGTGAGGGGCCAAGGTTATCAGGAAACTGGAGGTTAATATGGACGGACGGCTGATCTCTAAAAAGAAATCAGCCGCCTGTCCTTTAAAAGATGGTTCAGTCTTCCCTAGACCAGCGACCCGTTGCGTTCGCTCTGGCTTTCCATGGGCAGGGCCACGAAGCCGGTCCGGGCCACGTCCTTGACCTTGAACATGGTCAAAGCCTGCATGACCGTGTTGACCTTGCGTTCATTGCCCACGAACTCGAGGGTCATGGTCTTGTCCGATATGTCCACCACAGTGGCGCCGAAGGTGTTGGCCACGGTGATGACCTCCTGCCTTTTCTCCCGGGGGGCGAAGATGGTCAGAAGGACCAGTTCGCGGGTAATGGACTCCGAATACTTGAGGTCCATGACCTTGATGACGTCAATGAGCTTACGGAGCTGCTTGGTCACCTGTTCCAGGATGACTTCATCGCCGGCCACCACGATGGTAATGCGGGTCACGTCCGGGTTTTCGGTCACTCCGGCGGCTATGCTTTCAATGTTGTAACCGCGGCGGGTGAAAAGGCCGGCCACGTGGGACAGAACGCCCGGATGGTTGCGCACCAGGATGGAGATCATTTTGCGCATCAGTCTTCTCCTTCCCCGACAAAGTCAATCATGCCTCGGCCGGCGGGTATCATGGGCATGACGTTTTCGTCCTGGTCCACCCGGAAATCGATCAACATCGGCCCAGGGGTGTGCAGGGCCCGGTCAACGGCTTCGGATATCTTCCCGGGGTCGGTGACCCGGAAGTTGGGGATATCGTATCCCTCGGCAATCTTGCAGAAGTCCGGGGAGTATTCCCAGATGGTATGGGAAAAGCGTTTCTTCCAGAAGAATTCCTGCCACTGGCGGACCATGCCCAGGCAGCCGTTGTTGAAAATGAAAATCTTGACCGGCAGGTTGTATTGCCGCAGGGTGGCCATTTCCTGAATGCACATCTGGAAGCTGCCATCCCCGGTCAGGCAGACCACGGTCATGTCCGGCCGGCCGACCTGGGCGCCGATGGCCGCGGGAAAGCCATAGCCCATGGCCCCTAAACCGCCGGAAGAAACGAAGCGCCGGGGCTTGGTGCAGACGTAGTATTGGGCCGCCCACATCTGGTGCTGGCCCACGTCCGTGGCGACGATGATTTCTCCACGGGTCATTTCGCTCAATGTCTGGATGATGGCCTGAGGTTTCAGTCCGCCCTTGTCGGAGAAAGTCAGGGGATGCTGCTTTTTCCATTCGGCGATCCGTTCCAGCCAGCGTGGCCGGACCACGGGCTCGACCTTCTGGTTGAGCATGGCCAGGATGCTTTTCAGGTCGCCGACGATGGGAATGTGGGTGGTGAGTCTCTTGCCGATTTCGGCCGGATCAACGTCTATGTGGATGATTTTGGCCAGAGGGGCGAAGCGGTTGACATCGCCGGCCACCCGGTCGTCGAAGCGGACGCCCATGGCGATGATCAGGTCAGACTCGTAGATGGTCATGTTGGCGTACTTGGTGCCGTGCATGCCCAACATGCCCAAGTGGAGTTCATCGTCTTCGGGGAAGGCCCCTTTGCCCATCAAGGTGGTGGTGATGGGGATGTTGGTCTTCTTGACGAACTGGTGTAACTCCTGGCTGGCGTTCGAGGAGATGACGCCGCCGCCGGCGTAGATGACCGGACGCCGCGCCGTCTTGACCGCCTGCAGTATGGCCTCGATCTGTTTGGGGTGGCCCTTGGTGACCGGCGCATAGCCAGGCAGCCGAACCTGCCCCAGTTTCCTAGGGGTGACCCGGGCGACCTGCAGGTCGCTGGGGATGTCAATTAGCACCGGCCCGGGGCGGCCGGTCGAGGCAATGTGAAAGGCCTCCTTGATGACCATGGACAGCCGGTCAACCTCTTTGACCAGATAGTTGTATTTGGTCACCGGAATGGTGATGCCGTAGGTGTCGGCTTCCTGAAAACTGTCGTTGCCGATCATGTTCACCGACACCTGGCCGGTTATGGCCACCAGAGGCACGGAATCCATATGCGCGTTGGCCAATCCCGTCACCAGGTTGGTGGCGCCGGGTCCGGAGGTGGCGATGCAGACCCCCACCCGGCCGGTGACCCGGGCAAACCCGTCGGCGGCGTGGGCCGCGCCTTGTTCGTGCCTGGTGAGGATGTGACGGATCGGCGCGTCATACAGGGCGTCGTACAAGGGTATGACCCTGCCGCCGGGAAAGCCGAAGACCACTTCCACTCCGGCGTCGCTCAATCCCTGGACAATCAGTTCGGCTCCGCTTTTTGTACCCGTCATGTTTCAGGCCTCCCGCCTGGCGGTCAAAGCTCTCTTCAACGTAGCTTCGTCCACGTATTCCAAATCAGCGCCCATGGGCACGCCCAGAGCGATGCGCGTCACTCTGATTCCCCTGGCCCTGATCAGGTCGGCCAGATAATTGGCCGTGGCCTCTCCCTCCGGGCTGGCGCCGGTGGCCAGCAGCACTTCCCGAACCTCTTCCCGATCCAGCCGGACCAGCAGGTCGTTGATCCTGAGATCGTCCGGCCCCACGCCGGACAGCGGCGCCAGGGCCCCGCCCAGCACGTGGTACCGACCGCGGAAAGCGCCGGTGCCTTCCAGGGCCATCAAGTCGCCCGGACCCTCGACCACGCAAATAACGCCCGTGTCCCGGCTGGTCTCCCGGCAGATGGCGCAAGGGTCCTCATCGGTGAAGTTGTGGCAGACCGAGCAGAACCTGATCTTCTCCTTGACCAGGAGGATGCTCTCGGCCAGGGCCCTGACCCGGTCCTCGTGTTGCCGGAGCAGAAACAGGGCCAGCCTGGTCGCCGTCTTGCGGCCGATGCCCGGCAGTCGGCTCAAATTCTCGATCAGCCCCACCAGGGCCGGGGGATAATAACCCATCTTCTCGAACCTTCAAACCGGATTTTGCGGACCGGAAGAAACGGATGGGCTTCCTCCGGCCGGTCTTCCTTGCCCGCCTGGTCGGACGGAAAAGGAAGAAAATAAAAAGCCCCGCTTGGATGGGCGGGGCTTTGAAGTCGCTTGGTTTATCCGCGCGCGGCTATAAACCTCCCCGCCCCCAGGCGATAATGATAATCCCGATTATGGGCAGGCGGGCTATGCAGTCAACACGCACCATGGTTCCTCGAGACGGCTGTTAACATATCACCGCGGCAGGTTGGTGTCAAGTTTAATTGCTTTAATGTCGCCCCACCGCCGCGGAGGAACGATCGAAGCGGTGAAAGGGCATCCTCAGAACAGACCGGGGATGCTCATGCCACCGGTGATCTTCTGCATCTCGGACGTGACCATCTCCTGGGACTTCTTCAAGGCCTCGTTGACCGCGGCCACGATCAAATCCTGGAGCATCTCCACGTCGTTGGGATCAATCACCTGCGGTTCGATCTTGATCTTGAGAATCTCCTGGCGGCCGGTGGCCTCGACCGTTATCATGCCGCCGCCGGCCGTGGCGGTGACGGTCTTGGCGGCCAATTCCTCCTGAAGCTTGGCTATCCGGGCTTGCATCTTCTGGGCTTGCTGTACTAGGTGGCCCATGGGGCCCATGCCTTTGGCCATAACTGCCTCCTCGTGGGCTGGTCCGGGCGGAAACGATCGGTGCGGACCCGAAGCCGTCATACCTTCGGGGCTTCGGGCAGAACCTCGATCACCTCGCCGGAAAAAATCTGTTTGGCCTCCTTGACCAAAGGATGGCCCAGAAGGTCTTCTTTGTTCAACTGAGGGCCGGAGGAAGGGTCTTCCGCTCCGGATTCTTCATAACGCAATGTTAAACTCGGCCGGCTGCCCAGGAAATCGGTCAGCAGGCCCAGCAGTTTCTCTCTGTCCACCAATTCGGGCAGGTTCTTATGCCCGAAGACGATCTCGACCTGGCCGGGCTTGAACAAGGCCACCCGGCCCTGTTCCAACAAATTCAATATCAAGGGTGCTTCCTGCCGCAACATATCGGCAAAAGCCTCCCAGTTTGAAACCGGGGACGGCCGCCCGACGGCCGGGGCGGTCGAGGCTCCGGGCGAAACCGAGGCCGCGGGCCGGTGTTCGGTCCGGGGCGATGGGGCCGAAGGGGTAACGGCCGGTCTCGGAACGTTGGATTCAATCGGCCGTCTGGCGGCAGGGGCCTGGCCTGGACCGGAACCGAGTAAAGCCTCGAGACGGGCGGTCAGTTCGGCCAGGGGCCGGACGGGCTCGACCTGGGCCAGTCGGATCAACAGGGCCTCCAGGATCAGGCGAGGTTGGGCGGCCCGGGTTAGACGCCCCAGGGCCTCGAGCCAGGCCTGAAAATGGAAGTTCAGCGTCTCCAGGCTGGCCCGGCCGGCCAGGACCTTGATCTCGGCCAACTCGGCGTCCAACAAGTCCAGGATTTTTTCCGGTTCCCGGGAGACTTTGGCCACGATAAGGGCGCGGAGATAGCCCACCACCTGGCCGGCAAAGTCCTTCGAGTCATAGCCGAAGCTGTAAACCCGGTCCAAAACGTCCAGGGCCGAGCCGGCGTCGCCGGACAGGGCCGCCTTGACCAGGTCCGAAATCAAGGTCTGGTCAATCAGGCCCAGGGCGTCGGCCACGTCCTCGTCCCGCACGGTGAGGCCGGAAAAGGCGATCACCTGGTCGAAGAGGCTGAGCGCGTCCCGCAGACTGCCCTCGGATTCGCGGCCGATGAGCCTCAAGGCCGAATCGCTGATCCTGATGTCTTCCAGTTCGGCGATGGACTTGAGTCGGACCACGATCTCTTCCAGTCTTATGCGCTTGAAGTCGTAGCGCTGGCAGCGGGAAAGGATGGTGGGCAGCACTTTATGGGCCTCGGTGGTGGCGAAGATGAAGACCACGTGCTCCGGCGGTTCCTCGAGGGTCTTGAGCAGGGCGTTGAAGGCCTGGGGCGTGAGCATGTGGACTTCGTCTATGATGTAAATCTTGTACCGGCCCCGGCTGGGCAGGTATTTTACCGTTTCCCTGAGTTGCCGGATTTCGTCTATGCCGCGGTTGGAGGCGCCGTCCACCTCGAACACGTCCACGGCCTGGCCCTCGATGATTTCCCGGCAGACCCCGCACTGACCGCAGGGCCGTTCGGCCGGTTCGGCCGAACAGCTCAAGGCCATGGCCAACAAGCGGGCGGCCGTGGTCTTGCCCACGCCCCTGGCCCCGGCAAAGAGATAGGCGTGGGCGATCCGGCCGCTTTTCAGCGCGTTGACCAGGGGCCGCACCACGTGGGCCTGGCCGACCATGTCGGCGAAGGTCCTGGGGCGGTATTTCCGGGCTAAGACCAGATACGACATTCGCGCCCCGATGTCTTGAAGGCGGCCAGGATTAAAACCCGGCCATGAGACCAAGCGGCCGGATTGGCCTCAGGCCAATCCGACCGTCCCTTTCCCGGCCCGAGGCGAATGATGAATTCATCCGGATCGGGGGCAAATCATGGCGGAGAGAGTGGGAGTCGAACCCACGGTACACCTTGTGAGTGTACACACGATTTCCAGTCGTGCTCCTTCGGCCACTCGGACATCTCTCCGTGAACGCGCCCAGGCTCGAGCAAGTTCCGGATTCGGGCGGCTGAAACCTCTTTTTTCTAGCTGGCGGAGAGGGTGGGATTCGAACCCACGTGCCCGGCTCAACACCGGACAAGGCGATTTCGAGTCGCCCCCGTTACGGCCTCTTCGGTACCTCTCCTTTGTTTAAAAAAGGCCTTGATCAAGGCCCCGCATTCTTCGGCCAAAACGCCGCCGGTCACCTTCAGGTCGTGATTCAGACCCGGCGTTTCGACCAGGTTGATCAAGGACCCGGCCGCGCCCCACCTGGGTTCCGGCGCGCCGTAAATCAGTCTCTTGACCCGGGCGTGGATCAGGGCCATCAGGCACATGGGGCACGGCTCGATAGTGCTGTAAACCACCGTCTCCAAGAGACGGTAGTTGCCCAGCCTGTGGCCGGCCTGGCGCAGGGCCTCGATCTCCGCATGGGCGGTCGGATCGTTTCGTCCCAGGCAGGAGTTCCCGGCCCGGCCGATCACTTCACCGGCGCCCGTAACCACCACCGCGCCCGCCGGGACCTCGCCCCTCTCTTGGGCCAGCCTGGCTTCGGCCAGAGCCAGGCGCATATAGAAGGCATCATCTTCCATGCGAGCACCGTGGCGGCAGCCAAGTTTTAAAAAATAGCAGATTGATTTTGTGGTGTCAACCTTGACCCGCGAAAAGCCCGCCAGACCAACCCCCGGTGAGCCCACCACGGCAAAAGGCCTGATCCATTGCCCTTGCTGCAGGGTCCGAGCAGGGACAGATATTGGCTTCACGAAGAAGCGCGAGGCCGAACAAGACAGTGAAACAGTCCAGGGCCTCTGGTCATGATAAAAGCGAAACCAGTACCTGAGCAGCCAACCGGGAAAAGGAAGGTATAGTTGGCGATCAGCCCGAGATTCAGTCAGTTTCAGGTCCTGGCGCTCGCCGGTCTAAGCTCCACGAACCGGGGTGGCGAGTAGCGGCACGCTTTTTTAAGCCATGGTCCCACCCTGGGACCAGGACCGGGACCTTGGCCGATGGCCACCGTTCGGCCTCTTTTCCGGCCGCCGGTCTCGTCGCCAATAATTTTCAACGCGAATTATGGATTTTATATCCGCGGGGGTGAGTTCTTTCACCCGGGGTGGAAGTTCAGGAACTGAAGAGGTGGCAGGCGACGAAGTGGCCCGGCTCGATCTCCATGAGGGGCGGCTCCCCGCCTTCGCACCCCTGGCCGTATTGCTGGCACCTGCCGGAGAAACGGCACCCTTCAGGTGGGTTGATCGGGCTGATCACATCTCCCTCCAGCACGGTTTCTTCGTCCTGATGATCCGGGTCCGGCACCGGCACCGAGGCCAGGAGAGCCCTGGTGTAAGGATGCCTGGGCGTCACGTAGAGGGTACGGCTTTCCGCCATCTCCACAAGCTTCCCGCAATACATCACGCCTACGCGGTTGCTCAGGAAGCGAATGACCGCCAGGTTGTGGGATATGAAGAGATAGGTGAGGCCGAGCTTTTTTTGGAGGTTGACGATCAGGTTGAGGATAGAAGCCTGGGCCGAGACATCCAGGAGGGAAGTCGGTTCGTCAAGGACGATGAATCTGGGGTTGATGGAGAGGGCGCGGGCAATCGCAATCTGCTGCCTCTGGCCTGCGCTCATCTCGTGCGGGAATCGCGGGCCGCAATCCCGGGGGAGCATCACCAACTCCAGGAGTTCTTCCACCTTTTCCTTGATCTTGGCCGTAGACCATCCCTTCACGATGAGCGGTTCCCCGATGAGCCTCCAGATTCTCATCCTGCCGTTGAGGGAGGCATAGGGGTTCTGAAATACCGCCTGGATCTCGCTCCGGTATTGGTCCAGGTTGGAGCCCCCCAACCGGGTGATGTCTCCCCCCCGAAAAAGGATCTGGCCCGCGGTGGGCTCATAGAGTTTGAGGAGCATCTTGCCGATGGTGGTCTTCCCGCACCCTGACTCTCCCACCAGGCCAAAGGTCTCCCCTTCCTGGATCGTGAAGGACACGCCGTCCACCGCCTTCAATTCCACCCCCTTCTTCCGGATGAGACCGGAGGCAAGGGGAAAGTACTTTTTCAGATTCTCCAAACGGATCATCGTTCACATCCGTCGCCTATATCTCTTTCCATCGCCAGCACCGGACCCGATGCTCTTCGCTGACCTGCTCCATGGGAGGGACTTCTCCACATCGGTCCGCCGTGTAGGGACACCTCGGCGAGAAGCTGCACCCGACCGGGCGGTAGAGCGGGTTGGGGAGTTGCCCGGGGATGGTGTAGAGTTCCACATCCCCCTTTTCCCCTTTGGGCAGCGAGGCAAGAAGCCCTCGCGTGTAAGGGTGACGTGGGTGCCGGTAGATCGCCCTGACCGGCGCCTCTTCCACGATCCTGCCGCAGTAGAGGACACCCACACGGGTGCACATCTTGGCCACCAACCCCAGGTTGTGGGTGATCAGGATCATGGTCATTTGGAATCGGGACTGGATCTCCCGGATCAGCTTGATGATCTGCATCTGGATCGTCACGTCCAGGGCGCTCGTGGGCTCGTCCGCGATGAGGAGATCGGGCTGGCAGGAGAGGGCGGTGGCAATGATCACCCTCTGCTTCAACCCTCCGCTCAACTGGTGGGGATAGTCCTTTACCCGCATCTCCGGGGAAGGGATATTCACCACCTTCATCACCTTCACGATCTCCTCGGCGATGCTCCCCAACTTCAGACCCCGATGGTACTTGAAGGCCTCGCCGATCTGAAACCCCACCTGCAAGAGGGGGTTGAGGGCCGTGGTCGGATCCTGCGGGATGAACGCGATCTGGTTGCCCCGGATCTTCTCGACCTCCCTCGGGTCCATCCGAAGGACATCGTTTCCCTTGAACAGGATCTCTCCAAAGACGATCCGGCCCGCGGGCTTGGGGACCACGCCCACCAAGGCCTGGCCGATCACGCTCTTTCCGCTGGCCGACTCCCCGACCAAGCCCCACACTTCCTGCTTTCGAACCTCAAAATCCACCCCTTCCACGGCCCTGATCACACCCCGGTCCGTGTGAAAATGGACCTGGAGGTTCTTCACCTGGAGGATAGGTTCGGTGTTCTGGGTTCGGGGATCTGGGTTTCCTGTAGGCATAGCCTGTCATTCTTCCTGGTTTGACGGCTTCCTGAGAAGTCGCGGAATGCCTTTTTCTGTCATTCCCACGAAGGCGGAAGCCAGTCTTTTCGAGAAGCTCTGGACCCCCGCCTTCGCGGAGGTGACCGCCTGGGGGACTTTTTGCAGGGCCGTCTTGTTTGAACCACGGCCAAATCGCCAGAAATCCCGCACGCTGAAAGTGTCATTTCGACCAAAGAGGAGAAATCCTTAATTTGCGCTATGCCCAACACCCTACGCTCTAGGCCTTTAGTTGGTGCCTGGGGTCGAGTTCGTCTCGGAGCCAGTCTCCCAGGAGGTTGCCCCCGAGGACGGTGATGCAGATCGCCACTCCGGGGAAGGTGGCAATCCACCACGCGAAGGTAAGGTACACCCTTCCGTCCGCCAGCATGCCTCCCCAGGTTGCGGTGGGGGGCCTTACCCCCAGCCCCAGGAAACTCAGGGCGGCCTCGAAGATGATCATCTTGCCCACATCCAGGGTGGCGAGCACCACGGCCGTGTTGAGTACATTCGGGAGGATGTGGACGAGGAGGATTCGCCACCACTTCGAGCCGGAGATCACGGCCATCTCCACAAACTCGGCTTTGGAAAGGCTCATGGCCTCGAACCGGATGATCCTCGTGTATCCGACCCACTGGGTAATCCCGAGCACGATGATCAGGTTCGTGAGGCTTGGGCCGATCGCTCCGATGATCGCGATGGCGATCAGAATGTAGGGGAGGGAGAGCATCATGTCCGTGAATCGCATGATGACCGCGTCGATCTTTCCCCCGAAATACCCGGCGATGATCCCGAGGATGGTCCCGATAAGTCCGGCCAGGATGACCCCGGCAAATCCGACTATGACCGAGATTCTCGCCCCATAAATGATCCGGCTGAGGATGTCGCGTCCGAGGTTGTCGGTGCCGAGGATGTAGCCCTGGGAGCCCTCTTCTTGCCAGCAGGGAGGTTTTAGGGCATCGGCCAGGTTCTGCTGAATCGGGTCGTGAGGGGCGATCCACGGCGAGAGAATCGCGCAGACGAAGAGAAGGAGGATGATGAGGGCCGCGGTCTTTGGGATCCTCTGGAAGAGCTTCCGCAGTTTGAGAAGACGCTCTTTTCCCTGGGAGGTCGGGGTTGACTCCACCGGGTCTCTCTTGGTGCGAAACGGTTCTGTCATATGGGTCAAGGCCTCCCCCGGTTCCTACCTTCGGCTCACCCTCGGGTCGGTGGCGCTGTAGATGATATCCACCAACAGGTTGATGACCACGAAAAAGGCCGCGGAGACCACCACCGTGGCCTGGATCACCGGATAGTCCCGGTTGTAGATCGCGTCGAGTGACAGCCTTCCGATCCCGGGCCAGGAGAAGATGAATTCCGTGATGACCGCCCCGCCCAGAATCAGGCCGAGTTGGAGCGCGACGATATTGAGAATCGTGATGAAGCTGTTCCGAAGGACATGGCGGAGAATCACAACGCTCTCCGGCACGCCCTTCAGCCTCGCGTAGCGCACGTAATCCATGTCCAGTACATCCAGGATGCTCGAGCGCGTGAGCCGGGCGGTTGCGGCGGTAAAGAAGAAGGCCAGCGTGAGCGCGGGCAGGAAGACGTGCTTCGGGCCCCCATACCCGGAAGGGGGGAACCATCCCAGTTTTACCGAGAAAAAGAGGATCATCATGATCCCGGCCCAGAAGGCGGGGATCGACTGCCCGAAGAGAGCCAGGGTCATTCCGATCCGATCGAAGATCGTGCCTCTCTTTATCGCCGAGATGATCCCGAGCGGCAGGGCGATACAGACCGAGAAAATGGTGGCCACAATGGAGAGGTAGAGGCTGGCTGGAATCCTGTCCAGGAGCAGCCTCATGGCGGATTCCTGGTGTCGAAAAGATTGCCCGAAATCACCCCGGATCACCTTACCCACATACACCGCCAGTTGGACCAGCAGAGGCTGGTCGAGTCCGAGGTCCTTGGCCAGGTAGGCCCGCTGCTCGGGCGTGGCCTCGGGAGGCAGTAGCAGGGCAACCGGGTCGCCCAGGACCCGCGAGATCAGGAACGTGATGACAATGACTCCCAGCACCACAATAACCGATTGTAGAATTCTTCGAATGATGTATGCGCCCATATCCCTCTTTGTCTCCGAATCAGGGTGTCCGGGGCCGAGGGGTTCCCGGTCCCGGGCCTGGAGTGTCCATCGGGTGTGCTACTTGCTTACCTTGTGGATCACGAATTGTTCGTCTCCACGTACCTGGAAGTCCTTCAAGTTCTTGGAGACCCCGTAGTGATCGATCTGCTGGTACAGGAACACCAGAGGCGCCTCTTCATACACTTCCTTTTGCGCCTCTTTGTAGATCTCCATTCTCTTCTTCTCATCCAGAGTGGTCCTGGCGGCGTTGATTCGATCGGCCAGGGCCGGGGTCGAGTAGTAGGAGAAGACTGAATCGGGCGTGAAGTAGGGCTGGAAGTTCCCGTCCGCGTCGTTGAGGGTGTTTCCCCAGCCGATGAACCCGATGTCCTGAAGTTTCTTGCCGGTCAGGATCTGAGTGTAAGTTCCCCACTCGTGAACCTTCATCTCGGTCTGGATGCCCACGGCGTTGAACATCCCCGCGATCGCCTGAGCCACCTCTTTGTCGAGGAGGTAGCGGCCGCTCGGGGAGTTGAAGACGAGCTTGAGGCCCGAGGAATAGCCCGCTTCGGCGAGCAGCTTCTTGGCCATGGCCGGGTCGTAGGCATAGGGTTTGAGGGAGGAGTCATATCCGAAATGATAGGGGGTGAGGTTGACGGGCATCGGCACCCCGCTCCCCTTGAGGATGTTGTCGATGATGGACTTCTTGTCCACCGCGTAGTTGAGGGCCTGGCGGACCTTCTTGTTCTTGAGCGGCCCTTCCGCCAGGCAGTTGATGTAGAGGAACATGACCCTTCCGCTCGAGATGGATCGCACGTCCACATTGGGAGCGCTCTTCACCTGAGGGACCAGGAAAGGCGGGATGTTGGTGATGATGTCCGCGTTCCCCGTCTGCAGCTCCGCCAGCCGTGTGGCCGCTTCCGGGACCGGCCTGAGGATGACCCGTTTCACCTTGGGCGCTCCGTCCCAATAGGCCTCGTTGGCTTCAAAGATCATGCGATCGTTCCTGGTCCAGCTCACGAACTTGAATGGTCCGGTTCCAACAGGATTCTGGAAAAAGGCCTCCGCCCCCTTCTCTTTGAATAGCTCGGAAGGCAGGATGAACAGGTTGAGGCTCAACCGTTTCAGAAGCAGTGGATCAGGGGCCTTGGTCAGGACCTGGAACGTGGAATCGTCAATGACCTTGACCTCCTTGATAGTCGAATAGAAGGGCGCAAAGAAGGCCTTGGTCTGCGGGTCCGTCATCCGGTCGAGGCTGAATTTCACGTCCTTCGCGGTCATCACCGTGCCGTGGTGAAACTTTACCCCGGTGCGGAGTTTGAACTCCCAGGTGGTGTCGTTGACAATCTGGTGGGAAGTGGCCAGGCGGGGTTGCGGGTTCCCCTGGCCGTCCCGCAGGTAGAGCATGTCGAAGACCTGAAGCGTGTAATTGATATCCGTGATAGAGTGATGTCTGGCCGGGTCCGCTGCGCTTACCTCCGCTGCCTGGCAGATGACCAAGTCGCCCTTGGGTTGGGCCAGGGAACTGCCTGCCATGATAACCATACCCAGGGTGAGCAGCACCAGCACGATTCGTTTCATAAGCCGTCCTCCTTTTCGAAAGAAGTTCCGCCTCTTGGCCTCCAGAGGTATGGCCGGGCCGCGGCACCCCTCCTCGCCTCTGGATGGCGCGATGATCCGATACTAATTTCCGGAATAGTGTTTCAGTTTCTCTTCGTCCACCTCCACTCCGATCCCCGGTCTCTCAGGGAGAGGAATCGTGCCACGGTCGGCGGCAAAGGGTTTTTTCACGATGTCGTCCGTGAATATGCTACTTCCGACCAGTTCGACCGCGGGAAAGAGGTTCGGGGCGCAGGCCCCGAAATGGAGCGCCGCGGCTGTTCCCACGCCGGTTTCCAGGCAGCCTCCGACAAAACAGGGCAGCCCCATGGAGGCAGCCGCATTCGCGATCTTGAGGGAGGAAGTGATCCCGCCGCACTTGGACACCTTGATGTTGATCACATCCGCGGCCCTGGCCTTGGCCACGCGATAGACGTCATGGACCGTGTAGATGCTCTCATCCACCGCAATGGGCGTCCACAACGCCTCGGCCAGCATCGCCAGACCTTCCAGGTCCCACTCAGGCAGAGGCTGTTCAATCCACTGGAGCCCGAGCCGCTCCATCTCCTGACAGAACCGAAAGGCGGAAGGACGGTCATAGCCCTGATTGCCGTCCACCCGAATCCGGACCTCCGGGCCCACCGTCTCCCGCACCAGTCTCACCCGCTCCACGTCCTCCTTGAGATCCAGGCCCACCTTGACCTTGAGACATCGAAAGCCGTTGGCTACGTGCCGGGCGGCCATGGCCTCGGCCTCTTCCAAGGGCACGATATCTATCCCTTCGATGATTTCCACCGGGGCTCGGATCATCCCTCCGATGACTCGAGAGACAGGGACCCCCAGGGCCTTGGCCCTCGCATCCTGACAGGCGATCTCGATCCCGGCCTTGGCCATCAGGTTCTTGGGCAAGACCGCATCCATCCTGAGGAGAATGGATTCGAGGTCGGTCACCTCCATTCCCATCACCGCCGGACCCAGGTAGCGCTCGATGGCCCAGACAAGTGCATGCTGGTCATAGCCGTACACGACGTGCCAGGTGGACGCCTCCCCATGCCCGACGATCCCCTCGTCGGTCGTAAGGCGCACCACTGCGTGAGGAGAGTGGGTCATGACGCCGAGAGCGATCTTGAAAGGTTTCTTCAACGGCAGTGAAACCGGAAAGGCTTCCACGCGCATGATTTTCATTCGCTTTCTCCTCTCGTTTCCCCGTGTTGACTGGGAGGGACCGCACGCAACGTCCCCTTCCAAGGGAAACGGGCTGGCCGCAAGGTCACACGACTTCAAAACCCGCATTCCTGAAGGATCGGGCCAGCCGTTCATTCATCTTCACCATCACCTCGCCCGGGTATCTAACCCTGAAAAGAAACGCGGCGGTGCTCTGGATATCGAGGCGTTTCATCTCTTGCTTTACCCGCTCCAACCATTGCGGCGCGTCTTGTTTGTCTGCCTCAAGGACTTCCACGAAGACTTTATCAAGGTATTTCTCTATGTTATCATCAACTGGCCCATACTTGTCATCAAAGGCCCTTCGGATTTCATCGTCCTTGGGCTCTCGATACTTCTCCCAATGGGTGATCGCCTCCCGATTGAGCTTGGGCACTCGTTTCGGAACAGATTTGGGATAGCCCAGCGACAAGACCATCATGGGGAGGACATAGGCCGGGATTCTGAAATATTGCCGGGCCGCATCAATTTCATTCTGAATCGAGCCGACATAGACGGAACCGAGTCCGAGGCCCTGAGCGAGGATGACCACATTCTGGGCCGCGACCATGAGGTCAGCATAAGCGATGAGGAAATGGTTAAGGGCCTTGTTCCCAACGAAATCGGTCTGGGACATCTCCGCCCACTTCTTTACGCGATAAAAATCCAGACAGAAGACCATGGAGAGGGGTGCGTTCCTCACCCAAGGCTGGCCTCCGACCAACTCGGAGAGTCTCTTTCTTCCGTCCATGCTTCTCACCACAATGATGGAAAGGGGCTGGATATTCCCTCCGCTTGGGGCCTGATTGGCCACACTGAGAAGTTGATCAATCAGGGGTTCGGGGATCTCCTGGTGACTGAAGGCCCGAACGGAGCGTCGCTTCATCATTGATTCGTAGAGAGATTGCGCATCCATCCTATATGCTCCTCTTGAAGAATCGTCCGTCCTTCATGACGAGAACGATCTTTTCTTTTTCTTTGAGCAGAGAGATGCCTTTGAGCGGGTCTCCTTCGACCACTATGAGATCCGCCATCTTTCCTGGCTGAACCGTGCCGATCCTGTTCCCCATCCCCACGGCCTCGGAAGCGACCCGTGTGGCGGAGACAATCGCCTCCATGGGGGAAAGCCCGAGGCCGACCAGCAGCTCCAATTCTCTGAGGTTATCTCCGTGGGCGTTGAAGGGGGTGCCGGAATCCGCTCCGGAGGCAATCGGGATTCCGGCCTGGTACGCCTTCTTGACGGATTCAATGTGAGCATCCTTCACCTTCCTGGTCTTCTCGATGATATAGGGAGGGATCCCGCTCTTCTCCCCTTTCTCCATGATATTGAAGGGCGCGGAAAGAGTCGGCACCAGCAAGGCCTTCCTTTCCAAGAAGAGCCCTATGGCCTCATCGTCAATGGAGATCCCGTGTTCAATGGTATCGAACCCGGCTCTCAGGGCGTTCTTGATCCCTTCATTTCCCTGGGCATGGGCGGCGATCTTGCGACCTGCCTTATGGGCCTCTTCCGCACCGGCCTTCAGCTCTTCAAACGTGAACTGGGGTGCGCCGGCCTCGATCCCCGGGGTGATCACGCCGCCCGTGGCCATCATCTTGACCGCATCCGCGCCGGCCCGGATTTGTTCCCGCACGGCCTTTCTCACTTCATCCTCCCCATCCGCCTCCCTGCTGAACGGCCAGCCCTGACCGCCGGTGATGCACACCGCCTGGTTGCTGCTGACAATCCGGGGTCCGGCCATCACACCCAACTGAGTGGCGTCCCTGAGGGCACCCGAGACACCGTTATGGGAGCCCATGTCCCGCACGGTGGTCACGCCGGCAAGGAGCGAGAGATGTGCGTGTCTCGCGGCCTTCAGCGTGATCATCGCCAAGGAGTCCTTCTGGATGGACCGCAGAGGGTCGGCACTCCCATCAATACAGAGGTGGACATGAGCGTCTATGATTCCAGGAAGCAATGTTCTACCCTCCAGATCGACGGATCCGTCGCCCCTCTTTTTTACCGGTCCAGAGCCTTTTCCCACTTTTTCAATCCGGTTGTCCTCAACCACGACATAGCCGCGATCCAGCTCAGCTCCGGTGCCATCTATGATCCGCGCGTTCCTGAAAACGATCATGGTCTTCTTCTCCCCCAGGTTCTACTCAATCAATGTATCCCAGGTCTGTTCCCGGTGACTATGATCCAAATCATAGTTGTGAAAAATGAAAGAGGTCCCCGGGGAGACGGATGCGATCAGGAAAACACCTTCAAAGGACACAAGCCGGCGTGGTCAACGCCTCGGAGTGTTCCTTCAGACACCCCCACGCGTGAGAATGTCCTGGGCAATCGCTGAGGAAGTCGTAAATGTCCATGACACCAAAGCAGTGTCGTTCCCACCCATGAAAACACGGAGCCTTGGTGGGGTTACGTCTTCCCTTCGCGACCGAGAGGTCACTCCTACAGGCAGACTCACGCATCTGTACGAGCCAGGCCTTATCGCGAAAGCTCGAACAACGCACCTGGGGCGATGGCCTGTAGGGCGCGGTTTCATGCTCCACGGCCGCTAGATCAGGAATGGGCCGCGGCTCAGTTCCATAAGACGGGAGCGATCCAGTATGCGAACTTCCCCTCTGCGGGTGTCGATTATCCCGAGTTCACGGAGTCGGCTCACGACCCGAATGGTCGTTTCCGTGGTTGTTCCGGCCATGTCCGCAAGTTCCGTGTTGGTGAAACAGAGGGAGTCGCCGAACCTGTGGCGGAGCATATTCAGTACATTGAGGAGGCGCTGTTCCACACATTCTCCCACCATGTCCACCATTCGCTCGTAGCTGCTCTCCACAATCTTGGCCAGGACGGTGATAATGCCTACCGCCACCGTTGGATGGCGCTGAACAAAGGAGAGAAAGTGCTCTGCCGGGAGGCACATGAGCAGTGAGTCTTCCATTGCCTGGGCCGAGAGAAAACGAATCCGCGAACCGAAGAGCGTTACGGCGTTGAGCGTGTATCCACGCACGGCGATGACGGCGGTGAGGCCGCGGCCGTCAGGCCGGGCCTTGGTCATCTTGACCCTGCCCCGGTCAACCATATGGAGATGATCTGCCCTGTCGCCTTCGTGGAAGACAAACTCGCCCCTGTCAACCAGGCGTCCATAGCCCATTCTGCCGAGTTCCTCCCGCTCCTTTGGCTCCAGGCCAGCAAACCCGACTGCATCTCCGACCAGTCTCACCTTTTCTTCAAGGGTCATTTCGACTAGGCAGCTCTTCACGATCTTCATCATCGCCTTTACCAGGTGACTCTCGCGATCGCGGGAGAAAGCCATCCCCTGAATACTCTGATCGAAAAGCGTATGATAAATCATTGAATCTGAAACATCAATCCCGTTTCGGTCCGCCTGGCCCGGAGATACTCTCCGCCGATTGCGGAATTCAGAACGAAGGCCGATTTTGACCGCTGGCGGTCATTGGGTATCAGCGTCTAGAGAGTTGCGAACAGCGAGGCAAGGGGGTCTGGAATCGCGAAGAGTCGCAGGATGGGTTTCAGGCCCCACCATCTCACGACGGCGACTGTCTCGGCCAATTCAAATACGCGATCATGAGAGAGACGCCCTGTACAGTGCCACTTTCTCCTCGTTCACTTTCATGCCCAGACCGGGGCCCTTGGGCAGCACGATGGCACCATCCGCCTCGGTGAGAGGCACTTCCACGACGTCGTCCACGTAGGCTGACTCCCCGCGAATCTCCGCGGAGGAGATGATGTTGGGGGTCGCCGCGTAGAAGTGGGCCGAAGCCGCTACGCCGGCGTGGGTTTCAATGCAGCCCCCAACATAGCAGGGCGCGCCGGCGGCCGCGCAGATCGCGGCGATCTTCTGGGATCGGTCGATCCCCCCGCACTTGGTCACCTTGATGTTCACCACATCCGCGGCACCGGTCCGGATGACCAGCATGGCGTCTTCCGGAGTATGCACGCTCTCGTCCACGGCCACGGGCGTATCCAGCCTCTGACAGAGGGCCCGGAGTCCTTCCAGGTCCCAGTACGGCAAGGGCTGTTCGATCCACTCGAGGCCCACATCCTCCAGGCGCGAGAAGACTCTAGTGGCCGTGGCCCGATCATAGCCCTGATTTCCATCCACGCGAATCCGGATTCCGTCCCCGGCGGCCTTTCTCACCGCCTTCACCCTCTCGAGATCCTGGCCGGCATCCAGACCGATCTTCACCTTGATGACCTTGTGCCCCCTGGCCACGAGTCTTTGGGTCATTTCCTCGGCCAGCGGCGGAGGTACGATGTCGACCACACCAACGACCGGGACCCTCTCCACCCGCGCCCCACCGATCAAGGTGTGAATGGGGGCGCCCACGGCCTGACCGACCAGATCATAGGTCGCCAGGTCTATTCCGGTCTTGGCCATGGTGTTGAATGGGATGGCCAGTTCCATCCGCCGATGGAGGGCGACCCGATCCCGCGGGTCCAACCCAAGGACAGCGGGGATCAGGTGATCGGTGAGCACGTTGTAGAGGGACTTCTGGTCATAGCCGTAGACGGAGTGGAACGTGGTGGTCTCTCCCCATCCCACCCTCGCCTCGTCGTCCACCATGCGCACGAGCACGTGGTTGGAGTGGGTGAGGGTCCCCAGGGCGATGGTGAACGGCTTCTTGAGGGGGATTCGAATGGGAACCGCTTCAGCGGAGACGATCCTCATACCGCATTTCCTTTCCGACGATTCCGGCAAACATCAGCCGGCGATTCTCCGGAGGGATCATCCGGCTCTTCCGAGTGCTGGTGGGCGTCACGCGGTCGTGTCCAGGGTCCGCGCCTGTCTTTCCCCTGTCGTCCCTGACTCCCCCAGCAACCACACCATCATATGAAAGAGAATGACCGCCACCGCGAAAGGAACCGCCACGGTCACCAAGGCCGTTGGAATGCCCAAGGCTTCGGTGCTCCGGTGCCAGGTCCGAATGAGGAACTTGTCGCTGTAATAGAGGATCGGCCCCAGAAACACCACCGTAGTCGCCGTCCTCAGCAACAGGGCCGCGCGGATCCAAAGGGGATTTCCTTGGGTGGGCGGCCGTACCAGACAAGGATCCGCGCCCCCCTTGAAGGCAACAGTGGCGCCCAGCATGCCGCCCCATACCATGCAGTAGCGAGCCAGCTCCTCGGTCCAGGCCGGGGGATTTCGCAGGATATACCGGGCCACGACCTGGAAAAGTACCAGGACCAGCAGGGCGCCGAAAAACCCTGTAGCCGCCCACTGGCAAGCCGCGTCCAGATAGTCGCTGCTTCGTGAGAGGATTTTCCTCATTGCCTAGTTCTCAACGGTTGGCATCCGAAGCCTTGACGAAGACTTCGGCGACCTCGCGACCGACCACCTTTTCGTAGACGGTCCGGGCACGCTTGGCGAACTCCGCCCTTTGCTCCGGCGTGTTGCGAGTCACCTTGACCCCGGCCTTCTCCAACCCCTCCAGTCCCTTCTTATCTACCCGCTCCTGCCAGGCCCGGTTGGCGGCGGTGGCTTTGGCGGCGGCCTCGTCCACGATTTTCCGGTCCGCCGGGGAGAGCTTCTTGTACCAGGCCTCGGAACAGATGGCCAGCCTGAGAGCGGCGGCGTACTTGATGTCGGCGAAGTGTTTGATCACCTCCGTATGCTTGAAGAGCACCGGCACGACCGCGGAGTTCAGGTATCCATCGGCGATGCCCGTCTGCAGCGCATTGTATATCTCGGCCCAGGGCACGATGACCGTGCTCGCTCCCCAGGCTTCGATGTACTGGACCTGATTCTTGTCCATGGCGCGAATGCGGAGTCCCTTCAGGTCTTCCACCGTATTCACGGGCCTCTTGGTGTTTGCCAGGCCGCTGAAGGAGCCCGTCGAAACAAGGGCGAACACGCGCACGCCTTTTTTCGCGGTTCCCTCATTCACCTTCTTGAAGAGATCGGTCTTCCGCACCACACGATCCAGGTGAGCCATGGATTCGAACATGTATGGGAGATGAAAGCCGAAGATGCTGGGCTCCAGTTGGGCGGCCTTGGCCAGGTCCGACATGCTCACCTCCAGAAGACCCTGGGTAACCTGGTCGAGTTTTTCCTCCTCTACACCCAGGGCATCCCTCGGGAACTCCTTCACACTCATGCCGGCCGCCTTCAGTTGGTCCCCAAAGGTCTTGGCCCAGACGTATGTACCGCTGTTCTCCATATCCGGAGGGGAGTCGAGGGCGATCTTGATCACATCAGCCTGGGATACCCCGGCGAAGACAAGGACGGAAAGGATCGTGAGGAACGGTAGAAGTTTTTGTTTCATGACGATGTACCTCCTGTACGGGTTTGCCCCTCCGACTGAGGGGTCAGGCAAGACCGAAGTATCGCGGAAGCACGAGCGAGATCTCGGGAATAAAGATCAGCACCAAGAGCACGAGGCCCTCCACCACGAGAAACGGCACCATGGCACGGCAAAGAGACCAGTAGTCCTCGCCGGTGACGGCGGCCACTACGGCCAGCGAGCCTCCGACGGGCGGAGAGGCCAGACCCAGGGTCATATTCAGGCACAGAACGATCCCCAGATGGATCGGGTGAACGCCGCTGGCAACACAAGCGGGTCCGAGCAGGGGTACGAGCAGGGCCAGACACATGGGAGGCTCCATCACCGTGCCCGCCACGATGAAGACCACATTCACCACGAGCAGAAAGCCCCACCAGGGTAGCTGAAACTGCTGCACGAGGGACGCCAGGGTTTCGGGCCAGCCCTGGAGGGCCCCGATCCACGCGGCACAGGCCGCGGCAGCCATGATCATGAAGATGCTGCCGCTCAGGATCGCGGTTCGCCTGAGGCTGTGGACTATCATCGGAAGGCTGGCGCCTCCATAGAAAAAGCCGGCGCCGACGGCCGCCGCGACGGCCAGGGCCGCCGCCTCCGTGGGCGTAACCACTCCGACAACGATGCCTCCGAGGATGATCACGGGAAGCATGAGGGCCGGGGTAGCACGAAACAGGGTGGGCAGAAACGGCAGGGGCGCTTCACCCCGGCCGCCGGGATGGTGTTGGCGTCGGGCGAAGATGAAGTTTCCGACCATCAGGGCCACCCCGAGCAGAAGGCCGGGAAGCACTCCGGCGGCGAGCAGACCCCCGATGGAGACCTGCATCAGCGCTCCGTAGAAGATCAGGATGATGCTAGGCGGAATGATGGGGCCGATGATGGAGCCCGCGACCGTAATGGCCGCGGCATAGGGTCTGGGATACCCCTTCAGCACCATCGCCGGCACGAGCGTGCTGCTCAGGGCCGCAGCGTCCGCAACCGCGGAGCCTGACACTCCCGCGAAGAATACGGCGGTGAGCACGTTCACATATCCCAATCCCCCTCGGAAGCGACCCACCAGGCACATGGAGAAGTCCACCAGGGCCTTGGTGACTCCGGTGCGGTTCATAATTTCTCCGGTGGTAATGAAAAGACACATGGCCATGAGAGAAAAGATGTCGATCTGGGAGAAGATGCGCTGGGGCAGCACGGCCAGATACCGCACCTGGTCCGTAACAACGAAGGCCAGGACGCCCGCCGCTCCCACCACGTAAGCCAGCGCCGCGCCGGCAGCTATTCCCAGGATGGTGAGGATGACGAGTACCCAGGTCAAATCTGTGTCCTCCCGAAGGTCGGCTAATCCGGACCAGCCGGAATGGTTAAGACCGACATCCCATCACGAAACCAGGCCAGAACGAAAGTCTCTTTTCGTTCTCTTGTAGTGTCGTGGTTTTGGCTACGCATCCAGATTCAGCACACAGGCCACCAGGAGCTTCGCCCTCTCGAACAGACTCTCAACGATGGCAAACTCATGAGGGCTATGGTTTTTGCCTCCCTTGACACCCATTGCGCATACCGTCGGCACCCCGGCCATGACACTATAGGCCGCATCGGAGCCACCGCCCACAAATTTCTGGTAGGGCGTTCCCCACCCGTTCTCCGCATAGGACCTGGCAACCACTGCAAACAGCCGTTGGACCCCCTCGGTCGTCCGCATCGGGGCGATGCCCGGCGTCATAGTCACTTTCGTGCTCGTCCCGTGGACATGTGTCTTGGAGGCGACGCTTTGGATTCTCTCACGAACGGTTGGAAATTGCTCCGGGTCGGGGTAACGCACTTCAGCCTCGATCTTCGCATGGTCGGGGACCGCATTCACCACGGTCCCCCCCTGAATGACGCCGACGTTGAATGTGATCCCTGCCTCCCAATCGGTCAGGTTCTGGATATCGATGACCTTATGAGCCATCTCCAGGATAGCGCTGCGGCCGTTTTCCGGTTCATTGCCGGCGTGAACCGCGATCCCGTTCACCTCCAGGGTGAACGTGGCCGTTCCCTTTCGGCCGACGACGATCCCGTCATCGGGAAACCCGGTCTCACAATTGAATGCCGCCGTAAGCCCTCGAACCTCTATCATGAACCGTTCGGCCGTATTGGATTCCTTATGGGCAATCTCCTCGTCGCCGGCCAGTATCACCTTCAGGGGCCTGTGCGTATACCCCGCGGCGTTCAACGCCTGGATGGCGCAGACCATGGTCACGATGCCCCCTTTCATATCCAGCACACCCGGTCCGTAAGCCCTGCCGTCCTGGACGGTAAAGGGGCGCCTGGCCACGGTCCCCTCGGCGAATACCGTGTCCATGTGCCCCATGAACGCCACGCCGGGTTTCAGCCTTCCCGCGCCGATCTCGGCCACCAGCATGTTGCCGGCCCTTTCCATTTCGACAATCCTGGTCGCGGCGCCGGTCGCCTCAAGGACCTGGGCCAATCGGGCGGCTACGGCATCCACACCCTTCTTATTACCCGATCCGCTTTCCATGTTGACAATTTCTTGCCACAGCCGTAGCGTGTCTTCTCGGTGGGCATCGATGAAAGCGAAGGCGTTTTCTTTCAACGGTTTCCTCCGTTATCCCGCAGCTCTTTGGAACAGGCCTCGAAAATCGCACGTTGCACCCACCTTATCGGTTCGAAAAGCGGAAGGGAAATAGGTATTTATTATCAGACCAATAACCTTGCTTTATTGATCGCCCAGAGGCGGTTACGATGGAACTCCGCCACCTCATCTATGTGACCAGACTGGCTCAGTATCTCCACTTCTCCAGAACCGCGGAAGACCTCTGTATCACCCAACCTTCCCTCTCGCAGCAAATCATGCAGGTGGAAGAAGAACTGGGGGTGAAGTTGTTCAAGCGAAGATCACGGTCGGTCGAGTTGACCCCGGCCGGGGAAGAGTTCGTCGCTCATGCCGCGACTGTATTGAAGGATGTGGAACGACTTCAGGAGGCAATGCGTCGGTGTTCCGCAACGAAGAAGGGGAGAGTTCGCGTCGGCACCCTCATGAACATGGCCCTGCTCAATCTGAACCACCACCTGCAGGCCTTTCAGGACCAGCATACAAACATCAGCCTTGACATCCTGGAGATGATAGGGAGCGACGAGCTCCTGAAACTACTCGGAGTCGGGAGTATTGACCTTGCGCTGACCATCCCGCCGCCTGATCTGAAGTTGCCGCGCCGGTTTCTGTCATGCCCCCTGATCCGGGGCCGAGTAGTTGCCGTTCTGCCGGTGGACCATCCGCTGGCTGCTCGGCCGTCCCTCCGTCTTGTGGACTTGGCCGAAGAGAAACTTGTCTTCCCGATTCGCGCCCACACACTGCATAACGTTATCCTCGAGGCCTGCCGTAATGCCGGATTCAAACCGAAGGTCGCGGCTATGGCCAGCATGGTGGAAACGGGGATCGATCTGGCTGCCAGGAGGTTCGGCATCACTCTGGTCTCTTCGCACTTTGCGTCGGCAATTAGACGACAGGGCCTGATCGTCCTCCCCATCGAACCGGCCATTTCTCGAGATATCCTGATGACGTATGATGGTAGAGCGGCCGACAACACCGCCCTCAATACCCTGGTTCACTTCCTTACCGCCGCATACGGCGTCACACGCCAGAGCCCAGACACTTGTGTGTAAATTTTCAAATTAATTTGACGTGGAGTTGCTGATTAATGGGGCCAGGTTATTAAATTTTCAAATTAATTGGTTGGTTATGTCTCGCTCTCCTTTCCTCGCCCTTTGGTCAAAGACGAACAGCTCGACCGACTTGGGTACTACATCAATTGACCGATGTTGAATATGAACCCTTGGCGGGGGACCCGCCGTCGGCGCTCTGGGGAAAGCACCGCGCGGCCGGTCCCGTGACCAAGGCGCGCCCTCATTTTCCGAAAAGCTCATTAAAGCGCAGCAGCAGGTTCAGGTCGCCGTCAATCTTGTATTTCTGCTCCAGGAACATTCGCTGGCCGTCCGCCTTGCCGGTCATGATGTCCGCCCACACCTCGAAGGGGGTTTCTATGATCAGGTCCGGCCTTTCCGCCGCCTCTTGGCCGGGTTGAATACTACCGTTTTCGATCCGGAAATGACAGGCGCCCTGGACCTGGCCGGAGAAATTGAACTGAATGATGGCCTTGGCGTCGCCGGCCTTGGCCGGGTTGAATCCCAGCGACATGATGAGCAGGAAGGATTCGAGATCGTTCGGCCGGGGAACAAGGCTCTTTTCCACGAACTCCTTGGGGGTCACGCCCTCGTCCAGGCAGGTCCGCCAAAAGACATTGCCCATCTTTGAGAACTTTTCCTTGTCTTCGACGATGTCTTGGGTGATCTGAGTCATGGTTTCAGGACTGACCCGTCCCAATTCGACGATCTCCCGGCCCGCCTGTCTGACGGCGGCCAGAACATCCTCGGCCTTGTTCTTGAAATAGGCCGTAGCCATGGTTTCAGCCGCCGGCCGGTAGATTTCCGCCACCAGGTTCCCATGTCTTCCATAAACAAAATTGGCCCAGGCGGACAACTGACTGAATATCTCCATTTCCGGAAAACCGGCCACGGACAGGAAGACGGCTTTGGGGAACTGGTGGCGCAGAGGGTGATGGGTCCGGCCGTCGTGTTGATCGAAGAAAGGCTGCAGCACCGGGAGGGTGCGTTCTATAAAGGTTTTCATGGCCGCGTTCAGGTGGAAATGATACAGCGGCGAAGCATAGACCACCAAATCCGAGTCCAGCCATTCAGGAAACAGCTCCTTGGTCATATCGTCCTTATGGATGCACACGCCCGGAGTTTTAGTCCAGCAGGTGAAACACCCGGCGCAGTACCTGATCGTCTTATGCCGGAGCTCGACGATCTCGACTTCCGCTCCGGCGTCACGCAGGCCTTGAACCAGATGATCGAGCATAAGCGCGGTCTTGCTCTGATCTCCGCCCCGGGGGCTCGAATTGAGGGCTAGCACTTTCATCGAAGTCTCCTTTCTATATGGTCGAGCCGGAGCGGCCCGACCGTTAAGGGAATCATCCTTCACTCAAGGGGTCTCTCTTTCCAGGGCCTGAATAACCTGGGAAATATTGCCTATGAAATCTTCGAAGAAACGCCGGCCGAACTCATAGCACAGATGCTGATACCGATCGGCGTGGGCTTCTATTTCCGGTCCGGCCGCTTTTAATTGCTCGAAGGTCTGCCGGGCGGACTTCAGATACTCCCTGGCCTTGTCCAGACGCTCATCCGGGGTCAAGTGGGCGAAGAAAAAGAGCCTGGCCAGAAAGGCGTTCTTATGGTTGTCCCGGCTGAAGGGGGCTTTGAGCGCTTGGTGGAAGGTTTTGCGGCCGGCGTCGGTGATATTGTAGACTTTACGGTTAGGCGCTTTGTCCTGGATTTCCAGGCGCACGGTGATAAGGCCCTCTTGCTGCATTTTTTTGAGGGCTGGATAAATGGAACCGTAACTAAGTCCGGAGAAGAAGGAAAAGGAGAGGGAGAAGAGCTTTTTCAGTTCATAGCCGGTCATGCTTTTGAGCGTAAGGAAACCGAGGAGCATTGATCTGACGTCCATCTTGTTTCACCTCGATATATATCGAGATGATATATATCGAAACGAGGGCAGGCGGTCAAGGAATTTTTCAACCGGCTCAGGTGATCGGTCCTGACCGAGACCAAGGCTTGTCCTCTAAAATCTTCAGTCCGGAGGCATCTATTGCCTCTGATCGGCCCCCAAGGTCATTCCGTCGGGATAAGACTCGATCAGCCTTTCACCATTAATAAAAACACTATCCTCTCAGAGGGAGACCGTCTGGTTGCGGCCGTGTTCCTTGGCCCGATAAAGGGCCTGGTCCGTGCGGTTGAGCAGTGAATCGGCGGTATCGTCACGCTCCAGGATGGAAACACCCAGGCTCAAGGTGACCTGAAGGTTCAGAGACGGCTTCGGGTGGAATCTCTCGGCGGCGAAACCGAGCCGAATCCTTTCGGCGATGCTCCAGGCCGTCTCTCGATTCACCCCGGGCAGGATCACGGCGAATTCCTCGCCGCCGTAACGACAGCCTAAATCGCCGTTCCTTATTTGCTCCCTTATCACCGAGCCCAACCTGGAAAGCACGATATCGCCTTGAGGGTGGCCATAGGCGTCATTGAAAAGCTTGAAATGGTCAACGTCAATCATTATCAAGGCCAGCGGTTGGTCTTCCCGCCGGGCGTGTTCAATTTCCTTGGCCAGTTGACTCATGAAATAACGTTTGTTGCCCAGCTTGGTCAGTTCATCGGTCGTGGACAGAACGGTCAAACGGCGTTCTTTTTCCAGCCAGAGATGCCGCTCCCTGTGCAGTAGTCGTATCCTGTCCGCCAGGGCGAATGATAACAGGACCGACTCGAGGGCCTGGGCCAGTCCGACCGCGTGGACGGTGATATTGGATTCAGACAAGACTCCGAAACTGTAAAAGACAAACACCAGAATCCCGAGCCCCAATACGCTCCAACCCAGCAGATAATATCGGGCGGGAATGAATCCTTGCCGTAAGCGGATCAGGCCGGCCGCGATAATGACCACCGGGGAAAAGAGGCCGGCGGTCAAGGCCATAAGATTGGCCAGGGACAGCTTTCCCCCAAGGTCCAGCCCGCCGAAAATCAAGGCCGCTAGGATTATCAGCCTCAGAAGCCAATCCGTCTTAAACAGGTACTGTTTGGTTGACAGAAAGACTCGGGTGAAAGTGGCGCCGAAGATGAAACTCAGGGCGCTGAGAAATACTATATGAGGGACTGAAATTGAAAACAGTTGCGGCCATAATACCTTCAATTGGCCGCATAATGTCACCGTATAAATCAACATCGAGGTAATATACAAAATGTAATAAAAATAAGTTTTATCCCTCAAGAAGACAAGTATGGCCAGGTTATAGAGAATCATGGAGACAAGGACGCCGCTGATTACCCCTTCAAGTATGTTTTTCTCTGAAGTTATTCTTTCCATGGTCGGAAGGTCGAAGAGAAAGAGCGGCGGATTTACTTCAAACGGGTCTGAAACACGTAGATAAAAATAGCGGTCTTGATCGAAGGCCCGGGGGATGGGGAAAACATTGTTGGATGATCCCGGACGAGTCAGTCTGTCTCCGGCCTGCCAGCCGTCGGTAATCGTCTTAAATTCCCCAGGTTTTTGATCTTCCAACGGGAGGAATAAACTGATTTGCCGGGGTAGGTAATATCCGAAAAAAAGAAAAAATGGCAGTCCGCCTCCGGGATCAAGTTGGGGACTTTTTTTCAACCGGAAACGGTACCAGGCCACCAGCTTGCGCTGGCTTTTTCCCGTGGGCCTCGTGTCAATAGGTCTGAAAGCCTCGGCGTTGACGGGAGAGGCCGCTTCCTCGATGGTCATTTTGCCGTTGGGGTCCCATAAGACATCCAGATAGTGATTCAAATGGAGCGACGTTCGACCGGCGTCCAATATAGGCGCCGTACCCGCCGTGGCGAACCGCCCCGGAAATAAAGCGATTAAAATAAATACGGCGATCAGCAATCTTACCGAGGCGCTCTTATTCGATCGGTTCAAGAGCATGTCCTCAACCATCGATTGTCCGTTTTCGGACCACGGTTTTTATCGTTCAAGCTCTGATCATAGGAGTGAATTATCAACCCTCAAGCCGGTGATAAGTATCCAGCTTATTACCAACGAGGATGAATTTCCATTCAGATGGCCAGGCGGCCTTGCTTGAATCAATCAAATTTCAAGAGGAGCAATGGGTGTGGCGAAATCTATCTCCTGCACCACCCTGACCGCGGCCTGGGCCGGATCGGCGGCGTCCCGGATGGGTCGGCCGACCACCAACAGATCGGCGCCGGCGGCGATGGCTTTCCGGGGCGTCACCACCCGTTGCTGGTCATCGCCTTCGACCAGGGACCAGGCTGGTCTGATGCCGGGCACGATGATCAACTGGTCGGGTCCAAATTCGGACCGCAAGGCGGCCGATTCGTGTCCGGAACAGACAAAGCCGTCGCCACCGGCTTCGGCGGCCTGGCGGGCCAGGCGCAGGACCAGGGCTCCCGGCCGGCGGTATTCGTCCTTGAGCTCGGTCAGGCCGGACGGATCGAGGCTGGTTAAAACGGTTACGGCCAGGATTTTGGTCCGGCCGGCCGCTTTCCTGGCCGCTTCGATCATGGCCGGCCCGCCCGAGGCGTGGACGGTCAGGAGGTCAGCGCCCAGACGCTCGGCCGCGGCCGCGGCCCGGCCGACCGTGGCTGGGATATCATGCAGCTTGAGGTCCAGGAAGAGCCCGATCCGGCCTTGCGTGATATCGGTCAGTTTTCGCACCGCCCGTGGACCTTCGGCCGTGAACAGTTCCAGGCCGACTTTGAAAAAACCAACCTGGTCCTTCAGTTTATGAACCAATGGCTCGGCCGATTTCCAATCCGGCACGTCCAGGGGAAATATCAGGCGTTGTTTGGGTGTAAGTTCGGCGCGGTTAAGTTTCATCAGTAAATCCTTGACCCCGGCTTTCGCCGGGGTGGCGTCGGCATGTTTTCATGGCCGGGTGTGAGAAAGCCTTTCTCATGAGCGTTCCTTGCTCAAGGCTCCGGGAGCAGCCAGCCGCGTAGATAGCCTTCATGGTCGGCCAGGTCCCGGGCCAGCTTGAGCAGGCCCAGGCCGCGGGCCAGGTTTTGTTCGGCCAGGCAGGCGTAGCGGCGGGAATCCCAGGCAAAATAGGTTTCTTCGAAATAATCGTGGAAATAGCGCCAGGCCAGACGCAGAGTGGCGGCTTGGACCGCGGCTGGCAAGGTCAGCCATTCACCGGCGGCCATGATCAGGCCGTGCCGGCGGTAGGAAGCGGCCGCGGCTACAAATGATTCCAAATCCAGGACGGGTTCACCCCGGTCAGGCCATCGGCCGGTCCAGGAACGCAGGGCGCCGGCCAACTCCCAAAGCAGAAACCCTTCCCGGACGGTATCCAGATCAATAAGGCTAACCACCCGGCCCTGTTCATCAAAAAGGAAATTTTCCCATTTAGGGTCGCCGTGTACGTAAGCCCGGGTAACCATACCCAGGACGGGTGTTTTCGCGGCCAGGTCCCGGCCCTGGTTCAAAGCCCCGGCCACGGCTTCGGCCTTGGTCTCACCTCGATGGCGGCGGGACAGTTCCTCCCAGTCGGCCGGGTTCAGATGACCTTCCTGGTTGTGTTCGGCTGGCGGCAGCGTAGCCAGTCGGGGCGGTTTGCGGGCCAGAGCCCGGTGAAACGATCCCAAAAACCGAGCCGCCTCCGCCACGCCGGCGGGCGTTCTCGACCGGCCGGCGGCTCCCGGCAGCCAAGTCATCAGCCGCCATTGTCCCTCGGCTTCGGCCCAGGGACGGCCCTGGACGGTTCTGATCAGGGTCGGACAGGGCAGATCAGAGGAGGTCAGGGATTCGATCACCGCGTCCACGTTGCCGATCACGGCGCCGTCCAAGCCGAAGACGGCGTGGAGGCGCTGCAGGATATAGTCGCCGTCGCCGGTCCTGACGCGGAAGCTGAGGTTGACCCGGCCTTCCGGAAGATACTCGAGCTCGCAGTCCTGGGCCAGACCGAACTCCCGCACCGCCACCAAGCGGGCTGTTTCCAACGATGGTATCGGTCTTGGTTTCATGAGCGCCTGACATTCCCGTCCAGCCGGAAGACTTCCAGCCGAGGCTCGTGGCCAGGTCCTATTCAAGTTTCCACGATCTTTTCCGCGTCCAGGATAAGAACCACCCGGCCGTCGCCCAGGAGAGTCAACCCTTGATAATAAGGCAGGCGGCGGAAGGATTCCATCTCGAATTCCTTGATGACGATCTTCTGTTGGCCCACGATCTCATCGGCGGCGATCGCCTTGCGGTTGCTCGTTTTTCCGCGCAGGATGATGAAGGTCTTGTCCAGGCTGTCGTCCTCCGGCGCGGACATGTTCAGCAGACCCTTGATATCCACCACGGCTATGACCTGGTCGCGGTGCTTGAACAACCGCTGATTCTGGTGGCGGTGCACCTGGCCGGCCGGGACGATGATTATCTCCACGATGTAATCGAGCGGCAGGCAGAACATGGTCGGGCCCAGCTTCAGCAGTATGGCCTCCTTGGTCAGCAGGGTGTTGGTTATGGGAATGCGCAAACTGACGGTCAGTCCTTGCCCGGGCCGGTTGTTCAGCAGAACGTCGCCGTTCCATTTCTTGATGTTGGACATGACCACGTCCAGGCCCACGCCTCGTCCGGATATGTCGGTGGCTTCGGTCTTGGTGGTCACGCCGGATTTAAAAAGCAGCCATTCCGCCTCCTGGTCGCTCAGAGCCTCGCTCTCTTCCCGGTTGATAAGACCTCGTTCCAGGGCTTTTCTTTTAACGGCCCCGAAGTCTATGCCGCGGCCGTCGTCGGACATCTCGACCAGGATCGAGGCCTCTACCTGGATGACCCTGACCGCCAGGCGACACCGGCGGCTCTTGCCGGCAATTACCCTTTCCTCCGGCGTCTCCAGGCCATGATCTATGGCGTTGCGCACCAAGTGGATCATGGCCTGCTCGACGTCGTCCAGCAGGCTCTTGTCAATGGGCACGCGTTCGCCTTCGATGACCAGCTCGATCTCCTTGCCCATCTTGTGCGATATGTCCCGGACCAGTCGGGGAAACTTCTTGAGGATGTTGTCCATCTCCACCTGCCGGACTTCCATGATCGAGCGCTGCAGGGCGATGATATCGTTGGAGATGGTCCGGTTGACCGAGGCGAAATTGCGCACCAGGGCCGGATTTATGCCGGCTTCCCGGAAAGAGAACTGCAGATGGTTGAGTATCTCGGACTGGGTGATGAGCTTGCCCACGGATTCAAGGAACTGATCTATCTTCTTTTCATCCACCCGGATGGTCTTGGTCTGAGTCGGGGCTGGGGCTCTGCTTGGTTCGACTGGCTGGCCCGTCGCCGGGCCGCGCTCTTCCACTAAGACGATCTCCGGCGGCTTGGCGGCCGCCTCGGCCTGGAAACGCTCCAGGAGGTCTTTAAAAATCGTGGACAGGAACTCGATAACGATCTGGTCTATCTCGAGGTTCTTCTCCCGGTACATGGCCAGACCGTCGTTGAGTTCGGCGATCACGTCCATGATGCCTTCCTCGGCTACGTCGAAAAGGGCGTTGGACATGGCTTCGGCGTTCTGGAAAAAGGCCTCCACGTCCGCGGAATCGAACCTGCCGGACTTGAATTTTTCCAGGCCGGCCTCGAAAGCGATAACCTTGGCGGTCAGGTCAACGCCGGCGTACTTGTACCTGATCTGCCCCGAACCCTTGTCCAGGGTCAGAAGGCTGACCTGTCCCGACAAGCCGGATACGGCCCGGCGCAAAGCTTCGGTATCCAGTTCTTCCAGGACGGGCAGAAGGGCCTCGATCTCGGCCAGAACGATCTTGGCCGCTTCCACCAGTCCGGTTTCCTTGCTGCTGATCTGATCGAGTTGGCGATTGATCTCCTCGATGAACTGGGCATGTTCGGGCGTCAGATTGACGTAGCTGATGTCCTCCTCGAGGCGGGCGATTATGCCCCGGAAGATGTCGTTGCCTCTGAAGAGCAGGTCCACGATCTTGGGGAAGCGGGCCAGGATGGAGTTGTCCCGGTCAATGATCTGCATCAGGTCTTCCAGCTTATGGGCGATGTGGCCGAGGTTGTCCACGTTGAACATCTTGGAAGACCCTTTGAGCGAATGCAGGTGGCGGAAGAGGGAAAAGATCACTTCGCTGTTGGCTGGGTCCTGCTCGACGGCCACCAGTTCCGAGTCCAGGGTGCCGATGGTCTCCCGGACCTCGTCTTTATATTGTTCGAACAGTTCGGCCAGGCTTTCGTCCGCCACGTCCATGAGGCAGCCTCCTCGACTGAGCCCGTTTACATGTTCAAGGCCTTCTTGATGGCGGCCATGACCCTTTCTTGGTCATAGGGTTTGAGAATGTATTGCTTGGCCCCGATCTTGAGGCATTTCATGACCGTGCGGGCGTCCGAGACCGAGGAGGCCATCACGATTTTGGCCTCGGGATAACGCTCGAGGATATTTTCCAGCACTTCGGTTCCCCTCATTTTAGGCATGATGATGTCCAGGGTCATCAAGTCGGGGTTGAGTTTTTCAAACAGGTTAATGGCCTCCAACCCGTCCGCCGCCATGCCCACTACCTGGAACCCGTTGTCGGTGAAGAACTTGGCCAGCATGTTGCGCATCACCGGCGAGTCGTCCACGATCAGGACGCTGGTCGGTCCTTTGGGGGTGGCATCGGAATCTACTGGAGGCGTCCGTACGTCAACCATGTCTTTTCCCCTGTCATGCTGATTGGCCGCTTGGGCCGATATACCGATGGCTACAACTGGGCTCGTCCCGAAGGCCGATCCTTTCGCCCGCTGGAGCGGCCTGATTTCCTAAGATCAGGACGACCGGTCGAACCAGTCCGCGTGATTTCTTAGGCCCACTTGTTTTTTTCAAGCCAGGCCAAATCGGCCAAGTCCTGCGGGCGACTGGAGGCCTTTTTATTTTTAATTAATTCGGCATAACCGAGAATGGCCAAATCCAGGCCTTCTATATTAACCCTCTTCCGGCCGGGCCAGGCTTCCTCAAAATCCACCCCATCGATGGAAGTAAGCAGGTCTATTCGGCACGGGGCGATTCCAACTTGAAAGATCAGATCGGCTGTTTCAAGATCGTTTCTGTTCAGGTCGAATAGAGGCGCCCCGAACCTGGTCAGGGCTCGCCAAACCCGAGCGGTGTTTTCGGGGGAGCGGCGAATCCAGATGTCCAGATCACCCGTGGCTCGAGGCAGTCCGTGCGCGGCCAAAGCATAGGCTCCGACGATCAGGAATTCAACGTTCTCTTCGCACAATGCGGACAACATGTCGTGAAAGTCGGGGTTCAGCAATTGGGTCTCCCAAGAAGGCCCACGCGTCCTGGGCTAGCCGCCACATCATCCCCAGTCTCTGGGCCGGCGTCGTGGTCTTGTAATCCGGCTCTCCTTCTTCCCCGGAGAGTTTCCTCAGGCGGATGGTTCGGATTCGTTTTTCCATGAAGCCAGTTTATCCATCCGGCTCGAGTTTTCAACATAAATAAAAAACCCCGGGCCGAAGCCCCGGGGTTTTTCATCTTGTCCGTCCCGATAAATCGGATCAGATTTCCAGCCAGGAGTCGCTGAACAGGGTATGGCCCAGGATGACCTTGGCCGTCTTGACGTAGTCCACGGCCTCCTTGTCCATGGTCGAGTAATCGTACTCCCGGCCGTCCATGACACCGTAAACCAGGTCCACGATATCCTGGCGCTTGCCCCGGCAGATGTCCATAATGATCGGGTCGAAGCCGTCCAGGATGCAGGAATACATGCCCTTGCGGGCCAGCATGCACAGGTAAGTCTGGTTCAGGATGGGACGAAGGTGGTCCGGAGCGCCGTTGGAGATGTTGGACAGGCCGTTGGTGGACTTGGAGGGGCCGGTCTCGGGATCAATGGCCGCCACGATGTCCGGCAGCATCTCGAAGAACTCGAGGTTGTACATGAGCTGGTTCTGCTGGATGTTGACCGGGGTGACGATGGGGTCCACCCAGACGTTGGACATGGGAATGCCGTTGGCCTGGGCCATGGATAGCAGTTCGGTGGTCAGCTCGGCCCGTTCGTTGGCGTCGCGGGCCATGCCGGTGGAGCCCCACATGAGGGCGATGAAGTTGGCCCCGTGCCGCGCGCAGATGGGCAGCATCTTCTCGTAGCGCTCGGGTCGGGCCATGATCGAGTTCATGATGGCTTTCTTTTGGCAGACCTTGAGTCCGGCGGCCATGGCGTCTATGTTGGACGTGTCCAGGGACAAAGGCGTGTCGGTCACTTCCTGGACGGTCTGGACCACCCAGGTCATGAGTTCTTCGCCGCCTTTGCGGGCCGGGCCGAGGTTGATGTCAATAAAATCCACGCCGGCCGCGGTCAGCTTTTCGGCCATTTCGCGGATAGGTTGGGGCTCTTTTTCCTTGAAGGCCCGGCCGATGGTTTTGTTGATGACGTTCAGGTTCTCGCCTATGACCTTCATGTAAACGTTGTCAGGCATTATTCTATACCTCCGGTAAGGATATCAGGGTCAGGCCGCCGCGTATTCCTTGAGGAACTTGGGAATATGGGCCCCTTCGCGCGGTCCGATGGTGACGTTCCAGCCGGGCAGCTCCTCTTCCAGATCGCCCAGGATGGAGGCGGCGTAACCGGGGATGACCAGACGATGGCGTTTCACCTTGTCGGCGATCCCGGACTTCTTGACGAACTGGCCCACCGCGTCGCCCACGAATTTGCCCGCGGCCCAGGCGGTCAGGACCGACAGGCCCTCGGTGTCCATGATCAGCAGCCAACTCGGCACGCGGCTGCCCTCGATCTCGCCCGAGACGATGAAGTAGGTCAGGGAGAAGTTCGAGGTGATCAGCACGGGCGAGTTCTCGTCCGGGCCGTTGATGTCGTAAACGCCCTGGGTCACGGTCATGGGCCGCTGCGGGTCGGTGAAGATGTTGAGCCGCTGGAGCAGGAGCGGGAAAACCACCGAACCTTCGAAATCGGACAGAACGACGATACCGGCGTACTTGGCGATCAGGCCGGCGGCGATGGTGGTCTGCATGGCCAGACTGTCGGTCATCTCGCAGGGGAAAGCTATGGTCGGGAAGCCCAGGGTGCGGTTCTGGGCCATCAGGGCGGCCCGGCGGACGGCCACGCTGTCCTGGAAGGACTGTTTGACCGTGCGGGCGCCGCTGTCCAGGACCAGGTCCTTGAGGCCCATCCCGGTCAGTTTCTCCACCAGGGGAATAAGACCGTCCAGGCCGGCCGCCTTGACCGCCAGCGGACAGTCCGCCTCCAGGGCCAGTTTGCCCATCTCGTCACAGTTGGCGGTCGTGGCGGCGTAGAGGAGCGGGTTGGCGTCGCCCACGGCGGCCACGGCCTGCTTCATCACCGCCGGGTCTTCGGACATAAGCACCAGGCTGAGGTCGCTCTTGTCCAGGATCAGCTTGGCCGCGGCGGTGAACTGTTTCGCGTCGCCGCTGACGCATTTGAGGGCCGCCAGTTCCGGCCGCAGGTTGAGCCCCACCCGTTCGTACTGGTAGGCCATGTACCGGCGGCACTTCTCGGCGATGGCCTCGGGTTTCAGGTCGTCGGTGATCAGGGCCGCCAGGCCGGGCGGATTGTAAAAAGTTTTTTCGTGCCGGAAGAGGACCGTTTCTCCTCCTATCTTGACCGCCGTGGGACCGTACCCCACGGTCAAAGGCCGGATAGGCGGGGCCGAGGCCGCGGCCAGGAGGGATTTGGATTCTTCCGAGACGTAGGGGCAGGCTTCCAGTTCCGCCTTGCCCGAAGCCAGGTTCATGGCAAAGGCCAGGCAGGTCGGAACGCCGCATTCGCCGCAGTTGGTTTTGGGCAGCAGCTTGAATATCTGAATTCCAGTCAGGGCCATGGTATTCTCCTCTTCCGAACGATTGGTCCGAAGCCCCCGGCCACGCCTCGGGCCGGGGGCGGGGTAGGATGTTTAAGCGATGAGCGGCTCCATCTTCAAGGCCGGATGGTCCTTTTCCTGGAGGAAGGTCATTATGGCCTCCTCGGTGGTGCCCACGGTCTCGTCGGCGATCCGGTCAACCAGGTCCGGGAGACCTAACTCCCGGCCTCGCCGGAGCAAGCCTTCCCGGAGTTCCTCCTTGAGGCTCTTGGGCATCCAGACCAGCCGGAACAGACCGCCGTCGCCGGTCAGGAACTTGCGCTGGATGACGTTGAACTTGCTGTGGCCGACAAAGCCCGGGCTTTGCTGGCCGCCGCCCATGACGCCGGCCAGGGTGGTGAACTTCATGCCGCTGGGCGTCTCGCCGGTGTAGTCACGATGCACCGTCATGATGCCGTTGCAAGTGGGCAGCATGGCCGCGATGCATTCGCAGCAGCCGCAGGTGGTCATGGGGGCGTTCACCAGGCTGTAGAAACAGACGCTGGAGACGGCCTGGCGCGAAGCCTTGAAGATGAACTCGTTGCAGCCCTTGAAGATGCCCAGTTTCTGGTCCAGCACCTCACCCTTCTCGATGGGCTGGTTGGGGCCGTTGGGGTTGATTTCGAAGGAGGCCTTGCAGTCCATCCAGTTGTACGCGCCGCACAAGCCGGTCCGTTCCGGGCTGACCACGCAGACGTGGTTGGGGGCGAAGCTCTGGCAGAGGGTGCAGGAATAGTAGATGTTGATCTCCTCGTCGGTCATGTTCTCGACGCGGGCGTCGCGGGCCTTGTAGACGGTCCGGGCCTTGGCCGTGATCTCGTCCACCTTGGCCTTGTCGGTGTAGAGAGTGACCTGGACCTTGTCCAGGACCGCGCCGAAGTCCTGATGGAACTTGGCGTGGAGGATGGTGCCGATGTGCTTCAGGGAAAAGCCCTTTTGCACGGCGGCGTCGCTGACCCGAATCCAGGCGATGTCCCGCTGGCCGATGTGCATGACGCCCTGGGCGTAGTTGATCAGGTGGTGTATCTGGCGCTCGAGGATGGGCTCGAAGTCCTCCTGGAACTTGCGGCCGGCGATCTGGACGGTGATGGCCAGCGGCAGCCGCGAGCCCTTCTTGACGTCCTTGATGTCCGGACCGACCAGTTCGACCTTGCCGTCCTCGATGGCGTTCATGTCGGCCATCTGGGCCAACTCGACGGCCTGGCTCTTGCCGCCGCCCATCTCCAGGTACAGGTCTTCCTTGCGGACCCGTTCGCCCTCGAAGGCCGGGCCGTATGACAGGGGGATGTCTATGGTCGAAACCGTGGTCTTCAGGCCGCGCACCTCGACCGACCTGGTCACCATTTCGGAATGAGTCACGTTGGCCACCACGTGCTCGTAGGTGCACACGCCGGTGGGCAGTATTTCCGGAATGTCCGTGTCGGCCAGGGTGGGGAAGCCCCAGTTCACGCAGCCGGCGGCGTTGGCCGCCCACTCGGCGTTGACTTCGCCGAAGGCGTTGACGAAGGCGAAGATGCGGTCCTTGTTGTAAAGCAGCATGCGGCGGTAGTCGCCGGGCTTGATGCCGCCGAAGGCCATGGCCGCCCGATTGGCGAAACCCAGGGCGAAGACGGCGGCCGAAATATCCGGGCCGAAGGGCACCAGGCGGGTGTTCCAGCCGATCTGGACCCCGGCTTCGACTAGCTGCTGGGAGAAAGTCGTGCCGGCCTGATGGGCGCACATAAAGACGTAGAGGTTTCGTTTCTGGTAATCCTCGGCGATCTCCTTGGCGATCTCGGGCGACGGGGCCGCGCCGACGATGGCGGCGAACCCCGGCGCCGTGCCGTCCACGAACTCGACGCCGCGTTTGCGGAAGACCGTGTCTTCGGCCGCGCCCAGCCAGATTTTGCCGTTTTCCAGGTCGACCTCCTCGCTGACCAGGTAGAAGCCCGGGTCTTCCACGTACCGTATGGCCTCGACCACTTCCTCGGCCAGGATGGCGGCCATGCCCGCGTCCAGCAACGGCCCCAGGAAAGGCAGGTGATGGACGTTCTTGATGTGCGGCGGCAGGAGTTGCCGGCAGACCTCGAGGGGTTTCTTGGCGTCGCCCAGGGTCTTGACCGGAATGCCTAAAAGCGAATAGATGAGGGGCAGGTAGTAGGCTGTGTTGGGAAACTCGAGCTTCTGTTCGGGCCCGAACTTTTCCAGGGCCTGCTTGTAATTGCCTTCAGCTTTCTGTACTATGTTGTACGCGCCTTGAATGGCGGCAAACGCTACTAATTTGGACACTTATCCGTCCTCCTTTCTTAGAAGGAATTATGCGGCTTCCAGTTTCTGCCGGTCAGCCATATCCATGAGGACGCGCTCCCTGGCCTTGTCAATGCCCAGGGCCTTGCGCTTCTTGTCGATGTGGGCGATCATCTTGGCCGCCATTTCGTAGGGGTCCTCCACCAGGTCCCATTTCCCGCCGTACACGTTTTCCAGTTCCTCGAACAGGTACTTCTGGAAGCGCGGCGCGCCGGTCACCGGCAGGGTGCCGCCGAAAATGGTGTACACGCCCGAGGCGACGAAATATTGTCCGATGGAGATGGCCTTTTCGCTCATCCACTCCGGCGCGCAGCCGGCCGCGGGCAGGTCGGCCAGGTCCTTGCCCAGCCCGCCGGCCAGGACCACTTCGGTGGCCGCGGTCAGGATGCGGGAATTGTCCACGCAGGAGCCCATGTGCAGGACCGGCGGGATGCCCACGGTCTCGCAGACCTCGGCCAGCCCCGGACCGCAGTAAACCCTGGCCGCTTCCGGGGTGAGCAGGCCGGCCTTGCCGCAGGCCATGGCGTTGCAGCCGGTGGTCAGGATGATGACGTCGTTCTTCAACAGTTCCTTGACCACGATCAGATGGGCCGAATCGTGCATGCTGCGGGCGCTGTTGCAGCCGACCACGCCGGCTATGCCGCGGATGCGGCCGTTGATGATATTATCGTTGAGGGGGACGAAGCTGCCCCGGAAGGTCCCGCCCAGGTGGTACTTGATGGCTTCGGTGGAGAAGCCCACCACCATCATTTCCCTCTCCTTGGGAATCAGGACGCTAGTTTCCGGGCGGCGGTTCTGGAAGTTGTCGCAGGCGGTCTTGACGATTTCCTTGCCGATCTCCAGGGCGTGGTGTTCGTCGAATTCGATATGGATGGTGTTGGTGCCGCTGGCGATCTTGGCCCGCGGGTTGGTGGTGATCAGCTTGGTATGGAAACAGGAGGCCACGTTGCCCAGGTTTTCCATGATGCACTGGACGTCCACCACCATGGCGTCCACGGCGCCGGTGATAATGGCCAGTTCCTGCTGCAGATAGTTGCCGGCGATGGGCATGCCGTGGCGGACCAGGATTTCGTTGGCCGTGCAGCACATGCCGGCCAGGACAATGCCCTTGGCCTCCTTGCTCTTGGCGTAGTCCTGCATCTCCTGGGTCTGGACCGCGGCCACGATCATTTCGGACAGGAGCGGTTCATGGCCGTGGACGATGATGTTGACCTTGTCCTTCTCGATGACGCCCAGGTTGATCTGGCCGTGCAAGGGATATGGCGTGCCGAACATGATGTCTTGCAGATCGGTGGCGATCATGGAACCGGCCCAACCGTCGGCCAGGGCGGCCCGGGTGCATTGGGCCACGATGTTCTTGTAGTCCTGGTCCACGCCCATATGGGTGCGGTGCATGATCTCCACGACCTCCCGGTCTATGCCGCGGGGGACTTCGCCCAGTTTCTTCCACAGTTCGTAACGTGGGGCCGGGGCGCGCTTGGCGTAGGCGATTTCACCGTGCTGCTGTCCCCACTGGGCCAGGGCCTTTTCGCCCACCTCCTGGGCTATGTCGAAGACGTCCCTGGGGAACTCCTGGTCGCCTTCCTTGACCGTGGTGGCCACGCCGAAGTAGCCGGCGACGTCCAAAAGCTTGAGTTCGTCCTTGATGGTATAGTCGTGGGTCTCCCGGCGGGCGGCGGCCAGAAAGGTTTCGGCCACGCCGCGGCCGTGGTCGGAGTGGGCGGCCGCGCCGGCGGCGACCATGCGGGCGAAGTTGCGGGCGGCGATGGTTTCCGGGGTGGCCCCGCACAAACCCATGCGTTTGTCCTCTTCCAGGCCGTCCTTGATCTTCTTGGTCATCGGCAGGCGGCAGGGCCCTTGCGCGCAGTTCTTGCAACAGATGCCTTCCACGCCGATGTTGCAGGGCTTCATGACTACGGCCCGGTCGAAGATGGTTTCGATGCCGTCGGCCTGGGCCTTTTTGAGCATTTTAATGGTAGCGCTATCAACGGAAACTTCCTCGGGCTTGGCGCCCTTGGCTTTGCTTTCCGCCTTTTCCTTGGCTTCTTCAGCTGCCATGAGAGGTTCCTCCTCTGGTTAAAGGTTCCCGGAGTGGATCACTCCGATGGGAACAAATTATATCCTATATACACGATTGCGTCCATACACCATCAGGTGTATATTCCCCGGCGGTGGACCCGCTTCAGACCAGCCAGAATCCGGTCCGCCGTCTCATGCTCCTTGGGCGAAACCGATTCCGCTTTCTTCAAGGGCCGCTTGACCGCCGCCGTCTTCACTTCGGACTTGCCCATGTCCCGCCTCCTTCGGAAAAAATAAGCCGAAGCCTGAAACCTTGAGAACTAGTATTTCTTGATCCTCATGTGCACCCGGTTCAGCGAAGCGATTATCCGCTGGGCCACCACCTGGTCCGGAGGCACGATCACGGCCGCTTTTTTCAGATCTCTAACCTCGCCCGCCGCGGCCCGACGGGCTTCCATCTCTTCCCGCTCCTTGGCCCGGGCGGCCCGGACGGCCAGCAGTTGTTCCTCTTCGGCTTTCTTCTTGGCTTCGGCTTCCGCCTTGGCCTTGACCTCGGCTTCCGCCTTGG
>JBFMAW010000037.1:0-59520 GCA_040755515.1 Thermodesulfobacteriota bacterium | reverse complement strand
TCCGACCCCGCTTTGCGGCGGGGTCGGAAAGCGGCCCGAACGTGGGGGTCCAGGGGCCTTACGGCCCCTGGCGGGGCGAGAGGCGGCGCCGCGCCTTCCATTATTAAGCCGCCTCGGCCTTGGCCTCCAGTCTTTCGAAGACCAGACCGTCCGGTCCGGCCGAGGCCAGGATATGGTCTTCAACCTTGAACCGGCCTTCGAGCAGGGCCAGGGCCAGCGGGTCCAGAACCAGGCGCTGGATGGCCCGTTTGAGCGGCCGGGCGCCGTAGACCGGATCATAGCCTTCCCCGGCCAGGAGTCCCTTGGCGGCTTGATCCAGTTCCAGGATCATCTTATGGTCGGACAGCCGCCGGTTGAGCAGGACGATCTGGAGGTCCACGATCTTCTCGATCTGCTCCTCGTTCAGGGACTGGAAGATAACGATATCGTCAACCCGATTCAGGAACTCTGGTTTGAAGTGGTGTCGCAGGGCCTCCATGACCCGGCGTTCCATCTCGGCCTGTTCCCGGCCGCCCAGGTCAATGATCCACTGGGAGCCGATGTTCGAGGTCATGATGATGATGGCGTTCTTGAAGTCCACGGTCCGGCCCTGGCCGTCGGTCATGCGGCCGTCGTCCAGTATCTGGAGCAGGGCGTTGAAGACATCGGGATGGGCCTTCTCGATCTCGTCGAAGAGGACCACCGCGTACGGCCGCCGGCGGATGGCCTCGGTCAACTGTCCGCCCTCGTCGTAGCCCACGTAACCCGGCGGCGCGCCGATGAGCCGGGACACGGAATGTTTTTCCATGTACTCGGACATGTCGATCCGGATCAGGGCCTGTTCGTCGTCGAACATGAATTCGGCCAGGGCCCGGGCCAGTTCGGTCTTGCCCACGCCGGTGGGCCCCATGAAGATGAACGAACCTATGGGCCGGTTGGGGTCCTGGATGCCGGCCCGGGCCCGACGCACGGCCCGGGACACGGCCTGGATGGCCCGGTCCTGCCCGACCACGCGTCCGGACAGTCGTTCTTCCATGCGCACCAGCTTTTCCCTTTCGCCCTCGAGGAGCTTGGCCACCGGTATGCCGGTCCATTTGGCTACGATCTCGGCCACGTCGTTGGCGTCGACCTCTTCCTTGAGCATACGCTCCTGGGGCTGGCCGCTCCTCGAATCTTCGCGGGCCAGGGCCGCCTCGAGTTCGGGCAGCCGGCCGTAGACGAGTTCCGAAGCCTTGGTCAAGTCTCCGGCCCGCTGGGCCGCGGCGATCTCGACCCTGGTCTGCTCGATCTTCTCCTTGAGCCCGCCCACCCGGCCGATGGCTTCTTTTTCCGCGCGCCAGCGGGCCTTGAGGGCCTCGGTCCGTTCCTTGAGTTCGGACAGTTCCTCCTCGAGGCGGGCCAGCCTGGCCTTGGCCGCGTCATCTTTTTCTTTCTTCAAGGCCTCCCGTTCGATCTCGAGTTGCAGGACCCGTCGTTCCACTTCATCCACTTCGGCCGGCAGGCTGTCTATCTCGATGCGCAGCCGGGAAGAAGCCTCGTCAATCAAGTCAATGGCCTTATCCGGCAGGAAACGGTCGGTGATATAGCGATGGGACAGGGTGGCCGCGGCCACCAGGGCGCCGTCCTTGATGGTCACGCCGTGGTGGACTTCATAACGTTCCTTCAGGCCGCGCAGGATGCTGATGGTGTCTTCCAGCGACGGCTCGGTCACCAGCACCGGGGCGAACCGCCTCTCCAGGGCCGGGTCTTTCTCGATGTTCCGGCGGTATTCCTTGATGGTCGTGGCGCCCACGCAGCGCAGTTCGCCCCGGGCCAGGGCCGGTTTGAGCATGTTCGAAGCGTCCATCGAACCTTCGGCCCGGCCGGCGCCCACCAGGGTGTGCATCTCGTCTATGAAAAGGACTATCTCGCCCGCGGCCGCTTCTATCTCCTTGAGCACGGCCTTGAGGCGCTCCTCGAACTCGCCGCGGTACTTGGCCCCGGCCACCAGGGCGCCGACATCGAGGGCCACGACCCGCTTATTCTTCAGACCCTCCGGGACGTCGCCGCCGGCGATCCGCTGGGCCAGACCCTCGACGATGGCCGTCTTGCCCACGCCCGGTTCGCCGATGAGCACCGGGTTGTTCTTGGTCCGGCGGGAAAGAACCTGGATCAGGCGGCGGATTTCCTCGTCCCGGCCGATGACCGGATCGAGCTTGCCCTGGCGGGCCAATTCCGTCAGGTCCCGGGCAAACTTTTCCAGGGCCTGATACTTTTCCTCGGGGTTCTGGTCCGTGACCCGCTGATGGCCCCGGATGTCCACCAGGGCCTTGAAAACGCCGTCCCGATCCACCCCGTGGCCGGCCAGCACCTTGGCCGCCTGGTTGTCCCGCACCGCCAGGATGGCCAAGAGCAGATGCTCGGTGCTGACGAACTCGTCCCGCATCTTTTCGGCTTCGGCCAAGGCGATGTCCAAAACCTTCTTCAACTCGACGCCGATATAGCTCTGCACCCCGCCGCCCTGAACCTGGGGCATCTTGTTCAGAGCGGTTTCAATATCTTTCAGGATGGTTTCCGGCCGGGCGCCCAGCTTGGCCAGAATGGGCCGCACCACGCCTTCCGGCTGCTGGAGCAGGGCCTTGGCCAAATGCAGCGGCTCCATCTGTTGATGTCCCCGGGCCTCGGCCAGGTTCTGGGCGTCGTGCAAGGCCTCCTGGGACTTGACCGTCATCTTGTCCAAACGCATATCATCAATCCTCCCCGTAACATGGACCAAACAATTTCGTCATCTGTAAAGTTAAGGCCAGCCAGGGGGAGTGTCAAGGTGACGCCGGGGTGGGCTTTCAAATAAACATAGGTTATTATTAGAAAATCAATGAATTACTTACCGTCGCCTTTGGTCGCGGCCAGGTCCGGCGCCTGGCAGGGGCCATTCTTGTGGACCAGGCGGTCGAGGACGGCGCAGTGCAGGGCGACGAAAGTGCGGCAGGACCCGGCGCCGTCCAGGGCATTTTCCTTGGGAAAACTGGCGTGAGGGCATTTCAGGTCGCAGAAACGCATGACGATCTCTCCTGAAGGGCGCGTAGGAACATCCCGCGGAACGTCCCGCGGGACGCTGGACGCGGGATGTCCCTATTTTCAGGAGCTTTCTATCACAAAATCGTCGCCGCCGGGTTTATTGGGGCCGGCTTCCGGTTTCTTTTTATCGCGGCGGGGCGGCCAGCGCCACAGGCCTTCCTGGCCAAAGGCGAACCAACCCCAGCGGAGCCATTTCAACAAGGACAAGGCCATCCACAGGGCCCACAGCAGCATCAGGCCTCGATAAAGCCACTTGGGCAGGGACAAGACCCAGGGTTGAGGCAGGAGCGGGCCGATCCGGTCCTGGGTCCAGTGGAGCACGTAGTCGCTGGATTCGTTGCCCGAGACCTGCATCTGGGGGATGCCCAGGAGTCCTTCCCGGACCGCCCAGTAAAGTCCGATCAGGGCGACCACGGTCCAGACCACCAGGCCGACCTGGGCCAGATCGAAGAGGAACCAATTTTGGGACGGCGCTTGCTTTTCGCGCCGGGCCAGGACCAGGAGCCAGCCTATGATCACGATGGCCAGGAGCGGGTGAATCTGGGTCAGGCCCAGACCCAGGAGGAGCCAATGCCGGCCGCGCAGCGGGGTGAGGTTCACCCGGCCCAGGACCAGGGCCGCCAGGACGACGATGGCCAGGTAACTCCAGAAGAGCACGGCCGGTCCCAGGCGGGGCCCCCAGGTGAAGAGTATCCAGCGGTTACGAGGCACGTTGAAGGTCACCGAGGCGTTCACCGCCTGGTCGCCGATCTTGACTTCGGGGCCTCGAAGCCAGGCGGCCGGGGAGGCCTGTTCGTGCCATTCCACGTAAGCTTTTTGGGCGCCGGGCTGGAGCGGCAGCACCACCTGCCGGTTTTCCTGGCCGATAGGTTGGGTCCGCTCGTTGATCTTGACCAGTTGGAGCTTGGCTCCTTCGGGCAGGGTCAGACGGTGCTGGCCGCCCTGGCTGGCCCTGATATTCAAGGTCAGGGCCGCCTTGTTGAATCTTTCGCCGGGGGTAATGGCCAGTTCAGTCGATTCCACGGTCAGGGTCTGGCCGGGAATGGCCTTGGGCCGGCTGATTTTGATGTTCACCTTTTCACCGGGCCAGGGCCGCCACTCGGGACGCCAGTGGCCCTGGGCGTCCTGGTGATGAATCACCGACAGGCCTTTAAGTTCGCAGTGCCAGATGGGGCTGGCGTCCAGGACCCAGGTTTCGGTCCAGGGCTCGCCTTCCGGGGCCTGGAGTTGAATTTCTTCGGTGGGTTCGAGGGTGGAGGTCCAGGTCGCCTCGGTGGCCTTGGGGTCCATGTTGAGCAAGGCCCGGCCCTGCTCCATGGTGACGCCGGCCGAGGTAATGGATTCGCCGGGCAAGAGGGGGATGGAGACCACTATCGAACTGCCCGGCGGGGTAAGCCTGGTCACCTTGGTTTCCACTTCCCAGGTCAGTCCCAGGATCAGGACCCGCTCGACGTGCAGGAAAGGCGGCAGGGCGGTGGTTTCCAGGACCTGTTCCTGCCGGCCGTCCTTTTTGAGCCGGTTGAAACGCAGTCCGGCTTCAACCTGTCCGTCAGGGCGCACGCCCAGGACTTCCCAGCCGTCGCCGTTGATCTGGACCTTATCCGGTCTGAGCGGCAACGGCACCTGGAACGAGTTGCCCGGCGGGGTCGGACCGATCAAGGTCAGGGTGTGCAGTCCCCGCGGGGTCATGAGCCAGAGAATCCCGTCCTTGTCCCGGAGAAGGCCTTGGGCCGGCTGGTCGTCCAGCAGGACCTGCCGCGGCAGCCAGGACTCGGCCTTGCCCGGCAGAGGCACGGCCGTGTCGGCCGCGGCGTGCAGTTCGAGCCGCAGGGTCAGGGCTTCCGCCAGGGCCGTGACCGCCAGACGGGGATAATGGGCGCAGCCGGGCAGACACTCCGGCTTCCGCAACAGGCGTCTTTTCAGTTCGTCCAGGATTTCCGGGGCAGGATAGCAGGCCGTGGCCGCCGGACCTTTGGGACCGGCCGGCGGCTGATTCAGGGCCGGAGAGACCGCCTGCTGATAAGGCGCGTTTACATTGGGCGCCACGTTCATCATCTGTTGATTCGGCGCCGGCTCGAGCTGCCGATTAACCGCCTGGGACTGGTTCTGGGCCAGGCCCGATCCGGCCGTCAACAGCCAGACCAGGACCGCGGCCGCGGGGACGGCGGTTCTCTTGTCCAGCCGCCGCCACCATTGTTTGAGGTCGAGCAGGGCCACGATCAGGAGAACCAGGAGAATGACCCGCAGCATGGCCAGGGCCAGGTTGGCCCGGGGTGAAAGCAGCCAGAGTCTTATTTCCTGGGTCCGGTCCACCGGGCCGTTCCATTTCATGTTGACCGATCGCCAGTGCCACTTGGGCAGGCCGGGGCCGGTCTGGATCAGGGCGTTGGGGTCCAGGGTCAGGGCCGCCTGTTTGCGGTAGTACTGCTGGACTTCCTGAGGCGGCTGCGGCTTGGACGGGGCCGGCCGTTCCAGGGCTTTGGCCTTCATCCGCGGGGCCTTCTTTTCCTCCAACCGGCCGGTCTCTTCTTTCTCTTCGTCGACGAGGGCGTCCATTTTATAGGCCGTCATGGGCGCTCCTCCCAGGCCGGCCAGAATGCCCCGGGGTCCGTACCTGACGAGTTGCTCGAGTTGCGGGTACACGCCGATCCGGACCTGTTCCACCATGAAGGGGAGGGCGATGACCAGGAGGGCGACTATCGAGGCCAGCCGCCAGACCTGGACCAGTTTCTTGAACCAGCCTTCGGGCAGCACCTTGAGCAGGGCCTGGGCGGCCAGCAGGCTTATCCAGACCAACTGCGGGGCGCCGGCTTCGTGGTAGGAGAGGCCCAGGGCGATCAAGGCCAACAGGCCCCACCTCCAGCCGGTCAGCTTGAACACGGCCAGGGAAATGATCAGCACCAGGAACAGGTCCAGCAAGGTCCAGCGCTCGAACCAGGTGCCGGGCAGCACGTCCACGCCGGTGGCGGTCAGGAGCCGCCAGCCGGGCGGGAGGTGGAGCTGGGCCGAGACCGATTGAAAGTCATGGTCCCAGCCCACGGCCGGAATGGTCCCGCCGGTGAAGCCGTACCGGGCTTCGGCGGCCAGGTTGAGTTGTCCGCGTCTGAGTTCGACGCCTGCCTTGCCGCCGGTCTGGCGGGTGATCAGTTGATCCCGGCCGTCCACCGACACCCGGCCCAGGGCGCCCGGGGGGTTCATGGCCAGGTGCCATTGCCGGCTCATGGCGCCGGTGATCTTGTCCTGGGTCGTGAAGCCCTGGCCGTCGAAGTCCAGCCACCAGGTTCTGGACAGGGTGAGGCGGTCCGGGGCCGGGTCAGGGTCGCCGCGCCGGATTTCTTCGAAGACCATTTTGGCTTCGGGGTCCATGAGATAGGTGGGCAGGCTTTTCCAGCGGTCCGGCAGGTCGGTCTGGCTGGGGTCAACAGCCGGCACGCCGGTGATCTTGACCAGTCGCAGGTGGTTCTGGGACTGAAAAGCCCAGGTTTCCTGGCCGAAGGGGGCCTTGATCGGTCCGAACTGCTTGACCGGTCCGGGTTGGCGGGTGACGATCTGGATTTCGTGGCGGCCGGGCCGGACCTGAATTTTCAAGTCTCCTTCCGGCCCCAGTCTGGCCGGCAGGGGGCTGGTCAGGCTCGTGGGCACGGCCTCCGGCAGCAGGAGGCCCTCGAGTCTTATCTCCCTGGCCCGGCCGGACACGTTGAGTTTGATCAAATTGGTGACCTGCACGGGGATCGAGTCGTTGATCAGGCGCTGGAGGCGCACTTCGAGCCGGTCTTCGCCGGCCTGGACCGCGGCCCGGCGCTGGAGCCAGAGCCGACCGGCGGCGTCCAGCACGGGAAATTCCACGGCCTTGCCGTTCAAGGAAAGGCTGACCAGGCCGGTCGAAGCCGGGACCTGGATCATTTCCGGCATTTCGGACCATTCGAACGATCCTTCGAGGCGGTGTTCACCCGGGGTCAGCCAGACCATGGGCGCTCCGGAACGCGGGATCACCGGCGTTCTCTCACCGTCAACCTCGACCTGGATCGGCCAGGCCCCGGGAGAACCGGGCAGGGGGGCCCAGGTCTTGGCCAGGACCAGCCAGACCTGCCGGAACCGTCCCTGTCTTGCCTCGAGGGTCAGTTCGAGCTTGGTCGGCCAGGCGCAGCGCAGGTTCCGGCCGTCATTGTACTGGGGCGGACAGAGCTGATCCTCGGCCTCATGGAGGACCCAGTCTTTCCATTTCTCCAGGGCCGGCGGGGCCCCGGTCTCCCTGGCCGGCCTATCGGCCGCCGAGGCCAAGGCCGTGGAAAGGAAGAAGACCAGAACGGCGGTGAAAGCCCGTCTAACCTTGGCGGTCATGACCATCCTCCCGAGGCGGATTGAATAACCGTATTAGGGGGAATAATATTCCGGGGCCGGGATAATTACAAACGGAAATCGTCGGCGTTCCGGAAAGCTAGAAATCCAGGAAGGGCAGCGCCGTGACGCCCGGACCCAGCGGCAGCTTCACTTCGCCCGCATGGGTGACGTAGCCCGGATCGGCCCGGTCGCCCAGGTCCCGACGGAACGTCCTGATCCCCGCCGCCATCTCCGGCCGGGGCGTGGCGGAAAGCTTGGCTTCGACGGGGGTCAGCCGGCCGGCTTCCTCGACCAGGAAATCAACCTCCACGCCGGTCGCGGTTCTCCAGAAATAGACCCGGGGTTCCCGTCCGCGATGGAGTTGGTGTTTGACGATTTCCGCTTTCAGGATAGGATCGAGGGTGCGGGGTATTAATTTCCCGATCAGGCGGGTCATGGCGCTTATTTATAATTATTCATTTGAAATGCAAAATTACATGCTGTTTTTTCGGAACAGAATCCGATTTGGCAACGGGCGCACCGCTGTGCGCCCCTACAGGACCGCGCACCTCCTGGTTGCAGGCGCGGCCGCATGGTCCCGCGTTTCGCGGGATGCCCCTACCTGACTGGTGTTTGATACTTGTCCAGATATCCTCGGGGGGTGATCATTTTGCTCTGATAGACATAGGAGCGGCTGTTGCCGATGATGGCCAGGGTCCGCATGTCCACCTCGGCCTCGGGCGCTCGCTCGAGGGTGGTCAGGGTCAGGGACTCGCCCGGACGCATGGCCCTCGAGACCAGGCCGACCGGCGTGGCCGGCGGACGATGCCGGGCCGCGATACGGCAGGCTTCCTGGAACTGCCAGTCCCGGCCGCGGCTCTTGGGGTTATAGAGGACCAGGACGAAATCGGCCGCGGCGGCCAGGTCGAGACGCCGGGCGATGGTCTCCCAGGGGGTCAGACGGTCGCTCAGACTGACGCAGGCAAAGTCGTGGGCCAGGGGAGCGCCGAGCAAGGCCGCGGCCGCGGCCAGGGCCGGTAGGCCGGGGATGACCTCGATGAGCACCTGGTCAGGTTCCGGCCCCAAGATCAGGCCCCTGGCCCGGGCCGTTTCCAGGACGACGCCGGCCATGCCGTACACGCCCGGGTCTCCGCCCGAGACCACCGCGGTCCGGACGCCGTTCAAGGCCAGCTCGAGGGCCTGGCCGGCCCGGTCCATCTCCTTGGTCATGCCGCTGGCCAGGACCCGTCGGCCGGCCAGAAGAGGTTCGATCTGTTCGAGGTAGGTTTTATAACCGATGACGGTTTCGGACCAGTCCAGGGCCGCCCGGGCCTGGGGGCTCAAGCCCTCCGGTCCGCCCGGCCCCAGGCCGATTATCTTGAGCTGGTTAGGGCCACGGCCAGCGTGGCGTTCTTGCTTTTCTGCTTGGTCACCAAGAGCCGGTCGGTCCGGGCCGCCAGCATGGCCGCGGCTTCGCATACGCTTTCCACTCCCATGTGCCTGGCCACTACTTCCGAAGGCGTGGGCACCCTCGGTCCGGCCAGTTCCTCGGTTGAAAATGAATGAAGGGGCAGGTTCAGTTTCCGGGCCAGGGCCGCCAGCCCGGGCTCGTCCCGCTTGGCCGCGATGGTGGCCAACCCGGCCAGGGCCTTGATCGAAAGAAGATGCCGTTGGAAGACTTCCACAAGCAGGCTTTCCAGTTCCTCGATGGCCGTGCCGCGGTTGAGGCCGAAACCGGCGAACAAACAGGGCGGCCTAATGGCCAGCCAGGTTTCCGGAAAAGCCGGGGCTTCAGGCCCCACCCAGATCAAGGGCGAAGACCGGATCAGGTCCGGCGGATCAGACAGTCTGACGAAATCCGCGGGCCAGTGGGCCAGGTGCGGTTCGAGCCAGGCGCCGGGATCGTAAACCGGCACCGGTTCGTCTTCCAGAAGCCGGCGGCCGATCCTGGGCAGGGCGGCCGGATTATCGAGCTGGAAACCCAGGTCAACGGCGATGGAATCGAGGGCGGGCTTGCCGGCCGAGTCCGTGGCCGTGGTGATCACGGCCTGGCCGCCCAGGATATTGGCCGCGGCTTTGGCCAGGGCATTGGCCCGACCCAGGTGGCCGGAAACGAGGCTCACGGCGAATCGGCCCGCCTGATCCACCACTATCACGGCCGGATCGAGGGTCTTGTCCGCCAGCAAGGGGGCCAGGGTTCGCACCACTATTCCGGCCGCGGCCGCCACCAGGTGGCCGCGGTAATGGCGGTAATTATCGGTCAGGACTCGAGCGAACCGGTCAAAGGCCTCTTCCCCGGCCCCGGCCTCGGCCAGTCGGGCCGGCAGGAAGACCTTGGCCCACGGCAGGCCCGCGGCCAGACGCCGGGCAATTTCCGCGCCTGGCCTGGTCAGGCCGTAAACGGCCAGGGGTGAAGGCAGGTCCGAATTGTAGCCGGCTATAATAAGACCTGGGTCTTCTTTGGCCGCCGGCCTGGAAGTATTTTCTTTCCGGCTCAGCCGAAAGCCGTGGCTGAACTCGGGGTCGTAAAGCCGGGACGCGGGCGAGACCCGGTCGGCCCGCCAGGCCTCGACCGCCGGGCCGGCCAATATCACGGCCTGCCGTTTGATCCCGGCCGCGGCCAGGTCCGCGACCAGGCCGGCCGCCGTGGTCCAGACCAGGCGCTGGTCGGGCCAACTGGCCCGGTAAACCACGCAGACCGGCGCTTCGGGGCCGCGGGCCGGAATCAGGGCCGCGGCCACCCGGTCGGCCTGGTCGGCCGAAAGATATATGGCCAGGCTGGCGCCGCTGGCGGCCAGTTCGGTCAGCTTTTCCGTTTCCGGCGTGGGCGTGCGGCCGGGGGCCCGGGTGAGAATCAGGGTCTGGCAGATTTCCGGCAGGGTGAACTCGAGTTCGAGGGCGGCCGCGGCGGCGAAGGCGGCGGTGACGCCGGGAATGACCCTATAGGGCACGCCGCGTTGCCGCAAGGCCTGAAACTGTTCGGCCACGGCCCCGTACAGGCTCGGATCGCCCGTATGGAGCCGGACCGCTTTCCGGCCCAGGAAATGGGCCTCGGTCATCTTGGCGACGATCTCCTCCAGGTCCAGGCCGGATGAATCCGCCAGCTCGGTTCCGGGCCTGGCCCAGGACAGCATTTCCGGGCTGACCAGCGAACCGGCGTAGATCACCAGGTCGGCCTCGGTCAGGGCCTGGCGGCCGGCCACGGTGATCAGGTCCGGCCGGCCCGGGCCGGCGCCGACGAAGATGACCGGGTAGGTGGTGGGTTCGGACATAATCATCAGCCTGATTTGACGCCCCGCACCAGCCAGACCGGGTTGAGGGCTTTCAGGAAGTCGTCGCCGGCCAGGGCCGCGCCGCGGCTGACCTGAACCTGGATCAGATCGGTCTTCAGTCCGGCCGCGGCCAGGGCCTTCTTGGCCGTTTCGAGGCTGCCCATCTTGACCGCGGCCGTCACCAGGACGCCGCCCGGATTCAGGCGTTCGGCGGCCGTCCGGATGATCTCCTCGAGGGCCGGGCCGCCGCCGCCGACAAAGACGCGGTCCGGCCCGGGCAGGCCGCTCAAGGCTTCCGGCATTTCGCCCTGGATGATGGCCAGGTTGGCCACGCCGAACCTGGTCCTGTTGGCCTCGATCTGCCTGACCCGCTCCGGTTCGCGTTCCACGGCGATCACCCGGCCGCCGGGCAGGAGCAGCGTGGCCTCGATGCCCACCGAGCCGCAGCCGGCGCCCAGGTCCCATAAGGTCTGGTTCGGACCGAGACCGAGCCGGGCCAGGGCCACGGCCCTGATCTCGGCCTTGGTGATCAGGCCGCCTTCGTGGACGAACTCCTCGTCCGGCGTGCCCAGAACCAGGGGCGCCGTCTGGTCCTTGCGCCACAGGACCACCAGGTTCAAGGGGGAAAATTCCTGGGCCGTGACCTCGTGCAGGCGAAAGTAACTTATCCTGGAGTTGGGTCCGCCCAGGTCTTCCAGGACGCACATGCGCCAGGCCGTCTGGCCGCGCTCGAGGAGCAGCCGGGCGATCCGGGCCGGCGTGTTGACCGGGTCCGTGTACACGGCCAGCCGGTCGTTCATCCTGGCCGCGGCCAGCAGGGCTTCTTCATCGCGGCCGTGCAGGCTGATGACGGTCACCCCGACCCAGGTTTCCTTGAGCCGGGCAAAGGCGGCCTGGACCAGGGTCACGTTGGGGTGGAGGCGCACGTTTTCCGGGCCGACGTGTTCGATCAGCCTCGAGGCTACGCCATAGAAATTCGGGTCGCCCGAGGCCAGGACCACCACGCGGCCGCCGGCCGCGGCTTCAGCCACCCGGTCCAGCCATTCGGACAAATTACCGGCCAGGAAAATCTTCCGGCCGGCGTGTTCCGGAAAGGCCTCGAGTTGGCGCCGGCCCCCGGCCAAGACGTCGGCGGCCTCGACCAACCTTAAAGCGGCGGGTTTCAGATCGTCACGGCCCAGACCCAGACCGATCACGTGTATGGTCTTCAGCATGCCTTGGCGTCTTCCCGGTTTTGGTACAAGCAACTTCCATCATAATCGACGATGGCCAGCCAAAGGTCAAGGCCGGGGCCGGCGAATTTCCGGGCCGAGGACAAGACCCGGCGGCCCACCGCGGCGGTCAGGTCCAGGGATCGCCGGCTTCGCATCAGGTCCAGGGCCTGCAAGGCGGTGTTGGCTGCGGCCACTTCCCGGACCAGTTCCGGATCGGCCCCGGCCTCTTCGAGCCAGCCGGCCAGTTCAGTGAGTTGGAGCTGGGCCTTGTGGGCGTGGGTGTCGGCCAGGCCTTGGGCCTGTTTGACCGCCTTGCCGAAAAAAGAGACCAGGCCCAGGCGGGCAAAGCATCGCCGGCCGGCTTCGGCCAGGGCCAGGCCGAAGTAATCGGCTATCTGGATAAAGGCCGTCTCGGGCAGATCGGACCTCAATTTCAGGGCCAGTTTTTCACTCCGGCCGCCGGTGGTCAAGACCACTTCCTCGAGCCCCCCGGCCCGGGCCACGTCGAGGGCGCTGGCGATGGTGGCCGTGTAGGCTTCGTGGGAAAAGGGTTTGACCAGGCCGGTGGTGCCCAGGATGGACAAACCGCCGACGATGCCCAGGCGGGGGTTCAGGGTCCGCCGGGCCAGTCTTTCGCCGTCGGGCACGCTGATGGTCACGTTCAGGCGGCAGGGCCGGTCGTCCGGGTGGAACTCGCCCCACACCTGCCGCAGGCCCTCGGCGATCATGGTCCGGGGCACGGGATTGATGGCCGCCTGACCCACGGCCACGGGCAGGCCCGGCCGGGTCACCCGGCCCACGCCGGGGCCGCCTTCGATGACGATCTTTTCGGCGGGCTCGTCCTGGTCCGATATCGAGACCTGGGCTTGAATGGCCGCGCCGTGGGTCACGTCCGGATCGTCCCCCGCGTCTTTGATGACCGTGGCCGAAGCTTCCCGGCCGGACAAAAGCCTGACTTCGGCCACAGCCACGGGCAGATCGTCGCCCGACGGCAGTTTGACCGGAATCCGGCCCGGCTTTCGACCCGACAGCAGGGCGGTCAGGGCGGCCTTGGCCGCGGCCGCGGCGGCCGTGCCGGTGGAGAAGCCGGTCCTAAGCTTGCGGGTGGCCATGCCGGTCCTGGGCGCGGTTCTTGATTTTAGGTGCAGCCGGTGCGGCTTCACTATTCATGGCCGGGAGGCTTCAGAGCGGTTCGGCGGCCAGTTCGGCCAGGGCGTTGACCGCGGCCGCGGCCACGTTGGAGCCGCCTTTGCGGCCCAGGGCGGTGAGGTAGGGCACGGGATTTTCCACCAGGGCGGCCTTGGCTTCGGCGGCGTGGACAAAACCCACCGGCAGGCCGATGATCAGGTTCGGGGCCGGGTCGCCGGCCTCGAGCCGTTCGAGGAGCCGGAAAAGGGCGGTGGGCGCGTTGCCGATGACCATGAGGCCGATCGAGATTTCGCCTTTTTTCGCGGCCTCGAGGGCCAGGTCTACCGCCGCGGCGGCTCGAGTGGTGTTCCGGTTCCGGGCCGCGGCCTTCACCTCGGGATGGTCAATCAGGCAGACGGTTTTGACCCCTAACGGCTCGAGCCTCTTGAGCGAAAGGCCGGACAAGGCCATGCGGGTGTCGGTGACGACGCTCCGGCCTTGGCGCAGGGCTTCGAGGCCGGAACTTATGGCCCGGGTATGCATCCTGACCGAAGCGACGTATTCGAAGTCGGCGCTGGTGTGGATCAGCCGGCGGACGATGCGCCAGGCCTCCGGCGGCCAGTCATGGGCCGGAGTCTCCCGGTCTATTATCTCGAAGCTCAGCCGCTCGATCTCTTCCGGCGGCAGGTTCCAATTGATCACGGTTTCTCCTCGCGGGGGATGTTTACGGGCGTGGATAAACCACACCCCTACGTTCCGGTGGAACCGGGGCGATATGACCCGGCGTCGGGCTTGACCTCCGGCCGTCCCGGCTCGATCATCAATCCGGCAAAGGCGCGGCAAGAGTCAACGAAATAATGCGCCAAATCCGGGTTGCTGCCGAAGTGCAGGTGCACGTATCCGGCCAGGGTGTTGCCCCTGATAAAGCCCACGGCTTCTTCGCCGGCCGGGACGGGCGAACGGGCCACATAGCCGCGGGCGTCAATTTCAGTCCGGACGATTTCGGAATAATGGAACTCGTGGCCTCGGGCCGTCAGTCCGGCCGGTCCGATGATCGTGTCTTTGGTCAGGGTCGTCCGACGGTAGCCCAGGGATTTCAACCGGGGCAGCATCCTGACTTCCAAAGGCAGCAGGCCGGTCATGGGCCATACGCGGCCTGCCAGGTCCTGGAGCGATCGGGACAGATACATCAACCCGCCGCACTCCGCGTATATGGGACCGCCGGCCCGGCCGAATTCGCCGATGGCCCGCCGCAGGGATTCGTTGCCGGCCAGGGTCGAGGCGAAGACCTCCGGGTATCCTCCGCCGATGTACAGGCCGGCCAGGTCTCTGGGCAGGTCTGTATCGTGCAGGGGCGAAAACAGAATGAGGTCGGCGCCGGCTTCTTCGAGCCGCCGCAGGTTTTCCCGGTAGTAAAAGCAGAAGGCCTGGTCATAGGCCAGACCCAGGCGGACGCGGCCTGGTCCGGTCAAGGGCCGGCGGTCGTTTTCAGGTTCGAGGGAAGTTTCCCGGGTGACTGGGGATAATGGCGGCAGGTCGGCCCAGAGAGCGTCCAGGTCCAGCCCGCTTTCCAGCCAGTCGGCCAGGCGATTCATGGCCGCGTCGGTCCAGAGCGTCTCTTCGGCCGTGACCAGCCCCAGGTGCCTTTCCGGCAGGCTTATTTCCCGGTCTCGGACCAGGCCGCCCCGAAAGGTCAGTTCCGGGACCAGGGTCATGGCCTGGGACAGCAGCCCAATATGGCGCGGTCCGCCGGCCCGGTTGGCGATCAGGCCGGCCCAGGCCAGGCCTGGATCGAAGCGGGCATAGCCCTGGGCCAGGGCCGCCAGGCCGCGGGCCATGGACCGGGCATCCACGCAGAGCAGGACCGGCAGGCCCAGCCATTTGGCCATCTGGGCCGTCGAGCCCGTTTCGGTCAGGCCGTCCGACCCGTCGTACAGCCCCATCACTCCTTCCACGATCACCGCTTCGGTCGAGGAGGCGTATCGCCGGTACAGGCGCAGGTTCTCTTCCCGTTCGAGCATCCAGCCGTCCAGGTTATGGGCCGGCCGGCCGGTCACCTGATAGTGATGGCCGGGATCGATGAAGTCCGGACCGACCTTGAAGGCCTGGACGGTCAGACCTCGCCGCCTGAGGGCCGCCATCAGGGCCAGGCTGACCGTGGTCTTGCCCACGCCGCTGTGGACGCCGGCCACGACCAGTCCGCGAGGTTCAGTCACGGTCCTGGTCCGCCGCGTTTTTTTGCCGGTCTTCGATCATGTTATTCGTCTTCAAGGCGGCTCCCGTGCTCGTCTCGGATTTGCCTGTCACCCTAGGCTGGAGGTAGTTCCTTTCAAGAACTTATCAATGACGGGGGTGAAAGTAAAATACTTCCCGGTGGCCGGCGCTTTTAACAGTCTTGTCTGAATTACCGTTCCGAGTTCGAGGCTTCTCTTGTTGGCAGGCCTGGGGCTTGATTCTTGGCCGGGCTTGTCTTTGATGCCTTTCTGTTCCCATTCTTCCAGGACGCCTAGGAAGGTATTGATATCGTTCAGGCCGCGGGGAAATCCCGCCTAGTCGGACATCCGCACGAGGACTTTGTTGAATTAATTGATGGTCAAACCGGCATCCAGCCTCGCCGGCCTAGGCATCCGCCGAAATCCTCGGTCTGCCAACCGTTGTTAGCAATCTTACGATTTTATTCAACGAATTAAAAGATGTCCTCTATTTCCCCATGTATCTAAAGGTTTACCGGGTAAAATCGATTACCTCGGAGGTAATGGACACCCTTCTTTAATTATAATATTAAAAGGCCCATGTCGAACCTTGCACTCTCTCCATCGGTCGGTCATCTTTTACGCCAGTGGCGGTCCCGTCGTCGCCTGGGCCAGTTGGACCTGGCCTGTGAGGCCGATGTCTCGACCCGTCACCCGAGCTTTCTGGAGACAGGCCGTTCGACGTGCCGTTCCACCTTATCACGGACCAGGGCCGACTGGTTTTCTTCGGCACGACGATGCTCTTCGGTACGCCCGTCGCTATTACTTTGTCGGAACTGGCCATCGAGTTTTTCTTCCCGGCCGACGCCAGGCTCGGCTCGGTTTCAACCAACACTTAAAAGGGCTGAGACAAGGAACCTCTGGAAAGAACAGGAATTTGAGGAGATTTCATTTTCCCGGTCACACCCGGAGGGTTCTCCGCGTCTAAACCTAATAAAAGCTAGAAAGAGGAAAATGGATGGGATCCGATCTGGAATGGCTGGTGGAGGCGGTTAAAGAAGGGGATAAGAAGGCCCTGGAAGACCTTGTTTTGAAGATTCAGGATAAGATCTATAAGTTGGCCTTGCGGATGCTCTATAACCCCTCCGATGCCGAAGATGCGGCCCAGGAAATCCTGCTTAAAATCATCACTTCTTTGAGCACCTTCCGGGGAGAAAGCGCCTTTACCACCTGGATGTATCGGGTGGCCGTCAACCACTTATTGACTTTGCGCCGACGTCAACCCGAACTGGAGGCGGTCTCTTTTGAAGAATTCGAAAAAAGCCTTGAATTGGATTCGCCTGTCGAGTGGCGGGAGTCCAGCTCCAACGCCTTGCAGCAAATCTATGTGGAAGAAATCATGATTAGCTGCCTCCAGGGACTGCTGCTCTGTCTGGACAGGGAACACCGTCTGGCCTATCTCCTGGTGGAGGTTTTCGATGTCAGCGGCGAACAGGGGGCGGCCATCCTGGAGATCACCCCGACGGCCTTTCGCAAACGTCTATCCAGAGCCCGGGAACGGATCCAGGATTTTCTGAAGCGAAATTGCGCCCTGATAAATCCGGACAATCCCTGTTCCTGCCAGCGTTATCTGATTTCTCAGCGTTATATGGAACGGGTGGCGGAAAAGGATCTGGTTTTTGCCGAACACCCTTGTCGGGTCAAGCAGGAAGGAAGGACCGTCCATCGTATTAAGGAGATGGATGAACTGACCCGGATTGCCGCCCTGTATAAGCAGTATCCTGATTTTCAGGCCCCATCCGCGTTGATCGAAAATATCCGGAATTTGGTCCATTCCAAAAAATATGAATTACTCTGAAGAAAGACTGAAAGGAGCATGACATGGAGAAGATGATTGCGGTCTGCGGAATCAAATGCAACGAATGCCCGGCCTTTTTGGCCACCCAGGAAAACGATGACCTCAAGAGGAAGGATGTCGCCGAAATGTGGTCCAAGGAATTTCAGGCCTCGTTCCGGCCGGAAGATATCAATTGCGACGGCTGCGCCACCGGCCAAGAACGGCTGTTCAGCCATTGTCGGGTCTGTGAAATAAGGAAATGCGGCCTGGAAAAACAACTGAAAAACTGCGCCTATTGCGATGAATATATCTGCTCAAAATTGAATGAACTGTTTCGGATGATCCCCCAGGGGAAAGCGGTTTTGGATGAAATAAGGAAAGATCTGTTATGATGATGCTGATCTACAATCCGGGGCGGCTGGATGTATTTCCAGCAGATGATTTCGCGCTTAGAAGAAGTTTATCGCAAAAAACAGAAACATAGAAGGGAGCTTGATGGCATCAATAGAAGAACCCAACCCACTCTTTATACGCCGTTAACTGGAAGAATATTTTCTTAGCCCCGGTGCCTTCGACCAGTCCTGTCGTTCGGCCTAACTAACCGTGGATAAAAACGAAAGGCGAGGATCATGAGGGAAACAAAGAACGGTATTGTTATTTCCACCTGCGGTCTGGACTGCGGCGCCCGATGTATTCTCAAGGTCCGGGTGGAAGAAGGAAAAGTGCAGTCCATCACTACCGATGATCACCCGGGACCCGGTCTGAAAGCCTGTGTGCGGGGGCTTTCGCAGCGGGAGGTCTTATACGCCGAAGACCGGCTGACGGTGCCGCTGAAGAGAATCGGACCGCGGGGGAGCGGACAATTCACACCCGTCTCCTGGGAAGAGGCCCTGGATGAAATCGCCGAAAAGCTTCGAAGCGTCAAGGAACAACACGGGCCGCAATCGGTTTTTCACCTGGGCTATTCCGGCTCTTTCAGTACCCTGCACAATACAGGGCGAACCGGTACCGGGCGCCGCTTCTTTTCCCTTTTCGGCGGCTGCACCACCGCCTGGGGCAGCACCTCGGCCGAAGCCGCCCTTTTTGCTTCCCTGATGACCTTCGGCACCCCCTTCAATCAGAATTCCCGGGATAATCTGCTCCATTCGAAGGTGATCATTCTCTGGGGCTGGAATCCCCTGGAGACCCGATTCGGACCAGATACGCTCCACTACCTGATGGAGGCCAAAAGAAAAGGAATCCCCATCCTCTGCGTGGATCCTCGTTTCAATCCTACGGCCAAGCTTCTGGAGGCTCAATGGATTCCCATCCGTCCGGCCACGGATACGGCCCTGCTCCTGGCCATGGCCCAGGTCCTGATCGCTGAAAACCGTTATGATCACCGGTTCATCGAGACCCACACCTTCGGCTTTGAGTCCTTTAAAGATTACGTGATGGGTGCGGAGGACGGCCAGGCCAAGACCCTGGCCTGGGCCGAACCCATTACCGGAGTGCCGGCCCCAACCATTGTCCAATTGGCCCGGGATTATGGCCTGAACAAACCGGCCGCCCTCTGCACCGGCTGGGCCGCCGGACGAACCGCTTACGGGGAACAATTCCACCGGGCCGCCATCACCCTGGCCGCCATGACCGGCAACATCGGCATTGTCGGCGGCCATGTGGCTGGCGGGACCGATTTCGAAGCCCTGGGAGCACTGCCCGGCCTGCCCCTTCCTAACAGCCGTTTCCCCCTGGTGCATGTTACGGAGCTATACGATCTTCTTCTAAAAGGTCAAGCCGGTGGCTTTCCCAGTGACGTCAAGGTCCTTTACATCCTGGGGTGCAATCTGTTGAACCAGTGGCTGAATGTCAACAAAGGGATCAAGGCCCTGGAGCGTCCGGAATTGATCGTCGTCCACGAACTCTTTATGACTCCCACCGCCCGTTTCGCCGATTTCGTGCTGCCCGTGGCCCACTTCCTGGAGCGGCAGGATATCGGCCAGCCCTGGGTCGGCGGCCCCTATAACATTGTGATGGAAAAAGCCGTGAAACCCCAGCCGCAGGTGAAGTCCGACCTGGCCATCTTCACCGCGCTGGCCTCCCGTTTGGGAATCGCCGGATACAATGAAAAGACGGAAGAACAGTGGCTCCGGGAATTCGTTTCCGCCGTACCAGGCTTCCCGGATTATGATGCGTTGATGGAAAAGAAAATCCATTTTCATGCGGTGCAAAGCCCGCGGGTGGCCTTTCAGAAAGAGATCGGCGATCCGGCTAATCACCGATTCGGCACACCTTCCGGAAAGATCGAGATCTACAGCCAGAAAATAGCGGAGATGAAAAACCCGGTACTCCCGCCGGTGCCTAAATATATCGAGCCCTGGGAAGGGGTTCGGGACCCCTTGGTCGAAAACTATCCTTTTCAACTGATCAGTCCCCATGCCCGGACCCGGGTCAACTCTTCCCTGGACAACATTCCCAAGCTCAAGGCTTTGGCCGATGACGATCTCTGGCTCAATACGGAGGATGCGGATAACCTGGAAGTCTCTTCCGGCGAGGAAGTGCGCGTCTATAACGAGCGGGGGACCATGATCCGTCGGGTCAAAGTGACGGAACGAATCCGGCCCGGTGTAGTGAGTCTGGATGCCGGGGCCTGGTATCAGCCCGATGCGCAAGGGGTGGACCAAGGAGGGTGTGTGAACCTTCTGACGATCGATAAGAAATCCCCGGGCGGAGCCTTCCCCTGCAACAGTTGCCTGGTGCAGATAAGCCGTTTGGAGAAAACATGACCGGGAGCAAGATCCCGGCATTTTTTTAACGGCGTCCCTGAGCAGGCCTCATCGCTGAATCATGGCCGTGGTGCTATTTTCAAACCTCAAGGTACGTTCGGATTCATGGATGTCTTCCGTTCTTAACATTGGATATGTTCGATGATGGTTATTGAAAATTGTTGCCACCCCAAACTGAGAGGACATTCCCTTGCGTCCGGCCGGCAAAACAAAATAGAATGCCGGGCATTATGACCGGACCGGCCAAAACCATCATGTTCCTGGGCACGGGGTCGGACGTGGGCAAATCCATCACGGCCGCGGCCTTCTGCCGCATCTTCAAGCGCCGGGGCTATGCGGTGGCGCCGTTCAAGGCCCAGAACATGTCCAACAATTCCTATATCACCCTGGAAGGAGGCGAGATCGGCCGGGCCCAGGTGGTCCAGGCCGAGGCGGCCGGCCTCATACCTTCCGTGGACATGAACCCGATCCTGCTCAAACCGTCTTCGGGGCTGGGTTCCCAGGTGGTGGTCCAGGGCCGCGTCTTTGGCCAGATGTCGGCCGTCGAGTATCATCGTTTCAAGAAAAAGCTCCGGACCGCGGTGCTGGAATCCTTTTATCGCCTGGCGGCCGATTACGATATCGTGGTCCTGGAGGGGGCCGGCAGTTGCAGCGAGATCAACCTCAAGGCCAACGACCTGGTTAACTTTTCCATGGCGGCCCGGGCGGCCGCTCCCTGCGTGATCGTGGCGGACATCGACCGCGGCGGAGTTTTCGCCCAGATCGTGGGCTCGATGTCTCTCCTGACCAGGAAAGAGAAGGCGCTGACCGCCGGGTTCATCGTCAACAAGTTCCGGGGCGATCCGGACCTCTTCCGCGACGGCCTCGAAATCATCCGGCGCAAGACCGGGCGGCCGGTCTTCGGCCTGGTGCCTTTTTACGAGGACATCCACATCGCCGCCGAAGACTCGGTGGCCGTGCAGTCGGACAAGAGGCCGCTCCGACCGTCGAGACCGGACCGGCTGAACATAGCCGTCGTCAAGCTGCCGGGGCTGTCCAACTTCACGGACCTCGAGACCCTGGAGAGGGAACCGGACGTCCTGCTCAACTACCTGACCAGGCCGGCCGATCTGGCGGGCTATGATTTACTGGTTCTGCCGGGCACCAAGAACACGGTGGAAGACGCGGTCTGGCTGGGCCGGACCGGCTGGGCCGGGCGGATCAAGGCCTTTGCGGAGAGCGACGGCCGGGTGGTCGGCCTTTGCGGCGGTTATCAACTCCTGGGCCGGGAAATTTTAGACCCCTATGGCGTCGAATCACTTCGGGGCCGGGTTCCGGGCCTGGGGATCATGCCCCTGGTCACGGTCCTGGAAAAGGACAAAATCCTGCGGCGGGTAGTCGGGATGGACCTGTTGTTGAAGCGGCCGGTGGTCGGCTATGAAATCCACATGGGCCGGACCACGGCCCAGGAAACGCCGTCGGATAGTCCGCGGCCGCTGCTGAGGATTCATGAACCCGGTCGCCGGGAGTCGTGGCTGGACGGCTGGCAGGTTGACGCGGGCCGGATACTAGGGACGTACGTGCACGGGCTTTTCGATTCGCCGTCCTGGCGGCGGGATTTCCTCAACCGCCTGCGCCGGGCCAAGGGTCTGCCGGAAAAAAGGGCGGTCGCGCCGGCCCGGGGCGGCCGTTTTCATCAATATGACCGGCTGGCCGACCACTACGAAAGACACGTGGACGTCGAGGCCGTCATGAAGGTCATGGGGCTGTGAAGAAGTCAAGCCGGCGCGGCCTGATCATGGTCTTGACCGGGCCGGGCAAAGGCAAGACCACGGCCGCTCTCGGCGCGGCACTGCGGGCCTCGGGTCAGGGTCTGCGGGTGGTCATGCTCCAGTTCATCAAGGCGCGCCGGACCGGGGAAATGAAGGCCGCGGCCCTGCTGCCCCGGGTCATCATCAAGACCCTGGGCCTGGGCTTGATCAAGGGCCGGCCCGTATCGGCCCGGGACAGGCGGCGGGCCGGGCAGGCCTGGGCCGAAGCCTCGAGAACCGCCGTTGCCGGCGACTGCGACCTGTTGATCCTGGACGAGATATGCGTGGCCTTGAAATACGGCCTGCTGGATTTCGGAGAAGTGACGGTTTTCCTCCGGAGCAAGCCCGCCTCGCTGCACATCATTCTGACCGGCCGCGATTGCCCGGAAGACCTTCTGGCCCTCGCGGACACGGTGACCCATCTGGAAAACGTCAAACATCATCTGGCCGCCGGGATCAAAGCCCAGCCCGGCATCGAGTATTAATCCCCCGGCCGACCCCACCCGATTCGAATCGTTGGTACTTCTTTGACCATCGTGGGCGCACGCAGTGCGCCCCTACAAAAAATTGCCATCATTCGATTCGAATCGTTGGTACTTATTCAACCCGTCTGGATAAATCTTCCGTTACGACCCTTACGGCTTGACCTAGATCAAGGCGCTGCTCCTGAAAATAATCGAGACTGGGCTTGACCGGTCGAGTCAGTCGGCCGCCGCCCGGCGGCGGCGATGGATATAACCGGTTTCAGCCCGGTCAATCGTGACATCACTTATTCAAGGAGGCAGCGATCATGATCAGTGCGCGCATTAAAACCTTTTTTCTGGTCGGGATTTTCGGGGCGATCCTGGTGGCCCTCATCGGGTATTACTACACCGCCGCCGACCTGCCGCCGTACCCCGGCCGGGTGGTCGGACCCGGCGGCGAAGTCCTGACCGGCAAGGACAAGATCATGGCCGGCCAGCAGGTCTGGCAGAAGTACGGCCTGATGGACCTGGGCAGCGTCTGGGGACACGGGACCTACCGGGGGCCGGACTTCACGGCCCAGGCCCTGCACAATATGGGCGTGGTCATGAGGGAGAAGCTGGCCCAAGGCAAGTTCGGCCGGGAGTATAAGTCTCTTCCGCCGCTCGAGGCCGGCGCCGTGGACGGAACGGTCATCGCTCAGATCAAGACCAACCAGTACGATAAAGCCAAGGACTCCTTGACCCTAACGGACTTGCAGGCCGCGGCCCTGCTCGAGAACCGCAAGTTCTACGACCAACTCTTCGTCGAGGGCGACAAGACCGGGCCCATACGCGCCGGCAGCATAGCCAGCGCCGAGGAAAGAAAAAACCTGGCCGATTTCTTTTTCTGGACGGCCTGGTGCGCGGGGACGATCCGGCCCGGCGACGAACACACCTACACCAACAACTGGCCGCACGATCCGACGGTGGGCAACACGGTGTCAGGGAAATCGGTCCTGTGGTCGGCCGTTTCCCTGGTGGCCTTCGGCCTGCTGCTGGGCCTGGTGATCTTTCTCTGGCATCGGCTGGATTTCAACAAAGGCGCCCTGCCGTTCAAGGCCGAACCGGCGGCGGCCCTGGCCACGGGTCCCATTTCCATCAGCCAGAGAAAAACGGCCAAGTACTTCCTGCTCGTGGCGGCCTTGTTTTTCACCCAGGTCAACATGGGCGGCCTGATGGCCCATTACACCGTGCACCCGAATTCTTTCTACGGGCTCGACTTTATCACCCAGCTATTTCCTTACAACCAGGTCAAGACCTGGCACCTGCAACTGGCCATCTTTTGGATAGCCACGGCCTGGATAGGCACGACGCTTTTCGTGGCCCCGAAAGTCGGCGGCCAGGAACCGAAAGGCCAGGGGCTGCTGGTGGACGTTCTCTTCGGGGCCGTGGTCATCGTGGCCGTGGGCAGCCTGATCGGCGAGGCCCTGGGCCTGCGGGGTCTGATTGACCAGGCCTGGTTCTGGCTGGGACACCAGGGCTGGGAGTACCTGGAGATCGGCCGGCTCTGGCAGATTCTGCTGCTGGCGGGACTGGTCATCTGGCTGGCCCTGGTCGTCCGGGCGCTCCAGAGCCATTTCCGGGGCGGCCAGGACAAATGGGGCCTGCCGCATTTCCTGGCCTATTCAGGCATCGCCGTGGTGGGCTTCTTCTGTTTCGGCCTGTTTTATGACCCGCACTCGCACCTGACCATCGCGGATTTCTGGCGGTGGTGGGTGGTGCACACCTGGGTGGAAGGGGCCTTCGAATTCTTTGCCGCCGCCGCGGTGGCCTTTGTCCTGATCAACCTGGGTTTGGTCGAGATCAACAACGGACTGCGGGCCGTGTATTTCACCGTGACCCTGGCCATGGCCTCGGGCATCATCGGGGTGGGCCATCATTATTATTGGTTCGGCGAACCTTCCTTCTGGCTGGCCCTGGGGTCGGTCATATCGGCCCTGGAACCCGTGCCCATACTGCTTCTTCTATCCGAAGTCTGGCACGGCCAGAAGGCCTTGCTCAAGGCCGAGGTCCGTTACCCGTATCGTTATCCGCTCATGTTCCTGATGGCCTCGGTGATCTGGGAATTCGTGGGCGCCGGCGTCATGGGTCTTTCCATCACCACGCCGGTGGTGAACTACTACGAACACGCCACGTACCTGACCGTCAACCACGGCCATACGGCCCTGTTCGGAACTTACGGCCTGCTGGCCATCGGCCTGCTTCTCTTTTCCCTGCGCGGCCTGGTCCGGGAAGAGGCCTGGGACGATCGCCTGCTCAAGGTATCTTTCTGGAGTCTCAATATCGGGCTGTTGATCATGTTCGCCGTGACCCTGCTGCCCGTCGGCGGCCTGCAAGTGCTGGATAACATCCGCCACGGCTTCTGGCACGCCCGGAGCGACGCCTTCTGGAATTCGAGTGCGGTTCAGATACTGGGCCAGGTTCGCCTGCTGCCCGACGCCTTGATCATCGTTCCCGGCGCCGGCGGCTTGCTGCTCTTCGTGTTCCGGGCCTTCACCCGGCTGAAGGAAGCCGCGGTGCAAGACGGGGGAAAATTCTAGAGCCGGCCGACGGCCGTTCATCCCGGTTAAAACAGCCGGGGGCCGTCAGGCCCCTGGCTGTTCTTTTCACCTCGGCGGAAATGGGTTATATGGGTATAAAAGAGGCGGCTGGTTCTGGAAATCCGTCTGGAAGGTGTGAAGATGAAAATACAGGATGTTCCCTTTTGCACCGTTGACTGGAGCACGGTGGCGCCCACGGAGCACCCGGGCGTAACGGGCAAAGCTTTTTGGCGAACGCTGGAGATCGGCAACATCAGGGTCCGGATGGTCGAATATACCCCCGGCTATCTGGCCGATCATTGGTGCAGCCGGGGCCACGTGTTGCTGGTTCTGGAAGGCGAGTTGATCACCGAACTCAGCGACGGCCGGAAGTTCAAGCTGACGCCGGGCGTCAGCTATCAGGTCGCCGATGACCTCAATCCTCACCGTTCCTATACCGAGCCCGGGGCCAAGTTGTTTATCGTGGATTAGGGCGGCCGGCGAACCCGCCCGGTCGCCGGCCGATCGCCGTCAATCCCAGTCCAACAACCTTTTCTGGCCGGTGAGCTTCCGTAGTTCGGTCAGGTCCTGGCTGACTTCCAGGGTGCCGCGGTAGCGCTTCTTCTCGTCCCGGACGGCGAAATACCGGATGTGGAGGAACCGGCCTTTGAGTTCGATCCAGAACTCGGCCGAGTCCTTAGTCCCGGCCTTGAATTCATCCAGTATCCGGTTCACCTTGTGCAGGCTCTTGGGCGGATGGCAGTGACGGACTTCCCGGCCAATGATCGCCGGGCTGCGGGGAAAGATTCGTTCCTTGCCCTGGGAATAGTAGGCCACCCGATCGTTTTCATCCACGAAGGTCACGTCCACCGGTAGATGGGTCAAGACAAGATTTATCTGCTCCGGCGTCAGACGGCCGGTATCCAGGAGCATTACCCCGGCCTGGACCGGCTGGGGCCGCGGTTCGGCCGCGGCCGGGGCGGCCTGGGCCGGCGCGCGGTCGGGCCAGCCTTCGTCCGGCTCGATCCAGGCAAACCCGATTTCGGCCTCGCCGGCCTTGACCTCGAGCCATTCGGCCTGGGACAACATCTTCAGGCTGGTGGGGAAGAGGATGAACTCCTCCTTGTAGATCATCTCCCGCATGGCCTTGGCGGCTTCGGACAAATCGGCCAGCATCTCCTGGGGGTTCAACTCATCGAGGCTCCGGCGGGCGCGGCGTAATGAGGCCCGGATTTCGTCGTGGATGGACCACATCACCTGGGACGGGCCGGTGAAATGGTGGGCCTCGAGAAGCGGGAAGAGTTGGTTTTCCTTGCGGGTGTAATGGATTTCGATTGCGGCCAGGCGATCCAGCCGCGCTTTTAATGCCTCGAGGTGAGCGGCCAGGGTCTCCCGGGCGAGGGGCCGGCCGAGCCCGCCCAGGAAGAGGTGAAGATCGCTGAGGACATCCTCGAGGGCCCGGTTCTCCTTCATGAAGGTATGCACGGGATGGCCGGCCGGAGCTTCAGGCCGGTCCTGTTCCTCGAGGGCTTCCTTGAATATCTGGACGTGGACGTCGCAGAGGCGTTTGACCTCTTCCACCGGCAGGCCCTCGTTGATGAGTTGCTGCTCGATACCGGCCAGTTCGGCCGCGTCCACGCCCTGGATGACCTGTTTGAACTTTTCCTTCAGCGCGGCCGGGTCCTCCCCGGCGTGAAGTTCGCGGAGAATGGATTTCAGGCTCTCCCGACGGGCTTCAGGGTCCGAGGGCGATCCGGGCGCGGCGGGCCTGGTTTCAGCCCAGGTGAGGGGCTCGCCGGTCCGGGCCAGGACCGCGGCGGCCAGTTTCCCGAACAGTTCGTCCACGGGCACGCCGCTCACGGCCGAGGCGTGGTTCAAGGTGGCCACTTTACCCATGGTCTCGCGCAGGACCGGGTCCTTGAGGTTGTTGAAGTGCGGGGAGATACTGACCAGGGTTTCGATCAGGAAAGGGTAAGGCTCGAGGAGGGCCAGAACTTTGGTTTCGCCGTTCACTTCCATGACATCACCTCCGGGGATGGATGATCTACCGATCGGAACAGGGTTACTTCTTCCGAGGCGCCAAGCCGTCGTACCCGGTCCGGCTCAGGACTTCGCCGAAGCGTTCGCCTTCCCGGTTATGCTCTTTATAAATATCGAGGCAGCGGTCTAAAATTTCCAGGACCTGCCGGGTGGAATAAAGGCCGGGCAATTCCTGTGCCAGTCGGGGATGACGGCCCAGCCGGCCGCCCACTTGGACCCGATAGCCGCGGGCTTCCTCTTGAAGGGCGCCGGTGGGGCAGGCCTTGTGACACTGTCCGCAGGCCAGGCACTTGTTCCGGTCAATTATCGGACCGGCTCCCTTTTCCGGCAGGGTGACGGCCTGTTCCCGGCAGGCCGAGACGCAGGCCCCGCACTGGTGGCATTGGTCTGGATCGGCCAGGACGGGGCGCGAGGCGCCGATCAGTCCCAGGTCGGCGATCTGAGGCCGGGAGCAGGCGTTGGGGCAGTCGGCCATCGAGACGCGGAATTCATGGTGCATCTTGAGCGGGCCGTTCACTCGTTCTTTCAGGAAGCTTTTAAGGTCGGCCCGGATCAGCCCGGCTTCCAGGGCCGCGGCCAGTTCATCGTCGGCCACGGCCCGGTTGGGACAGCCGCTGGCTCCGAAGCAGGTTTCGACCTGGTAGCCCTTGACTTCCTGTTCCATATCGGCCAGGTAGGCCTTTTGACATTTTTGGACATGGATGAGTCTGACCTCGAGGGCGCCCGAGCGCCGGGCTTCTTCCTCGACTCTGGCCTTGACTCTTTTCCGGACAAAGAAGGGCACGCGGGCCACCGCTTTTTCCGCCGCCTGATCCCATTTCATGATATATTCCCTTTCTTATTAGAGCCGTTTGCTAATATCAATATCAAATCGAGGCGCCATCGCCTTGACCTGGATCAAATCGGGCCGACGGTCCGGCCCTGGAGAAGTCGAAATGAAGTTGCTGGAAGCTCTGGCCGCCATCCCGATGTTTGAAGGACTTAACCCGGGTCAACATCGAGCCCTGGCTTCCATCGCCCGCGAGCAGGGCCACGAATCCGGCGAGATCATCTTTTCCGATGGGGACGAAGCCAATGGTTTGTACGTGGTGAAAGAAGGGAGGGTGAAAATATACAAGCTGTCGCCCGACGGCAAGGAGCAGATACTGCACCTCTTCGGTCCGGGTGAACCTTTCGGCGAGGTGGCCGTCTTCGTCGGCCGGCGCTTCCCGGCCTATGCCGAGGCTTTGGAAAAGACCCGGACCATATTCTTTCCCCGGGCGGCCCTGATTGACCTGATCCGGGCCAACCCCGACCTGGCCTTGAGCCTGCTGGGGGTGTTGTCCTTGAGATTAAGGCGCTTCGCCAACCTCATTGAAGACCTGTCTTTGAAAGAGGTTCCCAGCCGGCTGGCGGCGTACCTGCTTTACCTGAGTGACCGCGAAGGCGGGAACGACCTGGAACTGGACATCACCAAGGGCCAGTTGGCCAGCCTGTTGGGCACCATCCCGGAGACGCTTTCCCGCATCCTGACCCGCATGGGCCGGCGGGGGTTGATTTCGACTTCCGGCCGCCGGATCAAGCTTTTGAACCGCCGCGAACTCGAGGACCTGGCTTCGGCCGAGGCCAGGTTGGAATGAGTTTGGCCGAGGCCCGACGGCCCCGGCCGAGCATGGAGTTGATCTTCGGTTTCTATTCGGTTCTATGGCGTTCCCCGCAGAATAATTTGCCCGTGGCCGGGAAGAGGGCGCAGATCAACTGCTCCTCTTCGGTCCAGGCATAGTCCGAGGTGGTCTCCTTGACTTTTTCCATCTCCGGTTCGAGCACGTCGCCAGGACGGCAATCGTATTGCTCGTATTGGCCGTTCTTGCCTTTCTTGAGCACCTTCTCCGCCACTTCCGGATCAATGGCCGTGGGGGTCAAACCGTACAGACCCTGGACGATGCCTCTGGTTTCCTGGGTGACGACCTTGTAGGGGCCTAAGAGCACGTTCAGCACGGCTTGCACGCCGACGATCTGGCTGGTGGGCGTGACCAGGGGCGGCGAGCCGAGTTCCCGGCGGGTCTTGGGAATCTCGGCGTAGACTTCGGCCAGCCGATGCACGGCTTTTTGCTCCTTGAGCTGGTTGATCAGGTTGGAGATCATGCCGCCGGGAACCTGGTGCAGGAGCACGCCGGTGTCAATGGCCGCCATCCTGGTGTCGTCCAACAGTTGACGGTACTTGACCGCCACTTCTTCCAGTTTCTGGCTCAACTCGACCAGGAGGTTGAGGTTCAGGCCGGTGTCTCGGGGGGTGCCGATGAACGCGGCCACGATGGGCTCGACCGCCGGCTGCGAGGTGCGCAGGGCGAAAGGCGCCAGGGCGCAGTCCACTATGTCCACGCCGGCTTCGGCTGCCTTGAGATAGCTCATGGCGGCCATGCCCGAGGTATAGTGGGTGTGCAGGTGGATGGGCATTTTGAATCTCTTCTTGAGTTCCGAAATCAGAGTGAAGGCGTCATAGGGGGCGATCAGACCGGCCATGTCCTTGACGCAGATGCTGTCCGCGCCCATGGCTTCGAGTTGCCCGGCCTTGTTCAAGTAGTATTCCAGATTGAAGACCGGTCCACCCATGCGGCGTTCGGTCAGGGAATAGCATATGGTGCCTTGAAAATGCCTGCCGTTTTCCTTGACGACCTCGACTGAGGTTTCGAAGTTGCGGAAATCGTTCAGGGCGTCGAAAACGCGGAAGATGTCAATGCCGACCGCGCAGGCCTTGTCCACGAAGGCCCGCACCACGTCGTCCGAATAGTTGCGGTAACCGACCAGGTTCTGTCCGCGCAGCAGCATGGAAAAAGGCGTCTTTTTGATGTAACGCTTCAATAGGCGCGGTCTTTCCCAGGGGTCTTCCTTGAGAAAGCGGTGCATGGTGTCGAAGGTGGCTCCGCCCCAGACTTCGCAGGCCCAATAGCCCACTTCGTCCATTCTCTCGGCGAGCGGGATCATGTCCTGGGTCTTCATGCGCGTGGCCAGGAGAGACTGATGCCCGTCCCGGAGGGTGGTGTCCAGGATCTTGAGCGGCGTTGGGTTGGCGGTAATGGTTTCTTCGTTCATTTCCTGCTCCTTCGATGAATAAAAGCTGGCCCCGTCCGGATCAGCCGATCCTTCTCCAGGGGAGAAGCGGAAGCGGGGTGGGCTTCACGGCATGACGCGGCTCGTAACCTTTAAGTCGTGCCGTCTTCGCCGGACCAATAGGGCCGCAAATGTTTCCGGCCGGGCCGATGGACCTGGTTGAGTCGTCGGGCTGGCCGGAATGGGAAGGCAAACTACAATAAAAGGCGGGTGGCTGTCAATGCCTTGAGTCTCGCCACCTCTTGGCCCGGGCCATGTTGGCCGCGTCGTCGGCTTCGGTCTGGCGGGGCGTTTCCATGATGGCGGAGAGATGGTGGAGAAGGGGGTGTCGTATCCACCTGGCTAAAGCCCTGGCCCCCAGGCAGCCCCGACCGACCGGGGCGTGACGGTCCCGGTGGGAACCGAGACCGGTGAGGGAATCGTTCAAGTGGATGAGGTTGAGCCGGTCCAGCCCCAACCGCCGGTCCAACTCCCGGAGGGTGTCTTCCTGGCCCTTGGGCCGGGACAGATCGTAACCCGCGGCAAAGACATGGGCCGTATCCAGGCAGACGCCCAGTCGCGACTTGGTTTCCGACTCGGTGGCCCTTATCAGGACGGCCAGTTCGGATAAAAGCGAACCCAACTCGCCCCGTTGTCCGCTGGTGGTTTCCAAAAGGAGCCTAGGACCGCCGTCGGCTCGAAGGCCGGATAAAGCTTGTATCAAGCCGGCCGTGACCAGATTCAAGGCTTTGTCCCTGGCCTGGTCCTTCCGGGCGTGACCGGGATGGACGACCACGTAGTCCGCGCCCAGGAGCCTGGCCCGGTCCAGTTCGTCGGTCAGGGCCTGAATGGATTTCCGGCGCAGGCTGTCTTCTTCGGCCGCCAGGTTGGGCAGGTAGGGCAAGTGCACGGCCAGGTCGCCGAAACCGGCCGCCCGCCATTGGCGGCGGAAGTCCTCGGCTTCCCCGGCGCCGATCGGTTTGGCGACCCAACCGCGGGGATTGCGCGAGAATATTTGACCGCATTCGCAGCCGGTGCGCAGGCCTTGACGGACGGCGCCCGGAAAGCCGCCGCCGATGGATAGATGAAACCCCAGACGCATTCGGTCCGGGTCAGTATACGCCCCAAGGCCGGGGCAGAAAGACGCGGTTGTAAAGGTCGAGAGCGTAGACGTCGGTCATGCCGGCCACGAAGTCGCAGACGGACCTGGACCGGTCCGCCATTTCCCTGGGCACCGGTCCGATCTCCTTGAGATAGAGATCGTCATCGGAAAGGAAGATCAGGTACAGTTCCCGGATCACCTTGGCGCTGCGCACGAAATCGGCATGGACGTAATCCACGTCATAGACGCTGGCGTAGAGAAATTCCCGGAGTTCGATCATGGCCTGACTGACCTGGGGTGAAAAGGCGAGATCGATCCGATCGTCTTCGAGGCGGGTGTGGCTTAACAGGTCCCGGACCATGGTGTTGATGCGGGTCGAGGTGCGGTTACCCAGAATCTTTACACATTCCAATGAAATATCCTTTTCCTGGATGACGCCGCCCCTCAAGGCGTCGTCCACGTCGTGGGCGATGTAGGCGATGATGTCGGAAACCCTTACTATCTGGCCTTCCACGGTCAGGGCTTTCGCTTCGCCGCCGGCGGGTATGATGTCGCCTTTGCCCTTGGCGTGCTTGAATATGCCGTCCCTTACTTCGATGGTCAGATTGAGGCCCTGCCCCTCTTTCTCCAGCACGTCCACCACCCGGAGACTTTGCTCCTGATGGGAAAACCCGCCGGGCATTATCTGGTTGAGCACCTCTTCGCCGGCGTGGCCGAAAGGCGTATGGCCCAGGTCATGCCCCAGGCAGATGGCCTCGGTCAGGTCTTCGTTGAGTCTCAGGGCCCGGGCCAGGGTGCGGGCTATCTGGGAGACTTCGAGGGTGTGGGTCAATCTGGTGCGGTAATGATCTCCGGTGGGCGCCAGGAAGACCTGGGTTTTATGTTTGAGACGGCGGAAGGCCTTGGAATGTACAATCCTGTCCCGGTCTCTTTGAAAGGCGGACCTGAGATCGCATTCGGGTTCGTCCTTCAAGCGACGACTTCTTTCGGCCAGGGCCGCGTACGGGGCCAGCTCATGGCGTTCCCGAGCTTCGACGTCCTTACGGTATAGTATCATCGTCCGGTTTGGTTGATTCGATCTTGGTCCGCCCTTCGGCCGGGGGCCGAAGGGCGTCGTTAACAGGAGCGCGGGTCTCGGTTATGAGAATAAACGGCCCGGAGCGATCAAGCCGGTAAAGCGGCTTCCAGGGCCGTGGCGATTCTGTTTTTCAATTCGGTCAGATCAAAGCTCTTGATGACGTAGTAGTCGGCGGCGATGGACTTCATGTCTTCCTTGAAAGTGTCGTAGGCGGTGCAGAGGATGACCGGAAGATCGTAGAACCTGTTCCGGATGTCCTGGAGCAGGTCCAGCCCATTGTAATCCACCATCTTGATGTCCAGGACGACCAGGTCGGGCTTCTCTGTTTCGATCGTTTCCAGCAGGCGAAAGCCGCTTTCCGCGGTGACGACCTCGTAGCCTTCGTCTTTAAGCTCTTCGGAATAGAGAAAACGGATATGCTCTTCGTCGTCAACGATCAGTATCTTTTTTGTCATGGGCAACCTCCAGTCATGAAGCCAGGCTGTCAGCCGTTCCAGTGTTCCACCAAATACGGTTTTGTTTCTTCAAACACCACGGCTTCGTTCTCGATGAACTCTTCCGCCTGTTGTATGGTCATTCTTTCCGTTTTTTTAACAAACGATAGTGTTTTTCCATAATAAAGGTACATGAGCGAATTCAGCAGGACGCTTCTGTCCCCGCCGATCTCCTTGTTATAGGCCACGGCCAGGTCGTAGAGCACCTTAACCCACAACTGGATGGGAAAGTCGAATTTTTCCAGGTTCAGGCTTCGGACCTCCAGCAGTTCCTCATATGTTTCAGGGCTGAAGATTTTCCGCCAGAGATCGAGATAACGGTCAAATCCCTCGATCATGCGCTGGTGCAGCTTGCCTTGATCGACGTTGATCGGCGGCGGCATTTCCACCTCGCCCAGGCCGAAGCCATAGATCGAGGTGGGTTTGCTCCATTTGACCTTTTTCCAGAAGGATTCATAGGTGATCATCAACTCGAATATGGCCCCGACCACTTGTTTGAACATGGGGCCCAGGGCCTCGCCCGGGTCCCTGGGTTTGTGGATTTTAGGACGGCCCATGAACGCCTGACAGATAGGCACGCCGTTGTTCATGGCCAGGGTGGTCATCCAGATGTCTATGCCGAACTGGGATATGTCCTCGTTCCAGGAATTGGCCCGGGTGTATATTTCGGCCAATCGGCCGGAAAAACCGAAGTCTCCGCCGATGGGTTGGCGGACGCGACGGCCGTAGAGGCCGCGGGTCAAAGGATAAGCGATGGCGTTGGTGATGGCGCCGTCGTACTTGTGACGGACGTACAAGGGGGCCACGAAGCCGAAATCGTTAAGCAACGGTTCGCCCAGGTGCTTGATCCACTGGGGCGTGATACTCTTGAGATCGGCATCCACCACTATGACCGCCTTGGCCTTGAGTTCGATCACCTTGCGGAACAGGTTCTTGAAGTTGTTGCCCTTGCCCTTCACGCCCGGCGAGGTGGAGATGTAGATTTTGGGAACTTCGGTGGGCGTGTTGAGGAAGGCCTCCCTGGTGCCGTCTTTCGAGTCGTTATCGCAGTTGACGATCGCCGATCTGTACTGGCCGAAGTACTGAATAAGCCCCTCGCTGGCCTTGGTGGTGGGGAAAGCAATGTTTTCCGCTTCATTGAAGGAAGGAATGGCGACGATTATTTCGGTATCGGTGACGTTATCCGGATTTATTTCGCCGGCGAACATCTCGGGTGTCGTCTCCTGTTCAATTCGACAAAAGGATCATCAGCCATAATACTACAGACCGGTGCTCAAGGGAATATTTTTCTGGGTCGCGCGGCCGGTCGGTTCAGATCCATTTCTTCTTTTTGAAGTAATAGAGCATCAGTCCGGCCAGGGCCGTCATGAGCCCCAGGATAACCGGATAGCCATAGGGCCATTTCAACTCCGGCATGTTCCAAGGCGAAACCGCGGGGTCGAAGTTCATGCCGTACAGGCCGACGATGAAGGTGAGCGGGATGAAAATAGTGGCGATGATGGTCAGAACTTTCATGACTTCGTTGAGGCGGTTGCTGACGCTGGAAAGATAAATCTCGGACAGGGCCGCGCCCACTTCGCGGTAGGCCGCCACCAGGTCTATGGCCTGGATGACGTGATCGTAACAGTCCCGCAGGAACGGCCGGGTCTCGTCGGCGATGATGCAGACCCGCTCACTCAAGAGGCCGCTCATGACTTCACGGAGGGGCCAGAGAGAGCGGCGGATGGTCAGCAGGTCCCTCTTAACTTCGTGGATGCGGCCGAGGATGGCGCCGTCCGGCCGGGCAATGACTTGGTCTTCCAATATTTCGAGGTCATCGCCGTATTTCTCGAGCACGGGGAAGAGATGGTCCACGGCCATGTCAATGATGGCATAGGCCAGGTAATCCGCGCGGCTTCTCATCAGCCGGGCCGCCCCCTTACGGACCCTTTCCCGAAGCGACTCGAGGTATTCCGCCGGCCCCTCCTGGAAGGTGAGCACGATTCTTTCCGTGAAGAGGATGGCCAGTTGCTCCAGTTTGAGGCGCTGGTCATAAGAGGCCGTCTGGACCACGACGAAGATGTAGCGGCCCGAGTCCTCCACCTTGGGACGATGACCGCCGCTGATGATGTCTTCCAGAGTCAGGGGGTGTATCCCGAAGGCTTCTCCGATCTCGTTGATCCTGCCCGCGTGTCCCAGGCCGCTGACGTGGACCCAAAGGACCGGCCATTGGGCAAAGCGTTCCCGAAAACCGGCCAGGTTGTCCACTTTCTCTTCCACATAACCTTCGGGGCCGTAAGCCAGGACCGAAACCGCGGGGAAGCTGGAGTCCGGAACGGCTTCCAGGGTGGCCGGCGGAACGCCTGGTTCTATGTGCGGCGAGGGGCCATACCTGCTCTTCCGGCGCCGTTTCTTTTTGTCTTTCATTGTTCCCACCCGGGTGAATCAGGGGACTGCTGGGCCGAAAACGGCGTGATGAGGATACGCCGGGGCGTCGGGTTTGGCAAGAGAGGGAATGAGCATTTTTTCAGGCGGAAGATGGACTCGAGGGTAAGGCCGGAGGTCGGTCGGGAACAGTCAAGTCGGCCCGACGAAAAAAGGCCCCTTCCGGGGCCTCTGGGGCGGAAATCTTTTCCGGAATCAGGTTTCCTTGATTTCGATCCGCCGCGGCTTGGCCTTTTCCACCTTGGGTAAAAAGAGATTCAGAACCCCGTCCTTGAGCGTGGCCGTGATCTTGTTTTGATCAATCTGTTCGGACAAAGTGAATTCCCTGAAATAGTCGCCTTCTTCATACTCGCGATACAGGCTGCGCCGCCCTTCGGGGTTGGACCTGGTCACTCGGCCCCTGATGCTCAGGGTGTCTTCCTTGAGGTCCAGGCTCAAGTCCGACTTATCCACGCCCGGCATGTCGGCCAAAAGAGTCATGCTTTCCTCGGATTCGTAGATGTCCACGGCCGGGACAAAGACCGGTCCGGTTTTGGTCCTTTCGGCCTCGGAGCCTAGGGGGGTCTTTTCGCGGGCTTTCAGTTCCTGGGTCATGACGGTCTTCTCCTTTTTAGATCAAACGGTCTGGATGTTGATCTGTTTCGGTTTGACTTCCCTGGCCTTGGGCAGCGCCACGGTTAAGACGCCGTTCTTGACCTCGGCCCGGACGTTTTCCGCGTCAACCTTGACCGGCAGACTGACGATACGCCTGAAGTAGCCGGCCTCTCTTTCGCGGCGGTGGTAATTGACTTTCTCGTCCGCTTCGGGAATCCTGCGTTCACCGCGTAGGGTCAGGTTATCGCCGTGCAGGGACATCTCCAGATCGGCCGCGGAGATTCCCGGCAGCTCGGCCGTAAGGTAAAGGTTGTCGTCGTCCTCGCTGAGGTTCAGCAAGGGGTAGACTCCGGTCCCGCTTCGCCGTATGGTTTCGTAACCTTCCGATAACGAGTCAATCACGCTTTCCACGTGGGATCGAAGCCGATCCAGCTCCCGCCAGGGGCCGCGCACCACGAACTGCCTCGGCGTCCAATTGATCAATGACATGGTTATGACCTCCTTTGTTGGGGACAGATGCAACCCGCTCTGGGCATCAGGTAAGCATCCTGGCGATGTTTGTCAAGGGAGGGGCGGCCTCGGGGCGGCGTGACCGGATATCAGGGTCAGGACCAGGTCGGGTCCTGACGCTTGGGACTAAGGGAACCTCTGGCCGGCGTTTCCGGCACGGCCGGGTTTTGGAGATGGGTTCCGACCAGTTGTATTGATTTTATTCGGCTTTAAAAGGCGGAAGAAGCGGAGGCTTTTTCCGATGGCTTGGCCATGAGATCGGCCCAACCGCGCATCCGGCCGGCGCTGGCCCGGGCCTGGGCCAAAACCTTGGCGTTGTCCCGGACAAAGGGGATGAAGGGCCGGAAGCGGACCCAAAGAATCCGGGCCAAGAGGTACAGCGGCAGAAAAATCCCCGTGTACCCGAGGGTAAAGCCAGTGGCCCAGAGGGGCAGTTCCACCTCGAAAAACCGGTATTGCATCCAGGCCAGGGCAAAGGGCAGGGGCCAGAGGGAGGCCAGGGAAAAGGCCGCCTGCAGAAAAAACATGCGGCCGAAGGCCTCGTTGGCCAGACGGTTCGAGGCCCGGTAAACGTCCCGGTCTCCGGCCTCGATGGCTTCCAGGGACAGGTTGTGCAAACGGACCACCTCGGCGTTAAACCGGGACAGTTGTTTCCGATCGAGGCGTAGGGCCAGGCCCAAGGCCAAGTCGCCCAGGAACACCGAAACAAGGGCCAGGACGAACGTGCCCAGGTAGAACCCCCAGACAGGCGCCTGGGGCAGGCGATACAACGGCATGAGCCCAAGATCCATTAATCGGTAAAAAGTATCCCAGAAAAACATGGTTCACTCGCTTGGAGGGAAGGTCGAGGCCCGTCTTGATCCGGTTCCGGAAGCGGCCGGCCGGCCGCTTCCGGTGCAAAGGTCACATGCCCGGCAGAAGGCTTTGGCCCAGGAAGCCCTTGGTGGCGTAGCCGACGCCCACGTAGAAGGAAAGGACGATGAAGATGATCTGGAGCCATTTTTCCGGGATGTATTTCGAGGTCCGCGGCCCGACCATCGAACCGATGAAAATCCCGACCAACTCGATCCCGATCAGGCCCCAGGAGACCATGACGCCCTTTATCACCATGAAGTTGAAAATGGAGGTGATCATGCTGACCAGCACGGCGAAGGCCGACGTGCCGGCGGCGATGAACATGGGCACGCCCACCAGAGCGGTCATATAGGGCACCAGCAGGAATCCGCCGCCGACGCCGATGAGGGCGGAAATGCCGGCGATGACCAGGCCGCCCAATATGGCGACCAGGGGGTTGAATTTGAATTCCACTCCATAAAACGTGAACAGGGTCTTGATCAGGCCCCATTTGAGAATCTTGACGCCCTGGTCGGCGGTGTCCTTCTTTTCCTTGACCGCGCTTTCAAAGGCCTGGACCGCCGCCTTGGCCGCCTTTTTACTGGCCTGGCCCCGGGGGGTAATGTTGTACACCAGAAAACCGCCCAGGATCAGGACCAGAATCCCGAAAATACCTACGTATGAACTTACGGACAACTTCCCGGCGGTCGCGTTGGCGATCACCGTGGCGCCGATCATGGAGCCTAGGGCCAGGGCCAGGCCCAGGGGCAGAACCAGGCGGCCCATCCGCCAGTAGTTGATGGAGGAGATCAGGCCGGAGAGTCCCACCAGGTATTGGTTGGAGACCCGGATGCTGTCGGTGATGACCTTATTAAGGACGGGGCTGGTGTCCTTGAAGGTTTTGCCATAATTGGCCAGACCGAAGACGGTGATGTGACCCACGCCGGCCATTATGCCGCCGAAGGCGCCGACGGTGGAAAAAATCCAGCCCACCCAGGTGGCCCACAGCAGGGCCAGGAGGGGGTTCACGCTGGGACCGCCCGGAATGCCCAGGTACCCCGGTTTGGCCTTGGGGTCTATCTGCCCCTTCCCGGCGCCCTGGGGGGTTTTGGCTATGGCGTCTGACAGTTTGTCCGCATACGCCGGAGCAGGGGCGACCAGGGGGACGATCAAAAGGCCGATGGCCAAAACGGCCGTCAGAAAAAACCATACTCTCTTGTCCATGTAGATCCTCCTTAGATGATTGAATATATAAATGAGCGTCCTTCTTGGCCTTCAGCGCATTCGAAGGCCTCGAGACGACGTTATCCTGGGTGAAAACAGCTTGGCGCAGGTGGGGCACCGGTGGTGATGTTCCTTCACGTCCGGGTGTTCCGCCTGGGCTCGTTCGGAGACCCGGGCTAGAAACTTATGCGTGGCGAAGAGGCGGCCGCAGGTTTCGCACGGGGTCAGGGCGTGACGGCCGATGATCTCCTCCCGAATGGCGATGGTCCGAATTCCGCCCTCGTCCGTCATTCGAATAGCCCCGGTGGGGCAGAGGTTGGCGCAGGTGCCGCAACCGATGCAGCGGTCTTCGCGGGCCACCACGTATCTCCGCCCCCCGCGCCGCTCCATGACCAGGGCCGAGGCCCCCACCACTTCCCCGCAAACGCGGACGCAGAGCCGGCAGCGGAGGCAACCGTCGGGGGCTGACGGAAGCTCCAGCCCGTGGGCCAGGGCCAGTTCCTGAATCCGCCGGGATTGGGGGGCCAACCGCATCAGTTCGGCCAGGGCCTGCGTCTGGGCCTCCTGGGCCAGGGGGCTCCGGGTCAGAACAGTCAAGCCCTCCCGCACCCGGAGAAGGCAGGCCAGACGAACTCGGGGGCCTTCCGGGGCGACGATTTCCACGGCGCAGGCCTTGCAAGCTCCGGCGGGCTTGAGCGCCGGGTGCCAGCACAGGGAGGGAACCGATATTCCCGCCCGCCGGGCCGCCTCGATCACGGTCGCGCCGGCTTCGACTTCAATGCTCACGCGGTCAACGACCATCCGGACCGCCTTCATTCAGTCCTCCAGGGTCCGCAGGCAGTCTTGAGGCAGGCGGTGGGTGCCTTTTTCGAACAGGCTTACTTCGATCAGATCGTCCGGGTCGTTCTTGCTGGTGTCCGGGTCCACGATGAGGCCATGCAGCCCGATAAAGGCATCCATGTAGGCTTCCCAGGTTTCGTCGTCCGAACGTCGAAAGACTTCCACTTTTTGTCCACGGCGGAACGTCATCTCCCCGTCCTCTCCTGGTACCCTCCGCCTCCGGAAGGCGCCGGCTGGGTATCCACGTGCATCCTGGCGGCCGCGCCCCGGGCGCAGTCCGCGCACAGTCGCTGGCCCTCGGGCACCTTGGCCAGCGCCATCGTCCGGCTAGTGATGAAGTCGTGGTACCGGGCCGTCCCCAGGGCCGCGCCGCAGGAGGCGCAGGTCACCAGGATCTGGCGGCTGAGCACGGTGCCGCAAAGGGACAGAATCCGCTCCCGGCCGTTATCGCTCAGGTTCATGGCCCCGGTGGGGCAGTTGGCCGCGCAGGCGCCGCAGCCTATGCACCGTTCGGCCGTGATCCGAAAATCGGTGAGTCCGGGGTGCTCAGGGTCCAGGTAGCCCAGGCGCAAGGCATCCACGCCCATCTTGTCCCGGCAGACGGCCACGCAGGCGCCGCAACGCAGGCAGATGTCACAGCGAAGACACCGCCGGGCTTCCTGCCGGGCCGCGTTTTCCGACAACCCCAATTCCACCTGCTGAAAGGTGACCCGCCGGCGTTCGTGGCCTAGAAGGGGCATGGGGGGCCGGCGCAGGATCATCTTCGTGGAAGCCGCCACCTCCAGGTAGGGCAGTCGGGCGCGGCGGACGGGCACGGGCGGCATCTGGTGTAAGGGCAGGCCGGATAAACACCGGTCAATGGCCTCGGCCGCCTTCTTGCCGCCGCCTATGGCCTCGACCAAGGTGGCCGGGCCGGTCACGCCGTCTCCGGCGGCGAAGATATCCCTGACCGTGGTGGCCATGCTCGATGTCTCCACCACAAGGGTCCCGCGCCGGGACCAGGACAGGCCTTTCTCGTGAAGGAGGCCGCCGGGGTGGACCACTTGGCCGATCGCGCCGATGACCGCGTCCACGGACAAGACCATCTCACTACCCTCGATCGGCACGGGACGGCGCCGGCTATCCGCGTCCGGCGGACCCAGTTCAGTCCCGAGGCAGCGTAATCCGGTCACGCGTCCCGCCTCGCCCTCGACGGCCACGGGCAGGGTCAGGTAGGCCAACCGAACCCCTTCTTCCCCGGCCTGCTCGACCTCTTCCGGATTGGCGGACATCTCGTGCCGGGTCCGGCGGTAGACCACGGTCACTTCTTCGGCCCCTAGTCGGATACAGGTCCGGGCCGCGTCTAGGGCCACGTTTCCGCCGCCCACCACCGCCACCCGGCGGCCGGGGAGGTGCCTTTCGCCCAGCGCCATTTCGCCCAAGAGGGTGACGGCGGAGAGCACGGGTCGGTACTTGTGTTCGCCGGGAATTTGCAAGGCCCAGCAGCTATGGGCCCCCAGGGCGACCAGGAAGGCTTCGAAGCCTTCCGCCCTGAGTTCGTCCAGGGTGACGTCCAGACCCAGATAGGTGTTGAACCGGAATTCCACGCCCAAGGCCTGGATCATGGCCACCTCGCGGGCGATGACCTCCTGGGGCAGGCGGTACCTGGGGATGCCCGCCAACATCATGCCGCCGGCCTGGGGCAAACCCTCGATGACCGTGATCCGGTACCCCCTCAGGGCCAGGTAAAAGGCCCCGGTCAGTCCGGCGGGACCGGCGCCCAGGACGCAGACCCGGCGGCCGTTGTCCGGTGCTTTTACCGGATTTTTATACGAGCCTTCGCTCATGGCCCGCTCGGCGGCGAAGGCCTTGAGGTACTTGATCGAAACCGGTTCATCCACCCGTCCCCGCACGCACATCAATTCGCAGGGGTTGGTGCAGACCAGGCCGCAGACCCAGGGGAAAGGGTTATCCTTCCTGATCAGTTCGATGGCCTCGGCGTCCCGGCCTTGGCCGATGAGGGTTATGTAGCTGGGGATGTCTATACCGGCCGGACACGCGGTCTGGCACGGCGCCGGGGCCAGGCGGAGGCAATCGCCGGTGGCGCAGTTATGGGTGCCCAGGTGACTTGCGAAGACCTCGTGGTGCTCGGCCAAGGCTCGGATCAGATCTGTCCCGACGGTCCGGCCTTCCGGGTCCCGGCCTTCATCGGCTAGCCGAAGGGCCAGAGTTTTCATAGCCGGCAGGTGGTCCGGGCCGCCCCGGCCCTGGGCCACATCGTTGATCAGTTTGATGATTTCCAGGGTCCGCTGTCTGGACCAGGGGTGGTTCAACCGGCCCGACTCGATCAGGTCGGCCAGCCGGTCGGAGGTCTCTCTTACCGGACAGGTGATGGTCTTGGTCACCGAATGGTCCCCCAGGTTCCCTCACGAACGCCGGCTCGAGCCATCGGCCGGGGGGTCGGGTTCGCCCAAGTTGGCCATGGCTTCGGCGTAGCGCCGCCGACGGATCGGCGGCATCCGCTCGGGCAGATCCAGTTGCAGGGCGCCGGTGGGACAGACCGCCACGCAGGCCGGCCGCAGGCCCTTGTCCAGGAAGTCCTTGCAGTAATCGCACTTGGTGACCTTGCCGGTCTGAGGTTGCCATTGGGGCGCGCCCCAGGGGCAGGCGGACATGCAGGTCTTGCAGCCTACGCACAGGGACTGATCCACGAAGACCACACCGTCTCCGGGACGGGTCTGCATGGCCCCGGTGGGGCAGGCGGCCACGCACCAGGGATTTTGACAGTGGAAGCAGGGCATGAAGATATAGGCGGCCCTGGGCAGGCCGGCGATCATTTTAGGCCCCACGGTGATGATTTGGCAGATTTTTGGCCCCGTGTACGCGCCCTTGTTGATCTTGCACTGGATTTCGCAGGCCCGACAGCCGATACACTTCTTCAGGTCTTGAAACAGGTAGTATTCGCTCATGACTCGTTCGACGTCCTTCAGACTTTCCGGACGGTGACGAAGTTTTCCTGCATGGACAGGGCTCCGCCCGCCGGGTTCCATTTGGCCAGTCCCTCGGTCATCAGTTCATTGTCCGCCGCGCCTCGGCCATAGGCCCGGGATTCCACCGGCAGCCGGTGGCCGAAACCATGGAGCATGAAGACGCACTGGGGATGGATCAGGTCGGTCACCCTGGCCTTGATCCGAGCGGTATAGGCGCCGTTTTTCAGTTCCACCCAGTCGCCGTCGCCCAGACCAGAGGCGGCCGCGGCCTGGGGGTGAATCCAGAGATCGTTCTCCGACAGGGCCTCGCTCAGCAGGGGGTTGTTGAGCGTGTGACCCTGGGTGTGCAGGGCGCAACGGCCGAAGACCAGACGCAACGCCCCATCCGGCGGCGGGGCTGGCGGTTGGTACGGTTTGAGGGAGGGCAAACCCTGACCCTCCCATTTGTCGTTCACCACTTCAATCAGGCCGGAGGGGGTTTTGAACTTGAGCTTTTCCCGGTCCTTGTACCGGGGTCCGTCGGCCAGAAAGATAATCCCCCCGTCGGCGAGGTCGGCCGGCGCGAAGCCGGTGGGGGCAAGCTGGTACTTCCAGATGTCCTCCACGGACCCGAAATTCCAACCGGCCACCCCCATCTGTTTCAGGAGGCCGCCCAAGATTTCCCAGTCGGCCCGGCTGTCGTACCGGGGCTCGACCGCCCTTTGGCGGACAAAGAAATATGGCTTAAGCCCACTCTTGTGAGCCACGATGCTCTCCCGTTCCAGGTAGGTGGACAGGGGTAGGACCACGTCCGAATACCAGGCGGTTTCCGACCACGAGAAGGTGATGGAAACCAGGAGGTCGAGATGGTCGAAGATTTTTTTGGTGGCCGGGGGTTCGGGCAGGGCCATCAGGGGATCGTGCCGGTGGCAGATATAGGCTTTTACCGGATAAGGGTCGCCGGTCCGGACCGCTTCCAGGGCCTGATGGAGGAGGCCGGGTCCCGCGTCCAGATGGGGGTACTTCCAGCCCACGCCGTCCGCCCGCTTTTCCTCGGGTTTGGGGAAAAGATCGGTCAGGGCCTTCAGGCCCTTGTGGCCGACGTCGGCGGCCTTCAAGACGAAGGGCAGACCGCCCTTGGCCCCCACCACGCCGAGCAGGGCATTGATCAGGTACGCGGTCCGGGCCACGTAGAAGCTGTCCTGGTACCGGGCCGTATTCCACCCGGGATGCCAGATCACCCGGGGGGCGGCCTTGGCCAGACGGCGGGCCAGGTCCTTGATCTGGCGGGCCGGTACGCCTGTTTCCCGCTCCGCCCAGTCGGGTGAGTATGGTTCGACGAAAGCGGCGAGCCGGTCGAAATCATTGATGTATTTTCGGGTGTACGCCTGGTCGTACAGATTTTCGCCGATCAGGGTATGGATGACGGCCAGATTGAAGGCGTAGTCCGTACCCGGACGCACCAGGAAGAAATCATGGGCCTTGGTGGCGGTGATCGTGGCCCGCACGTCAATGACGCTCAGCCGGCAGCCCTTGTCCATGGCCGCGGTCAGGTCCTTGACTTCCTTGACGTTGACCGCCTCGAACAGGTTGCGGGTCTGGAGGACCACGTGGGCCGCGTTTTTCAGGTCGTAGGAGACTTCCTTGCGACCGAAGCCGAAGAGGGAAAGGGCGGCGTGATTGGTGTTGCGGGCGCAGGAGACGTCGTGATTGCAATAGTTGGGTGATCCCAAGCCCCGGACAAAGGCCTGATGCAGGTCCACGAAGGGCCCCCCCCGATCCGAGAAAAGGATGCTCCTGGAGCCGTAGACCTCGATGACCGCCTTAAGTCGATCGGCTACGTACGCCAGGGCCTCATCCCAGGAAGCCCGGCGCCATTTGCCCTCGCCCCGTTGTCCATTCCGGATCAACGGCCCCTGGGGTCTTTCATCGTCCTTGAGCAGGGCGATACCGGCCGCGCCGCGGGGACAGAGTGAACCATCCATACCCGCCTTGGAGTTGCCTTGAATCCGGATCACCTCGCCGTTGTGCACTTCCACCTGGATGGGGCAACGGACCGTGCACATACCACAAATGCTCCAGGCTGACGCCATGAATGACCATCCTCCACGAAAACATTCCGCCACCGACTCGATTTCCGGCTTTCCCGCCGGCGGCGCCAACTCGGAACCCTTCTCCTCCGGACCAGGGGAGAGGGGTCGAAAGAAGGTAGAAACCGGTTGATGTTTTTGGAACCTAGCCCCGGAAAGGTCTTGGTTCCATCGAGGGCGGAATCGCTCCGCTCCTGGCCGGGCAATCCTCCGGTGGGCTGGGGTCGCTTTATTGTGCCAAGTGGCACAAGTCCGGCCCGACAAAAGCCTCGCCATCGTCACGGAAAAGCAAAGGTGGGACCAAGGTCAGGTATCTGATTATTTCAATTAATAACCATTAGTTGGAAACAAAGCCGGCCGGACGCGTGTCTTTCAAGGGAGGCAACCGGAATAAACGGACGAAGGGTCGTGCGAATTTAATGCAATGATATCAGCAGATTAATCTGGCGCAACCAGGAGAACCATCGCGACCCAGGTTGCGGGGGTTCACATATCTTCGGAATTCAAGTCCCGTTTTAACCTTTTACTCAAGGCTTGACGAGTGATGCCCAGCATGCCGGCGGCCTGGGTGATGTTTCCTTCCACCCGCTTCATGGCCTCGGCCACCAGCAGGTCCGCGGCCAGGTTTAGAGTGGGGAGTCGGCCGCAGGAGGCGAAAAGGGAGCGTAGTGGTTCGTCGCAGAGGGAGACTTCCGGTGCTCGGCCGTCTTGATTCGGGCGGATATATTCACGGAAACGGTCCAGGGAAAGCACGCGGGCCGAATGCCGGCTCACGGCATCGTAGACCAGGGCGCGAAGTTCCCGGACGTTTCCGGGAAACCCGTATCCGGCCAGCAGGGTGAACAGCTCAGGCGGCGGGGTAGGCTTTTTCTTACCCAAGTCCCTGGCCGCCGATTCCAGGAAATGATCAACTAATAAGGGGAGGTCATCCAGACGGCATCTCAAGGGTGGCACGTGGACATGGTGGGTGTTGAGCCGGTAATAGAGGTCCTTTCGGAATCGGCCGCCCTCGATCAGGGCCGGCAGGGGCTGATTGGTGGCCACCACCAGTCTCGCGTCGGTTCGGCGGGGATAATCCTCGCCCAGGGGCGTGTATTCACGCTCTTGGGCCAGGCGAAGAAGTTTCACCTGGGAAACCGGGCTCAGGTCACCAATTTCGTCCAGGAACAGGGTCCCGCCGGCCGCGGACATAATCAGACCGTCGCGGGTCTGGTCCGCCCCGGTGAAAGCGCCCCGACGATGTCCGAACAGCGTGTCGGCGAAGACCGTGTCGTCCAGACCGGCCACGTCCACGGGGACGAAAGGTCCTTTCCGGCCGCTGGTCGCGTGGATCGCCCGGGCGAGAAGTTCCTTTCCGACCCCGGTCTCGCCCGTAACCAGCACCGGCTGGGACCCCGGGGCAATGGCCTCCACGTACCGGAAAAGAGCGAACATCTCATCGCTGTGAGTCAAAATGGCCTTAAAAACCTCCGGCCGCTCGAGGCGGCTGGCGAAAAGGCCGTGGCGGAGCGATTCCACCTCCCGGCCCAGTTCCCGGTAGGCGATGGCCTTTTCCACCGTGGCGGTCAGGAGTCCGCTCTCGACGGGTTTGACCAGATAATCGAAGGCCCTGTTCTTCATGCAGGTGACCGCCGTCTCCACTTGATCCAGGCCGGTGACCACGATGACGGGTATTTCCGGATGGTCGGCGGTGATCCGGGCCAGCAGGTCCAGGCCGGAGACATGCGGCATCCAGAGGTCCAGCAGCACGGCGGCAAACCGGCCGCCGGCCAGAAGCCCCATCACCTCCCGGCTGTCGTTCAGGCTGAGGATATTGGAATAGCCCGCGTTCCGAAGTTCGGTATCGAAACTGATGAGGACGTGTTCTTCGTCATCCACCAGCAGAATGGGCCAGATCGGATGCAGGGATTGAATCATGAGTTCGTTCTCCCGGATTCATAAGTCAGGGCCGGCAAGGTCACGGTGACGGTGGTTCCTGCGCCCTCCTTCGATTCGAACCGCATGACGCCGCCGCAGTCCTGCACTATCCGGGCGCAGATGGCCAGGCCCAGGCCGGTTCCGCCCGTCTCCCGCCGGGTGGTGAAAAACGGGTCCGTCACGCGATTGAGGTGGGCCGGGGGGATGCCTTCGCCCTCATCCCGGACACTGATGATGACGCTGCCCGCTTCGGGATCGTGCTCGGTTCGGACCAAGACCCCCTGGCTCGGGTCCGAGAGGGCCTGGCAGGCATTCATCACCAAATTGATCATTATCTGCTCCAGCCGCTGGGATTGAACCAGCACGGCCGGCAGGTGGTTTCCTAATTCCACCCGGAAGCTCTTGGTGGACTTTCGGATCAGGTTGGACAGAAGAGACAGGGCCTTTTCCACGGCCTGGTTCACGACCACCGGCACGGCTCCGCTGGAGCCCTCCTGGCGGGCATAGTCCTTGAGCTCGGCCACGATCCGCTTGACCCGCCGGGCGCCGTCGGTAATGCCTTCCAGGAGCAAGGGCAGCCGTTCCCGCGCCTGACTGTAAGGCCAGGCGCCGGCCAGGAAGTCTCCGTGCCGTTCGTAGTGATCATCCAGGATTTTCGCCAGACCCCGCCACATTTTTTCGATATTGGGGGCGTTCATCATGATCGAGGTGGTGGGGTTGTTGATTTCGTGGGCCACGCCGGCCACCAGGGTGCCCAAGGCCACCATTTTGTCGGCCTGGATCAGTTGTTCGTGCTGAATCCGGGCCTGCTCCTCGGCCCGGCGTCGGAGGGTCACGTCCACGCCGATGGCCAGCAGGGCAAAGGTCCTTCCGTCATCGTCATTTAAAAGGGAGTATTGCCACGAAACCGTCCGCGTGCCGCCGTCCCGGCGGACGATATCGTTTTCGTGAACCATCTGCTTCTCTCCGCCGTTGAAGAGCTGTTCGAATAGCCGCCGCCGCTCCTCGCGCTGGGGCTCCGGAGTTAAAAGGTCGATCCAGTCGCGGCCCAGGGCCTCGGACCGGCTGTAACCGGTCACCTGTTCGGCATGGTGATTGAACATGGTGATGTCGCCCGACTCGTCCAAGGTCAGGATCAGGGCCGAGGCGGTCTGAACGATGTTCTCGTTGAACTCTTTTTGCCGCCTCAATTCCTCCTGGACCCTCAGGCGTCGGGCGTTTTCCCGAATCAGTTGTTCGTTGGCCTCGGACAACTGAACCGTGCGGCGCTGAACCCGCAGTTCCAGTTCGTCATTGGCCTTGTTCAAGGCCTCCTCGGCGGCCTTGCGATGGGTGAGTTCCTCGTCCAGCTTCAGCCGTGTTCGTTCTATCTTGCGGTTGAGCCGGATCACGTACCCGGTCACCAGGGTCATGATCATCAGCGCCCCCGCCCCCGCCAGCAGGTAGGCCCAGTATTTCTGGACCACGGTGGCCAGGGTGATCTGTCCCATTTTCTGGTACGGGCCGATGCGCAATTCCTTCATCAGCTCATGAATGGGCTGATAATCCAGGGGTACGGTCCAGCCGGCGATCCCGGCGCTTCTGGCCGCGGGGTCGTCCGGTTTCAGGCTGAGCAGGGCGATGGTCACTTTTTCGGCCAGGTCGTCCGGAGTGTGGCGCAACCGGGCCAACGGCCATTCCGGATAAAGCCGGGTGCTGAGCCGGAAGGGAAAGGACGGATTATCGGCCTTGGGGTTCAGAATGCGGAAATCGGCCAGGTTAATCTTGCCTTCCGCCGCCATCCGTTCCAGGGTATCGGTTCGGACGGTGCCCGCGTCCACCCGTCCGTCCCGGACGGCCTGCACCGCGGCGACGTGGTTGCCGGCAAAGGTCAAAGGGGAAAAATCGTTTTCCGGGTCCAGGCCCGAGTCCACGATTTCCCGCAGGGCCGATTGCCAGCCGCCGAACGAATCCCGCTCCACGGCCATGAAACTCCGCCCCTTGAGGTCCCTCAAGGTCTTGATGTCCTTTTGGTCAGTCCGGGTGAAAATCACGCCGCCAAAGACAGTCAGGACGTGGCCGGCCAGCATGTTTTTCAGCGTGGCCACCCGGGAAACGCCATAAGCCGCCTCCAATTCCGTATAGTACCCGGAATTAGTGATGAGGAAGTCCACCTCGGCGGTTTCCACCGCCCGCCGGACCCGTTCGAAATCCAAGGGGATGATCTCGAACCGGGCGCCCGGTATATGGCGGCTAAGGTACTCGGCGGTCGGCCCCCACCGGGCCGCCGCCTGTTCCTGGCCCAGGTTGGCCAACACCCCCACCCGGACCACCGACCCGGCGTTTTCGGCCTGGACCAGGGCGGCCGTCAGGCCGATAGCCACCACCGCGGCCAGGATGAGTCTGAGGCCCTCCGTCAACGGGCTGTTTCCGTCATTTTTGCTCATGGCCTTCCTCTGACCCGTCATTATACCCGACCGCCTTTCCAGGGCCAAGCCTCCAACCGGGTGCCACATCCACATAGCCGGATGGGCTTTCTGTTTGGGGTGGTATCGATTGGGTGAATGGCTTCGAGAAAGGGTTTCCATTTTGGAACTAGGATCGATAGGCGGCGTTTGAACTATTATATAGGTTTGCGGCTGATTTTAACCAGCCGGCCAACGGGGCCTGAAGGGCGCTTGGGCCACCGACTGGTTTAGAAGCTTTAACCCAGACGCGCGTTCCCCGTAGGCGCCATAAGTATCCCGCGGATGAGTCGAAGACGCTCGGTCAAGGGCAGGGAAAAGTATAACGGCGAACACATCAGGGCTGAAAGCACCTGGCGGCGTCGCACCCGGTCCGTCGGCGGGGCAAACTGACCCAAGGAATCGTTCATGCCCTTAAAAAGAAGCAATTCAAGGGCCAACTTGACCCTGGCCAAGTCAAAGGATCATTTCCTGGCCCTCCACCGCCAGACTGATTTCCAACTGGCCTTGCTCCCTGACCAGGGTGTAGTATTGAATCGTCTTGTCCACGATTTCCTTTAGATAGCCGTCGGTGTAATTGGGTTCATGGTGAAAAAGGACCAGTTTTTTAACCCCGGTCTTGACGGCCAGGTCGACACCCACCAGGGAAGTGCTGTGCCCCCACCCTTCCTTGGTCACGGATTCGGAAAAAGTGTACATGGAGTCGAAAATAAGAACGTCGGCCATGGAAAAGAAGTTCAGGTATGGCTGCAGCGCCGTTTGGGATAAGTCTTGATACTCACCGTCCGTGGCGTAGACCAGGACCTTGCCGTCGGATTCGACCCGATAGGCCCAGGAGCCACCGGGGTGGTGCAGTAGAATGCAACTCACCTTGACTCCGTCCAGATTGAGACCGTCCTTGGTGATGGTCACGAACGAAATCTCGGCGCCCATGTTCTGAAGCTTCATGGGGAACATGTCCTGGTCAATCTGCTGGATGGTGAACTTCTCCTCGATGTCTTTCTTGGGGCTGTATATTATCAGACGGTTGCCGGGGATATACGCCGGGATGAAGAAAGGGAAGCCTTGAATATGATCCCAGTGGGTGTGGCTCATGAACAAATGGGCCGTGCCCTCACCGCGGCCGAAAGGGCCGCGCATCAGTTCCCGGCCCAGTTCCCTCAGACCAGTGCCGGCATCGAAGATCAGGTGGCGTCCGCCCGTAGAGACCTCGAGGCAGGGCGTGTTGCCGCCGGTGGTCCCTTTGAGGTCGCTGGGCAGGCTTTCCACATAGGCCCTGACCTCGGCCGGATCCTCCAGGTTCATCCCTTTCGCCCCGGTAAGGGCCATGATGATCTTTTCCGTTATGCGCTGGCTGCTGATCGGCGCCGGTATGGAACCTCGCACGCCCCAAAACTTGATCCGCATCTCCTTCCGGGCCTCCCGTCGGGCGCTCATGGTCTATCTAATATTAATTCCACTAAAAATTTAGCACAGCCGGGTCAGGTTGACAAGTTAATTCTGAGCCGGATAGTATTCGCGAGGACAAGGTCGGATATTATCCGGCGGATGGTGGATTATGGACGTTTATTTTGAATCCGACTGGGACCTGAAGCGATGAAACCAAGACGCCCCACTTCGGTCCGGTCTTTGACTCGGGCCGGACCCGAGCTTCTGGCGCCGGCCGGGAGCCTGGAGACCTGGGCCGCGGCCCTCGAGGCCGGCGCCGACGCCATCTACCTGGGACTTAAGTCCTTTTCGGCCCGGACCCTGGCGCCCAACTTCACTCTGACCGAGTTGACCCGGATACTCGATCTGACCCACGAGCGCGGGGCCAGGATATTCCTGGCTTTTAACGCCCTGCTCAAGGAGGACGAACTCAAGACCGCGGCCGAACTTCTGGACAGACTCAGCCGCTTCAAGCCGGACGCCCTGATCGTTCAAGACCCGGGGCTGCTGAGGCTGATAAAGAAGTATTATCCCGTATTCGAGGTGCATGCCTCGACCCTGCTGGCGGTCCACAATCAGCCTGGCCTGAATATGTTGAAAGACCTGGGATTCGCCCGGGCCGTTCTGGCGCGGGAATTGAGCCTGGACGAAGTGGAAAACCTGCTGGAGCGGTCTCCGCTTGGACTCGAGCTTTTCATCCACGGGGCCTTGTGTTTTTCTTTTTCCGGTCTTTGCCTCATGTCCAGTTTTCTGGGCGGTCGAGGCAGCCTGCGCGGGGCCTGCACCCAACCTTGCCGCCGGGTTTATACCCAGGGCCGGAAGCAAGGCTATTTCTTTTCACCGACCGACCTGGACGCCAGTGCCCTGATGGGCCGGATCAGAAAACTTCCCCTGGCCGCGCTGAAGATAGAGGGACGGATGAAGGGCGCGGAATACGTCACCCAGGTGGTTCGAGCCTATCGGCTTTTATTGGACGCGGCTGAAGAAGAGATGCCGGCGGCCCTGGCCGAGGCTCGAAGCTTGATCGGCGCCAGCCTGGGCCGGAAGCGATCAATCGGCTTCCTGGCCGGAGTCCAGGCCGTGGCTGCCCTGGCGCCCTCCCACGCCGCCACTTCCGGCGAATTCATGGGCCAGGTGCTGGAGCTGACCCGAGCAGGCGTCAAGATCAAGTTGAGAGCGGCCGTGGCCGCGGGCGACCGCTTGCGGGTCAAGTTCAAGGCCGGCGAAGAACAGCGGGCTTTCACTTTGAAAAGAATGTTCGTCCAGGACCGCGAGGCGCCCGAGGCCGCGGCCGGACAGGAGGTCATCCTGGCGGCGCCTGAAGGTCTGGCCCCGGGCGACCTCATCTTCAAGGTGGACGCGGCCGCCAGAAAAAAAGATATGGCCGCTTCGGCCCTGGCGCGGGCGGTCAAGTCGGCTCCACCCTGGCTGGATCAGAATTGGCGGCCTTCGCCGGCCTGGTCGAAAATAAAAGCGGAGTGGGGCGGGAAGGAGGAGCGGCCGCCGTCCCAACGCCGGGTGGAAACGTGGTATCGTCTGCCCCGGGCCCAGGATTTATTGGCTCTCGATCAGGTCAAGGCGGACAGGGTGATTTTACCTCTGAATCGAGCCAATCTGCGCCGGTTGTCCGGTCTGAGACGTCGCTTGGGGGAAAAGGCGGATAAGGTGATCTGGTCTCTGCCGCCGCTGGTATTCGGTCCAGCCCTGGCCGGGTTGCGCCGGGATCTGGCTGAAACGGCCAGGATGGGCGCCCGAGGGTTCATGATCTCCAACTTGGGCCACCTGCCTCTTTTCTCCGGATGGGAAAGGAACCGCCGCACCCGTCCGACCGTTTACGCCGACTATCGCCTGAACTGCCTGAATACTCAAGCCGAGTCGCTTTTGGCCGGCCTGGGACTGGCCGGAGTGACCTTGAGCCTGGAGAGCGATGAAGAGAACCTAAAGGCCATGTTCAACCGGCCCGCGGCGGTCAGACGGCTCTTGTATCTATACGGGCGGCCGCCTCTGTTCACTTCCCGGTTTCGCCTGCCTGGGCTGAAGGAGAGCCAGCCTCTGGTCAGCCCTCAGGGCGAGCGCTTTCGTCTGTGGCAGGAAGATGACGGACTGAAGGTAACGGCGGAGCAACCGGTCTTTTTTTCGTCCCTGCTTAAATACCGATCGCTGCCGGGTGTCTCGGCCTTTATCGTGGACCTGGAGTTCGATCCTCGGCCGGCGGCCGCGGCCAGGGAAGTGAGCCAGGCCCTGGGGCGAGGCCGTCCTTTAAGGCAGGCGTCGCGGTTCAATTTCCAACGCGGTCTCTTTTAAATATTCGACTGGAGCCTGAATCATGCGCTGGCACTTATACTTCCGCGGACTGGTCCTGGCCGCGGCGATGGCTTTGGCGGCGGCCTGCGGGTCTTCCAGCCCGCCGGGGCCGGAACAGGCAACCACCATCGTCCTGCCGGACCTGACCGGCCAGGAAGTGAGCCTGTCCAAATTCAAGGGCCGGGTCATCCTGCTTAATTTCTGGGCCACCTGGTGTCCGCCCTGCGTGGCGGAAGTGCCCGACTTCGTGGACCTGCAAAACGAATTCGGTCCCCTGGGACTGAGCGTGGTGGGCGTCTCCATGGATAGCGATGACGTGAGCGAGGTCAAGGCTTTCACCCGTAAATATCGGGTCAACTATCCCGTTCTTTACGCCGGGAAAAAGGCCAAGGAGACGGTGCGCAAGATCGGGGGAATGAGGGGCATCCCCACGACTCTCTTGATTGACCGTCAGGGTCGGGTGGTCCAGAAGATCACCGGCGCGGCGCCCAAAGAGACCTGGGCCAAGGAGATCAAAAGGCTGCTTTAAGCGGGCGAAGCCAGCCGGATCATGTCCTCTAGTATTTCCGGAATCAACAGGTGATATTGGAGGTAAGCCTGATGGCTGGCGGATCGGTTATTATCACCGGCGCTGGTCTGGCCGGCCTGGACCGCCGGCCTTTCCGGGCCGTGACTGAATGATCCCGTTCGCGTGATCCCTTTCAGCCCTCGGAAAAAATCGTCCGCTCTCAGAGGCGGTCATTGACATTCACCTTGAGTCTTAATCCGAACTAGTTTATAATAAAGATCAATTACGAAGAACGAGTTTACTTTCATCCCGCCGCGGCCAAGGTGCAACCAAGCTCATGAAGGCAATGGTTTTGAAAAGAATCCAGCGGCTCGAGGAGGACAGGGAACCCCTGGATCTCCTGGACCTGCCCGTGCCGGCGCCGGGAGAAAAAGAGCTGCTGATCAGGGTCTCGGCCTGCGGTGTATGCCATACCGAGTTGGACGAGATTGAAGGCCGGACGCCGCCGCCGAAACTGCCGGTCATCCTGGGCCACCAGATCGTCGGCCGGGTAGAAAAAAACGGGGCACTAGCCGCCAGGTTTCATGAAGGCGACCGGGTGGGCGTGGGATGGATCGGATCGGCCTGCGGCGACTGCCCGTACTGCCGGCGAGGTCTCGAGAACCTCTGTCCTGAATTCCAGGCCACCGGCCGGGACGTGAACGGCGGCTACGCCCAGTACACGGTGGTGAAGGAAGATTTCGCCTACCCCGTGCCCGGGACCTTCGCCGACGCCGAAGCGGCGCCTCTTCTTTGCGCCGGCGCCATTGGTTATCGCTCGCTCAGGCTGGCCGGCCTCGAGGACGGACAGCCCCTGGGTTTGTCCGGCTTCGGCGCTTCGGCCCATTTGGTGCTTAAAATGGCCCGCCATCTGTTGCCTCGGTCGAAGGTTCAGGTCTTTGCCCGCGGCGGCCGGGAAAGGGAGTTCGCCCTGGAACTGGGGGCCGATTGGGCCGGCGATCACGACCAGGAACCTCCCGAGAAGCCGGCGGCCATAATCGATACCACGCCGGTCTGGCGTCCGATAATCCTGGCCCTCCGCCATTTGGCGCCGGCCGGCCGGCTGGTCATCAACGCCATCCGCAAGGAGGAGACGGACAAGGAGCATCTGATCGGTCTGGATTACCCGGCCCACTTGTGGCTGGAGAAAGAGATAAAAAGCGTGGCCAACGTGGCCCGGAGTGACGTGAGTGAGTTTCTGGACTTGGCGGCTCGGATTCCCCTCAGGCCCGAGATCAAACGGTTCGACCTGGCCGAGGCCAACCGGGCCCTGATGGAATTGAAGGAAAGAAAGATCAGGGGCGCCAAGGTCCTGGTGATGGAGTAGGGGCGCACGGCGTGCGCCCGTTATGGAGAGCCAAGGTCCTGGTAATAGATCAGTAGGGGCGCAGAGCCTGCGCCCGCACCGCCGGTAACCGGCATTATTAAAGGAACCGCGCTTTGATCACCCACCTGGTCCAGGACCGACGTATGAGCGAAGGCGGCCGGCCCGGCCCGGTCACGGATTGGCGCTCCTTGGCCGTGTCGCCGCGACAGGCGTTGATTCTGCAAAAAAGTCTGGCCCAACGGGTCTACCGCGAGAACCGCCTGGGACCGGTGGCGTCGGTGGCGGGCCTGGACGTGGCCTATGCCGGAGATAGGGTCCGGGCGGCCGTGGCGGTGCTGGCCTTCCCCGGACTGGAGCTTCGGGAGTCGGCCACGGCCGAAGTGGCGGTGGCTTTTCCTTATCGGCCGGGGTTGCTGAGTTTTCGCGAAGGTCCGGCGATCCTGGAGGCTTTGGGACGCTTGAGGTCCCGACCCGACTTGCTGATATTTGATGGACAGGGAGTGTCTCATCCCCGCCGGCTGGGACTGGCCAGTCACGTCGGCCTTCTCGTCGATTTACCTTCCATCGGCTGCGCCAAGTCCAGACTTTGCGGCCGGTACGAAGAACCTGGTCCGGAAAAGGGCGACTTTACTCTTTTATGGGACCGAGGTGAAGCCATTGGCGCGGTGGTGCGCACCCGCCGGGGGGTGAAACCCGTATTCGTTTCCATAGGACACCGGGTTGACCTGACCACCGGCATTCACTTTATCCTGGCTTGCTGCCTGGGCCGTCGCCTGCCCGAGACCACCCGTCTGGCTCATCGCCTGGCCGGAGAGTGGAAAGACAGGCTGGGACGCGTCAAGGCCCGGGTGGAGCCGACATGACCAAGGGTTTGAAACGTCGGTTCAAGCAGACCAACCTGCCGGACCAGGACGGAAGGGCTGGTCAGTTCGAGAAAGCCGAGGCGGTCGGATAATGGGTTTATTAAAGGGTCTGTTTCTTTTGCCGGGCCGGATGCTGGCCTGGTTCAGATACCAGTTGCCCCGCCGGAGAACGAGCGGGCTAGGCCTAAGGCCCAAGGCCCGCCCCGGCTTGGAGTTCCTGGTTTCGGTCATATTCTGGGCCGCGGCCGCCTGGGCCGCTATCAGTCTATTCGGCGGACGGGGGACCGGGACCGATCAACTTCAAGTTTCCAAGCCTCAGGCCACCTCGACCGAATCCGATCCGGCCCAGACCAAACCTCAACCCGCGGCCGAAGACAAAAACTGGTACGTTTTATTACGTTCCGTCCCCAAGTCCAGTCGGAAGGAAGCGGAAAGAAGACTCAAGATTTACAACGACGCCGGATTGAACGCCCAGATATTGGACAGCAGCGAGTACCCGCGCTTGAAAGGCGGGTACTGGGTCATCGCCATCGGTCCTTTCACCACTCGGGATGAGGCCGAGGCCATGACCGAAAAGGTCAAGCCCTCAGTGCCCGACGCCTTCCTTAGGCAGGTCAAGTAAATCCCCGGCCCCGCCGCCAACCCACGGTTTGACTTTTTCCCCGGTCTGACCTATAAGGTGGCCTCGATTTGTAGTTCGGATCAACTCGGGTCCCAAGTGAAAACCTTCTTAGACGTCTTAAGAAATTTCCAGGCCGAATTAGGCCTGGCCGGTCGGGGCCTCAAGCTTGCCTGGGCCTTCTTTATTTTCACCTGTTTCCAACTCGTCTTCCTCAGACCTTATGTGGTGCTGCTGGCCGGGGAGAGGGCCAATCTTTTTTCGGGAGCGTTGTGCGCCTTCTCCTTGATTCTGGCTTTGATCTTCGGTGATCGCCGCGGACTTGGCGTAAATAAAATGGATGTCCAGGTGAGTCTGGTTTTAACCGCCCTGGTTTTCATAAGTTCGGCTCTGAGCGCCACGCCCGTTGTTTCCTTGAGCCGGGCCTTTACCCTAACCGGCTCGGCCTTGGGCGGGTACTGGTGCGCCAGGCTTCTGTTGCACAAGGAAGCCGGCCGGCGGTTCCTGGTCTGGTTTGGCCTGGCGCTTCTGGCCGGAGTTATGGTCCTGCTGGTATTGGGCGTGGTCAAGACCGGACGGATTCACACCTATATTGACTCGCATTGGCATCCCACCGGCGGGCGAGTCCTACTTTTGTCTTTCGCGCCCTTGGCCTTGGCCTCGGCCTCGGATAAGCTCATCCGGGCCCTGGGTCTTGTTTTTCTCGGACTTTGCTACGTCATGCTGGTGCTGGCGGCCAAATACGCGGGCATGGAATCCGTGGCTATCATACCGGCCATCCTTTTGCTGGTGGCCGCCTGTTGCGGACCATGGCGGCGCCGGACCATCCTGGTGCTGGCGGCGGCCGTCTTTCTAAGTTCGGCGGTCTTGGGCAAGGTCCTGATAGATAATGCCTTCAATTTACAGAAAAACCACATTTCCGTGGCCTATCGGGTGGAAAACGTTTATTTTTCCTGGCGGATCGCCAGCGACAATCCCTGGCTGGGGCTGGGGCTGCTGGCTCCTCGGGAATCCTACCTGACCGATTATCAACTGCATTATCCTCATCTGGACAAGGCCCATTTTGTCCAGTGGACCAGGGAACTGAGAACGTCGGAGAACTCTTTCCTCACCTTTCTGACGGATCTGGGTCTGCCTTTCGTAATAATCTACACCCTGTCCCTTTTGGCCTTAGGCCGACGCGTCTTATGGCTGTCTTTCCACGATCCCCCCGGCCTGGCCCTTCCTCCTCTGGCTCTGCTGCTGCCCCTGGCCGGCGAACTGCTCCATCTCCAGGTCATGGATGGATTTCTGCAGCCCACGATCGCCTTTTATTTTCACCTGCTGCTGGGTCTTATCCCGGAGGGAAAGGACATCCCGGCCCTGGTCCCCGGCCGGCTCAAGAACTTTTGCGTCCGGGGCCTTCTGTTCGGTGCGGTCCTGGTGGCGGGAGTAGGAGTCGGGTTGGTTTGGGCCGGGCTTTGAACTAGTTGTCCTTGACCCGATTGCGCGCCAGGGCCTCGATGATCTTGATTTCCTGCCGACGTTTTTTATCCGCCGCTTCCTTGATTTTGGCCAACAGGGTCTCGAGGTCGCATGGCTTGAGCAGATAATCGAAGGCGCCCAGCTTGATACCCTCGATGGCCGACTCCACGGTGGCGTGACCGGTCAACAGGATGATCTCGAGCAGGGGGTCCAAGCGTTTTATGGCCACCAGGGCCTCCAGGCCGTTCATCCCCGGCATCTTCACGTCCAGAATGACCACGTCCACTTTACGGCCCTGTTCCGAAGACAGACAGTCCAAAGCCTCTCGGCCGTTGCCAGCCGAAATGACGGATAACCCTTGGCGAGTCAGCGTCCGCCCCAGACCCTTGACAAAAGAAACCTCATCGTCCACCAAAAGGATTCGCGTCGCCTTCATGGCCGTCCCTCCTGGTCGGCGGCCGTTGTCCGGAGCGCTTCAAGCGCCGGATCGGTCTTTACCGTCTCGGCCTGCGCGGGTCCGGCCGTCACCTTCTTCCAGGCCGGCAGGCGGACCGTGAAGAGCGAACCTTGGCCCATCTTGCTGGAGACATTTATCTCGCCGCCCAGTTTGTTGACGATGCCAAAACATATGGACAATCCCAATCCGACACCCTGGCCTAGGGGTTTGGTGGTGAAGAAGGGATCGAAAATCTTGTCCAAGATAGTCTCCGGAATGCCGGGACCGGTGTCCTCGACTTCGAGGAAGACGTTGGCCCCTGATGACCTGGTGTTCAGGGTGATCCGGCCCCCCTGGACGCCCAGGGCGTCCAGGGAATTGTTCAGCAGGTTGATGATTACCTGTTGTATTTCCGCCGGGGAAGCCGCCACGGCCGGCAGGTCCGGCGCCAGATGGGTTTCGATTCTGATCGTGGCGTAACGGATTTTTTGGCGGAGCAGGCCTAGGGTTTCGCCCACCACTTCGTTCAGGTTCACTTCCGACGTCCGGGGATCGGAGCGGCGGGCGAAACGCAGAAGCTTGGCGGCCAACTCCTTGCACCGGTCGCCCTGGGTCTTGATCTGCTTGACCGCGCGTTTCAGTTCACCCAACCCTTCTTCGGTCTCGAGCAGATCATCCTCGATCAGGTCCTCTATCCAGCCGGCCTCCTCGATCATGATGGCCACCGGGTTGCTGATCTCATGGGCCACGCCGGCGGCCAATTCGCCCAAGGAGGCCAGCCGATCGACGGCGATCACTTTTTCCTTGAGCGCGGCCTTTTCCCGGTTGGCCTTGGCTATACTCCTGACCATCCGCCGGGATATAAAGACCGTCACGCCTATGATGCCCAGACCGCCCACCAGGAAAACCGAGAGGGTCATTTTCCTGGCCTCGTTCAACGGAGCGAAGAACTCATCCAATTCCTGGACCAGACACAAGAACCATTGGCCGCCCTTCAGCGGAGAAGCGGCCAGGATCATGGGCCGGCCGTTCCAACCCTGACTTTCGACCACCCTGACCGTTCCCTCGCCGATCCCTTCCGGCAGAAAATCCTGAACCACCCCCTGAAGCCTAATAATGATCGGCTCGGTATTGGTCTGCGATTCACCCTTGAAATTCAAAATGAAGGCCCGTCCGGTCATACCCAAGCGGATATTCTCCACCAGGGAGCTGAATTTCTGAAAATCAATGGTTGATCGAAGTATCCAATCCCGTCCCTCCTGGTTGAGCTTGACGGCGATGATAAAATGCGGGGAATTCCTCAGACCCACGAAGACGTCGCTGATGAAGTGGTCGGACTTTAAACTGTTCTTGTACCACTCCGCCTGGCTGTAGTCGACCAGGTTAAGGTCGTATGGCCCGGCGTAGCCGGTTTGAATTCCATCCGGCCCGATCAGACCCAGGTCCACGTAACCCCCGTCATATTCCTGTTTCAGCAGACGAAGTTTTTCGCTTAAAAAACCTTGATCGCCGAGTTGATCGAGGGAATAGGAACGGGCCAATACCCGGAGTCCGGCCATACGATCGGCCAGGAAACGGTCAATATCCTGGCTGTGCTTGGCCGACAGGGAGCTTAGATGCTCGATCGCTTTCTGGTGATAGGCCTGTCTCATCCGATCCAGGATCACGCCCCCCACCAGGATCAAAGGCGTGAAGGAGATGATGACGATGGCCAGAATGATATTTCTGACCAGGGAGCGGTAGTATTTGCGTTCCGTGGCATCCCCGGGCATCAGGCTCGCTCGCTTGGCTCGAGGGTTTCTGGAAATTAACGACCGGCGCCGGCCGATGCCTTGGCCAGGGTCAGGGGAAGCAGGTTCAGGAATCGAGAGGTCATCCCCCATCGGCAGCCGAAAAGGTCATTCAGGCGCTCATCCCGCCGAAGACCGGTCGGGTCCGCTCCATGCTTGCGGGATATACTTGCTCCACCCGACGCAAGACTTCCAAGATACCGGGAGCAACGCTTGTGCCAATGTTGCACTTGTGGAGACCGGGGCGGGACCAGGACGAGACCTTTAAAGCTAACAAAAGGTTATGGTTATTCATTCCGTCGTGGTTACGACTTCCGGTCGGGCCGGACGGAGGCGGGCGGAGGGAGTGAAACCAAATCCCGGGTTCAGGTCAGGATGTCGGTTTCTTTTACAGGCTGTAAAAGCCGTAAAGGCGGTTTAGGGGTTGTTAACCCATAATCACCGTCAAAAAAATTAAAAAACCTCGTTGGCCCTGAGAAATCAGGGTGATATGATGTTTTCTGTCGAAGGAAAGCATCACCAACGAGGTGAATATATTATGTCACAGACGGTTCTTCC
>JBFMAW010000036.1:0-60349 GCA_040755515.1 Thermodesulfobacteriota bacterium | reverse complement strand
ACTATGTCTGCCGGAACATCGATCAGCTCATCGCCCGACTTGACCAAGCCATTCTCGATGTGATCAACCATCCCGAACATACCAAGAAGACTGCTGCAATCGGAACGTTAATATGACAACTACTCTAGTGGGACTCTGATCTATCATCATAGCATAATTACATAAAAATTAATATTAAATAGACATAAAGTGCTTGACAATATATCATATAAGTGCTTAAATAGTATTTAGAAACCTAACGCGGCAGGTTAGAGGTTCACTCTTTCAAAAGACAACCAAGGATATAAACACAAGAGCGCCCCTGAATCATATCTGCCGGAACGGAAGGACTCGAATGTATTTATATGGAAAATCAAGTTATTGAAGCAATACGCCAGCGGCGGAGCGTGCGCCGGTTCACCGAGGAGCCGGTCAGTCCCGAAGATTTGACCGCCGTTCTCGAAGCCGGACGCTGGGCGCCTTCCGGCGAGAATAACCAACCCTGGCGGTTCGTGATCGTGGAGGGTCGAGAAAAGAAAGAAGAATTGGCCGCCCTTACTCGCAGTTCCCGGGTAATAAAAGAGGCCGCCGTCTGCCTGGCCGTATTCCTGGACAAGGAAGCCTGTTACCACTTGGTCAAGGACTCCCAAGCCACCGGCGCCTGCCTGCAGAATATGCTGCTGGCGGCCCATGCCCGGGGGCTGGGGGCGGTCTGGCTGGGCGAGATATTGAAGAACAGTGAGCGGGTCCGGGAATGTCTTGGGTTGAGCCCGATGATGGAACTTCAAGCCGTGGTGGCCCTGGGACATCCGCAACATCGTCGTCAGACTTCCGAACGCCGTCCCCTGGACGAACTGATAGTGGGTCGGTTTTAAGGCGAAATGATTTTCGAACATCTGACCGCCGGACCATTGATGGTCAATTGCTTTGTTCTAGGTGATGAAGACTCCCGCCGGGCCATGGTTATCGATCCCGGCGGCAACGTAACCAGGATCGCCGAAATCCTGGACAAGCATGGCCTGGCCCTGGAATACATAATCAATACCCATGGCCACTGGGATCACACCGGTGGCAACAAGGCTTTGCGGAAGGCGGCTGGAGGTAAAATCCTGATCCATCCCGCGGAGAACCATCGGGGTTTTCAACCGGACGGCCGCCTCGTTGAAGGTGATTTTTTGTCTCTGGGCCTACACCGGCTGGCGGTTTTACACACCCCCGGACATTCCGCGGGCGGGATAAGTCTTCATTGGCCTGACACCGGCAGGGTTTTCGTCGGGGATCTGCTCTTCGCGGGTTCAATTGGCCGGACTGATCTGGCCGGAGGGTCTTTCGAGGTTCTCTTGCGTTCAGTCCGGGAAAAAATACTGCCCCTGGGGGATGAGACCAAGGTCTTCCCCGGGCATGGCCCCATGACCACCGTGGGGCAGGAGAGAAGGTTCAACCCTTTTTTGAAAGGAGCCTGGAAATGAAACGTAATTTAAACCGCTTGTTCCTGACCCTGCTTCTGACCGGTCTTTTGTCTCTGACCGGTTGCCTGGGCTGGGGCGCCAAAGACGTCAGGGACGAACAGAGCCTGCCGCCGCCCAGTCAGTACCTGGACTTCAAGGACGTCAAGGTCCCGGCCGAACTGAAGTTGGACAGGGATGGTTCCTTTATTTATGAAAGCAGCGAATATCGGGCCGGTGTCATGGCCCTGAGCGGCCGGATGGGGGTCATGGATATTCTTGACTTCTACCAAAAATCCATGCCCCAGGACGGTTGGACCCTGCTTTCCCGTTTCAAGTATCACAAGAATATCATGGTGTACACCAAGTCCAACAAGGTCTGTCTGATCATGGCCACCTATCCTTACAGCAGCGACGACGTTAAACTGGAAGTCTGGGTGGCGCCGTCCAGCCCGGGCCAATCGTTCTCCAGCCTGGGTTCCGGGACGGGCGGTTCCACTTTTTCCGGTTCAAGCGGATTGTCCGGTCGTTCTTCAAGCTCGGCGCCCAAGGAAGAAACCCTGAGCGATTCGAGTCAACCCACCAGGAGGAATTGACGCCATGTTGCCACGAAAAATAGTCTGGTATATGCTTTTGGTCATGCTGGCGGCGACGGCCGGCTGCTCTCACATGCCTTTCCTCAGATCGAGCGAGCCGCTGCCGCCCATCAACGAACATTTTACCGACGTTCAGGTCCCGGGCGATCTGAAATTGGACCGGAACAGTTCCTTTGTCTTTGAAACATCCGGTTTCAAGGCCGGCACCCTCTTTTTTTCAGGGTACGTCGACGCGGAGTCGGTGGTGAGTTTTTTCAAAGGCTCCATGCCCAAGGACGGCTGGCGGTTGAAGACGGTTTTTCGTCATCCCAAGACCATGCTTCTCTTTGAGAAGGAGACCAAATCCTGTATTATCTCGGTTTATGAAAAAACGATCATGACCCGGGTGGAAGTCTGGGTGGCGCCGCAAGTCCGAACCTGATAAATATCGCATGAACCCGCTCAGGGAAAAAAACGTGGCCCTGGTGGTTACCGGGGGCATAGCCGCTTACAAGACGGCCGAGCTGGCCCGCTTGTTGATCAAGGAAGGGGCTCGTGTACGGACGGCCATGACCGAAGCCGCCGCCAGATTCATCACCCCGCTCACTTTCGAGACCCTGACCCAGGCGCCCGTGGCCACGGACCTCTGGACCAGCCGAACCGAAGTCGGTCATATCGCCCTGGCGGACTGGGCTCAAGCGGTGGTGATCGCCCCGGCCACGGCCAACATTATCGGCAAGATGAGCGCGGGTCTGGCCGACGATTTCGTTTCGACTTTCCTGCTGGCCGTCAGAGCGCCGATCATCGTCTGCCCCTCCATGAACGTGAACATGTATGACCACCCCGTGGTCCAGGAGAACTTGAAAAAACTGCGTTCGATCGGATTGCGCGTGGTCGAGCCCGAACAGGGTTTCCTGGCTTGCGGTTGGGAAGGCAAGGGCAGGTTGCCCGAGCCGGACGCGATAGTCGAGGAAGTGAAGCGGGTCTTGTCCGTCCAGGACCTGGCCGGCCGCCGGGTGACGGTCACGGCCGGCCCGACCCGCGAACCCTGGGATGACATCCGTTTCCTGAGCAACCGCTCGACCGGTCTGATGGGCCTCTGCCTGGCCCGGACCGCCTGGCGCCGCGGGGCCGAAGTGCTTCTGATTACGGGTCCCATAGCCTATGCTCCACCTTACGGCTGCGGAACCGTACAAGTGGAGACCACCCGGCAGATGCTGGCCGTGGTCCGGGACAACCTCGACCGGACCGATATTCTGGTCAAGGCCGCCGCGCCGTCCGATTTCCGGCCGGCCGCCGCGGTCGCGGGAAAGGTCAAGAAAACGACCCTGCCGCCGCCCCTCGAACTGGCCCAGAACCCCGACATTCTAAAAACGATAAACCCGGACAAGGGCGATCGGATATTTGTCGGCTTCGCCGCTGAATCGTCCAATTTGATCGAAAGCGCCCGGGACAAACTCCAAGCCAAGGGCCTGGACCTGATCGTGGCCAACCAGATCGGACCGTCCGACCAGTCCTTCGGGGCGGCCACCAACCAAGTCTGGATTATCGACCGGCGGGGACAAGTCGAGGAAATCCCGCTTCAATCCAAGGAAGACGTGGCCGATTGCATCTGGGACCGGGTGGCGGACCTGCTGCGCCGCCGGAATTGACATGGATCGGCGGGAAATTCACCATCTGGCCCAGGACCTCAAGAACTACCTGCATTATCTTGCCTTCCTGGGCCTGGAGGCCCTGCCTGAAGTTGACCCGCCGCCGGAAGTCGCGCGTTCGGCCCCGGAAACCCTGGACCGGATAAAATCCGATCTGGGCGACTGCCTCCGCTGCCCTCTGGCCCAAGGTCGGACCAACCTAGTCTTCGGCGAAGGACCGGACCGGGCCGACTTGATGTTCGTGGGCGAGGGGCCGGGCGAAGAGGAAGACCGCTCCGGCCGGCCGTTCGTGGGCGCGGCCGGGCGTCTTTTGACCGACATAATCGTCAAGGGCCTGAAGATGCGGCGGGAGGACTGCTACATCGCCAATGTGGTCAAGTGCCGGCCGCCGTCCAATCGGGCGCCGTCACCTGAAGAAGCCCAGACCTGCCTGCCGTTTCTATGGCGCCAGATAGCCGTGGTCCGGCCCAAGATAATCGTGGCCCTGGGCCGGACGGCGGCCCAGAATCTGCTCGAGACCGACGAACCCCTGACCAGGCTGCGCCACCGTTTCCATGAACTCGAGGGCCTGGCCATCATGCCCACCTTTCACCCCGCGGCCTTGTTGTACGATCCAGGCAAGAAAGCGCCGGTCTGGGAAGATATTAAACTGGTCATCGCCCGCCTGAACCGGTAAAATCGGATTAATATCATCGCCTGGTTCGCTTATCCGCTCGGCGCGGTAAAGAATAACAGGCAAGACGGAGTTGAAAAGAATGTCTGGATTGTCCCGGCGGTTGTTCGTGCTTGTTGTTTCGTTGTCGCTGACTTTGACCGCCCCGGCCTGGGCCAAGTCAACAAGACCGCTCCTGGAAGGGGAATGGAAGGGCAAGCACGGCGATTCGGAGATTACTTTTATTTTCGCTAAAGCGGATAAACTGACCGTAATTCAAGACGGGCTGACCTTCAAAGGCACTTATAAGGTTGACTACGACAAGGTCCCCCTCGAGCTGGATTTGAACCTGGAGAGGGAAGGCCGGATCAGCCGCGGCTTGACCGTCATCGAGTTTATTTCCCCGAACGAGATCAGGATGGAGGAGCCGGGGCCTCAACGGCCGAAAGACTTCAAGAAAGCCCCGGTGGTTTTTGTCAGGCAGGAAAAGAAATAGCCGCCGGCCGGCGGGGGTCATCGGCTGGTAAGTCCGTGGACCACGCCGTGACAGCGGCAGGCCGTGGCCACCAGGACCCGGCCTCCGGCCTCGATGGATTTTCGCTCCAGACTGAAGAGATCATCCGGTCTCAGCCCGCCCAGACCAGGAGCCAATTGGCGGCCGCGGACGACCAGCATGGTGAAGCCGGGCCAGTTTCCGGCCGCCAGGTCGGCGAACAAGGTGCCCGGTCTGGGGCGTCCGGTGGCGGGGCATATCCGGGCTGGTTCGGGGCAGTCCACCGGGCAAAGGAAATCGGCCAGGCTGGTGTAGAAACCGTTACTTTCGGCCGGAAGGCGGTTCGGCAGGTGGTCTCCCAGTTCGGGCGGCACGGGAATCGCCCGGGCTTTCGATCCCAGGCGGGCCAGCAACCAGTGATAGGCCAGATGAAGCGGCAGACAGGGCAGGACCCAGGCGGCTGATTCGCCGGACGCCAAGCTTTCGAGCAAGAATTCGACTCCATCGGCCGGTTCGATTTGAACTTTTCTGGCTTCAAACCAAGTCAAGGCGTTCGGGTCCCGGTCAACCACCTTCAGGTCGGCCGGCCGGTTGAATCGGGACAGGATTTCCACGGCCCGCCTTCCCACCCGGCCGCCGCCGATTATCCAGATAGGCCGAGGGGGCCTATGGTCCCTCGCGGAAATAACCGTTCTCCCTGGCCTGGTCTCGAGCCGACCCGTCCCGATTCGCCCTTTACCAGACTGGGTCATTTACTCTGGGTCAGGCGACTCAGGTTTTCCCGGCGGCCGATGACGATGAGGACATCCGAATCCTTGATGGTGTATTGGGCCTCGGGGTTGAGATTAATGCTGTCGCGCAGGACGTCCTTGATCCCGATGACGTTGACTCCGAAGTCCCGCCTAATGCCGGTCTCGGCCAGGGTCTTGCCCACGAAGCGCTGGGGCGGCGCCACTTCCTGGACCGCGTATTCCGGCGAAAGGTCCAGGTAGTCCATGATCGTGGGCGACGAAACATAGGTGGCCACGCGCATGGCCATGTCCCGTTCGGGGAAGACCACCTCATGGGCGCCCACCTTCAGGAGAATCCGACCGTGTTCCTCGCTGATGATCTTGGCCACGATCTTCCTGGCCTTGAAATCGCGAAGCAGCAGGGTGGTCAGAATGCTGTCGGCCATGGAATCGCCCATGCAGACGAACACGGCGTCCAGGGTTTCCACCTGCAACGAATTTAGAAGCGTCTGATCGGTGGCCTCGCCCACCAGACCATAGGAGCAATAGGGTTGTGCTGTCTTGACCAGGTTATCGTTGCGATCCAGGACAATGACTTCGTGGCCGCGCTCGAAGAGCGCCTTGGCGATGCTGGCGCCGAAATTACTCAAGCCTATGACGGCGAATCTGCTCAAGCCGACCTCCCTTAACCTACCATCACTTCTTCACTGCCGAAATTATATCGCCTTCTGGCTCCGAGGCGTTCCAGCAGGGCCATGGCCACGGTCAGAGGACCGAGACGTCCCAGGAACATGGTTCCGATGATAATCAGCTTGCCCCAGGCCGTCAAATTCGCGGTCACGCCCATGGAAAGACCGACCGTACCGAAGGCGCTGAACACCTCGAAAAGAAGCGACTGGAACATACCCCGGGAAGCGGTCGGGTCGAGGGGGCCGGTTTCCGATATCAGCAACAGGGAGATGGACAAGCTGACGACCAGGAAGGAGATCATGGAGATGGTGATGCCTCGGGATACGATCTCGTCCGGAACGCTGCGCTTGAACAGGTTGACCAGGGAATAGCCTCGATAACGGCTTAAGCCCAAGGCTATAATCAGGGCGAAGGTGACGGTCTTGATGCCTCCGGCCGTGGACCCGGGCGATCCGCCGACGAACATCAGCATCATGGTGGTGAGGATGGTGGCGTTGGTCAACCGGCCGTAATCGACGGTGTTGAAGCCCGCCGTCCGGGGCGTTATGGATTGGAAGAGGGCAATGATGATTTTTTCCGGAAGGATGAACCCCTTCAAGACATTGTCCCATTCGAAGAAGAGAAAGAGAACCGCCCCGCTGGCGATCAAGGCCACGGTGGTCCAGCCGGCCACCTTGGTGTGCAGTCTGGCCCGCCAGCGGCCCGGCCGCCTTATCTGATAGAAGTCGTTGAGAACGATGAAACCGATTCCGCCGGAGACGATCAGGACCATGATGACCAAGTTGATGCCATAGTGGGTGGCGTAGCCGGTCAAGCTGTCCGAAAAAAGCGAAAACCCGGCGTTGCAGAAAGCCGAGACGGCGTGGAAGGCGCCCAGCAGAGAGGCCCGGGAGACTCCGTGCTCGGGCAGCCAGAACAGGAAAAGCAGAAAGGCGCCGATGAGTTCGATGATAATCGTGGCCACGAACACCGAGCGGGCCAAGCCGGCGGCCTTCAGGTCCGGAGTGTAGGAGAGGCTGTCGCGCACGGCGAGTTCCGTCCTGATGGAAACATCCCGGCCGGCCAGGCGGTACAGAAAGACCGAAAAGGTCATGATGCCCAATCCGCCTAATTGAATAAGGGCCAGGATGGTGATCTGACCGGGCAGGGTGAAGGCTTTGGGCGTATCCACGACGATCAGTCCGGTCACGCACACGGCCGAGGTGCTGGTAAAGAGGGCGTCCAGGTAGGAAATACCTTCCGGACCGGTGAATCCCGGTAGCTTCAGCGCCAGGGAGCCGATCAGGATCAACAGGGCGAAACTCAGGACCAGGGCTCGAGGCGGCGTCAGGCGCTGATTCAACCTGATAAACAGATCCGAAAGGTTCATGGTGAAGTAGGAAGGGGCCGTCTGGTTCATGCGGCGGGGTCCAGAGAGGCGGAGGATAAACGATCGAGCCGGCCGGTCTGGAGGAAGCGGTTGAATAGGTCCACGGAACGACGGGGATTTGGCATGGCCATCAGCGTCATCGGTTCAACTCCCGGCCGTCAGGTCTTCGGCGCGACTCTCAGTAGACTTCAAAGAAGCGGGAGCTTGTTCCCGCTTGGGGATCGATTCCGATTATAACCGGACGCCCGCATTTGGGGCAGCGGCCTTGGTAATGGGTCCCGGACGGATGTATATATATCCTGGAATAGACGCGGCAACAATTAAACTTTATGCCTAGATATTTGTTTTTTTTGCCCGCCTTCATGGCCGGATTATCCAATCACCTCGATCCGCCTGTCAATTGTGTATTTTTGGCCTGAAACTTGCTCCCCATCAAGGTTTGTCCACCAGGATGGAAATGGATCGGCCGGGATCGAACCGGTAAGAGCTTATCAGGCAGACTGGCCAGAGGCCGGCGGGGGAAGGCCGGCCGGGAGGAGGACCTAGGATGAAATCCGCCGGAGCGATCTTGTTGCTTTTGTCGGCCGGCTTGGCGGTCCTGGCTGGATGTTCGCTCTTCCAAACCGAGGAACTCAAGCTTCCGGACAATCCGGTGGAAAGGGCGGCCATTCTGGGTGTTTATAATTCCTTTCGTGAAAGCACCATGTGGGAGATCAGGGAGCCCAGGGTTTTGAGCGTCCAGCCCATGGCCCCGACCAAGGCCTTTGTCCAGGAGCATGACCCCAAGGAACTGTACTGCGTCTGCGTCCGCTATGAAGCCCGGTACAAGGTTCCCTGGGCGACCAAGGACAGCAGCCAATGGGAAGAATCGGTGCGGAACATCCTGGTAATGAAGAATAGGAGCGATCAGTTTCTGGCCATGCGGCCGGCCGCCATCTGTCCGCCTTTTTGTCAGTGAATCGATCAGGTTGGAATGGGGGAGGGGAGGGGCCGCCGGGCGGGAATCGCCTTATCGGGATCGTGGTTGATCGGATCGGCGGTCATATGGCGCCCTGGGTGCCCAGGCGGGTGACCCTTTCCACCCATTTGAGTTTCTTAAGATTGAAAATCACCTGTTGCAGGTGATCCTTGCCCGTCACCTGAATGGTGAATTCATCCACGGCCTTGCCGTCCGGCGTCACTTCGATGGAGGCATTGGTGATGTTGGCGTCGGCTTCGGCGATGGCTCCGCTCAACTCAGCCAGGACTCCTGGATGATCACGGGCTATTACTTGAATGCGCACTGGATAGGTGATCCCCTGTTCCAGCTCCCATTCCACGTCTATTCGGCGCGCCGGGTCCGAGGTGGCCAGGGTCTGGCAGCGGGCCGAGTGGACGGTCACGCCTCGGCCTTGGGTCACGTATCCCACCACTGCCTCCCCCGGCAAGGGATTGCAGCAGCCGGCGAACCTGATCAGCACGTCGCCCACGCCTCGAACCTTGATGCCTTGTTTGGGCGGCTTGCGCCTTATGCGCTGAACCATCCGATCCATCAGGGAAGCGGTGGGCTCCTCTGATTTCCTCAGCCGTCCTACGACCTGGCGCACGCTTATCTCGCCCAAGCCGATGGCGGCGATCAGGTCATCCTCGTTGGCCAGAGTGTACTCCCGGGCCACGCGCTCGATGTCTCCTCCCTTGGAAAGCAGGCTGAAGCTGAGTTGTTCCCGCCGCAGTTCCTTCTCCAGCATCTCCTTGCCCAGGGAGATGGACCTTTCGCGTTCGGCGATCCGGAACCATTGACGGATGCGGTTGCGGGCCTTGGGCGTGATCACGAAGTTGAGCCAGTCTTTGGTCGGGTTGGCCTGCTTGGCCGTGAGTATCTCCACCGTATCGCCGTTCTGGAGCTGGTATTTCAACGAGACGATCGCCCCATTGACCTTGGCTCCCACGCAGCGGTGACCGACTTCCGTGTGGATGGTGTAGGCGAAGTCCACCGGCGTGGCGCCGCTGGGCAGTTCCCGGACGTCGCCGGCCGGGGTGAAGACATAGACCTCCTCGGGAAGCAGACCTTCCCGCACGCTGTTCAGGAACTCGGTCGGGTCTTTCAGGTCCCTCTGCCATTCCAGCAGGGACCGCAGCCAGACGAACCTCTGGCTTTCCTTTTCCGTCAGTCGATCGCCTTCCTTGTAGCGCCAGTGGGCGGCGATGCCTATCTCGGAGAAGCCGTGCATCTCGCGGGTGCGAATCTGGACTTCCATGCGTTCCGCCCGAGGGCCTATGACCGCGGTGTGCAGGGATTGATATCCGTTGGCCTTAGGCAGGGAAATGTAATCCTTGAAGCGCCCGGGAATGGGTTTGAAGATGGAATGGATTACGCCCAGGGCCGCATAGCAGTCCTTGACCGACTCGACGATCATCCGGAAGGCGGTGACGTCATAGACCTGGTTGATGGTCAGGTCCTGCTGGATCATCTTCTGGTAGATACTGTAGATGTGCTTGGGCCGGCCCTCGAGCTCGCAGGGAATGCCGAACTCCTTCATCTTGACCGACATCAGCCCGATGGTTTCGCGGACGTAGGCTTCCCGCTCGCCCCTCTTGGCGGCGATGGCGGTGGTGATTTCCTTGTAAACGTCGGGCTGCAGGTAATAGAGGCAGAGGTCCTCCAGTTCGGACTTGATCTTGTGAATACCCAGGCGTCCCGCCAGCGGGGCGTAGATATCAATGGTTTCCTGGGCGATGAGCAGTTGCTTGTCCTGGGGCATATAGCCCAGCGTGCGCATATTGTGCAGGCGGTCGGCCAGCTTGACTAGCAGCACCCGGATGTCCGTGGCCATGGCCACGATCATCTTACGCATGCTTTCGGCCTGGCGTTCGGCGCTGGAAGAAAACTGCATCTGGCTTATTTTAGTGACGCCGTCCACTATGACGGCCACTTCCTTGCCGAAGAGCTTCACCAGCGTCTCCAGGCTGGCGTCCGTATCCTCCAGGGTGTCGTGAAGAAGCCCTGAAACCACCGTGAAGACGTCCAGCCTCAGATCGGCCAGAATCCAGGCCACGTTCAAGGGATGGCTCAGGTATGGCTCGCCCGATCTCCGCACCTGGCCCTGGTGGGCGCCGGCCGAAAAGATATAGGCCCGCTGCACCAGTTCCAGGTCGGCCTCGGGCTGATAGGAACCTATCTGTTCCAGGATGTCTTCAATGCGACGCAAGTGGGGAACCTTTTCGCGGACGTTCGCTTCAATCCAGGCGGATCAAAAGACTGTCTCTTCTTTCTCTCACTAGAATCGGCGCTTCCGCCAGGTCGAAGAGCCTGGTTTCAGCGTCGCGGCGTTCCTTGAATTCGACTTTGTTCTGGGCCAAAGTCTTGCGGCTCACCGCCAACCGGAAGGGGAAACCGATCAGGTCCGCGTCCTTGAACTTTATACCCGGTCTTTCGTCCCGGTCATCCAACAGGGTCTCCACGCCCTGGTTCAGCAAGGAATTATACAGCTTTTCCGCCGCGTCGCGAACCGCCTCGTCCTGCACCTGGAGCGGCAGGACCACGGCTTCGAAGGGCGCCAGCGGCACGGGCCAGATGATACCCTCGGCGTCGTGGTTTTGTTCGATGGCCGCGGCGGCGGTCCGGCCCACGCCGATGCCGTAGCAGCCCATTACGATCGGCCGATCCCGCCCTTGTTCGTCCAGGTAGGTGGCCTGCATGGGCTCGGAATACTTGGTCCCGAGCTTGAAGGTATGCCCGACCTCGATACCGCGGGTCAGTTGCAGGCCGGCCTGGCAGCGAGGACAGGGGTCGCCGGGCTGGGCCAGCCGGAGATCGTAGTATCCCTCCGGTGAAAAGTCGCGGCCCGGCACCACGCCGATCAGGTGATAGTCGCGTTCGTTGGCGCCGGTCACGAGCCGGCTCATGGCCAGGAGGGCCTGGTCGGCCAGTATTTTCACCTTCAAGCCCACCGGGCCGGAGAAGCCGACCGGCGCGCCGGTCAGTTCCTGGATCAGGTCCGGATCGGCCAGGTCCGCCTCGCTCCCGCCCAGAACGTTCTTCAGCTTGATCGCGTTGACCTCGTGATCGCCCCGGACCAGGACCGCCACCGGGGCGTCATCCGTTTTATAGATAATGGTTTTGACGATCTCCCGGGGCGAGACGCCCAAGAATGAGCTTAATTGAGCTATGGTCCTGACCTCCGGGGTCAGTATCCTGGTCAGGACGGCGCCTTGGTCCGGGATGGTCTGGTCCAGAGGTCTTATCTCCGCCTTCTCCGTATTGGCCGCGTACCCGCAGGCCGGGCAGCTCACCACCGCCTCCTCGCCCGTTTCGGCCAGGACCATGAATTCGTGGGAAAAGCTGCCGCCTATGGCCCCGGTGTCCGCCTCGACCGCGCTGAACTTCAGGCCGCAGCGGGCGAAGATGCGCCGATAGGCTTCGTACATGGCCCGGTAGCTTACGTCCGCGCCGGCGTCGTCCCGGTCAAAGGAATAGGCGTCCTTCATGATGAATTCCCGGCCGCGCATGAGGCCGAACCTGGGTCTTATTTCATCGCGGAACTTGGTCTGAACCTGGTACAGGTTGAAGGGCAGGTCCCGATAGGACCTTATTTCCCGGCGGATGATGTCGGTGACCACTTCCTCGTGGGTGGGCGCCAGGCAGTAATCATGGTTGTGCCGGTCCTTGATCCTCCAAAGCTCGGGGCCGTATTTATCCCACCGTCCCGATTCCCGCCACAATTCGGCCGGTTGGGCCGCCGGCATAAGAATTTCCTGGGCGCCGGCCCGGTTCATCTCCTGACGGATTATGTTCTCCACCTTGCGCAGGACCCTGAGTCCCAAGGGCAGGTAAGAATATATGCCCGCGGCCAGCTTCCTGATCAGGCCGGCCCTGACCATGAGTATATGGCTGATAACCTCGGCCTCGGCGGGGTCTTCCCGCAGGGTGGGGATGAACAGGTTGGTAAAACGCATGCTTTATTCCTTTCCCATCGATAATATACGATCGACTTCGGCCGCCAGGGCTTCGGCCAACTCATTTTCCTTCACTTTACGGACCAGTTCGCCCCGGCAAAAGAGAAGGCCTTGGCCGCGGCCTCCGGCCACGCCCACGTCGGCCTCCCGGGCTTCGCCCGGGCCGTTGACCACGCAGCCCATGACCGCGACCTTCAGCGGCCGGGTTATATGGCTGAGCCTTTTTTCCACTTCCTCGGCCAGGGCGAACAGGTTGATTTCACAGCGGCCGCAGGTGGGGCAGGAGATTATTTCGACGCCGCGGTGTCTGATATCGAGGGCCCGGAGAATCTCGAATCCGGCCCGGACTTCCTCGACCGGGTCCCGGGTCAGCGAGACGCGGATGGTGTCGCCGATGCCCTCGGCCAGGAGCATCCCGATGCCCAGAGCCGATTTCACCGTGCCGGCGATGAGGCCTCCCGCCTCGGTTACGCCCAGGTGGAGAGGGTAATCCGTCTCCCTGGACATGAGCCGGTACGCGGCCACGGTGTCCAGGACCTGGGAGGACTTCAGGGAGATTTTGATCAGACTAAAATGGTGATCTTCCAGTAATTTGATCTGCCGGCGGGCGCTGGCCACCAGGGCCTCGGGCGTGGCCCGCCCGTATCGAGCCAGCAGGTCTTTGTCCAGGGACCCGGCGTTGACGCCGATGCGGATAGGCACGCCGAGTTTTCCGGCCGCTTCGGCCACCCGCCGCACCCTGTCCCGGCCTCCGATGTTACCGGGGTTTATCCTCAGACCGTCCACGCCCCTTTCCAGGGCCAGGAGGGCCAGCCGGTAATCGAAATGGATATCGGCCACCAGGGGCAGGGTAATATTCTCCTTGATCCGGTCCAGGACACCGGCCGAGGCCCGATCGGGCACGGCCACCCGGACTATTTCGCAGCCGGCCTCGGCCAAGGCTTGAATCTGGGCGATGGTCGCTTCCGGGTCGCGGGTGTCGGTATTGGTCATGGACTGGACCGCGATCGGCGCGCCACCGCCGACCTCGACCCGGCCGAGACTGATTCTTCTGGTTGACCTTCGTTCTATCAGAGCGTCTTTCCCGGTTTCTGGTTTATAGACCGTCGCCGATGGCCCGGCCCAAGTTCATTCCGTGGCACAATTAGCCAGTATTAAGGCTGCCTTGCTTCTTTGTCAATAACGGCCGATCAGGCCCGGCCCAAGTTTTTCAGTTGACAAGGGCGATCGTTTCTCAATTATAGGAAAAGTAAATTTCGGAAAATAACTTTTATCGGAAGTATTACCCGGCCGGGTCCGGAGTCTGACCCAAGGGGACGTTTATCTCTGTGGAGTATTGATCGGGCGGGTGGGACATGATTTCTGGAGTCAAGGAAAAGGTCATCGAGGACTTCGCCAACCACGTCAGTTCGGGCAAGGTGGCTTTTTACCGCCAATTCAACATGGACCTGGTGATGGGCCGCCGGGGAGGAGCCATTTTCCGGGACCTGGACGGCGAAAAACAGTTCTTCAACCTGCACGGCAACGGCGGTGTTTTTAACCTGGGTCACCGTCACCCGGTCATAATCGAGACATTGAAAAAGGCCCTCGAGGAAGTGGACATCGGCAACGGCCACCTTATCAGCCGGGACAGGGCCGACCTGGCCCGGTTGATATCCCAACTCATGCCCGGAGACCTGGATTACACGGTCTTCGGCGTTAGCGGCGGGGAAGCGGTGGACCTGGCCATCAAGGTGGCCAGGGGCTACACCGGCCGGACCAGGATCATCTCGGCCCGGGGAGGGTACCATGGCCATACCGGACTGGCCCTGGCCGCCGGGGATGAAAAGTACAGGGCCCCTTTCGGGCCTCCCGCGCCGGGCTTCCTCCAGGTTCCCTTCAACGATCCGGCGGCCCTCGAGGCGGCGATGGACGGCGACACCGCGGCCGTGATGCTCGAGACCGTGCCGGCCACCCTGGGACTGCCCTTGCCGTCGCCGGATTACTTCCCGTTCGTCCGGCGTCTTTGCGACCGATCGGGCGCTCTCCTGATCCAGGATGAAGTCCAGACCGGCCTGGGCCGGACGGGCCGGTTATGGGGCTTCGAACACTTCGGCCATCTGCCGGACATGGTGGTCCTGGCCAAGGGGCTTTCCGGCGGCATTTATCCCATCACGGCCACGGTGCTGAGAAGACCGTTGGAATCGGTCTTCCACGGCGATCCCCATATTCATGTCTCGACCTTCGGCGGATCGGAACTAGGCTGCCGCGTGGCCAAAAAGGTGCTCGAGATCGTTTCCGCGCCCGGGTTCCTCGAACACGTGAACCGGCTGGCGGCCAGGTTTAAAACCGGCGTCGAGACCCTGATCGAAAAACACCGTATCCTGATCGAACTGCGGCAGCTTGGTCTGTTCATGGGCCTCAAGATGGAAGATGAACTCTGCGGGCCCATCCTGGCCCTGACCGCCTATCAAAACGGACTTTTCCTGGTGTACGCCAACAACGATAAATCAGTGGCCCAACTCCTGCCACCCCTGAACCTGGAATTGGGCCAGGTGGAACAAATCCTGGAGCGGCTCGACCTGTCCCTGGCCCAGGCCCAGGACTTCAAAGACGGCTTGCGTTAGGGACGGGTCATGCGGGTGAACCAGGAACTCTTGTTTCGCTTTGAAACCGGCCTCGACCCCCGGCGCCTGGAACGTTCTCCCGTGCCGGCGGACCTGTTGGGCTACGGCGAGATATCGGCCATCTTCGAGATCAAGGCCCTGCCGGGCCTGGCCTGCAAGAGGATGCCGCTTTTCCGCGATCGTCGGGCCGCCCAGGATTATGAGGCCCTGTACCAAGAATACTGCCGGCTGTTGGGTGAGGCGGGGCTGAAGCTGCCGGCCAGCGCCACGGCCATAATCGAGGTCCCGGACCGTCCGGTGGTCTTGTATATTATCCAGACCAAGATGCCCGCGGAGCGCGTGGGTAACAGATTCATACAAAACGTCTCCGAGGCCGAAACCGGCCGGCTCATCGAACGCGTCCTGGTCGAGAACGCCAAAGTCTGGAAATACAATGAAGACCGGAAACCCGGCCTGGAACTGGCCGTTGACGGGCAGATTTCCAACTGGGTGGCGGCGGAAGAAGAGCCGGAAGGGCTCTATTACCTGGACACCAGCACCCCCTTTATCAAGAAGAACGGCCGCCACCAGCTCGATCCCGAACTCCTTCTCCAGGCCGCGCCGGCTTTTCTGCGCTGGCTCCTGCGCTGGCTCTTCGTGGATGAGGTCATGAACCGTTATTATGACCCGCGGAAAAACCTGATCGACCTGGCGGCCAACCTGTTCAAGGAGCAAAGGCCGGACCTGGTGCCCGTGGCCATCGAGGCCGTCAACCGCGTCCTGCCCGGCCGCCTGGCTCCCTTGAGCCGGAAAGAAGTCGAGAAATACTACCGGGAAGACAAACTGATCTGGACCTTGTTCCTGTTCATGCGGCGGTTGGACCGCCGGCTGACCACCGGGATTTTACGGCGGCGCTACGAATTCATCCTGCCGGGCCGGATCAAGCGCTGACCATCCGGCTGGAAGCTCGACCCGATAAAAATTAGATTCGAATTTACCCTTGCCGGCCTGTTCCAGCCTGCGGTATACTCTGATCGAGAGTGTGCTGGAAACGGCACGGGCTGATACCGGTTGACCAACGACCCTTCCACTCGGTTAGAAGAATAAGCGGATTTGGGCCGCCGGGCGGGGGATCACGACCGCTTCTCCCGGATTTTCACCAATGGTAAGACAATTTCGGCGAGGTTAAGAACATGGCCGAACCGACCAGGCGTCACAGCAGTTTGGCTGGGACCATCAAGGACACCGGGGCTGAAGAATACCAGTTGCTGGTGGGCGAGTATCTGTCCAAGGCCGGCCAGATCACCGGCCGCCAGTTGCAGGAGGCCACGGACCACGTCAAGAAGAACGGCGGTTTCATCGGGTCTTATCTCCTGCACAACGGCTACATCGAGGAAAACACCATCCCGGCCTTGCTTTCCCGGCAGTATAACTACCCGGTTATAGGCATTTCCGAAAGGGAGGTTGAACAGAAGGTCATCAACCTGCTGCCCTTTGAGATTGCCAAGAAATACTTCGCCTTTCCGGTTCAGCTCAAGGATGGTTCTTTGACCGTCGCCATGACCGAGCCGACCAACAACCACGCCGTGGACGAGATCAAGGCCGTGGTCAAGGTTCCGGTCAAGGCCGGCGTGGCCACGGAAAAAGAGATCATCGAGGCCTACAAGAAGTACTACAAGATCAGCGATGAAGAGTTTCGGGCCCTGCTGGGACAGGCGCTGGCGGAAGAAGAGGAGGAAGCGCCGGCCGCCGTGGACGACCTGGGTTCGCTCATCGGCGAGGCCGTGGAAGAGTTCACCGTCGAAGAAGACAAGGACGATGAACTTTCCAGCCAGTTTTCGGCCTCCGACGCGCCGATAATCAAGCTGGTGAACCAGATACTGGTCAAAGCCGTCACCTCCGGCGTTTCCGATGTTCACATCGAGCCCTTTGAAAAAGCTTTTTACGTCCGTTACCGGCAGGACGGCGCCCTGTACAAGAGCATGAAGCTGCCTATGGAGATAAAGAACGCCCTGATAGCGCGGTTCAAGATCATGGCCAGCCTGGATATAACCGAGAAAAGGGTTCCCCAGGACGGCCGTATCAAGATGAAACTGGGTAAAAGAAAAGAAGTTGATTTCCGCGTCTCCTCCCTGCCCACCCTTTTCGGAGAATCCGTGGTCCTGCGTATCCTGGACAAGGGCGGCCTGAACGTGGACCTGACCAAACTGGGATTCACTCAGACCGACCTGTCCAAGTACATGAAGGCCGTGTACCGGCCCAACGGCTTGATCCTGGTCACCGGACCCACGGGTTCGGGCAAGACCGTGACCCTTTATTCGTCGCTCACCTTGCGCAACACCGACGACGTCAAGATACTGACCGCCGAGGACCCGGTCGAGTTCAATTTCACCGGCATCAACCAGGTCAACGTGGTCAAGGAAGTGGGCATGACCTTTGCCAAGGCCCTGAAGGCCTTCCTGCGCCAGGACCCGGACATATGCATGATCGGCGAGATCCGGGATATCGAAACCGGGGAAATCGCCATCGAGGCGGCCATGACCGGCCACCTGGTCTTTTCCACCCTGCACACCAACGACTGTCCTGGCACGATCACGCGTCTGACCGACATGGGCGTGGCCACCTTCAACGTGGCCGCGGCCCTGGTCCTGTGCACGGCCCAGCGCCTTTTGAGACGCATCTGCACCAAGTGCAAACAACCCGTGAAGATCAGCGCCAACAAGCTCATCGAAGCCGGCTTCGACAAGGACGAGATAAACTCGATCACCCTTTACGAGGGCAAGGGCTGCACGCACTGTTCCGGCACGGGGTACAAGGGTCGCCAGGGTCTTTTCGAACTGCTGGAAATGACGCCCAACCTCCAGGAAGCCGTGGCCTCCAACGTGCCTGAAGGTCAGTTGCGCAAGATCGCCATCAAGGAAGGCATGAACACCCTGCGCCAGGACGGGTTGCTCAAGGCCAAACAGGGTATAACTTCACTGGAACAGGTCCTGGAAAAGACGGTGCTGCAGAAGGAGAGCCTGCCGCCGTACCTGCTCAACCCTGACGAAATGGTTTTCGAGAACGGCGACATTCTTATCAAGGAAGGCAACTCCGACACGGCCTTTTACCGGCTCATCCAGGGCTGCCTGGAAGTCATCAAGGGCAACGACAAAATCGCCGAGATTTCCCAGCCGGGCAGCTATTTCGGCGAGATGAGCGCCGTTCTGGGTGGCCGGCGCACGGCCACCATCAGATCGGTGGGCAAGAGTATCGTCAAGGTCTTTCCGGGAGACAAGCTCCTGGAAACCCTGGAAAGCTTCCCGGATATATCCAAGCAGGTCATACACGCCCTGGTGCTACGCCTCGAGGACACCAACAAGCGTTTTGTCGAGGCCTTGAATTCCAGGTCCGAACTGGAGCGGACCTTGAAGGCCGTGGCCCCCCAAGCCGCCGGCCAGATGGTTCAACGAATACCTTTCGGCAGACAAGCCACCCCCATAAGCGTCAGGCCGGCGGCCCCGGCCGCGGTTCAACCCCAGGCCGCCCCCCAGCCCGCCGCCGTGACGGCCGCTGCCGGCGGCGACGCTGGTGGCCCCAAGCCTCTCAGGAGACCCGGGGATCAGACCCAGACCATTCGCGTCACTCCCGAGGCGCCGGCGGCCAGGCCGGTCAAGGAGGCCGCCCCCGCGGCCGCGGCCACATCCTGAGCAGTTCCAGCAGTAACTCACGGCCCGGCCTGGTCCGGGCCTTTTATTTGGCCGGTTTCTTTCTCTTTTTCGGCTTTATTCGCAAAGGCAGGTCGGGACGGACTGGATCGTCGCGGTTCAGTTCCTCGAAGCGGGCGATCTGCTCGGCCAGGCTGAGGCGCTCGGGCCGGCAACGCCGGGAGCGGCAGGACCGGCAACGCGCCTCGCCGCAGAACTGGCAGTAGAGACAGTCCGGACAGTCGTTTTTCTTCGGTCCTTGCCCCGAAGCCTGTCTGAAGTCGGCGTCCATAAGAACAGTTTTTGTCTTTTCCCTCATGGAGACGCTTACGCAACGAACGGATTACGAATACGAAGATCGGGAAATCGAGTGAAGTCACGGTCAATCGTCCAGAACTCCCGGACGCCGTGTTCGATCGCGAGTGCCGCTATATGGGCGTCATGGACAAGGTTGCCGGAGGCATGGCCGGCCCGGACAGTTCGGATAAGGTGAGACGAGTGCGCGGGACCCTCGCCCAGAAGGACAAGCGAGGGGGATTGAAAAAGAGATCCGAGGTCTGCCACGGCGTCTTCAAGGGGAGTAGGAGGGTCAAATACACGCGGATGGGTCACGATCCGCAAAAATTCATAGACACACGGCCACGGAAGCGCCCACGGAGTCTCACCCGAGGCGAGTTCTTTAAGAATCTTGTAGGCTTGGCGGTGGAATGGCGTTTCTTCGCGACGGGCGTACACCAGGATGTTGGTATCGAGGGCAATCAAGGTCGTCCCTCCATCAAGTCGAAGAGGGCGTCGCGGTCATCGAGGCGAACCCCGGGCAGTAGGCGGCCCCTCTCGGTCCGCCATTTCAGCTCATAGCCCTTGTTTCTGGGTCGTCTTCCCAGATAGAAGCGCAGGGCCTCTTCAATGATTTTCCTCAACGGCGCCCCTTCGTCCGCGGCCCGCTTCTTGGCCTGACGCAGAAGTTCGTTGCTGATCTCGACGGTCGTTCTCATGCATAAAAAAATATCATTGTATGCATAAATATGCAAGCCGCTAAATACATTAACCCGGTCCCGCAAGGACTCGGCCGTCTCATTTTTCCCGGACAATGGTTTCGAAAGGCAAAAAAGTTTGCCCGCCGGCCGGAGGCATGTTAACTTCGCTTTTCCGGGAATCTTCCCCGGGCATTCAGCTTGAAGAGGAGGCGGCTGGTTTATTCCGTGAGCGGCTGGAGCATCGGCCTGGCTTTTATTCTGGATTTGCTGCTGGCTGACCCCCCTTCCTGGCCTCATCCGGTGCGGTCGATCGGCGGGGCGATTGACCGCCTGGTCAAGGCGGCCGGGCGATTCGCCGTCACCCCGCGACTCCGGCGCCTGGCCGGAGCGTTCATCACCGTCATCGTGGTCGGCGGGACCTGGGCCTTGGTGGAAACCTTTCTGGCCGGTCTGGAACAGTTTTCATCCTTCCTGGCCCGGGCCGCCGAAGTCTGGCTGGCCTACACGGTCCTGGCCGCCCGCGGACTCCATGACCAGACCTGGCGCGTGGCCCTGGCCCTGGCGGAAAACGACCTGCCCCGGGCCAGACGGCTGCTGGGCCTGGTGGTGGGCCGGGATACGCACGACTTGAGCCGGGCCGGGATCATCCGGGCGCTTCTGGAAACGCTGGCCGAAAACCTGAGCGACGGCGTAGTGGCGCCGCTCTTTTACCTGGCCCTGGGCGGACCGGGTTTAGCTCTGGCCTATAAGGCCATCAACACCCTGGATTCAATGATCGGTTACAAGGAAGAGCCTTTTCGAGACCTGGGTTGGGCTTCGGCCCGGACCGACGACCTGGCCAATTTCATTCCGGCCCGGATATCCGCCGCCCTGATAGCCCTGGCTGCTTTGATCCTGAAACTGGACATGATCCAGGCCTTTAAGACTTGGTGGCGAGAAGGGGGGCGGCACACCAGCCCCAACGCCGGACGACCGGAAGCAGCCTTGGCCGGCGCCTTGGGCGTCCAACTCGGCGGCCCCTCCACCTACCGCGGCCGGCTGGTGGTCAAGCCGACCATCGGCCGGCCGGACCGGCCTCCGGACCTGGGTCAGGTCCGGAAGGCCGAGGCTATAATCCTGACCGCCGGCGCAATCATGTTAGTGGCGGTCATGGCCTGGCGGGGACTATCATGAAGGAAAAAGCGGCCCGGCACGGGGGCGACGTTTTCAGCGCGGCCCGCGAACTCAGGCTATCCTGGCGCGATCTTCTGGATTTCTCGGCCAACGTCAATCCCCTGGGACCACCGCCCGGGTTGAGAAAGCGTCTAAGCGAAGAATTCGCGATTACCCAACACTACCCGGACCCTTATGCCTGGCAATGGCGCCGGGAGATAGCGGACCGTATCGGCCTGTCTCCCGATGAAGTCCTGGCCGGCAACGGCACCACGGCCCTGATGTATTTGCTGGCCCGGGCCTTGCGGCCGAAATCAGCGGTGGTCGTGGCGCCGGCCTTCGCTGAATACGAACGGTCCCTGGGCCAGGCCGGCTGCAAGGTCAGGTTCGTGTCCTGCCGTTGGGAAGACGATCTGGATATCACCGTCGATCTGGCCGACAGGGTCTTCGCCCTCCGTCCGGACCTGGTTTATCTAGGCCAACCCACCAGCCCGGCCGGCCGGCTCATTCAGCCGGACATCCTGGACCATATCCTCGGGCGGGCCAGGAAAGAAAAGATCATCGTGGTCCTGGACGAAGCCTTTCTGGACTTCACCCCGGCCGTCAGTCTGGCCGGTTCGGTCAGATTCAACCCCGGCCTCATCGCCTTGCGTTCCCTGACCAAGTTCTACGCCTTGCCCGGCCTCAGACTGGGCTATTTGACGGCCTCCCGGAAACTGGCCGGCCGTCTTTTCGAATGCGCCGAACCCTGGGCGGTCAACAGTCTGGCTTTGATAGCCGGTTCCTTCTGCCTCGACCAGGACGATTACGCCCGGCGGACCAGAAGATTGGTGGACCGGGAACGGGCCTGGCTGGCAGATAGATTGAGGGAAATCGGCCTGGGCCGGGTCGTGGACTCCTCGGCCAACTACATTTTGGTCAAGCTGGATTCGAAAAGTCCGGCCGAGGAAGAACTGGTGACCGCCTTGAAAAAACATGGCCTTTTGATCAGAGGCTGTTCATCGTTTCAAAACCTGGCCGGGTTCATCCGCCTGGCCGTGAAGACCCGATCGTCCAACTTACGACTGTTCGAAGCTCTTAAAAGCGTCCTGAAGAATCAATCAGCCGGGGAGGCGGGGCAATGAATCAACAAGCGGCAATGGACAAGGAGATGCTGGTCCGGTTCATCATGGACGCCGCGCGGCGGGCCATGATCCACTATGGGTTCTGGATGCGGGAAGTGGAATATCAACTGGGCCAGGCCGCGGCTTTGGAAATCGAAAAGGCCGCCGGCGATCTGAGTTTGAACAATCAGCTCAACCGGCTGTCCAAGGTCTTGGGCTTCGAGGTGAAGAACGGCGCGCCGGCGGTCTTGTACGAGATGAGCGAGGAAAAGCTGAACCGGTTGCTCGAGGCCATCTGCTCCAACTGGCTGGCCAACGACGGTTTCTGGTTCCAGGCCGTGGAAAAGGCTTACGACATGTTCGACGCCAAGAGGTGCAACGACACCTGCTGGACCAGGTTTTCTCCCCTCGAGGCCTCGCGAATCAAGGTCTTGCTGAACCTGCCGGAAAACGGAGGGCTGAAGGCCCTCAAGACGGCCCTGGGCTTTCGGCTTTATGCCCGGTTGAACGAACAGGCCATCATTGACGAAACCCCGGACTCGTTTACCTTCCTCATGGTGGACTGCCGGGTCCAGTCGGCCCGCCGCCGCAAAGGACTCGAAGAATACCCCTGCCAGTCGGCCGGAATGGTTGAATATCGGACCTTTGCCCAGACCATTGACTCCCGGATCGAGACCGAGTGCCTCGGGTGTCCGCCGGGCCGGCACCCGGAAGATTGGTTCTGCGGCTGGCGGTTCAGCTTGAAGTGAGGTTCAAGGCTCGGGTCATGGACGCGAACCGGGCGCTGTTACTGATAGCCCTGGGCGGACTTCTTCTGCTGGGCGGCTGCGCCGGACCAGGCCCGCGGCCGGCCGGCCGACTCGATTCGTTGAAGCCTGATCGGATTATCGCGCTGGCCACCGGCGAAACCTTGACCTTGCCGCGGCTGGTGGAGCGCCTCTTGCGCGCCGAAGTCGTCTTCATCGGCGAGTATCACGAGCATCCCCGGCAACATGTCCATCAACTGGAGCTTATCCAGAACCTTTTCGCTCTGGACCGGCGCCTGGTCATCGGCCTGGAGGTATTCGCCCGGCCCCAACAGGAACTATTGGATCAATGGGTGGCCGGGAGCATGGGCGAAGATGAATTCACGGCCCGGGTGCTGGGAAGTTTATTAAGCCCGGAGGCTTTTGCGGTTTATCTGCCCCTGTTGCAATGGACCAGGGAGAACGGTGTACCATTATTGGCCCTCAACGCGCCGCACGGTCTGGCCGCCCAAGTCGCGGAACGCGGGCTGTCCAGCCTGACCGGTGATGATCGCCGCTGGGCGGCCCGGGAGATCGAGCTGGGACCGCCGGCTTACCGGGCCAGGGTGCTTCAAGCCTTCAAACACCATCGCCCTGGTCTTAACCCGGACAACTTCTTCGCGGCCCAGGTGCTCTGGGATGAAACCATGGCCGAGACCCTGACGGATTATCTGACTTCCGCTCGAGGGCGAGGTCGCCGGGCGGTGGTCATATGCGGCAACGAGCATGTCTGGTCGGGATACGGTCTGCCGGACCGGGTGGCCAGACGCTTCTCCGGCGGCCAGGCCAGGTTGATAGCTCCCCTGGCGACCGAAGATGAAACCTTGACGCCGGCCGTGGCCGATTACGCCTGGGTGACGGCCCCGGCGCCGTCCGGACGCCGGGCCAGACTGGGAGTGGAATTGTCGGCCGGCCCGGCTGGAACCGTCTCGATCGGGCGGGTGGCGCCGGGCAGCGAGGCCGAAAGCCTAGGTCTCCGACCCGGCGACCGTCTGTTGGAATTGGACGGACGGCCCATCAAGTCAGCCCTGGACCTGCACCAGGCCGTCATGGTGAACGGTTCGGCCCGGGAACACCTCCTGACCGTGGACCGCGACGGGACAATACTAAAGTTTAAATTTAAATTTAGAGAACAACCTAATAATAAATAGGTATTTTATATGTTTATTGATATATGGTCCGGAGTCAGCCCCTGGTCTCAGAAGGTGAACCCGAAATTGGCCTCGATCACGCTGGTGTGGACCCCCCAGATGTAACTCACGCCCAGCCTCAAATTGCGCACGGTCCTCACTATGACGTCGGGCAGCTTTTCCGACTGGAACTTGCGGTAGCCGAAGGCCAGGCCGACCTCTTCGTAGGACCTTTCCCGGAGGGCTGAACCGATATAGCGCGTGTCCACGAAGAAGATTTCGACCAAGGAATCAGCAAGCATTTTATCGGTGGGCACGGACAACATCAACCCGTTGCGAAAGACCGTGTTCTCGATCTTGGGATCGAATTTATACCCGCCGTATTCGAACTCCAGGGTTCTTAAATAGCCGATCATGTTGCCCAGGCTCAACTGCCAATCCCGCCCCAGGTCCCAGGTATAAACGCTGCTGATCGAAGCAGAGGCCATTTGGGCCGCCGAACCCATATCCGGGCTGCCCATGAAACCATAGAGCACGCCGGGAGTGATCACCCAACGCGGGTTTATGGGCCAGCTCAGGAAAGCGCCCAGGCCGACGTGATAGCTCTTGGCGCCTTCGATCTCGACCATGGAGATGGGGAGCTTGATGGTGAAGCCTTTGCGGCTGTCTTCGCTCCACCGGATGGTATAGGACAAGGGCAGGGAATAATACGAGCCATCGAAACCGCTGGCCCGGATGTTGCCGTAGGTTATTCCCAGGGACAGCAAGTTGCTGTTTTTGATCTTTTGCTCGGCTTCGGCCACCGGCTCGATCCTGGTGGTTTGTCCGGTCACGCTGGTGTCATAATGACTCCGCACCATCTGGCCCATCATGCTGGACGGGTTGCCGGCGATGGGATCGGTGGAGGTGTGTTCCACCAGATACTGTTGCAGTTTGCTCAAGGCGTTACCGCCTTCCCGCTTGAACCAGTCTTCCAGCATTTCCAGGCTCTGGCCCCGGGAAGACCCGGCAAAAGTCTGCTGCACGCCGATGGCGGGTATGGTCAGGGTGAGGTGGCTGGCGTTGGCGCCGGTCGGAAACGATCCGTAGATCGGCAGGCCGCGGTAATTTAGCGTGATGTTGACCGGGTCCGCGTCCCGGTTGAAGGTCGGCCCCAGATGGGCGGTTATGACGTCAATCTTCAGGTTGCTGCTCAGGTCTCCCGCGCTGGAAAAACCTTGAGTGTAAACTCCTTTGCCCGGCGACTCGACGTTCAAAACGAACAAGCTCTTACCCCAGGCGGTTTGGTGATGCAGAAAAGCTGACCCCAGAACGGAAAACGAGACCAACGCAGCCAATATCAGACCACGCCGCCGTGAATGACCGTTCATGACCGCCTCCTGTTATTTTTTGAAACGCGTGAGTATGAGCATGTTATTGCAACCGACTTGATACGGTCAAGTTTAATTATCCAACGGGGGTGAATTGTCACTGACAACTCTATCTTGAAGCTTACGCCGGCTAAACGGAGCTTGAGCGCTGGATCAACGCGCTTGACAAGCAAAGATTAAATGTTATTTTGCCCATGTCGCGGCCGACTGATGTTTCAGGCCGTATGGACGGAGCGTTCGAGAGGAGGGCCCGTGCCCGAACTGCCGGAAGTGGAAACCATTGTCCGTGATCTGCGTAGTCTGGTCACGGGACGCCGCGTCAAAAAAGTTCAGGTAAAACTACCCAAACTAGTCAATAACGGATCGGGACGTTTGGCCAGACTTCTAACCGGCTCGCGAATAACCTCAGCTCACCGCCGGGGAAAATTCATCGTGCTGGCTTTGTCCAACCAGGCTTTCTTTATCGTTCATCTCAAGATGACCGGTCAGTTCCTTTTCGGACCGGTCACCGCGGCCTGGCCCGAGCATGTGCACCTGAGAATAGCTTTTGACGACGGCCAGGAATTGTTGTACCGGGACATACGACAATTCGGCCGTATGCTGGCTCTGACCTATCGCCAATATAATAAATGGCTGGAAGAAGAACCTCTCGGCCCGGATCCTCTGAAAATGTCCGCCTCGGATTTCGTCTTGCGCTTAAGAACCCGGCGGGGGCGGATAAAACCTCTGCTATTGAATCAGGCCTTCATCAGCGGGCTGGGCAACATCTATACTGACGAAGCCCTGTTCCAGGCCGGAATTCATCCGCTTTGCCCGGCCGAGAGCCTGCCGGAAGGCCAGGTTCGCCTTTTGCACGAGAAAATGGTGCGCCTGCTCGAGGAAGCCATCGCCCTTCGGGGTTCGACTACCAGCAATTACGTTGGTTTAAAGGGCGTGGGCGGACAATTCCAAAATAAGCATCAGGTTTATGGAAAGACCGGACAAGACTGCCCGCGCTGCGGCCACCCGATAAAACGGTTAAAGGTGGCGGGCCGGGGGACCCATTTCTGCCCTCGATGTCAACCCGAACCGTGACGGGCGCCCAGTGTCCGGCCGGAAACATAACAGGCAATCCTCACCGCGTCTTCACTTCTTGTCCTTGTTCATTTTTTTCTCCCTGACCTGGATTTTCCTTCCCCGTTCTCCGGCCGCGGCCAGAACCCTGGCCCTGGCGGGACCGTCAGCGGCCGGTTTGGAAGTCTTCATCGAGAACAGGTTGTTTATTCCGCCGGATATTCATTCCTTTCGTTTCAAGGCCGGTATACCGCCCAGTTTCGAATTCAGGGGAGGATTTCAACGGGTCCACGATTTCGAGGTCGAATTCCGGCCGAAGCCCGATTCCAGCTTCAGGGAAGTAGATGATTACGGAAACATGTTCCTGACCGCGGTTTATCGGCGTCCTTCCGGAGAGATCACGGTGATACGCAGGTTCAAGAGCGATAACCTGCGGCGGCCTTACGGTCCGGCCAAATCTGTCTCCGCCGTGGTATCGAATCCGCCCAGGGAGGCGCGTCATTTTCTGGCCGGAACGGACCTGATTCAGGTTGGGCAAAAACCAATCCGGGATTTAAGCCGGTGGCTGGTCAAGAACATCAAGGACAAGGCGGAAGCCGTGGACATGATCATGAATTGGCTGGCCGACAACGTCGAATTCGTACCGCCCCTGGAAGAAGCGGACGCCTTGACGGTTTTGAGGAGCAGGCGGGCCGGGTCGGAAGGTTTGGCCCACCTGGCCGCGGCTCTGCTCCGTCAGGCCGGGATTCCGACCCGAGTGGTGACGGGACTCAGTCCGGGCTGGCCCAGAAAGGTGCCTGCCCGGGACAGGGTCTGGGTCCTTTACCCCGGTCAGGGCCGGAGGGTTTGGATCGAAGTCTATCTGCCTGATCTGGGGTGGGTATGGTGCGATCCAGGCGCCAGTCGTTACTGGGTTTCTCCAACCTGGCTTCGCCTGGGAGTGGGCTTGGACGCGGCCGCGGCGGCCGGCGACGGCGTGATGACCTGGGAAGGCGACGGCCGGCCGGAAGCGACGGAAAAGATCGTCTTCCGACTTCTAAACGGAGAAAGCGTGGAGAAGGTCTGCCAGGAATGGGGCCGGCCGCACAATCTGATGTTGGTGATGCCTCTGGAGGAACCATGTCCCCTGGGGCCGGAACTTATCGCCGAGGCCGCTCCCTCCGCGACCTTGACTCCGGCGCGCTTGTCCGTCGAAGAAATGCTGACCCTGCCTAGACAGGTCGTGGTCCTGGGCCATCGCCATCGCCCGCCGGACCGCGGAAAGCTGGTCTATCAGAAGTCGGAACCAGGCCGGGGAACAGCCAGATTAAACTCCATCCTTGAAACGCTGCTGCCTCTTACGGAAGAAGAATCCTTTTTTCAAGCCCTGATCCTGGACTCGCCCTTTGAACCATCTGAAATCGAATTGTTTCTTGGCTGGCGTGGTCTCCGGGCCGGACGTCTCCGCGTGGAGATCAAGGCCGACCAGGCTGGCCGGCCTGGCCGGACCACGGCCGTCACTCAGGCGGTGGTCTTAAGAGGTCGGGACGATGGTTCCTCCGAGGGTTGGGTGACGTTTCCCTTGACTTCTTCTCCCCTGTTGAGACCGGGACGCTACTGGCTGGCGCCGATCTTGGAAGAGGCCGGCGCCCTGGGCTGGAGCTACAGCCCGGGCAATGCCTTCGGCCCGCCTGACGACACCATGAGTCATGATAACCGCCAAGACCAGTGGCTGACCTTGAACGCCGATTTCCACTTCGGCCTTAAGGGCTTCAAACGGACTCCCCCCGGTTCTCCTTGATATCCTTAAAAAAGCATTATCAGGCCCTCTGAACATTGCTTTGTGCAGGTAGATTCGTTTATACTGGGATTCAACCGCCCTTAAGAAGTCGCTTCAGTTTTTCAATCACCCGCTTGAAGGCTCGCTGAAGCGGAGGCCGGTCTTGAACCTGATCGCCGGACCAGCGGCCGGCCTCGATTTATGGAACAGTGGAGAAACATCTTCAAATTTGGTCGGTGAGGTGAGGGCCTCATGTCGTTCAAACACTCGTCTTTGCGCTTCAAGATTGTCTCGACCGGCATCGTCTTGATTTTTATCTTGGCCTTGGTTCTTTTTCTGTTGTATGCCCTCGAAACAAAGCGAAAAACCGTGGCCAGCTACGTGGGCAAGGCCAAGGCGGTTAATCTGACCGCTGAATCCATCCGCATGGAAATGGAGGAAAAGCTGGCCAAAGGTGTAATTGACCTCGGGCGGATGCGGGACTGGGCGGCCAGGGGCGAGAAGGAGAAAATTCTGGGAGCGGTTCCGGTGGTATCCGCCTGGCAGGCGGCCATGCGCCAGGCGGCCCAAGCCAATTATACCTTCAAGGTGCCCAAATTCAATCCCCGCAATCCCAAGAATCAACCCGATGATGTCGAGACTCGAGTCTTGAAAAAGATGACAGCCGAGGGGTTGGACGAGTATTACTTGCTAGACCGGGAAATCAATTCGGTGAGAACATTTCGGGCGGTCAAGCTGACCAGGGTTTGCCTGATGTGCCACGGCGATCCGGCTACCTCCAAGGAAGTCTGGGGCAACGACCAGGGTCTGGACTGCTTTGGCGGCAGGATGGAAAATTGGAAAGAGGGTGAGATTCACGGCGCGTTCGAAATCGTGCAATCCTTGACCGAGGCTGACAGGGAGATGCGGACTTCTCTGCTGATCGGTGGTCTGGTGGTGGCCGCTGGCCTGCTGTTGAACGGATTTTTATTCTATTTGCTGATCCACAGGACCGTGGACAAACCCATGGCCGGAATTTCCGAGGAGCTTACCGGCGCGTCCGATCAGGTGGCCTCGGCTTCCGGGCAGATATCGTCCAGCAGCCAGGCGCTGGCCGACGGAGCTTCCAACCAGGCCGCTTCCCTCGAAGAGACTTCATCTTCCCTGGAAGAGTTGTCTTCCACGACCCGTCGCAACGCGGAAAACGCCACGGAAGCGAACAGGCTGATGGGAGAAGCCGGCCAAGTGGTCAATCAGGCCGGCCGGTCAATGAATCAGATGAACAGTTCCATGGCCGAAATCAGCGCTTCGGGGAAGCAGATAAGCAATATAATAAAAACTATTGATGAAATCGCGTTTCAGACCAACCTGCTGGCCTTGAACGCGGCGGTGGAGGCGGCCAGGGCCGGTGAAGCCGGGGCCGGCTTCGCCGTGGTGTCCGAAGAAGTGCGCAACCTGGCCCAACGTTCGGCCGACGCGGCCAGGAACACGGCCGCCTTGATCGAGAGCACCATTAGAAAGATAAACGAGGGCGCGCATCTGGTCTCCGAAACTCACCAGTCCTTTCTCGAAGTCAAGACCGCGGCCGAAAAAGCGGCCGTTTTGGTTAACGACGTGGCTACGGCTTCAGTCGAACAGGCCCAGGGCATTGACCAGATCAACCAGGCCGTGGCCGCCCTGGACAAGGTCATTCAGGAGAACGCCGCGCAAGCGGAAGAATCAGCCGCCGCTTCCGAGCAACTGGGGGCTCAAGCCGAGACCCTGCGCGGCATAGTCCGAGGTTTGCTGGCCATCGTCAAAGGAAAAGGCCGGTCCTGAAAGCGATGGTTAAAATCAAAGCTCGAGACGGCACGGGTTATTAAATCTTCTCTCAGGCTTGATGGACTGAAAACCATGAGCAAGGTGAAAACAGGGCTGGACCTGCTGGCCGCCGGACCGCCGGGCTGGATGAGGAAGTCCAACTTGGGGCTCCTGGCCAATCAGGCCTCCGTCGGCCGCGGCTACCACCATGCCGTGAGCATCATCGATCAAGTCCTCCCCGGCCGCCTGAAGAAGCTCTTCGGGCCCCAGCACGGATACGCCGGCGAGAAACAGGATAACATGATCGAGTCAGCCCATGCGGTCGAGGCCGCCACGGGACGGCCGATTTACAGCCTCTACGGACCGGTCCGCCGGCCGGACCCGGACATGCTGGCCGGCCTGGATGCTTTGTTGATTGATTTGGTGGACGTGGGCACCAGGGTATATACCTTTGCCCAAACCATGGCTGGCTGTTTGGAAGCCGCGGCCGAGGTCGGCCTGAAAACGGTTATCCTGGATCGGCCCAACCCCATCGGCGGTCTGGAAGTGGAGGGTAATATCTTGAAGCCCGAATGCGCTTCCTTTGTGGGGATGTTCCCGCTGCCCATGCGTCATGGCCTGACCTTGGGGGAATTGGCTCTTTTCATGAGCCGCCATTTGCCGCGGGCGCCGGAGATAGAAATAATCAAGGCCGAGGGTTGGCCAAGGAACATGTATTTCTCTCAGACCGGCCTGGCCTGGGTCTACCCTTCGCCCAACATGCCGACCCCGGAAACGGCCTGGGTTTACCCCGGCCAGGTTATCTGGGAAGGCACCAACGTCTCGGAAGGCCGGGGCACAACCAGGCCTTTTCACCTTTGCGGAGCCCCTTTCATAAACCCCCGGACGTTGAAGGAGGAGTTGGACCTCCTCGATCTGCCCGGCGTCTTTTTCCGATCCGTCTGTTTCGAGCCGACTTTCCACAAGCACCAGGGACGGGTTTGCGGAGGAGTGGAGATACACCCGCTGGATCAACGGTCTTTCAAACCCTATTTCACTTCCCTAACCTTGCTGGAAGTCCTGTTGAGGATGTATCCGGAATATATGGCCTGGCGGGAACCGCCCTACGAGTATGAACTCGAACGCCGGCCGATTGATCTGATACTGGGAGACGCGGTCCTGAGGATCGGCCTCGAAAAAGGAGTATCGGTCAAGGACCTGGAACGATCCTGGCAGGCCGACTTGAAAATCTTTATGGCGGAGAGAGAAAAATGCCTGATTTATTAAACCGGACGGAGTATCTTGACCCGGTGAGGCGAGAATATGGCCCGACCGGTCAGAATAAAAGGCGGTCACCGATAAAAAATCATGAAAATCGCTTCCCGGCCTGACCAAGTTATCGGCTCGAGTTCTTCCAACCGAATGAACCTGTTGGCCGGGCGGATTGAACTTAAGGCGGTCATCTTCGATCTGGACGGAGTTATACTGGACAGCATGCCTTCTCACGTAGCGGCCTGGCGGGAGGTTTTCGGCGATGCCGGTCTCAATCTGGAAACCGGTTTCTTTTACCGTAACGAAGGCATGTTGGACTGGCCGCGCCTTGAAGCGGCCCTGGGTGATAATCTGGACCCGGATTTCGGGCCGGAGGACTTCCAGCGGCTTTTGGAAAGCCAGCGCCGGGTTTACCTGGACAAGTACGCGGGTAAGGTCAGCGTATTCGAGTCCGCGGAAGAACTTCTTAACCGGAACGCCGACCAGGGCCGTTCCTTGGCCCTGGTCACCAGTTCACCTCGTCAGGTGCTGTCCGCCGACATCTTCTCCTGGTTGGAAGGGCATTTCGATCTGATTGTCACCGGCGATATGGTCAGACGGACCAAGCCTTATCCCGATCCGTATCTCCAAGCTTTGTCCGGCCTCGGAGTCGAACCGGAATCGGCCTTGGCCGTGGAAAACGCTCCCGCCGGGATTGAATCGGCCCAGGCGGCGGGGATATGCTGCCTGGCCCTGACCACGACCCTGTCGCCTTCCGATCTGGCCGCGGCCGATATGATCCTGCGGGACCATGAGTCTTTGCTGACCTTTTTAGATGGATTCCCCGCCCCTCGGCGGACTGGGGCGGATTGATGAGCTAAGGATTCATCGTCACGGCGACCGACGGAAGCCCTATACTGATCCAGGTTTGACATCGTTCCGGAATAGCGATAAAATTCCAATTGTTGGTTAAATGGACGTTTCATTCTTCCACGAGGCCGCATGAACATCATCGAACGCCTGCTGGCTCTTTTGGGGCTGAGAGTCACTCCTGACAGCCTGACCAGGAAGGCCGCCGCCTACGCCGCCCGCGAGGATATCATGAAAGCGGTGGAACACTATAAAAAAGCCCTGGAGGAAGACCCTCTTTTTGTGCCGGCCTATGACGGTCTGGGTAAAGTGTTTTTCCGCTTGGGCTACCGGGAAGAGGCGGAAAGGGAATTCGCCATTGCCGATGGCCTGGAAAAATTGGCCAAGGACCCCTCCGACGTGGACGCGGCGGTCCCGATGGGTCGGGCCTTGCTGACCAAGGGTTTGTACAAGCAGGCGACCCAGCTTTTGGAACCAGTCCTGACCCAATCACCGCGTCATCCTGAATTGCTCAAAATAATGGGATCGGCCTATAAGACGCTGGGCGTGGACAAGAGGGCCCGGGAGCTTTTCAAGGCCGGCCTGGAAAGGTGGCCCCGAGATCCGGATTTTTATGCCTATTTGAGTGGTCTGGAACAGAAAAGCGGCCGCAAGGAGGAGGCGGAAAGGCTGGCTGAAATGGCCAGGCTCTTGACTCGAGTGCTTCAAGATAACACCGACGCCGCGGCCAGGGAGCAATTGAGCCGTTATTTCCTTAGCCAGAATCTTTATAACGACGCGGCCGAATATATCCGCCAGGCCGTGAGCATTGACCCCAACAACTCCTATTATTGGACCTCGCTGGGAGAATGCTACCTTCGGGCGGGCCTGCTGCCCGCGGCCGTGGACAGCCTCAAACATGCCTCCAAGCTGGCCATGCTCGACTCGAGACCGCTTCAAATGTTGGCCGAAGCCTACCGTCTGACGGGTAAGTTCGAGGAAAGCCGGTCCACCAAGGAATTGGCCGGACTGTTGGAAGAAGGTCGGAGCAAGAACCGCAGCCCCCAGCAGGGGGCCAGATTCATCAAGTACCTGCTCAACCTCGGTTTGAACGACGAGGTGGACGCCCAGTTGAACGAGCTTTTAGCCCGCTACCCGGACAGCCTGGAATTGAACCTCATTCGAGGTCGGATTTTATATCGGGAGCAGAAGTACGAGGAGGCCGTGGCCCTGCTCAAGGGTATAGCCGAAAAACGAGATTCCTGGGCCGAACCCCATATCTGGTTGGCCATGACCTATCAACGCCTGGGCGACAACATGTCCGCCCTGGCCGAAGGGCAACTGGCCACCCGCCTGGCGCCGAAGAGCCATACGGCCCATAAGATTCTGGGGGACATTTTGCGTGAGCAGAAGAAGTTTTCCATGGCTGAAAACGCCTACGAAACCGCTGAAAACCTGAAACCGGTCAAGAAATGATAACCTGGATGAAGTTGAGGGGCGAGCAGCCGCGTGTCCCTGTGTAATGCTTCTTCATCATGCCGGCGATTATGAAAGGTTTAGTCCAGTTCGAAGGTCCGTGGACCCTGAAAGGCAAGCGCGGTTGAGTATTTGAGCATGGATTTGCACGACCAAAAACCCAGCCTGTTGATAGTGGATGACTCCAAATTGGTGCTTAATATAGCTGTCAGCGTCCTACGCGCTCTCGATCTGCCCGTCTACACGGCGGAAAACGGCCGCCAGGGCCTGGACATAATGATGACCAAGACGGTTGACCTGGTAATCACCGACTTGATGATGCCGGTGATGGACGGCTTTGACCTTATCGCCAGGATCAGGCAGGAGGAGAGGTTCAGGCAAACCTATATCATCGTCATGACGGCTCTGGATGAAGTGGCCGATAAAGTCAAAGCCTTGAATCTGGGGGCCAATGACTATACCGTCAAGCCCCTGGACGTCAATGAATTCCGGGCCAGGGTCCAAGCCGGAATCCGGGAAACACAACTAAAAAGACAACTCAGCGAGGCGCTCGAAAGACTGGACCAGGAATTGAAACTGGTAGCCGCTCTACAGCGCCGCTTCCTGCCCAAATCCCTGCCCCGGGACGGACGATTCGAGTCAGCCGCGTATTATCGTCCCTGGAGCAGGGCTGGAGGGGATTACTATGACTGTTTCCTCGACGATAAGAGCCGTTTGGTGCTGGTCGTGGCCGACGTTTCCGGCCACGGAGCCTCGGCCGCGGTTCTGATGGGCATTCTCAGGGCCCTGCTGAAAATCACGGTTTCAGCCGGCGGAACGGCCGCTCAAATAATGTCTAAATTAAACCGGGCCCTTTTGGAAAACATCGGCGATGATCCCGACTTCATTACTCTATTTCTGGGTCTGGTGGACCCAGAACGACGGCGTCTCAATTACTCCAGCGCCGGCCACGGCGACATGTTGATCCTGGGGCCGGAAAGAAACCGGCTTCAGCGGCTGGCTTCCGGAGGCACGGTCCTGGGTTGTTTTGAAAGCGAATGGCGGGAGGAATTCCTGGATTTGAAGTCGGGACAAACCCTGGTGCTTTACACCGACGGCCTGATCGAGGCCATCAACAGCCAAGACAAGGAGTTCGGTCGCGACTCTTTGGAGAGCTTCCTGTTGTCCGCCGATCCGATGCTCCAGCCGCGGGACCTGGTGTCCATGATCCGGGCTGAGGTGGAGCGCTTTACCCAGGGTACTGTTTTCACGGACGATGTAACCATATTCCTGACCAGGTTTTTATGAACCGACCCCGGCGCGGCTTATTCAAGCCGCTGGCCCTCAGACTGGGCCGGCCTTGACTTTTACTTGGGGAGGTAATTATTTGGGGCTCGTGCAGTCCCAGGGACAAGACTTCAGGCTCAAGGAGGCCTCGATCCGGAAACTGAATCGTCTGGCCGGCAAGGCCGTCTGGCAATACGGCCTGATCCAGGCCGGCGACCGAGTCTTGGTGGGCTTGTCTGGAGGCAAGGACAGTCTGGCCCTGCTGTATTATCTGCTGGAGAGAAGGCCGCGGGTGCCCATCGTCTATGACCTGGTGGTGGCTCATATCAACCTGGGCTATGAACCATCGTCGGAAACAAAACGATTACGAGACTATGTGCGGGGACTGGGACTCGAGTCTTGCTTCGAAGACACTCGTATAGCTTATTTGGCCCATTCTGAAATCAACACCGAAAATCCTTGTTTTTTATGTGCCCGGTTAAGACGGAAGAGGCTTTTCGAACTGGCCAGGGACCATGGTTGTTCGAAAGTGGCTCTGGGTCATCACCGGGAGGATTTGATCGAGACACTATTGCTAAACATTTTTTACAGCGGCGAAATAAGCACCATGTTGCCCAGGCAGGAGTTCTTCGGGGGCCTGGTTACCGTGGTCAGGCCTTTGTGCATGGTCCCGGAAGCGACGATAAGGAGCGTGGTGAAGACCTTGGATTTGCCGGTGATAAACAGTGAATGCCCCAGCGCCGTCCAATCCCGCCGCCGGGAAATCAAGGAAATAATAGAACGCCTGACCAGGTCCAACAAAAAGGTTAAAGGCAACCTTTTTCGATCCTTGAGCAACTATCGACCCGAATACTTGTTGTCTCCTGAAAATGGAGGCGGTCAGGCCTGGAAGCCTAACCGGACGGGACTCATTGAAAAGGAGAACCTCATCATGGATGAGAACCAACGTAAGAGGACCCGCGTCCACTTTAAGGCCGAAGTGGACCTGTCGGCCGGCCAAAAGAAGATGAAGGCCCTGGCTTCCCGGGACCTGAGCCTTAAAGGCCTTTTTGTGGAAACCCGGGAAAGGCTGCCTCTGGGCACTAAAGTGGACGTGGCCTTGAACCTGACCGGAGCCAGCAGCCTGGTGTCACTGAGCATGAAAGGCCGGGTGGCCCGGGTGGATGAGGGCGGTATGGGCATTGATTTTGACGAGATAGACCTGGACAGCTTCTACCACCTACGTAACATAATCCTCTATAACATTGACGAACCCTCCGACGTTGAATCCGAACTGGCCACCAAGCCGGCTTTCTGAAGATCATGACCGCCGGCAAGCTGACTAAAAAGCAGGTAAAGATATTGAAAGACCTGGAGAAGGCCGCCCGTCGGTCAGGCCTCCGGGTTTCCTACGGCAAGCTGAATTTTGCCGGGTTGAAACTCAAAGGCGGACAATGCCTCTTCAGGGGAGAGAAATGGTTGGTCCTGGACCGGCGTCAACCCTTTGAAGACCAGATGGATATCTTTCGTGAAGCCATGGAAGAGATGGACCTGGAAGCGGTTCAGCTATCTGGCGAACTCCGGGTTGCGCTGGGCTTGGAAACAACCTGGGTCTCGCCCGGCCGGAATGAAACCTGAAACCGAGCACACTTGAAAACGGGAAAACGATGCCGTCATCCCGGCCCTTGGTTCTGGTGGTGGATGATGAGGCTTCGATCCGGGAACTCATCCAGGCCGCCCTGGAGCGGCTGAATCTGAGGGTCTTAACGGCCGGGGACGGGTCGACGGCCTTGAGTATCTTTTTTCGGGAAGAACCTAAGCTGGTCCTGACCGACATCGTGATGAACGGGATGAGCGGTCTGGATCTCTTGCGCCGGATCAAAGCCTATCGCCCGGAAACCGTGGTCGTGGTCTTCACCGCCTACAGTTCCGAAGAAAAAATAATCGAAGCCCTGCGCGCCGGAGCAACCGACTATTTGAAGAAACCTTTTGATCTAAAATCATTGGTTCGATCCGTCCAGAACGCCTTACAGGTCCAGGCGACCATAAGCGACGGACGGTTGGAAATAGACTCGGTGGTCAGGGAAGAGAAGATTTTGGAGCTGGACAACGATCCCGTGCTGATCGCCGGAGCGATCAGACAAGTGACCATTTGTGCGCCCAAGTATCTGAGCCGGGAACGGTGTCTGGACCTATCCGTGGCTTTACACGAGATGATCCTGAACGCCATGGAACATGGCAACCTGGGCGTCACCCCCGAGGAAAAGAACAGACGGCTTCTCGCCGACGATTACCAACGGTTTCTTACGGCACGCCGCGCCGATCCGGGCTTGGTCGGCCGTAAAGTCAGGATAACTTATCGCCTGGACGACAAAGGCCTCCATTACACCGTCCAGGATCAGGGACCGGGCTTCGATTGGCGGAGCCGACGCGTTCATTCCCCGCGGGCGAGCGTTGCCCAGCCCCATGGACGGGGTTTGAGGTTGGCCGAGTTCTACGCCAGTCGTCTGGAGTTCAACGAGACCGGCAACGAGGCCTATTTGACCTTTTTCCGCGAAGACAAGGGAGACTGACCATGTTCGAAGTCATTATTAGGCCACGAGGCGATCTCATTGATTTTCAAGCTTGGGAGAATTTCGCCGAGGTCCTGAGTCGGGTGGTGAACCTGGATTGCCCAAGGATAGCCATTGACCTGGCCGAGGTCAACCGTGTTTCCTCGAATTATATCGGCTCGATCATAAGCACGTATAAAACGGCCGAGGATCAAGGCCGGAAGATGATTCTGGTCAACGTCCAGCCCAAACTGTACGAACTCCTTGAAATGTTGAAGCTCACCGAGATGATGACGGTGGTCAGGGCGTGAACTCATGAGGGCCAGGCTCTGGCTGTTGACGCCTGCATTAATCTTTTTTCTGATATTTGGAATATTTATGTTGTTGACGGCCTACCACCAGAACCACCCGACCGTCTTTCTGGCGCTTTTCTTTTCTTCCAGTCTTATAATTTTATTGTGTTTGGCCGGATTGGTCGGCCTGGTATGGCGAGCCTATTCCAGGGTTGAAGCGGTAGAATCCGAACCGGTGAGCCAACCCGCGACTGAAGGACAAGGGGAGGTGGAGGACAGCCCGGGCCAAGACTCTATTGCCGAGACTGAAAATTCCGAACAATTACCTTGAACCCATAGCCGAGACCTTGATTTTGAGGCCCGCCTTTCCGGGGAGCCGACGCTCCGAAAGCCTTATTTTCCCGACAAAAACTCGAACAACCCACCTTGACAAGGTGTAATGCGGTGCTTAAGGTAAGCTCAGCACTCTCCGCCTGGGAGGGCTGCTGGAGGTTGTCCGATGACCTACAATCTGAGCGATAGGGACAGGCGGATACTGGAAGCCGTGATCCAGGATTACATCCGGACCGCCGAACCCGTGGGCTCCCGGACCATCGCCAGAAGATACGGCCTGGAGCTTTCTCCAGCCACCATTCGCAACGTCATGGCCGACCTGGAGGAAATGGGACTCCTGACCCACCCCCATACCTCGGCCGGCCGTATTCCCACTGATCAGGGGTTGCGCTTTTACGTGGACGCCATACTGGAGGTCAAGGACATCTCCAACTGGGAGCAGCAAGCCATCCGCCAGGAACTGGCTGGAGGCTCCCCTGGAGTGGAGCAGATTCTCAAGCATTCTTCTCGAGTCCTCTCCACTCTTTCCCGGCAGATAGGCATTGTGATGGCTCCCCGCTTCACCACTTTGATACTGAAACAAATCCTATTTCTCCGCCTCAGCAGCCGCCTGGTCCTGGCCATACTGGTGGGGAGATCAGGGATGATTCAGAACCGGATTATAGAAGTGGAAGAGGAACTGAACCAGGAAACCCTGGACCGCTTCAATCGTTATCTGAACGATATCCTGGAAGGACTGACCATCAGTGAAATCAAAACCAGGATCGTGGAAGAGATGCGTCAGGAGAAGAATCGCTTCGACCAGATGCTTTCCCGGGCCTTGACTTTGACCCAAAAGTTGTTTGACAAGGAGACGGTCGAAAACAACGTCTACCTGGAGGGGCAGGTCAACCTGCTGGACAATCCGGAATTCGCCGATACGGAGGCCATGAAGGTAATCTTTCGGGCCTTCGAGGACAAGAGCATCCTGGTCAGACTTCTGGACAACACCATCAAGGCTTCCGGGGTCCAGATATTCATAGGCGCGGAGAATGAACTGGCCGAACTGGGAGGCTGCGCGGTGATCGCCTCGAGCTATTCCCGCCGGTCAGGGCAGGTGGGCGCCTTGGGGATCATCGGTCCGACTCGAATTGACTATTCGCGGATAATTCCGGTTGTTGATTACACGGCGAAGCTGGTGAGCCAGATATTGGACGGCACGCCGTGACGAAAGATATGGAGTGAAAATATGACCAACGACCAAACCAATTTTGGCGCTGAAGAAATAGAATCGTCCCGTGACGGAGAGACGCGGAACGACCTGGAGACGGTTGCGGCCGTCGAGGCGGAACCTGACTGGCGGCTCGAGGCCGGAAAGTACCGGGACCTCTACCTTCGATCCCAGGCGGATATGGACAACATGAAGAAACGGCTGGAGAGAGAAAAAGCCGATTTCATCAGATTCGCCAACGAAAACCTGATCAAAGACCTCTTGCCGCTGCTGGACAACCTGGACAGGGCTCTGCGTCACGCTCAACAAGGCGGCGCCGACAATGGTTTTGTGGAAGGAGTCCGCTTGACCTATGAAGGAGTCCTGAGCGTCCTGGATAGGTTCGGGCTCAAGAGCGTGGCCGCGGCCGGTGAAAGATTCGATCCCAACTTCCACGAAGCGGTCATGGAACGTGAAAACCCGGAAGTGGATACCGGGACGATTCTGGAAGAAATCCAAAAAGGATACACGCTTCATGGCCGTCTTATCCGGCCGGCCATGGTAGTGGTTTCCCGGCGTCCGGCCTCTGATTCCAACGAAATTGAAAATAATGAATAAGTAAAATATGAAATAGGTTCAGGAGGAAAAAACATGGCTAAAGTGATAGGCATTGATTTAGGCACGACGAATTCGTGCGTGGCGATAATGGAGGGCGGGGACCCCAAGGTGTTGACCAACACCGAAGGCAGTCGGACTACGCCTTCGGTGGTCGCCTTCACCGAGACAGGCGAACGTCTGGTGGGCCAAGTGGCCAAACGCCAGGCCATCACCAATCCCGAGGCGACGGTTTTCGCCGTTAAAAGACTGATCGGCCGCAAATACGAATCCAACGAAGTGCAGTACGACGCCAAGATTCTGCCCTACAAGATAGCCCGCGGGGAAAACGGAGACGCTTTGGTGGAGGTGCGAGGGAAGGGCTACAGCCCCTCGGAAATCTCCTCGATGGTCCTGACTAAAATGAAAGAGACGGCCGAGAGTTACCTGGGGGAAAAAATCACCCAGGCGGTGATAACCGTGCCGGCCTATTTCAACGACAGCCAGCGGCAGGCCACCAAGGACGCGGGCCGCATAGCCGGCCTCGAGGTCTTGAGGATCATCAACGAACCCACGGCCGCGGCCCTGGCCTACGGCCTGGACAAGAAGCACGATCAGAAGATCGCCGTATTCGATCTGGGCGGCGGCACCTTCGACATTTCCATCCTGGAGATCGGCGACGGTGTTTTTGAAGTCAAATCCACCAACGGCGACACCCATCTGGGCGGCGAGGACTTCGACTTGCGGGTGGTCCATTACCTGGCCGACGAGTTCCGCAAGGAAAGCGGCATTGATCTGAGAAAAGACAAGATGGCCCTCCAGAGGTTGAAAGAGGCCGCGGAACGAGCTAAAATGGAACTCTCCACTTCCATGGAGACGGATATTAACCTGCCCTTCATCACGGCCGACGCTTCCGGCCCCAAGCATATGAACCTGAAGCTCACCCGGGCCAAACTCGAAGCCCTGGTGGACGACCTGATCCAGAAAGTGGAAGGACCCTGCCGGATGGCGATCAAGGACGCGGGGTTATCCTCAGGCGATATCAACGAAGTCATCCTCGTGGGCGGCATGACCCGTATGCCCAGGGTTCAAGACAAGGTCAAGCAGTTGTTCGGCCGGGAGCCGCATAAAGGCGTCAACCCGGATGAAGTCGTGGCCGTGGGCGCGGCCATCCAGGCGGGCGTACTCAAGGGCGAAGTAAAGGACGTGCTGCTCTTGGACGTCACCCCGCTTTCTCTCGGCATCGAGACCTTGGGCGGGGTGTTCACCAAATTGATCGAAAAGAACACCACCATCCCTACCCGGCGCAGCCAGATTTTTTCGACCGCCGCGGACAATCAGCCGGCCGTTTCCATACACGTGCTCCAGGGTGAGCGGGAGATGGCCGGGGACAACAAGACCCTGGGGCGATTCGAACTGGTCGGAATTCCACCCGCGCCGCGCGGCGTACCCCAGATTGAAGTCACTTTCGATATAGACGCCAACGGCATAGTTCACGTCTCGGCCAAGGACCTGGGCACGGGCAAGGAACAGTCCATCAAGATTACCGCCTCGTCCGGCCTGAGTGAGGAGGAGATCAAGCGGCTGATCAAGGAGGCCGATCTCCACGCCGAGGATGATAAGAAGAAGAAAGCCTTGGTGGAGACCCGCAACCAGGCGGACAACCTCATCTACACCACGGAAAAGACCCTGGGCGAATTGGGCGAAAAGGTGGACGGGGCCACCCGGAGCCAGATCGAAGCGGCCGTGAACGATCTCAAGTCGGTCATGGACAGCGGCGATAAAGCTATCATCGAGGCCAAGATGAAGGCCTTGACCCAGGCTTCACATAAACTGGCCGAACAGGTGTACGCCCAGGCCAGCAAGGGTCAGGGCGGCTCCGAGGCCGGGGGAGGCCAGGCCCGCGCCGGTGGCGCGGCCGCCGGTGGCGCGGAGGACGTGGTGGACGCTGATTTCGAGGAAGTAAAGGGCAACTGACCAGATCAGCTTGTTGAAAAAGCTGACTGCTGGGGGCTTCGGCCCCCAGCCTTTTTCATAAACTGGTCGTTCGGCTATTGACTCCCATAACGTTATAGGATATAGTTGATCTGGCAAGGCGGTGGCGGTCTTTGCTTTATGCCGTTCTCAACCAAAGGAGAGGAGAGTGATCAAGGATTTTAAGGACCGCAACACCGAAGAGGTTTTTAACCGGCGGCAAGTTAAGAGCTTGCCTCCAGATATCCAACGAACGGCTTTGCGTAAGCTGCGAATGTTGGATGCAGCCACAACCCTGAGCGATTTAAGGAATCCGCCGGGAAACAAACTAAAGAAAATGGAAAGAGAAAGGAAAGGACAATTCAGTATTCGAATCAATGATCAATGGCGAATTTGTTTCGTCTGGGAAAATGGTGATGCCCATGATGTGGAAATAGCTGATGTGCATTAAATATTACAGCTATTTGGGTTAGTTAAATAATATTCTATCTTTTTAGGGTTCTTAGCTATTTTGAATCCTAACAAATGAATGGCGTTAGGAGGATTTACCAGATGATTGCTAATAGACTGGCCCCGGTTCATCCAGGTGAAATTCTGCTGGAAGAATTCATGAAACCGTTGAGTATCAGTCAGAACCAGTTGGGACGTGAACTCAAAGTGTCCCCGCGTCGAATCAATGAGATTGTTCACGGCAAGAGGGAAATTACGACCGATACCGCCTTGCGTTTGGCTAAATATTTCAGAGTTAGCCCGGAGTTCTGGCTTAACCTTCAAAACCGATATAACCTGGACTTGGCCGAAGATAAGAGATTGAAGGAAAAGATATTTCGAGAAGTCGGATCTTGTGCTTCTAGGATCAAGCCTGGAGCGGAAGCAGTTCGCGCGTGAATCAATCGCCAGTTTGCCGTCTGTTGACCGCGGGCATTCAGGGGCTTACCGCCGGGGAGTCATAAACCCTTGTTGATCGATATTCTGGTTTTTCTGGTGGGTCTTTGCCTGGGCAGTTTTGTCAACGTGGTCATCTATCGCCTGCCCCGACCAGACCTTTCCGTCTGCCGCCCCTTGCGCTCCCTTTGTCCTTCCTGCCGGACCCAGATCGCCTGGTACGACAACCTGCCGCTGATAAGTTATATCCTGCTGCTAGGCCGGTGCCGGCACTGCCGGTCGCCCATTTCCTTGAGATATCCGCTGGTGGAACTCATCTGCGGCGGATTGACCCTGGCCGTCTTCCTGAAGACCGGTCTGACGGTCAGGTTTGCCGCCGAGCTATACCTGGTGCTGGCTCTGGTGGCCGTCACCTATATTGATCTGGATGAAATGATCATCCCGGACGCCATCACTCTGCCAGGTCTGATTATCGCCTTGGCCGCCGCGGTCGTTGCGCCGGACTTGAAACTGATCGGACCCTGGCTGGGCGGCAAGGTGATGGTCTGGGGTGTGACCAATTACCGCTGGCTTTCCTTGATCGGTTCGGTATCCGGTCTGATTCTGGGCGGCGGCACGATCTGGGTCATTTTTCAGGCCTATTACTTGTGGCGCAAGGAAGAGGGAATAGGCGGCGGTGACTTCACCCTGCTGGCCATGATCGGCGCTTTTCTGGGCTGGCGGGCCGTGCCGTTGACCATCTTCTGGGGGTCGTTCCTGGCCTTGGCCGCCGCCGTGGCCGTGGCCGTCCGCGAAGGAGGATTCCAGGCGCGGATGAAAATGCCCTTCGGGCCTTTTCTGTCCCTGGCGGCCCTCATTTATTTGTTCTTCGGCGAAAGGATTCTGCGCTGGTACCTGGGACCGGGTTGAAATCCCGGAGGAACCAGGGCCGACAACCAGCGATCAAGGCCTGGCGGGACAATGGGGCCGCGGAAACACGGAGCGAAGGAGCGGTCGAGCCAGTGATGGCCTGAATCGCGGCCGGCAACCATGAAAAGACTGGGATTACGCTTCGAGATAGCGGTCAGCCTGGGCTTGCTGGTGGCCGCGGCCGCCGGTTTGATGGGACTGGTCGTCTATAACTTCGCCCAGCAGGAGATGATCAACCTTAAAATCGAGACGGGTCTGGTTCTGGTCAAGGCGATCGAGGAGAGATTGAATAAAGCCAGGTCTGATCAGGGCCGGGAAGGCTGGCAAACGGTTCTGGCCGCTACCGACTTCGAACGGATGATCGTCCTCGGCCGGGGCGGGGAGGTCATGGCCGTGACCGGACCTTGGCCCTGGCTGGGCCCGCCCTCCCTGGAAAATCTGAAACAAGTCATGACCGCGCGCAAGCTCAGGACCGATACCAACCGGCCGAGTCTTGCTTTTCGGGGCGGCGAAGCCTTTCTAGCCATGGCCGTCCCTGTTTATCAGGACCTGAAGGTAACAGGCGCGGTGGGACTCTATTCCCCTTTGAGTGAACTGCGGGCCACCTGGACCAGGATCGAGTGGCTGCTTCTGCTCTTCCTGGCCCTCGACACCCTGGTGACGGTCCTTTTCGGAGCATATCTGTTGTCCCGCCGTCTGGTTAATCCTCTGCGCCATATGATCGGCCGGTTCGAAGACCTGGCCGCGGGCCGATACACCGCCGGCAGATTGAAAACAGACACGGAAACGGAAGTCGGACGCCTGGAGGAATCCTTCGAAATGATGGCCGCCCGCCTCCTCAGCAGCCAGAACCGCCTGGAAAAAAACCTGGCTTCGCTCAAGGAAGCCCAGGAAAACCTGGTCCGCTCGGAAAAGATGGCTTCGGTGGGCCGGCTGGCGGCCGGTCTGGCCCATGAACTGGGCAATCCTCTTGGTTCGCTGATCGGCTTTGTCCACTTGCTCAAGCGAGATGATCTTGTCCCGGGGGAAAGAATTGATTTCCTGAACCGGATGGAATCCGAACTCAAACGGATGGACGAAATAATCCGATCGCTGCTGGACTTCGCCCGCCAGAAACCGGCCGTACCGGGCCTGGTGGACATGAACCAGGCGGCCCGCGAAGCCCTGGCGCTGTCCGCTGTCCAAAAAGGTTTTGAAGGACTGGAAGTCAAAACCGATCTGAACGGCGACCTGCCGCTGGTGAAAGGGGACCTCAGCCGTTTGACCCAAGTGGTCCTCAACTTGATCATCAACGCCGGCCAGGCTATGTCCGGTCAGGGCCGGCTTACCGTTTCCACCGGTCGGCGGGGTCGCGAGGTTTATCTGGCGGTGGCCGACACTGGCCCGGGTATATCACCCGACTTATTGCCCCAGATTTTCGATCCTTTTTTCACCACCAAGGAACCCGGCCAGGGAACAGGTCTGGGGTTGTCCGTGAGCCAGTCCATCGTCGAGAGTCACGGAGGTAGAATCGAAGTGCGGTCCCGGTCCGGAGAAGGCAGCGTGTTCAAGGTCGTTCTGCCGGCGGCGGAAGAGGGGGCGGGGTGAGCCGGGAGGAATCCAAGAAGGTCCTGGTGATCGAGGACGAAGACAACATGCGGCTGGTCCTGCGGAAGGTCCTGACCTCGGAAGGCTATCTGGTCGTCGAGGCGGCCAACGGCCGGGAAGGTTTGGACCGGCTCGATCGAGAAGTTTTCGATTTCATCCTCTGCGACGTGCGCATGCCGCGCCTCGACGGCCTGGGGTTTCTGCTCGAAGCCAAAACCCGGGGCGTCCAGGCGCCGATCATCATGCTTTCCGCCTATGGCACGGCCGAATCGGCCGTGGCCGCCCTGAAGACCGGGGCTTTTGATTATATCTTCAAGCCTTTCCAGCCGGACGAAGTCATCTTGACCTTGAAAAAAGCCGAGGAACATCAGCGCCTGAAACAGGAAAACCTGGCCCTGCGTTTGGCCGCGGCCAAGCCGGCCCCCGCCGGCCTGGTCGCGCGCAGCCGGTGCATGCTCGAACTGTTGGGCCTGGTGGAAAGAGTGGCCCACGTAAAGAGCCCGGTGCTGATCACGGGCGAGTCGGGTACGGGCAAGGAACTGGTGGCCCGGGCCATACACGAGTCCGGCCCCAGGAAGGAGAAGCCTTTTGTCCCGGTCAACTGCGGAGCCATTCCGGAAAAGCTTCAGGAGAGCGAACTTTTCGGACACGTCCGCGGCGCCTTTACCGACGCGGTTAATGATCGCCCCGGCCTGTTTCGAGAAGCTGACCAGGGGACGCTGTTCCTCGACGAAGTGGGGGAGCTGAGCCCGGCCTTGCAGGTGGCCCTGCTCCGTGTCCTGCAATTCGAGGAGATCAGGCCCGTGGGCGCCACCAATTCCTGCCGGGTTGACGTGCGGATCGTCGCCGCCACCGCTCGTGACCTGGCCGGGGACATCGCCAGCGGGCGTTTCCGCGAGGACCTCTTCTACCGGCTCAACGTCCTGCCCTTGTGCCTCCCGCCCTTGCGGCAAAGACCGGAAGACATTCCGGCCCTGATAGACCATTTTCTAGTGGCCTTTTCCGCCAAAATGGACCGGGAACGACCGGAGGTCTCACCCGAAGCCGTCGAGGCGTTTCTAAATTATTCCTGGCCGGGCAATGTCCGCGAGTTGGAAAACATCATTGACCGCCTTCTGGTCATGTCGCCCAAATCGCGTCTCGACCTGGCCGACCTGCCTCCCCAGATGAGGTCATCCACGATGGTTATGACGGTCCCGGCCGAGCATGACTTGAACCTGAAGACCGGGATAAGGGAACTGGAAGCCCGAATGATAAAACAAGCCCTTTCCACGAGCGGCGGCAATAGGGCCGAAGCCGCCCGGCGATTGGGCATCAGCTACCCTTCACTCCTGGCCAAGATCAAAATCTACCATTTGGCCTGACCGGCCGCCCGGCGGTTCGGGTTCGTGGCTCGGTTTGATCGGCCGCGCCCTCGCGACCAGCCTCTATATAAATAGATTTTATAGATAATAAATTGTTTTAATATCATTATCTAGGTTCTCTTCTCGCCGGGGCGGCGGGTGGTTGAAAATAATGTGCGATATTAACATGTTGAGAAAAAGACCTCTAACCTTCTAAATGGTATGCTTTTTGATTGTCTGAATCGCGGAAGACATTTTCAACTGATGCCACGGGCGGGAAAAATAGTGGATGGTCATTTGAACAGATGTGAGCCGCAAGGAGGTTACCTCTTGGTGCAACGAGCAGTCCGAAGCCCAAAAGGCTTCACCCTGGTGGAACTGCTGGTGGCCATGGCCATGGGCCTTATAGTCCTTTCCGTCATGTTCACCATGTTCAGAACGTCCAGCCGTTCCTACACCTTGCAGGATTACGTGGCCGAGACGCAGCAGAACCTGAGAGTGGCCATCTATGCGGTGGGCCGGGATGTCCGCATGGCCGGTTGCGGCCTTAATCTGTTGCCGTCCGAGTTGGTCGACCGGATTCAGATCTTCAACGGCGCCGGCTGGTCCCTGGTCCGGGCCATAACCGGCGCCAATTCAGCCGTCGGACCGGATTCCGTGGAAGTTTTTTACGGCGATATAAGGAGCGGGGAATATGACGCCACCATCACCCAGCCCATGCCTGACGCCTCGGCCGAACTCAACTGCGACACGGTGACCCCTTTCAATGACCATGACGCGGTGGTCATCTCCAACGGCCTCACGGCGGCTTTGTTCGTGGTGAGCCAGGTCCAAGCCGGACCCAAGAAACTCCAACACAACCCGGCCGAATCCATCTTCAATCCTCCGGCGGCCTTCAAAGCCTTTCCCACCGGCGGCGGCTATGGTTCCGGATCGAGATTGTATAATTTCGGCGCCTTCAAATGGATTACTTACGCCGTGGATTCGGTGACCGACCCGCTCCATCCGCGCCTGACCGTGAATGCCCACGATGGCGCCGGGGCCCAGGTCGTGGCCGAGAATATCGAGGATTTGCAGTTCTACTATATCTTGCAGAACGGCGGTGGAACCCACAATCCGGTCGGTTCGGAAAACCAGATTCAGGCGGTGCGCATTTCCCTGGTGGCCAGAACCGCGGAACAGGACCCCGAGGCCAACGTTTTCAGTCCGCTGACCGTGGAGGACCACGTCATAGGCGCCGTGCCCCAGGACGGCTATCGCCGCCGGGTATTGTCCACCGAGGTTAAGATCAGAAACAGGTGACTTGAAGGTCGGGACGAGGTTTCGGCCAGCGACCACCGAAAGTCGAGAGGTGACGGATGGTTGACAGACGAAAGCGATCGGGCTTCACCTTGATTGAACTCATGACGGTCATGATAGTGTTTTCGGTTCTGGCGGCCATTGCCGTCCCGACTATAACCGCCTGGCTGCCGAACTATCGCCTGCGGGCCACGGCCCGGGATGTGGCTTCCAGCCTGCAACAAGCCAGACTCAGAGCCGCTTCCAACTCCCTGGAGTACCGGGTGATCGTCAATACCGGTTCGGCGCCTTATTCCATCCAGATTGACAAGGGCAACCTGCCCAGCGGTTCCACGGCCTGGACTTGCGATGGGAGCAGCTATATTGAATTCACGACTGACGTGATCATCAATTCCGTCACCCCGGCCGCCACCAACGGCAATTTCCCGGTCTGCCGGCCGGATGGCTCCCGGCCCGTGGCCAATGGATATCAGATTATTTTCCTGCCCAATGGTTCCACCGCGGTCGGGTCCGAGTTCAAGGTCAAACTGACCAACGCGAACGGGATTAGATGGGAGATCAAGGCCTCCAACACGACCGGCCGGGTTAAGGTCGAGCAGGGCTGGACTTGAGAAAGGAAGACTTATGACGACTCCCGAGAAACTGTTTAGAGGGCGTCAGGGCTTCACCTTGATTGAAGTACTGATCGCCACCGTGGTCATCGGCGTGGGCTTCATGGCCGTGGCCAGCATGCAGGGCACTTCCATTCACGGCAACAGCCAGAGCAACTATCTGACCGAAGCCACGTATTTGGCTGAAGATAAAATGGAAGAGTTTTACTACCTGGCCTTCGTGAACATCACCAACGCCGGCAGTCCCGAAGTGAACATCGATCCTCGAGGCGCGGCCGGCGGCATTTTCACCCGTTCCTGGAACGTGGTCGATAACACGCCGGACGTTTTCATGAAGACCATAACCGTGACCGTCACCTGGACCGAGCGGGGCGCGGCTCACCGCTTGGATATGACTACGATCATAGGAAGCTAAAGGAGAATTTATGAAGGTTGACCTGGTCAGAAGATTCCACCGGGTCATCAGACCCGGCCGCGACCCGGAAGAGGGCATGGCCCTGGTCATCGCCCTGATGCTGCTATCCGTACTTAGCCTGCTCGGCGCGGCCGCGCTGATGACCACCAACATCGAGATCAAGATTTCAGGCAACACCCGTCTGGGCCGCACGGCCTTTTTCGCCGCCGACGGCGCCGGCCAGGCAGCGGGACATATCCTCTCCGCCAACCTGGATGACAACGGCTCCTGGCCCAACAATTACAACCTGGGCGGGGTCACCGTCCGCTATGGCGATTTCGCCTTCGTACCCAGGACCAAGGACATAATCACCAATCCCGATATAACCTTCCCCACGCCCATGTCCGGCACGGCCACGGTGGACAAGGGCCCGACCGTTCAAGTGCCGGGCGCCTCGGCCGTGGCCGCCGCCGGATACGAAGGCGCGGGCAAGGGCATAGCCGGCGGAGGCATCAAGACGGTTTACCTGATCAACACCCGAGGCAGCATAAGCGAAAAGGGCATTGCCTATCTGTTCTTGAGCTATGACGCCTATCCCACGTTCTAGTCCCGGCCGTCATCGGCCGATCATGGAGGTGTGAAATGGGCCGGAACCTGATCCTGGCGGCAACCTTATGCCTGGCCCTGACCTGGGGGTCCCTGGAGCCGGCCTGGGCCGCGCCCGAGTGGCTCGAGGGCGTGATAACCCAAGGGCCGAGGATCGAGCATGACCGGCGCCTGGGGGTCAATAATATCCTTTTCACCTTGACCGCGGACGCCGCCATATATGAACGCATCCCGATGTCGGACGGAACCACCAACGAGGAACCCATACCCTTCAACCGACTGGGCACGGGACAGAAGGTCCTGGTCCTGCGGGAAGGCATCCGGGCCTTTCAGGTAATCCTGCTCAGGTAGGAGTGAAGTCATGATTAAGAAAACATACCCGTTTCTGTTGTTGGCCGCGCTGTCTCTGTTGATGGCTTCGGCTCGAGAAGCCCGGGCCGTCCTGCCCACGATCGGCGAATATCAGGCCACGCCGCCGTTTATTTCGGCCGGCAGTCCGCCGCTGGTCTTGCTGGTGATGGGCCGGGACCACAAACTCTATTACGAGGCTTATAACGACGCCTCGGACCTGGACGGCGACGGCGACCTGGACGTGGGCTTCAACCCTGATATCACTTACTACGGCTATTTCGACACCAATAAATGCTATCTGTACAACAGCGGCAACCAGTACTTCGAGCCGACCAGGCAGACTTCGGACGGCAAGTGCGGCGGCGCGGGGGAATGGAGCGGCAACTTTCTCAATTATTTGACCATGACCCGCATGGACGCCCTGCGCAAGGTGCTGTACGGCGGGTACCGTTACTCGGATACGGCTTCGGCCACGATTCTGGAACGGGCCTATGTGCCCCGGGACGCCCATTCCTGGGGCAAGGAATACACCAGCGTGGCCGTGGACGGATATAATTTAAGCGATTATGCCGACTACGCCTTACCTCTGTCTGGCAGGAAACATTTCTTCGCCTGCTCCTCCTTGTACGATCCCTCGAGCTCCAGTTACCGGCCGCTTTTGCGCGTCCTACCCAATGTTCCTTCGCCCAGCCGCATCTGGAACTGGGTGGCCAAGGAAAGACCGGTGGTGGATAACTCGCTGGATGACCCCGGCAGCTCGCGCTACGAAGGCTATCCCGCGAATTCGACCGAGTTCGCCGACATGATCAGTCGTTTCGCCAACACGGCCCATAAATACACCGGCACGAATCCCAACCCGGACCCTCTCTGCCATGACAATCCACCCACCTATATGTGTCCCAATACCAACGGCAACGCGCCGCCGCCGGGCGGCAATATCGCCGTGTACGACGACCCGGCCGATTGCCCGGGCGGTTACGGCACCTGCAAATCCGACGGCAATCCCTATAGCGGCGGCTTGGCCACGGACAACGACGATTATTATCTCACCGTCATAACCGGAACGCTTTATATTCCTAGCGGTCAGGGCGGGACCTACACCTTTGCCGTGGACGGTGACGACGCCTTGGAATTCATCGTTGACGGGGTGGTCGTGGCCAGTTGGTACAACGCCCACTCCTGGTGCAACTGCACCAGCCATCAGGGTCAGATCAGCCTCACTCAGGGCGCCCATACCATCGAGTTCCGCCACCAGGAACGCGCGGGCAACGACAGTTATATTCTTTACTGGAAAGGACCGGCCAGCACCGGCCAGGATTGGGAAGTCGTCCCGCCCAACTTTTTCTGCTCCACCTCGGCGGATTTGACCACCAACACCTTGAGGCAGACCACCTACAACGTCACCGGGCTGTCCACCAAGATCGTGGACTACGTGGTCCGGATCAAGGTGTGCGATCCGGCCATGCCCGAAGCCAATTGCAAACAGTATCCCAACGGCGCCTACAAACCCATCGGCATACTCCAGAAGCACGGTGAAACCGATACGATGTTCTTCGGCCTCATCACCGGCTCCTACACCAAGAACACCTCCGGCGGCGTGCTCCGAAAGAACATCAGTTCCATTCGCGATGAAATCGACGCTAACACCGGCCAATTGACCTCGACGGCGGGCATCATAAAAACCATTGACCGCTTTAGAGTCAGGGGTTTCGATTACGGCAGCTATTCCCACAATTCCAACTGCGGCTGGATCGCCACCCGGGCCATCAACCAGGGCGAGTGCCGCCTGTGGGGCAACCCCATCGCCGAAATGATGTACGAGGGCCTGCGGTATTATGCCGGCACGGCCACACCCACCTCGGACTTCACTTACAGCGGCACCAGCAACGACGATTACCTTTTAAGCCTGCCCCAGCCTAGTTGGCTGGACCCTTACAACACTACATCAGGTTTCGCCCGCTGCTCCAAACCGTTCATGATGGTCATCAGCGACATAACTCCCTCCTTTGACTCGGACCAGCTTCCGGGCAGCGCCTTCGCCACCTTTTCCGGAACCCTGGGCACCCTCAACGTAAGCACCCTGACCGACGAGATAGGCACGCAGGAAAACATTACCGGCAATTACTTTGTCGGCCAGAGCGAAACCTCGCCCTCCAACTTCAACACTTCCTGTTCGGAAAAGGCCATTTCCGGTTTCAGCAAGGTGAGGGGCCTGTGCCCCGAGGAGCCGACCAAGCAGGGCAGCTACTACTCCGCCGCCGTGTCCTACTACGGCCATAACAACGACCTTCACAACGTGGCCGGCGACCAGAAGGTGACCACCTACGCCGTGGCCTTGGCCTCGCCCTTGCCCCGCATAGAAATACCTATCCAGGACAAGGTCATCACCCTGGTCCCCTTTGCCAAGTCAGTGGGCGGGTACAGCATCAACGGCGCCGAAGGTCAGTTCCAACCGACCAACACCATCGTGGATTTCTTCGTGGACAAGGAGATGAATAATCCCTGGCACCGCCGTTTCCGAATCAACTTCGAGGACGTCGAACAGGGCGCGGACCACGACATGGACGCCATCACCCTTTATGAATATCAGCTCTATTACAAGTCCGGCGGCCTGGACGTGGCCATCAACAGCGAAGCGGATATGAACAAGGCCGAGTTCGTGAAGATAACCCTGACCTCCGAGTACGCGGCCGGCAGCATCATGCAACACATGGGGTACATCATCTCGGGCGCGGCGGATGCTTCCGGCGTCTCCCGTGACGGCACCTATCTGGAAGTCCGGGACAAGGACACCTCGGATTCCAGCGACGTCCTTTACTATCTGGACACCCCCCCCGGGCGCTGGGCCGGCGACGGCTCGGCGCGAGGCACGACCAAGCTTTCCCGTGACACCCCCGCCGTCAGGACCTTCTACCCCAAGGGTTCGGGCAGCGGTCCGGCCAAGTTGCTGGACAACCCCTTGTTCTACGCCGCCAAGTACGGCGGATTCATTGATTCCAACGGCAATAACAAGCCTGATCTGACCGACGAATGGGACAAGGACCACGACGGACTCCCGGACACCTATTTCTACGTGGTCAACCCGCTCAAGATGGAGGAAAAGCTGAACGAATCGTTCGCTTCCATCCTGGAACGGACTTCCTCGGGCACGGCGGCCAGCGTCATCTCCGGTTCGAGAACGGGTGAAGGCGCCCTTTACCAGGCCTTGTTCTATCCCCGGCTCACCGACGGCGCCGGCAACAGCCTCTGGTGGTCCGGCCAGGTTTACGGCCTCTTCGTGGACCATTACGGCAACCTGCGCGAAGACACCAACCAGAATGGCGTCATGGACCTCTACCCGTCCGGCGGCGTGACTCCGGACCGAATCGTGCAGTTCTACTTCGATACCGGCGCCAATGAAACCAAGGTCAAGTTCTACACCGACTCGGACGGCGACGGCCTCACCGAGGGCGCGGCCCTCGTCGGCCAGCTCAGCGACGTGAAGACCATCTGGGACGGCGGCAAATGGCTGGCCGGCGCCTCGGCCGCGGCCAACCGGCCCTACGACTCGACCAACAAGGAACGACGCGTCTGGACCTGGGTGGATCAAAACTCGGACGGAATGGTGAGCGACGGAGGCCTGGCCACCGGTTCCGAAACAACCGCTTCCGAAACGATTCTGTTCGATCCCGAATCAACGGTTGACCGGACCATTCTCGCCCCGTACCTGATGGCCCGGGCCACCATGACCACCAATCTGACCGGGGCGAGCAACAATCTGGAGTTCACGGCGGTCCAGCCCGGCTTGACCGGCGGACAGATCAGGATCGAGTACCGGGTGCCCGCGGTCAATAACTCGCCTCTCACCATTACCGTTACCGGCAATGACGTCATCGTCAACCTGGCCACCAACGCGGTGGGAGCACCCTTCAGTACGGCCATCCAGGTGGCCACCGCGGTCAACGCCGACGTGATCGCCAGCGCCCTGGTCACGGCCAGCCTGATCGAGGACGATAAAGGACAGGGGTTGGTCATGGCCATGTCGCCCACCCAGCTTTCCCTCGAGGAAGGCGTCAGGAAGCAGATGCGCTGGGCCGTCGGCCAGGATCAACAGAACTGGCGCAAGAGGCAGTTGCTGGTGGACGGCACGGCCAAGACCTGGAAGATGGGCGACGTGATCTATTCCACGCCGGCGGTGGTGGCGGCTCCGTCAGAGGCCTATGACATGATTTACAACGACAGTTCTTACTTTAACTACCGCCAGGCCTTCGCCAAGCGCCGCAACGTGCTCTACATCGGGACCAATGACGGCGTCCTTCACGCCTTCAACGCCGGCTTCTGGGACCGGACCAGCCGCTCCTTCAGCAAAACCATTACCGCCTCAGGCGTGACCTTTGACCCGGTCACCAAATCCTATATCATCTCCACTTCCCCGAGCGAGCAGTACAACCCCGTGGCCTATGACCTCGGCGCCGAGTTGTGGGCTTTCGTGCCCCAGGCCATGCTGCCTCACCTGCAATGGCTTAAAGATAAAGCCTATCCACACGTCTACATGGTGGACCTCAAACCCAAACCCACGGACATCAGGTTCGCGGACGGCCGCTGGAGGAGCATACTGATCTGTGGGCTCAGGCTGGGCGGCAAGGACATTTCCAGCACCGACGACTTCAACCGGGACGGTATAGTCCAAACCAGTCCGGAAGAAAAGAGGACCTTCCGTTCCGAGTACTTCGCCCTGGACGTCACCGACCCCGAGGCGCCGCCAAAGCTGCTCTGGACTTTCTCCCATCCGGAAATGGGGTTGACCACCAACTATCCGGCCGTGGTCAGGGTGAAAGACAAGTGGTTCGTGGTCATCGGCTCCGGGCCGCGCGGGACCCAGGCTTATGACGGCTCGAGCGATCAGAACGGCCGCGTTTTCGTGCTGAACGCCGAAACCGGAACCATGGCTCGAATCAGCCCGTTTGTCGTGACCGAGAACACCAGTTTCATGGCCGACCCGGCCGCGGTGGACACGGACCTGGCAACCATCGAGGAAGGCGGGTTGATCAAATGGTCAAGCGAAATCGTCTACATCGGCTCGACCAGCGGTTCACCCGGAGCCTGGACCGGCGTGATGCACCGGATCAAGACCACCACTTCCAGCGGAGCGCCCGACGAGGACCCGAATAATTGGACCATGAGCACCCTCCTCCAGACCGACGGCCCGATTTCCTCGGCCCTCAACGCCACGGTTGATGCGTCCGGCAACCTGTGGGTTTATTTCGGCACCGGCCGTTTCTGGTCCGTCAACGACAAGTCGGAATGCCTGAGCCAGTGTTACCCTGACCCAGGCGTGGCCGCTTGTACGACCTGCCGATACAACTCGAGACAGTGGTTTTACGGCGTCCGGGAGCCCAAGTACGAGAGCGGGCCGAACGCCGGCCAGTTCAGCTTCGCCGAAGTCAGTAAGACTAATCTCGAGGACACCTCGAACGTGACCGTATACGAGAACGGGTACGTGGACCTGACCAGCGACGGACACTGGGACATGGAACTGAGCACCTACATCACCGACCGGGTCATGACCAAGTCAGGTTGGAAACTCAAGTTTCCGGACGTGGGCGAACGCTGCCTGTATCAACCCGTGGTTCTGGGCGGAATAGTGACTTTCTCCACCTATGTGCCTTCGGCGGACGTCTGCGACTATGAAGGTCAGAGTTATCTCTGGGCCTTGTATTATATGAGCGGCACCGCCTGGAGCCAGTCGGTCATCGGCACCGGCAGCCAGCAGATACCCGAGGGTGGACACAATGTTTTGACCAGGGTGAGCCTGGGAACCGGCGTCGGCACGGCGCCGTCGTTCCACATCGGCGCCGATTCCAAGGTCATGGTCCAGAGTTCGACCGGCGCCATCATCAGCATTACCGAAACCACGGCCAGCCAGGTCAAGAGCGGCCTGAAGGCCTGGAAGGAGAAGTACTGATTCCCTGACGTCAATCCATGATGCCTTGATAGGGAAAAGCGCGGCCGGCCGGCCGCGCTTTTTCGCTTGCTTCGATTCCCTATCTCTAACTATGATTATCTTATGACCGGAAGCCAGATGACTTTGGATTACCTCTTGGGCCTGCTCATCAGGGAAGGGCTGATCACCCTGGAAAGGTCCGAGGATATAAAAAAAACCATCAAGGCCCAGGCGGCCAAGATCGCCCGGCTCAAGGCCCGCGGCGCCGGCGGCGAACGTGACCGGATCGAGGAATTCGATCCCCTCGAGGCCCTGGTTTCCTTGGCCTTGCCCCTGCCGGGCGGGCCAGGCAAGACCATAGACGAAGAAGTCATCATGAGAGCCGTGGCCGACGACGTCAACCTGCCCTTCAAGAAGATAGACCCCCTGGAACTGGACCTGGACATCGTCACCAAGACCCTGCCCAGGTCTTTCGCCCAGAAGCACCTGGTCGTACCCATAGGCATAGTCGATCAGTCCTTGGAAGTGGCGATCTGGAACCCTTTCGACCAGATGGTTCTGGACGACGTGAGGCGCGTGTCCGAGTTGCGCGTCTCTCCGGTCATGGCCACCCGGACGGACATCAAGAAACTCATCAGCGAGTTCTACGGGTTCAAGAGTTCCATCGTCGGCGCCGAACACCAGGTTTCCGGACCGTCGGTGGACCTCAGCAACCTGGAACAATACGTTCGCCTTAAATCCACCGAGGAAATCCAGGCCAGCGATCAGCACGTCAAAAACGCGGTTGACTATCTCTTCGGGTACGCCTTTGAACAGAGGGCCAGCGACATTCACCTCGAACCCAAACGGAACGAGTCGCTGGTCCGGATGCGGATTGACGGGGTTCTGCACAACCTGTACCGCCTGCCCAAAGTTATCCATCCGGCCATGGTCTCCCGGATCAAGACCATTTCGCGGCTCGACATCGCCGAGAAGAGGCGACCCCAGGATGGCCGGATAAAAATCAACCACAAAGGCAACGAGGCGGAAGTGCGCGTCTCGACCGTGCCCGTGGCCTTCGGGGAGAAGGTGGTGCTGCGCATTCTCGATCCCAACGTCCTTTTCCGTGATCTGGCCGACCTGTTCAACCAGGAAGCCGATCTGGTTAAATACCAGGAGTTCATCGGCCGTCCCCACGGCATCATCCTGGTGACCGGCCCGACGGGCAGCGGCAAATCCACCACTCTTTATTCGACCTTGCGGGCCTTGTACCATGAAGGGGTCAACATCACCACGGTGGAAGACCCCATCGAAATGATCCACGAGGAATTCAACCAGATCGCGGTCCAGCCTCAGATAGGCGTCACTTTCGGCACCATTTTGCGCAACATCCTGCGCCAGGACCCGGATATAATCATGATCGGCGAAATGCGCGATTTCGAGACGGCCGAAAACGCCATCCAGGCCGCCTTGACCGGTCACCTGGTGCTTTCGACCTTGCACACCAACGACGCGCCTTCGGCCCTGACCCGTTTGATTGACCTGGGCGCGGAAAGATTCCTGGTGGCCTCGACCATAATCGGGATTCTGGCCCAACGGCTGCTCCGCCGAATCTGCCCGCACTGTTCCGAGGACGTGATATTGACTCAAGAACAGGTGGTCTCCCTGGGCCTCAGACTGAAGACCAACGGCGACTTGAGGCTGAAACAGGGACGGGGATGTGATCGCTGCCGGGGTACGGGGTATTTGGGGAGACTGGCCACGCTCGAAGTCATGCCCTTGACCGATCGCCTGCGGCATCTGACCATGACCGGCGAGGAGGCCAAGGTGCTGAAAAAAACCGCCCGGGCCGAAGGCATGAGCACCTTGCGGGAGAACGCTCTGCGATTGATGATAAGGGGGGAAACCACGTACCAGGAGGTACTGCGGGTCACCGTTGACGACTGAACCGCTTGATATGTCGATCCCACCGCCATGCTCGCCGAACTAAGCGTCAGGAACTTGGCTCTGATCGAGGAACTCGACCTGGTTTTCGGGCCGGGTTTCAACGTCCTGACCGGAGAAACCGGAGCCGGCAAATCCATTATCGTGGGCGCCATAAACCTCATCCTGGGCAGCCGGGCCAGCGCCGACCTGGTCCGACTCGGCGCCGAGGAAACCGAGGTCCAGGCGCTTTTTCATTTCGATGACCCGGCGGGCCTTGACCGGCGGTTGGAAGAACTGGGCCTGCCCAAGGCGGAGGGATTGATCATCCGCCGCGTTCTCCATAAGTCCGGCCGCAACCGCTTGTACATAAACGGTGCTTTGGCGGCATTAAGCCAACTGGCCTCCCTGGCGCGGGACTTGGTGGCCGTTTCCGGCCAGCACGAGCATCAACAGTTGCTGCAGGCCGACCGCCAGCTCCTGTTCCTGGACCAGTTCGCCGGCCTTATGCCGCGGCGCGCGGCCATGAGTCAAGTATATAACGCCCTGGTTGACTTGACGGACAAGGCCGGACGCCTGGAAAACCGGATAAATGAAGCCAAGGCCAGGATTGACCTGTGGCATTTCCAGGCCAGGGAAATTGAAGCGGCGGCTCTGACCCCGGGCGAGGACGAAGTCTTGGAAAAGGAACGCTCCTTGAGCCGAAACGCGGAGAAGATATTCTCCCTGGTCAAAGAGGGCTATGATCATCTATACGGCCGGTCCGGCGCGGTAATTGAAAGCCTGGATGGGGCCAGGACCGCGGTCAGACGGGCGGCGGCCATGGATGACCGCCTGGCGCCGGTCTGGTCTAGAATCGAGGAATCCTATCACGAACTGGCGGACGTGGCCCTGGTTTTGCGGGACCATTTGGATCGGATTCGTTTTGATCCGGAGCGCTTGGAGGAGATCGAGGCCAGACTGGCTCTCCTGGGTCGCCTGAAGAAGAAGTACGGTCCCACCCTGGACGAGGTCATGGCCTACGCCCGTAAAATATCGAGCGATCTCGACCAAGTCGAAGAGATGGAACGGGATTGGGACGGTCTAAAGGCGGCCGTGGACGAGGCCCGGCGCCAGGTCCGGGAAACGGCCGGCCGATTGAGTGTTCTGCGCCGGGAAGCGGGCGGCCGCATGGCCGCGGTTCTGGCCTCCGAATTGAGAACACTGGGTCTGCCTCATCTGGAGTTCGCCATCGAATTTCGAAATTCAGGTGGAACGGATGGTTCCGAGGTCGCCCTGGGTCCTCTGGGTTGGGATGAAATCGAGTTCCTGATTTCACCCAACCTGGGCGAGCAACCGCGGCCCTTGGCCCGGATAGCCTCGGGCGGAGAACTGTCCCGGACCACGTTGGCCTTGAAAAGTCTGCTGGCCGGCCAGGACCGGGTTCAGACCCTAATATTTGACGAAGTGGACGCCGGCATCGGCGGGGCCGTGGCCGAGGTGGTCGGCCGCAAGCTCAGGAGTCTATCCCGCTTCCATCAATTACTCTGCATCACCCATCTGCCGCAGATAGCGGTGTTCGGCCAGAATCATCATTATGTCTACAAGGAAGTCCGCGGCGAGCGCACCTTGACCGTAATCAGGTCATTGGACGAGGAGGAACGTCGGGAGGAGATAGCCAGAATGATGAGCGGCGAGGCGCCCACGGCCAAGACCAGGGCCGCGGCTCGGGAACTGCTGGCCAAGACTACCGATTGAAATAGACCGAAGCCGGGGGCATGGTTGTCTCCATTCGAACGAAGAACCATCTTTTCGCCGGAAAAATCCAGACCGGGCGGGAATTATACGTCAGGGCATAAAGTAGGCGGTTTCCCCCGGCAACACCTCTCCGGAAACGATCCTGAGTTCGGTGGCCTCGTCCTTCACCGACACCGCCTCGAGATTGGCCTTGGGCGGTCCGGGTACGATATAAGTCTGTCCGGCTTCATTGGTAATCTTTTCGGCCACTGAATAGACCACGAATTTCTGCCCGGCCTTGATCCCCACTTCGACCCCGGCATTGATGATCGCTCCTCGGCCGGATACGCTGGTGACGAATCCTTTCCAGGGCGTGTTTCGCATCACGGCGATGATGTTATCCGCCAGCGACTCCATGGCCTCATCCAGGGTGGCCGCCACCGTGGTCTGTTCCACTACGGGGCGGCGAGGACCCATCCACAGGTCTTCCTCGGTCGGTTTGAGCATGGTTTCGCCTGACCCCACCTCGGCGCCCAGAACGATACCGCTTTCCACGTCCACGACCTTGGCCGCCAGGACGGCGGTGATATAGTCTTTTTTCTTGAAGAGGAAACGGAACCATTTCCGCCAGTATTTGCGCTGTTGGAGCTGGTTCAACTCCGTGATGGAGCCGAGGACCACGGCGTTGAGGCCCAGGGCCCGGCCGACCATCAAGGCCGTGCTCTGGTTCAGAGGCAGGGGGATGTTATTGGCCGCCACGTAGGCTTCCATTTTGGACCAGGGAACGATCAGCAGTTGTTTTTCCTTGGCCAGGTACTCCGTAACCAGACGCGCCGTATTCTCTTCCACGGCCTCGCCGCCAAGGCCGATGGAGTCCTGGAAAGGCAAGATGGCTATTTTCAATTTAAGATCGCTTCGATAGCTTTTGCCCAACCCGAAAAGTCCGCAACCGGTCAGCGATAGGGACATCATCAGGACCAAGCAGGGCAGGAACCAGGATGGTTTATTTAAATTCATCAATCCGCTCCTTGTCGGAGGCGCAAGCCTGACGGACTTGTAATAAGTCCGTCATCAGGCCGAGGGCGATTAAGCCCCGGCCTGGGGTGAGGGTGGAACCACTTGAATTTACTTCAAGTGGCGGGAGAGGGACAGCCCTCTCCCGCCGAGTAAAAAGTCGGTTTTCGACTT
>JBFMAW010000035.1:0-61077 GCA_040755515.1 Thermodesulfobacteriota bacterium | reverse complement strand
TTTTACTCGGCGGGAGAGGGCTGTCCCTCTCCCGCCACTTGAAGTAAATTCAAGTGGTTCCACCCTCACCCCAGGCCGGGGCTTAATCGCCCTCGGCCTGATGACGGACTTTTTACAAGTCCGTCAACTTTGTCCTTATGCCGCTCCGGGAAACCACTCGGGCAAGGCTTCATCCAGCAGCCGCGCCAGGCTTTCCGGCCAGGCAGGTGGAACCAGGCCGAAAACCTCGGCCGTCCGGCCGCAATCCAGGACCGAATTGGCCGGCCTGGGCGAGGCCAGCGGATATTCGGCCGTGGTGATGGGTATGACTTCCCTGGCCTTGATCGGCAGGCGGGTCCAGGCCAGTTCGACCGCTTTGACGGCCAGGCCGTGCCAGGTGGTCCGGCCGCCGCCGCAATAGTGATAAGTCCCCCAGGCCTCGAGGCCGGAGTCGAGTTTGGCCGCCATGACCAGCAGGGCCTCGGCCAGATCGGCCGCGTTGGTGGGACAGCCGTACTGGTCGGCCACCACCTTGAGCGCTTCCCTTTCCTGGGCCAGGCGAAGAATCGTCCGGACGAAATTGTGGCCATGGCGGCCGTATACCCAGGCGGTCCGCACGATGATGTGCCGCGCCAGGGCGCTCCTGACCCTGGCTTCTCCTTCGGCCTTGCTGCGGCCGTAAATCCCCAAAGGCGAAACCGGGTCCGTCTCCAGGTACGGGCCCTGTTTCCGGCCGTCGAAGACATAGTCGGTGGAAACATGGATGAGGGGAATATTTTCCCGGCCGCAGGCTTCGGCCAGCCAACCCGGGGCGTCCCCGTTGGCGGCCAGGGCCTTTTCCGGCTCGGATTCGGCCTTGTCCACCGCCGTATACGCCGCGGCGTTGATCACCAGGGCCGCGCCGGATTTCCCCACCGCGGTCAAGATTTGGCCCCGGTCGGCCACGTCGAGGTCGGTTCTGGTCAGGCCGATTATTTCCTGGCCGCGGGCCGGTCCGCGCCGGACCAGTTCCCAGCCTAATTGGCCGTTGGCGCCGGTGACGAGAATTCTCATCGTGGCCTCTTTTGACTTCAAGAAACCCTTCTAACGTCCGGCGTAGTTCAGTTCCAGCCAGGCCCGGTATTCGCCCGTCTGGACCGATTTGACCCAACTCTTGTTTTCCAGATACCAGCGAATCGTTTTGGTCAGGCCGGTCTCGAAGGTCTCGGCCGGCGTCCAGCCCAGTTCGCGTCTTATTTTACCGCTGTCTATGGCGTAGCGCCGGTCATGACCGGGGCGGTCAGGAACGAAGGTGATGAGATCGCGGTGCGGACGGTGCGGCGAGTCGGGCAGGAGATCGTCCAGGCAGCCGCAGATGGTCTCCACTATCCAGAGGTTGGTCTTCTCGCGGTTCCCGCCGATGTTGTAAGTCTGGTCCGGACGGCCCCGCTCGATGACTCTTAGTAAAGCCGCGGCGTGATCCTCGACGTAAAGCCAGTCCCGGACGTTGAGCCCGTCGCCATATATGGGTAAGGGCCGGCCTTGAAGCGCGTTCAGGATGGTCAAGGGGATCAGTTTTTCCGGGAACTGGCGCGGGCCGTAGTTGTTCGAACAGTTGGTAATGATGACCGGCAGGCCGTAAGTGTGGTGATAAGCCCTGGCCAGGTGATCGCTGGCCGCCTTGGAAGCGGCGTAGGGACTGTTGGGGGCATAGGGCGTGGTTTCGGAAAAAGGAGGGTCATCCGGGCCTAACGAGCCGAAGACTTCATCCGTGGAAACGTGAACGAAGAGAAAAGGCCGGCTGTCTTTCAATTCCCGCCAATAAGCCAAGGCCGCTTCGAGCAGGTTAAAAGCGCCCAGGATGTTGGTTTCCATGAAGGCCCGCGGGCCGATAATGGAACGGTCCACGTGGGTTTCCGCGGCGAAGTTGATCAGGGCCGCGGGTTTATGCTCGGACAAGAGCCGGCCCAGCAGTCCGGCGTCACCGATATCGCCGTGAACAAAGATATGGCCTGGGTCGTTTTTCAGTTCGACCAGGTTCTCCAGGTTGCCGGCGTAGGTGAGCTTGTCCAGGTTCACCACCCTGGCCTTTCTCTCCCGGCGGCATTTCAGGACAAAATTCGAGCCGATGAAACCGGCGCCGCCGGTCACCAGAAAGACCGTTGGTTCAGGTTCATTATCCGTGGTCAGAGACATGGAGTATCTTCCTCTTGGGCCAGGTTCGGTAAATTCATTGAATTCCACCTGAATCAGGGCGGCCACGGAGGGCCGCCCCTACGGACTTGGGCCAGATTCGGTGGATTTACTGAATTCCACCCGCCGCAAACTAACACAAGATGAAATATCTTGCCAACTACAGGGGCTTCCACTCGACGCGCTTTCGGGGTAATTATAGTCAGGCCGATCATTCAAGGAGGAGCATATGGGCCAGAGATACAGATACGGATTTATCGGCGGCGGCAACATGGGTGAAGCCTTGATCAAGGGGTTGATCGCCAGCGGCACGGCCAAACCGGAAGAAATTTGCTTTCATGACCCGGACCCGGGCCGCCAGGATAGAATGCGCCGGGACTACCAGTCGGCCTTGGTTGAAAACGCGGCCGAGTCGGTGAAATCGGCTCCGGTCGTCATCCTGGCCGTTAAACCCCAGGTCATGGACAACGTTCTGAAGGAGATCGCGGCCGCGGTCACGGCCGATCATTTAATCATCTCCGTGGCCGCCGGCATCACCCTGGCCCGACTCGAGGCGGCCTGGCCGGCCCCGGTCCCGGTCATAAGGGTCATGCCCAATACGCCGGCCCTGGTTCTGGCCGGCGCGGCGGCCCTGTCGCCCGGGTCGTTCGCCACACCAGAGCACATGAAAACAGCCAGGTCCTTATTCGAGGCCGTGGGCGTGGCCGTGGAACTGGAAGAAAAGTACATGGACGTCGTCACCGGCCTTTCCGGCGGTGGACCGGCCTATATTTTCGTGCTTCTGGAAGCCTTGACCGATGGCGCGGTCAGGCTGGGCTTGCCGCGGCCGCGGGCCAGACTCCTGGCCGCTCAGACCATTATGGGCGCGGCCAAGATGGCCCTGGAGACGGGGTTGCACCCGGCCGAGTTGAAAGACCAGGTGGTCTCGCCCGGCGGAACCACCGCGGCCGGGCTCCACGTTCTGGAAAAGGGCGGTTTCCGCGGGCTGATCATGGAGGCCGTGGCCGCGGCTACGGCCAGGGCCGGCGAACTTGGAAGCAAGTAGAGAAACAAATCCGGGCCAGGGCTGGCCTGATAATCTTGTTTTAATGAATCGTCTCGTAAGAATGCCTGATAAGGCTTTTTACCGGTGTGGCCGGTGACATCAACGAAAGCAGGCAATATGGAAGAGTCGCCGCGGGAAAACGAACGATTTCTGGATGTTGTTCTGAATGCCATCCAGGACGGTATCTGCGTCCTGGACCGCGACATGACCGTTCTGCAAGTCAACAAGGCCATGGAGGTCATGTACGCCCACGCCCTGCCCCTAGTGGGCCGCAAGTGCTATCGAAACTTCCATCAGAAGGATTCGCGTTGCGATCCCTGTCCAGCCTGGCGGGCTTTTAGGGACAAGACACCTCATTTCAACGAAGTTCCCTACGTCGGACCCGCCGGCCAACAGGGTTGGCTGGAACTGTATTCATTTCCCATTATGGATCAGTGCGGAGAAGTGACCGGCGTGGTCGAGCATATCCGCGACATAACTTCCCGCAAGCTGATTGAACTGGCCCTCCAGCGCCGCAACCATGAATTGGCCCTGCTCCAACAGGTCAACCAGGTCCTGAATTCAATCCTGGACTTGGACCAGGTCCTGAAAGCGGTTCTCCAGGAGGTGGACCGGTGGATGGAAGCCACGGGCAGCGCCATTTGGCTGGCCGATCTGGCCACCGGTGACTTGGTCTGCCGTCAAGCCACGGGGCCGCGGGCCGAACAGGTGCGAAGTTGGCGGCTGGCGCCGGGGCAGGGTCTGGTCGGCTGGACGGCCAGTCACGGCCGTAGCCTGATGGTGGAAGACGCCCTCGCCGACCCGCGTCACTTCGATAAAGTTGATCAGTCCACCGGTCTGGCTACCCGGTCCGTCCTGACCGCCCCTCTGAAGGCCAAAGGCGGCGTCCTAGGCGCCCTGCAGGTAGTGGACATCAGACCCGGCCGGTTCGATGCCTCCCATCTCGATTTTCTGGAGTTGTTGGCCACCTCCGCCGCCACCGCCATAGATAACGCCCTCCTGTTCGAACAGTCCCAGGAACACCTGGCCGACCGCCTCAAACTGGAGATGGCCAAGGTCGCGGCTGAATCGGCCAGCCGGGCCAAGAGCGACTTCCTGGCCAACATGAGTCACGAGATTCGGACGCCCCTCAACGGCATAATCGGCCTGACCGAGCTGGCCCTGAATACGGCCCTCGACGACAAGCAGCGCAACCTGATGGAAACGATTTATTCCGAGGCCACTTCCTTGATCGGGTTGATCAGTGACATTCTGGATTTCTCCAAGATCGAAGCGGAAAAATTGGAACTGGAAAACATTCCTTTCGATTTAGGGTACCTGGTAGAAGACGTGGCCAACGGCGTAGCCTTTGGCGCCGAGAAAAAAGGACTGGAATTCATTTCTTATCTGGCCCCGAACGTGTCCGCCCGCCTGATCGGCGATCCGGGCCGGCTCCGGCAGGTATTGATGAACCTGACGGGAAACGCCTTGAAGTTCACCCACCAGGGCGAAATACTGTTGAAGTGTGAAAAGATCGAGGATATGGGGGACCGAATAAAACTGCGCTTCCTGGTCCGGGACACGGGCATCGGCATTCCCAAGGAGAAACAGTCGTCCATCTTCGATGTTTTTACCCAGGTCGACAGTTCGACCACTCGAAAATACGGCGGCACCGGTCTGGGAACCGCTATTTCCAAGCGTCTGGTGGAGTTAATAGGCGGCGAGATCGGGGTCGAGAGCGAAGAGGGCCGGGGCAGCACCTTCTGGTTCACTCTGGTTCTGGCCAAGCAGACCGGGGAGAGACCCCTGCCGGTCCACATTGAAGACGGCCTGGCGGACCGACGAATCTTGATAGTGGACGATAACGCCACTTACCGCGGCGTGCTGAAAGACTATCTGCTGTCCTGGCAAGGCCAGGTTACGGAGGCGACCAGCGCGGCCGAAGCCCTGGCCATCCTGAGGCACTCGGCCTCGCAAAAAGAATCCTTTGATCTGCTCCTGACCGACGTCCAGATGCCCCACGCCGACGGCTTCGATCTGGCCGAAGCGGTCCGGGCCGATGAAGCCTGGCGGAAGACGAAGATCATGGTCATCTCCACTCTCGGCCGCATCGGCGACGGCCGTCGCTGCCGGGAACTGGGCATAGAAGGTTATCTCACCAAGCCCATTCGACGCGATGATCTATACAAGGCCTTGATTTCGGTGTTACATCCCGCTTCAGGGGAAGCGATATCGGACCGAACCATACCGGTGACCAGACACACCATCTCCGAAGCCGAAAGAAAGGACGTCCGGATTCTTCTGGTCGAGGATTACCCGACCAATCAGGCCGTGGCCTTGGAGCACCTCCGGGGCGCCGGCTATCACGTGGATCTGGCCGAGGACGGCCGCCAGGCCGTGGAGGCTTTCAAGAAAAGACGTTACGATTTGATATTGATGGACATCCAAATGCCGGTCATGGATGGGTTGGCCGCGACTCGAGCCATCAGGGAACTGTCGCAGAAAATGCACGGCGTCAGCAGTCAAGGCGTCACCAGGCCGGAATGGACTCCCATTGCGGCCATGACCGCCAACGTGGTCAAGGGGGATCGGGAGAGGTTCCTGGCGGCCGGTATGGACGACTACCTGTCCAAGCCCTTGCGGCGAAAAGACCTCCTGACCCTGGTGCAAAAATGGACCAGGACCCGTCCGGGGGACTCGACCGACGAACCTGAACCTTCGAGCCCTAAACCCCCGGAGATTATTGGGAAGGCCATTGACCTGGACGCACCCATGGATTATGAAAAAGCCCTGGAAGAGTTCATGGGTAAGGAGGAAGTCCTTCGCCGGGTCTTGAAGGAATTCCTCCAGAACGCGCGCGGGCAGGTTGGTCTGATCAGGCAGGCCCTGGCCGAAGGTCGGGCCGAGACGGTGGCCCGCGAGGCCCACTCCATAAAAGGCGGCGCGGCCAATCTGACCGCCAACGATCTGGCCCGGGCCGCCCTCGAGATCGAAAACATGGGTCGGTCAGGCGTCCTGACCTCGGCTGAAGAGGCGGTGAAGCGCCTGGAAAACGAGCTTTTCGTTCTGGAGATGTTCGTGGAAGAGCGGCTGATCTGACTGGAACAGCCAATCATCCCGGCCGATACACCCCGGTGCGAAAGGAAAGAAATGATCAGTCTGGCCAACTTCATCAAAGACCTGAAACGTTTTAAAATTCTTTTGGTTGATGACGAAGCGCCCAACAGACGTAACCTAAGGAGTATACTTCAGTCGCTCGGGTTCGCCAGCTTTCGGGAGGCGGAAGACGGTGACGACGCCTTGAAAAAGCTGAAGGTCGAAACTTTCGGTTTTATATTCTGTGACTGGGCCATGCCCTTGATGAGTGGCCTGGAGTTGTTGCGCCTCATCAGGTCGGACAAATTCTCCCTGGAAGTGCCCATGATCATGATCGCTTCGCCTCTGGAAGAAAGAATCGTGGCCGATAACACCAAGACCCCAAATGAAGCGTACCTGATCAGACCTTTGTTGCCCCAGAACGTGGAAGATAAAATGGTCGAGGTCCTTTTCCGGAACCTGTCCCCCTCACCCTTTGAAATCCACCTCCAGGCCGCCGGAGCCTTTCTGGCGCAAGGACGGTACGCCGAGGCCCATGCCGAACTGGATAAGGCGGCCGGAATCAATCCTCGAGCCACCATGGTACCTTACTTCCGGCGGCTGGTCTTCGAGGCGGAAGGGCGTCCGGACCAGGCCGCGGAAGCGATCACCCTAGCCCGGCAGGCTTTCACCCGGGTGGTTTACGGCCCTCGGGAGGCCGAGGCCAAAATAAGACTTGGTCAGGGTCTATTGGCCCAAGGCCTCGTTCAGGAAGCCAAGGCAACCTTTGCCCAGGCTTTGGAACACAACCCGGACAATCAAAACCTCCAGGCCGAAATCGGGGAGCTTTATCTGGCCAATGGCCTGGCCGAAGAAGCCCAAAAGATTTTTCAGGACTCCCTCGAGGCTGATCCGGGCAACGTCTATTTATATAACCGCCTGGGAATGGCCTTCCGGCGTCAGAAAAAATTCGCCGAAGCCGTGGCCAGCTATCAGAAAGCCCTGACCCTCGATCCTCAGGAGGAAAACCTGCATTACAACTTGGCCAGGGCTTATCTGGCGGCCGGGGACAGGATAGGCGCCGTGGCCTCACTCCAGATAGCCGTTGAACTGGCGCCAGCCTTCAACGAAGCCAGCGGTCTGCTGGAACGGTTACAATCCACTGAAACAAAGAATTATTTGGCGCCGTAACCTGACGGCCACCCCGGGGACAACGAACCCCGCGGTCAAGGAAGTGAGTCGGGGACTTGAAGATATTAGTGGCTGAAGACGAGGTGGTGAGCCGGATCAAGCTGGTGACCATCCTCGAGAGCCTGGGGCGGATCGAGGCCGTGGACAACGGCCGGGACGCGGTGACCCTTTTCAGAAAGGCCTGGGAAGAGGAAGAGCCCTTCGACCTGGTCTGCCTGGACGTGAGCATGCCTGGTTTGGACGGCACGGAAGTTTTGCTGGAAATAAGGGAGATCGAATCATCCCTCAAAGTTACTCGGGAAAAGCCGGCCAAGATATTGATGATCACCTCCCACACCGATAAGGATACGATCATTACCTCGATCCAAGCCGGGTGTGACGACTATCTGATCAAACCGTTTCAATCGGACAAGGTATTGGATAAAGTCAGAAGACTTGGGCTAAAAGTCACTAATTGAAGAAGAGGATTCATGATCCAGCCATGAGAATCCTCATCGTGGACGACGAAACGGTCAGCCGGGGCAAGCTGACGGCCATTCTGGAGGACTTGGGCGAGTGTCGGGCCGTGGAGAACGGGAAACAGGCCTTGGCCGCTTTCCAAACGGCCTGGGATAACATGGAACCTTTTGACCTGATCTGCCTGGACGTATCCATGCCGGAAATGGACGGCCGGGAAGCCCTTATTGGCATTCGGGAAGCCGAGAGCCGGTTGGAACTGTCGCCCTGGTCCAAGACCAAGGTGGTGATGGTCACGGCCCAGGCAGACCAGGAAAGCGTCTTGGATTTTCTGCGAGCCGGTTGCAATGACTACATCGTCAAGCCTTTTGATGGCCTTACGGTAAGGAAAAAGATTGAAAGCCTCTTCGATCGGCCCGGCCGGATAACATGATTCTTCGGGAACAGGGCCATTGCTTATAACATGATCCGGTGAATCGACTGAAAGGGAAACCGAAGCATGACCGTCATAACCAAGGACCTCAAGGTCCTCATCACTGACGACAGCCCGAACATGTTGCGCACTCTGGCTAATATGCTGCGCTTGATGGGGGTCGAGAACGTGGCTCGGGCCGACGACGGCGACACGGCCATGGTCAAACTCCGGGGCGAAAAGTTCGACCTGATCCTGTGCGACTGGAACATGCCCCGGATGAAGGGCATCGAGGTGCTGCGGGCGGCGCGGGAGGACGATCAGCTCAAAAACATACCTTTTCTCATGATCACCGGCGAGGTGGACGCCCACACCGTGGCTGAGGCGGGCGAGGTCGAAGTGGACGGCTATCTGCTCAAGCCCTTCACCCTGGACGACCTGAAGGCGAAAGTGGAAGAGATACTGGAAAAGAAACGCACGCCCTCGAGTCTGGACGTAAGCCTGTCCGTGGCCCAGGTATACCTGGACGCCCGGCAATATGAACTGGCCCGTGAAGAACTCAAGAAGGCCCTCAAGGCCAACCCGCGTCATCCCCGTGTTTCCCTGGCCCTGGGCCAGGTTTTTGAAGCCCAGGGAGACCTGGAGAACGCCAAGAAGATGTATCTGCGAGCCGTGGAATTCGGCTATCAGTTCCTCAAAGGGCACGAAGCCCTGGCCAGGGTGTTCAAGGAACTGGGGGACCTGCCGGCCGCGGCCGAGCACTTGAGAAAAGCCGTGGCCATAAGCCCCAAGAACCTGGAGCGCCAGATCACCCTGAGCCAGTATCTCATCAAGACCGGAGACAAGGATGAAGTCCAGAAGATACTCCAGAACGTCATGCGCCAGGCCGACCGGAACAAAGCCGAAGTGGCCCGGCAAGTCGGCGACATATATTTGGAAGCCGGGTTGACCGAAGAGGCCCTGCAAGCCTATAACCAGGCCTTGGAGGCCGACCCGAACGCCATCAATCTTTACAATCGGATAGGTATAGGCCTGAGGCGCCAGAAGAAGTTCAACGAGGCCGTGCAGAACTATCGGCGAGCCATCAAGTTGACGCCGGAAGACGAGAACCTCTACTACAACCTGGGCCGGGCTCTGTATGAGGCCGGAGACCAGGAAAAAGCCGCGGCGGCCATGAGAAGGGCGTTGAAGCTTTATCCCGATTTCACTGAAGCCAAAGAATTCCTGGCCAAGTTGGGTGAGTCTTGAAGAGTTGATTTACAGTCACTGGAGGGTTGGGCATGAAACGCGTTTGGGAAAAGTTAGAAATTCGGGGTCTGAATCTGAGAAATCGCTTCGTCCGTTCCGCCACCTGGGAAGGCTTGGCCGATCAGGAAGGCCGGGCCACGGACCGATTGGCCGACCTGCTGGCCGTTTTGGCTCGGAACCAGGTGGGCTTGGTCGTGACCGGATTCGCCTACGTCAAGCAGGACGGTAAGGTGATGCCCTATCAAACCGGAGTACATCATGATGACATGATCGAACCTTTCCGCCGTTTGACCGAAGCCGTCCATAGGGACGGCGGCCGAGTGGCCGTGCAGATGGTCCACGGCGGGGTCCAGGCCAGGCCGGAGCTGGCCGGTATTGACGTTCCCTACGGCCCGTCGGCTTTGGATTTGCCGGGCCTGAAAACCAAGCCCCGCGAAATGACCGGCCGGGAAATAACGGAAGTGGTGGAATCTTTTGGACTGGCCGCCCGTCGGGCCAAGACCGCCGGCGTCGACGCGGTCCAGTTGCACGCGGCCCACGGCTATCTGCTGAACCAGTTCCTGTCGCCCTATTTCAATCGCCGGGGCGACCGGTACGGCGGCGGCCCGGCCAATCGGGCCAGGCTGCTTTATGAAACCTATGAGGCGGTGCGCGGCGAAGTCGGCGGCGATTATCCCATCCTGATCAAGATCAACGCCGAGGACTTCCTCGATGACGGATTGAAACTGGAAGATTCCCTCGAAACGGCCGTAAACCTGGTGAAGATGGGCCTGGACGCGGTCGAGGTCTCCGGCGGATCGTTTTTCAGCGGTGAACTGAATCCATCCCGCCGGAACATCAAACCCCAGGAAAACGAGGCCTACTTCCGCCGTTATTCCGCGGCTTTCAAGGAAAAGATCAAGGCCCCGGTGATCCTGGTGGGAGGTCTTCGCTCCCCCGAAACCATCGAGGCAGTCCTGAAAGGCCGGGAAGCGGACGCCGTGGCCCTGTCCCGGCCCTTTATCCGGGAGCCTGACCTTGTCTCGCACTGGGCCCACGGCGATCTGGCGCCGGCGGCCTGCCTCTCCTGCGGCGGCTGCTTCCGTAGCGGCCTGATCGGCCGCGGCATCTCCTGCGCCCAGTTGGAGAAGGAAACAAAAGCCGCGGCCGGGTCTGACCAGGCGGACGGCCGGGCTTAATTTCATTGATTAAAGGTGCGATATGCTGCTTAGACAACTGAAGGTATTGATACGCGGCGCCGGCGAGATGGCCAGCGGCGTGGCCGTCCGGTTGGCTCGGGCCCGGTTTGCGGTCCTGTTGACCGAAACTCCGGCGCCCTTATGCGTTCGGCGGACGGTTTCCTTTTGCGAGGCCGTGCATCACGGTCGGGTCAGGGTCGAGGATGTCGAGGCCGAACTGGTGGACGAGCCGGAGAAAATAGGGGAAGTCCAGACCCAAGGCCGGCTGGCCGTACTGGTTGACCCGGATTTGAACTGCCTGCCCCTTTTCAAGCCGGATGTGCTCGTGGACGCCATCCTGGCCAAAAAAAACCTGGGGCTATCGACCGGACTGGCTGAACTGACCGTGGCCCTCGGTCCGGGTTTCGAGGCCGGATCAGACGCCGACGTGGTGATTGAGACCAATCGGGGACACAATCTGGGCCGTCTCATTTATCAGGGTCAGGCCGAAGCGGATACGGGCGTGCCGGGAGAAATTGCCGGCGAAAGCCTGAGACGACTGTTGAGGTCTCCGGCCGAAGGCCTCCTGAAAGCCAACCTGGACATAGGTGATCCGGTCTACGCCGGTCAAATGGTGGCCGAGGTGGCCGGCCGGCCGGTGACCGCGCAAGTCAGCGGCGTGCTGCGCGGCCTGATCCGGCCGGGGTCGGAGGTCAGGGCCGGTCTTAAAATCGGCGACGTGGACCCTCGCGGCCGGCGGGAATTCTGTTTTTCGGTATCGGACAAGGCCCGAGCCATAGGCGGAGCGGTGCTCGAAGCCATCCTGCGCCATTTCAACCGATGAATCGTTTATTTTCCGCCTTGGCCTTGACCCTGCCCGAAATGGCGATCCTGGTCGGCTCGGGCGGCAAGACCTCCTTGATGTTCACCCTGGCCGCCGAGGCTTCGAGACAAGGGATTCGGGTCCTGACCACGACCACCACTAAAATCTTTCCCCCCACTCCCGTTCAAAGTCCACGGCTGGTCCTGGCCGCGGAAACAGCCGATCTGGAAGCCGAATTGCGGCGGGCCTTCGAGGAAAGTCCGCTCGTGACGGCGGCCGACGGTTTGAATCAGGAAGGCAAACTGACCGGTTTGCCGCCGGAAATCGTGGACCGGCTTTTTATTAATAAGGTGGCCGATCTGATCATAGTGGAAGCGGACGGGGCCAAACACCGGCCGCTCAAAGCGCCGGGGCCTCATGAACCGGTCATTCCTTCCTTCGCCGGACTGGTCGTGCCGGTGATCGGCCTGGGCGGCCTGGGGAAGAAGCTCGACGACGAGACGGTTTTCCGGGCCGGGATATTCGCCCGGTTGAGCGGTCTGGCCCGGGGCGAGCCGGTTACCGCCGAAACCGTGGCCCGGGTGGTTTTTCATCCCGAGGGTCTCTGCCGGGACGCGCCCCGCCGAGCCCGCCTCATTCCTTTCCTGAACCAAGCCGACCTATTGGAGGCCGAAGCGGCCAAAACCGCGGCGGCCGTTGTTTATGGAGAGGCCAAAGGCAGGGCGGATCGAGTGGTCTGGGGCAGCCTTCTGCCTGAACCGGATTTGAACGTCTGGCCCTAGGGCCAAGGTAAATTCGTCTCTATCGTTTTTAAGGAAGGGAATTATTCCCGCCGGTTCAATCGTTGATCCGGCCGGCCACGGCCCTGGCCAGGTCCACCAGACCGGTCCGGGTCTCGCTTTCACCGTCAAAGCCGGTCAAGGTGATCAGCATTCTCCCTTTCCGGCAATTGAGATAATAATCCTCGAGCCGGGCCTCGTGCCCGAGATCGAGTTTTTCCCCGCGGCCGGCCGCCTTCTGGGCGAATACGGCCTGGGCGTCGTCCGGAGTCCGCATCTCGAAAATCTCCAGGTTGATCCGCTTGCCGTGTTCATTTCGGTACGACTGGGCCAAGGCCCGCTGGCAGCCGTGCTTCAAGTAGAATTCCGCGCCGCCGTTTATCAACTGAAACAAATCCTGGCCCGCCACTTCCTGGGCCGGGCCATCGGGACGCCAATCCTTGCTTTCGGCCGGTGGAGGAAGATAGGCGTTCAAATCCGCCGCCAGGACAAGCGCCGGTCCGGCCAGCATAAAGAACAGTAATAAAAGGCCCGCTCCCAGGCCCTTGGTCAGCTTGACGGCCATGTTATATTTCGATCTCTTGAATATCAGCCGCCGTCAGGTCCATCCGACCCAGCCCGGCCTTGGCCGACTTGGAGAGCATGATTATTGACCTGGGATCGAGCCCCAGCAGGGTGCAGCCGTAGGCGTCCATCAAAACCGGATCAGTCCCGGCCACGACCTTGTGGGCTTTGATCAAACGGCCCGGACCATAAGGACCGTTTTCGGAGATGAACTGGGTGGCATCCAGCACGCACAGGTCCGGTCGTCGCAACAGGTTAATATCGGCGATACACTGGGATAGGAAGGGAACGTCCGAGTAGTAACCGCTGACGATGGCGCCGGAGTGGAAATACCGGCAGGTGGAAAAGGTGGCGGCGCCCATCATGTTCTTCAAGAGGCCGGAGTATTTCACGCCGTCATGGTCCTTGGCGATGGACACGTTGATGAACACGTCCACTTCAAAGAGGTCTTTGATCACTTCGGCCTTTTTCAAGGACACCCCGCCGGGCACGGACCGCTCGGGGTATTCTCCGCTGTTGGCTTTCAAGGCGTTTAATTCAGCGCTATACGTTTTGAGCAGGCCGCTTCTGGACCAGTAGTTCCGGGGCTCGTTTTTCAAGGAAACAACCCCTTTGGCTCCGGCCTCGAAACACATCTTGACCAGGGCCAGGGTCACGTCCGGGTTCACGTGGGCGCCGATATTAGTAAAGGGGTTGTTGACCAGTAGCCCGACCTTGGCCTGTCGAGGCACGAAACGGCCCATGCCCCCGAGGAGGTCCACGGCCTTGATGGTGTTCTTGAAATAGTCCTGGCTCTTGGCCACGGCCAAGGCGCTGGCCGGGGCGGCGTGGGCTTCAAGAAGTCTCAGGCCGGTCAGGCCCGAGAGTAAAGACGAGCCGATGACGGACCCGGCGGCGGCGCTATACTTGAGAAACAAGCGGCGGCTCAGTTCGTGCTTCATGCGGCGTCACTCCCGGAAGGGCGGCCGGGTCTTCTCCAGCCGGCCCCGATTATAGGCTCGACGAGAGTCAGTCGGACGGTCCGGTTTCCTCCTGCCGGCCTAAGGCGTTGTGGTGCCTGATCACCCGGCCTTCGACCATGTAGACGACTTCCTCGGCCACGTTGGTCGCCTGGTCGCCTATCCGTTCGTAGTGCCGTCCGGCCAGGATCACTTCCACGCCCCGCCTGATCAACCGCTGCTCGTCAATCATCACGCCGATCATTTCTTCCAGCAGGCGGCGGTTGAGATCGTCCAGTTCATCGTCCTGGCCGCAGACCTCGTAGGCCAGGCTGACGTCCCGCCGGACAAAGGCGTCCAGGCATTTCCGGGTCATCTCCTTGGCCAGTTCGGCCATCTCCAGCAGCGTGGCCGGAAAAGGCTCCAGAGTTGCCAAATCGTTCAAGACCAGGGTTCGGTCGGCGATGTTGACCGCTTGATCGGCGGTGCGTTCCAGGGTGCTGCCTATTCGTAGAGCGCCGGCCAGGAACCTCAAGTCCGCCGCCACCGGCTGCCGGGTGGCAATCAGCTTGATGGCGAAGGAATCGATGGCGTTCTCCAGATCGTCTATCCGGGTGTCTTTCTTGATTACTTCCCTGGCCAGATTGGAGTCTCGGGAGACCAAGGCCCGCGTGGCTTCCTCGAGGGCTTCTTCCACCAGCCCGCCCATCTTGAGGATATCTTCCTTGAGTCTGGCAATTTCCTGGCTGAAATGATGAACCGTCACCGCAACGCCCTCTTTTTCAACCGAATCTTCCGGTAATATATTGTTCCGTCTGTTCTTTTTCCGGACGGGTGAAAAGTTTCTCCGTCGGTCCGGTTTCCACGAGTTCACCCATGTAAAAGAAGCAGGTGACGTCCGAAACACGGGCCGCCTGCTGCATGTTATGAGTGACGATAATGACAGTATAACTGTTCTTCAAGTCCTTAACAAGCTCTTCGATGCGCGAAGTGGCGATGGGGTCCAGAGCGGACGTCGGCTCATCCATCAGGAGAACATCCGGTTCCATGGCCAGGGCCCGGGCTATACAGAGCCGTTGCTGCTGCCCGCCGGAAAGGTCCATGGCCGACTTATGCATATCGTCGGCCACTTCGTCCCAGAGGGCCGCGTTCTTGAGGGCCTTTTCCACGATCTCATCCAGGCGCTGGCGGTTTCTTACCCCGTACAGTCTGGGTCCGTAGGCAATGTTGTTGTAAATGGATTTGGGAAAGGGGTTGGGTTTCTGGAAGACCATGCCGATGCGGCGACGCACGTTGACCGGGTCCACTCCGGCGCCGTACAGGTCCATCCCGTCAAAAAGAATAGAGCCTTCGACCCGAGTGCCCGGAATCAAGTCGTTCATGCGGTTGAGCAGACGCAGGAAGGTGGACTTGCCGCAGCCCGATGGTCCTATTAAAGCCGTCACTTCCTTTGGCCAGATGTCCAGGACGATGGACTTGAGGGCCCGGAAATCCCCGTAATAGAAGTTCACGCCCTGGGACGAGATGATCGGTCCGTTGTTTTTGGTGAATCTTTTCATTTTGTTGGCTACCATTTTTTCTTGCGTCTCATGCGAGCCCGGATGATGATGGCGAACAGACACAGGCCCAGGACCAGGGCGATCAGCACCAGGGCCGTGCCGAACTGCGCGGGCCTGGCCTTGTCCATGTCCATGGAAGCCGTGGCCAGCTTATAAATATGATAAGGCAGCGCCATTACCTGGTTGAATATGGAACTGGGCAGATGAGTGGACAAGGCCGCCGCGGCGGTGAACATGATGGGGGCGGTTTCTCCGGCGGCCCGGCCCACGCCCAGGATGCTGCCGGTGATTATACCGGGCAAGGCCGCCGGCAGGACCACTTTGTAAATGGTCTGCCACCGGCTGGCGCCCAGAGCCAGGGAAGCTTCGCGGAAGGTGGCCGGCACCTGGCGCAGGGCTTCCTCGGCCGCGCCCACCACCGTGGGCAGGATCAGTATGCCTAGGGTGAGGCAGCCGGCCAGCAGGCTGAAACCCATCCCGAAAAATATGCAGAAAAAGGCCAGGCCGAACAGACCGAAAACCACGGAGGGTACTCCGGCCAGATTCTGAACGCCCAGCCGAACGATCAGCAGGATTCTTCCTTCCTTGGCGTATTCGCTCAAATAAACGGCCGTGGCCACCCCCAGGGGCAGGGCCACCAGCACGGCGCCGATGGTCAGATAAAGCGTACCGATCAACGCCGGAAATATGCCCCCCTCGTCGGCCATCCCGGTCAGGAACTTCCAGCTTATGGCCGACAGTCCGTTGGCCAGAATGTAGAAAACGATGCCGCCCAGCGAGGCTATGACGATGAGGGCCGCCAGCCGGAAAAGCCCGAACACCAGGGCTTGTTGCATTTTCCTGGCCGCGATCATAGCGTGGCTGATCCTTTCTGGTGAAAACGATGGGAAATCCAGGCCGCCAGCAGGTTGAAGACCAGGACCAGGACAAAGAGCACTATGCCTATGGCGAACAGGGCATGATAGTGGTCGCTGCCGAAGGGCGTCTCGCCCATCTCCGAGGCGATGGTGGCCGGCATGGGCCTGACCGGCTGAAATAGGCTGGAGGGCAGTTGGGCCGCGCCGCCGGCGACCATGAGCACGACCATGGTTTCGCCCATGGCCCGGGACATGCCCAGGATGACCGCGGTGCCGATGCCGGACAGGGCGCCGGGGATGAGCACCCGGGCAACCGTTTCCCATTGGGTGGCGCCCAGGGCGTAGGAAGCCTCCAGCCATTCCCGAGGCACGCTGTGTAGGGCGTCTTCGGATATGCTGGTTATGGTGGGAATGGCCATGAGGGCCAGCATCAAAGAGGCGTTGAGGACGTTCAGACCGATGTTAACGCCCCAACTCTGCATCAGGGGCGAGATGACGACGAGGCCGAGAAAGCCCAGGACAACGGAAGGCAGGCTGGCCAGGAGTTCGATGGCCGGCTTGACCCATTCCCTGACCCAGTCCGAAGCCACCGCGGAGAGATACAAGGCCGTGGCCACGCCCAGGGGCACGGCGATAAGCGACGATACCAGGGTCACGGCCATGGAGCCGGCTACCAGAGGTAGAATCCCGTAGTAAGGAGTATGAAAGGTGGGCAGCCATCTGCGTCCCAGCAGAAAATCGCTCAAATTGACGGACCCCAAGAGCCCGATCCCTTCCTTGAACAGGAATAGGACGATCAAGCCCATGACAATGACCGAAAAAAAGGCCAGGGCCATGAAGATGCGCCGGACCTTGGCGTCGCCCTTTTCGGTTAAAGGGGTCAATTCCACTCCGATTCTCACCTGGCTTCGAAGTTTGTCCACGGCCGCGGTCTGAATAGATGTCTCCGAATCGTTCATAAAACCTTAAGACCTTTGGTCAGCCATTCAATACTGGAATAAGACCCAAACGGTTTGATGTCACGAAGGTTACAATATGGTTACGCCTGAAAGAACGCAGCCGGGGTACACCATCCCACCCCGGCCGCGACGCATCCTGTCTGATTCGACTATTTCTTTAGCTTGATGAACCCGGCGTCAGGACCTTCGGCTATCTCCTGACCCTTGGCGCTTTTCACGAAGTCCAGGAACTCCTTGGCCAGTCCCTTGGGCTCGCCGTTGGTAAACATGAAAAGTTCCCGCCACATGGGGTAGGTCTTGTTATATACGGTCTCCGGGCTGGCCGTCACCCCGTTGACCTTGAGGGACTTGGTCGAAGCATGATGAGCGAAACCATAGCCTACGTACCCGATAGCCTTGGGGGATTTGGCCACGTAAGCCCGCACGGCGGGATTGCTCTGCTGCTTCAGGGCCGTTTCGGCCAACGGGTCTTTCTTCAGTACGAAGTGTTGCCAGGTGTCGAAGGTGCCCGAGTTGTCTTCGCGGGAAACCACGACGATCTCCTCGTCCTTGCCGCCCACTTCCTTCCAGTTCTTTGTCTTGCCCGTGAAGATGCCGTTGAGCTGCTCGATGGTCAGATTCGACACCGGGTTGGACGGATGTACGATGGGCACCACGCAGTCCAGGGCCACCACGTGCTTGACCGGGTTGACGCCCTTGCTCTTGGCCAGATCGATCTCTTTCTTTTGAATGTCCCGGGACGCATTGCCGATATCGGCCAAACCGTCAATGATGGACTTGATGCCCACCGATGAACCGCCGGCGGAAAGTTCTATCTTGGCGTCCTTATGGGAACCCTTGAATATGAGAACACAGGCCTCGGCCAGGGGGTAGACCGTGGTCGAACCCACGATCTTCAGGCTGTCGGCCGCGACGGCGTTGGCCGGCCCGAAGGTCAAGGCCATAGCCAGCAATGCGATCCCTAAAAATACCTTTTGTATCACTCTCATTTTTCCTCTCCTTTTGAATTTGTTGTTTCCAGTCCGGCTATGACGCCGGCCCCAGGCAACTTACTTGGTCCGGCACCATAGAAAGAACATGTGACGGAATGATGTCAGGCGGGCAACATTGAACCGACAATAAAGGTCGTCTTCAGTTGATCCACTTTCTTTTCACGTTTCTAAGGCTGAAGGCGAAGAGGGCCATACAGAAAGCGGCTAAGACCAGTAGGTCAATTACCACGGGAAATCTGTTCAGACCGTTTATGCCGCCGTGCAGGATATCCGCTCCGTACGTCAGCGGCAACAAGTAGGCCAAAGGTCTCAATAACAGCGGCAAGCGGTCAATCGGAAAAAAGAGACCGCAGAGAAAGAGCATGGGAAACCGGAAAAGGTTGGAAAAAGTCTGGGCTTCAAAGACTTCGCTGACTGACACGGCGATGAACAGACCCAGGAAAGTCGAACTCGAAGCTATGAAAAAGATGCTTAACAGGACCGGCGGCCAGGAGATGTCGGTGAGGTCAATGAAAACCGCGGCCATGACCACGGGTACCAATGCATTGAAAAAACCGAAGATTATCGCTCCGGAGGTCTTGGCCAGCATCAATAGATTGAGAGAAAGGGGCGCCAGTAACAGCCGCTCGAAAGAACGGCCTTTCCTTTCGAAGGTCACGGTCACGGCCAGCATGGAAGTCGTACCGAAGAGAACCGACATGGAGATCACGCCGGGCAGAATGTCCCGGATGCTGAAACCGGCTCCCGATTTAATAAAGAACATCACGGTCCAGGCCAAGGGGAAGATCAGCCCCCAACTGATATTGGGCGGCTTCAAGTAGTAGGTGGCCATGTCCTTGCGCAGAATATTCCAGAAGGCGATCCAGTCTTTCATTTGCCCTGACCGCCTTTCTCACGTTTCATGATCTCGGTCTCGAGACCGGTGACCCGGACAAAGACGTCTTCGAGCGAGGGCTTGACGCCGCGGGCCTCGATGACCTCCACTTGGTGTTCCTGGAAAAACTGGATGAGCGGAATGAGGTCAATGGTTCGGTCGGAGTATACGCGCAGGCCCGTTTCCCCGACCGTTTCGCCGGTCAAAAAGGGAAAACATCGGTGAAAAGGAACGAGCAGGTCAGCGGGGGCGCTGAACGCGAATTGTATTATCTTTCGGCCTTCGAAATCCCGCATCAGGTTGGCCAGGGAGTCTATGCGGACCACCCGGCCCTGGACGATAAAAGCCAGGCGGTCGCCTAGCCTCTCGGCTTCTTCCAGGTAATGCGTGGTGAGGAAGACCGTACAGCCGGACCGGTTCAACTGCTTGATCAATTGCCGGATATGCCTGGCGCTGGCCACGTCCAGGCCGGTGGTCGGTTCATCGAGAAACAGTATTTGCGGGCGGTGAATAATGCCGGCCGCGATGGTAAGTTTGCGTTTCATCCCCTTGGAGTACTGGGCAAAACTCCTTGCGGCCGCGTCCATCAACCCGAATTCGCGCAGCAAATCCTTGGCCCGGGCCTTGCGTTCCTGTTTGGACAAACCATAGAGAGCGGCGCAGAAAACCAGGTTCTCGTAACCGCTGAGTTCAGGGTAAAGGTTGCTTTCATCGGGAACAATCCCCATGAGATGCTGGGCTTTTTTTACCTCGGCGGTGTAATCCCGTCCTAAAAACGATATTCGGCCTTCCGTGGGGCGGGTAAGGCCGGTGAGCATGTTAATGGTCGTGGTCTTGCCCGCGCCGTTCGGACCAAGAAAGCCGAAGATTTCACCGGGCAGGACCTGGAAGGCGATCCGGTCCACGGCCACGACCTCGCCGAAACGCTTGGAGAGGTCTTGAACTTCAATGATCGGAGCCATCGCGTTCGTCATGGAGATGTTCACCGTCCGATCGGCTCAGGCAGGGATGCTCCGGCTCCAGGCCATGACACTTCTGGATTTGTTCCGGCGAGCAGTCCTCGGGCCGGCCGATCAGGTTTTCTGGTTTCCGGCAGGTGGCTTGGCCCGGCCGGCACATAACGGTTCCTCCTTGGGTTGGCCCAACGGCCCGGTCAAACAGGGCAGTTGGATTTGGGGCGGGGCCAAAAGGTCCTCGACCGCTTTCTCCCAGCGGGCCAGGATTTCTTCGTTCAATTGATAATGGACCCAGTAGCCCCTTTTTTCAGGTCTGACCAAGCCGGCCTCCCTCAGGAGGCGCAGATGCTGAGAGGCGGCGCCCTGGGTCATGTTCAGGCGGGCGGCCAGGGCGTTCACGCAAAGGGTCTGGCTTTTCAGGAGGCGGACTATTTTGATCCTGGCTTCCACGGCCAGGCATTTGAAGATTCTAGCCAGATTGATATCGTCGGTCATGGTCCATCCATATTAGTATTTATACTTATACTAATATGGATGGACCCGGCCGTCAAGCCTTTTCTGGCCCGGATCACCTGAAGCCGTGGTCCCGTCAGGTTTCAGCGTTCTCGGCCCCGGGCAGGGTGAGGCTGAAAGTGCTGCCCCGGCCGAGGCGGCTCTCGACCTCCACCCGACCGCCGTGGGCCAGAGCCACGTGTTTGACGATGGCCAAGCCGAGGCCGGTCCCGCCCATTTCCCGGGACCTGTTCTTGTCCACCCGGTAGAACCTTTCGAAAATGCGGGGCAGATGCTCCGGGGCAATGCCGATGCCGGTGTCCGACACCTTCAGGTGAATCATACCTTCAAGTTTGTAAGCGCTCAAGGTGACCCGGCCGCCGGAGTTGGTGTATTTCACCGCGTTCTCCAGCAGGTTCACCAAGGCCTGCTCCAATTGGCGTTGATCACCCTGGACGAGCAACGGGTCGGCCGGCAGTTCGTTCTCCAACGTCACCCGCCGCTCGGAAGCTAATTCCTCGACGGCGGCCAGACAGGACCTGGCCAGGGTTTCGACGGACAGGCTTTCCTTTTGGGAAACCAGGTCCTGCTTTTCCAGTCTGGCCAACTCCAGAAGGTCCAGCACGATCCCCTCGAGGCGCTTGACGTGGCGCTCGATCACTTCGGTGAATCTCCGGGCGAACTTGGGATTGTCCAAGGCGCCGTCCAGCAGGGTTTCCACCGCCCCTTTCACCGCAGCCAGGGGGGTCCTCAGTTCATGGGAAACATTGGCCACGAAGTCCCGGCGCATTTCTTCCAAACGCTTGAATTCAGTGATGTCGTGGAAGACGACCACCACGCCCGAACGGCTGGTGTCGGCTGGCAGGGCCGAGACTTCGACTTGCAGGATGCGCGGCCTTGGTCCCAGGGTTCGAATCTCCAACTTGGCCCGAGGATAGCCTTCAGCCACGGATTGGACCGCCTCGATCAGGTCGGCCTTGCGGATGATCTCCGAAGTCAGGCGGCCCACGGGATCGGAGTCAAGACCCAGCAGGCGGGACAGGGCCTGGTTGGCCAGGGTGATCCGTCCGCTCCGGTCGGTCACCAGGACGCCTTCCGCCATGCTCCGGAGAATGGTTTCCAGTCTGTCCCTGGCCCCGGTGACCGCTTCTATCTCTTCCTGGAGATGGTCGGCCATGCGGTCAAAGGCCCGGGCCAAGTCGCCGATCTCGTTTTTAGGGTACCACCTGAGCCGTTGGCTTAGGTCTCCGGAGGAGATGTTTAGCGCGGCCTGGGTCAGTTCCCGCAAAGGGACGGCCACGTGATAAGCCGCCAGAAAAGCCACTCCCAGCGCGATCATTCCGCCCAGAAGGGACGCCCAGAGTATCAGCCGCTTGACCCGGCCCATCTTGTCGGCCAGGGCGTCCAGGGGCATGGCCAGCCGCAGGATGATCTCCGTCCGCCCGTCCGGTTTGAATAGTTCAGCCGCGAAAATCATTTCGCCGGCCGCGTCTTCGGTCCTAAGACTCCAGCCGCGGTTGTGGCGCATGGTTTGAATGATCTCCGGCTGCCAGGACTGGTTGCCGGCCTTGGACAGGTCCGTCACTTCCAGTTGGGAATCGCCCATGATCTCGCCCTGGGGCGAAATAATGGTGACCCGGTACTTGGATTTGGCGCTCAGATAATCGGCCAATGCGTCGGTTTCAGTTGGCGTCGGATTGGCCGGCCAGCGACCGGGGATGATTTCCCCTAGCAGGGCCGTCTGCTGCAAGAGGACTTCGCGGCCTTGGACAATAACCTGGTCTTCCAGCGCCCTTCTAAGGAAAGTGGCCACGAAAGCCAAGGTGCAGAGCATCACCAGCAGGCAGGGGATAAAGATGGCGCTCTTGAAGGAAAGCCTGGGCTTCACTTGTCCTCGTGAAAGCGATAACCCACGCCCCGTATGGTTTCGACGCAGTCCTTTAGCGGACCCAGCTTTTTCCGGAGACGCCGGACGTGGGTGTCCACGGTCCGGGCGTAGCCTTCATAAGGGTAACCCCAAACTTCGTCCAACAACATCTCCCTGGTCTGAACCCGCCCGGGCCTGGAAGCCAGGTGGCTCAGCAGTTTGAACTCCGTGGCCGTCAGCACGATTTCCTCGCCCCCGACCTCGACCCGATGCCTTTCCGAGTCAATCACCAAGCCGGGAAAACGAATCACGGCGGGCAGTTCCGGCGGGGCCAGGGTGCGCCTCAGGACCGCTTTCACCCGCAACACCAGTTCCCGCGGACTGAACGGCTTGGTCATATAGTCGTCCGCGCCCAATTCTAAGCCGACTATCCGGTCCACCTCTTCGGCTTTGGCCGTCAGCATTACCACCGGTATCTGGCGCAAGGACTCATCCTGCTTGATCCGCCGGCAGACTTCCTTGCCGTCCAGACCCGGCAGCATCAAATCCAGAACCACCAGGTCGGGCCGTTGTTTTCTGGCCAAGTCCAGGGCTTCCTGGCCATTCATGGCCCTCAGGACGTGGTATCCCGCCTCGTGAAGATTATACTCGATCAGGTCCAGAATGTCCCGTTCGTCCTCGACCACCAGTATTGTCTCCGTCACCAGGCACCTCGCACATAGGTTACGCTTTAATACCTTAAAGAACGGCGAAGGTATTAAATTTTGATATTATCATGTTTCCGGTGACAATCTGGTTACCGTCGTCGTACAAAAGCGTTAACCCGTCCCGACCACGCCCTAGATCATCAGGCCGGCCAGATTTTCTTTATCCACGGCCCTGGTTGTAAGGATCACCTCCTCCGGCCGGCCCAGCACTTCTATCCGACAGGTTTGACCCGGAACGGCGTCGCTGTAGGAGGCGGTTATGACCGCGGCCTGGTCCAGGTCCGGATGCTCCGGCCGGGCCGATCCGGGCGGCGACAGGAGAACCTGGGGGCCGGGCAGACCGATTGCTTTCAGCATCAGGTCTCCGGATTCGAACAGCCGATCGATGACTTCATTTTCCGCCTGGTTGCGACCGACGACCAGCCTGCTCCCGCCGGTCAGGCGGAAGTGGCGCCCCACTCTTAGAAGACGGGCCTCCCGAGCGGTGACGATGAGTCCTCGACCGATCAGTTCCTTGAGCCGGCGGGAGTAGCCTGGATCGGTCAACAAACAACCGCCGGCCGGGCTGGGATAATCCCTCAACCCGAAGCGGGCGGCCAGTTCCATCTGCGGTTTCCGGGTTCGGCCGGAGAAGCCTCTCAGAAGCTCACGCCTCACCAGACCTTCTCTTTCCGGCCTGGTCGGCGGCAGGTTCAGGGCGCTCAAGGGCCTGAGGATCAGTTCCTCCCAGCCGGACTCCCGGGCCACGATATCCAAGGCCCTCCGGTTCTGGCTCTTGGGCCTCTGTCCCAGAACTTCGCCCGAAAAAAGGAAATCTCCTCCGTTCCGAGCCATGATCCGGCCGGCGTGCCGGAACATCAAGGCGTGGCAGTCAAGACAGGGATTGGCGAACCGGCCGAAGCCGTGTTTCGGGTTCCGCAGCATCTCGAGATGGGGTTCGGTGAGATCGATTATTTCCGGCGCCAGACCGAGGCCGTTGGCTGAATTAACGGCTCTTTCCGCCCCGAAGAAAGGCGTGGTGAAGGTCAGCAGGCGAACCGTCACGTCTTGTTCCATGAGTAGGCGGGCGGCCAGGAGACTGTCCAAGCCTCCGGAAAAGATTCCATATGCCACGGCCATCGGTAAAGTCCGTCCCGGTAATCTTGACTGTCGCGCTCGATCTTCAGGCGGCCCGGGGGCCGCGCCATTCCGGCCCCATCAGGTCCGACGGGTTGATCCGGCCAAAAAGGTCGCGGTCAACCCAGGGGCCTTTCCGGCCGATACTGATCGTCATCGTCCAAAAGGCCCAGATTCGTCAGGGCGGCGGGTTGAAGCCGGCGTATGATCCAGCCGGCCAGGTCTATCGGTTCGGCCACTCGATCTATCAGGATCGAGTTGCTGGAGGCCGTCAAACCGGGGAAGCCCCGCAACTCTTCAGTCGGGAAGGCCACTACCTCGGCCCGGCCCATCAGGCCCCGGCCGGAGATCAGGGATCTGATTTGGGCGGCCAGTTCACCGCTGAAACTCATGGTCCCGAAAAGATAAAAGACGATGGACAGCACGCCGTGTTCGGCCAGGAAGTCCAGCAGAAGGTCCAGGGCCTGCTCCGTAGTCTCCGAAGGCTGATAAGAATGGGATATCCAGGCCACGTCGCGGATGACGCCGTCGTCACAGACGATCAGGTCCCGGTCCAGCAGGGCGCTTTCGAGGGTGATGAGCACATTATGACCGTCCACGCCCACGGCCCGACGTCTTATTCTGTCCGGAGTCAACATCTTCCACCGGCGGGTCAGGGCTTCCGCTCCAGGATACACGCCTCGATACAATATATCCCGCATGGTCTTGGACAACTGATAATGGTTGCCCACAAAGGTTATGACCCCCTGGCGGGGATAGCCCTGCCCCAGCAAGTAGCGCAGGTCCTTGGCCGCGGTGTAAAACTCTTTCGGGTAATCGTTCGAGGTCATCGAGTTGGACAGGCTTATTGAGGCCGGCGGTTTCCAGGGCGGCCACGGGGGGTCGCCCCTACAAGATAGCAATAGCGTCCACCCATCATGACTTACAGGCCTTCTTCGGCCAGGGCGTGCAGGAGTTCCTTCTGTCTGGGCGTTAGCGCCTCGGGCGTGGCGACGACCACCCGCGCCAGCAGGTCGCCCCTCTCGCGGCCACCGGCCTTGAACGCGCCGTATCCCTTGATTCTGAGCTTGGCCTGGCTGGAAGTACCGGCCGGCACTTTCAAGTTCAGTCTCTTCCCTTCCAGGGTTTCGATCTTGGCTTCGGCGCCAAGCAAAGCCTCGGTGGTTCTGATCACCACGTCGGTGACCAGATCGTCTCCCTCGCGCTTGAATCTGGGGTGAGGGTCCACGATCAGGTTCACCAGCAGGTCGCCGGGATCGCCTCCATTGACGCTTTGATGGCCCTTGCCGCTCAAGCGCAGTTTCTTGCCCGGCGCCAGGCCGGCCGGGACGCGGACGGTTATCTTGGACACGCCGGCGTCGGTGTTGAAGGCGATCAGCTTTTCCGCGCCGAAGACCGACTCGGCCAGGCTCAAATGCAAGTCATAGTTCAGGTCGGCGCCGCGGTGTTTCACCACCCGTTGTTCCCGGCCGAAGTCTCCGAAAAAGTCGGCGAACCCGCGATCGGCCCGGCTTCTGCCCCGGCTCCGGCGGCCGCCGCCGAAAGAATGAGTGAAGGCGTCGGCGCCGCCCAGACCGAACTCCTTGAAAATATCGCCCAGGTCGAAGTTACGAAAGATATCTTCGCGGGAATATTGGTGCTGGAACTCCGAATGACCGAACATATCGTAATTCTTGCGCTTCTCCGGATCACTCAGCACCGCGTACGCCTCGCTGATCTCCTTGAATTTCTCTTCGGCTTTCTTGTTGCCCTGATTGCGGTCCGGATGGTGCTTGACGGCCAGGCGGCGATAGGCTTTTTTTATCTCTTCGGAACTCGCCTGGCGGTTGACGCCCAGGACCTCATAGTAGTCAGGCGGTCCCATTTTCTTCTTCAATCAACTCTCCCCCATATGCCAACAACCGAGGTTATCTGGCAGTTAGAATTATACCATGCCTGGTATGGTGTCAACCCGACCGGGACCGCTCTCCAGCTTCGGCTTCGGAAACCACGGCCGGGCTTATCCGGATTCTTCCTCCGAGGCCAACACCGACCAGGCGTCGAACAGGGCGTTATAACGGAGTATGAATTCGAGTCCTTCGCCGGTTTTAACCTTGAAATAATCCATCTTCTGGTCCTGGGCCGAAAGCCCGCCCTGGTACCAGCGATCCAGCACCTCGACCACCACGTGGCGTCGGCCCCCTAGAACAAAAGCCGTCGGTCGTTCATCGGCCTTGTACCCGGAATAGGTCTCGACCCGCGTCTCGAGAAACTTCACTCTCCGGACTCCGGCGCGGGCGTTGATAATGTTCCACCCGTCTTTATCCGGTTTTCGACAGCCATCTTTTCCAGCGTCTTCTTGAGACCGTACGGGTCAGGCTGGCCATAGATCATCACCGCGCCTTCGTGGCGACGGGAAGATCGAATCAGAACGTGTCCGGCCTTGACCAGGCGCAGGGAAATCCCCTGATAGGCTTCCACGTCCGCGATGTCGGCCAGATTAATTGCCGCTGTTTCGCGGCCGAAAAGACCGCCTCGGACCAGGAGCCGCCGGTTGGTCAGGGTATAGCTTTCCGACCAGCGTCTCAGGATAAGCAGGGCGAAAATCGCGCCGAACAACAGGCCGGTTTGGGGGCTCAGAGGCGGATTCTCCCTCATCCAAGGCCCGACCCAGCACAGGATCAGGCCCAGAAAAAAGACCCAGAAACTGCGCCAGGCTGGCCGGAACCGGACCAGGACCTCTTCGTCCGGCAGAAGCCGGATTGGCTCGCCAGGCATGGGGCTGATTCCTGAACCTCCCTGATCTTAAGGGCCGGTGTTTTATTGTCCAAAATAGATTCTCAACCAGGTTTAACCTCTTAACCGCAATGCCCTCCAGCGGGTGCGGCCAAATAGAATCGCCGGGATTACAGCCAACCACACCCTGGGAGGGCGAATCCATGGTAGCGGAATCCAGCCTGTTCAGTCAACTGCTTATCATACCCCTGAAAAGAAACACCTGGTTGGACCGACAAAACCAAAGAAGATGCCTTAATCCAGATTTGGACAGCCTTGATCGCTCTGCTGGGGACATGACTTCGCTGGTTTAGGGACAGGCCCATTCGGGCAAGGCGGAGGCGGCCTCGATTTCATGGAATCGGTTCCCCGCGGCTAACTGGCTGATTTGTTGAACCGGGAAAGACAATTATTGCATTTTCGGGACGGGGGTGAATTTTTCTCTTGACAAAGCCTGCAAGTAAAATGAGATAATATAGCTACTTTATCTCATTATATGAGATATAACCTATCGCCATCAAGGAGGCCCAATCATGACTTCGAGCCCGAGTCGTCTTGTCCCAGTCGTCGTCGCGCTCCTGATTCTTCCACATGCCCGCGACCTTCAATATGTCTGACGAAGTGGCGCGATCTGATTCTCCCACCGCTCGGCGTGGGACTTTCGATCGCTGGCGCCATCACGGAAACGCAAATGAACCGGAACGCACGGGTCATGAACTCATTCACGACCGTCCTCCGCGTGAGGTTGAGACTCATCATTCCGAGGCTAAGGATCACCCTGGTTTTGCCCCGACTGGTCAATCCGCTCTGAGGAGGCAGGTTCAGTGAAAAAGCCCGTACAATTGGAAGCAGGGTCCAACAAGGATAGGCCAAAGGCCGACATCACGGGAGCACAGAGCATCGCCCGCACGGTCCGTCTTCTCCGGCTCGTCGCGGAGGGGGAACCCGACGGACTGACTCTGGCCGAACTCGGGGAGAAAGCAGGCCTTCACCGCGCCACGGCCCATCGGTTACTCGCGGCCCTCGCCCGGGAGCGTCTGGTCGAACAGGATGCCTCACACTATTATCATCCGGGCGTGGAGCTTTGGATCATGGGTAAAGCCGCTGCCCGCCGATTCGATATCAGGGAGATCGCCTACCCCGCGATGGAACGCCTCGCCGTCGAGACAAAGGACACGGTGTTTCTCTCCATACCCAGCGGCGATGAGGCCATTTGTATCGCCCGTTGCGAGGGTGCCTTTCCCATTCGGACCCTGACGCTCAATGTCGGAGATCGCCGTCCCCTTGGCGTCGGCTCGGGCAGCCTCGCGCTGCTCGCCTTTCTGCCCGAACCCGACCGCCGGGCAATCCTGGACAGAATTGCTCCCAAGCTCACTCCTTACCCAAGATATACACCTGCCGTGCTTCGCGATTTGGTTGAGAAGACCCGGGCGCAGGGATACTCGTTGGTAGGCGGCACTATCGTGACCGGCATGTCCGCGGTCGGCGTGCCGGTCTTGGATCATAACGGCCATGCCATCGCCGCCTTGAGCGTAGCCGCGATAGACGCACGGATGGCCGAGCCCAGGCGAACCGAAATCGTCCGTATCGCCCAAGCGGAAGCCGCCTTGGTTGCGGGTATCTTCACTTCTGGACGCGGCAGGCCGCTGAACCTGGACTTGGGATCGAGCGGAAGAAGCACCGCTGGCAAAAGGAAACGCTGATCACGGTCTTAAACTCAAGAGGCCTTAACCCTTTATGGTGGGTAAAATTCCAATCAAGGCCAACATCAGACGAATCCGGCCTTGGCGGTAACGTCTCTGGTTGGAGTTTGAAGGCCCGGAAAGGAAGGTGATGCGGGCAACTTACCGAGCGGAAGCATGACTGGAAAATGCATCCACAAACATTACGGGGGAAAAGAAAATGGAATTAAAGAAGCTGATTTTTGCAATTGTATTGACACTGGCGATGGCCTGCCTGGTCAGCACCGCGACGGCCCAGAAAAACACGCTCGTAGTAGCGACAGGCTTTGCCGACGCGAATCGTCTCGATCCGCATCTGACCTCGGCCGGGCAGGATAAAACGGTGCTCAGTTGGATGTTCAACGGCTTGACCCGCATCCAACCGGGGGAAGCGAGCCCCGAGTTTATCGGTCCTGATCTGGCCGAGAGTTGGACTTCCAATCCGGGCGGCACGGAATGGACCTTCAAACTGCGCGAGAAGGTGCGGTTCCATCATGGCTACGGCGAGCTGACCTCCGAAGACATCGTCTACTCCCTTAATCGCGCCGCCAACCCTAAGACCAGCAGCTTTAGCGCCGATTTTGCCGCCTTTGACCAGGTCGAGGCCATTGACAAATACACGGTCAAGATCAGGCTGAAATACCCGATACCCAGCCTGCTCGGCCTCCTTTCCGGATATCATGGCGGGAATATCGTCTGCCAAAAGGCGGCCGTGGAAATGGGGGAAGACTTCAAGAAAAAGCCGATCGGCGCCGGGCCGTTCATGTTCGCCGAGTACAAGTCCCAACAACTCGTACGCCTGATTGCCCATAAACAATATTTCCGCGGAGCGCCGAAACTAGAGGAAATTATCTACCGTTATATCTCGTCGGACGCTAGCCGCGACCTGGCCTTCCAATCAGGTGAAGCCGACATGATCTTCGGAAAGCAGGAAGAGTCATGGGTCCAGCGCATCATGAGAATCCCAGGGGCTAAAATCGCCGTGCTCGAACCGGCCGAATTAAACACCCTCCATCTCAACATGTCCATGAAACCGCTTGACGACATCCGCGTGCGTGAGGCCATCGCCCATGCCATAGACCGCCAAGCCCTGGTCAAGTTTCGTGGTGATACGGCCAACCGTCCGGCCAAGTCCGTCGTTCCCATCGGGTATCTAGGGTACAATGAAATGAAGCTTCCTTCTTATGACCCGGCCAAGTCCCGGAAGCTGCTGGCTGAAGCCGGTCATCCCAATGGCGTGACCGTCAAGGCGATCCAGAGCACCATGCCCGCCTTGATGACGATCTTGGAACCGGTGCAGGAGCAGTTGCGCAAGGTCGGAATCAATCTGGTGATCGAGCCCGTCGAACACGCGACTTTTCATAGCCAGATTCGCCAAAACCTTTCGCAAGTAGTGCTCTATCAGGCGGCCCGTTTCCCGGTGGCGGACACCTATCTGACGCAGTTTTATCTGTCTGACAGCATCGTCGGCACGCCCAAGGCGGTTACTAATTTCTCCCACTGCAAGGCCGCGGATGACGAGATAAAAAAGGCGCGCATCGAGCAAGATCCAGAAAAACAAAAGGCCCTCTGGAAAGCGGCCCAGCGTAAAATCCTGGATGATATGTGCAGCGTGCCCCTCTATGAAAGCCTGGTGCTTTGGGCGTACAAGGACAGCCTTGACCTCGGCTACAACTTGCATGGTTCGCTCAATCTCGGTCCACCCATTACCGAGGCGACGCGTTTCAAGAAATAGGGGGCCCTGGGGCATGGGGCACTAAACCGCAAGAGCGGAAGCGTCTTGAATCCGTTTTTGGCCTCGATGCCCACCCCTGAAAAAGACGGAGCGCACCGTCCCTAAGGCAATTCGAACGATGGACTTTATTTCCGGATGAGGTTGGCCATGTATGCCTTCGTCGTCAAACGCTTGTTATTTGCCATCGTGACCCTGTTGGCCGTCCTGACTTTGGTCTTTGTCATTGTCCGCGTTGTTCCCGGGGACCCCGCGCAAGTGATCCTCGGGGACCAGGCGAGCCGGGAGGCGATCGAGATGCTTCGGGAACGTCTCGGCCTGAACAAACCGATGATCACCCAATACTGGCAATTTGTCTCCGGGGCGCTTAGGGGCGATTGGGGGCAGTCAATGACGACGGGGACGCCTGTCTTCAGGGAAGTCGCCAATGTGCTGCCATATACGATTGAATTGACCCTCTCTTCACTGGCGCTGGCGAGCCTCTTCGGCATACCGTTAGGAATTTGGGCCGCGGTCCGCCGAAATCAGAAAGTAGATTACCTGATTCGGATCTTTTCGCTGCTCGGCCTTTCGTACCCCGTCTTTGTCGTGGCGATCTTCATGCTGTTTATTTTCGCCATTGCCCTGCCCTGGTTTCCGGTTATCAGCGCCGCCGGTAACGGGCTTTCCGACCGGCTGCGCGGTCTGACCCTGCCGGCGGTCTGTCTGGCCTTCGTCATGATGGGCTTTATTACGCGCGTGGCCCGCTCGGCGATGCTCGAGGTTCTCGGTGAAGATTACGTGCGCACGGCCATGGCCAAAGGAGTGACCCCGGGCGTCATCCTCTGGCGTCACTGCCTGCGTAACGCGCTGATCCCCATAGTTACCGTGATCGGTCTAAACGTCGGCATCCAGATTGGCAACTCAGTTCTTACGGAGATCGTCTTCAACCGGCCCGGACTGGGTAAGTTGATCGTCGGCGCTTTGAATCAGCGAGACTACACCATGCTGCAAGGACTGATGGTGGTCTACACCTTCATAATCGTCGTGGTGAATTTGTTTACCGACCTCACTTATGGATTCATTGATCCGAGAGTGAAGTACAACTAGGAGAAAAACGACCGTGCTTCGCCTGGTTCTCTCGCGACTGGCTTCTTCACGTCCGGCCATCGTCTTCGCCTATATGGCCCAGCGAACGGTGAAGACCTTCAACGTCAATAAGACTTCCTGGATAGGCCTGGTCGTCTCCCTGGCCGTGGTGACCTGTGCCGTCTTCGCTCCGTTGCTGGCGACGCATGATCCGATTGACCAGAATATATCGAAGAGTTTGCGAGGCCCCTCGGCCGAATTCCTGCTGGGCACGGACTATTACGGCCGCGACATCCTCTCGCGTCTGCTCCATGGCGCCCGTATTTCGCTCACGATCAGTCTGAGCGCCATTCTCATCGCCGTACTGCTTGGTTCCTTCATCGGCATCCTCGCGGGCTACTATGGCGGGACCTTCGACATCATAGTCATGCAGGCAATGGACGTCCTGCTGGCCTTCCCGTCCCTCATCCTTGGTCTTATTCTCGTGGCCATGCTGGGTCCGAGCATCACCAATCTGGTGCTCGCCATCGCGGTAACGGCAATTCCGCAATTTGCCAGAATCGCGCGAGCGCCCACTATTGCCGCCAAAGAGCGCGACTACATCGAGGCGGCCCGCTCGTTCGGTTTCTCCAATGGCCGCATCATCGGCTTGCACATCCTGCCCAACGTCTTGCCCGAAATATTGGTCATGGGCTCACTCTGGTTGGCTACGGCGGTCCGCGTCGAAACTTCGCTGGCTTTCATAGGGTTGGGTGTCAAGCCGCCGACCGCGACCTGGGGTGGCATGATCCGCGAGGGATTCGAAAACATCCTGGTCAGCCCGTGGCTGGCTCTCTGGCCTGGGATTGCCATCTTGATCGTGGTGTTTTCCCTGAACCTGCTGGGTGACGGATTGCGCGATGCCATTGACCCCAAGCTGCGGGGAGAATCCTGAGACATGAAAAACCTCAACCTGCCTCGTGCCGCCCTAGCCCTGACCGCGGCGAACAAACCACCGATATTGAGCGTCAGACGCCTCAACGCCTCATTCAAGACCGATGGCGTCTGGACTACGGTGGTTCGAGATCTCGATTTCCACATCAGCCCCAATGAAACCGTGGCCATGGTTGGTGAATCCGGTTCCGGTAAAACCGTTACCGCCCTGGCGATCATGCGTCTTTTGCCCAAGGCTAACGGTCGAGTTGAAGGCTACGTCGAGCTTAACGGGCAAAATCTGCTCGACTTGCCGGAAGAACATATGCGGGAGATTCGGGGGGGCCGGATATCCATGATCTTCCAGGAACCGATGACCAGCCTCAACCCGGTCCTGACCGTCGGTTTTCAGGTGGTCGAAGCCTTGCGCTACCACCGGGACATGGACCGGGCCGAAGCCGAACGGGCCGCGTTGAAGTTATTCGATGAAGTGCGGCTCCCCAATGCCCGCAAACGCTTCCACGACTATCCCCACCGTTTTTCAGGGGGCATGCGCCAGCGCATCATGATCGCCATGGCCCTGGCTTGCCGGCCGAGCCTTCTGATTGCCGATGAACCGACTACGGCGCTCGATGTGACGATTCAAGCTCAGATTCTCGATCTCATCAAATTGCTCCAACTCGAATACGGGATGTCGGTAATGTTCATCACCCATGACATGGGAGTAGTCGCGGAAATTGCCGACCGGATCGTGGTCATGTGGCGCGGCCATAAGGTTGAGGAAGGCGCTTCCCAACAAATATTTACCGCGCCGGAGCACCCCTACACCAAGTCGCTGCTCGCCGCCGTACCGTGCCTCGGCAGCATGAAGGGCACATCCCTGCCCCGGAAATTCCCGAATATCCGCCCACATCGGATCGAAGGTGGAGAGTCAACACTCGCCGTTACTTCCGACTCGAACGATCCTTCTCCGCGTAATACGGTGCGAAGCTCCGAGGCCCCTCTATTGGAGGTAAGCGGCCTGACCACCCGATTCGATATTCTGGCCGGAACATTAAAACGCCTCAAGGGGCGTGTCCACGCCGTCGAGAATGTATCATTCACTCTGCATGCCGGCGAAACCCTGGCTTTAGTTGGAGAAAGCGGCTGCGGCAAGTCAACGACGGGGCGCAGCATATTGAGGCTGGTGCAACCGTCGCGTGGCCGCATAAGTTTCGAAGGGAAAGACATCCTGGGCCTGGGGACAAACGATTTACGGGCGGAACGTCGGCATATGCAAATGATCTTTCAAGACCCCTTCGCCTCTCTTAACCCGCGCAAAATGGCGGGATCATCAATCGCGGAGCCGATGCTGGTCCATGGGCTGGTGGACCGGGCCGAGGCCGACGAACGTGTGGCCGGGTTGTTAAAGAAGGTGGGGCTCGGACCGGAACATGCCCTACGCTATCCCCACGAGTTTTCCGGAGGGCAGCGCCAGCGTCTTTGTATTGCCCGGGCCTTGGGTCTCAATCCTAAATTGATCATAGCCGATGAAGTCGTCTCCATGCTCGATGTCACGATCAAAGCTCAAGTCATCAACCTGATGATGGAACTTCAAGATGAGCTTGCGTTGGCCTATCTTCTGATTTCGCATGATATTGCCATCGTGGAACGGATCAGCCACCGGGTGGCGGTGATGTATCTCGGCGAAATCGTCGAGATCGGGCCTCGCCAGGAGGTCTTCGAAGACCCCCGGCACCCCTACACCAGGAAACTGATGAAAGCCGTGCCTGTGGCCGACCCGCGCCAAAGGCGAGTCGGGGAACCACGATTGTCTTCCGACGAGATACCAAGTCCGATCAAATCTCCAGGCTATGAACCGGAGCCGAAATATTACCTCGAGGTCACGCCCGGTCACTATGTTCAGCAATGCGAAGCGTAATGAAGCCTGGTTCGAGCCAAGAGGGAAAGTTTGAAGGAGTACCACCGGCGGATGTCCGGTATCTCCATCAAAGATCGAATCGTCCGGCCATTGCGCCATACGGTTCAGACCGCCTTTTGGATATCCAGGTGAGAGGAGCCGGTTATGTCAAAGAAATCCGCTGTATTCCGTAGAGACTTAAAGGCAGACCCACCGAAGATCGTGCGGGGGGCGGGACTTTATATTGAAGACGATCAGGGCCGGAAGTACCTCGACGGCAACGCCAGCGCCGGCGTTGTAGGGATCGGCCATGGTCGGACGGAGATCGCCAAAGCACTTTATGAAGCCGGTGAGGCCGTCACGTTCGTCTATAGCGGCGCTTTTACCCACCCCTGGGCGGAAGGATTGGCGGAAGCCATTCTGAGTATCAGCCCAAAGAACATGGCCGGGGTCTATTTCGTCTCAGGAGGATCCGAAGCCAACGAATCCGCGCTGAAACTGGCCCGGCAGTATTTCGTGGAACGGTGTAAAGCGCAAAAATACAAGGTGATGGCGCGATGGCAGAGCTTCCATGGCGTTACTATCGGGACACTGTCGCTTTCGGGACGTACGAGCTGGCGCGAAATCTACTCGCCGTATTTGCTGCCGGTGACGCATATAGCCCCACCGTACTGTTACCGGTGCCCCTTTGGGGCGGACCAGGCAAGCTGTTCGCTCGTCTGCGCGGATGATCTGGAACGGGCGATCCTGCTGGAAGGTCCCGAAACCGTGGCGGCATTCTTCGCCGAGCCCGTCGTGGGTACGACGGTCACGGGGCTGACGCCTCCACCCGAGTATTACGCGCGCATACGGGAAATCTGCGACAGGTACGACGTGTTGTTTGTGGCCGACGAAGTCCTGAGCGGCTACGGCCGTTGCGGCCGCCCTTTCGCCATTCAACATTGGAAGGTCGAACCGGACATCATGACTCTAGGCAAGGCCATCGGCAGCGGCTATGCCCCGCTCGGCGCGATGGTTGTTTCGGGTAAGGTCTTGGAAGCTATACGAAATGGTTCAGGAAGGTTTATTCATGGGTTCACCTATAGTGGAACGCCCCTGTCGTGTTTCGTCGGCCTCAAGGTCTTTGAAATCATGAGCCGGGAGCATTTATTTGAACGAGGAAGTCAGATCGGCCCTGTTATCTTCGATAAACTGAAGGCTCTCCAAGAACGACGGGAGGTGATCGGAGAAGTTAGAGGCCTCGGTCTTCTGATCGGCGTGGAATTTGTGGCCGATCGCAACACCAAGCGGCCGTTTCCAAAGGAACTGGGCTTCTCGGCGCTGGTTACGGAGGCCATGCGCCGCCGTAACGTCGTTGTCACCGCGGGGGTGCCGCGGTCAAATTTTGGAAAAGATGGCGATCATATCCAGATCAGTCCTCCCTTTACTATCACCGAGACCGAAGTCAATACGCTTATCGAGGCCCTAGACGACGCACTGACCGAAGTAACGGCCTTTGCCCGAAAATAGAACGGAATCTTATAGGGACAAGGAGAGTTCCAAGTGGCTGTAACAGTTTTCAAGATGCCGCAACTCAGCCTGACCATGCTCGAAGGAGAAATTGTCAAGTGGCTTAAACAAGAAGGGGACGCGGTAAATGAAGGGGAGCCTCTGTTGGAGGTCGAGTCGGATAAAGTCGTGGTGGAAATAACCGCCCCGGTTTCGGGTTACCTGAGAAAAGTATTGGTGCAGGAGGGGAACCTCGTTCCGCCCGACGCCCCCATCTGCCTGATTGCGGGCCAGGAGGATGACCTCACGGCCGACCTGGAAGGCCTGGCCGGCGATATCGCCGGCTTGGATGAGACGACCGAAAAAGCGGAAGGGTCGCTCGAAAGCGAAATCGAGAGGCAAAAACCACTTAAGCCTAGAATATCACCCTTGGCCAGGAAGGTGGCCCTTGAATTGAGCGTGGATTTCCAGGGCCTGACCGGCACCGGCCCGGGCGGGCTGATCGTGAAGACCGATGTCAAGAAAGCCTTGACGACCAAAGAAGCCGCTTCCGCGCCCGTCGAAATCCAGAAAGATACCACGGTCGAGACGGAGATAATCCCGATACGCGGAATCAGGAAAATGATCGCCGAGCATCTGACCATGAGCAAGCAGAGCGCGGCGGACGTAACCACCGTCGCCGAAGTGGATATGACCAAGGTCTCCGCCTATCGGGCCGTTTTGCCCGTGTCGTACACGGCTTTCGTCGTCAGAGCCGCGGCCAAAGCGCTGCGTGAATTTCCAATTCTAAACTCTTCCTTGATTGGAGAGGAAATACACGTCAAGAAACAGATCAATGTCTGTGTCGCCGTCGCCACGCAGACGGGCCTGCTCACACCGGTTATCAGGGAAACGGATAAAAAAAATATACTCTCTATTGCCGAGGAAATTCAGGAATTATCCGTCAAGGCCAAGGATGGAATACTCGAGCCGGCGGACTTTTCGGATGGTACTTTTACCGTTACCAACTCCGGTGTGTTCGGCTCGCTTTTTTTTACTCCCATCATCAATTATCCGCAATGCGCGGTTCTGGGGGCGGGTAAAGTGATGAAATCCGCGGTGGTTCGTGAAGACCAAATCGTCATAGCTCCCATGATGTACTTGTGCCTGACCTATGATCACCGCATCGTGGACGGCGCTCCGGCCGTCAAATTCCTTCAAAAGGTCAAATATTATCTGGAATATCCGGGCGAGATGATCTTAAGCCAGTCGGACTGACATCAGGAGGAAGGAATGTTGAATACTCGGGTTTCAACGGTAATCGCCAGAAAAGGTCGTGTGGTTATCGGGAGAATATTACGCGATACGGATCTTGTCACCGGCATTATCGAACTATGCCGGCAGACTGGAATTGTCACCGGCGCCATTGAAATTGCCATTGGCAGCCTGAGAAAGGCCGATATTTCCTGGGCCATTCCCAGCGATAAAACGCGGAGAGGGTCGGAACGAACCGCTCCAGTGCCCATCGAAGGGCCATTGGAGTTTATCACCGGTCAGGGCCTGGTCTGTCTGGCTGATCTCGATAGGCCGGTCATCCATTTTCACGGCATGATTTGCGATCCTAACGGTCGAGCCTGGGGCGGACATTTTTTCCCGAACGGGAATCCGGTTCATTCGACCATGGACGTGGTAATTACGGAAATTGAAGGCGCCCGAATGGACTGGGAGCTCGATCCTGAGATTGATCTGGAGCTGCCGGTGCCTAGACATTCATAGAACCGAATTGCTTTCAGGTTAACAGGAGAAAGGTGTGCGCAATAAACTCAAAAAGAAAGACTATCTGGAAATTTACAGACTTCTCTTTTTGACCAGATTTACCGAAGAGAGAATGGTCGAATATCATCACCACACTCCCCTGCCGGAATTGCCGCATGTCAGCATCGGGCAGGAAGCAGTGGCCATTGGGGCCTGTTATAACCTGCGCGACGACGATCTGGTGATTCCCTCTCTTCGCACCCGAGGAGCGTTTCTGGCCAAAGGCATTTCATCCCGGAAACTGATGGCCGGTGCTTTCGCCAAGGTCACCGGTGCGGCCCGCGGCAAGAACACGTCCCATCATATGGGAGACAGGCAGGCGGGGATCGTGGCCGGAACAGGTGTCGTCGGCGGACATCTCCCGATCGGAGTCGGGACGGCGCTGGCCGCCAAGCTGAGAAAGCTCGATTACGTAACGGTCGTGTTTTTTGGCGACGGCGCCGCGGATCGCGGGGATTTCCATGAATCCCTCAATCTCGCGGCCGTCTGGAAACTTCCCGTGATCTTTGTCTGTGAAAACAATCTTTATTCCATCTCCACTCCGGCTTCTTTTCATCTGCCTATCCAGAATATTGCCGACAGGGCCGCGGCCTATGGAATGCCTGGAGCGGTCGTAGACGGCAATGATGTGTTGGCCGTTTATGAGGCCTCACGGAAAGCCTATACCCGGGCCAGAAAGGGAGACGGGCCGACCCTCCTGGAGTGTAAAACCTATCGTTGGCGCCCCCATTCGGAACGCGACCCGCGCGACACCAGGCCGAAGGAGGAGATCGAAGCCTGGAAACTGCGCTGTCCGATCAAGAGATTCAGGGAACACATCCTGTCTCGGGGCATCGCCCCAGAAGATGAACTCGATAAAATCGTTGAAGCCGTAAAAGAAGAGGTAAGAGATGCCTTCACCTTTGCCCAGGAAAGCCCCTACCCCCCGGCGGAAGAAGCGTTGTTGAACGTTTACGCGTCAGAGAAGGAATTTACTTAAATGAAAAGATTGACCATGCGTGAGGCGATCAGGGAAGCGTTGGTCGGGGAAATGACCCGCGACCAAGACGTCATTCTGATGGGTGAGGACATCGGTCAGTACGGGGGGACCCTTCAGGTCACCGCGGGGATTTGGGACCGGTTCGGAGGCGGGCGGGTCTTGGATACGCCTCTCTCGGAATCCGCCATCACCGGGGCGGCCATAGGCGCCGCGATGATGGGCCTGAAACCCGTGCTGGAAATAATGTTCGCCGACTTCTTCACCCTGGCCCTGGACCAGCTTGTCAATAACGCCGCCAAGATGTGCTACGCCTACGATGGTGACATGCGGGTGCCCATGGTGGTAAGGGCTGCCTTCGGCGCGGGGACAAGGTCCGGAATGCATCATTGCCAGAACCTGGAAGCCTGGTTGGCCCATGTGCCGGGGCTGAAGGTGGTGATGCCGGCCACCGCCGCGGACGCCAAAGGGCTGCTCACGGCCGCTATCCGAGACCCTGATCCGGTGATTTTCCTTGAGCACAAGATGCTCTACGGACTGCGCGGTGAGGTTCCGGAAGGAGAATACACCATTCCTCTTGGCAAGGCGGCCGTCGTCAGGACGGGCACCGACGTGACGATAGTCGCTTGTGGGGTGATGGTTCACAAGGCCATGCGTGCGGCCGTCCGGTTGGAAAAAGAGGAAATACAGGCTGAGGTTATAGACCTGCGGACAATCAAACCGCTCGACCAAGACACACTTGTTGACTCGGTGGTCAAGACCGGTAGACTTCTGGTGGTTCACGAGGCCTGCCTATTCGGGGGTATTGGAGGCGAGATCGCCGCGATAGCCGCCAAAGAGGCTTTCGGATATTTGGACGCACCTATTGAGAGAATAGGAGCGCCAGACACACCAGTACCGTTCAGTCCGACGTTGGAAGATTTCTTCATTCCGAACGAAGATAGAATTGTTCGGACGGTCAAAGGAATGTTTGGGGAACGGACCTAAATCAGAACCAGCCTATAGGCGATAATACCGGACATGATGCCCCGCGCGGATAATGAAAAAAATAGCCCCGGCTCGCGGCACGTGTCGAGGAGACGGGACCATGGCACTGTCGGAAATTAACGAAATAGAGCGAAAAAGAGAGTCTCCGGCCGATGTGCTCGTTCTTGGTGGCGGACCTGGAGGATACGTCGCCGCTATACGGGCCGCCCAATTAGGGGCCAAGGTCGTACTGGTGGAAAAAGACAGATTGGGCGGAACCTGCTTAAACATGGGCTGCATTCCAACCAAAACACTCCTTCACTGCACCGAATATTTGCTGACCCCGGGACGGGCCGCCCAACTTGGCATTGCCCTTAATTATTCCGGCCTTGATCTGAAGAAACTCATAAGCCATAAGGAACGCATAGTGGTGGAATTGCGACGCGGTATCCGCCAACTAGTCGTCAGAAATAATATCCGGTTAGTCGCGGGCACGGGTCGCTTTGTTGATGCCCACACCGTGGCGATAAAGACCCAAGAAGGTACTTTTGAAAAAAAAGCGAAGAACATCATCATAGCCACGGGATCAAAGGCGGCGGCCATGCCCGTTCCGGGGCATGAGCACCCCGCGGTTATTGACAGCGAAAAGGCCCTTAATCTGGAATTGGTACCCAAAAAAATCGTTATCGTCGGCGGCGGGGCGGTTGGTGTGGAATTCGCCTTCATATATCGCAATCTTGGCGCCGAGGTAACCATGGTTGAATTGATGCCGCGACTACTTCCCCAGATGGATGAAGAAGTAGTGGGGATTATGGAAAAAGTGATGAGGCAAAGAGGGATTGAGATCATTACCGGCACAAAGGTGGAACGCATCGAGGAAACAGCCGGAGGCTTGGCCGTCCATCTGTCGAGCAAAAAAAAGACGCGCTTAAAGGCCGAGCAGGTGTTGGCGGCCACGGGAAGAGTGCCTGAAACAGAAGCGCTTAACCTCGCAAGTATCGGCCTCAAGACTGAAAAGGACCGCATACTGGTCAACAAATTCATGGAGACAAACTTGAAAGGAATTTATGCCATAGGAGATGTTGTCGGCGGATGCTTTTTGGCTCACAGCGCCTCGGCGGAAGGCCTGGTGGCCGCGGAGAATGCTCTGGGTGGCAAAAGCGAAATGGACTATAGGGTGGTGCCTAATTGTATTTATTCCTCTCCCGAAGTGGCCGGGGTGGGTCTGACCGAGAAGGAAGCCAAGACGGGAGGATATGCGGTAAAAGTAGGAAGGTTTCCCTTTTCAGCGCTCGGAAAAGCGGTGGCTACAGGTGCAACCCAAGGATTGGCCAAAATAGTGGTAGAAGAAAAATATGGTGAAATTCTCGGCGTCCACCTGATAGGCGAGCGGGCAAGCGATCTTATTGCCGAAGCGGCGCTGGCCATCCGACTGGAAGCGACGGTAGATCAACTTTGCGCCACGATGCATGCTCATCCCACATTTGCAGAAGCTCTCTTTGAGGCAGCCCAGGCGGTTAACAATCGAGCTATCCATTTATCGGGAGGAGCACCAAGCAAGTTGACGGTTCCAACAATCCCGCCTTTGTCTCGATAATCTTCCGTTCTTTCGTCATGGAGCCTGACTCCTTTCTTGGCCTTTTCGGCAAATCCGAAACCAGGGTTGTCATCGTTCCATCAGATTTCATTTTGGCCTTTACAACTAAACCAAGTCCGAGGACGTGACTTTGCTGGTTTGGGGCCAGGCTCATTCGGGAATGGCGACGGCGGCCCTGGTTTCATCGAACCGGTTTCTCACACCTAACTAGCTGATTTGTCTGGTCGCACAGAAAAATTGTTTGTCTGTTTGGAACCGCGGTCAGGCCGGGGATACCGGCCGGCCGGATGGCCTTTCCGCACTTGCGGTCTTGCTAACGTGCCGGCTTTGGGCTATTTTACCCGAAGCCTGACGGCAACGCGTTATTGGAGAATTCACATGAAAAGCAACAATCTGGACAAAGCCTATTCACCCCGGGAAGTGGAGGAGCGCTGGTATCCTTATTGGGAAAAACATGGGTTCTTCCGGGCCGACCCGGACCGGTCCGGCCGGCCCTACACCATAGTCATCCCGCCGCCCAACGTAACCGGCAACCTGCACATGGGCCACGCCCTCAACAACACCCTTCAGGACATCCTGATACGCTACCACCGGATGAAGGGCTGGAACGTCCTCTGGGTGCCGGGCATGGACCACGCCGGCATCGCCACCCAGAACGTAGTGGAAAGGCAGTTGGCGGCTGAAGGCACTTCCCGCGAGGACCTGGGCCGGGATAAGTTCGTGGCCCGGGTCTGGCAATGGAAGGAGCAGTACGGCGGCAATATCATCAATCAGCTCAAGCGCCTGGGAGCGAGCTGCGACTGGTCCCGGCAGCGTTTCACCATGGACCAGGGGCTTTCGGCCGCGGTCAAGGAGGTCTTTGTCCGGCTCCATGAACAAGGCCTGATCTACCGGGGCCATTACATCATCAACTGGTGTCCCCGTTGCCTAACCGCCCTGTCCGATCTCGAGGTCGAGCACGAGGACGTGGACAGTCATCTTTACTATATCCGGTATCTGCTGGACGGCGGGGACGGCCATCTGACCGTGGCCACCACCCGGCCGGAAACTCTCCTCGGCGACACGGCCGTGGCGGTCAATCCACGTGATCCGCGTTTCACCCGGTTCGTGGGCCGGTCGGTTATCCTGCCGGTGCTCAGAAGAAAGATTCCGGTCATCGCCGACGAATACGTGGACATGGAGTTCGGCACCGGGACCTTGAAGATAACGCCGGCCCATGATCCCAACGACTTCGAGATCGCCCGGCGGCATGACCTGCCGGCGGTCAAGTGCATTGACGATGACGGCCGGATGAACGCCGAAGCCGGGCCGTACCAGGGACAGGACCGCTTCGACTGCCGCCGGAACATCCTGGCCCGCCTCAAGAAAGAAGACCTGCTGGAGAAAACGGAGCCCTACCGGCACGCCGTGGGTCATTGCTACCGCTGCAAGACCATGGTCGAGCCGAACTATTCCAAGCAGTGGTTCATCAGGATCAAGCCCCTGGCCGAAAAAGCCGTGCTCGCGGTGGCCGAAGGCCGGACGCGCATCCTGCCCCAGACTTGGGAAAAGACCTACTTCGAGTGGATGAACAACATCCGGGACTGGTGCATCTCCCGGCAGCTCTGGTGGGGTCACCGCATACCGGCCTATTACTGCCAGGACTGCCAGGCCCTGGCCGTGGCCCGGGAGGCGCCTCGAACCTGCCCCGCCTGCGGCGGCGGCCGCCTCGAGCAGGAAACGGACGTACTGGATACCTGGTTCTCGTCGGCCCTCTGGCCTTTTTCCACCCTGGGCTGGCCCGCGGAGACCCCGGACCTGAAGAAATACTATCCCACCACGGTCCTGGTGACCGCCTTCGACATACTATTCTTCTGGGTGGCCCGCATGATGATGATGGGCCTGCATTTCATGAACGACGTGCCTTTCCGGGATGTATATATCCATGCCCTGGTCCGGGACGCGGAAGGACAGAAGATGTCCAAGTCCAAGGGCAACGTCATTGATCCGCTCGAAGTCATGGACACCCACGGCACGGACGCCTTCCGCTTCACCCTGACCGCCCTGGCCGCCCAGGGCCGGGACGTGCGTCTTTCCGACGAGAGGATCGAGGGCTATTCCAAGTTCGTCAACAAGCTCTGGAACGCGGCCCGGTTTACTTTAATGAACCTGGACGGGTACGTCCCGCCGGCCGGAAACATTTACGCCGCGCCGGAAGGACACGGCCTGGCCGACGCCTGGATTCTGAGCCGCGTCGCCGCCGTGACCGACACGGTCGAAACCTATCTGCGGGGCTATCATTTCGACAAGGCGGCCGGGGATTTGTACCAGTTCATCTGGCATGAATTCTGCGACTGGTACCTCGAACTGATCAAGCCGGTGCTCTATGGCGCCGATCAGGCGGCCCGAGCCAGGACCCAGGCCGTGCTGGCCCACGCCCTGTCGGTGATTCTAAGACTGCTGCACCCGATCATGCCGTTTGTGACCGAGGAAATCTGGCAGAAACTGCCCCTGGCCCGGGGCAGTATAATGACTTCGCCTTTCCCGACGCCGGCCGAGGGCCGGCCGGATACGGACGCGGAGAACCGGATGTCGGTGCTCCAAGGCGCGGTCACCGCGGTCAGGAACGTGCGCGGCGAGATGAACGTGCCGCCTTCCCTGCAAGTGGACGTGATCATGATGGCCGAAGACGCGGAGATCAGGCGGATTCTTCTGGACCATCAAGGACTGATCCTCACCCTGGCGCGGGGCAAGTCCCTCCAGGTCACCCCGCCGGGTGAAAAACCCAAGGGCGCGGCGGCCCAGGTTTCCGGCCGGATAGAAGTCTTCGTGCGGCTGAAGGGGTTGGTGGATTTGGAGGAAGAAGCCCGCCGGCTGCGCAAAGAAATAGAGAAGATGGACAAGGAAATGGCCGTGGTGGAAAAGAAGCTGGCCAACCAGGGCTTCGTGGCCAAAGCCCCAGCCGAAGTGGTGGCCAAGGCCAAGGAAAAGGCGGTGGAATTCAACCTCCGCCGCGAGAAACTCGTCCTCAACCTGGCCCGGGTCGAGGAACTCAAGGACCAATGACCATGCCCCTGGAACAGACGCGACTGATCGTCCGGCTGGCCCTGGCCGAGGATGTCGGTCACGGTGACCTGACCACGTCGCTGACCATTGATCCGTCTTCGAAATCCAAGGCCAGGATTTTCGCCAAGCAGGAAATAGTGGTCGCCGGCTTGGAGACGGCGCGTCTTCTTTTCGAAGAAGTGGACCCGGAGGTTCAATTCCAGGCCCAGGCCAAGGACGGCGACCGGGTGGCGGCCGGCCGGACCCTAGTCGCCCTGGACGGCCCGACCGCCTCGATCCTGACCGCCGAACGGACGGCCTTGAATTTTTTGATGCGGCTGTCGGGCGTGGCCACCCTGACCGCCAGGTTCGTGAGCGCGACCGCCGGTCACAAGGCCAGGATCATCGACACCCGCAAGACCACCCCGGGGCTCAGGGTCCTGGAAAAGGCGGCGGTGCGGGCCGGCGGCGGATTTAACCACCGGTTCAACCTGGCCGACGGCGTCCTGATCAAGGACAATCATATCGCCGCGGCCGGCTCCATCACCGCGGCCGTAAGCCGGGCCAAACAGGGGGCGCCCCATACCTTGAAAATCGAAGTGGAAGTGGAAGACCTGGCCGGTCTGGAAGAAGCCCTGGCCGCCGGCGCCGACGCGGTCTTGCTGGACAACATGGACGTGGACCGGATCGCGCGGGCCGTCTCCCTGACCGCCGGCCGGGTGGTCTTGGAAGCTTCCGGCAACATGACCCTGGAACGGGTCAAGGCCGTGGCCGCCGCGGGCGTGGACCTGATATCGGTGGGCGCGTTGACCCACTCCGCGCCAGCGGTGGATTTGAGCCTGGAATTCCTGTAAAGCCCGGCCCGGTCCGAGCCTGACCCCGTCCCGGACCTTGACGCCTCCTCAGCGTCCCCGAAGGATCAGTAGACAATAATATGGGAGCCATTCAGACGATAGGCGCGGTCTGGCGCGGCCTCTTTGCCGAGACCTGGCGCCAGACGGACGAAAGATACCTGCCCCAGGGCCGGAAATACCGGCGTCATATCGTCCCGGTGGGAGTCACCGCGGCCCTGGCCCTGACCGTTCACGAATATTTCGGGTTCGAACAGACCTTCAAGCAATTGACCTGGTTGAGGCTCGGCGGGGAATACGCCGGCTTTTCCTACTACGCCTACTGGTCGGCCTTCAACATCCTGGCCCTGGTGCTGATCCCCCTCATCTACATTAAGTTCTTCACCCCCTTCACGCTCAAGGAAATAGGTCTGGGCTTCAGCTTCAAAGCCCGCCACTGGGGCTGGTACCTGGGGTTATACCTGGCCGTCCTGCCGCCGGTGGCCGCGGCCAGCTTTCTGCCCTCGTTCATCAAGACCTACCCGGCCTGTGACGAAGCCCTTCGTTCGATCAAGCATTTTGCCATCTGGGAGTTGATCTACGCGGCCCAGTTCTTCGCCGTCGAGTTCTTCTACCGAGGCTTTATGGTCCACGCCTTGAAATACTCCCTGGGCGCCGCGGCCGTAACCGTCATGGTGGTGCCGTACTGCATGTTTCATTTCGGCAAGCCTCTGCCCGAATGTCTGGGGTCCATCGTGGCCGGGCTGGTCCTGGGCAGCCTGTCGCTGAAGATAGGCAACATCTGGGGTGGGGTGGCCCTTCATTCGGCCGTGGCCATGAGCATGGACATCCTGGCCCTGATTCAACGTAAATTTCAGGTGTTGTCCTGATCGGGCGCCCCGCTTGGACTAGAGACCAAGATCATGATCATCAGCGCCAGCCGCCGCACCGACCTGCCGGCCTGGTATTCCGCCTGGTTCATGAACCGGGTCCGGTCCGGGTGGTGCCTGGCGGCCAATCCCTTCAACCCGAAACAAGTAACCCGGATTTCCCTACAGCCGGATGAAGTGGACGTTTTCGTCTTCTGGACCAGGAATCCCCGGCCAATGCTGCCCGGCCTGGCTGAACTGGACGAACGAGGATATCGCTATTACTTTCTCTTCACCGTCACGCCGTACGCCCAAGACCTGGAGCCCCACCTGCCGCCGCTCGAAGAGCGCCTGGCGGCCTTCGTTCAATTGAGCGACCGGCTCGGCCCGGAAAGGGTGATCTGGCGCTACGATCCGATCATCATCTCCAACGTCACCGACCACGATTTTCATCGCCGCTCCTTCGAACGGCTGTCCGGGGCGCTCAGGGCCAGCACCCGGCGGGTGATAATCAGCCTGGTCCATTACTACGCCAAGACGATCCGCAATCTGCGGCCCCTGGAAGGGCAGGGCTTTCAGTTCGATCTGGAGGCGGCTGATCGCCCCGCGACCCTGGCGTTGCTCCGGGACCTGGCCGATATGGCCCGGGCCCGCGGCCTGGAAATCTACACCTGCGCCGAGAAAAAAGACTACACGGAGTTGGGCTTGAAGCCGGGCCGATGCCTGGACGGCGACTTGATCGAAAAACTCTGGGGTCTGGGGCGGGTCAGGCCCAAGGACCCTGGACAACGGGAGACCTGCGGCTGCGCGGCCAGCAAAGACATCGGCGCGACCGACACCTGCCTGCATGGCTGCCGGTACTGCTACGCCACTGTTTCGTTCGAGGCGGCCCGGCGGCGCCAGGCCGGCCATGACCCGGCGTCGCCTATACTCATTGGTCAGCCCGAGGTTGGTCAACCCACGCCGCCGGCCGGATGACCACGACTATTAATCACCGCTGGTCGCAACCCGCGATATCGCCACATCCGGCCATCTTTTGAGCCAAGACCTGGGACGGGCCGCCCGATTCAATCATTCTGGCGCCGGGACTGCTGAATTTCCTTTTTCAGGCTGCCTAAAGCCGATCGAGTTTTAGACCTGAGTTCTTCGTGCTGAAGGGCCAGGCCGCGGGTTCGGACCAGGATCAGCCAGAGGAGCAATACCATAAGCGCCAATACTCCCAGGCCACCTATCCAGGCGAACAGAACCAAGCCATCCCTAAGGCTTTCGACCTTTCGGTCCAGCCGGTTATGCAACTCGTTGATCGATTTGGTCACATCCTGACCGACCGCCGAAACCTTATCCTCGATCTTTCTGTCTCTATCCTGCAGGGCCTTGGTCAAATCCTTGGCTGCTTCCTCTTCGCGCCCCGGCTTTTTCTCCTGTATGGCCGATAGAAGGCCTCGGTTTAGCGCTTCCACCCGAGAGTCCAGTCTCTTTTCCATCTCCTGCAAGCTGACCTGCAAGGTTTTTATGCCTTTGTCCAGGCCGGACAGGTCAGGGATAGGCGGCGGGGTTGGGGCCACGGCTCCTTTTTCTTTTTCGCCAGGCTCAGAGGAGGCCATGGCCTCCTTGGCCCGGGCTGGATCGGCTTCGGCCTTGGCCAGGATTTCAGCCGGCTTGTCCTGGGGCAGCCAGGCGACCTGACCGGTCCCGACGTCGTATACGGCCCCCACCACCTTGGCCTGGCCGGACTTGACCATATCGCGGACAGCCGGACTCTTAAGGAACAGGTCCTCCATGGCCTGCCAGACGTTCTCAATAATGGCTTTGGCCACAAGCTCGTCGCCCTGGAGATTCGGATTTTCGGAAATGGTCCGTTTCACGGCCGGGATGATGGGCCTGATCAGCGGTGGTATGTTTCTCTCCAGAGGATGTCCGTGTCCCTGGACTGCCTGGGTCGCGGCGGTCACCGCGCCGCATTGGGTATGACCCATCACCACCAGGAGAGGGGTATGGACGTGGGCCAGGCCGTATTCAATGGTCCCGATCTCGTCCGTGTTGCATACGTTGCCGGCCACGCGCACCACGAAGACGTCCATGACGCCCACGTCAAAAATGCGCTCCACCGGTACGCGCGAATCCGAACAACTGATAACGGTGGCCAAGGCGTGGTCGCCCTGATTCTCTTGGCCCGCCTGATTCAGGCGTTCCGCGTCGGTATGAGGGTGTCTGGGCTGATTGCCGGCGAAGCGCGCGTTGCCTTCGGTAAGGATTTGGATGATCTGGTCCGGGCTCGGTTTCTGGACCGAGGCGGCGGCCGCCCCGGCCGCTTCGGTCATGGAGGACATGACGTAAACAACGGTCATGACCAATACTATCCGGATGAGTTTCATAGCCCCTCCCCGCCGCTGATCACTTTTTTTGTTTAAATAATATGCGAATAGTCGGCGTACGGCAAGCCGGGCTCTTGATCCGTCTCGAGCCCTTCTTTATATTCCAGGCATGGACTCCAGTTCCGCCAGTAAAAAGTCCTCCGGTTCACCCCAACCGAGCTTTCTGCCGATGACCCGGGCCGAGATGACCGCCCTGGGCTGGACCGACCTGGACGTGCTGATCGTTACCGGCGACGCGTACGTGGACCATCCGGCCTTTGGCGCGGCCTTGATCGGCCGCTGGCTGGCGGCCCACGGTTACCGGGTCGGCCTCGTGGCCCAGCCCAGGTGGGACGACCCGAGCGACGTGGCCCGCCTGGGACGGCCCCGGCTTTTCGCCGGCGTGACCGCCGGGGCCCTGGATTCCCTGCTGGCCCACTACACGGCCTTCAGGAAAAAAAGGAGAGACGATCCCTATTCTCCCGGCGGCCGGGCCGGGCTCAGGCCCAACCGGGCCACTCTGGTGTACGCCAACCTGGTCCGCCAGGCCTTCCCCGGCCTGCCCATCCTGTTGGGCGGAATCGAGGCTTCGCTCCGGCGCCTGACCCACTATGATTTCTGGAGTGACGGCCCGCGGCGTTCCATACTGCTGGACGGCAAGGCGGATTTGGTGGTTTACGGCATGGCCGAGCTGGCCGTGCTGGCCGCGGCCGAGAGATTAAAAGAGGCCCGCCCAAAACCCGGCGTCCCGGAACCGGGCTTCTGGGCCGGCATATCGGGAACTGCTTTTGCCGGGCGAGAAACGGACATCCCCTCCGGCGCGGTCGTCGTCATTCTTCCTTCCCACGAGGACATCTCGGCCGATCCGGCCAAGCTGGTGACCGCCACCCTGGCCCTGGAGCGGCACGTGCATGAAGGTTCGCATTGGGCGGTCCAGCCCAGCGGCAACCGGCTGGTCATACTCCCGCCGCCGGCCAGACCCCTGACCCAGGCGGAAATGGACCGGCTTTACGCCTTGCCCTTTGCCCGCGGCCCCCATCCTTCCTACCGTGAACCCATACCCGCGGCCCGGATGATGGCCGGCAGCATCACCACCCACCGGGGCTGCGGCGGCGGCTGCACCTTTTGTTCCCTGGCCCTGCATCAGGGCCGGCGGATAACCTCCCGGAGCCGGGCTTCGATCGTTCAGGAAGTCGCCGCGCTGGCCGGCCGGAATGACTTTGATGGCAGCCTGAGCGACGTGGGTGGGCCCAGCGCCAATATGTGGGGCGCGGTCTGCACCCGAACCGACGGCCGTTGCCGCCGGACCAGTTGCCTTTATCCCGCCCTCTGTCCCCGCCTCCGAGTGGACCAGACGGCCATCCTCGGGCTTCTCGAGGCCCTCCAAGACCTGCCCGGCGTCAAGCACGTGCGTGTGGCCAGCGGGGTGCGCTTCGACCTGGCGCTTAAAGACCTCGAGTACCTGAACGGTCTGGCCGCCGATTTCGTGGGCGGGCAATTGAAAATCGCCCCGGAACATGTCAGCCCGGGGGTGTTGAAGCTCATGCGCAAACCCGGCCGGGAAATATTCGAGGAATTCCTGAAACGCTTCGAGGCGGCTTCCCGCCGGGCCGGCCGCCGGCAGTACGTCGTCCCCTACCTGATCAGCGCCTTTCCCGGCTGCACGGAAAAAGAGATGAAAGAACTGGCCGACTGGCTCGAGGCCCGGAACTGGCGGCCGAGGCAGGTCCAATGCTTCATCCCGACCCCGGGCACGCTGGCCACGGCCATGTACTTTGCCGGAGTGGATACCCAGGGGCGGCCCATACCCGTGGCCCGGACCGACGCCGTGAGGTTACGTCAGCATGGGCTGCTGGCGCCCCAGACCGCGAAGACAAAAAAACGAGACCGGTCCGGCCGCCGGGCGGATCGAAAGGATTGAGCGGCTGGATCAACCCAAGGCCACGTCCAGGGTCATCATCACGGCAAAGCCCACGATACTGCCTAGAGTGGCCAGGTCTCCGTTCCCCGAGGCCTGGGATTCGGGGATTACTTCCTCGACCACCACAAAGACCATGGCCCCGGCGGCGAAAGCCAGGGCATAGGGCAGGATAGGCTTGGCCGACATTACCATCGCGGCGCCGATAACGCCGGCCACGGGTTCCACCGCGCCGGACAACTGGCCGTACCAGAAGCTCTTCCAGGAGGAAAGACCTTCCCGGCGCAGGGGCAGGGCCACGGCCGTCCCTTCCGGGAAATTCTGCAGACCGATGCCGATGGCCAGGGCCACCGCCCCACCGAGAGTGGCGGAAGGCAGCCCGACCGAGGCCGCGCCGAAGGCCACTCCCACGGCCAGGCCTTCGGGGATATTGTGCAAGGTAATGGCCAGGACCAGAAGCACGCTCCGCCGCCAGGAAGTCTTAAGTCCCTCGGCCTGGCTGTCCGGCGCGTTCAAATGCAGATGAGGCAGGATCAGGTCCACCAGCCGCAGAAAGCCCGCCCCGGCCAGGAAGCCGACCAGGGCCGGCAGCCAGGACGGCCCGCCCTCGGCCTGGGCCATTTCGATGGCGGGCGCCAGGAGCGACCAGTAGCTGGCGGCCAGCATGACACCGGCGGCAAAGCCGAGCATGGCGTCCTGAAGACGCCGGCCGGGGTTCCGCGTCAAGAACACCAGGCTGGCGCCCAGGGCGGTGACGGCATAGGTGAAGCCGGTGGCCAGGGCCGCCTGCCAGACAGGGTTCATGTTGGCCAGGTCCATGATCAAGACCATTTCATACGTGATTCATATTATGTTTATGACCGATCAAACCGCCCGGAAACAAGGCGGACCGAAAACAACCTGTTGCCTCTGGCCGCCTTCATTATTATAATACCCCTTCATTCAGGTGGACTGTATATCATAGCCGTTCAATAGCCAACAAGGAGGAAACGTCATGAAAAAGCAAGCCCGTATTTTCTTCTGTCTCCTGGCGGCATTCGCTCTGCTTGGGGCCGCATTGCCGGCCCAGGCGGCCAAGGCCATCAAGGTGGGCATCGTGGACACCTACAGCGGACCTCCCAGCACCTACACCAACGACGTGCGGGACGCCTTCAAGTTGGTCACTGACCGGACCAACGCCAAGGGCGGGATCAAAGGCAGCCAGATCGAGTTCGTAACCCGGGACGACAAGTTCAAGGTTGACCTGGCTTTGAGCGCGGCCAAGGAACTGATCATGCGGGAAAACGTGGACATGCTGATGGGAACCATCAACAGCGCTGCCACCCTGGCCGTTTCCGATCTGGCCAAGAAAGAGAAGATTCCCTTTCTGGTCACCTTCTCCAAGAGCGATAAAATAACCGGCGCCAGCGGCCACCGCTACGTCTTCTCCATGAACGAGAACACGGCCATGATCGGCAAGGCCGCCGCGGCCGGACTGGCCAAAAAGCCCTGGACTAAGTACTGGATAGCCGGAGACGATTATGAATACGGCCACGCCGTGGCCGAGGGCATCTGGAACAACCTGAAAAAACTGAAGCCGGCCATTCAGAAAATCAACGAGTCCTGGTGGAAGTTGGGCGAGCCCGACTTTACGCCTTATATAACCTCGATCCTGGCCGCCAAGCCGGAGGCGGTCATAATCGCCACGGGCGGGGCCGGCTGCGTCCCCTTCCTGAAAGCGGCCCAGGCCACCGGCTTCAACAAGCAGGTGCCTTTCTTCATGCACACGGCCACGGAACTGGCCACCCTGAAACCTTTGGGGATCGAGGCCCCGGAAGGCGTCCTGGGCACTTCGAATTATCACTTTTTCTTCCCGGAAACGGCGGAAAACAAAGCCTTTGTCGAGGAATTCAAGAAAGCTTACAACCGCGTGCCGACCGTGGGCGCGCTGTACGGCTATCTCACCGGCCAGTTCATGGCGCAGGCCTTGGAAAAAGTCGGCCAGATGGACCGGGAAAAATTCATAGACGCCCTGGCCGGCATGAGCGTCAACAGTCCGGTGGGTAAAGTCACCATTCGGGCTTATGATCACCAGGTGATGCTGCCCATGTTCATGGGCGTTACCAAGAAGGTCGAGGGCTATGACTTTCTCATCGCCAAGGACATCGTGACCATCTCGGCCGAAGAGGCCATTACGCCGGTCGAAGAGGTCAAGAAGGCCAGGGGCCAGTAGATAAAGGCCTGAGCGATTGGTTCCATCAAGGCGGCGGTCCGGACAATCCCGCTGAAGGGGGATTGTCCGGGCGGGCCGGCCCACGAGGATCATAGTCTGTCCGGAATCACTTTTTCAGCCGTCTTCCAACAAATATTGGTGGGCCTCAGCCGGACCACTCTGCTGTTCATTGTCTCTTCCGGTTTGAGCCTGGTCCTGGGCGTGCTCAGGATTCCCAACGTCTTCCACGGCTCGCTGTACATGATCGGCGCTTTTCTGACCTACTCCACGGCCGTGGCCCTGGGCGGCGGCACGGCCGCCTTTTTCCTGGCCCTGGTCGCGGCGCCGGTGGGCGTGGCCTTGATCAGTCTGATCGTCGAGCGAGGCCTTTTCTGCCGCCTCTATGACCGGGAACACTTGATGCTGCTTCTCTTCACTTTCTCCTTTTCCCTGGTCTTCGGCGACCTGGTTAAAATCTTGTGGGGCTCGGACTTCCGGTCCTTGTCCGTGCCGGAGTTCCTCAAAGGTTCTTTTCAGATCTACGATCTGCCCTTTCCGCGCTACAACCTGTTCCTGCTCGTCCTGGGGCCGCTGGTGGCCCTCGGCCTCTGGTTCCTGACCAACAAGACCAAAATGGGCAAAATCGCCCGGGCCGCGGCCCTGGACCGGGACATGGTCGGCGCCGTGGGTATCAACGTGAGCTGGGTCTTCGCCTTTGTTTTCGTCATCGGCTGTTTTCTGGCCGGCCTGGGCGGCGCCTTGGTGGCTCCGACCCAGAACATCAGGCAGGGCATGGACCACGCCATCATCATCGAGGCTTTTCTCATAGTCATCATCGGCGGGCTGGGCAACATCTGGGGGGCCTTGCTGGGCGCGCTGATCTTCGGTCTGACCGACGCCCTGGGCATCCTGCTCTGGCCTCAATTCGCCATCGTCTTCCCCTATCTGGCCGTGGTGGTCGTCCTGCTTTTCCGGCCCAAGGGACTGCTTAAATCCACCTGGTAGCGAGGCCCGTTCTTGACCTCCAAGACATCGACTTCGACCGCGCCCTGGCTGTGGACCACCCTGATCGTTTTGCTGGCCGGCCTGATCGCGGCGCCCCTTATTCTGTCCAGGTTCTATCTCTACCTGGTGGCCCTGATCCTGACCACCGGGCTTCTGGCCACCAGCTTGAACCTGGTCCTGGGCTTCGGCGGCATGTATCAATTCCACCACGCCGTCTTCTATGGCCTGGGTGCGTACGCCTTTGCCCTGATTCTGACCAAGACCGGCCTGCCTCCGGTGCTAGCCTTTCTGGCGGCCCCCCTGGCCGCGGCCCTGCTGGGTTTGGTCATGGGCCTGATCTGCCTCAGGCTCTCCAAGCTCTACTTCGGCATGCTCCAGATTTCTCTCGGCTCCCTGGTCTGGGCCGTAACCTTCCGCTGGTACTCCTTCACCGGCGGCGACAACGGCATCCACGGCGTGCCCCTGCCGGAGATCATCTCTTCCATCAGGGGCGCTTTCTACTGCACCCTGGTCATCTCGACCGCCTGCCTGGCCTTGATGTACTTCATCGTCAATTCGCCCTTCGGCCGCGTCTTCACCGCCATACGAGACAACCCGGAACGGAGCGAGGTCGTGGGGGTGAACGTGAGGAGTCACCAACTCATCGGCCTGGTCGTCGCCGCCGGTTTCGCCGGTATCGCCGGGGCCCTGTTCGTCGTCGTCGAGGGCTCGGCCTTCCCCGACCTCATGTTCTGGACCTTATCCCTCGAGGTGCTGATCATGTGCCTGCTGGGCGGCTGGTTCACTTTTCTGGGTCCCATGCTGGGCGCGGCCATCATCGTCACCTTGAGGATCATCGTGGGCATTTACACCGAATACTGGACCCTGATCCTGGGGATTATACTGATGCTGCTTATCTTCTTTCTGCCGCAGGGAGTCCTGGGCTGGTTCGTGGACCGCTGGGGAGCGGCCGAAATCGAGGATAAGTAAATGCTCCTGGTCCAAGGCGTCAGCAAGTCTTTCGACCACTTCCTGGCCGTGAGAGAAGCCAACCTGGAAGTGAAGAAAGGCGAGATTGTGGCCGTCATCGGACCCAACGGCGCGGGCAAGACCACTCTCTTCCGGCTGATCACCGGCCAGCACAAGCCGGACGCGGGGCGGATAATCTTCCAGGACGAAGAGATCACCGGCCTGGCGCCTCACCAGATCGCCCGGAAAGGGATCAGCCTGTCCTATCAGGTGGTCAACGTTTTCCACCGGCTCACGGCTTTCGAGAACGTCCAGGTGGCCGTGCTGGCCCATCACCGCCGGACCCTCACGTTTTTCAAACCGGCGGCGGGATTGCTGGTTGCCGAGACGGAGGCCATCCTGGCCGCCGTGGGGCTTCTGGACAAGGCGCGCCGGGCCAGCGGGGCCTTGTCCCACGGCGATCAGAAAGTACTCGAGATCGCCATCGCCCTGGGCAACCGGCCCCGGCTTCTGATCATGGACGAACCCACGGCCGGGATGTCGCCCGAAGAAACCGCGGCCACCATTGGCCTCATCCGCCGCCTGACCTCGGAAATGGGGTTGACCATCCTGTTCTGCGAGCACGACATGGAACTGGTCTTCGCCATCGCCGACCGGATCATGGTCATGAGGCAAGGCCTGTCCATCATCCAAGGCGAATGCGATCTGGTCAGGTGCGACGAACGGGTCATCGAAGCCTATCTGGGGGGCCCGGCCGATGCTTGAAGTGGAAAAAATCCACACCTATTACGGCCAGAGCCACATCCTTTTCGAGGTCTCGCTCAGGGTCGAACGGGGCGAAATCGTCTGCCTGCTGGGTCGTAACGGCGCGGGCAAAAGCACCATCATGAAAAGCATCATCGGCCTCAACCCTCCCCGCCGGGGAACGATCAGGTTCAAGGGCCGGGAGGTCACGGGCACGAAACCATATCTATTGGTCCGGCGGGGCCTAGGCTTTGTCCCGGACGACCGGAGGGTCTTCGCCGATCTGACCGTGGCCGAAAACCTGGAGATATCGGCCCGCCGAACCGATCGGCCCGGCGCCTGGAACGAGCAGAGCGTTTTCGAGTTCTTCCCCGTGCTCAAGGAAATCAAGGACCGCAAGGCCGGCCTGCTGAGCGGAGGCGAACAACAGATGCTGACCATCGCCCGGGCCTTGATGACCAATCCCGACTTCCTGCTCCTGGACGAACCCACCGAAGGGCTGGCGCCCCTGATAGTCAAGCTGCTGGAAGAACAGATCGCCCGACTCAAGGATAAAGGCCTGACCGTGCTCCTGGCCGAACAGAATCAGAAGGTGGCCTTGAAATTGAGCGACCGCGGTTACATTATCGACAACGGCGTGATCAAGTACCACGGCGACATTGAAGACTTGAGGCAAAACGAAGAAGTCCGGAAAAAATACCTCCTGGTCTGAGCGGCGATTCGATCCGCGTGAAATCAGAAGAGCTGGTACGAAACAGGCGCCCGGTTTTGTGGGCGGGGATAATCCCGTACCGCCTGGGGCGGGAGACCGCCCCTACCTTGGGGGAGTTGGAACGCCGGCCGCCGGCCCCGGCCGTTCAAAAACGATGAGCGGCGAATGGCCGATCGGTTCGCGGAAGGGGTGAACTTCCGGCGATTCCCGGTTCTCATGGGGGTAATCGCCGCAGTTCAGAACATGAGGTCTATATCGCTTCAAGTCCAGGTTTTCCAGATAGTACTTCTTGACCAGGTAATCCGGCCGGCCCATGACCCAGGGACGGATTATCACCCAACGGGCCTGCCGCGCCAGTGACGGGTCCTCACCCGTCAGCCCCCCCACCACTCTCAACCTGGTGTAAAACTTGAGCGGCAGGTCGCCGTAGGTGATGGCCGCCACGTCGCCGTCTTCGGCCCTAGCCCGTAAAAACTCGATCAGGCACTTGGTCGGGCTGCCGAAGTCGTGGGTTATCTCGTAAAAATAGGCGGGCAGGGGTTGAGGCAACAGAACGGCGGCCAGGACCGCGGCGCCGGCCCAAGGGCGCCAGGTCCAGGCCGCGCCGGCCAGAATCCCGGCCAGGACCAAGAACAATGGAATCAGAGGCGTCAGGTAGCGGAAATAGGCCGACGGCGCGGTCAGGGACAAAGCGGCCAGGTTCACCGCTATATACAGGAGGATCAAGGCCAGAGGCCCCTGGAGTCGCCGCGGCGGGATGGCCGAGGTCCTGTCTTTCAGTTTTTGGATAACGGCCAGAGCGGCCGCGGCCAAGAGCAGATACCAGGGCCAGACCCCGAAGTTCACTTGGTCGAAAAACACCAGCATCTTGTCCGCGGCGGCGGTCAGGGACAGGAATTCAGACCCGTAACTTTGAAGGTATTTGGCCGGGGCCAGCCAGACGAGCCAAGGGCCGGTCAGGATCAGCGTCAAGGCCAGGGCGATCAAGACCGGTTTTATTTTGGACGGGTGGAAGATGGAAGCGTGAAGGATCAAGGTGACCAGCAGGGTGGCCCAGAAAAACTGATGGGTGTGAAACACCAGCGTCGCGGCCGCGACCAGCCAGGCCAGCGATCCGGGCCGTCCGTTCACCAGTCCCAAGTAGGCGTGAAGCGCCCCCAGGGAGAAAAAGGCCAGCGGGCTATAATATCGGCACTGGCGGCTGAGGATCAGAAACGGAACGCACAGCAGAAGCAAGACGGCCGAAAAGACCGCGGTCCACCGGCTCGAGGTAAGTCTGAGGGCGAAGAAGTACTGCAGGACCATCGTTCCCGCGCCGAAGAGGACAAAGGGGAGGCGCGCCGCCAGGGTGCTCTGGCCCAGGAGTTGAAAAGATAAAGCCACGGCGTAGAATTGAAGCCAGGTATGCCACCGCCAGATGAAATCGGAACCGTACTCCGCTCCGGATTCCTGGGAGAAAAGGTTCAGGCCGTCCGTCCCCAAGGGCAGGCCGTGATCGAGAATCGTCCGGCCGATTAAAGCGGTCTGGGCTTCATCCTGCCAGAGCAATTGATGGTCCAGGCCCAGGCCGAGCAGAACCAGGGCCGCGGCCAGCAACCCGGCCGGGAACAAGGCCCCGCCCCATCGGCCGTATTTACCCGGCCTGGATTCCAATTCCGGCCCAAAAGTCTCGGCGGCAACCATATCATTTTCTTTCCAGGACCATCACCGGAGGATGGCCCTGGGGCAGACTGAAGGGATGAACGTCCGGAGACTCGCGGTTTTCATGGGGATAGTCCGGTGAATCGAGAATAATGGTCCGATAGTCTTTCAGATCGAGGCGGCGTAAATAGTAATCGCGCAGGGCCAGGTCCAGGGGGCCGGAGGCCTTTCGTCTTATGATCACCCATTTGGCCTGTTTCACCAGGGCCGGGTCTTCTCCGGTCAGCCCGCCCACTATCCGCAGGCCGGTATAGAATTTGAGCGGCAGATCGCCATAGGTGATGGCCACCACGTCGCCGGGGCGGGCCTTCTCCCTCAGGAATTCGACCAGGCTTCTGGTCGGGCTGGGAAAACGGTGGGTGATCTCGAAAAGGTAACCTTTAAGGGGCTGAAGGATAAGGGCGGTTATCATGAGCAACACGGCCAGGGGTGGGAAGAGGCGCCAGGATTGGTGAATCAACAGGCCGGCCAGGGCCAGCAGCGGCGGGATGAGCGGCGCGAGATAACGGAAGAAGGCCAAGGGGCTGGTCAGGGACAGGGCCGCCAGGTTGAAGATGACGAACAGGCCGGGCAGGGACAGGTCTTGCCAGAACCCGATCTCCAAAAAAAAGCTGGTCTTTTTCCGGAACCTGAGAACCGCTTCCACTATCAGCGGGAGGGCGGCCAGATAAAAGGGAAAGACATAGGCCGCGACCTGTTTGGCAAAATCGAGCAGTCTGGAGAAGATCGCGGCAAAGCCGATTATTTCCGCCCCGAAGGCCTCCTGGTATTTGAGGGTGGCCAACCAGACGATCCAGGGCGAGCAGATGACGCAGATCAGGAGACAGGCCAAAACGAGGCGTTTTATTTCTCCGCGGTGATAGATGAATCCGTGGACCAGAACCGTCGCCAGCAACGTGCCGGCATAAAGGTAATGGGTATGAAAGAGCAAGGCGGCGGCCATGATGAACCCGGCCATGGACCAGGGCCGCCGCTCCGCCAAACCCAGGTAGGCGTGCAGGCCCCACAAGGAGAAGAAGGCCGCCGGCGCGTAATAACGCGCCTGACGGGCCAGGATCAAAAACCAGAGGCAGAAAAGCAGGAGAACGGCCGCGACTTCGGCCGCGCGCTTATCCGGCCAAAGGCGCCGGGCAAAAAAATAGAGGAGAACGATGGTCCCCAGGCCGAAGAGGGCGAAAGGCAACCGGGCGGCCAGGGTGGTCGGGCCCATTATTTTGAAGGACAGGGCCGCCAGATAGAACTGGAGCCAGGGGTGCCATTTCCAGATATGATCGGGGCCGTACTCGGCGCCTTCTTCCTGGGAAAAGTAATTGATCCCGTCCGTGCCGTACGGCAGGCCGCGGGTCAAGACGGTCCGGCCTATCAGGGCGGTCTGGGCTTCATCCTGCCATAGAAACCGGTTGTCCAGGCCGGTGAACAGCAGCAGCGCGCCGGTCAAAACCAGGGCCGTCACGAAGGCCTTTTCGAAGCGGCCGAAACCGCGGGCTCGAGCAATCGGTGGGCGGGAAATCAATACAACTCCGTCAGCCCGTCTGTTTAGGGGCGTGGGCTAGGGTGAGATAATATAGAGCCTGGGCGTGGCTTGTGGAAAGCAAAAAACGGTCTCAGTCGGTTTGCCAAAGCCGGCCGCTTGTGATAACAAGTCGGCAGGTGTTTGGGTCAATGATTGTTCCTACCTGAAGAGGGTGTCTATGCGCGGATTTTACGGAAGAATACTCGACGTCAATCTGACGGACCGGACTTTTCGGATAGAGCCGCTCCCGGATGAATTCTTGAGCGCCGGACTGGGCGGCAAAGGCCTGGCCACCGGCCTTCTGCTTGAACGCAACCCGGCCGGCGTGGACCCGCTGGCGCCGGAAAACCACCTTATCCTGGCCACCGGCCCCTTTTGCGGGACCAGCCTGTGGGGCGGCTGCCGATACGGCGTCTTTACCAAGTCGCCCCTGACCGGCCTGTATTCCGAGTCCTACTCCGGCGGCAGAACCCCGGAAGCCATTGATTCGGCCGGTTTCGACGCGGTAGTCATCCGGGGCCGGGCCGAACGGCCCACGGCCATGGCCGTGCATCCGGAGGGCTGCGAATTCTTCGACGCCGGCGAGATCTGGGGCGCGGACACTTATAAGACCGAGGACGAAGCCAAAGCCCGGTTCGCGCCGAACAAACCGGGATACGGTAAATCCGGGGCGGTGGTCATCGGCCCGGCCGGGGAAAACCTGGTCCGGTTCGCGGTCATCGAAAACGATTATTGGCGCTCGGCCGGTCGAACCGGCGTGGGCGCGGTCATGGGTTCTAAAAAGCTCAAGGCCATAGTCTTCCAGGGCGACCGTCAACGCCGGATGCACGACCCGGAAGGACTTAAGGCCTACGCCCGGGAATTCCTGAAGACCTTCAAGGACAACCCGGCCACCAAGGCTTATAACTCACGCGGCACAACCATGATGGTGGCCGTCCTGAACATGGCCCAGGGGTTTCCCACCAGGTACTGGTCAGAAGGAGTCTTTGACCGCTGGGAGAGGATAAGCGGCGACACCCTCCATAAAGAGCACCGGGTCCAGCCCCACGCCTGTCTGAAATGTTTCATCGCCTGCGGCCGGAGGGCCGTCATCGATCAGGGCCGCCATAAGGGCCTGACCATCGAAGGCCCGGAATACGAGACCATCTATGCCTTCGGTGGACTGTGCCTGATTGACGACCTGGGTGAGATCGCCCATCTGAACGATCTATGCGACCGCCTGGGCCTGGACACCATCACCGCCGGCAACCTGTGCGGCCTGGCCATAGAAGCGGCGCGGCGGGGCAGGATTGACTACCGGATTGACTACGGCGACGCCGAGGCCATCGCCGGACTGATAGAAGCCATAGCCGCGCGGAAAGGCCTCGGCGACGTCCTGGCCCAAGGCATTGTCCCGGCGGCCCGGGCCTGGGACTTATCCGATCTGGCCGTCCATGTCAAAGGCCTGGAGCCGGCCGGATACGATCCCCGGGTGTTCAAGGGCATGGGCCTGGCCTACGCCAGTTCGGATCGGGGCGCCTGCCATCTCCGGACCACCTTTTACAAGGCGGAACTGGCGGGCATGATCCCCCGGGAAGCCATCGAGGGCAAAGCCAGGTTGTTCATTGAATTCGAGGACCGCCTGAACATATTCGACAGCCTGATCCTCTGCCGGTTCTTCCGCGATTTCTACACCTGGGATGAGTTGCTCAAGGCCTTGACCCTGGTCACCGGAATGAACTTGAACGAGGCGGACCTCAGGCAAAAAGCGGTGTACATCGCCAACCTGACCCGCCGTTTCAACCTGCGGGAAGGCCTCAGGCCGGAACAAGACCGTCTGCCCCCGCGCCTGCACCGGGAAGCTCTGCCCACGGGTCAGGCCCTGACCGTCGAGGAACTCGAGTACATGCTGGCCGACTATTACCGGCTGCGGGGTTGGGACGAAGCCGGAGTCCCGCCCGCGGAATAGGAAGGGGCGGGCCTGGTTAGACCGGGCAGCAGGCTGGAAGCCCGCGCCGCGGTTTGGAATTTCTACACGGTCACGGTGATGGTCATGAATTTGATAGGGGTAGGGAGGACCGGTTGAGTACCCGGTCCCCCCTCCCTCCGAACCGTACGTGCGGTTCTCCCGCATACGGCTCTCCGGTTGGTGGTTCACCGCCGAGCGGATTGACAGGCCAGGGC
>JBFMAW010000034.1:0-63631 GCA_040755515.1 Thermodesulfobacteriota bacterium | reverse complement strand
CCGTGCCCTGGCCTGTCAATCCGCTCGGCGGTGAACCACCAACCGGAGAGCCGTATGCGGGAGAACCGCACGTACGGTTCGGAGGGAGGGGGGACCGGGTACTCAACCGGTCCTCCCTACCCCTATCCGGATGTGGTCCTCCGCTGGGCGGGTTGGTCCGGCCCGGCCGCGGGATCAGGTCTTCTTGTGCTTCTCGATCTCGGCCAGCAGCCACTTCTCGACGGCCGCGGTCCCGTGGAGCAGCTTTTCCACGTCCTTGACGTTGTCCGGCTTGATCTTGTACATCCAGCCCGCGCCGTAGCAATCCTGGTTGATAAGCTTGGGGCTGGTTTCCAGGTTCGTGTTGACCGCCGCCAGTTGACCGCTGACCGGCGCCATGACCTTGCCCACCCATTTGCCGGATTCCACCTTGGCGAACTTCTTGCCGGCCTCGAGCTTCTTGCCCACGAAGGGAAGCTGCACGTACACGATGTCGCCGGCCATCTGCCGGGCGAAGTCGTTCATGCCCATGACCAGCAGATCGCCTTCCACCTTGATCCAGTAATGTTCCGGGTCGTAGTACAGGTCGTCGGGCAGGCTGTAGCCTTGTATTTCCAAGTCCGCACCTCCTGGGTCGGTTTGAAATCAACGGTCCGGACGATCGTCGCCCGGGGCCGCGGTCCCGCGTTGCGCGGGATCAGCCGAATATGGCGTCCCCGCTCTTGCCGCCCAGGCCGGGGTGAATATCGAAGCGGACCGCGCCCACGGGAATCTTGCCGCCCACGGCCTCGACGATCTTGGCCGTGCCCAGATTACCAAATCCGCCGCAAAGTTCAATGGCCTGGATGCCCTGGCCGGCCAGTTCGCGGGCCAGCTTGGCCGCCTCCTCGTAGTTCTTGGCCCCCACGGCCAAAAGGTTCACCACCGGAGTTTCCACCCAGGCCCGGTGCTGGGCCGGATCGGCCTCGGGCGCCACGAAGATAAAAGCCGCTTTCAGTTTTTCGGTCATCGAGTCACCTCCATAAGTTTGATAACCTCGTAAAAAGTCGAAAACCGACTTTTTACTCGGCGGGCGAGGGCTACCCCTCTCCCGCCACTTGAAGTAAATTCAAGTGGTTCCACCCTCACTCCAGGCCGGGGCTTAATCGCCCTCGGCCTGATGACGAACTTTTTACAAGTCCGTCAAGTTTGGCCTTTAGCGGCCACGGATTCATGTTACCGGAATCGCCTCCGTCCTCAGGACCCCCCGCCTGGCCGCGCCAAACATGGTCCGGGTCACGTCCACCACGACGGGACCGGCGCGGGACACCCGCACGGCGGCCCTCTGGTCCGGCCCGATCTCGATCTCCCTTTCGCCGTCCAGGGCCAGGATCGAGGGCTTGGCCGCGATTTCGACTTCGGAATCGAATTCCAGGCGCTCAATGGTCCGGATCAGGACGGTCCTGATCAGTCCCGGCGCCACCGGCGCGACCACGGGCCGGCCGCCCGGACCCAGGTCGAGGGCCAGGCCGTGGGGGTCTTCGGCCCGGAAGGGCGCGATCAATCCGCCGATGGAAGACAGGCCGATGCAGTCCGGTTCGGCCCGGTTGAGAAAGACCTGCCGGACCTTGTCCATGTCCCAGACGGCCCTCGAACCTAAAAACGGGTCGTCGTAAACCACCACGTCCACCAGGGCCAGGTCCGCGGCCCGGCCGTCCAAAAGGACCTCGAGTTTGGTCGAGGTATACGAGGCTTCCTCGAGCGGGACCAGGCCCTTGGCCACCAGGCCCGCGGCCAGGCCGGCCAGGGTGCCTTCCACCATCTCGGGGAAGACGTTGTTGGTGCCGGTGGAGACCGGCAGGATGGGCGCGCCGTCGCAGCCCTTGGCCACGGCCCGGTTGGTGCCGTCCCCGCCCAGGGTGACGATGCAACCGACGCCGCGCTCGGCCATGATCCGGCCCGCCTGGATGGAATCCTCCTGGGTGGCCGTGGCCTTGAAGTTGACCGGGAAGACGGGCCGGTTGGTCTTGAGCGGTTCGACGGCCCGGGGCACGATGCCGAAGTAGTCGGGCATATAGCAGATGCGGTCCACGCCCGCGGCCATCAAGCCCAGGATGACCCGGCGGACGATACGGACCTTTTCCTGGTTGTCGAAGACGCTGCCGTACGCCACCAGGCGGCGGATGTCCTTACCCGAGGCGGGGTTGGCGATTATACCGACCAGGGACAAAATCGCACCTTTTAACGGTCAAGGTTTCGCCCCGCCTGGGCGGGGCGAAGAAGACCCAACGGTATATTGTGTGGTTATCTACTTCTTTCCGGTCACGGTCCTGATGGCGGCCACGATCTTGTCCGTGCCGGGAATGAACTCCTGCTCGAGGGGCTGGGAGAAGGGCACGGGGCTGAAGGGCGCGGCCACCCTCAGGATGGGCGCATCGAGGTAATCGAAGGCTTTCTCGGCCGCCATGGCCGCGATCTCGGCGCCCGACCCGGCGAACTTGACCTCCTCGTGGACGATGACCAGGCGGTGGGTCTTGCGCACCGAGTTCAGGATGGTCTCTTCATCGAGCGGCGAAAGGGTGCGCGGGTCCACCACTTCGACGCTTATCCCCTCGCCGGCCAGTTTTTCCGCGGCCTCGAGGGATTTCTGCACCATCGTGGCCGTGGCCACCACGGTCACGTCCGCGCCGGTCCGCTTCACCTCGGCCTGGCCCAAGGGGACGGTGTACTCCCCTTCCGGCACCTCGCCGGTCAGGCCGTAGAGCATCTTGTGTTCGAGAAAGACGACGGGGTTGTCGTCCCGGATCGAGGCGATCAGCAGGCCTTTGGCGTCAGCGGGCGTGCTGGGCATGACCACCTTCAGGCCGGGCACGTGCATGAACCAGGCTTCGAGGCACTGGGAATGCTGGGCCGCGGCGCCGATGCCCGCGCCGCAACTGGCCCGCAAGACCAGGGGTATCTTGGCCTTGCCGCCGAACATGTACTTCATCTTGGCCGCCTGGTTGTAAAGCTGGTCCAGGGCCACGCCGATGAAGTCCACGAACATGAGTTCGGCCACGGGCCTGAGGCCGCCCACGGCCGCGCCCACGGCCGTGCCGATGATGGCGCTTTCGGTGATGGGCGTGTCCCGGACCCGCTTTTCGCCGAATTCCTGGATCAGGCCGGCCGTGACCCCGAAGATGCCGCCGTACGTGCCCACGTCTTCTCCGGCCACGTACACGTTGGGGTCCCGGCGCATTTCAATTTTAAGGGCGTCATTGAGCGCCTGGGCAAAATTCAGGTTGGGCATGGATGCTTCCTCCTTTCGGGCAGACGAAAAAACGATCCCGATCCGGATCGAGTCCGGGTCAGACCGTGTACACGTCGGTGGTGATTTCGCTCGGGTCCGGCAAGGGGCTCTCCTCGGCGAACTTGACCGCGGCCGCCAGATCGGCGACATGGGACGCCTTGACCTGGGCGATCTTCTCCTGGGTCAGGACCTTCATGTCCAGGAGTTTTTTCTCGAACCGGGCCACCGGGTCCTTGGCTTTCCATTCCTGGAGTTCCTCGTCGGTCCGGTACGCGCAGGGGTCGCCTTCGAAGTGGCCCCGGTGACGGTAGGTCTTGCATTCGATCAGGGACGGGCCTTCTCCGGCCCGGGCCCGCTTGATGGCCTCGACCGCCGCCTCGTACACCGCCACCACGTCGTTGCCGTCCACCACCACGCCCGGAATGTCGTAGGCCGAGGCCCGGTCGGCAATGTCGGCCACGCACATGGACTTGGAGGTGCAGCAGGATATGCCGTAAAGGTTGTTCTCGTTGACGAAGACCACCGGCAGCTTCCAGCAGGAGGCCAGGTTCATGGCCTCGTGGGTGGTGCCCTGGTTGGAGGCGCCGTCGCCGAAGAAACAGGCGGCCACGGCGCCGGTGCCTTGGTACTGGGCCGCCAGGGCCGCGCCGGCGGCCAGGGGCGGACCGCCGCCGACGATGCCGTTGGCCCCGAGGATGCCCAGGCCCACGTCGGCGATGTGCATCGAGCCGCCCTTGCCCTTGCAATACCCGGTCTTCTTGCCGAAAAGCTCGGCCATCATCAGCTTCACGTCGCCGCCCTTGGAGATCAGGTGGCCGTGCCCGCGATGGGTGCTGGTGATGTAATCGCTCGGGTTCAGGCAGGCGCAGACGCCGGTGGCCACGGCCTCTTCACCGATGTACAGATGCACGAAGCCGGGAATCTTGCCCGCGGCGAAAAGCTCCGCCACCTTCTCCTCGAACGTGCGGATTTTGACCATGTTGGTATACATGGCCAGCATCTTTTCCTGAGAAAGGCTCATGGTTTTCTACCCCCTTTCCTTATTGGGTCAATCATTGATCCAGACGGTGACCGAGGCGTTGGCCACCATGATCTGGTCACATTGCGTTCCGAACTGAGGCACGCAGACGCCCCGGGTCACGAGGCCTCCGGCCACGGCCCTGGCCGTCTTTTTGCCGATGGGCGCCTGGGCCATGACTTTTTCCAGGTCCACCTGGTCGGGCCGCGGCGCGGCCACCAGTATTTCCACCCCCACGTCTTCCAGGCTCTTGAGTTGCACGATTTCCAGCAATCCACACAGGCAGCTCCGGGAAATGGCGTCCTTGACCGCCCGGCAGGCGGCCTCGGTCACGTCTTCGCCATGCAGGTCTATGCCCGTGCCGATCTCCACCACGAACCTTTTCTTGGCCACGACGTCGTTCACCTCCTTAATATTAGAGCAACAAAGCCAGTCCGGGTCGAGTCATCACCGCTTCCAACCGCCGGTCACTCCACCAGGGACGCCGGTCGATGGCCGCGGCCTCCCGCGGCCGGTCTTTTCCCGCCCGGATACATCATCTCGGCCCGGTACGAACTTCTGACCAAGGGCCCGGAGGCCACGGCGACGAAGCCGAGCCGCCGGCTTTCCTCGGCCCAGTAATCGAATTCCTCGGGCGGCACGTACCGGGCTACCGGGGCATGCCGGGCCGACGGCGCCAGGTACTGCCCCAGGGTCAGGTGCCGGCACCCGGCCCGCTTCAAGTCAACCAGGGCCGCCCGCACTTCTTCCCTGGTTTCTCCCAGGCCTAGCATGAGGCCGGACTTGACCAGGAGGCCGTTCTCGGCCGCGTAGCCGATCACGGCCAGGGAGCGGCCGTAGATGGCCTGGGGGCGGATGAGACCATACAACCTGGAGACCGTTTCCAGATTATGGTTGAATACGTCCGGCCGGACGGCCACGACTTGATCCAGGGCGGCCAGCGAGCCCTTGAAGTCGGGCGTCAGGATTTCAATCCGGGCGCCGGGACAAAGCTCGCGCACCCGGGCCACGGTCCGGACGAACTGTCCGGCCCCGCCGTCGGCCAGGTCGTCCCGGGTGACCGAGGTCACCACCACGTGCCGCAAGCCCAGCTCGAGGGCGGCCTGGGCCACCCGGTCCGGTTCGTCCGGGTCAACCGGCCCCGGCCGGCCCTTGTCCACGGCGCAGAACCGGCAGGACCTGGTGCAGACGCGGCCCAGAATCAAGAAAGTGGCGGTGCCGGACTTGAAGCATTCGCCCAAGTTGGGGCAGTGGGCGCTCTGGCAGACCGTGGCCAGCCGCAGCCGGGCCAGCCGGTCGGTCATTTGTCTGACCGCCGCTTCATCCGGCGCGGCCCGCACCAACCAGGCCGGGTGCTTGGAGGCGGACGCGGCCGGGTCCCGCGGTTCGGCGTAGCCGAACCTTTTCCTGAAGCTCCGGATAAAGGCGGCCTTGACCTCGTCCAGGTCCAGGCTCCGGCCCAGTTCCCGGGACAGGGAAGTGATCTTCTCCCCGGGCCGGCCGCAGGGCACGATCAGGTCGAAGCCGGTCAGGTCGTTGTTCACGTTGAGGGCCAGTCCGTGCCAGGTCACCCAGCGCCGGACGGCCAGGCCCACGCTGGCGATCTTGGCCGAATTCACCCAGAGTCCGGGCCGGCCCGCTTTTTTTTCCGGCGACAAGCCCTGAAGGCGCAGGACATCCGCGGCGGCTTCGAGAAGTTGGTCCACGCACCAGTGCAGGTCTTTGCGTTCGAGTTTAAGGACGGGGTAAGCCACTAGCTGTCCCGGGCCGTGGAAGGTGGCCTGGCCGCCGCGCTCCACTTTGAAGACCGCCACGCCCCTGCGATTCAAGTCTTCCTCGGACAGGCGCAAGTCCCGGTCGCCGCTGCTCCGGCCCAAGGTCACCACCGGCGGGTGTTCGACCAGTATCAAGCGGTCGGAGGCCAGGCCGGCCTGGCGGGCCTGGACCAGGTCCCCTTGCCGCTCGAGGGCCGGGCCGTACTCGAGACGGCCCCAGTCGAGCACTTCCAGGTTCAAGGCGTTCTCGTTCATGCTTACCGCTTGGGCAGATACAGGGCCCAGCCCAGGGCGTCCCGGGCCGCGTCCACCACGGACTCGGAAAAGGTGGGATGGGCCCGGAAGCCGGCGGCCAGTTCGCGCACGGTGCCCTCGAGCTGCATGACCAGGCAGGCTTCGCCGATAAGTTCCGTGGCCCCGGCGCCGACGATGTGCACGCCCAGGATTTCACCCTGCCGGGGGTCGAAGACCACCTTGACCGCCCCGGTTAGCTCGCCCCGGCACATGGCCAGTCCGTTGATGGGGTAAGGGAAGCTCCCGGTTTCGACCTCTAGGCCCTGCTTTTCCGCTTCTTCCTCGCTCCAACCCACCGCGGCCGCCTCGGGGATGGTCCAGACCACCCGCGGAACCAGGTGAAAGGGAAACTTCTTGTTTTGGCCTCTGGCGTTTTCGGCGGCCGCGATGCCCATGGCCGTGGCCGCGTGGCTGAGCATCCAGCCGCCGGTCAAGTCGCCGATGGCGTAGACGCCCGGGACTGAGGTCTCCAGCTTCTCGTTGACCTTGACTCCGCCGTCCGGGTTGAGCTTCAGGCCGGCTTCCCGCGCGCCCAAGCCGTCCGGGTTGGGCCGGCGGCCGCCGATCAGGACGCGTTCCACGGTCAGCTCTTTTTCCTCCGGCCCGGTCAGGCGCGCGGTAAAGGCGCCCGCCGCCGGCGTCACGGATTCGAGTCGATAACCCAGCAGCAGCTCGAGGCCCAGTTCCCGCAAAGCCTGGGCCAGGCGCTGGCTGGTGTCATGGTCCTCCCGCGGCAGCAGCCTCGAGTCGGCCGCGGCCAGGCTGACCTTGACGCCGAAGACGGCCAGGCAGCAAGCCATCTCCACTTCGATCGGTCCGGCGCCCCAGACCAGGACCGAGGCGGGCAAGCTGGTCAGGTCCAGGGCCTGGGTGGTGGTCAAGACCGCCTCCTCGAGGCCGGGAACGTCGGGTACGGCCAGGGTTCCGCCCGTGGCCAGGATGATCTTCCCGGCTTCGAGCGGCCGTCCGTCCACGGCCGCCCGGCCGGGGCCCTCGAGTCTGGCCCGGCCGGCGATCACGTCCACGCCGTTGTTCTTGAGCAGGCCTTCCATGCCCATCCGGATGTCCCCGGATACGCCGTCCTTACGGGCTTTCAGGCCGTTCAGGTCCAGGCGGCCCAGGGCGGCCTGGAGGCCGAAATCCGAGGCGGTCTTCAGGTAGTGGGCCAGATAGGCGGCCCGGTGCCAGACCTTGGTGGGAATACAACCGAAGTTGACGCAGGCGCCGCCGATCAGGCCGGCTTCGACCAGGGCCGTCCGCCCGCCCAACTGGGCCGCCCTGATCGCGGCCGCGTATCCGCCCGGTCCGCCGCCGATCACCAGAACGTCGTACATTTCTTTACCTCCCCACTCAGCCGCGTTCGCGTATCAGGACATGATCAGACAGGGATTCTCGATGTACCTGGCCACGGTCTGCAGGAACTCGTTGGCCGGCGCTCCGTCCACCACCTGGTGATCGAAGGTCAGGCTCAGGAACATCAGCGAACGAACAACGATCTGGCCCTGGTGCGCCGCCGGCTTTTCCTTGACCCGGCCCACGCCCAGGATGCCGGTCTCGGGCGGCTTGAGCACCGGGGTGAAGCCGTCCACCTGGAACATGCTCACGTTGGTGATGGTGAAGGTCCCGCCGGTGACGTCGTCCACCTCGAGACGGCCCTCGCGCGCTTTCTGGGCTAAAATCCTGGCTTCCCGGGCGATCTGGAGCAGTCCTTTCCGGTCCGCCTGCTTCAGCACCGGCACGATCAGGCCTTCGGCCAGGGCCACGGCCACGCCCATGTTCACGTCGTCGAAAATAAGAATCTCTTCGCCCACCAGGTTCGAGTTCATGATGGGGAAACGCTTCAAGGCCCGGGCCGCGGCCAGGATGACGATGTCGTTCAGAGAGACCCGGACCGACTCGTCCTTTTTATACTCCTGCCTGACCGCTTCCAGCCAGCGGGTCGCCTCGGTGGCGTCCACTTCGGTGAAGACCGAAAGTTGGGCCGTGTTGTGGAGGCTGTTGTACATGTTGGCGGCGATGGAACGGCGCAGGCCGGCGTAGGGTTTGACCGTCACCCGGCCGGGTTTGATCTCGGCCGGGGTTTCTTCCTTCCCGGCCGCCATGGCCCGTTCGACGTCTTCCTTGGTGATCTTGCCGCCGTCGCCGGTGCCTTGAATCCCGGAGATATCCAGTCCGGCCTGGCGGGCCAGTTCCTCGGCCAGGGGCGTGATTTTGGGTTTGGGCGGCCCTTGTTCGTGGTATTTCTTGACGTCCGCCTCGGTGATCCGGCCGTCCGGCCCGGTGCCCGGCACCAGCGATATTTCCAGGCTTAATTCCTTGGCCAGCCGCCGGGCCGCCGGGCTGGCCTGGACGAACTTCTTCTCGGCCGGCGCCTCGGCCGCGGCGGCTTTCCGGGGTTCGGCGGCCGGGGCCGCGGGCGCGCCGGCCTTGGGTCCGGCCAGCCGGGCGGGCTGCTCGCCCGGTTCGGCGATGACGGCCACCACCGTGCCCACGGCCACGGTGGTCCCGGCCGGCACCACTATCTGGAATAGAACGCCGGAAACCGTGGCTTCCACCTGATTGGTGATCTTTTCGGTCTCGACTTCGAAAAACGGTTCACCCTTCTGGACTTGATCACCTTCCTTCTTGAACCACTTGGTGATCTTGCCCTCTTTCATGGTCAGGCCCCACTTGGGCATGGTCACTTCGAAGGCCACGATGCAACTCCCTTTTCCCGATGCGGAATGTCGTTTCGGCCGTCGGGCGGCGGTCCGGACGGGCCGCCGCCCGCGGGTTCGGGTTCAGACCTTGAATCAGCCCAGGACGGCCTTGGCCGCCTGGACCACCTTGTCCGCGCTGGGCAGCATGGCGTCCTCGAGGGACGGGCTGAAAGGAATAATCGTGTCGCCGGCGGCCACGGTCTTGACCGGCGCGTCCAAGTACCCGAAGGAACTGTCCATCAGGCTCTTGACCACCTGGGCGGCCACGCCGGCCGTTTCACAGGCTTCCTGGACCATCACCGCCCGGTGGGTCTTCTGGACCGACTTGGCCAGGGTCTCGTGGTCCAGCGGCGACAAAGTGCGCAGGTCCACCACTTCCGCCTTGATCCCGTCCTTGGCCAGGATATCGGCCGCCTCGAGGCACCGGGACAGCATGGCCGCGTAGGTGATGAGGGTGACGTCCGAGCCTTCCTTTTTGACCTCGGCCCGGCCCAGGGGCACCAGATAGACTTCTTCCGGGACCGGCCCCTTGGCGGCGTAGAGCGTCTTTTCCTCGATGTACAGCACCGGGTTGTTGTCGCGCAGGGCGGCCAGAAGCAGGCCCTTGGCGTCGTAGGGCGTGGCCGGCATGACCACCTTCAGGCCCGGCACCTGGGTGAACCAGCCCTCGAGGGACTGGGAATGCTGGCCGGCGGCGCGAATCCAGCCGCCCGAGGTGGTGCGGACCACCAGGGGTAGTTTCTCGACCTGGCCCCCGCACATATAGCGGACCTTGGGCGCCTGGTTGGTCAGGTAATCGAAGCATTCGGTGGTGAAGTCGATGAACATGATCTCGGGTACGGGCCGGAGGCCCATCAGGGCCGCGCCCAGGGCCGCGCCCATGATGGCCGTTTCGGAAATGGGCGTGTCCATCACCCGCTCCGGACCGAACTCCTGGAACAAGCCGGCGGTCACCCCAAAGCAACCGCCGAAGGCGCCGACGTCTTCACCCAGGATGAAGACCTTTTCGTCCAGTTTCATCTCCTGGCGCAGCGCTTCCCTGACGGCTTCGATGAAAGTTAGTTCCCTCATCAGACCGCCCTCCTTTCCTCGTACAGCAGGTCGGTGTAAATTTCGCTCAGGGGCGGATATTCGCTCTTATCGGCGAACTCGATGGCCGCCTGGAGTTCCTTGGCCGCCTCGGCCTTGAGCGCGTCGAGCTGGGCCTGGGTGGCCAGGCCTTGATCCAGGAGCTGCCGGGCGAAACGGGCGATGGGGTCCTTGTTTTTATCCGCCTCGATCTGCTCGGGCGTGCGGTAGGGCTGCGGGTCGCCTTCGAAGTGCCCCCGCCAGCGCGCGGTCTTGAGTTCGATCAGGGCCGGGCCCTTGCCTTCCCGGATGGGCTTGGCCGTCTCGGTCACGGCTTCATATACGGCCATGACGTCGTTGCCGTCCACCACCAGGCCGGGGATGCCGTAGGCCGCGGCCCGGGCGGCGATGTCCTCGACCGAACAGGCGTCCTCGACGCAGGTGCTGATGGCGAACTGGTTGTTCACGCAGATGGCCAGGGACGGCAGCTTCCAGCAGGCGGCCAGGTTCAGGGACTCGTGGAATTCGCCCCGGTGGGCCGCGCCGTCGCCGAAGGCCACCACGGCGATGTCGCCCTGGCCCTGCCTCTTCAGGGCCAGGGCGATGCCGTTGTTGATAGTCTGACTGGGGCCGAGGATGCCGTTGCAGCCGGGCGCCCTCTTCTCATAGTTGGCCAGGTGCATCGAGCCGCCCTTGCCCTTGCAGTAGCCCGTGACCTTGCCGAAGATTTCGGCCCTCATCCGGCCCACGTCCGAGCCCCGGGCCAGGATCATGCCGTGGTCGCGGTGGGTGCTGGAAATCCAGTCCGTGGGCCTCAAGGCGCTGCAGACCCCCACGTGGACCGCCTCCTGTCCCACGCCCAGGTGGACGAACCCGGGCAGGGTCCCGGCCGTGACCGCCTCGGCCAGGGATTCCTCGAAGCCCCTGATGGCCACCATGGTCTTGTACATGCCGAGTAGTTTCTCCTTGGCCAATTCCATGTTCCCTCCTCCTCTCTAGGTTGATAACGGTGCGGTAAAAAGGCCCTCGGCCGCGGCCCGGCCCAGGGTCAGTCCTAGGTCCACCACCCACGGCCCCTCCAGATTCAGGGAAACCGTGCAGCTTTCTCCAGCCTTGATGGTCAGTTCCCGTTCGCCGTCCAGGGCCACCAGGGCCGGAGTCCGGGACAGGGGTATCTCTTCGCCGGGCAGGAAGACCCGGTGGGTCTGGATCGGCACCCAGCGGATCAGTCCCGGCGCGATGGGCGCCAGGACCCGGCGGCCGCCCTGGCCCAGCTTCAAATGCAGCCCCTGGCCGGGCCGGTGTTCGAGGCCGTCCAGGTGCCCGCCCACCGAGGAAAAACCGATGTGTCCGGGTTCGGCCCGGGCCAGGAACATCTCCCGGATCGCCTCGACGTCCCAGAGGGCGCGCGAGCCGACGAAGCCGGCCTTGGTCACCACCACGTCCACCAGGGCCAGGTCCAGCAGCCGGCCGTCGCTTCTTATCTCCAGCCGGGGCGTCCTCCTCAGGCAATCGGAGCGGTACTCGGGGTGGGCGCAGAGCACGCCGGCGGCCAGTCCGGCCAGGGTGCTCTCGATCATGGCCGGAAAAACGTTGTTGGTGCCGGTGCTGATGGGCAGGAGCGGCATTTCGCCGCAGGCCTTGGCCACGGCCCGGTTGGTGCCGTCGCCGCCCAAGGTGACGAGGCAGGCCGCGTTCATGTCCCTGAGCATCCCGGCGGCCAGGGTGGAGTCCTCCTGGGTCCCTTCCACGGGCACGGGCAGGAAGCGGGTCTTGAAGCTGACCTTCAGGTCCTCGACGGCCCGGGGTCCGATGCCGAAAAAGTCGGGCATGAACCAGACTTCCCGCACGCCCAGAGCTTCCAGGCCCAGGAGGACCCGGCGGACGATGTTCACCTTTTCGTTGTTGTCGAAGACGCTGCCGTAGGCCACCAGGCGCCGGATGTCCTTGCCCGAGGCCGGATTGGCGATGATGCCGATGGGTTGCAAGAAATACGCTCCTTGGCGGTAAGTTCTCCGGAAGGTCCCTCCGCCGGGCCGGTGGCCCGCCGCGACGGTCCACGGGTTAATAAGCAAAGCCAGGGCCAAAGCGACGGGCCGGCGGAGGACGACGCCGGGGCGGGGCGGGACGGTCCCGTCGTTGCTGGAAAATAAGCGCCTTAGCCGGCCTGGTCCTCCGGCGCGGTGTCTCGCCCGGCGGTCCGTTCGGAGCCCAGTCGCGGTTGGCTTCGCGGGAAAGTGTTCCGATTTCGAACATCATAATCCGACCTTCGGGTCAAGGAGCCGGCGGGTGAAACCCAGGGCTGATTGTTCCAAAATAGGACACTGTTCAGGAATTGGGCTGGCTAGTGAATCGAAAACGCGCCGGGGTCAAACCTGGCCCGGCCCGGATGGGTCCGGACTCCCTTTTTCGGCCCCTTTCAGGCCGTATTTCTTGATCTTGCTGTAAAGAGTGTTGCGGCCTATGCCCAAGGCCCGGGCCACCCTGGTCATATTACCCCGGCAGTGGCGCAGGGCGTGTTCGATGGCGTGCTTTTCCAGGAGGCTCAAGGGCAGTATCTCGTCCTGACGCTCCCAGGGCCGGGGGCCGGCCTCGGGTCGGAGGTACGGCGGGAGGTGCTGGGCCAGGAGTTCGTCGCCCGGCATGAAGGTGAGGGCCTGTTCCAGGACGTTGACGAGTTCGCGTACGTTGCCGGGCCAGCGGTAGGCGGCCAGGGCTTCCAGAAAGGCCGGCGCGATCCGGCGGACGGGTTTGCCCATCCTGACCGCCAGGCTCTTGAGATAGTGTTCGGCCAGGAGCCGCACGTCATGACCCCGTTCCCGCAAGGGCGGAATCCGGATGACCAGGACGTTGAGCCGGTAGTACAAGTCTTCCCGGAACAGGCCGGCGGTCACGGCCAGGTCCAGACGCCGGTTGGTGGCGGCGGTGATCCGGATATCCACCTGGACGAACCGGTCGCCGCCCACGGGCAGAAAGGTCTTGTCCTCGATGACCCTGAGCAGGTTGGCCTGCATGTCGAGGGGCATGTCCGCGATCTCGTCCAGGAAGAGCGTGCCGCCCTGGGCCAATTCTATCTTGCCCCGCCGGCCGCCCCGGAGGGCGCCGGTGAAGGCGCCTTCCGAGTAGCCGAAGAGTTCGCTCTGGATGAGCTCCTTGGGGATGGCCCCGCAGTTGATGGAGACGAACGGCCCGGAGGCGCGGCGGCTGGCGCCGTGGATGGCCTGGGCCAGGACTTCCTTGCCCGTCCCGCTCTCGCCCAGGATGAGGACCGTGGACGAACTGGCCGCGGCCCTTTCGGCCTTGGCCACGGTTTCCCGGATGGCCGGGCTCAGACCGATGATATCGCCGAAGGTGTACCTGACCTGGCCGCCGACCCCGCCGCTCCGCCTCGCCTTGAGGCCGGACGTTCTTGGCTCCCGGATCGGGGGCGTCTCGGCCGGCCGCCGGAGGCGGTGGTTCGAGTTGATCGGTCCGGAGACCGCGGCCGGCGGGGTCTCCGGCCGTTCCACGAACCAGGAACCATCGTTCAGCCGCGCCCGGGCCGGTTCCTCCGACCCGGCGGCCGTCAAGCTTTGGCCCGGGAGAAGCCGGTCGGTCCGGATCAGGTCCTGATGGGCCAGCTCGAGGTGGAGCTGTTCCTCGATGAACCTGGCCGCGGCCAGGGTCAAGTCCTGAATCTGAAAATGGGCGTTCTCCCGCGGCCCCGATATGTCTAGACAACCGGCGATCCGTCCCCTCGAGTCGCGGATGGGCGTGGCCGCGCAGGTCCAGACATGATGTCCGTCGTTGTAATGTTCCGGACCAGTCACTTGAATGGGCCGGCCCAGGGCCAGGGCCGTGCCGATGGCGTTGGTGCCGACGCTGAGTTCCGACCAGTTGGCCCCGGGGCCGAAATTGATCTTTTCGGCCCGCCGGAGCGACGGCCGGTCGCCCACGCTTTTCAAAATGTAGCCGTCATGGTCTATCAGCACCACCACGAAGCCCTGGCCCTTCAGAAAGTGATGCAGGGTCTCCAGCAAGGGGCCGGCCACTTCCATCATGAGGCTTTCCCGGCCGGCCAGTTCCCGCGGGGAAAGGATATCCCGGCACCTTCCGCCGGCGTACTCGACTTCCCCCCGCAGGCACCGTTGCCAAGAGTCCAGAATCGGCGCCGGAACACCGCCGGGGTTGATCCGGCCAGACCTGATGAACTCCCGCCAGACGGTCTTTTCCCGAGGAGAGCAACGTCGCCAGGCCGAGACCGGCAGGGCCTCGAGCGGCGGATTCTCCCGGGTGAATGGAGAGAAGTCTTCCTTACCGGTCTTGATCAGCCTCCATTCCTTGTCCGCTCGAATCAGCTTGTACACCTGGCCACTCCTCGGAACCCGAGCCCTCGCCCGGGAAGTCCGGCGCCGGAGGCGAGACCCCGGAGGTCTTTTCCGTCATCGGCGGGCGGTCGGGTCCGCGGTTACGGTTCATGCCCCTGATCAGGCCCGGCCGAACCGGGCGGGTTCCCAGGGGTGAATCGAGGTCACCCTCAACTTTCCCGTGAGCGCCATCTTACCTTAAATCTTCCGGCGGGGCAAATCAGGTCGCCGGCCCGCCCGGTGAAAAAACCCCGGGACCGGGGGATGAAACATTGACAGCCGCGCCGCCTGCGTTATCATCTCTTCCTACCAAGTATCACACAAGGAGAAGCCCCCATGCCTCAGCCGCGGTACCCAACCCAAGAAGGCCTTTGGTCCAAGGGCGCCAGGCCGGAGAAAAGCCAGGCCCAGGTTCAGTTGGAGCTGCCCTACCGGGAAGCGGTGCATAACTTCCGCCAGGCCACGGCCGGCCGGGACGACTTCGACCCGGCCACCCTCTTCGTTTGGGGGACCATGCAGGCCACGGCCGTCCTCAACATCCTCAAGGCGGCCGAAGAGGCCTTCGGCCGGGCCGGACAGGAAACGGTGAGGAAGGCCGTCAACCAGGCCGGTTACGAGGCGGCCCGGCAGATGCTGGCCAATTCCACGCTGCCCCGGGACCTGCCCGAGATCGAACTGCTGTCCTACATCGTCACCGGCCTGAACACGATCCTTTACGCCTCGCTGGAGAAGCCCTGGATCGTGGACCGGAACCGCTGCGAATTCGATATCCTCTGGTGTCCCCACCAGGATCGGTATACCGCCTTTGACTGCCGGGTCCAGCGCTATTTCGTGGAGGGCATGATCCGGGCCATCGAGGACTGGGGTCTCGGCGACTTCGTTCCGGAAGTGGAAAAATTGATCCCCCGCGGCGATGAAGCCTGCCATTTCGTGGTCCGGCGTTTCGAGGGCTCGGGCGGCCGGCACCCCTGGGACGCCTATTCCGATCAGCTCGAACGACGGGCCTTGGAGAAGATGAAAAAGTAGGCGGGCGGGGGAGTACGGCCTCCGCCCGAGAGTCAGGGTCATACCGCCCCGACCGGGGTCCGGGGCGAATTTCCAGCCGATCAGCCGAGAAAATAACCCAGGCCCATCAACGTTCCGGCCGCGACCAGAATCAGGAGCATGAGCCAGTCCCGCCAAGTCACCCGGGGTTCGATCAGGTGGCTGCGCCGGGGACCGTAGCCCAGGCCCCTGGCCTCGAGGGCCATGGCCAGTTGGTCGGAGCGGCGCAAGCCGCTGATAATCACCGGCACGATGATGGGCGCGTGACGGCGCAGGCGCTGCCAGGGGCTACCGGAATCCAGGTCCAGGCCTCGAGCCTTCTGGGCCAGGGCGATGTCCTGGCCGGTCTCGATGAACAAGGGGGTCAGCCGGAAGGCCAGGGTCAGGGCGAAGCTGGGCCGGAAGGGCAAGCCCAGCCTGGCCAGGGCCAGGGTGAAATCCTCGAGGGGGGTGCTGGTCAGAAAGGCCGCCGCGGCCAGGATGAAGCAGCAGAGCCTGAGTCCCACGGTCAGTCCATAAAGGAAACTGTCCCGCATTACGAGCAGCGGTCCCAAGCGGAACCAGAGGGTCCGGCCCGGGTGAAAGATCAGCCAGATCAGGACGCTCATTACCACTAGGGTGATCATGAGGTTGCGCACGCGGCGAAGGTTGCGGCCGGCCCCGGCCGCCAGGGCGGCCAGCAAGACCAGACCCAGGTAGGGCAGGAGGCGGCCGGGGGCGTCGGCCAGGAAAGGCGGAACAAAGGACAAGAACAGGGCGACGAGCTTGACGGCCGGGTGGGCCTGGTGGAAAAAGCCCCGGCCCGGACGGTAGAAGGCCTGGCTCATTCCGGCTCCCTGGTCAAAGACCCGGCCAGTTCGGCCGGAGTGAGGGCCGGCCGACCGTACATCAGGCCCAGGCGGAAGTTTTCGGGCGCGACCAGGCCGGCCTGGGCGAGAAGATCGTCCCGGGCCAGTATCCGGGCCGGCGGTCCGTCGCCGGCCAGCCGGCCGGATTCGAGCAGGACCAGGCGGCGGGCGTAGGCCGAGGCCAGGTCCACGGCGTGGGTGATGATGATGATGGTGTGGCCGGACCGGTTGAGCCTGACCAGGAGTTCCATCATGGCCGTCTGTTCGGCCGCGTCCAGACCCGTGGTGGGTTCATCCAGCACCAGCACTTCGGGCCGATAGGCCAACACCGAGGCCACGGCCAGCTTCTGGCGTTCTCCCCGGGTCAGGGTGAACGGGTCTTCGGACTCCCGGCCGGACAGACGGACGGTGGCCAGGGCTTCGGCGGCCCGGGTCTCGATCTCGCCGGCGGGCAAGCCGAAATTTTTCAAACCGAAGGAGACTTCGTCCCGGACCGTGGCCGCGAAGAGCATCTGGTCCGGGTTTTGGAAGACGAATCCGACGTGGCGGCCCATTTCGGCCGGACTCAGCCCGGCCGTGTCGCGACCCTGGAACAGAACCCGGCCGGAAGAGGGTTTCAGCAGGGCGTTGAAGAGCTTGACCAGGGTGGTCTTGCCCGAACCGTTGGCCCCCAGCAGGGCTAGGAACTCGCCGGCCTTGATTTCCAGGGCCAGACGGGTCAGGGCCGGCGGGCTGTCCGGATAGGAGAAGCTGACGCCGTCGGCCGCGATCAGGACCGGACCAGAGGGTTCAGGTTCAAGGGACAAGGTTTGTTCAGGTTTGAGACGGAAGCCGTGTCGATCCAGGACGGCCTTGGCCGCCTCGGCCCGCCGGGGTCTTTCGGCCAGGCCGAGCCGGGCGAAAAGGTCGAAAAGGGGCGGCGGAAACAGGCCGTGGTCCAGGCAGAAGGAGGGATCGGCCAACACTTCCGCGGGCGGGCCTTGGGCCGCCACCCGACCGGACTCGAGGACCACCAGCCGGTCCGCGTCCAGGAGCCGGTCCACGTCCTGATCCACCAGACCCACGCCGTGGCCGGACTTCACCAGGCGGTCCAGCACCTGACCGACCTGGCGCCGGCCCAGCGGGTCCAGGTCCGTGGTCGGTTCGTCGCCCAGGAGCAGGTCCGGCTGGAGGCAAAGCACCGAAGCCAGGGCCAGCCGCTGTTTCTGGCCGCCGGACAGGCTTTGGGGTTCGCGGTCCATCAAGTCGGACAGGCCGGTCAGTTCGGCCGTCCGGGCGATCCGTTCCAGCATGATCCGCCGGTCCAGGCCGAGGTTCTCGAGGCCAAAGGCCAGTTCCCGCCGGACGTTGGTGGAAAAAATCTGGTTTTCGAAGTCCTGGAATACGGTGCCTATGGTCCCGGCCAGGTCGGCCACCCTGCGGCGTTCGATGGACTCGCCCTTGACCAGGACCCGGCCGGAGAAGCGGCCTTTGAGCAGCTTGGGGGCCAGGCCGGTGGCGGCGCGGATCAGGGTGGACTTGCCCGCGCCCAGGTGTCCGGCCAGCCCCACGAACTCGCCCGGGCCGATATGGAAATCCACCTGGTCCAGCGCCGGCTTGGGGCCGCCGCCATAGGCGAAGCTCACCTTTTCCAGAGAGAGCAGCCAGGTCATTGCCGGACTTCGGCGGGTCCAGCCGAGCGGTCTAGAGCAGGATCAGGCCGACCAAAAGAACAATCAGTCCGGGGGCCATGCCCGCGGCCAGGGCCGCGCTGCCCTTGGCCGCGCTGGCAAAGCCGGCCGCGCCGAAGCTCACGCCCAGCATTCCGGCGCTGATCCACAGGCCGGCGACAAAGGCGATGACGGCGCCGGCCAGGCATAGAAGAGCGCCCAGCCGGGCCAAGGTCCGGGCCGGAGGCGCGGCCGCTTCGCCTTCGACCGGGCCGGCCATGACCTGGTGGTAGAGCAGCCCCAGGCCGCTCACCCGGGGGTACAGGAGGGCCAGCAGTATCGGGCTCAAGACGGCCGAGGCGATGAAATTGTTGATGGCGATTATCAGACCCAGGGCGCCGAAGGGCGCCAGCTTGATGAGGTCCGCGCCCCAGCCGATGACCGAGGCGATCATCAGGTTGTCGGCCACCAGGATCAGGGCCAGGACCAGCCAGCCTTTGGTTCCGGACTTGACCGGATTCCCCGGCCCCAGCCAGGCCCGCCACATGGCGTGGGGTAGGTACCCGTAAAAGAGGTTGCCCAGGAAACCGAAAAGGCTGCCCGGCGTCAACATGCCGCCCAGGGCGTCGGCGATGACGTTGCCGAAACCCGCGCCCCAGGCCGCGGCCGGACCGAAAAGGAAGCTCAAGACCACGGGCAGGGCTATACCCGGCCGCACCTCGGTCAGTCCGGGGATCAGGACCAGCCCCTTGAAAGGCAATAGAACCGCCACGTACAGCGCGGCGCTGACCGCGGTCAGAACCAGCATCCTGGTGCTCTGCCACATCGTTACCAGTTCGCGCATGGGCCGCCTCCTTTTCAGCTTATAATTACGATGATAGCCAGGGACGGCCCGGATTGCAAGGTGAAGGACCCGGGGATCACCGGGACGACCCATGGTTCCGACCGCCCGCACCTATATTATATGGATGATTAAACTGGGCGTCCTTGAGTCTTGACAACCAGTCGCGTTTCGTTGTCTAATCGGAGCCAACAGGGGCAAGAAGCCTCTTCGTCAAGCCAGGCTTGAATTATCGGGAATACGGTCAAGAAGGCCGAGGGACGTTCAAGGGAATGCCCTCGGCCTTCTTGTATTCAAGGCTGGAGGCCGGGCGGCTTTTGGACCTTAGAGGAGCGCTGACGAATTTGTCCGGCGACCGACCCTGGAAACGACGAATTTGTTTGTTCAAAGATACCGGAGGCATCACCAGGATGGCCTTACGGTGCCTCTGTTATTGTCTCGGGCGCTCATCCGGGGGCTATGGCATATTATTTGCTGCCCATAGCCCAGAACTGGGGTATCGAGGGTGAACAACCCCCTTGCCCACCCTAGTTATTGTGAAAAATTTCCTATTGACAAGTAAATTTGAAAGAAGTAATACAAGGACATCCAACATTATGTAATCTGAATTACATCCACCCCCGCCTCGAAGGGACGAGGGAGTGGACCATGAATTTTGGTATCAGGAACCGATCAAGGAAGAGAACAAAATTTCAAATTGTCTCTGGAGGTAGAAAATGAAAAAAAGGGTAGGGGTGTTTTTATTGGCTATGGCCTTGGCGTTTGTCTTGACCGCGCCGGTGCTGGCGGCCAGCAAGGTGGATTTTTCGGGCACCTTCCGCGTCCGGGCCTTTTACCTGAACAACCTGACTCTCAACCCCAAGGCACAATGGGAAAGCAAGCAATCTTTTCTGGACGAGCGGCTGAGGATCGATTTCAAGATCATGCCCACGGAGAACTTGACCCTGAACGTGGGTCTGACCACCGAAGACCTGACCTGGGGCCGGCAGGGGACGGGCCAGTTCGCCAACCGTCCCTACGGCAACGCCACCGTGCCCTCGTCCAAGACCGGTTTCGAGATTCGTTACGCCTGGCTCACGGTCAAGACGCCTTTCGGGCAGTTCGACGTGGGCCGCATGATGGGCGACATGGCCGGTCTGGCCAATTTGGGCTGGTTCGGTTCGGAACTGGCCTACGCCGGATTCCTGGATGACACGGACCTGAACTCCCGGGACCGCATTTCCTGGACTTATGGAGCGGGCAACTTCACCCTCAACGCCTTTTACGAAAAGAAGCACGAGGCGGACAGCGGCACCGGAGCGGCGGCTTTGAACGCCAACCGCAAGTACGACCAGGACTGGGATTCGATCGCGGTGACGCCCACCTTCAAGTTCGCCAACGGCGGGGTGAGCCTGACCCTGGCCTATGACCGGATGCACTCGCAGTTCGCCGATCTGGCCGGCAACACCGCCATGGCCGCGCTCCTGGCCAACACCGCGGCCGGCTTCGGCGGCTTCATCAACTCGGACATTGACGGGTACTTATGGTCTATTAACCCGGCGGCCGTGCTCCAGTTCGGTCCCTTCGGCCTGCACACGGAACTCAAGTACCAGACCGGCCAGCTCAAGTGGAGGAACGTCTGGAACGCCCCGAGCCGGGCCGCCACGGCCGCGGGCAACCAGGACGAGGTCAAGAGCGAGGCCGAATTGTCCGGTTTCGCCTTCTACATTGACGCCACTTACAACTATGGACCCGGGCTGGTGGGCCTCGAATACGCGTACCTGTCCGGCGACAAGGCGGCCACGGATTACAAGATCACCAACATCATCACGGCCGGCTGGGACTTCTGTCCCTTCCTGATCGTGTATGACCGGGCCCTGGCCTGGACCGACCATGACAATGCCACCTTCAACCCCACGCCGGTGACCAACATCTCGGACGGCGCCAACCACTGGATGATTGGGGCCTGGTGGGACCACGCCGTGATGGAAGACCTGAAGTTGCACGCGGCCTTGGGCTATTTCGAGGTCATCGAGGCCGGCCGCAACTTTTTCACCAACCGGGAGGTCAAGAAGAGCTACGGGACGGAATTCGACGTCAGCGTGCTTTACACGCTCATGTCCAACCTGACCCTCCAGGTGGACCTGGGCTACTTCTGGCCGGGCGACTACTGGAAGCAGGGCTGGGACAACGAACAGGAAATCCGCAACGCCGGCGGCAACAAGTACCAGATCGAGTCCTGGTCCAAGGCCGGTAACGCCTACGCCCTGAAGACCACGCTGACCTTGTCCTTCTAAACCCGACTCGGACCCCTCGCCAAAGCCCCCGGGTGACGATCCCCCGGGGGCTTTTACGTGGCGACTAATTGATTTTCGGACCTGAATCGGTTAGTTTTCAGGGTCATGTTCAAGAGGTCCAAGTTAGGCCTGGCCCTGGGGGCCGGCGGGGCCAGGGGTCTGGCCCATCTAGGGGTGCTCAAGGCCCTGGAGGAAGCGGGGGTCAGGGTTTCTTTTCTGGCCGGTTCGAGCATCGGCGCCCTGGTTGGAGCGGCCTGGCTGGCGCGCGGCAGCGCGGCCGAAGTGGAGAAAACGCTGGCCGATTTCCTGTCCGGGGGCTACTACGCTGAATCCGGGCTGGCCCTGGTCCGCGACGCCCTGGCCGACAAGTCCAGCACCTGGCCGGGCCGGATAGACACCTGGTTGAAGAGGGTTTACCTGCAAGCCCGATTCGTTGTCCGGCCGGCGCTCCTGGACGGCGCCATGTATCGCCGGATGATCGAGTTCTTTATCCCCAGGGTGAATATCGAGGACCTGCCGACGCCGTTCTGCGCCGTGGGTACGGACCTGAAAACGGGGCGGCCCGTCCTTTTCCGGCGAGGCCCGGTTCAAGACGCGGTTTATGCCAGCGTGGCCATACCCGGCCTGGTGGCGCCGCTGGCGGTGAACGACCTTCTGGTGGTGGACGGCGGAGTGGTCAACATGGTGCCTATCATGCCGGTCAGGAGTCTCGGGGCCGAAGCGGTCCTGGCCGTGGACGTGGAAAAGAGCCTGGAGTTGGACAATGACTTGGGCAGCGCCTTCGATATCCTGTTCCGGGTCGAGGAAGTCCAGAATACTTACATCCGGGAGGGCCAGCTCCATCAAGCCGATCTGATCCTGCGGCCCCGGGTGGGCCACGTGCATTGGTCCGAGTTTCAGCGGGCCGCCGAGCTTATCCAGTTGGGCCGCGATGAGGCGGACGGCCGCCTGGATGAAATATTGACCCTGTCCCGCCGCCTGACCCTGCCCTGGCGTTTTGATCGGAAAAGGCCTCGGCTGCCCGGCCGGGATTGGATCGAGATATGAAAGAAGGCTGTTCGAGAACGGGCTCCGGGATGGAGGCGGCTGATTTTTCTTGACTTATCCTGTTAAAATCTAAGAAAATAATAAATCAAACCCTTTAAGCCGGCCGTTCAACCATTTGGGGAGGGATGGGGTGATGCACGTGAAGGATCAGGGCAAGTTTGTTTTGGCTTTCTCACTGATCTGTTTCCTCCTCCTGGGGTCGGTCGCGGCCTGGGCCATCAGTACCGAGGCGGTCAACCTGTATGAGCGCGGCCGATTCGAGATGGATGACGGCGAGTATGCCGCGGCCTTGAAATACTTCGAGGAAGCCCTCAAGATCGAACCGGACGACGTGAACATTCAGATCGCCCGGGGCCAGGCCCTGTTGAAGCTCGGTCGCCTGGCCGAAGCCGAGGCCCAGTTCACCAAGCTTCTGACCGCCGGCCCGGCGGCCCGCGAGGCGGCCCTGGTGGAACTGGGGGCCTTTTATGGTCAGGAGCGGCAGTACGCCAAAGCCGCCGATTATTATTCCCAGGCCATCGCGGCCACACCCCAGCGGGCCGATCTGTACCTGGCCCGCGGGTCCATCTACATGGAAATGAAGGACTACGCCCGGGCCGAAGCGGATTTCCAGCGGGCGATCCAGACCGACGCCAAATTAGCCGCCTCGGCTAAATACCATCAGGCCATGCTCAGCCACCGCCAGGAAGACTATGCCTCGTCCAAGACCCGCCTGGACGAAGCCCTGGCCCTCAAACCAGAACCGGCCCTGGCCAAGCACATCCAGGAACTCAAGGCCAGCGTCATCCGAGAGCAAAAGGCCTACAAGAACTGGTCGATCACGGTCAACGCCCTGGCCCAGTACGACGACAACGTGACCCTCGAGGCCGTCAACGGGCCGGAAGCCGGCCCGTCGGGCAAGAGCGACGCCAGCCTGGGACTAAATCTGCAAACGGCCTTATACTTTTTCAACCGGCGCTCCGGCAACGCCGGCGCGGCTTACACCTTCCGGAGCCAGGGTTACCGGGACCATCCCGACTACGACCTTCTGTCCCATACGGGCAGCCTGTTCTACACCGCCAACATGAATCCTTGGTATTTCCGGGTTCAGGGCGACGCCTCCTTGTATTATGTCCACGGCACGGAAAAATTGACCACCTTCTCCATCACGCCCACCCTGGCCTATCTGCTCGGCCCGCGGGACCGGATTGAAATGATGGCCGCGGCGGAACGCAGGATGAGGCACGAGGATCTGAGTAATTCCATCCACTACGTGGTGGGCGGAACCTATTTCCATACCCTGGTGCCGGCCCAGGCCGGGCAGACTATAGGCGTTACCGCCCGGCTGGGGGGCCAGCATGAGGAAGAGCACCCGGATGGAGATTCCCTGGCCCGATATTCTATCAACGAACTGAAAGCCGGCTTGTCTTTTCCTTTGCCGGGCCAGATCGAGGGTGACCTGGGATTCGGATACGCGTTAATTGAATATGAAAAGAAACCGTGGCGTTATGACGGCCGGAAACGACTCGACAACCGACTGACCTTTTCCGCCCGGGCCGGCCGGGCCTTGAGCGACGATTTCCGGATCGATATCTTCTGGTATCACACCTTCAATAATTCCAACCTCTCGTACAACGGCGTTTCCATCTACGATTTCCAGCGCAACGTCTACACCCTGATGTTTACCGGCGCTTTCTAAAGGGGACAGGCTTATGCATGGAGTTATCCAACGGAGAAATATCCAGGGAATCCTTATCGTCCTGACCATGACCGGTATGCTGCTGACCGCGGCTTTGGCCCAGGCCGCCCCCCAGCCCGTGGGAACGGTTACGGCCGTGGACGGCCAGGCCACGCTGACCCATAAAGGCCGGGAGCGCGCGCCGGAAACAATCCGGGTGGGAACCAGAATATTTCTGGACGACACGATCAAAACCATGGCCGACGGCAAGGTCCGGGTGGTCTTCCTGGACAACAGCATCATCAGCATCGGCGCGGCCTCGAGCCTGGTCATTGACGAGTACGTCTTCAGCCCGGAGAAGCAGACCCGTTCCGGGGGTATCCGGCTGCTGTGGGGCAAGGTCAAGTGTTTCGTCAACGACCTGACCGGGTACAGGTCCAAGAAGTTCACCATCAACACCAATACCGCGGTCATAGGCGTGCGCGGCACGGTCTTCGTGGTCTGGCAGCTTCCGGACGGCTCGACCCGGGTGGCCGCTTTCCATAATGACGTCTTTGTCCAGACCAGGGGAATGGCCGGCGACTTCGTCGTGGTCCTGCCCAACACTCAGACCCTGGTCCAACCGGGTCAATTGCCGGCGCCGCCTCAACCCCTGACCGAGGAGCAGCGCCGAGCCCTCGAGAGCGGCTTGTTCACGGTTGACGCGGGGACCATTGTCCCGGGAGGACCGCAACCCACCACCACGGGGACCACGGCTGCTTCCGGCACAACGACGACCACCACCACTAATCCTACGACGACCACTACTACCACCACCACGACGACGACCACGACCACCACGACCAGTACGACCACCTCGACCTTGCCGCCGGTCTTGCCGGGATTCCCGCAACCGCCGTCGTAAATTTGCGGACCGAGGGGAAGCGGGTTCTTGCCTTCGGTCGGTGGAGAGACGGAAGGAGCACTCGAGTCTTCTACTGGACGGATAGGCCGCCCGGGCGGTCGGTAAGATGACGATATCGCCGAAACACTTACTTTGGCTGGGCAACGTCCTCTTGTTCGGCTTGGCGGTCTGGTCCGGCGTCGGGCTGGCCATGTCCTGGTATGGCCGCCTGTGGGAGGGCCGGATTCAGGAAGGGACGCCGGTGGAGACGGCCGGGAAGGACCGGCCGCGGGCCAGGTCCCTGGCCCAATACGAGGTGATCGCCCAATCAAGAATATTCGGGACGTCGCCCGCGGCCGAAACCTCGGGCCCCCGGCCGCCGGAAACAACTCCGGCGCCCGTATCGGACGGCGATCTACGGCTTAGAGGCATCATCGTCGGCGGGCCGGGAGGCTACTCGGCGGCCATCATAGAAGACGCCAAGACCAGGGAGCAGAATCTATATCAGCCCGGCGACCACTTGGGCTCGATGGAACTGGTCCGCCTCGAGAAGGAGGCGGCGTTCTTGAGGCAGGCCGGCCGGGAGATCAGGCTGGCCCTGGTCCTGGAAGAGGTGGTTGAAACCGGACCGGGCGCCCGGAAGGACCTGCCTTGGGGCGGGGCCAAGACGCCGGCCCCGGGCCAGGGCCCGCGCGCCGCGGAAGAGCCCATCGCCCGTCCGGTGGGACCCAACCAATACGTGATCAGCCGGGACACGATATCCCGCCAAATGACCGACTTGAATTACTTCCTGGCCAGCGTCAACATTCAACCCAATTTCAAGGACGGCCAGCCCCACGGCTTCCGGGTGGCCAGTCTTAGGGCCGGCAGCCCGATCTATCAATTGGGTCTCAGACCCGGGGACGTCATCGTATCCGTAAACGAGGTCACGGTCGCCAACCCGGAAGACGTCATGAACCTTTATCGCCAGTTCCAGCAGTTGGAAACCGTCTCCGTGGTCTTGGAACGCCAGGGCAAGCCCGTGACCTTGAACTATTCCCTGAAGTAAGGCCTGGCCGGATTTGTACAACGGCTTTTTCAATTTCCACGAGGAACCTTTCAGCCTCACCCCGGACCCCCGGTTCATCTATCTCGGCCCCGGACACCAGGAAGCCCTGGAACACATGCTTTACGGGGTCCAACAGCGCAAGGGGTTCGTGCTCATCGCCGGACACATCGGCGCGGGCAAGACCACCCTGACCCGGCTGCTGATGGACCAATTGGAAGGCCAGGTCCAGACCGCCCTGATCTTCAACACCTTTCTCAACGAGATCGAACTGCTCCGGGCCATCAACCGGGAGTTCGGCCTTCCGGCCGAGGGGACCAGCCGCGAGGCCCTCCTCCAGGTCCTCAACGGCTTTTTAATCGAACTACTGCAAAAAGGCGGCAACGCGGTCCTGATCTTGGACGAGGCCCAGAATCTGTCCGTACCCGTACTCGAGCAGATTCGCATGTTATCCAATCTGGAGACCGACAATAGGAAGCTCCTGCAGATCGTGTTGGTGGGCCAGCCTGAACTGGTCAGAACCTTGTCCCGGCCGGACCTGGCCCAGCTCGACCAGCGCGTGACCGTGCGCCGTTATCTTTCGCCGTTGAACCGGGAAGACACCGTTCGTTATATCCATCACCGCCTGTCCGTGGCCGGTCCGCGCAACCTGGCCCGGTTTTCCCCTCGCGCCTACCGCCTGATATATCGCTACAGCCAGGGCGTACCTAGAAACATCAACGCCTTGTGCGACCGGGCCCTGCTGGCGGCCTACGCCCAGGGCGGTCATCTGATCACTCCGGCCCTGGTCCGCCAGGCCCGGGCCGAATTGACCGGTCCGGCCTGGACCGGTCAGGCGAACGGAAGGTTAAGCCGGATAAGACCGTCCCGGCTCATCCCGGCCGCGCTGATCATCCTGGGGCTTATTCTGGCCATTTACCTGGGGTATGCCCGGACGGACGGCCTGTTCAAATGAGTTCCATCAACCAGGCCCTCAGGCGGACCAGGCATAGCCAGAATATCACGGCCAACTCCGGGCCGTTGATGCCCGTTCCGGTAAGAGCTATCCGCCGGCGGTCCGGTTACTGGATCGCCTGGGCCGGTCTGGCGGCCGTTTTGACCCTGGCCGGTCTCGGCTGGTGGTGGGGCTGGCGGCCGGCCGTCCCCCCTGGAGCCGCGCCGATCAAGGCTTCGCCCGCCGGATCGAACCTGGATAAAGGCTCGGCCCCGCCCGTCCCGCCCGGGGCTGGAGCCGAATCATCAGCGGTCTCGGATGGGGGGAATCTAGACCACGGCCTGGCCGCGGTCTCGAATCGAGTCGCCCCAGGGGCTTCTCCTTCGCTTCAGCCGCCGGCGTCCCTCGAGTCGGGCGCCGGGGTCGAGAATTCCGGCGGCCTAGAGCCCGCGCCGGCTTCTCACGCCGGTCCGGCGCCCTGGCCCAGCCGGTCCGGGTCCGGGATCGATCCAACCCCGCCGGATGGAACGGCGGTGACGGCCGCGGACCACTTCGAGGCGGCCCTGGCGGCGCAGGATCAAGGCCGGGAAGAAAAAGCCATGGAACATTATCTGCGGGCGATAACCCTGGACCCGGGCTTGTCCGAAGCTTATCTGAACCTGGGGAATATTTATCTCTTCGGCCGCAAGGATCAGGACAAGGCCGGAGAAATGTACCGGCGGGCCTTGGCCGTGAACCCGGCCGACAAGATGGCGCACAATAACCTGGGGGTCCTGTACATGAACCAAGGCCAATCCGGCCGGGCCGAAGCCGAGTTCGCGGCGGCCTTGGAACTGGACGACAATTACGTGGACGCGCTATACAACCTGGCCTGCCTGACCGCGCGCCAGGGCCGGACCGGCCTGGCCCTGTCCTACCTGCTCAAGGCCGGCCGGCTGCAGCCCGAAGCAGCCGTTTGGGCGGCCGAGGATGAAGACCTCAAGGCGTTGCGCGGCCTGCCCGAATTCAAGGCATTCGTGGAGTCCGGCCCGCGGGCCGCCGGCCGGAAGAAGTAAGAGGTTGACTGCCGCGTCGCGGCCGGCGTCACCGGCTATTTCCCGGCGCCGATGATCTTGGACGCTTCCACGTCCGAGGGCGCGCTGCCGTCGTCCCACTTGACCACGTACACGCCGCCGCCCTTGTCGCCGACGATGACGCCCGGATAGAACTTGCCCGTGGACCAGACGGCCAGGACCTTATCGTCTTTTTTCCAGACTTTGGGCGTGACGATCTTCAACTCGGACACGCTCACGGCCCGGACTTGCTTGTCGTCGGCGTAAAGCACGTCGGCCTTGTCGCCCCTGACCGCCTTGACCGTGCTCAGGTACCAGCCGCCGCCCCAGGGCGCGGCCACGTTGACGCCGGGCGCCAGGCCGCCGCCTAAGGGCGCGGCCGTCATTTCACCCGCGCCGGGTAGGTCCGCGACGGCTAATATCTTGCCGGCCTCCACGTCCGAGGGCGCGCTGCCGTCGTCCCACTTGACCACGTACACGCCGCCGCCCTTGTCGCCGACGATGACGCCCGGATAGAACTTGCCCGTGGACCAGACGGCCAGAACCTTATCGTCTTTTTCCCAGACTTTGGGCCGGATAACCTTCAACTCGGACAGACTCACCGCCCGGACTTGCCGGTCGTCGGCATAAAGCACGTCGGCTTGGTCGCCTTTGATCGCCTCGACCGTTCCAAGATATAGCCCGTCGTGCCAGGGCGCGGCCACGGTATCCCCTGATTTTACCTGGTCCGCGGCCCAGGCCGGGCCTGGTCCGATAATTGTGAGTGAAGATGAATTAGCGATTAATAAAGCAGCCAGGAACAGGGTCCTTAACTCGAGTCTGACCATAGCCACCTCGCTTTTCCTCATCATCCGCCGTCCGGTCCGAGACGGCTTGGCGACGGACTAAAGCTTGTTCACGCCGATGGCCCGCTCGAGGGTGGCCCAGGCCAGATTATATTGATACAAGACCGCGTACCGATTGGTCCGGGCCGAAGTCAACAGCGTCTCGGCGTCCGTGACTTCGGTGGAAGTGGCCACCTGCTCCCGGTACCTCTCCACGCTCATCCGATAGTTCTCCTCGGCCTGTTCCACGGCCTTTTCCGAAACAAAGATGTTCTTTCCCGCCGCCTCGAGGTTCAGATAGTATTGCTTGACTTCCAGGCGCACCCCGTCTTCCACCTGGGTCAGGGCGTTGTGGGCCTTGGCCTCTTCGGTGTGGCTGGCCTGGACGCTGCTGTAGGTCTTGCCCCATTCCCAGAAGTTCCAGGTGGCCACGGCGGTCACGTTCCATTGATTGGGGTTATCGTTGTAAGAACTGCCGTCCACCCGCCAGGTGTCGCCCTTGGAAATGTGGTTGTAGGTCACGGCCACGTTGGGATAATAACCGCTCTTGGCCAGCCGGACCTCCTGGCCCTTCATGTCTATCTTTTTTTGGGCCGCTTTCACTTCGGGGCGGGAGGAAATGGCCAGCCTGGTGCATTCGTCCAGAGTCCGGGTGAAGGGCTTGAAGGTCAGAATGTCCTGCACTTGGAGCGGGTCCTCGAGGCCCCGTCTGAGCAGCGTGTTCAAGGCCGCCTGGGTGTACCTGACCTGGTTCTCGGCCACCGTCCGCTTCTGCACGGCCTCGGCCAGCTTCACCTCGGCCTGCAGAACCTGGTTCTTGGGCACCATGCCCACGTCGAAAAAACTCCGGGCCACTTTGAGATGGGCCTCGAGCTGCTCGACCGACTTGCCGGCCACCTCCAAGCTCTTCAAGGCTTGCAGGACGCCGAAATAGGCCTGTTTGACCTGCAGGGCCAGGTCCATCTTGGACTGCTCCCGGCCTATCTCGGCGGCGTCCAGCCCCAGCTTGGCCAGTTCATACTGGGACAGCAGGGCAAAGCCGGTGAAGAGGGGTTGGGTCACGGAAAAAGTAAACTGGTAGTTGTCCAGGGTGCCGGCCTTCTTCGAGGGAATGGTCACGGCCGGCAGGCCGGGGATATTCAAGGTATAGCCCGACGACTTGGGTTCTTCATCCAGCCGGGTATAGGAATACTGGGCGCTGAGCTTGGGCAGGAATTCGCTCCGGGCCTTCTTCTTGCCCCATTCGGCCCCTTCCACGGTCTTGTCCGCGCTGGCCACGGCCGGGCTTTTTTCCAGGGCGATCTTAAGGCATTCCTCGAGGGTCAACATTCGACCCGGCGGTTCCGCGGTCAGACCCGCCGCCGGCTGGAGCGCCAGAATAATGATCAGGACCGTCCAGGCCGGAAAGGCCGGGCCTAATGGACTTCTTTTAGTACCTTTCATCAACCGTCCTCCCTGGTTGTGCCGCCCCTGGGCTAGTACGGATCGGCGTCCTTGGATTTAATAACTCAAGGAGAGGTTTTTTTCAACCCGGACAACGTCGTCAACAAATTGATCGTCGTGACGGGCCGCCTCCTCGGCGTGACGAACCCAGGGCGGGTTAAAAGATTTTTGTCCAATGGACGACTATCGCCGCGGCCCGCCCAGGGGGGTGTTCGCGATGACTTTGTCGTTTCTCTACGACCCGTTCCAAACTCGGGCCGCGCTGGGTCGGCCATTGATTGAAACCCGTTGGAGCCGGTTTGACCGTTCCCGGCCGCCGTGTTAGGTTCTTCCCGATACCCGGCGGGAGGAACGAACCATGGACCGAAGTCTCAACCTGGCCTTGATCCAATATGAAATAAGGTCTGGCTGGGCCGAGAACGTGGCCCGGGTCGAGTCTCTGCTGGCGCGGGCCAGCGAGATGGGGGCCGACCTGGCCGTGTTGCCGGAAATGTTCGTCCAGCCCTATGACATGAACCTGGTTCCGGAACGGGCCGAGACCATACCGGGCGGCCGGACCTGTCTCGAACTCAGCCGCTGGGCCGGGTCTTTCGGAATGGCCCTGGCCGGCGGTTCGATCGCCGAGAAGGACGAAAACGGCCGCTATTTCAACACGGCCATGCTCTGGGACCAGGAGGGACGGCTTCTGGCCAGGCACCGCAAGGTCCATCTCTTCGACGTGGACCTGCCGGGCGGGATGTCTTTCCGTGAATCGGCCGTATTTAGTCCGGGCCGGGAAGTGACGGTGGCCGATTGCCTGGGCCTGCGGCTGGGCCTGGCCGTCTGCTATGACGTGCGCTTTCCGGAATTGTTCCGGCTGATGGCCCTGGCCGGAGCCGAACTGGCGGTCCTGCCCGGGGCTTTCAACCATGTCTCGGGACCGGCCCATTGGGAGATGCTGCTCCGGAACAGGGCCGTGGAAAACACCATGTACGTGGCCGGGGTGTCGGGCCTGTCCGAACCCGGGGCCGAATACCAGGCCTGGGGCCATTCCCTGCTGGTGGACCCCTTCGGCGAGGTCTTGAACAACCTGGGCCGGGAGCAAGGCGTGGCCCTAGGCCTCGTTGACCCGGCCAGGCTCGAGGACGTCCGGGCCAGGTTGCCGGTCCTCCGGCAACGCCGTTCAGAAGTTTATCGGCTTCTGCCGGCGGAGAAGAATCCCGCCTGATTCAGTCAAAGGAACATCCACTTTTTAAAGAAGCCACGGCCGGGCTACAAAACAGAAGATGGTTTTTTATCCGGCTTCAGGCATTTTAACCGCGGGGACGAAAAGGGCATAGAACGAACTTGGAGCGAAGGAGATTTCTTGCTTATGGGTATGAAAACCATGATATAATAGAGGACAAGCTTGAGTTCTCCAGGCTTGACGGTCTCAGCCAGGCGATGAAAAATCAAGCAATAAGAAAAGTTGAGGCAAGTCACAACCAGCAACAACCTGTTAAGCTCGCACCGGCCCAGACCAAGTTCTACTACTAGATTCTCAGCTCACTCTTGAACCAGCGGCGTATTCTACAGGTCTTAAAGGTCAATCATTTATGATCCTTTTTTCCTCTCCGCCAGGAAAGCCCTTTTTCACCCCTTTTCTTCGCTTGATAGTTACCGTGTTGCTGGCCATAACGGTCTACATGATTCTCTTCGACGCCTGGTCCATAGGCGTGTTCCTGCTGCTTCTGATCCCCATTGCCTTGTCGCTGTACGAAATAGTGAGGCGCAACAGACTGCTCGTGGTCGAAGTGAACATGCGCCGACAGGCCGAGGCGGCTTTGGCCGAAAGCGAACGGCGATACCGGGAGTTGGTGGAAAGCGCCAACAGCATTATTCTGCGTTTCGATATGGATGGCCGGATTACCTTTATCAACGAGTACGCGGAGACCTTTTTCGGTTACCGCCGGGAGGAACTGATCGGCCGCCAGGTCGTGGGGACGATAGTCCCGGAATCGGCCGACTCGGGCCGGAACTTTTGGTTCATGATCGAGGACATTCTGGTCCGGCCGGAAAAGTATCATCAAAACGAGAATGAAAACACCCGCAAGGATGGACGGCGGGTTTGGGTGAACTGGACTAACCGATTGGTCAAGGATGAAGCCGGCCGGCCAAACGGCATCCTGGCCGTGGGCAACGACGTGAGCGAACGCAAGGAGGCCCAGCGAAAGCGCCAGGAGGCGGCCGAACGTTACCGGGCCATCTTTCGTTACAGCCCTACGCCGCTGTCGGTTACGACTCGGGATCAAGGCAAATTCCTGGAAGTAAACGAAGCCTTATGCCGGATGACCGGTTACCGGCCCGACGAACTGCTGGGCCGAACAGTGAATGAGCTAAATATGTGGGAAGACTTCGCCGACCGGCGCAAAGCCGTGGCCGCGATGCGGGAACAAGGCGAACTCCATGATTTCCAAACCCGCTTTCTGCGCAAGTCGGGAGAAGCATTTCCCGCCCTTCTCTCGATATTCCCCATTCAATTTGAAGACCTGGACTGCATGATCAACATGATCGTCGATATCAGCGAACGGGAGGCCGTGGAACGGGCCCTCCGGGCCAGCGAAGCCCGTCTGCTCGAAGCCCAGCAGATAGCCCGGGTCGGCAACTGGCATTACGAAGTGAAAACTGGTCAGGCCTATTGGTCCAAGACGGCGGCCGAAATATACGGATTTTCCGACGTAGACCGACTTCCCCTGGGATGGAAACATGAGGCCTTGGTCCATCCCGACGATCTGGCCTTGGTCAAAGCCAATATTGACTTGGCCTGGAGGACCGGCTCGCCTCTTGATTTCGAATACAGGATCGTTCTGCCCGACCAGACCATTCGCCACATTCATTCCCTGGCCAGATGCCAGATGGATGAAACCGGCCAGGTGCTTGCCGCTTCGGGAACCATTCAGGATATCAGCGACCGGAAAAAGGTCGAGGAGGAAAAGGTCAGGCTGGAAAGCCAGCTCCGACAGGTTCAAAAGATGGAGGCCATTGGCACCTTGGCCGGCGGCATTGCCCACGATTTCAATAATACTTTGACGGCGATCATCGGGTTCACCGAACTGGCCCTGCTGGAAACCACGGAAGGTTCTTCGCCGCAAAATCATTTGAAATTCGTTTTAAAGGCCGGCGAAAGGGCCAAGGATCTGGTCGGCCAGATTCTGAGTTTCAGCCGCAGAACGGAAGAAGAACGGGCGCCGGTGGACCTGCAAAGCCTGGTGAAAGAGGCCCTGAGGTTCATACGGGCTTCTCTTCCGGTTACCATTACCATAAAGGACAACTATACGGCCGAAGAGAGGGTCGTGCTGGCCGACCCGACTCAAATCCATCAATTGCTGATGAACCTCTGCACCAACGCGGCCCACGCCATGAGGGAAAAGGGGGGCCTCCTGGAAATAAGCCTGGAAAACACGGAAGTGGACGAAAACATGGCCGGCCGGTATATCGAGGTTAAGCCCGGCTCATATCTGAGGCTGTCGGTCCGGGACACGGGCCAGGGTATGTCCAGGGAGATCATGGACCGGATTTTCGATCCTTTCTTCACCACCAAGGCGCCGGGAGAAGGAACGGGCCTGGGGCTGGCCGTGGTGCACGGCATAGTCAGAAACCATGACGGCGCTATCAAGGTCTATAGCGAACCCGGCCACGGCTCGGTTTTTCATATCTACTTACCTTTGGTTGAAGGGGAAGCCGTCGCGGATAGATCGGCCTTGGCTTTAGCCATGCCCGGCGGTTCGGAACGGATTCTCTTTGTGGACGATGAAGAGATGATCGTCGTTCTATATCAGGAAATCCTCGAGTTCATCGGCTACCGCGTGACCGGGTGCACTTCCAGTCTGGAAGCGCTCGAGGCCTTCAAATCGGGACCAGATAACTTCGATCTGGTCATCACCGATCAGACCATGCCCAACCTGACCGGTCTGGAACTGGCCAAAAGATTGCTGAAAATCCGCCCCGACGTGCCCATCATTCTATGCACCGGCTTCAGCCACCAGGTCTCCGCGGAAATGGCCCTGTCCCGGGGAATCAAGCGGTTCCTCATGAAACCCCTGGTGGTCAGGGACCTGTCCAGGGTCATCCGGGCGGTGTTGGACGAGAACGATAAAAACGGACGAATGAAAGCCAGGGCTCAAGATGAGCCGAACGATGCGGAGAAGCCCGGACCTCAGCCCCGGTAATGCTTCATGGCTTCGGGGATATAGGCCTTGATGCCGTCTATTCTGTCTTGGGGCGCCGGATGGGTGGAAAGGAAAGCCGGCGCCTGTTTGCCTTTGGACAGGTCGCGCATGCGCTCCCATAAACCCACGGCGGCGTGCGGGTCATAGCCGGCCTTGGCCATAAGGGTTAGTCCGATGCGGTCGGCTTCGTACTCATGGGCCCGGGAGTAAGGCAGCAGGAGGCCCACCGTGGCCCCGGCGCCGTATGCGGCCATGAAAATCTGTTGGGTGGCGGCCGGCTTTTCGGACAAGGCCACGGCCAGAGCCATACCACCTAACTGCACCAGCAAGGCCTGGCTCATTCTTTCGTTGCCGTGCTTGGCCAGGGCGTGAGCGACTTCGTGGCCCATGACCACGGCCACGCCGTTTTCATCCTGGCACACGGGCAGTATGCCGGTATAGAAGGCTATCTTGCCGCCGGGCATGCACCAGGCGTTGATGGTCTTGTCGTCCTGGATCAGGTTGAACTCCCAGGCATAATTCTTGATCTCGGCCCCCATTTTGTTTTCGCGGAGGAATTCCTCGGTGGCCTTGGCGATTCTCGAACCCACTCGCCTGATCATCCCCACTTTCCGCGGGTCGTCGGACAGCTTGGACTTGCTCAAGACCTCGCGGTACTGAGTGAGGCTCATTTTTGTGAGTTCGGCGTCGCCCACCAGATTGAGCTGGGTGCGTCCGGTCAGGGGCACCGTGGCGCAGGCAATGATGACCGCGGCGGCCAGGACGGCGGCGACCAACCAGGCGGTCAACCAGATTTTATTCGATTCCGAGGCCCGTCTTACCGGCATTTCCGCCTCCTTGATATCACCTGAGGGAATGAAATAAATTATCCCTGAGCCGGTCTCAAAGGTCAAGACCGGCGGGCAGTCAAGGGTTCACGTCTCACCTTTCTTCAGCCGCCGGACTTCTTCCAGCAGGCGCGGGATTATCTCCTGGGCGTCGCCCACCACGGCCAGGTCGGCCACCTTGAAGACCGGCGCGTCCGGGTCCTTGTTGACGGCGATAATGGTCTTGGAAGAGTTCATGCCCACCAGGTGCTGAATGGCGCCGCTGATGCCCACGGCGATGTACAGGTCCGGGCCGACCGTGATGCCCGACTGCCCCACCTGAAGGGTATGGGGTATCCAGCCCAACTCGACGATGGCCCTCGAACCGGCCAGGACTCCACCCAGTTCCGCGGCCAGGTCCTTGAGCGGCTTCAGGTTGGCCGCCTCGTGGCAGCCGCGGCCTCCGGAAACGATCACCCTGGCCTCGTCAATCCCGGCGCCCGCATCGCCTTCGAGGCGAATCTCTTCCACTACTTTGGTCCTGATCACGGTCCGGGGCAGGCTGACCTGAATTTCCTGGATGGCCGGCGATCTGGACGGATCGGCGGCGGCCGCGGCGAAGACGTTGGGCCTGACCGTGGCCGTCTGGGGCCGGGTGAACGGCGAGACGATCGAGGCCATGATGTTGCCGCCGAAGGCCGGCCGGGTCTGCACCAACTGGTCTTGTTCGTCAATATCCAGACCCGTGCAGTCGGCGGTCAAGCCCAGGCGCAGGCGGGCGGCCACGCGCGGGGCCAGGTCCCGGCCGTTGGGCGTGGCGCCGTACAGGACGACGGCCGGCTTCTCTTTAGCGATGACCGCGGCCAGGACATGGGTGAAGCCGTCGGTGGTGTACCGGCCCAGCAGTTCATGGCGGCAGACCAGGACCCGGTCCGCCCCCTGATGGCCCAGGGTTTCCATATCCGTCAGGGAATCGTCGCCCAGGACTATGGCCGCCAGGTCCTGTCCCAGCCGGTCGGCCAGCCTTCGGCCTTGCGAGAGCAGTTCATAGACCACCCGCTTGGGCCTGAGCCGCCCCTGCCGGGATTCGCACTCGGCCCAGACGAACACGTTACGATACCGGGCCAGGTCTTCCAGGCGGACTTGTTTTCTTTCCAGGCTCAGGGCGTCCTGGGGGCAGGCGTTGAGGCAGGCGCCGCAGAGCGTGCAGGCTTCGCCGACCTCGGCGATCTTATCCTTGACGGCTATGGCGCCGAAGGGGCAGGTCTTTTCACATAAGCCGCAGGCGTTGCAGCGTTCGGCGTTGACTAACAGCATTCAAGCACCTTGACGGTCAGGCGAATTTCTTTTCCCGCAGGAAAGCGGCGATCTCCCTAGCCGCGTCGGCGGGATCGAGGTTCTCGAGGCGCCGTCCGGCTTGGCGCGCCGCGGGCGGAAAGATTTTTATAACCTGGGTGAATGAGCCTTTAAGTCCGGTCTGCTCCTCGGACAGCCCCAGGTCAGCGGCCTTGAGCACCTTTAGTTCCCTGGCCCGGGCCGTCAGAACGTCCTGGAAAGACGGCAGGCGGCGGACCAGGTCGCCTTTGCTGGCCGAAACCAGGGCCGGCAGGCGGGCTTCCAGGACTTCGTACCCGGTCTCGACTTCCCGCTTGACCCGCAGGCGCCGGCCGCCGGGGGAAAATGTCATCTCCACGCCATATATGATCTGCGGCAGGCCCAGGATTTCCGCCAGTTCCGGGCCGACCTGGGCCGTGTCCCCGTCAATGGCCTGCTTGCCGACCAGGATGAGGTCGAAATCCGGGGTCGCGGCTTTTATGGCCTCGGCCAGGGTCAGGGCCGTGGCCCAGGTGTCGGCGCCGGCCAGAAGCCGATCCGAGACCAGCGCGGCCCGGTCGGCGCCCAGTTCCAGGCACCGGCGCAGAGCCGAGGCCGCCTGGGAGGGCCCCATGGTCAGGGCAATGATTTCCACGTCGTCGCGGAGTTTTTTCAAACGGACGGCGTGATCCAGGGCATATTCGCAGAAGGGGTTGAGAATGGCGGCCACCCCCTCGCGCATCAGTGTGCCGGTTTCCGGGTTGACCTTGACCTCGGTGACTTCCGGGACTTGTTTGACGCAGACCACTATCTTCATGAAGAAGGTTCCACCTTTTATCGTTCCTTCGGCCAGGGCGGCGGCGAAACCGGGAGGTCAATCGGCGAACAGATCGCCGGGGTTTAAAAGCCTCTCCGGGTCCAGCGCCTCCTTGACCGCCTTCATCTGGGCCATCTCCCCGACCCCGTACATGGCCTCGAGATACTTAATCTTGATCTTGCCTATCCCGTGTTCGGCCGAAACCGTTCCGCCCATTTCGACGGCCTGGGCCGCGAAACGCCGATACAGGTCCTGGCCCTGGTTGAATTCATCCATGTTGCGAGGCAGGAGATTGATATGGAGATGGTTGTTGCCGATGTGCCCCAGGGCGGTCCACTGCAGGCCGGAGGAATTCAGGCTTTCTTCATACATCCGCCACATGTCCCGGAGCCGGTCGTCGGGCACGGCCAGGTCCGTGCCCAGCTTGTGCAGACCGGGGTGCTGCTTCTGGCGCTCGGCGATGATGGCGTTGATGGTTTCCGGCAGGACGTGGCGGAATATCTTGAGACGCTCCATCTCGCGGGGCTCGTAGGCGGCCCAGGAATCGGCCAGGGAGGCCCCGGCGGCGGCCGTTGCTTCGATCAGGGGGCCGTAGTCCGGCCGCTCGTCTTCCGGGTCGAAAGCCAGTTCGAAGAACAGGGCCGCTCCGGCCCGGGCCGGGATTTCGGGCACTCCCACGGCCTTGGGGTCCTGGGCCTGGCGTTGCCGGAGGAGATCGAGGGCCCGGCCGGAATAGAATTCCAGGAAGTCCAGGTGGATTCTTTTGTCCGAGCGCAGGCGCTCGACCAGTTCGACGGCCTGGGCGTCGGTCTGGAGAAACTGGACGATGGACGCCGTTTTGGCCTTGGGCAGCAGGGCCACTTCGGCCTGGGTTATCACGCCCAGAACGCCTTCGGCGCCGATGAACAAGTCTATCAGGTCCATGTGGGGCCCGGAAAAGAACCCGGCCGTGTTCTTGGTGAAAGGCGTAGCGTATGCGGGCGCCTTGAAGGAACGGCCGCGGCCTCTAGAATCGTAAACCACGAACCCGCCGGCCGGAGAAGCGAAGTACTTGCCCCGGGGGATATCGAGAAACTCGCCGTCGGCCAACATCACCCGGAGCCAGCGCACCCAGTCCCGGGTGGGGCCATAGCGGTAGGTGCGGGCGCCCGAGGCGTTGGTGGCGATGGTGCCGCCCAGTGAGGCGCTCAATTCGGTGGGGTCCGGCGGATAGAAATAAACGGCCGGGTCGTTCTTGAACCGTTCGATTTCAGCCCGAACACTCTGGTCTTCAAGCTTCTCCAGGTCGGGAAAACGCCTGGCCGCGATCTGGGTGTTGAGTTCGCGCAGGCTGATGGCGGCCTGGGCCATAACCCGCCACTCGCCGGCCTGATGATCTTGATGAATAGCCAGCACCCGGTTCAGGTTTTCCAGGGAGATCAGAGCCCCTTCCGGAGGCACGCAACCGCCGGCCAGGCCGGTGCGGGCGCCGGCGATAGTGACCTTCACCCGCCGGCCGGCCATTTCCCGGACCACGGCCGAGAGTTCGGCTTCATCCTTGGGGAAGAAGATATAGTCAAAGGGCTGGAGCTTGAGTTTGGACTCGTCGCTCAGGTAGGCCGGATATTCGGTGCGAATCCGGTCAAAGCCTTCGATTCGTTTGACTTGTTCAAAGCCCGCCTCCGGCGCCGGACGGGAAGTGATTTCATGCATCTGACGGCCGCCTGGGTCATTATTCCATTAGGTTGAGATCATAAATGATGCTCTGGCCGATGTCATCTCTTTTCGGACAATATAGCCGCCGGGGCTGGGGATGGGTGGGTCTGGCCTGGGGGCTGGCGGGATATTTTTTTCTTGACAACCCGATTCATCCTGGTCTATATTCCAACTATATAATAAATATTTCTTACAATGTGAGAATATATGGCCAAGCCCTTCGGCTCCCTGGAAAAAGCCTGCAATATCCTCCTGGCCTTCGATCACGAACAAGAAGACTTTTCGGCCCAGGAAATATCCGAAAATCTCGGCCTCCCCCTGAGCACCACTTACCGCTACCTGGAATTCCTGGTCAGTAAAGGCTTTCTGGCCCGGGACGGTGAACGAAAAAAGTATTTCCTGGGACTGGCCATCTACCGCCTTGGCAACCTACCCTCCGCCAAGAGAGAACTGATCGAAATGGCCAGGCCTCACATGAAAGCCCTGTCGGAACTGTTCCAGGAGACGGTGATTTTAACCATCATCAGCGGTTGGGACGCGGTCTGCCTGGAGAGGATAGAAACCCACCACTTGATCAAGCTCAGCCTGGAACGCGGGTCCTGTCTGCCCTTGCACGCCGGCGCTTCATCCAAAATTCTGCTGGCCTACCAGGATGAATCCTTTATCGAGGCCTTATACAGGAACAGGGGCCTGCCCAAGTTGACGGAGAACACCATTACCGACCTGACCAGGTTGAAAGCACACCTCCGGGTCATACGCCGTCAAGGCTACGCCTATTCCGACGCGGAAGCCGACCAAGGGGCCCGGGCGGTCAGCGTGCCCGTCCTCAGCGGCCAGGGAAAGATTCTGGCCGGCCTCTCCCTGGCCGGCCCCCAAATGCGGCTGACCGAAGACAAGGTTATCAAGGTGATCGAGAAGCTCAAAGGCGCGGCCTCGCAAATCTCCCTTTCCTTGAGGGGAAGACCGGAACCGGGACCGGAAATATCCGGCGATGAATTCGCGTAAGCCAAAGATTAAGGAAAAAACATGACCGAGGGCTTCAAAATCCTAGGCCGAAGATTGGAGAAGACGGAAGCGGTCCAGAAAGCGACCGGAGAACTCAAGTATTGCGGCGACCTGTCTTTTCCCAACACCCTCCACGTCAAAATACTGCGCAGCCCTCATGCCCAGGCCTATGTCCGGCATGTTGACTTAAGTCGGACCAAACGGCTCAAGGGGGTCAGGGCCGCCATCGCCCACGCGGATGTGCCCCAGATTCTGACCATGCACCAGTTTCTGCACGTTCCGGCCTATATGCATTTCGACAGTTACCTTCTGGAAGAGAAGGTCAGGCATCACGGCGACCGGGTGGCCGCCGTGGCCGCCGTCAGTCCGGACCTGGCCGAAGAAGCCTTGGAATTGATCGATGTGGAATACGAGCCCCTGCCCGCGGTCCTCGATCTGGAGGAGGCCGGGCGGCCGGGCGCGCCCGTTGTTCATGACCAGGCCCGCCGGGGCGACCGGGTCATAGCCATTGAAAACAATATCGTGGACCAACGGGATATCGCCATCGGCGATGTCGAGACGGGTTTCCGCCAGGCCGACCTGGTGGTGGAGAACGTCTTTCGGACTTCACGCCCGAACAACGCTCCCCTGGAAAGGACGGTGGTCACCTGCGTTCCGGGTCCGGGCGGGCGGTTGGACGTCTTCGGGACCACCCAGGGCATCCACGCCATGAGGATGAACATCGCCAGCTCCCTGGGACTGCCCTTGAGCAAGATCAATTGCCACCGTCTTTTCCTGGGAGGGTCTTTCGGCGCCCACATCCACACCGGCTGGATCGAGCCCATCTGCGCCTTCCTGGCTCTCCAGACCGGCCGGCCCGTGCGGGGCGAAAAGACGAGGGAAGAAATGTTCTTCGCCTGCGGCCGCCATCCCATGAGGCTGAAGGTCAAGACCGGGGTCAGGAAGGACGGTCTTCTGACCGCCCAAGAAATAGACATCGTGGATGACACCGGCGCGTACGCCGTGAGCGGCGGTTCCAAGATGGCCCTGGCCGCGGGTTTCTGCCTGTCCATGTACAAGTGCCCCAACATGAAGATCACCGGCCGGACGGTTTATACCAATACCCCGCCCTTGACGGCCATGCGCGGCGCGGGCAACCCCCAGGTTCATTTCGCCATCGAGTCCCAGATGGACATCATCGCCGAGGAACTGGGTCTGGACCCGATTGAACTCCGGCTGAAGAACCACATCACCGTGGGCGACACCTTCTACGGGCAGGGGCCGGACGTGGTCTGCGAGGTCAAGAGCTGCGGGACCGAAGCCCTGCTTAGACTTGGAGCGGAAAGGATCAATTGGGCGGCCCGGGGCCGACACGAAACGGACCGCCCCTGGCTCAGGCGCGGCCTGGGCGTGGCCAGGGGCTTTCACACTTCCGGGGCCGGATCGCCCCAGCCGTCCAAGTTCATCATGGATTACAGCGGGGCCATGGTCAAGATGAACGAGGACGGCACGGCCATGGTCCTCAACGCCGCCGCTGACGCGGGCGGGGGAAACATAAGCGCGTACCAGTCCATGGTCGCGGAGGAACTGGGCCTGGACTATCAAGACGTGATCGTCCTTCCGGGAGACACGGACACGACCCTGTTTGACGTGCCCACCCATGCCAGCCGCGGCACTTATGGGGCTGGACTCGCGGTCAGGAAGGCCGCGGCCAAGGTCAGGGAAACCATCTTGGACTGGGCCTCCAATTTATTGGAAGTCTCGGCCGGGGACCTGGTGGCGGAAGGAGGCAGAATCCTGGTCCGGGGGTCTCCGGCCAGGAGCGTATCCATCGAGGAAGTGGTCAAGGCGGCCCAGTTTAACGGCTGGGGCAGCGCCGCCGCCGAAGCCTCCCTCAGGCCGGAAGCTTGTCCGCCCCACTTCATCGCCTGTCTGGTCGAGGTGGCGGTTGACGTCCGGACCGGCCAGGTCCAGGTTCCGCGGGCGGTAAGCGGCGCGGACGTGGGCACGCCGATCAACCTTAACAATGTCGAGGGGCAGATGGTCGGTGGGATGCACATGGGCCTGGGCTATGCCTTGCTGGAAGACACCCGTTTCGATCCCGAAACCGGCCGGGTCCTCAATCCGGATTTTCATGATTACAAGATGCTGACCGCCAGGGATATGCCCGAGGTGGAGACCATTCTGGCCGATACCTTTGAACCGTCCGGTCCGTTCGGGGCCAAGGGCGTGGGTGAAGGAGTGACTAATCCGGTCGCCGCCGCCGTGGCCAACGCCGTCTACAACGCGGTGGGGATCAGGATCAAGGAACTGCCCCTGACCGCGGAGAAGATTCTGCGGGCCTTGAAGGAAAAGGAGGCCGCTTCGACCGGGCCGGGGGAAAGGGGACCGCGAGATGAAGTCGTTTAATTATCATGAACCAGCCACGGTGGCCGAGGTCTGTCGTTTGCTGGCCGACCTGGGTCCTGAAGCCCGGGTCCTGGCCGGAGGGACCGACCTGATAGTCAAGATGAAGGCCGGGGCCATAACGGCCAGGCACGTGGTCAACCTGAAGAAGGCGCCCGGCCTGGCCTTCATCCAGGCCGAAGAAGCGAGTTTCCGTTTGGGCGCCTTGACCACCCTGGCCGAACTCGAGGCCCACCCCGGGTTACGGTCAGCCATGCCCCTGCTGGGCGAGGCCGCCGCGACCGTCGGTTCGGTCCAGATCAGGAACGTGGCCACCTTGGGCGGCAACCTCTGCAACGCCTCTCCTTCGGCGGACATGGCCCCCGGCCTCCTGGTGCTGGGGGCCAAGGCCGTCCTGACCGGACCTAAAGGGACCAGAACCGTTTCCCTGGAGGACTTTTTCCTTGGGCCGGGTCGAGCGGACCTGGCGGCCGGGGAAATCCTGACCGAGGTCATCGTGCCCTGCCCGCCGCCGGGGACCAGGACCATCTACCTTAAACAAGGTCCCCGCCGGGCCATGGACATCGCCGTGGTCGGGGTGGCCGTGGCCCTCGGCCTCGCTCCCGCTTCCGGGAGTTGCGACCGAGCCGGGATCGCCTTGGGTGCGGTCGCTCCAACCCCCTTGCGTCTCAAGAAAGCGGAAAAGCTTCTGGTCGGGCTTCACCCCGCGGAATTTCCACTCGAGGACCTGACCCGGACCGTCAGGTCCGAGATCAACCCTATTTCCGACGTGCGGGCCTCGAGGGAATACCGCCTCGAAGTATCCTCCACCCTGGTTTTGAGGGCTATCGGCCTTCTCCTGGATCAGAAATAGGATCGCTGCCATGAGCCTGGAAATAAGCTTCTTCATCAACGACCTGTCGGTTTCGACGGCGGTGGAACCTCACTGGACCCTGCTCCGGGTGATACGCGAACACCTGCTGCTGACCGGAACCAAGGAAGGTTGCGGGCAGGGCGAATGCGGCAGTTGCACGGTGCTGGTTGACGGTCGGGCCGTCAACGCCTGCCTGTTCCTGGCCGTGGACGCCGCCGGGAAAAGGGTCACCACCATTGAAGGCCTGGCCTCGAACGGCCGGCTTCATCCCTTGCAGCGGGCTTTCGTGGAAAAAGGAGCCATTCAGTGCGGTTTTTGCACGCCGGGCATGATCCTGGCGGCCAAGGCCCTTTTGGACGAAAATCCCGCGCCTTCGGAAGAGGAAATCCGGCGGGCCCTGGCGGGCAACCTCTGCCGCTGCACCGGCTACGCCAAGATCATCGAGGCCGTCAAGACGGCCGCGGCCGGGATGACCGGGGGCGGACATGAGTGAGCCGGAATGTCCTGATCCGGGCCTCCAGCCCGAACATAAGGTGATCGGCGTTTCGGTCCCCAGGATCGAGGCCCTGGAAAAGGTGACCGGCCAGGCCAGGTTTGCCGCGGACCTGATGCCGCCGGGGATGCTGCACGGCCGTATTCTTCGGAGCAGGTATCCCCACGCCCGGATATTGAACCTTGATACCAGCCGGGCGCGGCGGCTGGCCGGGGTCAAGGCGGTGGTCACCTGGCGGGACGCTCCGGACGTGAAGATAGGTCTTTACACCAACGACTGGCGTTTCTTCGCCAAGGACAAGGTCCATTACCTGGGCGACGTGGTCGCGGCCGTGGCCGCCGTGGACGTCGAGACGGCCCGGGAAGCCCTCGAGCTGATCCAGGTCGAATACGAGGAACTGCCGGCCCTTTACGACCCTTTGGCGGCCATGGAACCAGGCGCGATCCTGATCCATGACGACGCGCCCGGCAACGTCGCCGCGCGAAACCGCATCCGCAAGGGGGACGCGGAAAAGGTCTTTGTCACGGCCAGGCACGTTTTTGAAGACACCTACCGGACCCAGATGGTCGATCATTGTCCCCTGGAAACCCACGCCGCCGTGGCTCAGGTGGATTTTTCGGGTAAGACGACCGTCTGGTCCAGCACCCAGGCCCCTTTCAACAACCGCGTCACGCTGGCCCGGGGTCTCCGGATACCCATGAACAAACTGCGGGTGGTCGCCACCCACGTAGGCGGCGCCTTCGGCGGAAAACAGGATTTGATGGTCGAGCCTTCCTGCGTTCTGCTGGCCCGGGCCTCCGGGAGGCCGGTCAGGATAGTGGTTGACCGGGAAGAGGAGTTCATGGCCTCGACCGTCCGCCATCCCTTCATCCTGACTTACAAAACCGCGGTGGACTCGGGGGGAAGGATTTTGGCCCGCCGGATAAGGCTCATTCTGGACTTTGGCGCCTATAATGAGCTTGGGGAAGGCGTTCTCAGGTACGCCGCGCTGATGGCGGCCGGGCCTTATCGCATCGAGCATGTCTGGCTGGACGGCCTGGGCGTGTACACCAACCGGCAGGTGGGTGGAGTCATGAGGGGCGTCGGCGTGCCTCAGGTCTGTTTTGCCGGCGAATCCCAACTGGACGCCATCGCCGAGGAACTGGGCGTTGACCCTCTGGAAATCCGCCGGCTCAATGCCTTCCGGGACGGCGACCTGTCCCACAATGGTCAGGTCCTGGTGGGGATCGGATTTCGGGAGACCCTGGAACGGATCAAGTCCGCTTCGGGCTTCCGTTGGAAATCAGGCCGGAAGAATCATGGCTTCGGCATCGCCTCCAAGATGTACACCTGCGGCGCGGGCGGCCGGCACGATTATTCCAGCGCCGTGGTCAGGTTCAACGAGGATGGGACGGCCGTGGTCCAATCCGGCGCGCCGGATGTCGGTCAAGGGGCCAGGACCGTTCTGGCCCAGATCGCGGCCCAGGAACTGGGCCTTCAATATGAAGACGTCTGGGTGGACCAGCCGGACACGGACGTCTCGCCGGTCGATCTTTTCGGGGCCAACGCCAGCCGGATCACTTATGTCGCCGGCAACGCGGTCAAAGCCGCGGCGGCCGAGGCCAGGAAGATCATCCTCAAGGCCGCGGCCGAGAAATTCGAGGCTTATGAGGGCGACCTGAACCTGGTCCAGGGCCAGGTCTTCGTTCGAGGTCGGTCCGCTCCGCTGGGCGGTCTAAAGGACCTGGTCTCGGAGATGCACCGTCCGGGTGGGCGGACCATCGTCACCAGCGGCGCTTACCATACCACCGGCGTACCCATGGACCCGGAGCACGGCCAGTCTCACGCCGTCGATCTTTATCTCTTCGGCGCCCATGTGGCCGAAGTCGAGGTCGACCCGGAAACCGGGAAGGTCACGGTCCTCAACGTCTGGGCGGCCCATGACGTGGGCAAGGCCATCAATCCCCTTAACGTGGAAGGACAGATCGAGGGCGGGGTGCACATGGGGCTGGGTTTCGCCCTCACCGAGGAGATCGTCCATGAACGGGGCCGGACCCTCAATCCCTCGTTTCACGATTACAAGATTCTGACTTGCGCGGACATGCCCGTCATACATCCACTGTTGGTCGAGGTGCCCGAGCCGCTCGGCCCGTACGGCGCCCGCGGCGTCGGCGAATCCACCAATATCCCCACGGCCGCGGCGGTGGCCAACGCCGTGTACCAGGCCACGGGGGTGAGGTTCAAGGAACTGCCCCTCACCCCGGAGCGGGTCCTGGCCGGCCTAAAGCAAAAGGCCCGGCTGGAAGGGGGCGACGGAGAGCGATAGTGGTCCTGGGTGCCAACCAGGACCATTTTTAACCAGAAGCAAGGAGGTGCGAGGTGAAGAAAGGGATTCTATTGTCGGCGGCGGCTCTGTTTGTGCTGGCCTGGCCATTGTCGGGCCTGGCGGCCGAGGAGATCAAGCTCGGTTTCCATGCGCCCATGACGGGTTGGGCCGCGGCTGACGGTCAGAGCGCCCTAAGAGGAGCCCAGTTGGCGGTCAAATTAATTAACGGCGCCGGCGGCGTCAACGGCCGACAGATCAAATTTATCAACTACGACGACCGGATCGAGGCCAAGGAAGCGGTCATTGTGGCGCGCAAGCTCATAGAGAGCGACAAGGTCGCGGGCGTGGTTTCGGGTTCGTACAGCACCCCCACCCGGGCCGCGGCGCCCATATTCGATCAGGCCAAAGTACCTTATATCTCCACCATAGGCACCCACCCGGAAATCCCGATCAACCGGAAGTATGTTTTCCAGGTGGCGGTCATGTCCGAAATCCACGGCAAGGTCGGGGCCAAGATGGCGGTCGAGAAGCTCAAGGCCAAGACCGCGGTCCTTTTAGTCATGGACAATGACTTTGGCCGGGCCGTCACCGACGGCTTCAGGAAGACGGCGCCGGCCCTGGGGATAAAGATGCTCAAGGAATACACTTATCCCCTGGGGGAAAAGGACTTCCGGTCCCTGCTCAGCAATATCAAGAAGGACAACCCCGACGTGCTCTGGGCCAGCGGTTATTATGAAGAAGCGGCCCAATTGGTCAAACAGGCCAAGGAACTCGAAGTCAAGGCCACGATTATCGGCCAGGAAGGCTATGATTCGCCCAAGTTCTTCGAGTTGGGCGGAGACGCCACCAACGGCGTGGTCATCACGACCAACCTGGATCGAGGCAGCAACCGGGTCATGACCAAGAAATTCCTGGCCGAATACGAGAAAGGCTACAAGGTGGCCGCGGACATGGTCGCGGCTTCGGCCTTTGACGGCATCATGGTCATGACCCACGCCTTCCGTTCGGTCGGGACCGATCCGGACAAGGTGGCGTCCAACATCTCCCAATTGAAGAACTTCGAAGACGTGGCCACCGGGCCGCTGCTGTTCTTCGACAACGACCGCCGGGTGCTCAGACCCATCCCGGTGCAGATCGTCAAGAACAAGGCTTTCACTTCTTTCTACTTGTGCGAGGACAAGGAACTCATCAAGCCTTGACCCTGTCCTGAAGAGGACGAACCGGAAAGAACGAACAGGCGGGGGCGAACCTCGTATTCGCCCCTGACCAAACATCGAAGGTCGGTTGGGACTTGCAGAAAATCCTGGAAAATCTGGTTACCGGTCTCACCCTGGGCAGTCTCTACGCCCTGATCTCCATCGGCATGACCATGGTCTATGGGCTGCTCAAGATTCTCCACGTGGCCCACGCCGGCGTCTACGTCCTGGGGGCCTACCTGGGACTGCTGACTTATCAATATACCGGCAGTTTCTGGCTGGCTTTCCCGGCGGCCGCGGCCGGTTGCGCGGTCCTGGGCTATTTGATGTACATTCAGGTTTACCGACGGGTCCAGGACGCCAAGCCGCTGGTGCCCCTGATCATCGGCATCGGTATGTTCACCGCCCTGGGCGACGCCTTCCGTCTCCTGGCCGGCCCCTATTCCAGGTCGTTCCGGCACCAATTCTCTATTGAAGATGTAAGGGTCGGCCTCCTGAAGATCACTTCCCATCAACTTCTGATCATGGCCGGCGCCCTGATCCTGCTGGGCCTGGTCTGGTGCGTGGTCAACCGGACCAAGGCCGGCCTGGCCTGGCAGGCCTCTTCCCAGGACCGGGAAGTGGCCATGGGCTTGGGAGTCAACACCGTCCGCTACTTCGGTTTCAACTTCATGTTCGGCTCGGCCCTGGCCGGTCTGGCCGGCGTCCTGGTGGCGGTCTATTACGCCGCCGTCAATCCGATCATGGGCGACGTCTGGGCCTACAAAGTCTTCGCCATCATGGTCCTGGGCGGCCTGGGCAACGTGTTGGGCACCGTGGTCGCTTCTTTCTTCCTGGGCCTGGCCGAGACCTTCACCATCGCTTATTTCGGCTATTTCCTGCCGCGTGACTCCATCGCCTTCATCCTCATGATCCTGGTATTGATCTTCATGCCTTACGGCGTCATGGGCGGCCGACAGAGAGGTTGAGGGATGATTCCACCCTATTACCTTACGGTCATGACCTTTGTCTGTATTAACACTCTGCTCTCTTTGAGCATCGGCGTGTTGGCCGGCTATGCCGGCCAGGTCTCCCTCGGCCATGCCGCCTTCATGGGCCTAGGCGCCTATGCCTCGGCCGTCCTGGCCAAAAACCTGCACCTTTCCTTCTGGCTGGCCATGCCCCTGGCGGTGGTCGCCGCGGCCCTGGTGGGACTGGTCCTGGGCGCGATCAGTCTGAGGCTGAAAGAAGATTTTCTGGCCATCACCACCATGGGACTGAACTTCATCGTCGTCGGCGTCCTTCTTTATGTTCCGTTCTTCGGCCGGGCCCTGGGTATCGGCGATATCCCCAGTCCCTCCCTGGCGGGTCAACCCCTGTCCAAGATGGGGTACTTCAACCTGTGCCTGCTGCTAGTGGCGGCCGCCATCATCCTGGTCTGGTGGCTGCAAAGGTCCTGGGTCGGACTGGCCTGGCGGGCCATCCGGGAAGTCCAGGACGTGGCCGAGGTCATGGGTGTGAACGTAAGCAAATTCAAGTTAGTGGCTTGCGTCATCAGCACCGCCATCGCCGGGCTGGCCGGTTCCTTGTACGCCCATTTCATGCTCTTCATCACCCCTTATGATTTCAGCTTCCCCGTCTCCATCTTCATTCTGACCATGGCCATCTTCGGAGGACTGGGCACTCTGCGCGGCCCGGTGGCCGGCGCGATAGTTCTGACCATCCTGCCGGAATACCTGCGCTTCATTCAGGATTACCGCCTTTTAACCTATGGCCTGCTTCTGGTGATCATCATGCTCTTCCAGCCCCAGGGGCTCCTGGGCGAGAACAGTTTGATCCTGAACCGGCTCAAGGCCTGGCGCGGCCGATAGGGGAGACCGAGATGGAACCGCTGCTCGAAATCAAAGATTTATCCAAAAGCTTCGGTGGGATAAAAGCCTTGAACCAGGTCAGCCTCCATCTCCGGCCGGAAGAGATTCTTGGGATCATCGGGCCGAACGGCGCCGGCAAGACGACCCTGTTCAACCTGATCTCCGGCCTTTTTCGTCCCAGCAGCGGCAGCATCACCTTCAAAAGAGAAGAAATCCAGGGCCTGAGGCCGTACCGGATCGCCCAGAAAGGCATTGGTCGGACTTTCCAGGTCTGCCAGCCCTTCAAGGACCTGACCGTCTTGGAAAATATCCTGGTTTCCTATGGTTGTTTTAAGTATGATCGCCTGGCCTGCCTGGGGTCATACTCCGGCCCACGACACGTCGAGCGGGCCGCCAACCTTCTGGCCCTGGTCGGACTGGAGAAATATACACGCCAAGAAGCCAAGGACCTGCCCCTGGCCTGCCAGAGACGCCTGGAGATAGCCCGGGCCCTGGCCCTGAACCCCGAAATCCTGCTTCTGGACGAATCAGCCGCCGGCTTGACCCATGAGGAGTCCCAGGACCTCATGGACCTTATCCGCCGGCTCAAAGGCGAGAAGAAGTCCATCGTCCTGATTGAACACAACATGGGCGTGGCCATGGGCGTCTCGGAAAGAATGTATGTCCTGGATCATGGCGAACTCATCGCCGAGGGCCCGCCGGCCCAAATCCAGTCCGATCAGAGGGTGATAGACGCTTATCTGGGGAAAGAATGAGGCCATGCTGAACATCACCGACCTGTCAGTCTTTTATGGCCGGGTCAAGGCCCTGGACCAGGTATCCCTGGCGGTCCGGGAAGGCGAATTGGTGACGGTCATAGGTCCGAACGGAGCGGGTAAGACGACCTTGGTCAAGGCGATCATGGGTCTGGCGCCCATCGCCGCCGGCCGTATCGAGTCCAAGGGCGTGGACCTGACCGGACTGAAACCCTGGGACCGCATATTTCATCGGATATCCTATGTTCCGGAGGGGGCAAGAATCTTCCCGCGATTGTCCGTCGAGGACAACCTGAAGGTAGGGGCCTTCCGGCGCCGGGACGACCAGGTCGAGCAGGATATGGGCGAGGTGTACCGTCTCTTCCCCATTCTCGAGGAACGAAGAAGACAGATGGGCGGCACCCTCAGCGGCGGCCAGCAACAGATGCTGGCCATCGGTCGGACCCTGGTCGCCCGGGCCGGGCTCCTGATCATAGACGAGATGAGCCTGGGCCTTATGCCCATCCTGGTCCAGAGCCTCTTCAACCTGATCAAAAATCTCCGGCATAAGAACATTTCCGTCCTGCTCATCGAGCAGAACGCCCGGAAGGCCCTGGAAATAGCCGATCGCGGTTATCTGTTGGAAAACGGCCGCATCGTCCTGGAGGGTTCCAGCGCCAGGCTGGCCGCCGAGGAAAAGGTCAAGCGGGTCTACCTGGGCGGATAGCCCGAACCGTCTTGTCCGGAATAACTTGCCGCGGGCGGTTTAATAGCGCGTACAAGGCCATGACTGGATTCAAAGCTGATCGGTCCCGGGTCATCCGGGACCTGGAAAACCTGGCGGCCTTGGTCTCGAAGACCGAGCCGGGATATACCCGCTTGTCTTTTTCCGAGGAAGACCGCCTGGCCAGGTCTCACCTGGCCGGCCTGATGGAAAAGGAAGCCGGGCTGGAAGTCAGGATTGACGCGGCCGGAAACCTCATCGGCCGCGGGCCGGGCTCGATGCCGGGGCCGGCCCTGGCCCTTGGTTCTCATCTGGATACGGTCAGGGGCGGAGGCAGGTTCGATGGCGTGGCCGGGATCGTGGCCGGCCTGGAAGCACTCAGGCTTTTCCGCCAGGAGGGCCTGATCACTCGACATCCTCTGGAACTGATAGTCTTTCTGGCCGAAGAACCTTCGGCCTTCGGTCTTTCGACCATAGGCAGCCGGGCCATGGCCGGCCGACTTACTAAAAAACACCTGGAAGGCTGCCAAGATGAAAAGGGGTGGACTTTGGCCGAAGGCATCCGGGTCATGGGCGGCAGCCCGGAAGACATTAATAAGGCCCGAAGAACGCCCAACGATCTCCTGGCCTATCTGGAATTACACATAGAACAAGGCCCGGAACTCGATCGTCAGGGCGTCCCCCTCGGCCTGGTCACCGGCATTGTCGGCATTCACCGCGGCCGAATCGAAGTCATGGGTCGGAACGACCATGCCGGGACCACTCCCATGTCGCTCAGAAAGGACGCTCTGACCGCCGCGGCCGAGATCGTTCTGGCTCTGGAGGATGTCTGCCGCCGGAGGAAAGACTTGGTTGGCACCGTGGGCCGGCTGGAAGTTTATCCCAACGCGGCCAACGTGGTCCCCGGTCAGGTGAAGATGATCCTGGAACTGCGCGGTCTGAACGAGGTCGTGATTGGAGAAGCCCTCGCCAGTCTGGAATCCTTATTGGAGAGGATCGAAGTCGGTCGTGGGGTGAAGATTGATTTCGAACACCAAGTCAGTTCGAACCCCGTCGTCTTTAATCCGAGAATGCTGAACCTTCTTCGACAAGTCTGCCGCGAGTCAGGTCATGGTTATCTCGAACTGCCCTCCGGGGCCGGGCACGACGCCTCCCACCTGGCCGAAGTGGTTCCGACCGGCCTGATTTTTGTCCCTTCCCGGGAGGGCCGCAGCCATTGCCCCGAGGAGTGGACCGAGTACGGACACATCTGTTTGGGAGCGGAAATCCTGGTCCGGGCGATCAAGGCCCTGGATGAGGAGGAACCTATTTGAGCGACCCGATATTCGATCTGGCCATCACCGGCGATATCCTCCAGCCCGATCACGTCGTCCGGACCGGAGTTCTTCTGGTCGAAGGGGAAAAGATAGTCCGTATCGCGGACGAAAAGGAGTTGTTCCAAGCCAGGCGGCATTATGACGCCCGAGGCCGGTTGGTTCTGCCGGGCGTGATTGACAGCCACGTCCATTCCTTCAGCTATCCGGGCGAGGGATTTGCCAACGCAACCCGGGCCGCCTGCGCCGGGGGAGCAACCACCATCATTGACATGCCCGTGGATGCCCCGAAAGGGATCGCCACACCCGCGGCCCTGGCCGGGAAGATATCCCTGGCCGAAACCGAAAGCCATGTTGACCTGGCCCTGCTGGCCTCGGTCAAGAACGAAACACTGGACCAGATTCCCGCCCTGGCCGCGGCCGGCGCGTGCGGATTCAAGCTTTCTTTGTTCGATACCGAACCGGACCGCTTTCCCAGGGTTCATGACGGACATCTCCTGGAAGCTTTCCGGCTCATCGGCCGGACCGGTCTTACCGCCGGCGTCCACGCGGAAAACGATGAAATCATCAAATATCTTATTGCCCAGGCCCTGTCCGCCGGCCGGACCCATCCCCGGGCCCACCTCGAAACCAGGCCGGAGGTGACCGAAACCGAAAGCGTGCTCAAGGCCTTGGAGATAGCTCGGGCCGCCGGAGTCAGGTTGCACCTGCATCACCTGAGCTGTTCCCGTTCGGTCGAACTGGCCGCCTTGTACCAGGCCGAAGGAGGCCTGGTCTCCCTGGAAACCTGTCCCCATTACCTGCTTTTTTCCGCCGAAGACCTGGACCGGCTGGGCGCCAGGCTCAGGATAAATCCGCCGGTTAGGTCCAGGAAGGAATCGGAAGCGTTATGGCGCGCCCTGGGCCAAGGCCGGATAGACTGCGTGGGTTCGGACCATGCGCCGTGGCCCCTCGAGTATAAATCCCGGCCGTCGATCTTCGACAACGCCAGCGGGACCCCTGGCGTGGAGACGCTCCTGACGGTTCTTTTCAGTGAAGGAGTGGTCAAGGGCAGGATAACCGTTCCCGTGCTGTCCAGGGTTCTTTCCGAAAATCCGTCCCGCCTCTTCGGCCTGTTTCCCCGCAAAGGCGTATTCCTGCCCGGCAGTGACGCGGATGTGGTCATTCTGAATCCCGAAGAAAAATGGACCATCGCCGCCGGTCAATTGAAGACCGCGGTCGGCTGGACGCCGTACGAAGGCCTGGAGGTGACCGGAAAAGTCACCACGACCATAATTCGCGGCCGGATCGTTTACCACCAGGGGGAAATTCTCGGCGAGAAAGGATTCGGCCGCTTCCTGAGACCTTCCAAACCCTGAAGGCCGGACCCGGCTGGAGGTTGGCATGGAACAGAGCCTGCGGGCCACCCTGACCTTGTTTGAAGCCACCGGCGACTTGCGTTACGTGGACCGGCCCGTTGACCCTCGCTACGAACTCGGGGCGGTCCTGGCCCTGCGACCCGACGGTCCGACCCTGTTCTTCCGCCGGGTGACCGGCTATGGAATGCCCGTGGTGGGAAACCTGCTCAACACCAGGAGGAAGATGGCCCTGGGCCTGGGCCTGGAACCGGAGCAACTCCAAGGCCGATGCCTGGAAGCCCTGGATAAAGGCTGCCTCCCGGAAATAACCGCCGGAGGCGCGGTCCAGGAAGAAGTCATTCCGGACCCCGGGCAGATCGCCGCTTTTCTTCCCGTGCCGACTTGGTTCGAACTCGAGGCCGGCCCCTATATTTCCGCCGGTGTGATCGTGGCCAAGGACGTCGAGACGGGCCGCCGCAACGTTTCCATCGCCAGACTGAGGCTCGAAACAGGCGGCCTGCTGCTGGCCGGCATTGCCCCGACCCACCACCTGGCCGAACTGGCGCGGCGGGCCGGGGCGCTAGGCCGGCCCCTGGAGATCGCCGTCTGTCTCGGGAACCATCCGGCCGTGCTTCTGGCCTCCCAGATGTACGTTGACCTGGGGCACGACGAGTTCGAGATCGCCGGCGGCCTGCTGGGTGAACCTTTAAGGCTGGCCCGGTGCGTCTCCGTGGACCTGGAAGTCCCGGCCGAAGCGGAGATCGTCCTGGAAGGCGCCCTTTACCCCAATGAGTTGATCGAAGAAGGTTTTGTTTCGGAATTTCACGGTTTCTATGAGCAATACGGGCCGGGGCAGGCCGTCCGCGTCCAAACGATCACCCATCGCCGGGAACCGATCTACCAGGCCATTCTGCCCGGCTATGCCCCGGAGCACGCGCTTCTGGGCGGCGTGGCCATCGAGGCCACTACCTGCCGGGCCTTGCGGCGGATCATCCCCAGGGTGAAGCGGGTCTTCCTCACCGAAGGAGGCATGGGCCGGCTGCACGCCGTCATCACCATGTCCGCCCCCAGGGCCGGCGAGGGCCAGAGGGCGATCATGGCCGCCTTGGCCCAGACCAATCTCCTCAAGCACGTCGTGGTGGTGGATGACGACGTGGACCCGGCGGACCCTCGGCAAGTGGAATGGGCCATGGCCGTCCGTTTTCGCGGCCAGGAAGACCTGGTGATCGTTCCGGGCGTTATGGCCGATCGGTGTGAGCCCCGGAAGACCAACCTGACGGTGACCAAGATCGGCCTAGTGGCCACGAGCCGGCCGGAAGACGCCGAGGACGGTCGAAAATTAATTCCAGCCCGTCCGCCCCGAGAAATCCTGGAACGCGTCAGGAAGAATCCGGACGCCTGGTAAGCCTTAAACCTGCCCTCAAGCCAAGTCGGACCGGCGGCGGAAGGATCACATCCTGAACCCGTGCCAGTCCGGGAAAAGAACGTATTCCTGGGGAAACAGGGCTACCCGGTCGCCGGGAACGACCTGTTGATCCTGGGAAACGGCCCGATGATTGACCATGACCAGCTTCACCCGTTCCCGGGGCGCCTTGACCCGGTCCAGAACCTCGGCCAGGGTCACCGGCCGGTCCAAGGGCAGAACCAGGCCGTCCCGACCCTTGGCTCCGTCCGGACCGCTCAAGGAACCGTAACTGTATATAGTGATCTCGCTCATGGGAGCCTCCTCTGATTTATCTTATTGAACGGATGATAACCGAAAGGGCGGACCCCGGCCTTGATTCAGGTCAAACCACAAGGGCTAGACCGGGCCGGGATAAGCCGAAGGTGGGCTGGCGTTATTTCTCGTGCAGGCCTTTGTCCAGGTATTCTTGAAAAGTCATACCTTCGTAAGCCTTGGCCCGGACGAACTTCAGCAGGGCGAGGAAGATGGGGGCCGGCACGTAGCCGGGCAGGGGCGCTATCTTTTCACCTCCGGCTTCGAGGAACCAGATGGTGGGCAGACCCCGGACGTAGTAGGCCGCCGACAGGTCCCGGGCCTTGCTTGTATTGACCTTTATGGAAACGAAGTGCCGGTCCAGGAATTCGGAAACGGCCTGATCTTGAAAAGTTTCCGCGTCCATCTTCCGGCAGAACTTGCAATCGTCCGAATAGAAATTGATCATGACGTTCTTGCCTTGTTCCCTGGCCAGTTCCAGGCCCTTGGTGTAAGGCGTCCATTGGGGGCCCGAGGCCAAGGCCGCCGCGGCCCAGGCGGTTATCAAGAAAACGACGGTCCAGACCGTAAAGAAAAAAACAGACTTCGATTTCATCTAATTGACCTCATTGAATGATTCGCAGCTTGTCCGCGATAAGTAGTACGCCCAGTCCCACCAGGAGCATGCCGGCTACGGCGTTGACGTATTTGAGGTATTTCACCCCGCGGCGGACAAAGGCCAGCACCAGGTGAACGAATAAGGAAACGATCAGAAAGGGGATGGCCAGCCCGGCGGAATAGATGGCCAGCAGGATCACCCCCTGGCCGACCGTATCCTGGCCGGCGGCGACGGCCAGGATGCTGCCCAGGAGCGGGCCGATGCAAGGGGTCCAGCCCGCGGCAAAGGCCATCCCCACCAGCAAGGTGCCCAGGAAATGGACGGGTTTCTTGTTCAGGTGGAGGCGTTTTTCCACATCCAGGAACTTGAGCCGGAACAGTCCGCTCAAATGCAGACCCAGAACGATTATCACCGCTCCGCCCAGGACCCGCAGCGGTCCCTTGTACTGGATCGCCAGGCCGCCGAGGATAGAGGCCGACGCGCCCAGCAGGATGAATATAATGGAAAAGCCCAGGACAAAGGCCAGAGTGGACAGGACTACCTTGCCCCTGATCCGACCCGGCTCGGCCGAGGTAAGCTCCTCCAGGGAAAACCCGGTCAGAAAGGTGAAATAGGCCGGCACCAGCGGCACGATGCAGGGCGAAAAGAAAGACAACAGGCCGGCGATGAAAGCCGCGGAATAGGAAACGCTCTGAACGAACATAGGCTCCGGTACAGTCCCGCTTCGCCCTCGAGGGGCCGAATTCTCCTAAATATACACTTAAACCGTCATCCAGGCCAGAGGCTTCACCAGCCTCATGATCCGCTCTATCGGCTTAAAGAGCCCGGAAATCGGATAAGGTTACGGTCAGGAAGGGGTATCCTTGGCTGAGGGGGCAAGAATTAATCTGGGTAGTGAGTCCTGTTAAGTGGCTGACAGGTGATGAAGAGGCGGGGTATCTTCAGGCCGTAATTACCCTCGGATGAATATCTTCGGCCGGTTAAATTCGGCACTCACAGCCGCCTAAAGAAATACCCTCACGGAGACTTCCGCCCCCTTGACTTGTCCCCTCCCGGTGGCCATTATGACGGCCATGATGAACGAAGCAGCCAAACGGAGATTCGAGGCCATTTTAGGGCCGGATTATTTTTCCACCCGCCTGGAAGACCTGGTCCTGTTCTCTTCGGACGGCACCAACCAGCGGGGTTATCGGCCGGACGGGGTGGCCCGGCCGGCTGATACGGCCGAAGTGGCGGCCCTGGTCCGAACGGCTCGGGAATTCAAAATACCCATTATCCCACGCGGGGCCGGGTCGGGCCTATCCGGCGGGGCCCTGCCGGTGGCCGGGGGCCTGGTCGTGGTCATGACCCGCTTCAACCGGATACTGGAGATCGACGCGGACAACCTGGTGGCCGAAGTCGAGCCGGGCGTGGTCACGTCCGATTTCCAGGCCGCCGTGGAAGCCCGGGGCCTTTTTTTCCCGCCCGATCCGGCCAGCCGTGAGTTTTCCACCCTGGGCGGCAACGCGGCCGAAAACGCCGGCGGGACCAGGGCGGTCAAGTACGGCGTGACCAGGGATTATATCCTGGGTCTCGAGGCGGTCATCGGCACGGGCGAAATCGTCCGGGCCGGCGTGCGGACGGCCAAGGGGGTGGTGGGCTACGATCTGACCCGGCTGCTGGTCGGATCCGAGGGCACCCTGGGCGTTATCACCAAGCTTACCTTGAAGCTGCTGCCGGCGCCGGAAGCCAGGGAGACCCTGATCGCCTACTATGCCGATATGGCCGACGCCGGCCGGACCGTGGCCGCTTTGACCGCGGCCCGGATAATACCGGCCACCCTCGAGTTCATGGACCGGGCTTCGATCAATTGCGCCGAAGACTACCTGGGCCTGGGTTTGGACCGGAACGCCGGCGCCCTGCTGCTGATTGAAACCGACGGCCCCCGGGAGCAGGCCCGACTCGAGGCCGAAAGAGCGGCCCGCCTCTGCCGGGAAAATTCGGCCCACCCGGTGCGCCTGGCCGAGACCAAGGCCGAGGCCGAGGCCATGTGGCGGGCCAGGCGGGCTTTGTCGCCGGCTCTTTTCCGGGCCGCCTCGGGTAAATTCAACGAGGACATCGTGGTCCCGCGCAGCCTGATCCCGGAGATGATCGCCCGGGTCGAGGCCATCGCCCGGGAACTCGAGACCAGGATCATCTGCTTCGGTCACGCCGGCGACGGCAACATCCACGTGAACGTCATGTACGACCTCCACGATCCCGACCAGACCGCCCGAGCCCACCGGGCGGTCAGGGCCGTGTTCGAAACCGCCTTGACCTTGGGCGGCACCCTGTCCGGCGAACACGGCATCGGCACGACCAAGAAGGAATACATTTCCCTGGAGATCAAACCCGAAACCCTGGACCTGATGCGGCGGATAAAGGCCGCCTTCGATCCGGACGGCCTGATGAATCCGGGTAAGGTTTTTCCCTCGGGCTCGAAGCCGGACCGATAGGCCCGATCGCGGAAAGCTTTTATTTCCAGACCCGGTTGAATCGGGCCGGCGGCGGCGTGGACGGTCCGGTCCCTACTTGATTCCGGAGAGCAATGGTGACGCCTGACGAACTGAAAGCGGCCCTGGAAAAATGCGTGCTTTGCGGCCGTTGCCTGGGCAACTGTCCCATCTACCGCCTGACCGGCTGGGAAGGCCACGTGGCCAGGGGCAAGATAGTCCTGCTCCGGACCCTCCTGGACGGCGAAACCGACCTGGCCGAACGCATGGAAGACCTGTTGTCCCATTGCCTGCTGTGCGGGGCCTGCGCCGAAGGCTGCGCCAGCGGGGTCCAGGCCGACCAGCTTATCAAGGCGGGCCGGGCCTTGGCCCTCAAGCGCGGCGGGCTGGACAGGCTCAGAAGCCTTTTGGCCGCCGGCTTCCCCTTGCTGGCGGCCGGGGTTCAGGATGTTCCGTCCGGCCGGGAAGACCTGTCCCGGGTCGTTCCCCGGGAAAGCGGCCTGAGCTATCGGTTTCCCCTGCCCGGACCCGGTCCCGATCCCTGGCGGCCGCCCCTGGCCGAAAGACCTTTCCTGACCCGGCCCCGGCCCGCGCCAGGCGCCGGAAGCCAAAAAGTCCGGGTGGCGCTTTTCGTGGGCTGCACGGCCAACTACCTGAGGCCCGAGTCGGCCGAGGCGGCCGTGGCCTTGCTCGAGGCGGCCGGCGTCACCGTCATTGTTCCCGCCGACCAGGTCTGTTGCGGCCAGCCCGCCGCCGGCGCCGGGGATCAGGAAACATCCCTTAACCTGGCCCGCCGCAATTTCAAGGCTTTGGCCGGGATCGAATTCGATTACCTGACCGCCTTCTGCGCCGAGTGCTCGAATGAACTCAGGAGTTACGGAGAAAAGTTTGAGGGCGGCCGAGAAATAGCCGTCCGGGTCCGCGACTTGAACGATCTCCTGATCAACGTCCTGCGCTTTCAGCCGGTCTGGAAGGCCGACCGGGAAGAGAAGGCGCCCCTGAAAGTCTTCTATCATGACCCCTGCCATCTGCGGCGGAAACAAGGACTGTTCCAGGAGCCGAGGACCTTGCTTGAATCATTGCCCGGCGTCGAACTCGTGGGTAAAGGCGAGCCGCCGGCCTGCTGCGGCTATGGCCTGCTCTTCAATCTGTTTCATTTCGATCTCAGCCGAGAACTCATCCGGCAACGGATGGAGAAAATCAGACCTTATAAACCCGACTTGGTGACCACGGCCTGCTCCGGCTGCTGGCTTCAGTTCGAAGAAGGCGTCCGGCGGTCGGGCGGCCCTTTTAAGGTCAAACCCCTGGTCGAGTTCCTGGCCGAACGGCTCGGGCTCGGGCCGGCGGCGGGGACGTCCGGGACCGATCACTGATTTTGCTTGCTAATTCGGCTAAAATATTTTAGTATATCTCATTGAGGCTGGAACTGGGGGTTTCAGCACGGCAATTTTTCCAAATCAAACTCCTTCGGCCGACGTTGGGTTCACTTATTAGCTGGTCGCCTGGCCGCTGACTAAGGTTCAGACATGTCCAGCGCCAAATTGATGATCGTGGATGACGAAGCCGTCTTCGCCACCGACCTCCAGCATCGTCTCCAGTACCTGGGGTATGACGTCCTGCCGCCGGTGGGCTACGTGTCCGAGGCTCTGGCCTTGGCCGAGCGGGAGCGGCCGGACTTGATACTCATGGATATTTACCTGGCCGGCAACGGGGACGGTATTAATCTGGCCCAGGAGATTCGCGACCAACTGGGCGTGCCGGTGGTCTTCATCAGCGGGTACGCCGACGCCGTGGTGGTGCAGCAGGCCAAAAAGGCCGAACCTCTGGGCTATCTGCTCAAGCCGCTGGTGACCTATCAACTGCGCGCCACCATCGAACTGGCCCTGGACCGGGCCGGGTTGGAGCGGCGCTGGCGCGAGAGCGAAGCCAGATATCGCGACCTGGTCGAGACATCCCAGGACTTGATCTTCCGCTTGGACCAGGAAGGCGGCCTGGTCTATCTCAATCAGGCCTGGGAACAGACTTTGGGCTACCGTCTGGGGGATATTACAGGCCGCAGATTCAGCGATTTCCAGTTCGCGGCCGAAGCCGTCCTCTGCCATGAGGCCCTGGACAAGGTTTTGGCCGGCGGCGAACTCACGGGTTACGAGACCGCGGTGGTTTCAAAGAAAGGCCGGGTGATCCATCTGCGTTTGAACGCCAAGACCTGGCGGGACGACCTGGGCCGGATCAGGGGCCTCCAGGGCACGGCCTACGACGTCACGGATTGGAGAAAAGCCCTCGAGGCCTTGCGGGAGAGCGAGACCAGGTATCGCCTTCTGGTGGACAACGCCTCTGAAGGTTTAGCCGTCATTCAGGTCGGGCGGATCAGGTTCGTCAACGACAGGATGCGACAGATTTTAGGCTACCCGGAGTCCGAACTCCTGTCCAAGTCTATGATCATGTTTCTTTACCCGGAAGATAGCGCTAGGGTCCTGGACTTGGACGCTAAAGGGATAGAAGGCCAACCGGCGCCGAACATCATTGAATTCAGGATTCTGACGGCCTCGGGCGAGATCAGGTGGGTTCAAGCCAGCGCGGTCCTGATCCAATGGCGGGAAGCGCCGGCCAGCCTGGTGTTTTTCACCGACGTCACCTCCCGCAAGCAGGCCGAGGAACAGATAGTCAAAGCCAAGAGGGAGTGGGAGAGGACCTTTGACGCCGTCCAGGATATCATTTGCCTGGTGGACTCGGAACATGTGATCATCCGGGCCAACCAGGCCCTGGCCAACCGCCTGCGCCTGCCCATTGACCGGATCGTGGGCCGGAAATGCTACGAGCTTATACATAATCGGTCCGAACCGCTCGAGCATTGCCCCCACGCCCAGGTTCTGGCCACGGACCGGTCCATGACCATCGATATCAAAGAAGAGGCTCTGGGCGGAGACTTCATGGTCAATGTTTCGGCCCTTCATGACGATCAGGGTAAAGTGATTGGAATCATCCACGTGGCCCGTGAGATTACTGAACTCAAGAGGATACAGGCCGAACGCGAGAGCTTCATCGGGCAGCTTCAAGCCGCCATGACCGAAGTTAAGCGGCTTTCCGGGCTTTTGCCCATCTGCGCCTCGTGTAAAAAGATTAGAAACGACCAGGGTTATTGGGAGCAGATCGAGGCCTACATCGAGACCCATTCCGGGGCCGAATTCAGCCACAGCATCTGCCCGGACTGCGCCCGTAAGCTTTATCCTCAGTTCTACAAGGATTGAAGCCGGCCGGCCGTCAGCCGCTCGCGCTGAACCTGGGTCGCGCCGTTCTTTGGATTCGTTTTTCCAATAACAATCACCACGCGCCGAAAGGAGACCGGATGACCGCGGCTTCGCAACAAGCCCTGCAAGGGCTTCGAGACCTGAGCACGTTGCAATGGTACGTCATTCCCCTGTTGGCCTACACTTTTTACATCTACGCCGTGGAGATCAAGAAGGCTCGATCTTCCGGTGACTGGAACGCCGTCTTCGCCGGCTTGACCGTCTTCGGCATGGACTTCATCAACGAAACCTGGAACGGCTGGGTCCTCCATTTCACTCAGCGGTCCGCTTTCTGGACGACCCCCGGCCCTACCGCCCTCCGGACCCTGGTGGGCTGGAACATCGAAATAATGTTCATGTTCATCATCTCCGGTCTGATCTATTACCACACCCTCTCCGCTGATCCGGAGGAAAAGATACTCGGGCTGCCCAACCGTTGGTTCTGGGCCATCGGCTACAGCGTTTTCTGCGTCTTCGTGGAATGCCTGCTCAACCTGGGCGGGCACCTGGTCTGGGAGTATCCCTTCTGGAACCTCAGTTTCGGCGGAGTCTGGCTGATCTTCTTCTTTGGTTATTTCATTTTCTACCTGGCGGCCTTGATAGTAATCGGTTTGAAGACGATCCGGGCCAAGGTCATCACCGTCGGAACTATGTACGCCCTGGCCGTGATTATGAACGTCTTCGGCCTGGGGATCATGGGCTGGAGGTACTGAGGTCCCTGGTCCTGAGTTTTCGCCTCCAATAACCGATAGATTACAAAACAAGCGGCCGGGGGCTTGATTTTGACGCCGTTTTAGGTCAAGAATTAACTCCAAAACCGTCAGGAGGCCTAGGGAGATGAAAAGGAAGAGTCTCTGGATCATCGTTCCGGCCGGCCTGCTTCTCATCTTGGCTTCTGGAACAGGCTGGTCCTTGCCCGAAAGACGCGTGGCCCTGGTCATCGGCAACGCGGCTTATAAGGATTCACCCCTCAAGAACCCGGCCAATGACGCCCGGGACATGGCCGCCGCGCTCAAATCGCTGGACTTCGAGGTCATCCACAAGGAAAACGCGGACAAGCGCACCATGGTCACGGCCGCGGACGAATTCGGCCAGAAACTGCGGACGGCCGACGTGGGCCTGTTCTTTTTCGCCGGCCACGGGGTGCAGATCAAAGGCATCAACTACCTGATTCCGGTGGGCGCCCACGTGAGCATCGAGCAGGACGTGGAGTTCGAAGGCGTGGACGCGGGCCGGATACTGGGCCAGATGGAAGCCGCGGGCAACAAGGTCAACATCGTCCTTCTGGATGCCTGCCGCGACAATCCCTTTGCCCGCAGTTTCCGTTCGAGCAGCCGGGGCTTGGCCCGAATGGACGCGCCCAAGGGATCGGTGATCGCCTTCGCCACGGCCCCGGGTTCGACCGCTTCGGACGGTAAGGGCCGGAACGGCGTTTTCACCCAGAACCTGCTCCAGCACATGAAAACTCCGGGCCTGAAGATCGAGGACGTGCTGAAGCAGGTCAGGATCGGCGTCTTGCGCGATACCAGCGACAAACAGGTCACCTGGGATTCGTCCTCCCTGACCGGCGACTTCTACTTCTCGCTCGGCGCGACCACGGCTTCCCTGCCGCCCTCCACCAGCCCGGGTTCGACTCCGGCCGTGGCGCCGCCGCCGTCCCCGTCCGCGCCCGGCCAGGTTCCGGATATGGACACCCTCATTCGCGAAAGAGAGATGTCGGCCAAGAAATGGGCGGAGTGGCAGAAGCGGATGGAGGTCGAGTACAACAAAGCCGATACCTATGACCGGAACATCAACCTGAAACCCGAGGAGAAGGTCAGGGTCTGGGAGGCTTTCCTGAAAGGCTTCGCGGACGACAACCCCACCGGCGCCAAGGATGAAGACCTCAGGGTCAAGGCCCAGTACCGCGTCACCTATTGGCAGCAGCAGATCAGACCCACCCCGCCGCCGGCCGCCCCCGGCGCAGCGCCGTCCACGACCACGGCTTCGCTGACCCCCACGACTCCGGCCGCGCCGCCGGCCCCGGCCAGGACCATCAACATCGATGCGGCCGGGATAATCAGCGACGCCAACACCAGACTGGAATGGTACTGCGGTCCGGACATGAACACCACCTGGGACCAGGCCCGCACCTGGGCGGCCAGCCTCAAGGTCGGCGGCGGCCGGTGGCGGCTGCCGACTATTTCCGAATTGAAGAGCATCTACAAGAAGGGCGAAGGTTCGATGAACATGGACCCGGCTTTCAGGACCTCGGCCTGGCATATCTGGTCCAGCGACCTGGACCCTAGCGGCAGCGCCAAGTACCTGTATTTCCGCAGCGGGTCCGAGTATACCGCCGGCAAGGACGTGGGGAGGAACATGCGCGGCTTCGCCGTGCGATCCAAGAGGTAGGCGAGAAGGAAATTAAATCATCGTCCATTATTGATTACCTCGTAAAAAGTCGAAAACCGACTTTTTACTCGGCGGGAGAGGGCTGTCCCTCTCCCGCCACTTGAAGTAAATTCAAGTGGTTCCACCCTCACCCCAGGCCGGGGCTTAATCGCCCTCGGCCTGA
>JBFMAW010000033.1:0-68575 GCA_040755515.1 Thermodesulfobacteriota bacterium | reverse complement strand
TTACTCGGCGGGAGAGGGCTGTCCCTCTCCCGCCACTTGAAGTAAATTCAAGTGGTTCCACCCTCACCCCAGGCCGGGGCTTAATCGCCCTCGGCCTGATGACGGACTTTTTACAAGTCCGTCAAGATTGTCCAGGCCGTCAACTGGGTGAAGTCTTTGGAAGTAGCCTTGGCCGCCGCAGACCAGGCAAAGTCTGCGGCCGTCCCGCTGTATCACGCGGCCGTGTCTGATGGTGAGACCGCAAACGTCACAAACGATCTTCTCTCCCTGCCAGCCCGGCAAGTCCTCGGGCTTGATCTCGACCGTGACCGCCTCCACCTGAAACAGCTCGCTGGCAGGCAGGACTTGATAGACTTCCACCTCCCGCTGATACCGGTCAATGATGAAGGGCGCCAACTCCGCCGCTCTCTTCCGACAGTCTTCCCGGCCGATTAAACGATAGGCCCTTCCATCGGGCAGGTTGAGGAAAGTGGCGGCCATGAGGCCGAAATCCTTGAATTTGAGCGACCGGCGGCCAAGTTTCACGCCGGTGGCCGTGGCCAGGGCGTCGGCCATGCATCGGTCTATCTCAACGAAGACGATGACCTTTTTAATGTCGCGCTCGTTCAACGGGGCCGAATAGCCTAACAGCGCCAGCCCCAGGAGTCCCATCCGGACGCCTAAAACCTGGCCCGGACACATATGCCCGTGCGCTTTTTCGGCTCTGGCCAACAGTTCTTGTAAGTTTAGAGACATTATCTATGCTAAGCTTAACACAATTAAGGCCATAAAAAAAGGCCGCCTTGTTTAACTTTGTAGCCTTAACTTTCAGTATCTACATTCTCGGTCTTGATGTCAAGTATTAAATGCCCGTTCGAGCCGGGCGGACCTTATGAGGCTGGGACGGAAGTTCGGCTGGTCATTACCTGGTGGTCGGGCTTTGGGTTTGTCTCAAGGCTCGGGTAAGAGCATGAATAAAGTCCTTGGGTTCGGCCAGAGGCTTGAAAAAGCGGTGAGAGGCTTGGTCAATACCCGCCGGCGTCGGTTCGGGGTTGGCTTCTCCCCGCGGCACGAGTTCAATTAGGGGCAGACCGGGAAAGGTCTGCTTGGTTAATGAGACCAATTTCTGGGAGGACTGGCCTGGTTGGGGCAAGGAAACGATCACCGCGGCGCCATCGGCGCCGGCCATGGGCGACGGGCCCCGTTCCAGATCCACCGGATTGACTTTTCGAAGATCGGCGTTGTGCGGTGAGAGCAGAAGTGTCAGCAACCTGGCCAGGTATTCCTCGGCGTCGATCAGGAATACGGTCTTACGCTGGAGGGCCGTAGTCATGACCTTACAAATATAACAAAAATCGGACCAAATTTCAGCTCCGAGGTCCGCGGGACGCTAATATATTCATATTAAACAACAATAATTCTTAGGGTCTTACTAATCTTGATTTTAAGGTCTTTCTTCCCTGAACCTGCCTGCTAAAAAAAGATACTGATTTTTAGGCAGATGCGGTCCGGTGTGTAACGAAAGGTTACACCGGCGGTTTATCCTTGAGACCGTGACGAGCCATTTTATCACTCAATGTTTTCCTGGCGATACCCAGTGCTTCGGCCGCCAGAGATTTGTTGTTCGCCGTTCTTTCCAGAGCCAAACGAATCAGCATCTTCTCCATGTCCTCCAGACTGACGCCGCTCAGACCGTGAACGCTGGAAGGTAGACCGGCGAACAGGTCCTCCGGAAGGATTTCTTCCCCTTGGGAGGTAATAAGGGCTCTTTCCATAAGATTCGCCAACTCCCTCACGTTGCCTGGCCAGTCATGGTGCATAAGCAGGGTCAGGGCCGCGCCGGAAAGCTTTTTCCCCGGCCGGCCGAGTCTCCGGGCCGTTCTTTCGATAAGGTGCAGGGACAGGGGCAGTATGTCTTCGCGTCTGTCCCGGAGTGGAGGCAGGTTTATGGGATAAACGGCCAGACGATAATACAAATCCTGTCTGAATCTTCCGGCGGCCACTTCCTGGTTCAGATCACGGTTGGTGGCGGCCACCAAACGGAAATCGGACCGCAATGGCTCTTGGCCGCCCACGCGGTGGAAAGGGTATCCTTCCAGGACCCGCAGCAGCTTGGCCTGCATCTCCGGTGACGTTTCAGCTATCTCATCCAGGAAAAGCGTGCCTCCATTGGCCCGTTCGAAGATTCCCCGGCGGCGGGTCAACGCACCGGTAAAGGCGCCGCGTTCGTGGCCGAATAGTTCCGTTTCCAGTAAGCTGCCGGCGAACTCGACGCAGGAGACGGCCAGGAACGGACGGTCGGCCAGAGGGCTTAAGCGGTGAACGGCCCGGGCCACCAGTTCCTTGCCCGTTCCGGTTTCGCCGGTGATCAGGACCGTGGAGGGGAGAGGGGCCACCCGATGGATGGTCTCCACAATATCATGCCAGGCCCGGCTTTCTCCTACCAGGTGAGCCTCGTATTTGTTTCGGTCGTGATCCCGGCGGTAAGACTCCAACTCATCGGCGGTTCGTTTCTTATCGGCCGCTTCTCTTATCGTCTTCCAAAACAGTTCGGGGTCGTTGACCGGTTTCAGGAAATAATGGTACGCCCCCATTTTAATGGCTTCCACGGCCTTGGTCACGCCGCCGTAAGCGGTCAGCATTATTACCGGGAGACCAGGATAATGGTCATTTATACGGTGGACAAGGTCCAGGCCGTCCAAGCCCGACATCTGAACGTCGGTCACCACAACGTCCGGGACGGCTTTTTGCAGCCGGTCCAGGGCTTCTTCACCGGAACCGGCCGTGATTATATCAAATTCCTTGTCGCGTCCCTCGATCTTGGCCAGTTGCAGAAATAACCGCAGAAAGGTCTGGTCGTCATCCACCAAGAGCAAACGGTGTTTGGATTTTAATTCGGTCATTCTGATTTGAACGTTACCTTCTGGTTTAGACATTATCTCAGGGATCATGGATGAGATTCAACCAGGACTATGTTTATCAATAAAAGGCCCGACCTTTTTGAGTGGCCGGGCCGAATTCATCTCGCTTTGATCCTGATCGGCGATCAAATCCAGGACAAACCAAAGCCGCGAAAATCTGAACGATAAACGGTAGGTTCAGCTCTAGGCCGAGGTTATGTCGTCGACTTTTTCTTTTAATTCCTTGCCGACCTTGAAGAAAGGCAGTTTCTTGGGCTTGACTTGGATGATCTCGCCGGTCTTGGGATTGCGACCGGTATAACCATCGTATGTCTTGACCTTGAAAGAGCCGAATCCCCGGATTTCAGCCCGGTGATTGGTCACCAAGCCGCCGGAAATGGAGTCAAAGAAGATATTGACCACCGTTTCGGCCTTCTTCAGAGTCAGGCTTTCTTGCTGGGCCAGGACCTCGATCAGTTCAGATTTGTTCATGGTCAGCTCCTGGTCGTCAAGGATTAATAATTGCCGGTAATCATTATCTAATAAAGGCGGGCCCGGAAAATGTCAAGAAAAAAGTATTCTTGTTACAACCTTATGTCCCGGCCGGTCCCCGGTCGCCGGGTGGGGGCGGACCTTCGATCCGAGACAGTTTCGGACCTTCCCCTTCGCCAGGATCAAAGGCATAACCCAAACCTTTAATCACCACGGTAAGGGGGCGGCCGAAAAAGAAAATCATCTCGGTCCAGGGCAGACTGAACTTTTCCGCCGCGAATTCACGGACGTGAAGGTCAAACAGAACAGCGTCCAGGGCTTCGTCCGCCGCGATCCCGTCACCGGCCGCCGCCTGGGTCAGCCGTTGAGCCAAGTCCGGCAGGCCGCACCGTTCTTCATGATGCTCGATCAGGCGTCCCAGTTGATGATCCCGGCCGATCAGGTCCCCACGAGTCAGGACCGGAAGATTCCGCAGGCGTTCGAACCGGGAAGGGTCCCAGCAGTCCATGATCCGGCACTGATGAGGCCGGTTAGGATAGATCAGGCAAGCGTCGTCGCCCGGACCCAGGAAAAGACAGGTTCTGCCGCCGGGCACTTCTCTCAATTTCACTTGTTCCACGGGCAGAAGAACTTTCTTTTCCTCCCAGTTCGAATAAGCCGGTTCGCCTCGCCGCAGGGTCATCAGGTCAGACCTGGCGATATGGCCCTCGGCCAGGGCCGGCAGGTCCTGGGGAAGGAGGGGCGGGCTGCCGCGGCGACAGCATTCCCCGCAACGGATACAGAAAGGTCTGGATTTTATGGCTTCTTCCCTAAGTCGGGATTGAATCATCTCCCAGGCCCTGGCTTGGGCCGGGAAAGGCATTTTGTCCCAACTCTGGAGCAAGGCCGTAAACAGCTCGTCCCGTCTCAGCCGGTCGGCCAGGCCGGCCGGGTCCGCTGGAGAACGTATTTCAGCCATGATGGCCGTCAGAAGCCTGGGCCATTGGCTTTCGGCTTCTTCCCGGCTGGCGGGCATTTTTTGTGACCAATTCCTTTTCAAATCACACCTCACTGGGTCGGCAACCTAACACGGAAGCGGTCCGGAAACCACAGGAAACAATTATCGGCCCACCTGATCGCGGATTCCTTCAAGTCGACTGGATTTTCTTTGACAATTCCACCAGGCGGAAGCTATGTCAGGGGTCATGGGTCATATAACCTTCAGAGCCTTGATCGCCGGTCTGGTGATGACCCAGATCGTGGCTTCAACCTTTGTATTTCTATCCAACCAGGAAATCCTGACCCGGGCCCAGTCCATCGAGAGCGCCGGGTACCTGGTCGTGCCCGGCCCAGCCATATGGCCCGCGCTGACCAGCTTCCGGACGGCTTTTAATGGAGGAATGTTCTTTACTTTCAGCTCGGGCGCCGGGATCACGGTGGTCAGTCTGGCCCTGGCCTGGCTGTATGGCCGTCTGCTGGGACGGCCGCGCTGGTTCAAGGTGGCGGCCTTCTTTTCTTGGATTTTCTGTCTGGCCCTGGCTAACGGCGGCGGAGGAGACCCGCTCCTCACCTGTCTGGTTTTGCTCATCCCGCCCACGATCTTCGTGGTCACCAGAAGCTGGCCGCGGCTTCGGTTGGAAGACAGGCCCTGGCGGGTCTGGATGTTTTTCCTGGCCGGAATGATTATAATCGGCGCCGTCTGGGGTAGTCAGGCCCGGGAAGACGTTTTTCTTGATGTCAGGGATTTTGTGTTCTGGTCCAACCCGGCCGGCCGAACCTTGAGCGACGTTTACTATCGTTACACCTTGTACCCGACCGAACTGTTTCTTTCCTTGAAACAAAAAACTCTGCGCACGGTCAGGCTGCCGGAACATCCCGATCCTGATCTTATTAAAAGCCTGACCAAGGCCTTCTTGAAGAATGATTATCTGCCTCTGCCCCGGGTCGAAACGCCCGACCTGGAGGTCGAGATAGAAAAGGCGGAGTTGTCCTTCCGCCAGGATGGCCGGTTGATCCTTCAGCCCGACATAAAGCCTTTTCTGACCGACCCCGGTCGTTTTTTGGACCGATACTCGATCCTGACCGATCGGCATCGTTTCTTCCGCCGCGTCACTTATCTATCCCTCCTGGCCGGTCTGCCCTTGGCCTTGTATATTTTCTTTTTTTCTCTGGGCCAGTGGTTGTTCGGTCTTTTTCTTTCCGCCAGGGGGGCCGCCGTCGCGGCCTGTCTCATCTGTCTTTTCCTGGGGTTGGGTTTACTGGCTCCGCTCTTATACGGACGGGCCGCGGCGCAGGGTCCGCCGGCTGACTTGATAAAATCGGACTCGTGGTGGCGCCGGGCTTCCGGGCTGAAAGCCGTCGAGAACGATCGTCTGGAGATTCATGATTTCCCCTATCAACGACTGCTGAACAGCCCTCGCCTGACTGACCGGTACTGGCTGGCCGTGGCCTTGGGCGCCAGCCGCCGTCCGGAAACATTTCCTGACCTGATACGCCTGTTGGACGATCCTGATCCCAACGTGGCCTGTATGGCCTATCGGTCTCTGGCCCTGCGCAAGGCGGTTAGAACCGTTCCGGATATTCGGAGAAGAATCGAGGTTTCGGATCACTGGTATCTCCAGTGGTACGCTTATCGGGCGCTCAAGGACCTGGGGTGGACCCAAGGATCGAATTAAACACCTTGGCCCTAGCCATGGTCGCCGTGGCCGTGGTGGAAGCCGCGGCCGCCCTGGCCGGTCAGGCCAGGCTGGCGCCGCCCCTGGTTCTTACCGGCTTGATCCGCCTTCTGGAAACCGGCCTGATGCTCCACATAACCTGTTCGGCCGTTTCCGGTCTGGCCGGTCTTGGCCTGACCCGAGAATCCCTTGGCCCGGGCCTGAAAAAGGGCCTGATCTGGTCCGCGGGTTTCGGCCTGCTGGCCGCGTTGGGCTTGTTGTCGGCCCGGGCCGCCGATCTGGACATCAAAGGGCTGCTCCAACTGAGACTGCCCCCTCGAGGTTGGGAGATAGGACTCTATTTCCTGGTCGGCGGACTGGTTTCCCCCTTGGCCGAAGAGATTCTTTTCCGCGGATTAATATTCGGCTATTGTCGCCGCTGGGGATTGGCCGCGGCCCTGCTGGCCAGCACCCTGGCTTTTGCCCTGGCTCATTTGTCGGCCCAGCAGAGGGTCTTCGCCCCGGTCACCCAGGTGATCGGCGGCCTGGTCTTCGGACTGGCTTATGAACGGAGCCGGAGCTTGATCTCGCCGCTGATCATCCACGTCTTGGGCAACTTGGCCATCTTCAGCCTGTCGTTCGCTTTCAGATGATCCGCCACGGAAACGCTTGGGGGATGACCGGAACTGGAAACGGACGAACGGACCGGGGCTTCAGACCAGCTTCATTCCGCGCCTCAAGGCGGTCAGGTTCCGCTTTAGGCGGTGGGCGGGCAGAACTTCAGCCAAGGCTCTTTCCACTTCCGGGGCCGCCGCGGGTATCAGGCCGGTGGCGGCCAAGGCGCCGAGCATGACGATATTGGCCATTATGGCCGCGCCCAGCTTCTGGGCCTCGGCCGTGGCGTTGAGCCACCAGAGACGGGCGGAGAGTTCGCTCAAGGCCGCCTTGATCTGGTCCGGCGGCGGATAGACGGCTTCACCGGCGATGACATTGAGCGGTGGGACCGGCCGGGAGTTGGTCAGGATGCTGATTCCTTTCCGGCCGTATAAAGGCAGGACGCGCAGTGTTTCCAGGGGCTCCAGCCCCAGGACGACATGGGCCTGGCCTTCGGGAATGATGGGTCCGTAAACGAGGCGCCGGGAGACGCGGATATGACTCTGCACGCTCCCGCCGCGTTGGGACAAGCCGAAGGTTTCGCCCACGGCGACCTTGAAACCGCGATCCATCAGGGCTCGGCCCAGGACCTGGGAGATTAGCACGTTGCCCTGACCGCCCACGCCGGTGATGATCAGGTTCAGGGGGTCGGGCTTCATTGGACCTTCTCCTGGATGATGGCGCCGGCGGGACAGACCTGCCGGCAGACACCGCAACCCACGCAGATGACTTCGTCTATCCTGGCCTGGCCGGCCTTTTCGTCCCAGATCAGTCCCGGACAGCGGAAGACCCGGTTGCAGTAGCGGTTGCAACCGCAGGATCGGCCGCGGCACAGACGGCCGTCAATGCTCATGCGGTAGGGGAAACCTCCGGCGCGGCCTCGAACCAGGGCGCATTCCCGGCGGAGCACCACTACCCGCACCCGGGTTAGGTCTTGCAGGCCTTCGGCCAGGACTTTTTCCGTGGCCGCCAGGTCATAGGGGTCGGTCACCGTGACTTTGATGTTCAGCGAGGCGCAGAGGCGCTCGATCTCGACACTGCCGATGGTCTCGCCCGAGGGCGATTGCCCGGTACCCGGATGAGGCTGAAAGCCGGTCATGGCCGTGGCTGAATTATCCAGGACCACCAGGAGATAGGCTGACTGGTTGTAGGCCGCGTTGATCAAGGCCGGCAGGCCGGCATGGAAGAAAGTGGAATCGCCCACCACGGATATCACCGGCTGGTCGAACCCCATCCCCTTGAGTTTGCCGAATCCGGAAGACATGCCCAGGCCGGAGCCCATGGCGCCCAGTGTCTTGATCTGACCGAATCCGGTGGGCCAGACGCCCATGGTATAGCAGCCTATGTCGCCGGAGACAAAACCCCGCCGGTCATCCGCGGTCAGAACGTTCTTGATGGCCCAAAAGGAGGCCCGATGGGGGCAGCCAGGGCAGAAGCCGAACTCCCGGGGAGGAGCCAACCGGCCGCAAATCTCCGCGGCCCGAGCCTGATAAGCCGTGGCGGCCTTGGGTCTCCGGCCGATAATCATGGCCAAGGCCCTGGCCACCAGGCCGGGTGAAAGTTCACCCACGGCCGGAATGTGTCCCGAAGACTTGCCGTAAAAGTTTTTGGTCCCTATTTCGCCTCCGGCTTCAGCGGCCAGGGCCAGGACGGCCCTTTCCAGCACGGGGTCAATTTCCTCGACGATCAGGACCTCGCTGGTCCTGGCCAGGCGGTTGAGCAAAAAATCCCTGGGCAACGGGTGGGTGGCGCCCAGCTTGAGCAGGCCGACCCGCGCCCGCAAGCCGGTCATTTCCAGGGCTTCCTGGGCGTAGAGCGCGCCGGGCCCCGAGGCCACGATCGTCAGGCTGGAAGCGGCCGGCCCCTGATAGGAGTTGAAAGACGACTTCTCGAAAGCGGCTCTGGCTTTGGCCAGCTTGGCGTACATGGCCCGGTGCTTGCCCACCACCGGGAAGGTATGGAAAGAGGCCGAAGTGTCGAAATACGGCTGGCGCTTCTTCTTCGGAAGTTCGCCCGGCCGGACGTTGGCCCTGGTGTGGCTGACCCGTCCCACGCCGCGGACCATGACCAACTGGCCAATATCTTCCGACAGATCGAAAGCGAAACGGACCATCTCCAGGGCTTCCTGGGGGGTGGCCGGTTCGAGCAGGGGCACGTGGGCCAGGGCCGCGGCGAAGCGGGAATCCTGTTCGTTCGAACTGGAAATACCGGCGGGATCGTCGGCCGCCAGCAGGACGATGCCGGCCTTGAAGCCAGCCAGGGCCAGGGTGGTCAAGGCGTCCAGGCAGACATTGACCCCGTTCTGTTTCATGGTCACCATGGCCCTCAAGCCCGCCAAGGACGCGGCCGCGGCCGCTTCGAGGGCCACCTTTTCGTTGACCGACCACTCCACGTGCAGAAAATCCGGCCTGCCGACTTCGGCCAGCGTTTCGATTATCTCCGAGGAAGGATTGCCCGGGTACCCGCTGATAAAGGCCAGACCGGCCTCGAGAGCCCCGCGGGCGATGGCTTGATTGCCTTGGAGAAGAATTTCGCCTGGGATGGTCGCCGCGGTCAAGAAATCCGTCATTGACTTGGCTGCTCCATATTCTGGGCCAAGGCGGACAGGCCGCGCTCCTTTTTGAGAGCGGCCGCTTCCTTGAGATGGTCCAGGTCCATCTCCGGCAGGACCCCGGTTCTTAATAGCTTCCGCGCCAGGGCCGACTCGATCAGCCGTTCGCCCACGTCCGTCCGCACGATCACCGTGTTCCAGCCCGACAGTCCTTCCACCGAACCCACGGAAACGTCGGCCCGGACGGAAGTCATATCGTCACAGAAGCGGCAGGCGTTGAGTCTCAACGGCCTGATTTCATCCAGAGGGAAGGCTTTGATTCCGTCGCTGGTAAAGACCTGGAACACGTCGGCCGGCGGGGGCGGTATGTCATAGGCCACCGCCCTTTCCCCGAAAAGCATTGTCCGCAGGTATTCGTTCAGGCGGCGGTGATCCAGGGCCCAGGTGCAAAAAAGGCCGATCAGAACCTTAATCCGGTGGGGATCGAAGCCCATTGCCGGACCTTCGGCCGCGCGCATGGCCGCCGCGGCTTTTATCTGGCAAGGCGTGCCCACCAGGGCCAGGTCGCGGTTTTTATCCTCGGTCAAGGCCTGATTCAGGACGGCCACCGCGCCGGAAGCGGCGTAGCGCGATCCGGCGGCGGCCAGGATAGACCGACGATCCGAAACCCTGACGCCGCGCGGGGCGTTCTCGGGGTCGCCGCCGGTCAGGACCGCTTCCTTGACCAGACCCTGGTTGAGGGCCGTCCAGACCAGAGTGGATACCACGCCGCCATATTGACCTTTCCGCCGGAAATCGCGTTGGGTGCTTTGGGCGATGAATATTTCCCGGTGTCCGCCCAACTCGCCCTCAAAGGCTCTCCTGGCGCCGGCCATCGGACAGAAGGCCCAGCAACGACCTTGATCCAAATTGCAAAGGTCCCGTGGCCTTACCCGTCCCTCGGCCTGGATGAAATAGGGGCAGAGACCGACGCAGGCGCCGCAGACGGCGCAACGGTCCTTCTGGATCACTTCCCGAGCCAGGTCTTTGGGGCCGCCGCCGTAATCCGGGCTTGATTCGATCAATGTTTTCGCCGCCAATGAATATCCTTCACCAAAGGGAGTTATGCGACCGGGGTTTGACTATAGTAATTTAGTTATAGGGTTTCAAGAAAAACCTGAATAAAAAACCGCCCGCTTATCAGGCCGGACGGCTTGATTGAAGTGTGGCCTCAACTCCGGAAACTAAACCCCGTCTCCTCGGCTTTTCGAGAGCGATGAAAAAGATGATGGGCCGAGCCGGCGCCTGGAGGCCGGCTTACGACTCCAGGTAGGAATGGTAATAGAACATTACCCGGTTGACAAAGATGCGGGTCTGGGGGTAGGGGGGGATGCCGCCGAATTTCAGGACCGAGGCCGGACCGCTGTTGTAGGCCGCCAGAGCCATGGTCTCGTCGTCCTCGAACATATCCAGCAGGCTCTTTAAATATCGCACCCCGGCGATGATGTTCGATTTCGGATCCAGCGGGTCATTGACGCCCACCGTGCGGGCCGTCTCGGGCAGGACCTGCATCAAACCGATCGCGCCGAAAGGAGAAACCGCATGCGGGTTGAAATTGGATTCCGCCTGGATGAGGGCCTTGACCAAAGCCGGCGATACCTTGTGCTTGTCGGCCACCTGTTTTATCATGGCGTCGAATTGATTGACCGGGGATGTAGGAGCAAGGATGCGGGCCGCCTTACGGCTGGCCAGTTCAATTATGAAGCTATAGTCCTCGGTGGAGAGCAGAGAGGGCGGGGGAATAGCTTTAACTGCTTTTTTAGGGGGAGGTTGGGGTTCGGTATGCTTAAATCCCAGCCTGGTCTCCTGGGCCGCCAAAGGCAGGGCCAGGATCGCCGCCAGCAGGATATTGGAAAATACGCGTTTAAAACCCATAATCGCTAGCCCTCCCTTTCAGGCGGGCCGGTCACCTGATCCTATATTTATACCAGACCCGGCGCTCCTGTCAACCTTAGATGGATATTACCATTGATTCTAATATGATACCTAGTGACCCCCTGGACCGCCCTGGGGCCGTCGGAGGAAGCCGTGAAGGCCGTCTACTTTGAAAATGGCCGGGCCGCCTGGCGGGAAAGGCCTGTTTTGCCCTTGGATGAGGGCGAGGTGCGTCTCCAGGTGTTGCTGACCGGAATATGCCACACCGATATCGAACTGCTGGGCGGCTATCAGGGCTTTTCCGGCGTGCCGGGTCACGAATTCGTGGGTCTGATAGTGGAAGCCCCCGCGGATCGAAGGCTCCTGGGCCGGCGGGCGGTGGTCGAGATCAATCGGGGCTGTGGCCGATGCCCGATCTGCCTGGCCGGGGAACCAAGGCACTGCCCCGAACGAAGGGTCCTGGGTATCAGGGACTGGGCAGGGGCCATGGCTGAATACGTGACCGCGCCGCTGGCCAACGTGCATCTGGTGGACGATTCCATCCGCGACGAAGAGGCGGTCTTTGTCGAGCCCCTGGCCGCGGCCCTGCGCCTGACCGAGCAGGTCAGCCTAGCCCCCTCGATGCGTCTGGCCGTCCTGGGCGACGGCAAGCTGGGCCTGCTGATCGCCTTGGCCTTGAAAGCGGTGATCCCGGATGTTCTGCTCCTGGGTCGTCATGATAAAAAGCTGGCCCTGGCCTCGGCCCAGGGAGTGGCCGGTCATAAGGTATCCTTGGACCTGACCCCGTCCGAGCTGGCGGCCCGGCTGGGACAATTCGATCTGGTGGTCGAAGCCACCGGCCGTCCCGACGGCCTGGCCTGGGCCATGAACCTGACCCGGACCAGAGGGACGATCGTGGCCAAGACCACCCTGCGGTCCCAGGCCAGGCTGGACCTGGCCGACCTGGTGGTGCGGGAGATCACCCTGGTCGGCTCCCGTTGCGGTTCATTCCCGGCCGCTTTGGCCGCCCTCAAGGAGAAAAAGCTGGACGTCCGGCCCTTAATCGAGGCCGTCTATCCGTTCTGGAAATTCGACCAGGCTTTGGACCACGCCCGCCGGCCGGGGACGTTGAAGATACTGATACGGCCGGAGTCATGATTTTGTGGCGAGTCAACGTCAATCGGGCTTTTCTTGACAAGACCGCCCTGGGACGGCATAGTCTCGGCACTCGTATCAACCCCCAGGAGGCGGTGAACCGTGGCTGATTTGATTGTTGCGGGCGACTTGGTTCTGACGCTCAACGCCCAGGGAGAAATAATCAACAACGGCGCCGTGGCCGTTACCGGATCACGCATTACCGCCGTCGGCCCGGCCGCGGAAGTCGAGGCCAGGCATGGCGCCGGCGCCCGCAAGCTCAAGACCGAACGCGGCCTGGTCATGCCCGGCCTGGTCAACGCCCACACCCACGTGGCCATGACCTGTCTGCGCGGCCTGGCCGACGATCTGCCCCTGATGACCTGGCTGCACGACCACATCTTCCCGGCCGAGGCCAAGCTCACCGGCGAGATGGTCTACTGGGGTACACTTTTGGGCTGCGCCGAGATGATCATGTCCGGCACCACGTTTTTCTGCGACATGTATCTTTTCGAGCATGAAGTGGCCCGGGCCGTGGAAAAGGCGGGCCTCAGGGCCCTGGTGGGCGAAGTGCTGTATGACTTTCCTTCGCCCAACTATGGTCCTCCCGAAGAGGGCTTGAAATACACCGCTCGCCTGATCGAACAATACCAGGGGCATGACTTGGTCGGCATCGCCGTCGAACCCCACGCCTTATATACCTGTTCGCCCGATCTCTTGACCGCCTGCCGGGACCTGGCTGAAAAGCACCGGGTCCCGCTCATCACCCACTTGTCCGAAAACCGCGAGGAAGTAGCGGCCACCCGGGCCAAATACGGTTGCACCCCGGTCAACCACCTGGAAAACCTGGGCCTGCTCTCGCCCAATCTTATCGCCGACCACTGCGTGGTCCTGGACGAGGAGGAAATCTCCCTGCTGGCCCGGCGCGGCGTGAGGGTGGCCCACAATCCGGGCAGCAACATGAAACTGGCTTCGGGCGTGGCCCCGGCGCCTGAACTCATCGCCGCCGGTGTGCCCGTGGCCCTGGGCACGGACGGACCGGCCTCGAGCAACAATCTGGACCTTTTCTCCGTCATGGACATCACCGCCAAGCTCCACAAGGTCGTGCGCGGTGACCCCACGATCATGGAAGCCGAGACGGTCCTGAACATGGCCACTAATCAGGGTGGCAAAGTCCTGGGTCGGGACGGACTCACCGGCCGCCTCGAGCCAGGCTGCCTGGCTGACCTGATAGTGGTGAGCCTCGATCAACCCCACCTGACGCCTCTCTATAACCCGATCAGCCATCTGGTTTACGCCGCTTCCGGCGCGGACGTGGTTCACAGCGTGGTCCATGGCCGGATACTGATGGAGAACAGACGGTTGACCACCCTGGACCTGGGTGAGATTTTCGACCGGATGGGCGCCATAGCCAGGGTTATGGCCGAAACCGTCAATCGCCGATAAATCACCGGAAGATGCCCAACCATCGTCAAATTTGTCAGGCGCGGGCATGATCGGCGGCGGAAAATACGACCTGCTCCTGGTGAACGGCCTGGTCATGTCCCGGTCCGAAGACCAGGTGTCGCCGTTAATGCACGGGTATGTGGCCGTGAAGGACGGAGTCATCGCCGCCGTGGGTCCCGCCTCGGAACTCGGCCCCCTCGAAGGCGCGGCCCAGGTCATTGACGCGGCCGGCGGGCTCATCATGCCCGGCCTGGTCAACGGCCACGTCCACTGCCCCATGACCTTGTTTCGCGGACTGGCCGACGACCTGCCCCTCATGACTTGGTTGACGAGGCATATCTTTCCGGCCGAATCGGCCCACGTCGGCGAAGAATTGGTCTACTGGGGGACCAAGCTGGCCTGCGCCGAGATGCTCCTGTCCGGCACCACCTGCCTGGCCGACGGCTATTTTCTGGAAAAGCACGCGGCCCGGGCCGTGCTGGAATCGGGTCTGCGGGCCGTGCTGGGCCAGGGCGTCATTGATTTCCCGGCGCCGGGGGTCCCGGACCCGTCCCGGAATATAGACGCGGCCAGGGATTTCATTCAGGAATGGCAAGGCGTCTCGCCCCTGCTGTCTCCTTCGGTCTTCTGCCATTCGCCCTACACCTGTTCGTCCGAGACCCTGGTCAAGGCCAAGGCCCTGGCCCGGGCAACCGGAGCGTTGTTCCAGATACACGTTTCCGAGACCGAGGCCGAGGTGAACAGGATCAAGGCGGAAAAGGGCCTCCGGCCGGTGGCTTATCTGGATTCGCTCGGCCTGCTGGACCAAAGCACCCTGGCCGTTCATTGCGTCCATCTGGATCAAGCGGAAATAGACCTCCTGGCCGAAAGGAAGACGCCGGTCTGCGTCTGCGTCGAGAGTCAGATGAAGCTGGCTTCAGGCCTGGCCCCCCTGGAAGCCCTCTTGAAGGCCGGACTCGAGGTGGCCCTGGGCACGGACGGCCCGGCCAGCAACAACGATTTGAATATGTTCGGTGAAATGCGCTCGACGGCTCTTCTGTTCAAGGTCGCCGGCCTGAATCCGACCGCCCTGCCGGCCAGCCAGGTCCTCGATCTGGCCGGACCGCGCGGAGCGGCGGCCCTGGGTTTCGCCGGCCGGATCGGGTCGCTTCTGCCCGGTTTCCGGGCCGACGTGATTGTGCTGGACCTGGACCGTCCCAACCTTCATCCCTTGTACCATCCTGTTTCCCATCTGGTTTACGCCGCCACGGGACGGGAGGTCAAAACGGTCATGGTCAACGGCCGGGTCCTGGTCCGGGACGGCAGGTTTCTGGCCTTCGACCTGGAAGAGACCATGAACCGGGTCAGGGAAATAGCCCGGCGCATCCGAGCCTGGGACGAGGCCAGAAAATGAAATACGGGACCTCGTGAGATTAAGCGACCGTTTATGGACAAAAACGTTGACTTGCCGGCGGGGTAGGTTATCTTAGGGTCAAGGTCAACCGACAGGGGGATGAAGGTAATACCTATGCCCATGGATTGGGAAAAGTGGCAGCAAAAAAGGCAGACCCAGGTTCAGCCGCCAGACCTGGATAAGGTGGTGGAGAACATCAAACGATTCCGCGGCCGGATGCCCAGCTATTACGTTATTATCGGCCTGATCCTGGCGGCCTGGATTCTTTCGGGAATATTCATCGTAGCCCCGGATGAAATCGGCGTGGTCAAACGCTTCGGCGCCTATACCCGGACCGCGGGTTCGGGCCCCCATTATCATCTGCCTTACCCCATCGAGACGGTCCTCAAGCCCAAAGTCACCCAGGTCCGGCGATTCGAGGTGGGCTTCCGCACCGTCAACCCCGGTCCGCCGCCTCAGTACCGTCCGGTGCCCAACGAGGCCTTGATGCTCACCGGCGACGAGAACATCATAGACGTTCAGTTCATCGTCCAGTACAAGATCAGCGATCCGATCACTTTTCTCTTCAAGGTGGCCGACCCGATCAAGACCATCCAGGACTCGGCCGAGGCGGCCATGCGTGAGGTCATCGGCAAGAACAACATTGACGAAGCCCTGACCACCGGTAAGAACCAGATTCAGCAGGACGCGGAAAAGACCCTTCAGGATATACTCAACCGATATGAGTCCGGACTGCAAGTGATCGCGGTCCAACTTCAGGCCGTCCATCCGCCCCAACAGGTCATCGAGGCCTTCAAGGACGTGGCCTCGGCCCGCGAGGACCAGAACCGGTTCATCAACGAAGCCGAGGGGTACGCCAACGATATCCTGCCCAAGGCCAAGGGGCAGGCGGCCCAGATAATGCGCCAGTCCGAGGCCTACCGCGAGGAGAAGATCAATCGGGCCAAAGGCGACGCGTCCCGCTTCCTGTCCCAGCTCAAGGAATACCAGAAGGCCAGGGACGTGACCCGCCGGCGGCTTTACCTGGAGACCATGGAAGAAATTCTGGCCGGGGCGGAAAAGTTCATTGTGGACAAGGGCCAGGCCGACGTGGTGCCCTATCTGCCGCTGAACGAGTTGCGCCGCTGGCCGTCAGGCCCGGAAAAGAAAGGGGGCAACTGATCATGAGCCGGAAATTCGGCCCCCTGGTGGTGGCGGTGGTGGTGCTCTTGGCCCTGATCAATTCGGCCGTGTTCGTGGTGGACCAGACCCAACAGGCCGTTCTGGTCCAGTTGGGCGCGCCGGTCAGCGGCGTCCTGGGCTCGGGACTTCATTTCAAGATACCCTTTGTGCAGGAAGCGATCTTCTTCGAAAACCGGTTACTCGACTACGACGCGGCCCCGGCCGAAGTCCTGACCTCGGACAAGAAGAACCTGGTGGTGGACAACTTCGCCAAGTGGAAGATAGTTGATCCCCTCAAGTTCTATCAGACCGTGCGCAATATCAGCGGCGCCCTGGCCCGCTTGGACGATATCATCTACGCCGAGATAAGGGTCGAATTGGGCCGGCACGTCATGGCCGACATCATTTCCAAGGTCCGTTCCGAGATCATGAAGAACGTGACCGAACGCTCCGACGTCATGTCCCGGGATTACGGGATTTCCGTGGTGGACGTGCGCATCAAGCGCGCGGACCTGCCGCAGGAAAACGAACGGGCCGTCTTTGGCCGGATGCGCACCGAGCGGGAACGCCAAGCCAAGAAATACCGCAGCGAGGGCCAGGAGTCCTCCTTGAAACTAAAGGCCGAAGCCGATCGCGACCGGACGGTCATTCTGGCCGAAGCGTACCGCCAAGCCCAGGAACTGTACGGCCAGGGCGACGCCGAGGCCACCCGTCTTTATGCCGAGGTTTATAGCCAGGAACCCGAGTTCTTTCATCTGATGCGCACGCTCGAAGCTTATCGCAAGGCCCTGGCCGACAAGACCACGCTGCTTCTTTCCTCCGATGACGAATTCCTGCGAATCTTCAAGGAGGGCGGGATAGGTCCCGGACCATCCGCCGGCCGGGAGGTCAAACCTCCGGCCGAATCACCGGCCAAATAACCGGTTGACCCTGGAGTCACGGCCGGCCGGAAGCCATATCCTTTTTGACGTCCACCAATTTCCAGGCATGGTTCAATTGGCCGCGGTAAAGGGAAGTGTACGGCCGGACGGCTATGGAAACGCGCCGGCCGAGGTCCGGCAGCAGGTGCCCCAGGCCGTAACCGATCATTTCCCGGCTCAGACCGTTCTGGCTCAAGACCAGGCGTAAATGAGCCCCGGAACCGCCGGCGGTGCTGGCGGAAACCACGTTGAGGCCCTTGCTGGCCAGAATGGGCTCGGGATTGCCTTCCCCGAAGGGGGCCAGTCCGGCCATCTCGCAGGCCAGTCGGCCGTTGATTTCCGGCCAGGCCGCCTCCGTGTCTATCTCCAAGGCCTCGACCAGTAGTTCATCGCCTATCTCCCGCCCGGCTATCCTTTGAAAAGCCTGGATCAGCTCGGGCAGTTGTTCGAGGGACACCGCCAATCCGGCGGCCTGTTCGTGACCGCCGAAGCTCACCAGAAACTCCCGGCATTCGTCCAGGGCGCGGTATATATTGAAACCCTTTATCGAACGCGCCGAGCCGCGGGCCAGACCTTGTTCCACGGCCAGGAGGATGATCGGCCGGCGAAAAGCTTCCGCCAGCTTGCCCGCGGCCAGGCCGGCCACGCCGCGCCGCCAGCCTTCCTTGGCCAGTATGACCGCCTTGGTGAACTCGAGGTCGTCCTCGATCATGGCCGAGGCCTCCCGGACCATCTCCTCCTGCAACTTGCGCCTTTCCCGGTTGAAACGTTCCAGGACGGCGGCCCGTTCCCTGGCCGTTTCCGCGTCCCTGGTCAGGAGCAGGTCCAGACCCGGCTGGGCCGAGTCCATCCGTCCGGCGGCGTTCAGCCGGGGCGCCAGGCGGAAGGCAATGTCCCGGGCGGTCAGCAGACCGTGGGCTTCCAGAGAGCTGGCTTCCTTGAGCGCGGCCAGCCCGGGCCGGTTCGGAGTCACCAGATGACCCAGCCCCTGGCTGACCAGAATGCGGTTGACTTTAGTCAAAGGAGCAACGTCCGCCACCGTGCCTATGGCCACCAGGCCCAACAGCGGGGCTAACTCCGGCTGATGGCCGTTGGGCAGTAAACCTCGATCCCGCAGGGCCTGCCTGAGTCCACCGGCCAGGAAAAAGGCCACGCCCACGCCGGCCAGTTTTCGCTGAGGGAAACGGGACCTGGGTAGTTGAGGATTCACCAGGGCCCAGGCCGGCGGCAATCGTTCCGGAATCTGGTGGTGATCGGTGACGATGACGCTCAGCCCGAGTCGTCCGGCCTTGGTCACGGCCTCCAAGTCGGATATCCCGCAATCCACGGTGACGATGAGTTTGGTTCCCTGAGCGGCCAGAAGCTCGACCGCCTGGCCGTTCAAGCCATAACCTTCCGCCAGGCGATGCGGCAGATAGGTCGTGACCCGGGCGCCAAGCTCCAATAGAAAATCAGTCAACAGGGCGGTCGAGGTCAGTCCGTCGGCGTCATAGTCGCCGTACACGGTGATCTGTTCCTTCCGGTGCAGGGCCTGGATCAAGCGGTCCACGGCCTTGTCCATGTCCGGCAAAAGGAAGGGGCTGGGCAGGTCTTTGAGCGATGGATTCAGAAAGGCCCGGGCCGTTTCAACGTCGGCCAGGCCCCGGTGGAGAAGAACCGCGGCCGTCGTCCGGGACAGGTCCAGCTCATGGGCCAGACGGGACGCGGCCTCCGGGTCTGTCTTGGCGGTCATCCATTCCACGTCGGCATCCAGGATCGAGTCTTTTCGTCGGGATGATAACACGAGGCCGCCGGTATCAGTCAAGACCACATCACCATGGGTCGAGGAGCCGAAATCGGAAAACGAGCGTCGCCGAGAGGGGTCGGGCGCCCCTTTAATCGAAGGCCGTGAAGCCACGCCCTTCCAGCAACGTTTCTCGCCCTTTGTTTCCCACCCGGTCGGTGGAAATTGACGGCGACGCCGCAAGTGAGCTATATTATTTGCGCCTGGGGCGGTTTCCAGAAATACTGAAAAAAATCCAGAAATGGAGCAGGCCCATGAAAGCGCTTGTTTATTCCATCTCGGTTCCCCAATGGTTGGCGCTTAAGGCGCTGGGACTGGCCAGTAAGCGTCTTTACTACTCCGGGCCATTGGCCACGATCAGACTGGCCGATCTCCCCGAACCCCAATTGCCTGGACCGAACTGGGTCAAGATCAAGACCCTGCTGTGCGGGTTCTGCGCCAGCGATCTGAGCCTTATCTTTCTTAAGGAGTCGCCCACGGGCAGTCCCTTCACTTCCTTCCCCTGCGTGATCGGGCATGAAGTCTCCGGACGGATAGTCGAGAAAGGACGGGAGGTCACGGAGCTCGAAATGGGCGATACGATCACCCTTTGTCCGTCCTTGAACTGCCGGGCCAGGGAGATCGAGCCGCCCTGCCGGCCCTGCCAGGCCGGCCTGGCGGCCAATTGCGAAAACTATGCCCGGGGCAACCTGGCGCCGGGCATGTTCGTCGGCATCTGCCGGGAGACCGGCGGAGGATTCGCGCCTTATTTCGTGGCCCATAAGAGCCAATGCTTCAAGCTGCCGTCCGGGGTTTCCCCTGAAGTGGGCGCGCTGATCGAACCCTTGAGCGTGGGTCTCCAGGCGGTGATGAACAATCCGCCGCAACCCGACGAAGAAGTGCTGGTCATTGGTGGAGGAGTCATCGGCTGCATGGTGATTCACGCCATTCGTGGCCTGGGCCTGGACTGTCGCATCTCGGTGCTCGATCCGTCGGCCTTTGCCGGGGAGAACTCCAGGCAAGCCGGCGCCGACCGGGTGATCACCGACGGCGATCTGTTCGGACACGCCATCCTCACCACCGGCGCGGTCAGATACAAGCCCATGATCGGCCCGCACATACTGATGGGCGGATTCGCCCGGATTTACGACACCGTAGGCAGCTCCAAGACCCTCAACACCGCCATGCGCTGCCTGGCCGCGGGCGGAACCTTGAGCCAGGTGGGTATTCATGACCAGGTTAAACTCGATCTCACGCCCTTATGGCTCAAACACCAGACCATCAAAGGCGTGTTCGGCTGCGGTTATGCCCAGTACCAAGGCCGGCCGCGGCACATGTTCGACATCGCCCTGGACCTGGTCAGCGGGAAAAAGATCAGCCTGGACGGTCTGGTGACCCATAAGTTCGCCCTGGAAGACTTTGGCCGAATGATCGAAGTCAACCTGGCCAAAAGCCGGCACAAGGCCACGAAGACGGCGGTCTCGTTTATGTGACCTTCCCCAGGGATCATTACCTGAGGGTTGAAACTGTAGGGGCGCACAGCGTGCGCCCTGGCCCGCCGGGCCGGTCACGAGATTTGTAGGGGCGTCCCGCGAAACGCGGGACGTGCGCCCTTTCCTGGCCGCGGAAAAACGGAGGCTGAATGAACCGATCGGACAACAGCGGAAAGAAATACGTCGGCGCCGTGGACCAGGGCACCACCAGTACCCGTTTCGTTATCTTCGACCGCCAGGGTCGGATCGCGGCCTGGCACCAGATCGAACACCGGCAGATTTACCCTCGGCCGGGATGGGTCGAACACGATCCCCTCGAGATACGGGACAAGACCTACGAAGCCATCGCCGGCGCCATGCAAAAAGGAGGCATCAGGCCTGGAGAACTGGCGGCCATCGGCGTGACCAATCAGCGGGAAACCACCGTGGTCTGGGACCCCGCCACCGGCCGGCCCTACGCCAACGCCCTAGTCTGGCAGGATACCCGCACCGACGAAATATGCCGGAACCTGTCTCAAGGCCAGGGCCTGGACAGGTTTCGCCGCCGGGTCGGTTTGCCGCTGGCCACGTATTTTTCCGGACCCAAGATCAAGTGGCTGTTGGACCACGTCCCCGGACTCAAGGAAGAGGCTTCCAAAGGAAAGGCCGTCTTCGGCAACATAGACTCCTGGCTCATTTGGTGGCTCACCGGCGGCCCGGGCGGCCGGCACGTCACCGACGTCTCCAACGCCAGCCGAACCATGCTCCTGAACCTCGAGACCCTGGACTGGGACGAAGAGATGCTGGCTGTTTTCGGCCTGCCGAGGAGCATGCTGCCGGCCGTAAAAAGTTCCTCGGAGATATACGGTTATACGCCGGAAGATGGGATTTTCGGCGCCCGGATACCGGTCTCCGGCGACCTGGGCGACCAGCAGGCGGCCTTGTTCGGCCAGGCTTGCTTTGAAGTGGGTCAGGCTAAGAACACCTATGGCACGGGCTGTTTTCTGCTTCTGAACACCGGTGAAAAGCCCGTGCTTTCGAGTTCCGGTCTTCTGACCACCGTGGCTTATCAGATCGGCTCCCGGCCGGCCGTCTACGCCCTCGAGGGCGCGGTGGCCATCGCCGGTTCGCTGGTGCAATGGTTCCGGGACAACTTCGGCCTGGTCAAGAATTCGGCCGACATAGAAAGCCTGGCCGGGAGCGTACCGGACAACGGCGGCCTTTATTTCGTTCCGGCGTTCTCCGGACTATTCGCCCCGCACTGGCGGAGCGATGCCCGCGGGCTGATTATCGGCCTGACCCATTACATCAATAAAGGCCATCTGGCCCGGGCCATCCTCGAAGCCACCGCCTTCCAGACCAAGGAAGTCTTCGAGGCCATGGAGAAAGACTCGGGCCTGAAACTGTCCGGTTTAAAGGTGGACGGCGGGATGGTCGTCAACGAACTCTTGATGCAGTTTCAGGCGGACCTTTTAGGCGTGCCGGTTCGGCGGCCTCGAGTCGTCGAGACCACGGTCCTGGGCGCCGCCTGCGCGGCCGGGTTGGCCGTAGGCTTCTGGTCGAGCCCCGAGGAACTGCAAGCGGCCTGCGCGGTGGATCGGGAATGGCGCCCCAACATGCCGGACGGGGAAAGGACCCGTTTGTATAAGAGCTGGCGCAAGGCCGTGGACCGGGCCTGCGGCTGGCTGGAGACGTGAACGGACCCGCCGCGTGGACCGGCTGGAAACCGACATTATTATCATCGGCGGCGGCGCCACCGGCGCCGGGGTCCTGCGCGACTGCGCCCTGCGCAACCTGCGGGCCGTTCTCATCGAGAAGGACGACCTGGCTTCCGGCACCACCGGCCGCAATCAAGGACTGCTGCATTCCGGCGCCCGTTACGCGGTCAAGGATCGGGAATCGGCCGTCGAGTGCATAGCCGAAAACAGAGTCCTGCGGCGGATCGCCCACCATTGTATCGAGGACACGGGCGGCCTGTTCGTGACCTTGCCCGAGGATGACCTCCATTATTCCGATCTCCTGCTGGCCGGCTGTCGGGACGCCGGTATCGAGGCCGTGGAAATATCGGTGGACCAGGCCTTGAACCTCGAACCGAATCTCAACCCGGCCATTGTCCGGGCCATCAAGGTGCCTGACGCCACCATAGACCCTTTCCGGCTCGCCGCCGCCAATGTCCTGGAAGCCCGGGAGCTCGGGGCCAGGGTCTTCACCCATGGCGAAGTGGTGGACTTCATCCTGGCCGGCGACCGCCTGTCCGGAGTCAGATGTCTGGATAAAATCCGGGGCGAGTTGTTCGAGGTCCACGGCCAGGTGGCGATCAACGCCTCGGGCGTCTGGGGGCAAAAAATCCTGGCCCTGGCCGGCCTGGAATTGATCATGTTTCCGGCCAAGGGCTCGATGGTCATCATTGATTATCGGATCAACAGCCGGGTGGTCAACCGCTGCCGGCCGCCGGCCGACGGCGACATAATAGTACCCGGTGACACGGTTTCCCTCATCGGGACGACTTCCAAGAAGATACCTTATGAGGAAATCGAGAACCTGGTGGTGGACGAAGACGAAATCGAGGTGCTCCTGGCCGATGGCGAGAAGCTCGTCCCCAACGTGTCCAAGACGAGGGTGCTCCGGGCCTATTGCGGCGTTCGACCGCTGGTGGCCGCTTCGGGCCGGGCCGGCGGCCGAGACATAAGCCGGGGCATCGTGCTGATAGATCATCAGGAGCGCGACGGACTACGTGGATTGATAACCATAGCCGGCGGCAAGCTGATGACCTATCGGCTCATGGCGGAAAAGGCGGTGAACCTGGCCTGCGTCAAGCTGGGCCTGGCCCGCCCATGTCCGACCGCCGGCCGGCCTCTGCCGGGTTCGGAGAAAAAGGTCCCCCATAAGAAAACCGTTAAGCGCTTCAGCGGCGTGCCCGGATCGGTGGTCGGCTCGACCCACTACCGTCACGGCGAGAGGGTGTATCAGGTGCTGGGGCGGGACCAGGATAATTACGGCCTGGTCTGCGAGTGCGAAATGGTCACCAGGGGCGAGATCAAGTATGCCCTGGAAAAGCTTGGGGTCAGAAACATCCTGGACCTGCGCCGGCGGACCAGGTTGGGCATGGGACCTTGTCAAGGTGAAATCTGCGCCTATCGCGCCGCCGGACTGTTGGAGGAATTGGGCTCGGTGCGGGGCCGTGAGGCGCTGGATATGTTGATCGAATTCCTGGAAGAACGTTTCAAGGGCGTCAGGCCGGTGCTCTGGGGTGACGCCCTCCGGGAGATCGAGTTCACCTACTGGATCTATCAGGGTCTCTTCGGCTTGGGCGACCTGGAACCATCGGAACGGATCGGGGTTTGAAATACGATCTGGTCGTCATCGGCGGCGGTTTGGCCGGCCTGACCTGCGGTCTCAAGGCCGTGCACGAAGGTTTGAGTTGCGCCGTGTTTTCGGACGGGATGAGCGCCCTGCATTTTTCTTCCGGCTCCATTGATTTGCTAGGCCGCCATCCCGGTCGGGAAGTCGTTTACGCCCCTTTCGAGGTCTTGCCGGAATTCATCCGGACTCACCCGGAACATCCTTACGCCAAATGCGGTCCGGAAGTCGTCGCCGAGAGTCTGATTTTCTTTCAAAAGGAGATCGGCCGGCAAAGTCTGACGCTGTACAACAATGGCCGGGAGAATCATTTTCACCTCACGGCCCTGGGCGTGCTCAAACCCACCTACCTGTCCCAGTCCAGCGTTTTCAACGAAAGAATAAAAGAGGTGCTGATCCGGCGGCCGGCCATTGCCATCCTCAACTTCGAGGGCTTCCGTGACTTCCATCCCGCCCTGGCCGCGGCCAATCTATCCAGCCACGTCCTTTTTAAAGATTGCCGGTTCACCCTGGGCACGGTGCCCTTGCCGAAAGAGGGGCGATCCCCGTACGAACTGAGGTCCATAGACCTGGGGCGGATGTTCGAGCAGGATCACTTCCTGGATCAAATGGCCGGCCGAATAAAGAAAGCGGCCGGTCAGGCCGAAGTGGTCGGCCTGCCGGCTGTTTTGGGTTTGACCGGATTCAAGCGCGTCCTGACCCGACTCCAGGAAATGACCGGTCTGCTGATCTACGAGACGCCCACTTTGCCGCCGTCCCTGCCGGGCATGAGGCTGGACGACGCCCTCAAATCGAGGTTCGCGGAACTGGGCGGGGTTTTCATCGCCGGCGACCGGATCGTCGGCGGAGAGATAAACAACGGGCGGCTCGATCATGTCCATACCCGCAACTACGGTCGGGAAAGACTGAAGGCCAAACACTACGTCCTGGCCACCGGCAGTTTTTTCAGCGGAGGTCTGGCCAGCCGGTCCGAGTCCATGAGCGAACCGGTTTTCGACCTTGGCCTGGATTGGACACCGGGCCGATCCAACTGGTCCGGCCGCCGGTTTCTGGACCCGGCCGGTCATCCTTTCCTGGCCTATGGCGTCAAGACGGATGAATCGTTACGGCCTCGGGACGCCGGTGGCAGGTTGATAGTCAACCTGCGCTGCGCCGGCGCGGTGCTGGCCGGATACGACCCGGTCAGGGAAGGGACCGGCGGCGGCGTGGCCGTGACCACGGGATATCTGGCGGCGCTGGAGACGGTTAAGGACTTGGTTAAAGCCGGATCATGATCGAGCTGGAGAACATCAGTTTCGACCACTGCCTCAAGTGCACCGTCTGCACCGTGTATTGCCCGGTGGCCCGAGTCACGCCCTTGTTCCCAGGGCCGAAACAGATGGGGCCGGACACGGAACGGCTGCGGATCAAGAATCCGGAGTTGGTGGACGAGTCGCTCAAATACTGCACCAATTGCAAACGGTGCGAAATCGCCTGTCCTTCCGACGTCAAGATCGCCGATCTGATCCAGGAGGCCAGATGCAAATATCTGAGCGGCAGTTTCCGGCCGCGGGACTATCTGCTCAGCCGGACCGACCTCCTGGGCCGTTTTTCCACCAGCCTGACCCCGCTGGTCAATACCTTGTCCCGAAACCGGCTGGTCACCTCCTGGCTGGAAAAATTCATGAAAATCCCGGCCAAGCGGCCGCTGCCGCTTTACGGCCGAGGCACTTTCGGACGCTGGTTCCGGCGACACGCGGCCGGACAGCGCAATTTCCCGGCGCGGGTGGTCTATTTCCGCGGCTGTTACGTGAACTATAACGACCATGATCTCGGCCGGGACGTGATCAAGGTATTGAACGCCCTGGGCGTGGGGGTGTCCTTGGTCAGGGAAGTCTGCTGCGGGGTGCCTTTGATAGCCAGCGGATACCTGGATCGGGCGCGTCTCAACGCCCGCCGGAACATCCTGGCCCTAGGCCAAGCCGTCGGCCCGGAAGGGATGACGATCGTCTCGGCCTCCTCGACCTGTACCCTGGCCCTGCGGCATGAATACTCGAACCTGCTGCAACTGGACGTCTCGCCCATCGCCGGCCGGGTCGAATACATCACCAGGTTTATCGGCCGCAAACTCGAGGCCGGGCCTCCCTTGAGGCTGGAGCCGTTGAACCTGACCGCGGCCTATCATCCGCCCTGCCATCTCGAACGTCTCGGCGGAGCCATTGACACCATCGAGGTCTTGAGGAGGCTGCCCGGTCTCAAGTTGAAGCTGATCAATACCGAATGTTGCGGACTGGCCGGAACGTACGGCTTCAAGAGCGAGTTCTTTAGGCTGTCGCAAGCGGTGGGCGCGGATACATTCAAGCGGATCGCGGCGGCCGAGCCCGACCTGGTGGTCACCGACTGCGAAACCTGTAAGTGGCAGATCGAAATGAATACGCCCTATCGAGTTGTCCACCCGGTTTCGCTGTTGGCTCGAGCCCTGCCCGCTTAAACGGCAAGGTTCAGGCAGCACTTCTTATATTTTTTACCGCTGCCGCAAGGGCAGGGTTCGTTGCGGCCCACCTTCTCATGAATCACCGGTCTGAACGATCGTCTGGCCTCCCAGGCTTTTTCAACCACGTTGGCCGGATGGGACTGGATATGATCCAGCAGCAACCGCCAGGCCGGGCAACATTCGCTCAAAGGGCCGAAACTTCCGGCCAAGGTCTCCCGATGGCGAGGGCAGTCTCCACGGCAAAGGTCGAGCCAGGAACATTCGCGGCATTTGGACGAAAGGTCACCCCTAAGGCCGGCGAACTCAAGCCTTTTCGGATGGTCGAGAATCGTTTCCAAAGGCTGGTGGACGACGTTCCCCAGCCGCCACTCCGGCCGCACGAAGAAATCGCAAGGGTAGCAGTCACCGTTGTGTTCGACCAGCAGATACGAATCGCACCTGGGGCTGAAGCCGCAGGAGACGTGGACACCGTCCAGAAGATAAATGAGGATGTCTTCGAAGAGCCTTATGGAAACATACGGGAAGCCTTCCTCGAGCCAGAGATCGAAGAGGCGGAGGTAAAAACGGCCCAGGTCTTCTCCGGTGACGGCGTACGGTCTCGGCCGTCCGTCCGGGGTCTTGTCCAGGCAAGGTATGAACTGGAGATTATAGAGTCTGTTTTCCAAGAAAAAGAAGTAGAGGTCTTCAACTGCGTGAATGTTGGCCTGGGTGAGCAGGGTCAGGATATTGAAGGGGATCAAGTGCCGCCGCAGCAAATCCACCCGATCCATGACCTCACGGAAGGTCCCCCGGCCGTCGGCCCTTTTACGGTAAGAGTCATGCATCCGGGCCGGGCCGTCCAGACTCAGGCCCACCAGGAATCTCTGCTCCTTTAAAAAGACGGCCCAGTGGTCATTCAGAAGCAGGCCATTGGTCTGAATCGAGTTGTTTATGATCCGGCCCGGGCCCCGCGGCTTGTTCTGCGCTTCGACCACATGCCGGTAGAAATCGAGGCCGAGCAGGGTCGGTTCGCCGCCCTGCCAGCAGAAGGAATAAGGGCCAAATCCTTGAGCCAGCACCCGGTTGATAAAGGTTTCGGCCTCGGGCCGGGACATAAGCCCGTTCGCGCCCGGATACAGTTCGGCCGCGGGTTTATAAAAGCAGTAGAGACAATCAAGGTTGCAGTGGTGGGACGCCGGCTTGATCAGGAAGTTGAAGACTGGAGCGACGGGGGTCATGGCGAGTGATAGCTCTTGTCCGGAACGAATCGCCTTCAACCGCTGACCAGCCGGTATTTTTTCTTGAGCCCGTCCAATTCCGTGCTCAGTTTCCTGGTCAATTCCCGGCCTTCAGCCGTGCCCGCCAGGTTTTTCATCTCCCTCGGGTCGACAGCCAGGTCGTAGAGTTCCGGCTGGTGGCAGGTTTCCCACTCGATGTACTTGTATTTTCCCGTGCGCAGGGCCTTGTGGGCCGGGACCCGCCCGCCGAAGGGGAAGTCGCTGAAGAGTTCATAGACCCAGGCCGTCCGTCCGCGGGCCTCGGCGGATTTGAGCACAGGCAAGAAGCTCTGACCTTGCATCGAGTCCGGAACGGGCCGGCCTATGAGGTCCATCAAGGTCGGCGCCAGGTCCAGGTTGAGCACCATCTGTTTGGCCCGGCGGCCCGGCCGGTCCATCAGGCCCGGCGCGCGGACGATGAAGGGGATGCGTATGGATTCCTCGTAGGGGTGATGCTTGGCGTAAAGGCGGTGTTCGCCCCAGAGATAGCCGTTGTCGCCGGCGTAGATGACGATCGTGTCATCCAGCAGGCCTTTCTTTTCCAAGGCGGCCAGAAGCCGGCCCAACTGTTCGTCCACCGAGACCAGGCACTCGCAGTAACGCCGGTATACGTCGTGCATGTTGCCCAGAGTGCCTTCCAGCCAGTTGAGACCGGTCCAGGTGTTGTATTTGTCTGACTCGGGGGCCAGATGGGACAGGGCGACGTTCTTATACCGGCCTTTCAAATGGGGAGGCGGGCGGAAATCATGGTGCACGGCCTTATGGGAAAGGTATAGGCAGAAAGGCTGGGATCTCGGCCGGCCGATGAAGTCCAGGGCGTATTCGGTCAATTCCTCGGTGATGTAGGGCACGCGGGTGGGCGTAAGCTTATGATTCACGTAAATAGGGCAGTTGAAGTAATCGCCCTGGCCGTCCTTCCTGGTGAAACTGACGAAGAGGTCCACGCCCGGCAGCCGGGGCAGGCCGCCGCCGGGCATGTGCCATTTTCCGATAAAGGCCGTGTCGTACCCGGCCTCCTTGAATCGCTGCAGGAAGGTGATGTTCCTTTTTTCGTCCCAGCGGGTGAAGTTGTTCTTGACGCCGTGGACCGAGGCGTATTGGCCGGTTAAAAAACTGGCCCGGCTGGGACTGCAAAGGGAGGTGGTAACGAAAGCGTTTTCAAAGAGCACGCCTTCCCGGGCCAGTCTATCCAGGTTGGGCGTCTGGAGAAAGGGATGGCCCATGATTCCCAGGCAATCCCAGCGGTGGTCGTCGGTCAGAATAAAGATGACATTGGGCCGGCGGGCCGATTGGCCGCGGGCTGTTCCGGGCAGGCCCAAAGCGCCGGCGCCCGCCAGAGCGGCCGCCCCGCCCAGCATCTTCAGCGTCTCCCGCCTGGACACCGCCCGGCTGAACAGTCCGGTTTTCCGGTCCTCCATCATCTTCACCTCCGTCATCACTTCAGAACATTGGCCGCGTAGTGGTGCACAACCTGATAAACCCACTCCTGCCCTCGAATCAAACCGACATAGGTCCCGGACAGTCCGGCCAGCAGCAGGAACACTACTCCCGGATGAAAAACACGCACCGCTCCCGGTCGCCGGCGGCGGTGAACGAACCGGCAGATCAGGTCGGCCAGGGCCAATTCGAACAAGGCCACGCACATTATGCCGAAAGTCCAGGGCAGAAAGAAGAAATAGACCAGCTCGATGGGGTTGTACTGGCAGGAAACTTGTACCAGTACTCGGGCCACCCACCAAGTCGGGTTGGCGAAGGCGATGATGAATTTTTCCAAGAACCTGGCTCCACGGAAATAGGCCAGAGGCACGCCGAGTAGGGCGTAAAACCAGACGGACAAGAACAGCAGCGGTCCGAAGACGTTGATCAGCATGTTTCTAAGGCTGCCCGGCCTCATGTACCCGGCATAGTTATATAGAAAGCTGGAGACCGCCCACAGGCCGAGACCCAGCGCCAGAGGGTAGAGGAAACGCACGGTGAGGCTTTGCTTTTTCATGTCTGATCCGGAGGAACGGTATTGAGAGGTTCATTTTAATACCGTGGTTTCATTTTGGAAAGAGGTAATAATTACGGCGGAAGGCGCACGGCTGTGCGCCCCTACAGGAGGCGATCATAAGACCTCGGGGATGTACCGGAAAAGAGACTTGTAGGGGCGCGCAGCCGTGCGCCCTGGGCCCGGCCGCGGAGGACGAAGATGAAATCATGAGATGTGCCGAAACAGGATTTCTAGGGGCGTCCCGCGTTTCGCGGGACGTGCGCCCAACCGGGCGGGCGCCCTGGATGGTCTACCTGATGTAATCCACCAGAGAAAGCTTGGTCACCATGGCCGTGGAGGCCAGGGCGGCCTGGTATGCCGTCTGGGTGGTTTGCAGCATGGTGATGGCCTGTTCGTAATCCAGGTCTTCATACCTGGACATTCGTTCGGTCGAATTAGCCTCGGTGTTGCCGAGGACATTGTAGATGAACTGGTTCCGGATCAATTTCACTCCCACGCGTGACATCTGACTGGTCAGCTTTTCCAGGGCCTGGTTGAGCTTGGGCAACTCGGCTGCGACCTTGGCCGTGTCGTGCTGGCGTAAGGCGTATTCGAGGCGGGCCAGAGTGTCCAGAATGTTATCCTGGGCCATGGTGGCGCCCAGGGCCTCTTCGCCGGTGACGTTCGTCTTGACCTGGGTCTCCACGTTGGCGTTGATGTTAATATCGTTGACGTCGCCTTTAAAGTAGCTGACCTCTATCTCGAAGCGATCTCCCGGCAACAGGGGTGAACGGTCCTGGCCGAACGGCGTATTGTCGTTGATGAAGCGCACGTTGACCCCATGATCGGCATCCGTGATCGCGTCGTCGCCGCCGGTGAGGCTCCAGACCCGGGTGCAGCATTCGGCTGAATTGACCGGAAGGAGACTCAATTTTTCGGTTTTGCCATCGGGGTAGTCCACCAGGGAAGCCACCACCAGGGCGCTGGCGGTGTTGTGAATGTAGGCCGAGGTGAAAAGTTCCACCACGTCCTGGGCCGTGGACATGATGCTGCCGGCGCTGTTGGCCAGATGAATCGTGATCACGGTCAGACCGGAGGCGTTAACGGCCGCGGAATAGGAAGCGAAGCTCTGGGCTACGGCGCTGGAATAGGTGATTTGGATGTTGTTGCCCGAGACGCCGTGCGCGAGGGCCGTGAATTCGATGTTCGGATTGGGGGCGGGCGGCGAGTAAGGGAGGTCGGTGACCAGTCGGGCGTGACCCAGGTCAATGATCCCGTTGGCCCCACCGCCCTCGAGATTGTCCAGTTCCATCAGAGTGACGCGGCCGTTGCCGCCTTCGCGGTAGTCGGCCAGCGAGGCGGTCATCAGGTTCGAGATCAGCGGGTCGTTGTTGATGGCGCTGACCACGTCGTTGGCCGTACTGGTAATGGTTCCGGCTGAATTGGCCAGGTGAACGGTGATGTTCCAGTGGAGCGGATCGAGGGTGACCGACAGGGCCGAGCCCGGCGCGCTGTCCACGAATTGAATCCGGACGTCATTGCCGCCGGTGCCGATGTTTTTGGCCACGAAATAGAGATCGTTGCCGTAGCCGAGCATATGGGTGGTCAAGGAGGCGTGGCCCAGTTGGGGATTGTAGATGAAGTTGTTGCCGCGGAAGTCCCGGGCGGTGAATAAGCCGGGTTCGCTCCAGGTCAAGCCGCCGTCCTGGGAGACCCTGAACCTGGCTGCGCCGCCGTAACCATCAGCCAGGCTCATGGCGCTGGTGGGGGTCACTCTGCCCGTTCCGGAATCGCCCGGCGACAGGAAGACCGTGACCATGGCCGAGGCCGAGGCATGGGTATTGATCAGGTTCATGATGTCCGCGGCGGTGGTGTCTATGGCGCCGGCGCTGGTGGCCAGGTTGACGGTGATGGTCGAGCCGGACACGGACAGGGTGGTGACGCTTTGAGTGATGGCGCTGGAATACAGAATGGTTAGACCGTTGCCGCTCTGGCCCTGCCAGGCCGGGACGTCCTTGGCCATAAAAAACAGAGAATTGTGATCGCCGAACGGATCAATGGTCAGGCGGGACAGGGAATATCCGTTGCCGCCCGAATAAATGCCGCCGGCCGAGGTTATCTCGACCACGAACTTCTGGGTCTGGGGCGGGATATCCGGGCGGGCGTTGAATTCCCTGTCGCCCTGGGTCACCACCGAGCCGTTGAAGACTTTGGAATTGTTCGTGTCGGCCAGGGCATCCAGGATGGTTAAGTAATTGCTGAAGGGTTGGGTGGTGGTTTTCTGGCCGGCGAAAATGTACCGGTCCCCGATCCGGCTGTTGCCCAATTTTACCAATGCTTCAAAGAGTTTGCTCACTTCGTCCGCGGCCACGTCCATGTTTTGGTCGGTATAGGTGTCCGTGGACATCTGTTCGCACAGGATGGTGGCCTGCTGAATAGTATCCTTCATGCTCTGCAGCACGGACTCGGTGGTCTTCAACCAGTCGTCGGCCAGGGCCACGTTCTTATTGTACTGGGCTACGTCGGCCAAGACGGTGCGCATGGACATAATGGCCGCGCCACCGGAAGGGTCGTCGGAAGGCTTGTTGACCTTCTTGCCCGAAGCGAGCTGGTTGGTCAACTTGGCCAAGTCCCAGCTCAGAAACCCGAGGTTGGTATTGATGTTCCGATAGAGCGTCCGGTGCGAGACCCGATATAGCATAAGCCCACCCCTGGTTACTTGACCGACAGGAGCGTCTGAAGGAGTTCGTCGGTCACGCTGATCAGTTTGGCCGAGGCCTGATACATATATTGAAACTTCATCAGGTCGGCCATTTCCTCATCCAGATTGACGGCCGAAACGTTGTCCCGCATGGCGCTGATCTGGTCCACCAGCGTTTGATTGAAGTCGTTGCTGCGGGTGATGTTGTGGGTGGTGGCGCCCACGTCGGCCAGCAGGGTGTTATAGGACTCGGATATGGTGCAAGTCTGGTCGCGGAAGGTGAAGAACTTGTCTTTCAAGTCGGCCAGGTCCAGGGCGTTGGTGTTGTCTCCGGTCTGGGTCCGGCCGTCGCCGTCCACCCGGCCGGCGGCGATGAACCGCATGTCGTTCAGGAGCACGTCGTTGACCTTGATGGTGGCGTTGGAATCGCCCTCGAAAAAGGTGTTGAAGCCCAGGGCCATCAGGGCCGAGGCGTTATCGTTGCCGAAGGCGAAGCTGTAGCCCTCGTCGGCCTTGATCCGGATGTAATGCCGACCCGTGTCCTCGATCAATTCCGCGGACAAGCCTTGTATGCCCGTATTGAAGAGCGTGCCGATCTGATTGATGATGTCTTCCTGGGTATCGGTCGGGTTGACGTGGATTTTGGTAACGGTGGCCAGGCCGTCGGGACTGTAGCAGATCAGATCGAAGGAACCGCTCCGGTCCAGAAACGTCCTGGGCATGGCCGCAACCAGGCCCGCGCCGCTCTGCCCGTCAACCCGCTCGACCTTGACCAGGGTGTTGGCCGTCGGGTCCGAGTTGATGGCGTCGGCGATCTGCTCGGCTTTGGTGACCACGTAACCGCCCGAATCGGTCTCCAGGTACACCTTGATGGTCTTGGCCGCCGCGTCCACTACCAGGGAAAAAGACGAGTTGGCCGCGCCGGGGTCAATGTATTCGATGCTGATTTCTTCTCCCGGCGCGCCGGCGGTCAAAGCCGTGAAAACCAGGTCATTATCGTCGCCGGTCAGTTCGGTTTCCATCCGGGCGTTGGTATAGCCGTAGCTGATGTCCTGGCCGAAGGGCAGGACGTGTTGAAGCTGCCGGTTTAAACGGAGAAAGTCCAGCCCATTCCTCATCGGGTCGTCCGGATCGTTGAGTTCCGTCACGTAGCCCTGGCCTTTTTCCCCGTGGGCCACGGCCGCTTGCACCAGGTCGCCGGCGTGGAAGGGCGGGCCCAGGGTCGGCGGAAAAGGCGGCGGATCGGGCAGGTTGGGGCTTTGGTCCTCATTAATGGCCCGGATCACGTCTTCGGCCGTGGCCGTGACATTGCCATTGGCGTTGACGGGCAGCGTCACGGTGATGTTATAGGTGCCGGTGGTCGAATCGTAAGTCGTCAACAGAGTAATATCCGTGCCCGGCCCGGCGGCCTTGACGAACTTGATGCCGATCTTGTTGGCCGCGGCGTTCTCCGACAGGGCCGTAAGCTGAATATCGTTGTCTTCACCCGGAAATTTGACCAAGAGGCTGGAATATTCGGACAGATCGTACGTGCTGGTCAGGTCGGTGAAAGTGGCCAGACCCACGCCCTGAGCGTGCTGGCGGTTGACCTCCTTGATCAAGCCTTCGGTGAAGGCCTCGAACTGGAGATAGAAATCCCGCATGATCTGGTCCCGCATCTCGATGTATCCGCCCAGCTTGCCGTTGGTGATGTTCTCGGTTATATCCACCGTGCCGCCGTTGCCCCGCTCCCACTCCACGTGGATGTCGCCGTAATCGTCACGCGTGGCTTTGAGACCCCAGGCGCTGTTCTCCATGACCAAGGGCGTGCCCTTGGTGGTCAAGACCGATATCGATCCGTTGGCCGGGTCTTCGTAGTAATTGATGTCCAGGAAGGCGGCCAGTTGTTTGATGTGTTCGTCCCGCTGATCGCGCAGGTCGTTGGCGTTCTGCAGATGGCCCGTCTCCATGGCCACGATCTTTTCGTTGAGGTCGGCGATTTCGCGGATGAGAACATTAACCTGGCTTACGGCCTCTTCCACGCGGCGGTTGATGTCCACTTTCAGGGCGTCCATATCCTGCCGGATCAAACGGATGTGATCGGACAGGGTGGTGGCCTTTTCCAGGAGGTTCAAACGTTGGGGGCTGCCTTCCGGATTGTCGGCCACTTCCTGCCAGGCGCTCCAGAACTCGGACAAGGCCTCGTTTATGCCGTTACCCTCCGATTCGTTGAACAGGGCCTCCAGGGCGTCTATACAGATTTTCTGAGCTTCGTATTTGGACAGGGTGGAATTCTTGTCGATCAGGCTCTGGCCGATGAAGCGGTCGTACATCCGGGTGATGTTTTCGGCGTCCACTCCGGTGCCCACGGGTCCGTAACGGCTCGGATAGGGGTAGGCGGCCTCGATATTCAGTTTCTGCCTGGAATATCCGTCGGTATTGACGTTGGCTATATTGTGGGAAACTACTTCTATGGCCGCCCGGGCTATACTCAGACCCCGTACGGCGATGGAAAAGGTGGTGGTCAGACCCATGCTCAGACCTCCCGGTTCAACCGGACCGGTTTCAGGCCTCCCGCGGCGGCCTGGTGGCCGGAGGCCAGATAGGTGGCGCCCGGGGGGCTGATCGCGCCGGACAAGAAGGCGATGGACTCGGTGACCGTATCGAGGGCTTCCCGGACAAAGGCCTGGTTGGTCCGGCTGTCTCGGAGGATTCCTTGTTTAAGTTGGCTCAAGGCCAGGCTGAACCTTCTCAACAGCGGAGCGCATGACGTCGGCGCGATCCGGGCCAGCTCGATCAGCGTGGGTCTAGGCTCGGCCGGCAGAGCCAGCCGCGAGGCCAACTGGTCGATGGCCTCGGCCAGGACGGGCACTTGAGCCTGTATTGCCTCGGCCTCGGCCTGTTTTCTGAAAGCTGTTTCATGCAGGCGCTCCAAGTCGTGATGGATCAGGGCCGCCTGCTCCTCTTGGAGCAGCCTGGAGAGGTTCTCGTAACGGCTGACGTGCTCCTGGATCAAAGCCAGCAATCCATCCCATTCGGTGTTCATCATGGCGGACCTCATTCTTGGGTGTTCGGAGTTAATTCGGTCCCTGGAACGGTCTGTCCGGCCGAGCCGGCGTTGCCCGTCATTATTGAAGCCAGCGGCCGTCGGTGCAAGGCCTCCGCGGGCACGACGTTCTTGTAACTCAAACCCCTGGCCTCCGGATGCGCGCGGTCGAGATCGATCAGGTTCTCGCGAAAGACCAGGCGATTGTACACCGCTTGACCCAGGCCCAGACCCTGGCCCTGGGAAAGATATCGGGCGAATTGTTGGTCGGCCATGGATTGGTAGACATCCGCGCCCGGCGCCTCGGGAATGGCGCCGCTTTTAGGCGCGGCCTGGCGGGCCGCCTTCAACATCTCGCCGACGAAGATGGACTCGAGATCGGCGCAGGCCCGGCGGAGTTTGTTGAGCCGCGCCATCTTTTCCCGCGGACTCGACTCCTTTTGATTCGCCGCCTTTGACCTGAACGGCCGGTCGGTTTGTTCCACCACCCCTTGACCAGCCATCAGATGATCTCCAGATCGGCGTGCAAGGCGCCGGCGGCCTTGATGGCCTGGAAGATCATTATCAGGTCGCGCGGCGTGGCCCCTATGGAATTAAGGGCCTTGACCACGTCGTTGATGGTCGGTGCCGCTTCGACCAGGAGCAGTTTATCCGCGCCTTCCGTGACCTGGAGAGAGGTGGTGGGGGTGACCACGGTCTGGGCTCCGGGCGGGGCCAAGGGACCGGGTTGGGAAACCTGGGCCGATTCCTTGATTTGGATGGACAGGTTGCCGTGGGCCACGGCCACGGTGGACAGGCGCACGTTTTCGCCCACCACCACCGTGCCGGTGCGTTCGTCAATGATGACCTTGGCCACGGCGTCGGGCCGAACTTCCAGGTTTTCCAGTTCCGCCACCATGATGGCCAGATTGTCGCGATAGTTGCCGGGCACGTCGAACCTGACGGTGCTGGCGTCCATGGGCCGGGCGGACGAGCCGGGCAGCCTTTTTTTGATAAGCTCGGCCATGCGGGCCGCGGTAGTGAAGTCGGGCTGGTTCAGTTTGATGGTCATGTCGTTCTTGCCCAGCCAGCGGATGGGGACTTCCCTCTCCACCGTGGCTCCCTGCACGATGCGGCCCACGGTGGGGTGATTTTTCTGGGCGCCGGCCGCGGCCCCGGTCACGGCGAAACCTCCTATGCTGACCGGTCCCTGGGCCAGGGCGTAAGTCTGGCCGTCCACGGCTTTGAGCGGCGTGGCCAGCAGGGTGCCGCCCTGCAGGCTGGTGGCGTCGCCCATGCTCGAGACCAGGACGTCAATCTTACTGCCCGGCTTGACAAACGGCGGCAGGTCGGCCGTGACCATGACCGCGGCCACGTTCTTGACTTTAACCTGGCTGGAGGGCACGGTGATGTCCATGCGCTTGAGCATGTTGACCAGGGACTGGGTGGTGAAAGTGGTGCCCTGCTTGTCGCCGGTGCCGTTGAGTCCCACGATCAACCCGTACCCGATGATCTGGTTGGGCCGAACCCCTTCAAAAGTGGCGATGTCTTTTATCCGAATGGCCAGGGCCGGCTGGGCCAGAATCAAACCCAAGGTCAACACCGTCGTTGTCGTCAGCCAAAATTTCCTGAACATGATCTCTCTCCGTGCCACGGCCTAAAAAGGCCAGATGTAATCCAGCAGCCGGGAGAGCCAACCCTGGCGCTGCTGGCGGCTCAAGTCGCCTTCGCCGGCGTAGTCAATCTTGGCGTCGGCGATGTAACTCGAGGAGATGGTGTTGTCCGGTGAAACATCCTGGGGCCGGATCACGCCCTGGATGATGATGTACTGTTTTTCATAATTGACCGTTATCTCGCGCGAACCTCGAATGACCAGGTTGCCGTTGGGTAGAACCTGAATTATCCGCGCCGAGATCTGGGCGGTCATGGATTCGTCGCGGGTGGTCTTGGCGTCGCCGGTGAACTTGGATTTATAACTGGCTTCGATGCCGGTGGCCAGATTGAACTCGGGTCCCAGCACGGTTTCGATGAGCGGATGCTTGTAGTTTTCGAAGCCGATGAGGGAAGTGATGCCGGCCGCGACCTGGTTGCTCCGGCCGAGTTGGGTTTTAGCGTTCTTCGAAGCCTTGGAGGTCTCGGTCACGTTGATGGTGATGATGTCCCCGACGTTTCTGGCCTTGAAATCGCTGAAAAGATTGGCCTTGGCTTCGTCGGCGAAGAGCGAACCTTCGGTCTTGACCGGTGGCGTCGGGTAAAGCTCCACGGGCGGATTGCGCAGGGCCGCGTCCACGTTGGCCCCGGACAAAGGCTCCCTGGCTCCCCGGCCGCCGCAGGAGGCCGCCGGTATCGTCAAGGCCAGGATCAGAACCGCCGTCACGATGCTTCTTAGGTTCATTGATATTTCTCCTTGCTTTCGATTTTAGAAAGCGACTTCCACCAGGCCCTCGCCGATGACCCTGGCCAGGACGGTCTTATGACTGTTGACGTTGATGACGGCCACCTGATCGCCCACGGCCCCGGACTGTTTGGCTTGGCCCAAGGTGGCGACCTTGAGCGGCCCGGACTGGGCCACGATGGTCACCATGTCTCCCCGGCTGACCACTTCGGCCTTCACCAGGTCCCGGGCTAGGACCGGTTGGCCGGGCTGGAGGCGTCCGCGGCAGACCAGGCCGACGGCCTGGGACGGATCGGTCAGAGCCCCTTCCCGGACCTGCGCCACGCTGACCTTGGCCGGTTTCAAATCGCCGGGCTCGATGCGCCGCCCTTTTTCCAGGCGTCTGGCCGCCACCACGGCCGGAACGCTCATGTCCACTTTGGCGTTCACCAGGACCCGGCCCGCGTCACGCCCCTCCACCAGAAGATGGATGGTCAGATTAGGATTGGTCGCATTGGAAACCGGGTTGGCCATGACCTTGGGTTCGAGCCGTCCGGCGGGAATGGTCGGCAGCACTCCGGTTTTTAGGCTGATCAACTCCCATTCCCCGCTGCGATAAGGTTCATTGGACGACAGATAGTCTTCGACCACGGTCCGGACCCAATCCTCGGTCACGGTCTGAGCCGCGCGCGTGACCGTGGTCTGTTCCGGCAGACGCCAGTCCACCTGATCCAGAGGCAGGCCCGAGGCGCGAATTCTGGATTCGAGGTAAGCCCGGCGGATGACCAGGCTCTGACCGGGTCTGGGGGAACGGGTGAGGTAAACCTCGGCCAAGTCCCTTTTCAAGGCCGTATCCGGCCCGACCAGGACGGCCAGGTCGCCCAGGAAAACCTTGTCCCCTCGAACTTCAACCTCGCTCTTGATATCCGCCGAGAAATCGGCCGCCAGGACCGGACTGCCGGTCAGAACCAGGGCCGCTATCGAGAGCCAGGCCCACCAGACTGATTGTAACGCGGTCATAAGGTCGGACCCCCGGTCAATTAACGCTTGAGGTTGTTGGCGATGCTCAGCATTTCGTCCGAGGTCTGGATGGCTTTGGAATTTATCTCGTAGGCGCGCTGGGCCACGATCATGCTCACCATCTCGGTGACGATATCCACGTTGGACATTTCCAGGAAACCTTGGGCGATGCTCCCGTAGCCCTCTTCGCCCGGGTTGCCTTCCTGGGGATCGCCCGAAGCCGGGGTGGGACTGAACAGGTTTTTACCGGTGGCGAATAGTCCGCTGGGGTTGACGAAGCGAACCAACGATATGCGGCCCAGGTCAGTGACATTGCCGGCCTGGTCCACGGCGGAAATATTTCCGCCCGAGTCAACGATTACTTCGATGGCTTCCTGGGGCACGGTCACGGCCGGTTCCAGGGTGTTGCCGTCGGAATCCACGATCTGCCCTTCGCTGTTGAGCTTCCAGGCGCCGTTGCGGGTGTAGTATTCCACGCCGTTCTTGAGCACCCGGAAAAATCCCTCGCCCTCGATGGCCAGGTCGAAACGTCCGTCGGTCTTGACGTAGTCGCCCTGACTGAACATCTTCTGGATGGCGATGGGCCGCGTGCCCATACCGACCTGGATGCCCACTGGAATCTGCTGGCCGGCCGCTGTTTCCGTGCCGGGATAGCGGTGGGTCTGGTACAGCAGGTCCTGAAACTCGGCGCGGCTCTTCTTGAAGCCGTAAGTATTGACGTTGGCCAGGTTGTTGGAGATGACGGACAGGTTGGTATGTTCGCCCGTCATGCCGGTGGCGGCCGTCCAAAGACTTCTCATCATGGCCCCATCTTCCTCCTTAAACTATGCGCCCGACCTCGTTGATGCTCTTCTGGTCAGCTTCTTGAAAGGAAAGAACAATCTTCTGGAAGACTTCGTATGTCCTGACGGCGTCTATCAGGTTCACCGATTCCATGATCGGGTCCACGTTCGATCTTTCCAGAAAACCCTGGGCGATTTCAGTCTGTTGGGCCGGCGTCCCGGTCAGGCCCGGTGACTTGAGGGTGTAAAGGTTCTTGCCTTCCTTGGCCAGGGCGTTGAGGTCCTCGAACTCGACCAGTTCAAGCTGACCGATCTCTTCGCCGTCAACCAGTATCCGTCCATCAGGAGTAACGTTGAGGTCCCTGACGTTGGCCGGAACCACTCCGCCGCCCACCACCGGATAACCTTCCAGCGTGACTATTTCCCCTTCGGCCGACCTGGTGAAAGAGCCGTTGCGGGTGTAACGGACGCCGTTGGGCGTGGTAACCTGAAAGAAACCAGGTCCACTCAAGGCCAGGTCCAAGGAATTATCGGTTTTTTCGAAATCGCCCTGGCCGAAATAGGATTTGGTGGCTTTGAGGATGTATCCTTCAAAGACGGGCGCGTCTTTTTTAAAGCCCGGCGTCGAGATATTGGCCAGGTTGTTGGAGATGATATCGAGGCGCTGTTCCTGGGCCAGGCTGCCCAGGTAAGTGTGAGAAAGGTGATAGGGATAGGGGCCGATCAGCATTTTTTTCCTCTTCACCGATCAATTCCGTCGCTGCCGCTGAAGGGAGCAATTCATGTGCCACTGGATTTCAGGCCAAGGGGCATCGGGGATATTGGGGATATTTAATTGATGATATTGAGTAAATTAACTGCGGACCATAAAAGGAGGGAGGCCGCGGCGGGAAGAAGCTCGAGTGGATTCTCAGAAAAAAATGCCTAGCCGGCTCATAATTATTTCCCGGTCCGCGGTTGAATGGTGGATTTGGGATAAAGGTAATGAAATTGACGTCAAGCCGTGTCATGATCTATTTTAATGATAGGAAAGGGGGCACCGGATTCCGAACAATCCGGACCTCTCGAGAGGTGACCCAGGCACCGGAGACCCGTATTCATGGCCGATTGGCGGGAAGCGCAAATCAGATCCAATCCCTATCATCGCCAGCTTGTCCTGGGCCAGAACTTGTTGCCCCCGATTTACACTCTGCGAAAAGGTAAATGATTGCGTATGCCAATACTCGACCTCGGCCTTCCGCCTTATCTCATGAATCATGGGCGAACCTGTGGCGAGCGTAGGAATTATCTGATATCTCTAAGCTCAAGCGGCCTTAACTGCACCAGTTCTTCCGTAGATAAATCAATGGAATAGAATGACCTGAAGTGATCGAAATGCTGGGAAAAAACCCTACAATCGCTGGTTGCCGCGATCTTTCCCAACTGAAGCCTGGCCCCACCCTTAATCGTCGAGGAGTATAAAGGATGGAGACCCAAGACCAGACGCGGAAATGAAGTTTCCTCCTTGGTTGTGAGTTTCGAGGTAATGTCTGAAGAGCTGCGGGATCATATACAGGCGCGAAAGGCGGCGGAAGAGGCCCTGCGGGAATCCCACGACCTTTTAGAGTTGCGGATCGCGGAACGTACCGCCGAACTGAAGGCGTCAAAAGAAGAACTGGAACGGGAACTGATCATTCGAAGACAGACTGAAGAGGCCTTGAGGGAAAGTCAAGAAAGATACCGTTTACTGGCCGAACATACGGGTGACGTCATCTTGACCTTTGATCCCGGAACATTAAGGATCACCTATGCCAGTCCATCCGTGGAACGGTCCAGCGGGTTCACCCCGATGGAATTTCTTGAACTCTCGACGGAAAAACATATGACTCCCGACTCCTATCAGCGCCTCATGGAGATTGTCACCGAAGAGTTTATTCTGGAGCGGTCCGGAACGGCCGATCCGGATCGTTCCAGGCAAGTTGAACTCGAGATATATAATAAAAACGGTCAGACCTACTGGACGGAAGTGAATTTATCCTATCTTCGAAATGATGAAGGAAAGATCATCTCCATAATCGGAACCAGCCGTAATATTGACGAGCGGAAAAAGGCTGAAGAGCTTCTCCGGGCTGGCGAGGAAAAATACCGCACCCTTCTCGACAACGTGGAGGAGGGTTATTTCGAATGCGATCTGGCCGGAAACCTGACCTTTTTTAATAATGCCTTCATCGAAATCATGGGTTATTCCCGGGAGAGGTTGTCCAGAATTAATTTCCGTGAATATATGACCGCTGAAGAAGCCGAAAGGATATATAAAGTATATAATCATATCTATCGGACGGGTGAGCCAGTCAGAAAGGTCGAGCATGAAATCATCGATAGCGGAGGAAATGTCCGGGTGCATCAATTTTCAACCTTGTTGATGAGAAACAAATCCGGGCAGCCGATTGGATTCCGCGGCGTGGTTGGTGACATAACCGAAAAGAAGAGGGCCGAAGATGCTCTTCGGGAAAGCGAGGAACGCTTTCGTTTAATGGTAAGGAACGCACTAGTCGGCATCCTGGTAACCCAGGACGGAGGAATTGTCTACGCTAATCCGGAGATAGAACGAGCCACCCAATATTCTTTCGATGAACTCCTGGGACGATCGTTTCTTGAATTCATCCATCCGGAGGAGAGGGATATGGTTTTTGATCTGTATAAAAGGCGATTTGAAAATAAACCGATTCCTCGCTATTTTGAGGGCAGATTCATCAGAAGGGACGGCCGAGAGGGTTGGTATAAGATCTCAAGCGTGCTGATAGAATGGAACAACCGTCCGGCCCTTCAGGTTTTCCTGAGCGATATAACCGAAATAAAACGTGCCGCTGAAGAACTCAGGAACGCCCTTCGTGAAAAGGAAACCCTGCTCCAGGAAGTCCATCATCGAATCAAGAACAACTTGCAGATCATTGTCAGCCTGCTCGGCCTCCAATCCAGACGCATTAAGGACAAAAAGGTCCAAGAGGTGTTTCAGGAGAGTAAAAACCGGGTGATGGCCCTGTCCCTAGTCCACGAAGTTCTTTACAAATCCTCCTCACTGGAGGCTATAAGTCTCGATAAGTACATCTTCCGACTGGCCAGGAGCCTGGCCAGCGCCTATGACGCCCCTAGACGCGGTATTAGCCTCAACGTTCAGGCGGATGAAATTAAGCTGCAATTTGATTACGCCGTTCCTTGCGGGCTGATCATCAACGAACTAATTACCAACGCTCTGAAATACGCCTTTCCCCAAGACCGATCGGGAGAAATTCGCGTCGTCGCCCGATCCATTGGGGAAGATGAGGTTGAAATAGTAATAAGCGACAATGGAATCGGCCTGCCGGAAGGTTATGATTGGAAGCGGTCCGGAACATTAGGGCTGCCCTTGATGGCCGAAATAGCTGAAATCCAGCTTCACGGATGCATTCAATTAGATGGTGGCAATGGCTTAACCGTCACCATAAGATTCAAGCAAACGGGATATTCCCGGCGGGTTTAATCATGGCCAAAGCAAATATCATGATCGTCTAAGACGAAGCAGTCGTGGCCAGGGAACCGCAGATTTGCCTGGACAAGCCGATTATACTCGCCGAGTTATACCTCGCGATTAGAAACCTAATACAAGGTTGCCAAACACGAAAGGAAGGAATTTTGGAAACATTCGAGATTGATCGCGCCAAAAGTAGTTTGAAAATATTGATTGCGGAAGACGACCTGATCAGCCAGAAATTAACGGCAACCATTCTGTCCAAACACGGTCATAAAGTCACTATCGTTTCGAACGGCAGACAGGCCCTCGAGGCTTTTGATCGGGAACTTTTTGATTTAATCCTTATGGACGTTCAGATGCCAGAAATGGATGGCCTCGAAGCCACGCGTTTGATCAGAGAGAAAGAGAAAGAACGTGGCGGTCGCATTCCGATCATAGCCATGACCGCCCATGTTGTGGCAGGCGACCGGAGTCAGTGCCTGGAAGCGGGCATGGACACCTATGCTTACAAGCCCATTAACCAAAGCGAATTCCTCAATATGATAGAAAGACTGGTCCGGACAGCCGACAATAACCAGGTATAGACGGGCGTGGTCCGAAATAGGATGAAATCCAAGACCGACTATTTAAATTAGAGCCAAATCGTGTCAGGAGGTCGAATTGATAACCTGGTATTGAATTTTTGTCAACCAACTGACCTTTAAGGAGATTGATAATATGTCCTTTGATGACGGTAACAAGAAACCGAAAATAATGATCGTCGAGGATGAAGTGGTCGTGGCCACCGAAATGAGGACCTGCCTGGAAGAATTAGGATATACCGTTTCGGCCCATGTTGCCTCGGGAGCGGAAGCCGTGGAAAGGGCGGAAAAGGAACGGCCGGATATCATCCTTATGGATATTGTTTTGTGGGGGGACATGGACGGCATTGAAGCCGCTCAACTGATTCATTCCAAAATGAATATTCCGATCATTTACATAACCGCCTACACGGACGAAGAAAGACTTAAACGGGCAAAAGTCACCGAACCGTTTGGCTACATGATTAAGCCGTTTCAGGACCGCGAAGTCAAGGCGACCATTGAAATGGCGCTTTATAAGATGGAAACAGAGGCCAGATTACGGGAGAGTGAAGAGAAATTCCGGGTCATGATGGAAGCCATGGATGATCCGGCTTATATCTGCTCTTCGGATTACCGTATAACCTATATGAACCCGGCCATGATCGAGAGAACGGGACGCTCGGCCATTGGTGAATATTGCCATAAAGCAATCAATGCGCTCGAAGACAAATGCCCTTGGTGTGTTTTCGAAAAGGTAATAAAAGGCGAGCACGTCCGAACGGTAATAACCAGTCCCAGGGACGGCCGTTGTTATCACGTTTCAAATTCTCCATTATTCCATGTTAATGGTTCCATATCCAAAATGTCCGTATACCGGGACATAACGGAACTTCAAAGGATCGAGGAATCCCTGGCTTGGGAAGCGCAAGTAAATGCCTCGATAGCTGAATTGTCCAGCTTGCTTATTCAATCCAGGGACATCGATAAAATATCAAACTTGGTGCTCGAAAGAGCTAGAGAACTTACTGGCAGCAAGTATGGTTTTATTGGTTACATTGACCCTGAAAACGGTAATCTAATCGCCGTGACCATGACCCGGGAAGTGTGGGACGCTTGCCAAGTCCGGGATAAGAATATTAACTTCGAGCATTTAGGCGGTTTATTGGGATGGATTTTAAGAAACGGCCAACCGCTTTTAACCAATACTCCGGAACAGGACCATCGATCGAATGGCGTTCCTTCCGGCCATATACTCATCAAAAGACTCCTGTCGGTTCCGGCTTTTTTCAATGATAGACTGGTGGGGCAGTTGGTTCTGGCCAACTCAGATCGGGACTATGTGGAAAGAGACCTTAACATCATGGAAAGACTGGCCGACCTTTACGCCTTGGCGATAGATCGCTTACGGTCCGAGGTAGAATTAGTTCAGGCAAAAAACGCGGCGGAAGCATCCAACCGGACAAAAAGTGAATTTCTGTCCAATGTCAGCCATGAGTTCAGGACGCCATTGAACGGCATCATTGGTTTCACTGATTTAGTCTTGAATTCAAACATTGACCAGGAACAGCTCGATTACTTGAATATAGTGAAGGATTCGGCCTACAAACTGCTGACTCTAGTAAACAACCTTATAGATTTAACCCAACTTGAAACCGGAAGTGTTCGTCCCGTATTTATGCCTTTCAGTTTGAAATCCGTTATGTCAGAAATATTGATAGTACATAGGCCGACCGCCGAGAACAAAGGCCTGTACCTGTCGGATCGTTTCGACCCTGCTGTGCCACCCAGAATTATCGGGGATTCCTACTTATTAAACCGAATCTTAGATATCCTAGTGGAAAATGCCGTCAAGTTCACCGAAAAGGGTATGGTAACTTTGGAAGTGAATAAAGAAAAAGACGAGGACCGATCACTTAGGCTCAGGTTTACAGTAAGCGATACCGGTCCGGGGATTCCCCAGGAACGGATTCACTGTCTGTATCAAGACTTTACTCAAGTTGATGGGTCTATCAGCCGGATACATGGAGGACTAGGAATTGGACTTACGATGGTCCGTAAAATAGTCAATCTATTAAATGGCGATTTCTGGGTGGAAAGCGCCGAGGAAAAAGGCAGCAGATTCAATTTAGTCCTGCCGTTTGAGACGGCAAACGATCAGATTGCGGAAACATATGGTCAAGAAAAATAATGGATTTTAGATACGGGATAGCGCAAACTATCTAGAAGGACTCTGGCGGGAGGAGGGCAAGACCATGGGGAAGCATTTCGTTCTGATACACGGAGCTTGGCACACGGGTGAGACTTGGAGCGGGGTTATCAAAGCCCTGGCCTCATCGGGACACACGGCCGAGGCGCCTACCATGCCCGGGCACGGTCCGGGTGACGACCGGAGGAATATCACCCTGGCCGATTATGGCCGGCGGGTCGCCGAAGTTGTGAACAGGCGGCCGGGGAAAGTAGTGCTGGTCGGCCATTCCAGCGGCGGGATCATGCTCCAGGCGGCCACCCCCCTGGCCGCGGAAAAGATCGAACGGTTGATCTTTCTCAACGCCTTCATCATGCCGGACGGTACGGCCCAACTGGACTTGGTCCCGCCCGACGTGGCCCGGATGATGCGGCAAGTGGCCGCGGCTGACCCGGAGCATTGTATTCCTCCGGATGAGAACTTCGTGCGCCACGTGCTGGTGGCCGGCGATCCCAAATCAGATCAAGACCGCCTGTTGACCTGCCTGGTGCCGCAACCGGTGGCCCTGCTGGACACCAAGGTCTCCACCGCCGGGTTCAACGCCCTGGCCATCCCCAAGACCGTGGTCTTCTGCCGGGATGACACCTCTCTGCCGCCGGGAGCATATCTGGGCCTGGCTCAAAATCTTGGTCGATTCGATCTGATCGAAATTCCCGGGGGCCACGAGACTTTTCTTTTTCAACCGGAGGTAGTGGCCGAAGCCCTGATCAAGGCTGTTTCTTGATCGAGGCACCTCAGCCGGGCGGCCGATCCGCGCCGGTCCGCCAGGAGAACTCCTGGTTCACCCAGTAGATGAAGGCCAGGACTTCAGCCACCACCAGGTAGACTTCCTCCGGGATGTCGTCGCCGACGTCCAGCTTGGCCAGCACCTGGACCAGGTCAGGGTCGTACTTGACCGGAATGTTATGCTCGAGGGCCAGGCGCACCAATTCCGCGGCCAGACGGCCCTGGCCTTTGGCCGTGACCCGCGGCAGCCCGCCGGCGGCCCGATCGTAGGACAGGGCCACGGCCTGCTCGGCGGTCACGGCCGGTTGTTCAGGAAAAGCGCCGCTCGATTTATCCTTGGTCTCCCGCTCCATCAGATCAGACCTTGAGGTCAACCAGGCTTTGGTCTCGGGGCCAAAGCTGTTCGGCCAGGGATTCCGGCGGATTTTGATGGGCCGGAAAGGGACGGACGGACAGCTCGGCGATCTTGAAGCCGCGGGCGGACAGAGAATTCAAAAGCCGGCCCAGGGCTTGATCCATCGCCGTCAGTACCGGCCCTCTTTCCGTCCAGATCACACCGGTTAATGACCTTTGTTTCAGTTCGAGGTCTACTTTGATACGACCCAATCTGGTCAGCTCCAGCAGAAAGGAAATCTTGAACGGGGCGTCTTTCGCGGATTTTTTCCCTTCCTCGTCCGACTTCTGCAACGTCAGCTCGCCTCGGCCTTCGAAGCCCGGCCAGAACAAAGGGAAGGGCAGGTGCAGGGTCTGATCTTGGGAGTAAGCGGCCTGGTTGAGGTTCTGCGCCAGGTCAACGGCCTGGTGAACCTTGGCCGCGGCTTCAAAAAGAGAGCAGACAACTTTTTCCGGGACTGCTTCGCGGTCGGCCAGGCGTATCAGTTCAGCCATCAGGCGGGCGGCGGCTTCCTGGATGGGCGACCGCTCACCCTTCAGACCGAGATTCCCCAGGAGTCGGGTCGGGAAAAGGTGATCCTTCTCTTCGTTCCGCGGCGACAGATCGAGCAGGAGTCTTTTCAAGGCATGGATTTTGGTCTGGACGGGCTCGGGAAGGTCGGCTTCCCGAGGAAGGCCGGCCAATAATCGGGCCGCGCTTTCCGCCAGGAGGCCAGGCGCCCGCAAGAAGCCGGTTAAGGCCTGCCCCAACGGGCCTCGCAGGGGCGAGGACGACTGGGGCTGGATTTCCCGCTGGTCAACTTGCAGCACTAATCGGGGCCGGATTGCGTTGATTATAAACCTGACTTCCTGACTGGGTTTGAATTCAAGCGGCGTGGCGATTTGTATCAGCCGGGCCGTTATTTCCCGTCCGGCGGTCAGGCCGGTTTTATGGATCAGCGATCCGCCGGCCGGTTCGAATTCCGACATCGGTGGGACGAGAATACGGATTCTTATCCTGTCCGGCGCGGTTTGACTGAGCACCTGGGCGGTTAGGACCGGCGCTTTAATCTCGGCCTGAATCTGCCTGGCCAGGGCGGGCCGGACATAAGGGCTCTCCGATATCGGCGCCGTTTCCGGGGGCTCGGGCAGAAGATGGAGTATAAGGCGAGGGGTTGTTTCAGCCACATGGAGCGTGACTTCCCGGCCCGGCGTCAAAGGCTGACTCAAGTCGGCTTGAAAAAGCCTGGTTCCGGTTTTTAAGAAAACCCGGCCTGGGTCGGCGCCCGCCAGGACGAGAGCCTTTATGATCGTCCCCTTGGTCGGAGCCGCTTCTTCCGTGGACCGGTTCGGCCAGGGTTCAGCCAGAATAAGCCAGGGATTCAGGATTTCCACTGCCGTTCGCTCAGGCGTCCCGCGGTCGGCGATTAAGACGATCTTGATAAAACGCGAGGGCGGGATCTAGACCCGCCCCCGCCCCACGAATATTCGGTTTCCGGGTCAGCCGGCCGTAGATTAAAGATTGATCCGCTTTTCCAGGTCCAGGATCAATTCCACTTCCCCCCGGTGGAGCCGGGCTTTACGAGCGATTTCTTCCACGCTCAGACCCTGCTCGGCCAGTCTCAACACCAGGGTTCTGTTTTCGGGCGCGGCCGGATTGGCTTTGTCCGAGTCCGGGGATGTTTCCGTCGAGCGGGCGGCTTGACTCAGTTTTTGTTCGGCCTGGTCAAGCAGGCGCTGCATTTCGGATATCTTGCGCTCGAGTTTGAGCAGCAGGTTGACGCTTAACTCTTTTTTCTGCCGCAAGGCCTCGGAAAAGGCCGTCGACAGTTTTTCGGATTCGGTCAGAAACCGTTGCATGGCCTGATCCACTTCCGGCGGCAGGGCCGCCGGGCCGGCTTGCTTCACGCGCCGCAGTCTGAGCAGGAAAGCGACCATCAGGGCCAGCAGTAAAGCTTCCAGGGCCACCTGTAGGATGAGCCATATTTCCAAGGATGAAATGGTATCGAACCCCAGCATTGGTCGGTTTACACCACCACGTTGACGATATGGCCAGGGCCGGCCTGGTCGCCGGACGTTGGCCCCGTTGATTCCCGCCCGGCTTTTTCTTCGGGAGCGGTCCGGCTTTTACGGCGCCGCCGCTTCTCCTTTTGCTGCTTTTCCCTTTCCCCTATGCGCGTGTTTTCAGTCGCGGGGGTCTGTTTCACCGTCTCCGTGTTTTGTCGAAGCTGCGCTTGGGCCTCGAAGGCGGCCTGGCGCATGGTCTGATCAGGCGCCTGCTGCTCGCTCAATTGCACCCGCTCCACGCTCGGCGTATGGGCGATAACCTGGTTCATGTGCACCGGTCCGGGCATGGCCGCCTCCTTAAACCGGGTTGACCTTGAGGATCAGCACTTGTTTGGCCTGGCCCTGTTTCAAGGTTCGGTTGATCAATTCGGTCAGGGCCGTCCCCAGGTCGCTCTTGGCCTTGTTGTCGTTGGAGGCCAGCGGGCCGCGGCCCTGGAGAAAACGGAAAATAATATCCCGCATGATCAGGGTCTTGTTTTCAAACTCGAGACGGCCCTGGGCGTCACTGAAGGCTACGAACAGTTTGAGTTCCTGGATGACCTCCCGTTCACGCCCGGTATGGTTGACCACGAATGGTGACAGCTCCATTTCCAGGGGCACGGCGGCTTTCGGCGGCGGTTCGGGCGGCGTCTTCATCTTAGAGAGAATCAAGCCGGCGGCGAGGACCGCCACCACCAGGGCCGCCCCGGCGATCAAGCCTATTTTAAGGTACGGGGATCGCGGTTTCGGTTCCTCGGCCGGCTTGGCCGGAAGCTCGGCGGCGGCCTCTTTTTCCGGCTCCTCCTTGGCCGGAGGCGCTGGTTTCTCTTCCGGTTTGGCCGCCTCCTCTTCCTCGAGGAACATATCGTCAATATCGAGTTCGACCTTTTTGGGCAGGGGGCGGCCGCCTTCGAGATGAGCGCCCTCGAGACCTTCGATGTCGGCCAGGTTAAGGTCCTGGAGCATGTTATCTCCACCTGGACCTACGGAGGCCGGGCTCTTTTTGGTTTCTTCGGGCATGGGCGTCAGCCTTCGGTCAGATCAAAATAACGCCTGAGCTTGGCTTTCAGACGAAGAATGGCCTTGGTATGAAGCTGGCTGATACGTGATTCTGTGTAGCCCAGCACCTGCCCGATTTCTTTCATGGTCAGTTCGTCATAATAGTACATCGAAACTACCAGACGTTCTTTCTGGGGCAGAGATTCAATGGCTTCGGCGATCACGTTCCGGGCTTCGGACAGGCCCAGGGCGGCCAAGGCGTCCGTGGCATTTTCGTCGGCCAGGATTTCGAAAAGGTCCTGCTGGTTTTGAGCTTGAATCGGTTGCCTTATGGTTTCCAAATCCACTAAGGAGACGCACTTGATTTCATCCAGAAGCCGCTGGAAATCGTCCACGGCCATACCCATCAGGTCGGCGGCTTCTTCGTCGGTGGCCGGCCGGCCCAGTTCGGTTTCCAGGGTCTGATAGACTTTCTCCACCTGGCTGGACTTCTTGCGGATGCTGCGGGGCACCCAATCCAGGGAACGAAGCTCGTCCAGCATGGCTCCCTTGATGCGGAATTCAGCATAGGTCTTGAACAAGATGTTCCGGGACGGATCGAATTTGTCCACGGCGTCTATTAATCCCAGGATGCCCGAACTGATCAGGTCGTCCTTGGAAACATGGGAGGGCAGACGGGAGGCCAGCCGGTCGGCCACATAACGGATGAGGGGGGAATATCTTTCTATGTACGTGTTGCGCTCTTCTCCGGTGAGGCTACGCCAGGAGGTTTGGGTCGGACCGGCGGCCAGCCGGGCCGTTTCGTAACCGTTCTTCAGCCCATAAGGATTCATAAAGTCACAATCTAAGAAGTCTTTTCCAGAGAAACCTTATATTGCCGTCCAGGAGGCCTTCTGGTTTAAGGCGCAGGATGACGTTGGCCAGTTCCGTGAATTTAAGGCTGGCTTCAGCCCGCGGAAACGCCTCGACGACGGCCCGCTGTTGTCTGACCGACCTGGGCAGGGCCTCGTCCCGGGGTATGAAACCCAGGTAGTCCAGGGAGATGGAAGACAAGTGTTTATCGGCCACGCCGGCCAGCAAAGTGTAGACGCTTTTAGCCTCTTTGGGACCGTTGACCTGGTTGGGCAGGATATTGAAGCGCTTCTGATTGTAACGGGTGGCCATGACCTTTATCAGGGCATAGGCGTCGGTGATGGATGTTGGTTCCGGCGTGACCACGACGATGCGTTCCTGAGCGGCCAGATTGAAATACATGACGTTGGAGCTTATCCCGGCGCCGGTGTCAATCAGGAGAAAGTCCAGGGCGTCATCGTATTCGTCCAGTTCGGACAGCAGCCTCACTTTCTGGCCTTCGCCCAGGTGGGAAAGCTCCTGGATGCCCGAACTGGCCGGCATGATGCGGACGCCGGCCGGACCTGGGACTAGTATCTCCCGCAGGGTTTTTTCGCCGTTGAGGAGATGCTGGATATTATATTCCGGCTTCAAGCCCAGCAGCACGTCTATGTTAGCCAGGCCCAGATCGGCGTCCCAGATCAGGACCTGCTGTCCGATTTTGGCCAGGGCCAGGGCCAGGTTGGTGACGACGTTGGTCTTGCCCACGCCGCCTTTGCCGCTGGTGACGGAAATGACGCGCACCGGTCGTTGGGGCGTCTTGGGTTCGGTCCTGGCTCGAGTGTTCAGCTCCGAGTTCACAACCATGTTTTAACACCCTTCCCTGGTCGCATTGCCGCCGGCGGTGATCAGCTCGGCCAGTCGGGCCGGCGTGGCCGGTATAAGATCGTCCGGAACCTTTGGGCCGTTGGTCAGAAACGAAACCGGCTGCCTAAACTTTAGCAGGTTATTGATCACGTTACCATACCGGTCTGTTTCATCGATCTTGGAAATGATCAGGCTGTGGAGGGGCAGGCTTTCGGCCCGCCTGATCGCCACGGCCAGGTCCCGGTCCTTGGTGGCGGCCGATACGACCATCAGGGCGGTCAAGTCCCGGACCCGCTGGAACAGATCAATCAGTTCGACCAGGGTTTCGGGCCGGATCAGGCATCGGCTGGGGGTGTCTACCAGCACCACATCCAGGTCCTCGAAGAGTTCCACGGCCTGGGAGAATTCCTCCTTGTCCTGGGCCACTCTGACCGGCAGGCCCATGATGCGGGCGTAAGTGCGTATCTGTTCGGCCGCGCCCAGGCGGAACGAGTCCAAGTTAATCAACGCCACCCGCTTCCGTTCACGATGGGTGTAAAAGGCGGCCAGCTTGGCCAGGGTGGTGGTCTTACCCACGCCGCTGGGGCCGACCAGGGCCAGAAAGGCGGCCCGGGTCGAGGTCTTGGATTTCAGAGGCGTACTGGTCTTGAGCAGACGGGCCAGTTGGTGTTTCAGCCGCAAACGGGAATCGTTTCCGTTGCCGTTGGTTTCACCGGCTTTTTCCACGAGGGCTCGAGCCAGCCCCGGGTCCAGTCCGGTCTCGAGGAGTTCCCGGTAGAGTCGGATTAGGTCAGGCCGTTCCCTGAGCCGCTCGGACAGGCTGAACCGGTGGGTCAGATCGAGCAGAAGTTCCTTGATCTCGGTCAGGCCGCCCTCCAAGCCCTTCAGGACCGGACTTGAATCGGCCGCAGCCGGTCCGCTGGCGACGGGTTTGGCCGGCCCTTCCGGCCGGGGACCCGCGCCGGCCGTTACTTCCATCAGGGGCTCTCCGTCGCCGGTTATTTGCCGGGTCGAAAGCAGGACCGCCTCCGGGCCCAGTTCGTCCTTGACCATTTTCAAGGCGGCCTTGATGTCCCTGGCTCGGAAACGCTTAATGCGCATGAACGAATCCCGCTTCGCCCAATACCTTCAGGTTCACCGTGGGCGTCAGTTCATTATGAGAGAGAATCACCAGGTTGGGGATGAACCTTTCCGTCAGCTTCCGCAGGTGTCTTCTGACCACCGGCGAACAGAGCAAGATGGGTTGGTAGTTGAGCCGGGTCACCTTTTCCACGGTTTTGTTCAGGGCGTCCAGAATTCTCTGGCCCAACTCCGGGTCCAGGGAAAGGAACGATCCCCGGTCCGTATCGGTTATGGACTTGGAAAGCAAATCCTCGATTTCGGAACTCAGGGTCAACAGGGGCAGTTGGCCTTCCGGAGTTTCATGCTGCCGGACGATGGACCGGGCCAGCTTCTGCCGCACGAATTCGGTCAGAAGGTCAGTGTCCTTGGTCATGGCGGCCCGGTCGGCCAGGGTTTCCAGGATGGTCTGCAGGTCGCGGATGGAAACCCTTTCCCTGAGCAGGTTCTGGAGGACTTTCTGTATCTGGCCCACGGTCATCAGGCCGGGTACCAGTTCCTCGACCACCTTGGCGTTGTTTCGGGCCGCGTTATCGAGCAGTTTCTGGACGTCCTGGCGGGTCATGAGTTCATCGGCGTAAGTGCGGATGATCTCGGTCAGGTGCGTGGCGATGACCGTAGCCAAGTCCACCACGGTGTACCCGGCGTGCTGGGCTTCTTCCTTCCTTTTTTCCTGAATCCAGAGGGCGGGCAGGCCAAAGGACGGCTCCTTGGTGGGCAGCCCCTCGATTTTTTTCCTGGCGTCCCCCGGGTCCATGGCCAGATGGTGGCCGATCATCAGTTCGGTCCGAGCCACTTCGATGCCTTTTATCAGGACCGCGTATTCCCCGGGTTTGAGTTGCAGGTTGTCCCGGACGTGCATGGGGGGAACGATGAAGCCCATATCCAGGGCGAACTGACGGCGGATGGACCTGATCCGTTCCAGAAGCTCGCCGTCCTGCTCCTCGTCCACCAAGGGGATGAGTCCGTAGCCGACTTCCAGTTCCAAAACATCGAGAGGCAGCAGAGCCTCGACTTGTTCCGGCGGAGGAGGCGTAGCGGCGGCCTTGCGCTGGGCCTCTTCGACTTTCTTTTCGGTTACGGCTATTTGTTGTCGGCTGTTTACATACCCGATAAAGCCCACAACCGCCCCCAAGGTCATGAAGGGGGCGGCGGGCAGGCCGGGCATGAGACCGAAAAGGAAGGCGATGCCGCCAGCCAGGAGCAGGGCCCGGGGCTGGAGGGTGAACTGTCGGCCCAACTCCAGGCCCATGGTCATTTCGCTGCCGGCCCGGCTGACGATAATGCCCGCGGCGGTGGAGACGATCAGGGCCGGTATCTGGGAGACCAGGCCGTCGCCTACGGTCAGGATGGTGTAGCGCTGGGCCGCGGCGCCCACGTCCAGATTTTGCTGGACCACGCCGATGATCAAGCCGGCGATGATGTTGACCAGGGTGATGATGATGCCGGCTATGGCGTCGCCCCGAACGAATTTCGAAGCGCCGTCCATGGCCCCGTAGAAATCGGCCTCGCGGCTGATCGTGCCCCGGCGGGCCCGGGCTTCGGCTTCGTCAATCAGACCGGCGTTGAGGTCCGCGTCTATGGCCATCTGCTTGCCGGGCATGGCGTCCAAAGTGAAGCGGGCGGCCACTTCGGCGATCCGTCCGCTGCCTTTGGTGATGACCAGAAAGTTGATGACCACCAGAATGACGAAGACGATCAGGCCGACCACATAGTTGCCGCCGACCACGAAGAGGCCGAAAGCCTTGATCACCTGACCGGCCGCGGCTTCGCCTTCACCGCCCCGGAGGAGGATCAGCCGGGTGGAGGCCACGTTCAGGGCCAGACGGAACAGCGTGAGCAGCAGCAGCAGCGAGGGGAAAATGGAAAAGTCCAGGGGTTTGAGCGTGTAGATGGAAGTCAGAATGACTATGATCGAGAAAGTGATGTTGAAGGTCAGAAGCAGGTCCAGGACCGGCGTGGGCAGCGGCAGGATCATGACCAGGAGGATGGCCACCACGCTGGCGCCCAGGATCAGCTCGCTGCCTCCCGGCAGGTTCAGTCTTTGCCATGTTCGGCCGCCGGCCTCAGCCGCCATGAATGCTCCTGCCTTTCAGGCGATAGACGTAAGAGAGCATCTCGGCCACGGCCTGATAGAACTGGACGGGTATGGTCTGGCCGATCTCGACGGCCTTGTACAAGGCTTGGGCCAGGGGTTTGTCTTCCAGCACCGGCACGTTGTGTTCCCGGGCTATGGCCTTGATCTTTTCGGCCAGAAGGGCGCGTCCCTTGGCCACCATCACCGGGGCCTCGTAACGCTTGGCGTCGTACATGAGGGCCACGGCCAAATGGCTGGGGTTGGTGACCACCACGTCGGCCTGGGGCACTTTAGCCATCATGCGCTTGCGGGCCAGGTCCCTCTGGATGGACCTGATCCGGGCCTTGATCTGCGGGTCGCCTTCGGTCTGTTTGAACTCCTCCTTGACCTCTTCCTTGGTCATCATCATGTCCTGGTGATGTTTCCATTTCTGATAGGCCAGGTCCATGACGCTGAGGGCCAGCATGGCCCAGCAGGTTTTCAAGAAAATATGGAAGGAGACCGAGAGGACATAGTACCCGATCTGAGCCGGTTCCATGTCGCCCAGGACCACGATGTTGTCCAGTTCGCCGCGTATGACCAGGTAGGCCGTGCCGCTGATGACGATTATCTTGAGCACGGACTTGATCAACTCCACCAGGGACCTCATGTTGAAAAGCCTGGACAGCCCGGTGATGGGGTTGAGTCGGGCCAGGTTGGGCTTGAGCGTCTCCATGGTGAAGACGGGACCGATTTGAAAGAGATTGATCGAAACGCCCACGACGGTTATGACGATCAGGATCGGAGCCAGCAGCGAGGCCACGTCCATGATCTGGGCGATCAGGAAGATAAATAAGTCGGGACCCTCGATGGATATCTGGCCGATGCGGGACAGCGTTCCGGCCAGGTTGGTCGTGATTTGCCGATAAAAGGACGGGGCCGTAAAGAAGAGGGCGAATATGGCGGCCAGGAGCACGAAGACGGTGTTGACCTCGACGCTCTTGGCCACCTGGCCTTGCTCGCGGGCCTTGGACAGCCTCCTGGCGGTCGGTTGTTCGGTTTTGCTGCCTTTGTCCTCGGCCACGACGACCTCACATGGCCTTCAACAAGGTCATGATGGAGACGTTGAGGGCGGCCAGGACCCTCATCAGTATGGGCGTGAAAAAAAACAGGGCCAGGCCGAAAAAGAACAGGCCGACGCATATGTACAAGGGCATGCCTACAAAGAGGATGTTTAACTGGGGCACGGACTTGGCCACTATGCCCATCGAAACCTGGGCGAAGAAGAGGACGGCCATGGCCGGCGCGCCGATCTTGACCGCGATGACGAACATGTCGGCCGCCCCGCGCGAGACGAGGGCATAGACCGTCTGGCCGAAGGCGGCCCGACCGGGCCGGACCAGTTCGAAGCTCTCCACCAGGGCCTTGAAGATAATATGGTGGCCGTTGAGCGCCAGGAAGATGAGCAGGGCCAGCATGTAGGCCAACTCGGAGATGACCGAGGACTGGGTGCCGGTCTGTGGGTCTATCACGTTGACGATGGCCAGGCCCATTTGGTAGCCGATGTACTGCCCCGCCAGTTGCACTCCTTCCAGGACCAGGCGGATGAGCAGGGACAGGGCCAGGCCCATGAAGACTTCGATCAGGACCAGCGGCGCCAGTTCGATCAGCGTTCGAGGCATGGCTTCCCGATCCAAACCGACCACCGGGGTAAGGATCAGGGCCAGGACCAGGGCCAGGGCGGCCTTGACCTGGGCCGGCACAAGTTCGCTGCCCAGCACCGGCACCAGGAAGACCAGGATGGATACCCGCACCAGCACCAGCAGGAAGGCGGTGAATTCGGCCGGATTGATTTCAGGCAGCAGGTTCATGGGTCATCATCGGACGTACGTCGGAATATTGACGATCACCGTCCGGGTGTAGGTGATGATCTTCTCCATCATCCAGGGACCGAAGACGATCAGGGCGGTCATGATGGCCAGGATTTTAGGGACAAAGGTCAGCGTCATTTCATGAATCTGTGTGGTGGCCTGGAGGACGCTGATGATGATGCCCACCAGCAGTCCCAGTCCCAGCATGGGCAAAGCCAGCAACAGCGTAAGTTCCACGGCCTGGCGGCCGAATCCGACCACGAATTCCGGCGTCATTCCATCTATTACCCTTCTATCCGAAGCTTTTTACCAGAGAGCCGACGATCAGATTCCAGCCGTCCACCAGGACAAAGAGCATGAGCTTGAACGGCAGCGAGACCATGATCGGCGGCAGCATCATCATACCCATGGAAAGCAAAACCGAGGCCACCACCATGTCAATGACCAGAAAGGGCACATAAAGGATGAAGCCGATGGTGAAAGCGGTCTTGAGTTCGCTTATGGTGAAGGCCGGGATCAAAGCCGAAATGGGGACGTCCTCCTTATTCTTGGGCCGCTCCATCTGGGCCAGGTTCATGAACAAGGCCAGGTCCTTTTCCCGGGTCTGGCGGAACATGAAATCGCGAACGGGTCCGGCGGCCCGGTCATAGGCTTCCTGTTGGGATATTTCATGGGCCAGAAAGGGCTTGACGGCCTGGTCGTTGACGCTGGTCCAGACCGGCCGCATGATGAAGACGGTGAGAAAAAGGGCCAGACCGACGATTATCTGGCTGGGCGGCATGGTCTGGGTGCCCAGGGCGTGGCGCAGAAAGGAAAAAACCACGATCAGCCGGACGAAAGAAGTCATCATGATCAGGATGGCCGGGGCCAGGGTCAAGACGGTCAGAAGCAGGAGGATTTGCAGGACGGTGGCCATCTGGGCCGGCGAGTCGGCTTCCTCGAGGCCTATGCTGACCGTGGGTACGGGGAAAGCCCAGGCGGTCAGGCCGCTGAAAGTCAGAGTCAGAGCGGCGGCCAGGATCAGAAAAAGCCGGCGGCGGTTCATGTATGATCCTCGGTTCTAACCGGAGGGTTGGTGAGAGCGTCCAGGACCTGGCTGAAGCCTCGCCGGGCGGGCCAGGCGGACTTGCCTTCCAGGCCGGCCTTGAAGGCGTCGGCGGGCGTTTTGTCCAGGCAGGAGATATGTTCCGCGGTCACACCCAGGGTCAGGACGGAATCGCCCACTTCCACCAGGGCGATGTATTTCTTGGGCGCCAGGGCCCGGGTGGCGATGATCCGGATGATCTCCTGGCCGCCGAACAGCCTGGTTCGGTTGAGGCCTGAACGGCGCAGTAAATAGAAGGTCAGCCAGAGGCCGGCGATTACGAGAATCAGAGCGCCGGCCATTTTGAATCCAGCCAGGAAGAGATCAGGCGCGTCCCCGCCGGGGGCCTCCTGGGCGGCCGCGGCGGCGGCCGAGAGCAAAAGGCTCGCGGCCACGATCGCGGCGACTACCGGAAGAAGGAAGTTGCGGGCCAACACGTCACCCTAGGTCAGGCTTTTGACCCGTTCCATGGGGCTGACGATATCGGTCACGCGCACGCCGAATTTCTCGTTGACCACCACGACTTCTCCGCGGGCCACCAGCTTGTTGTTGACCAGTATCTCGAGCGGTTCTCCGGCCAGCTTGGTCAGTTCGATCACCGAGCCCTGACCCAGTTGGAGCAGATCGTTGATGACCATCTTGGTTCGGCCCAGCTCGACCGAGACTTCGAGGGGGATGTCCAGGATGAAATCCAGGGACCGGGGTTGCCCGGCTGGCGCGGTCGAACCGCTGACGGCCAGTTGACCGAAATCATGGGCCGACGGCGCCGGCTTGGCCGCGGGCTTCTTGGGTGGAGGCTTTTCTTCCCAACCCTGACCCAGTTCGCCGTCCTCGCTCATGAGTTTGTCGATATCGTCCTGACTCAGAACCTGATTATCGGGCATGGTCTGCTCCTTATTTACCTCTTTGGTCCGACACTATCTGCACCGCCTTGTTGCCTCGGGACACCCCCGGAAACCCTTTAAACTTGGGCACGCCTTCGACCTTGATCAACAAAGGCTGATTCACGTCGTGTTCCAGGGTGAGGACATCGCCCACCTTGAGATTCAGCAAATGTCCGCCGCTCACCCGGGCCCGCCCCAGCTCGACCACCACCGAGACCGAGGCTTCCCGGACCTGGTCGATGAAGCGGTTGATCCATTCGTGGTCCACTTCGAGCTGGTCACTCTGAAAACCGGCATAGAGTTTGGAACGGATGGGTTCAACCGTGGAATAGGGCAGGCAGATGATCAGGGTGCCCACGGTCTGTTCCAGTTCCACCTCGAACTTGATGACGATCACCACTTCCGTCGGCGCCACTACGCTGGCGAACTGCGGATTGGTCTCGCTACGGACGTAAGTCAGCTTCAGGGGGTGAACCGGATTCCAAGCTTTTTCCAAGTCGTCCATGGCCATGCGTATGACTTTATTGATCAGTTTGTTTTCGATGGCGGTGAAGTCCCGGCCTTCAATCTTGATGAAGGAACGGCCCGAGCCGCCGAAGAAATTGTCCACCAGGTTGAAGACCAGCTTGGTCTCGATGACCATAATGCCATGTCCGCGCAACGGGTCCACCTTGAAAATGTGCAGGCTCGTGGGCACGGGCAAGGCGCGCATGAACTCGCCGAATTTGATCATGTCTATGGAAAAAGCCGAGACGTCTATTACCTTGCGTAGCGAGCCGGATAAGGTGGTCCGCAACAACCGGGCGAAACGGTCGTTGATGATCTCCAGGGTGGGCATCCGGCCGCGGATGATGCGGTCCTGGTTGGTCAGATCGTAGACCGTTATCCCGGAATCGTCTTCGACCGTATCGCTCTCGGTCTCGATCTCTCCCCCGGACATGCCCCTCAGCAGGGCGTCCACCTCGTCCTGGGTCAGAATCTTGCTCACGACGCTTCCTCGCTACTGCACCACGAATTCGCTGAAATAAACCGTCCTGATCTTACCGGTCTTGAGAATGGTGTTACAACGGCTCACGATCTGGTTTCGGAGTTGGGTTTTGCCTTCCATGGTGCTTATGTCGTCATAGGTCTGGCTGGACAACAGAATCAGAATGGAATCCTGTATCTGTGGCAGTTTGGCGTCAACTTCGGCCTTCAGCGGCTCCCGGTCCATCTCCAGGGATAAGGTCGCCTTCAAATAACGCTTGCCCCCCGGGTCCATGAGATTGACGATGATGGTCTTCATGGGGTAGAGGGCTCCCGGGCCGGCGGCATCGGTTTTACCCGCCGCCGGTTCCGCATGCGCGGCGTCGGCTTTTTTTTCCGCTTTCTTACCCAGGCCGGGGACAAGTCCCGGCGCCAGGAAGGTCAGGGCCGCGGCCGCGCCCCCCAGGACCACCACTAAAATAATGACCAGTAATAAAAGCTTTTTCTTGCCGCCGCCTTGAGGAGCCGCCGACTCCACCGCTTCCATTTCTTCCTTGGCCATAGCTCACCCCGCTCAACTAAAAGCTTCTCTATATAATATTATCTCGATCCGCCTGTTTTTGGCCCTGTTTTCCCGACTGTTGTTGGGTACTAAAGGCCTGGTCGCTCCGAAACCGCCCACCCGGAACCTTTCCTGAGCCAGGGCCTCGTCCAGGGTGAAATAGTCCAATACGGCCTTGGCCCTCTGGAACGACAGGTCCCAGGCCCAGGTGCGGCCGGCGCCTTCCAGGGGCGAGTCGTCGGTGTGGCCCTCGATGGAGACGGGCCGCCGCGATACCCTCAATAGTTCCGCTATCCGACTCAGAACCGGCAGAAACTCCGGTTTGAGGTCTGATCCGCCTTCCCGGAACAGGATGCTGTCCGAGACCTGGATGACCAGGCCCCGCGCGTCGCTGGAGACTTCGATCTCCCGATCGGGCAGAGCCATCATTTTGCTGAATTCCGCGTCCTCGAATTTAAAAAGAACGGTCTTGAGTTCCTCAACCCCGGCAGCGCTTTCGGCCGGAGCGCGCTCGATGCCTTCCAACAGCCTGGCCAGTTCCCGGGCCCTCTCATCCTGGGGCGCCTCCAGAGGACCACCGCCGCCGGAAACGAACGGCCCCGCCATTTGTTGAAGGGAAGCCACATCCATGGTGGACATGGCCACCAGCAGGACGAAGAAGGTGAGCAGCAGGTTCACCAGGTCGGAAAAAGTGACCATCCACCCCATGGGATTGAGGCCGGAAGCGGCGGCGTTGCGGCGATTGGCCATGATTTCCCTATCGTCCCCGGGTCACCAGCCGAAGAGGTTGAAGGAGAAGCCCTTGAAGTCGAAGATCCGCTGTCGCTGGCGGCGCTCCTCTTCCCGAGCCAGCTTGCGGCGCAAGTCCTCGTCCAATACCAGGTCCAGGCGGTTGTTCCGGGCCCGGTTACGGGGTGAATTATTGACCACCATGGGCCGGTTGCCACCGTAGCCGAAAGCGGACAACCGGTTGGGCGCAATGGTCCCTTCTTCGAGAAAAAATCGCAAGACCGCCGTGGCCCTCAAGGCGGAAATCTGCCAGTTGTCCTTGAATTCCTCGCTCCGGGGCGGCTGGTCGTCGGTATGGCCCTCGATGACGACGGGATAGTCGCCACCTTTCAGTATCTGATTTATTTCCCTCAGCAGCGGCTTCATTTCCGATAGAATTTCGACTCCGCCGGGAGGAAAGAGAATGGTCGATTCGAGGCTGATGACCTTGCGCGTCCGGCCGGACAGCAGATGGACCTTGTCCTGGAGTATCTGCCTGGTCAGGGCCTCCCGGATAAGCCCCAGGTCCCTCTGGACCGGTTCTATCTGGCTATCGGGACGGATCAAGGCCTGACCCTTGCCGTCAATGGGAGACATCGCTCCGCCGGTGAATCTGAAGGCCCCGGTCAGGGAACCTAGGGCCGCCTGGTATCGTTTTTCCTCGATGATGCCCTTGGAAGAAAGCATGATGAAAAAGGCGAGCAGCAGCACGTTGAGCGAGGTCACCATCATCAGGCCGATATTGCCGATCTCCCATTCCGGTTTCTCTTCCTTATTACGTCGAGCCACCTGCCGGTCACCTCATTTGAAAGAAGAAACCCGCAACTGGGGAGCGAGGAAGGAATGGAGCTTTTGCTCGAGAATCCTGGGGTTGTCCCCGCGGGACAGGGACAGGAGTCCCTGCACGATCATCTCCTTGATCAGGCACTCCTCCTTGCTTCGGGCGCGGAGTTTTCCGGCGATGGGCAGGAAAAGGACGTTGGCCAGAACCGCGCCGTACAAGGTGGTGATCAGGGCCACGGCCATGGCCGGTCCGATGGCGTTGGGATCGGCCATGTTCTGCAGCATCTGGACCAGACCGATCAGGGTCCCGATCATGCCGAAGGCCGGGGCGAAGGTGCCCATGGTCTGAAAGATGTCGGCCCCCAGGCGATGCCGGTCTTCGATGAACGAGATTTCCGTATCGAGTATCTCGGTGATGGCTTGAGGCTCCAGGCCGTCTATGGCCAGTTGTAGACCCTTTCTGAGGAACTCGTCCTCGATCGTCGGCAGTATGTTTTCCAGGGCCAGTATACCCTCCTTGCGGGCCTTGCCGGAGTAAATCACGAAATTAGTGATGATTTCGCCATAGGTCAGGGTCCGGGCGAAAAAGGCGTTCTTGGCCACCTTCAGGGTGTTGATCACTTCCTTTAACGGATAGTTGATCATAGTGGCGCAGATGGTGCCGCCGGCCACGATCAGCACGGAAGGCACGTTGAAAAAGGTCATCAGGCTGCTGCCCATGAGAATGGCCAGGACCAGCAGAACGAACGAAGAGATTATCCCGATAAAGGTGGCTACATCCATGCTCCAACCTTGGACGGTACGGTATAGGTAAAAGATACAGCAAGGTTTGTACCAGGTAAACCTCAAGTTATCATATAGTTTAAGTTATGGGGAGGGGGATGGTTTCAGTCGAGGGCGAGCTTTATTAACATATTGAAATATTATACATTATTTGAGAAGGCTCGGTGACGGCCGCCAACCTTCCTCCAAAGCCCGCTTGCTTCTTGTCAAGCTTTTTCCGGAGCGAGGGTCAATTCCTTGACTGGTCTTCGAGCCGGATGGCCCATTTCAAAGACGAGCAAAAAGGGGGCCGTTTCGGCCCCCCGGGAAAGTGGGTTCAAGTCGGGTTAACGTTTCAGGTTGATAAGCTCCGCCATCATGGTGTCGGTGGTGGTGATGACCTTGGAGTTGGCCTGGAACCCTCGTTCTTGAACGATCATGTCCACGAACTCCTCGGCCAGGTCCACGTTGGACTGTTCCAGGGAATTGGGCGAAATATCGCCGGTGCCGCCCGTGCCGGGCTTGTTGAAGGTCCAGTCCCGGGCCTTTTGGGTGATGCTGTAGAGGTTGTTGCCGACTTTTTGCAGGCCCCAGGGATTCCGGAAAAGGGCCAGGCCGACCCGGAAAAGGGCCCGCTGGCGGCCGTTGGAGAAAGTCCCGCTGATGACGCCTTCGGTATCGATGGATATTTTCTGCAAATATCCTGAAGTATAGCCGTCCTGGGTCTGGAGCAAAGTGCTGGAGGGCGAGGCGTACTGGGTCGTGGACTGGCTGTCGTTGATCCAGTCTCCGGTCACGCCGGTGGTGTTTCTGGCGCCGAAGTTAAGCTCTATGGCCTGAGACACCGGCGTGTTGGCCGCGGGAATGGCCGGGGGAGTATGACCCGGCGGTCCGGCGTCCGTTTGAAAAGCCGCGAGCACCGAATAAACGCCATCGGCGGTCAGTGTGGCCGGGGTCCAGACCGCGGTCTGGCCGGTGACGGTGAAGGAGACCTGGTCGCCGGCGTCCTGGGGGAAGCCTGGCGCGCCGATGGTGAAGGTCACGCCCTGTCCGTCAGGAATCAGGTGCGGACCCAAGCCGCTGAAAACCGCGTTGCCCGAACTGCCGGAAGGGTTGACCCAGTGAATGTTGTACGTGGCCGCGGCGGCGCTGCTGTTCAAGGTCAGGGAATAGGTTCCGGAGGCGCTGGCGGTGTAAGTCCCTCCCACGGTGACCGCGCCGTTGGCCGAGTTCCAGCCGGTATAGGTCACGGCGGGATTGACGGCGCCGGGCGTGAACGAGGTCAGGTTGCTGGCGGTGATGTTGCGAATATGGCCTTCCGGATCGAAGGTGATGGTGCCGCTTTGCAGGAGGCCGGCTAAAGACGTTCCGGCGAAGGCCGAGCCCGCGGCCGTGCCCGTGTTGGTGCGTGCGTCTTCGGCCGGATCGCAGGTGACGATATACTCCCAGACGTTTTCCAGGGTGTCGCTGGGGTCGAAGTAAATGGACAGATCGTGGGGGCCCCCTTCGGAGTCATAAACCCGGATCGAAGTCTGATAAACGTAGCTGCGGGCGTCTATGGGTGTGGTTGAATCGCTGCCGTCCCAGGCGTCGGCCAGCGAGCCGGAATACCTGGAGCTCTCTCTCGAATCCAGGTTGACGATGAAGGTCGAGGTGGACGTGACCCGGGCGTCTTCATCTATCCGGTTGATGATTATGTCGTCGTAAGTGCCGCTTTCGACCGGAGGCGTGTCGGTGGAAAAACTGTAGCCCTGCAGCACGTGGCCGTTGGGCGAAACCATCCGGCCGTCGTTGTCGAATAGAAAGGCCCCGGCCCGGGTATAGTAATAGACGTTGTCGTCAATGTCCCGGACCATGAAGAATCCTTCGCCGGCAATGGCTATATCCGTGTCCTGGCTCGAATTCTGGAAGGCGCCCTGGGAAAATATCTGGCTGACCGAGCCGATCTGCACCCCGCGGCCGATCTGCTGGGGCCCGGCTCCGCCATGATAATTCTGGGAAAGCAGGTCCTGAAAGTTGCACCGGGCCGCCTTGAAGCCCACGGTATTGACGTTGGCGATATTGTTGCCGACGACGCTCATGGCCGTGCCCATGGCGTTGAGGCCCGTTATGGCGGCGTACATCGCGGAAGATACGCTCATTTAATCAAACCTCCTTGTTCGATCCTAAGGCGGTCAATCCTCATCGTCCGAAGCCGCCGGAACCCAGGCCTCCAGAACGTCGGCCAGACCGACCTGCAGCTTGTTCAAGACCAGGGTGGGCGACTCGCTGGTGTTGAAGGCCACGCCCGTGACCCGGCCTTGAATCCTGGTGTCAACCGTGAGTTGTTCCCCACTGGCGTTGGTGGCCGCCACCGAGAAAGTGTAATTGCCGTCCGCGGCCGTGGCGCCGGTATAATACTTGGCGTCCCAGACGATGTTGTGGTCGCCCGCGGCGAGTTGGCCCAGGCTGAGGGTCCTGACCGCTTCACCGGCTTCGTTGCTGATCAACACATTGACCGTGGCCGCCTCCTCGAGGGTGAAAGAACCTCCGGTGGCCGAGCCCGAACTGACCGACAGGGTCGAGCCCTGGGCCTTGATCTCCTTGCCCACCAGGTCCATGGCCTGATAGTTGTTCTGGGACTGCAAGGTCGAGTTGACGTTGGTAAGCTGGCTGTTCAGGTTGTAGAGCTGCTCGAGGCTGGTGAATTGGGCCAACTGCTGGGTTATTTCCAGGTTTTCCATCGGATTCAGAGGGTCCTGGTACTTCATCTGGGCCACCAGGAGCTTCAGGAAGGCATCCTTGCCCAGTTCCTTCTGCCCGTCAACCCGGGCGATTTCCTGGCCCTGCTGCACCTGCGGCAGGACGGACTCGAGAGTAGGATTCTGGGTGACGACGGTCATTTTTTTCCCCCGATCTAAATCATCCTGTCCACCCGGCCGCGGCGCCAGGCGAGTATGTTTTCTTCATCCGACTCGATTTCCGAAGAAGCCTGTTCGAGCCTGGAGTCCGGCCCGGCCCCGGAGGGGTTTCGTTCTTGGCCGAATCGGTTTTCCTGCTGGTTCTGCCAGCCCAGGGAGACGTCGAAGCGTTTCAGTTCCAGGCCTTGCTGGGCCAGGGCTTCGCGCAGGCTGGCCATCTGTTCCTCCAGCACCCCCTTGGCCAGGGAGGTTTCGGCGATGATAGTGGCCTGGACGCTGTTCTCCTTCACCAGCAGATTTATGTTCAGCCGCCCCAACTCCTCGGGGATTAGATTGAGTCTCAGGTTATGCTGTCCGCTTTTAAACTGATAGACGATCTTGTCCGCGACCTGTTTGGCCACTTCCTCGTACAGGCGGGACGTCCGGGTCGTGGCGGCGGCGCGGTCAGAGCCGGCTAAGTTTCCGGCCTTGACTTCGCCCTGGTTGAAGCCTGTTTCATTCTGGCCGGCTTCCGATCCGCTCTGGCCCAGGTTCCCCGTGCCCATGGTCGTGGCCTTGACCGAACCCGTCCCTTGCCGCAGGGCCTGGATGGCCGGGCTCTCGCTCAGGGAATCCTCGTCCAACTCCTGGTCGCCCAAGGCCTGGAGCAGGTTTAATATGCGATTGAAATATGGCGTGGGCCGCAGGGAACCGTTGAGTACCAGGTTGTCGAGGAATTGCCGGATGTTATCGATCTGCTGCCCGGTCAGCGGTTCCGGCCTTTCGGCGCTTTTCAAAAAGGCGGCCAGCCCCTCCAGCGACACCTTTCCGCCTGTCTTGTTCATGATGTTCCAGAATTTTTGCTGTTCCTCGGGTTGGATACCCAGGGAGGTCAACAGGCTCTTGAGATTGTCCTGGTTGACCTGGGAAAGGTCCTGGGTGCGGAGATTCAGGCCGGCCACGTTCAGCAGTATCTTTTTGAACTCCTCGGACCCGAAGGTCTGACCGGGTTGGAGTTCCGACAGGATTTCGTTGACCTTTTCGGCGTTGACGCCCAGTTCCTGCAGAAACTGTCCCAGCAGGGGAAGGCTTTCCTCGGACAACTTGAGTTTTTCTTTGGCCTGGTTCTTGGCCGTGTTCAAAACGGCCAGGACCCGATCCATGGTCAGAGGCCCCTGAGACAACTTGGCCATGACGGTCTGGACCTCTTCCGAAGTATAGCCGCTGTCTTCCAGGACCTGCTCCAAGCGGTCCAGGTCCTCCTGACCGAGCGATAACTGGTCCAACGGAACACCCAGGTCCTGAACCTGCCGTTCCATTTCTTCTTTGGCGCTCCGGCGCACCTGGGTCGCGGATGATTCTGATTTAGAGGATGTTGACCCGGCGCCGGCTGTCCTGGAGGCGATTCGAGGCGGTTCAGATCTGGGCCTTAGCTTGGGCGGCTCCGATTTCAAAGCCAGGGCGTCATTTTGCAGGCTCTGCCCTAGGAGCAGGTTGAAGGTGCGGTCGGACTTCAGCGCACGCTGGCTGAGCATGGCCTGGGAGGCGTTGAGATCGAAAGAGTTCAGGAACAGATCAGCCAGACTGAGCTGAGGAGAAGAAGTGACGGCCGGGGTCTGCAAAGTCCGCCTCCTTAGGGGGCTAAGGTTTGGACCACGAAGGAGCAACAGCCGTGCCAAAGGAGAACCGACTAAAATAATGTAGCTATATCAATTAATTATCGGATCATATCAGAGTAAGGGCCTGGAAGACGGATCAGGCTTCCGGCAGTTTTTACCAGGGCGTTCCGGCCGGCCGGCTGAAAAAAATTCCGCTATGTTTTAAAGGAGTTAAAGTGTTTTGTGAGGTTAGGCTCCTGGTTCGCCGCGGCTTTGGCTACGGCGAAACAAGAGGTCTGGGCTACCCGTATATTTTTTCGTCCTGGGCCTGGGCCTCGCTGGCGTCGGCTTCGTAATCACGCTCCAGTCCGGCCTTCTTGCGCTCGAAGTATTCGCGGTACCACTCGTGGGCGATGATCATGGACATGACTTCGTTGGTGCCGGTCCAGATGGAGGCCAGCCTCAGGTCCCGGCTGATGCGTTCCACCGGGAAGACATTGGTGTAACCGATGCCGCCCATGACCTGCATGGAGTGGTGGACCGCCTTCTGGCAGGCTTCGGTGACGAATTTTTTGGTCTCGCTCACCATGCGGCGGGTCTGGTCCGCGTTCAGGCCCGCGTCCACGGCCCGGCAAGTGGTGTAAACCAGGGCCCGGGAGGCGTCCAGGAGCATGGCCGCCTCGGCCACCTGGAAGCTGACGCCCTGGAACTGGTTGATGATCTGGCCAAAGGCCTTGCGCCGGGTGGTGTACCCGGTGGCCACTTCGAGGGCCGGCCGGGCCGAGCCGACGGTCATGGCCGCGGTGCCCAGTCGTTCCGGGATCATCATGGTGTTGAACACGGCCAGCGCGCCGTTGAGTCGGCCCACGATGTTTTCCCGGGGCACCTTGACGTTCTTGAAGACCAGCCGGCCGGCGCCGCCGCCCCGGGTGCCCATGAGTCCATACAGGTATTCGACCTCGACTCCTGGGCCGCGGTCCACGATAAAGGCGGTCAAGGCCTGGTGGGGCTTGGCCCGCGGATCGAAATCGGTTCGGGCGTAGACCAGGAAAAAGTCGGCGCCCTCGGCGCCCACGATGAAGCGCTTCTGGCCGTTGAGCAGGAAGTAATCGCCCTTGTCCTCGGCCGTGGTGGTGGCGCCGAAAAAGTCGGAACCTCCCCGGGGTTCGGTCAGGCATTCGGCGGCGAAGAGTTCGCCGTTCAACAGGGGCCGGACGTATTTCTCCTTCTGTTCGTCCGTGCCGTGGAGGATTATGGCGTCGCAGACCAGTTCGGCCCCTACGCCGAAGACGCAGGCAAAGGAGTACCCCAGGGTCCCCACTTCCTCGATGACCATGGCCGTGGACACCCAGTCCAGGTCCCGGCCGCCCCATTGCCTGGGATAGCGGCAGCCGAACAGGCGGCGTCGGGCCGCTTCCCGGAGAAACTCCTTGGGGAAGCGGATTTTATCCTGGTCCATGTCCAGGATCATTTGCCGCGGCACCCATTTGACCAGGGCCCGGGCCTCGTCGCGCAGCTTGAGCTGCTCCTCGGTCAACAGGAAATCGAACATTTTGCCTCCTTCCAGGCCGCCGGCCTTTCCCGCCTATTTGTCGGCGCCGGCGTTATATTATCATTTCGCGGATGAATCACAAATCCATAAGAAGGGCGCACGCAGTGCGCCCCTAGTGCGCCTGCGGGCGCACACGAACAGGGAGGTGCAAGTCCTCTCCAGACATTCGCACTCCGGTCTGTATCCGAGGGAAACTGCGTCACCGCGAGGTGGGGTGGGG
>JBFMAW010000032.1:0-68642 GCA_040755515.1 Thermodesulfobacteriota bacterium | reverse complement strand
GAAGAACCGTCTGTGACATAATATATTCACCTCGTTGGTGATGCTTTCCTTCGACAGAAAACATCATATCACCCTGATTTCTCAGGGCCAACGAGGTTTTTTAATTTTTTTGACGGTGATTATGGGAATGATTAAAAATATGAATAGCTTGACGTATGTGGACGGTTGTGTTATTAGACGCCCTAACAAGCCGCGCGGGGAGCTTCATGAATACTCTGGATTTAATATTGCTGGCGATCCTGGCCTTTTTCTTTCTCCGGGGAGTCTTTCGTGGATTTGTCAAGGAAACGGCCGGCGTGGCCGGCCTGGTGGCCGGGTTCCTGCTGGCCAACACCTATTACCCGGCCGCGGCCGACAGCCTGAAACCTTTCGTCCAGAGCATTTCCTACCGCCACGCCCTGGGCTTCGAACTGGTCTTTCTGGTCTCCTTCTTCCTGGTCAGCCTGGTGGGTATCCTTCTGGACACCCTGATCAAAATCAATATCTCCAACGTTACCAACGGCTTGCTGGGTGCGGTCATCGGCGTGGGCCGAGGCCTGGTCCTGTTAGCAGTGGTGGTCATGGCCGTGCCGGCTTTCCTCCGGTCGGAAACAACCATTTTCAAGGAATCCCAGTCCTGGCCCTATATCCGGGCCCTGTCGGAAAGCTTCAAGGAGTTCGTACCGGCCGATCTCAAGAAATCGTTCGAAGCCCGGCCGGAAATACTGCCGGAAGGCCTGAAACCCAAACTTCCCGACCTGCCCGCCGATGGCGGCGGCCAACCCGGGCCCTGGAAGCCGGTTCCGGGTTCGAGCCAGCCGGCCAAACCGGCCTGGCCCGGCCAGGATAAACCTCAATAAAACGTCATGTCCCGGAATACAGCCCTGGATCGAGTCAGCCAGGTCCTCGATCGCCTGCTCGATCCCTCCCACGGCTGCCCCTGGGACCTCAAACAGACGCCCGAAACCCTGCGCCTGTACCTGCTGGAAGAAACCCACGAACTCCTGGCCGCCCTGGAACAAGGCGACCGGTCGGCCATAAAGGAAGAAATGGGCGACTGTCTCTTCCTTATTTTCTTCCTGGCCAAGGTATTCCAGAAAAAAGGGCTTTTTGACCTGGCCGAGGTTCTGGACCTGGCCGCCGATAAAATGATCGCCCGGCATCCCCATATATTCGGTTCCGGCCGGAACCTGAACAGCGCCGAAGAAGTCAAGGCCCAGTGGCACGAACTCAAGCAGAAGGAAAAAGAGGGGTCGCTCCTGGCTGGCGTACCGGAAGCCCTCCCCGCTTTGCTCAAGGCCCATCGCCTTTCCGAAAGGGCCGGCCGGGTCGGCTTCGATTGGCCCGACCCGGAGGCGGTCATTTCGACCCTGGACCTCGAGCTGACCGAACTCCGCCAGGCCCTGGCCCGGAAAGACCTGGCTCGAACCGCCGATGAACTGGGCGACGTGCTCTTCACCCTGGCCAACCTGGCCCGTCACTTGAAAATAAATTCCGAAGACGCCCTCCGCCGGACCAACAACCGCTTCACCCGGAGGTTCAAATATATCGAGGCCAAGCTGGCCGCCGAGGGCCGGCGGCCGGCCGAGGCCGGTCTCGAGGAGATGGACCGGCTGTGGGCCGAGGCCAAGTCGGAAGGGTTGTAGGGTGGGGCGATCCGCGTGACCGGCCACGGGTACGAGCAGACGGGAATAGTATTCAATATCATGAGGTTCTCGACCCGGGACGGCCCTCGCCTCCGAACCACCGTCTTTCTGAAAGGCTGTCCCCTGGGCTGCCTCTGGTGTCACAACCCGGAAAGCCAGTCCGTCCATCCTGAGATCGTCTTTCGTCCAAACCGCTGTATCGGCTGCGGCGAGTGCGAACTGGTCTGCCCCCAGGGCGCCATTGTCTTGATCCAGGGGAAATTCATCAAACTCGAGGAACTTTGCGTCCGTTGCGGCCGTTGCGTCGAGTCCTGTCCGGCCGAAGCCAGAGAGGTCATCGGCCGGAGGATGACCGTGGCCCAGGTCATGGAGGAAATAAAGAAAGACCTGCCCTTTTTCGAGGAATCAGGAGGCGGGGTTACTTTTTCCGGCGGCGAGCCCTTGAGCCAGCCCGAGTTCCTCGAAGCGTTGCTGAAGGCCTGTAAGGATGAAGAAATCCATACCGCGGTGGACACCTGCGGTCTGGCCGACGTCGGGGTCCTGGAAAGGATAATGCCCTTCGTCGATCTGTTCCTGTACGACCTCAAGATCATGGACGACGAGGCCCACCAAAGGGAAACCGGCGCGTCGAACCGCCTCATACTCGAAAATCTTAAAAAACTGGACCGGACCGCCAAGGAGGTCTGGATCAGGCTGCCCGTCATTCCGGGCCTGACCGACGGGCAGGACAATCTTTCGGCCTTGGCCCGGTTTGTGGCGGCTTTGGAAAAAATCCGGTATATTATATTGTTGCCGTATCATGAAACCGGCCTGGACAAATACCGGCTTCTGGGGAGAGAGTGCCGGGTCGCCGGGACCGAGCGGCCTTCTCAGGAGCGCCTCGAGGAAATGGTCCGGCTGCTCGAAGCCCATGGCTTGAAAGCGTCCCTGGGGGCCTGACGTGGGAGAAAGGGTGATCAAATGAACGAACGGGTGGCCAGGCTGCGAGAGGAAAGCCTGGCGGCGGTGGAATGTCTTTCCGCTGAACGGGCCTTGCTGGTAACCAGGGCCTACCAGGAAATGGGTGAAGTCTCGGCCCCCATGCGGCGGGCCCTGGCCTTTAAATACATCCTCGAGAACAAGACCATTTACTTCGGTCCAGGGGAGTTGATCGTGGGCGAGCGGGGCCCCGGACCCAAGGCCACGCCGACCTGTCCCGAGCTTTGCTGCCATTCCCTGGCCGACCTGGACGTACTCGACACCCGGCCCAAGACCTCCTTCCGGGTGGACCCGGAAACCCGGCAAGCGTACGAGGAAGTGATCATACCGTACTGGCGGGGCCGGAACATGCGCCGGCGCATTTTTGCCGAGATGTCCGAGGAGTGGATCGAGGCGTACCGGGCTGGCGTCTTCACCGAGTTCATGGAGCAGCGCGCTCCGGGCCACACCGTCCTGGACGGCAAAATCTACCACAAAGGCCTGAAGGACTTCAGGGCCGATATTGACCGGAACCTGGCCGGCCTGGACTTTTTAGACGATCCTGACGCGTACAAGAAACAGCAGCAATTGAAAGCCATGCGCCTCTGCGCCGAGGCCCTGATCGCCTTCGCCCGCCGGCACGCCGATAAGGCCAGGGAACTGGCGGCGGTCGAGCCGGATTCCGTCCGGCGCCAAGAACTCGAGACCATCGCCGCAATCTGCTCGAGGGTGCCGGCCGAACGACCCCGGAGTTTCTGGGAAGCCCTCCAATATTATTGGTTCGTTCATCTGGGCGTCATTATCGAACTCAATCCCTGGGACGCCTTCAATCCCGGCCGGCTGGACCAGCACCTTTATCCCTTTTATCGGCTGGGCCTGGAAGACGGGACCCTGACCAAAGAAAAAGCCAGGGAACTGCTCCAGTGTTTCTGGATCAAATTCAACAATCAGCCGGCCCCGCCCAAGGTTGGGGTCACGGCCGCCGAGAGCGGCACGTACACCGACTTCGCCAACATCAACACGGGCGGTCTGAAGCCCGACGGGACCGACGGCGTCAATGAAGTCACCTACCTGATCCTGGACGTCATAGACGAGATGCGGTTGCTCCAGCCCAGTTCGAATATTCAACTCAGCCGGAAGAACCCGGACCGTTTTTTAAAAAGAGCCTGCCGCATAGTCCGGAAAGGCTGGGGACAGCCTTCCCTGTTCAACGCGGACCTGGTGGTCGAGGAACTGTTGCGGCAGGGTAAATCTCTCGAAGACGCCCGCGAGGGCGGAACCAGCGGCTGCGTCGAGACCGGGGCTTTCGGCAAGGAGGCCTACATCCTGACCGGGTATTTCAATCTGCCCAAGGTCCTCGAGATAACGCTGAACAACGGCCTGGACCCCCGGACCGGACGGAGAATAGGCCTCGAAACCGGCGATCCCCGCGGACTGGCCACCCTGGAGGAACTACTGGCGGCCTTCGAAAGACAGCTTCGCCACTTCGTGGACGTCAAGGTCCGGGGCAACAACATCATCGAGTCCCTGTTCGCCGAGTCCATGCCGGCGCCCTTCCTGTCCCTGGTCATCTCCGACTGCGTGGCCCGGGGCAGGGATTACCATGCCGGCGGGGCTCGGTACAACACCAATTACATCCAGGGCGTGGGCATCGGGACTCTGACCGACGCTGTTTCGGCCATAAAACATCACGTCTATGACTGGCGATCCTTCGGCCTGGACGAACTGCTGGCAGCCCTGGCTAGTAACTTCGAGGGCCGGGAAAAGATGCGGCAGCTCATCTTGAACAAGACCCCGCGGTACGGCAACGACGACGACCGGGCCGACGAGATCATGCGGAGCCTTTTCGATATGTATTACCAGGCCGTCAACGGCCGGCCCACCGTCCGGGGCGGCGTGTACCGCGTCAACATGCTGCCCACCACCTGCCACATCTATTTCGGGTCAGTGACCGGGGCCACCCCTGACGGCCGCCTGGCCTTCGAACCTCTGTCCGAGGGTATCTCACCCACCCAGGGCGCCGACCGCCACGGTCCCACCGGCGTGGTCAAATCCGCCTCCAAGATGGATCACGTCCGCACCGGCGGCGCCTTGCTCAACCAAAAATTCACCCCGGATCTCCTCGAGGGAGACGAGGGCCTCGACAACCTGGCCAGCCTGGTCCGGACCTATTTCAAACTGGACGGCCACCACCTCCAGTTCAACGTTGTCCGCGCCGAAACCCTGCGGGCGGCCCAGGCCCGGCCGGAGGAGTATCGGGACCTGATCGTCCGCGTGGCCGGGTACAGCGACTTCTTCTGCGATCTTTCCGAAACGTTGCAGAACGAGATCATCGCCCGGACCGAGCACAAGGCGTTCTGAGTAGGGGCCCGGCGCGCCGTGCCCCTACCCGCTTTCAGAAGGGCAGCCAAGTCCCGAGCCCGGCCTGGATGGCCCGTTCGTACACCAGCGGGGCCACGGCCAGGTCGTCCAGGGCCAGACCTAGGTTGACGGCGAAAGTGCGCTCTTCCGGCCTCTCCCGACCCGGTTTGCGGCCGGTGACCAGTTCGGCCAGTTCGGCGTCCACCTCCGGACAGTCCTGAAAAAAGCCGCCTTCGTCCCTATATTCCTGGTACTGGCCCAGGTGGTCGGTGGTCCATTTATCGGCTTGCCGCAAGGCGTCCCGGGACCAGTACGAATCCAGGTCCACCAGGGAGGCGAAGGCCCCTTCCTCCATCCAGCCGGCCTGGATGGTTTGGTGGGGCTTTTTCAGAATAGGGCCCGAGGTCACGATGATGTCGCAGCCCGTGACCGCCGGCCTGGGTTCCATAACCACCTCGGCCTCGAGCTGAAGCTTTTCGCGGGCGAAGTCGGCCAGGACCCGGGCCCGCCGTCGGTCCACGTCGTAGGCCTTGACCTTCTTCAAGGGCAACACGACCCGCATGGCCTCGAGGTGGGCGTGCCCCTGGGCGCCGCAGGCCAAAAGGCCGATGGTCTCCGATCCGGGACGGGCCAGGTATTTGGCCGAGACCGCCGAAGCCGCGCCGGTCCTCATGGCCGTGATCCAGGTGCAGTCCATGACCGCCCGGGGCAGACCGGTCTCGGGGTCGTTGAGGATGATGAGCCCGGATACATAGGGCAGGCCCTTGGCCTGGTTGGGCGGGTAGCCGCTGACCCACTTCACCCCGGCCGAATCGAGGGCCGGGATATAGGCCGGCATGGCTTTGATGACGTTGTCGCCGCCGGTTCCGGGATGAAGACCGCATTTCGGCGGCATCTCGACCCGGCCGTGACCCAGTTCTTCAAAGCCTTTTTCCACGGCCGCGATGATGTCGGCCGGGGCCAGACCGGCCGCGATCACGTCCGCCCGGCTCAGATAAAGCAGTTGCCGTTCCCGCATATCGACCTCCCTGGCGCGGATCGGACCCAAAACCGGCCGCGACCGTGATGGGGCGGGCCGGAGTATATCATATTTAATCGCCGTCCTCGGCGAAGAGTTCCACTCCGATGTGGTTTTGGTCCTTGACACCCTCGACGGCCGTGAATTAATATTCTGCACGTTTGTTATTCATGCCTGATCGAGGGGAGGAGAGACATGAAAGGTAAGGGCTTGATCTGTTTCTGCTTAGCCGCTTTCCTGGTCGCCGTCTTCGCCGCTGGTCTGCTTGTGGCCGCCGATCAGCCGGACACGGTCAAAATCTATAAGACCGAAACCTTCGGCAAACACACCAAGGGACCGGTCGAGTTCACTCACAAGAAGCACGTTGATGAACACAAAGTCGCCTGCGTCGAATGCCACCATGACGCCAAGTACGACGGCAAGACCAACAACTGGAAGGAAGGCGACCCGGTCCAGAAATGCGACGAGTGTCACAAGAAGAATAAGGAAGGCAAGATAGACAAGCTCCAGAACGCCTTTCACAACAACTGCCGGGGCTGCCATAAGAAACAAGGCAAGGGTCCGGAAGCCAAATGCAACGAGTGTCACGCCGAGAAGCAGTGATCGGCTGAAAGCTGATTTTCCATATGTAAAGAAGGCGGGGCCGGCCGGCGCCGCCTCCTTTTTAGTCTAGTTTCAACCATTGTTCTTTTGGAAATCTCCCATAAAAGAGGCCAAGTCCCGGCAGGCTTGAATCGGTAAGGCATTATAAGTGGATGCTCTTATACCGCCGACCGAACGATGACCTTTCAGGCCAACCAGCCCTGATTTCCTGGCTTCGTCGACGAATTTATTTTCCAGTTCTTCGGTGGGTAACCTAAAGGTAATGTTCATCATCGAACGGCTGTCTTTCCGGGCGTGGCCCTGGTAGAAGCCGCCGCTGTTATCTATCGCCTCATAGACGCAGCCGGCCTTCTCGACATTGATTTTTTTCATGGCGGCTAATCCGCCTTTATTCTTAAGCCAATTCAATACCAGGCTCACCATGTAGATCGAGAATACCGGTGGTGTATTATATCGAGAGTTGTTTTTGGCGTGTATCCCGTAGGACAGCATGGTCGGGATGTTCTTGTTGGCTTTTTCAATCATATCTTCGCGCAAAACGACGATGGTGACGCCGGCGGGCCCGCAGTTTTTCTGGGCGCCGGCATAGATTAAAGCGAACTGGGACAAGTCGAAAGGTCTGGACAAGAAATCGCTCGACATGTCGGCAAAAAGAGTTTTCTTTCCAAAATCAGGCCTGGCCGGCCATTGGGTGCCATATAAAGTGTTGTTGGAGGTAATATGAACATAGGCCGGATTTGGACTGAGCTTGATTTCACTCCTGGTTGGAATACGGTCGAAATTAGTCGCTTTGGAGCTCGAGGCCATATTGGCTTTACCGCATAATTTCGTCACCGCGTGGAGCTTAAGGGCTTCTTCGTAGGCTCTTTCGGCCCAACCGCCGGTAATCACGTAGTCGGCTTCCGCGTCCGGAAACAGAAAGTTCAACGGTACGGCCGCGAATTGGGTGTGGGCGCCGCCACCCAGAAATAACACCCGGTATCCATTAGGAGCGCTTAATAATTCCTTCAGCAATGATTCCGCCTCGAACTGGACGGCTTCATATTCCTGGCTCCGGTGGCTCATCTCCATGATGGACATTCCCACGCCCTTGTAGTCCAATAATTCCTTCTGGGCTTCCTCCAGCACGCTTACCGGCAATACCGCCGGTCCGGCGCTGAAATTATGCACTCTTCCCATAATTCCCACCAATTTCCGATAAGGTCGAATATATTGTCACATCCGTCGTACCGGAAGATTTAAGGGGTTTCGTGAAGGCAAAGTTTTTCCGGAAATCGGTCCCGTCCAATCCAGCGGGAATTCGCCCCGGCGCGAAACCATCTATCTTTCACACTAATGTCCTTTAAGTCGATACATCGGTTGAACAAGACCCGACCTTATTTATTCCGGTGTAAAAGCGACTTGACGGCCTTCACGGCGGAGGCGGCGTCCGGGGCGTAGCCATCGGCGCCGATTTTATTAGCATAGTCCTGACTTACCGGGGCTCCGCCGATAAGTACTTTGACTCGATTGTCGGACGTGCTTCTCCTGACTGAATTAATTACGTCTTTCATGACCGGCATGGTAGTGGTCAAAAGGGCGGATAAACAAAGAACGTCGGCGCTGTTCTGGTAAACCGCCGTAACAAAATCTTCCGTTGGAATATCAACTCCTAAATTGATAACTTTGAAGCCACTGGTTTCCAGCATCATCGCCACCAGATTTTTGCCGATGTCGTGCAAATCACCTTTTACCGTACCGATCACTATATTCCCCTTGCTCAATACCTCCGTGGAACCCAACAAAGGTTTTATCACGTCTAGGCAGGCTCGCATCGTATCCGCGGCGGCCAGTACTTCAGGAATAAACATTTCTTCCATTTCCATCTTGTCGCCAATAACTTCCATCCCCGCTATAAGCCCCTGTTCTAAAATGTCTTGGGGGTTTTCGTTTCGATTTAAGGCGTTTTTAACTGAAGCAAGGGTTCTATTCCTATCCAGATCGATCAGAGCCTGTTTAATTTGAGTAAAATCAAACATGGCGGTCACCTCCTAAATATTGATGGAAGCAGTATTTTAAAAACTTAGATGAATTAAAACAGATTAACCACCTATCAAGCCTCAAGATGCTTTCTCACAATTGTTGACTTCAAATAATCCTTCCGTGGACAGGTAGCGCTCGCCGCTATCGTAAAAGAAACACACGATTGTCTTGCCCGCGAATTCATCCCGTCGGCCGACTTCGCCGGCGACCCAGGCGGCCGCTCCCGAAGTCGGACCCGCCAGCACGCCTTCTTTCCTGGCCAGCCCTCGAGTAAATTGGTAGGCATCCTCATCAGTTACGTGTATAATTTCATCGAGGTTCATCCGGGAGCGTTTGAAGTTGTCGGTCACAAAACCCGGGCCGATACCGATCAACCGGTGAACCCCCTGCTTGCCACCGGCATAGACCGGACTCTTGGCTGGTTCAAAAGCGATTATGCGTATGTCTTTCGATTTTGACTTCAGGTAACGCGAGAGCCCGTCAAACGTACCGGCTGTTCCGAGTCCGATGATCATGGCGGCCAGTTCTCCGCCCGTCTGGGTCCACAGCTCCGGTCCGGTGGTCATTTCATGAGCCAGGCCATTGTTCCTGTTTCCGTGCTGGTTAAGGAAAAAGGTTTTGGCCCTGTTGGCTTCACAATAAGCGATCGCCCGTTCTCGAGCTCCGCGCGTATGTTCAGCCGCGGGAGTCAGAACAATGGTCGCCCCATAGGCGGACATAATCCTTAATCGTTCGACACTGCACAATTCACTCATATAGATTCTGGCCTTGAATCCCATGGTCGCCGCGGCCCTGGCCAGCGCGATGCCGGTATTGCCGCTGCTGGCCTCGACCACCTCGGTCCCTGGGGTTATTTGACCGGCCTTGACGGCCTCTCGAACCATGAAGTAGACGCCCCTGTCCTTGATGGAAGTCGGATTGCACAATTCCAGTTTCGCCATGATCTTGGCCTTGACCGAGCCCGGGTACAGTTTTCTGAGTTCCAGAAGGGGAGTCTGGCCGATTAAATCGTTGATATCCTGAACTACCAGCATCTTTCGTCTCCTTAATTCAATTCTCTTTCCGACCGTTCGACAATGGCGTGGATATCCTTTATCGCATCCTGGGGTAAGCAGCTTTTTCCGGGTTCAGCCAATATCCGTTGGACTTTCTCCGTCGCCCGCTCCCGGAGGGTTTTGGCGCCTTTCTTCCGCCAACTGTTGTAATTCGACCGATCAAACAAAGAGGGATACCAGCGCTTTTTGTAATTCTCCATGGTATGCGTCGTCTGCATGAACTGGCCGTTCGGACCAATTTCATGTATCAAGTCAAGGCATAACGTTTCATCGGAGATTTCCACTTCTTTAACGAACGCCTTCAGCCAGTCTATGATTTCATCGCAAATAGCCAACTGAACCAAGGAGGAACTGAGTCCGGACTCGAGATAACCGACGTCATGGACAATGTTTCCACCGAAAAGGGCATCGGTGAACAAGGTCAAGGCCGCTTCGGCCGCGGCTTGTTGATCGACCGCCTTGGAGTCGCTCGTTCCAGCCTGGTTGAACATCGGCAGGCCCAGATAATGGGCGAAATCCAGACTCTGGGCTCTCTTTTCAGGGTCGGCGTATGGTTGCACGGTTGTCCGCATATCCAACATGTTGCCGCCCCAACCCGGCATTATGAAGGGAGCCCCCTCCTTCTTGAGTTGAGATAAAACCAACCCCACCAGGCCGCCGGCTTGCCACATGGCCATTGAAGCCGCCACCGTAATCGGCGCGGTCACCCCGCCCATGTTGTTCGGGCAGTAGGAGAACGGTATCCTCTTCTCGGATAGAAACAGCAGCTTCTGCAGGGCTTCCTTGTTATGACGGAGGCCGGTGGTAACGTTTATATAGCAGGCTATTCGGGGATTCTTTTCCAACTCCCGGGCGCCGCCGGCGACCACTTCAGCCATTTCGACGGCGATTTGGCAGCCCGATAATTCCGTGGAGCAGAAGAATATCGGTTTAGTCGAGTGTTTCAGCATTATTTCCATCTGATATCTATCGGCGATCCTTTGGTCGACATCGGACGGCAAGAACATACTCATCACGAAATCAAGGTGAGATAAAGAATCGCAGACAGTCACGCCCTCAACGACATCACCCAACACCGCTCTTCGGCGCTGGTTGTCCTTATGATCGATTATGTAGGGGCAATCAGCGCCCGGCCCGAAAAAGGTGCGCCGACCTTCAATGGGCATACTGCGTTTTCCCGACAGGTCGCACAAAGTTATTTTCCGGGGAACCGTGGAAAAGGCCTTCTCCACCAGACCTGAAGGAATACGGGCATGATTCCCGTTTATTATCGCTCCAGCCGATTTCAGCAGATCAATCGCCGCCTCCTCATAAAGCAGCACGCCGGTCCGCTCCAAAATCTCCAGGCAGGCCCAATAAAGCTTCTGACATTGCCTTTCCGAAAGCTTCTTCCCGTAAGCAGTACGCAGTATTAACTCCTCGCCGCATATATTTGACATTCCTTGTCCTCCCTTATAGTTTTACCGTAAAACCTCACGAGGAACGCGAGACCCGCGGTCATCAATTTTTTCGTTGATGGTCAATTCATCAAAAATAGCCTTTATATTATCCACTGTTTCAATGCCCTGAATTCTTTCCACTAGGCTCAAGGCTTGGTTTCTCGATAAAAGGCCGTCGGTAATCCATAGAAATTTGTCGATAATATCGGTATGGCTTAATGGATTTTGTTCGGATCCCTTGGCATTTTTGACGAACAGGTTATATTCGATATCGGGCGCCGTACGGATGGAAACACGCGCGGAGTTAAATTTTGGAAACGCGGCATCTATTTCCGGATCAACCTCCAATCGCACCTTGTTCATGATTTCGGTCAGGATAGGATCATTGAGGCGTTTTGGGGAAACCTGCTTAGGGCCGACCTCCTTATCAACGAGCGCGGCCGCTATACAAAAAGGCAAGCTGTATTGGGCCTTTTCGGGGCTGTTTATATTTCTTCCATTTAACAGCATTCCTTTGGAGTGTGTTCCAATGGTAACTTCCATTATTTTCGAAGCGTCAATAGAATCTCTATCCATTAATTCCAGTACACCATCCAGGGCGGCGTGCCCCCAGCGGCAGCAGGTATATTTTTTGAAATAGATGCTCAAGATCCTAAAGGAATCAACTTCCTCGAGCGCGGGAAACGAACGATCATGAAAGCGAGGCGTTATCCCACCGAAACCGGCGGCCGATAATAGACAGGCGCACACTCCGGTAAAGGCGGCCCAACCCAGGCTTTCCTTGACCATGGCGCCATCTTCAATGCTTTGGTCAACCGGAGACACAGGAGCGTGGGCCTCGGCGAGGCCGATGGCATTAACCAGGCTCTCCAGGTCCAATCCCAACAGATAACCGGCGGCGGCGGCCGCGCCGGCGGCGGCCCAAGCCCCGGAACCGAAAAAGCGCTTGTCCGGGACGGCGTTCAAGCGAGATCCGGTTAACAAAGCTATCTCATATCCGAATAGGACGGACCTCAAAAGGTCATTCCCGCTTGATCCCGTGAGCTGAGCCGCGCCGAGGGCGGCGGATAACGTCGCGGCGCCCGGGTGGCCCAGGGCCAACAAGGACCCGTCATCTATGTCCCAGGCGCTGCCCAGAATAGCGTTGCAGAAAGCGGCATAAGGCCAGGACATCCTGGTGCTGGTGCCGAGGACGGTCGCTTCGTGACCCGAGGACGTTTTTTTACCGAAAAGAATAGCCGCCGGCCCGGCCTTGGATGAATGCCCGCTGATAATCGCTCCAATAGTGTCTAATATACACAGCTTTACCTTTTCCAATACAGGCAAAGGAAACATCTCATTTTTAGTCTGATAATAAAACTGATGAAAGTTTAGTCTGGCCATATCGCTTTCCCGCTTAATTTCTTTAGCCCACGAAGTTATCCGAAACGAGAGGGACGATTTCAATTATTGGTCGGAATAAATAGTTGGTGAATCCATTTTCCATTCCGACTACCGGCCAAATGACAATAAACCGTATGGGTCTCATCCAGTTGAGTCGCGCCGGGCTCCTCCTCTTCGCAAACCGCTCCAATCCGTCGATGGCAGCGGGTGTGAAAGCGGCAACCGGGCGGCGGGTTTCTCGGACTGGGAACAGACCGGCTCAGTCGTATTTGTTGGGGGTCCTTTTCGAGATCGTTCCTGATTTGTGGAATGGCCGAGATAAGGGCCTCCGTGTAAGGATGAAAGGGTTTAGATAAAATATTTCGCGCGTATCCGATTTCGCATATTTTTCCTAAATACATCACCGAGACTTTTTCACATATGTGCCGCACCACGCTCAGGTCGTGAGAAATGAATATGAAGGTCAATTCCATGTTTTTCTTCAGATCGCGCAGCAAATTCAGAATTGAGGACTGGACGGATACATCGAGGGCGGACAGCGGCTCGTCAAAAATTATGACCAGGGGGTCCGCGGCCAGGGCGCGGGCGATGGCGACCCGCTGCTTCTGTCCGCCCGATAGTTCATGCGGATATGACTTGACGCAGCTTTCGTCCATCTTGACTGAATCAAGCAACTCCATTACCCGTTTCATCCGCTTGTCTCGGTTACCATAATTGAACAATATCAGAGGCCGTTCGATGATTTGACCGACGGTTTTACGGGGATTCAGCGAGGAGTCGGGGTTTTGGAAAACTATTTGGCATTCCTTCCTGTATCTTCCTTCTTCGCTTTTCACCATCTTCCATATATCCATTCCTCTATAGCGGATGAATCCATCGGATGGTTTTTGCAGCTTGCAAATGATTTCGGCCAGGGTGCTTTTACCGCATCCGCTCTCGCCGACGATACCTAAAGATTCTCCCCGGGCGACAGTCAACGAAATATTATCGACAGCCTTTATAAGAGATATATCTTTATCGGTCACTCTCGACAGAATCGAACGTGAACCGTAATATTTTCTAATTCCGGAAAGATCGAGGAACACCTTCCTGTTGCGGTCATTTTGCAAGGGGATGATGGTTTTATCCGATGGTGTAATTATTTGTTGGTCAAATTGGGTATTATGAATCAAGTCGACCTGTTTCCACCGAAGGCAGGCGACCTGACGGCTATCATTGACGGTCCGCGGGTCTACCCTGCCTTGCCCGCAAACTGGTTGAGCGAATTGGCATCTGGGATAAAATATGCATTCGTCCTTTATTTCTTTAAGATCGGGGAACGAACCAGGGATGGCTTTGATAACCGCATCCTTTTCTTGTGAAATAGTGGGGAGGCAGTCAATCAAGGCAATCGTATATGGATTCATCGGCCGGGCAAAGACATCGCGGACCGGACCCATTTCAATCATCTGTCCCGCGTATAGCACACCAACTTTATCGCAAACTTTTCTGATAATTCCGAGATTGTGACTGATAAATAATATGGCCAAATTCAGTTTTTGCTTGAGATCGTTTATCAGGTCCAGGACGGTCGCCTCGGTTGTTACATCCAGGCCCGTGGTGGGCTCGTCCATTATCAAGAGGTCAGGGTTGTGGCAGAGGGCCATGGCGATGACTATACGCTGAACCTGGCCGCCGCTCATCTGATGAGGATATTTCTTGGCGCTGGTCAGAGGATCGGGAATACCGACCAGGTCGAATAAATGGATACCCTTTTCGAAGGCCGCCTTCTTATTGATATTATCCAAGGACTGGATCAACTCCGCGATTTGAAACCCAATGGTCAAGGCCGGATTAAGGGAGGTCACCGGATCTTGATAAACCATGGCCAGGCTTTTTCTTCTCAGCTCTCTTAGCTCGTTATTCCTCAGCTCTAGAATATTTTGTCCAAGAATATCAAGGCGGTCGCTTTTGATTTGGGCGTTGGGCGGCATATAGCCCATCAAGGCGTAGGCGATAGTGCTTTTGCCCGATCCCGATTCGCCCACCAAGCCCATGGTTTCGCCGCGGTTGATGGAAAAACTCACATTTCTTACCGCCGGCAGCTTTCCATTCTCGGTCAAGAAACTGATGGACAAATTCTCGGCGTTAATAACTACCTGACGGTCCATTAAATGTTCCTTTGGTGCAGACGCTTTTCCTTGGGGTCCAGAGTGTCGCGCAGCGCGTCGCCGAGAGTATTGAACGACAAAATCATCAAGGTCAGGGCGACCGAGGGGAAGATCAGGGTCCAGGGCGCCAGAAAAATCTGTTGTCTGGCTTCATAGATCATCAGACCCCAGTCCGGCTGGGGCGGTTGAGTGCCCAGCCCCAGAAAACTCAGCGAGGTCCCGACCATGACCGCGTAACTCATCCTGATGCCGCCTTCCACGATCATCGGGCCGAGGGCGTTGGGCAATATCTCCCTGAAAATAATATAATAACTGCTTTCTCCTCTGGCGCGGGCCGCCAAGACATACTGCTCGTTCTTGATGGTGATAGCACAGCTCCTCATGATCCGCGCCACTCGAGGAACAAAGGCGGCTCCGATGGCGACGATCGCGTTTTCCAGGCTGGACCCTAAAGTGGCTATGATCAACAAAGCCAGCATCAGCGCCGGCAGACTCAAGAGGGCGTCGTTTATTCTCATCATGAATTCGTCGCGCCATCCTCCCCAGTAGCCGCTGAGCATTCCATAGGGCACGCCGATAAAGAGACCTATCAGCACCGAGCAGACCGCCAGATACAGCGCGGTTCGTGTTCCCCACACGACCCGAACGAAAACGTCCCGGCCGTATTGATCGGTCCCAAAGAAATGAGACAGGTTCGGCGCCTTGAATCTGTTGGAAGCATCATATTTGATTACATTCCGCGAATAATCATAAACAAGCGGAGAGAACAAGGCCATGGTAATGAAAATCAGGGCGCAGCAGCCGCCGACGGCGATCTTCCGGTTATATTGAGTCAAGGCGAAAAGCCTTTTTATTAACCTCATCATCGGAGGACCCTTCAATATGCCGATCTCGACCCTATTAATCTCTGGTTCTGGGATCCAGGTAGAAATAGGCCAGGTCGGCCAGCAGGCTGGCCAAAACATAAATTGTGGCCACGGACATAATGGTTGCCTGGATAAGAGGAATATCCCGGTAGTTAATGGCATGAATCAGTAATAGTCCCACTCCGGGATAGGCGAAAACCTTTTCCACGACCACAATGCCTCCGATCATCCAGCCGATATTATTGGCCAGCAAGGTGACCGTGGGGATCAAACTATTCTTCAGCGCGTGGACAAGAATGACCCGCGATTCCGGCAGTCCGTTCAATCGGGCCGTGCGGATGTAATTCTGTCTGAGTACTTCGATCATGTCGGCCCGCATCATCCTCAACACATAGGCCAGGAGCACCATGGTCAAGGTCGTCGAGGGCAGAACCAAGTGCCACAGCCAGTTGCCGAAGCCTTCGTTCAAGCTGGCGTAGCCCGAGGAAGGGAAAAAGTTGAACCACCCCCCGCCGACAACGAGAATCAGGAGTGAGCCGGAAACGAATTCCGGGATCGAGATAAGGACGAAGGACACGGCGGAGGCCGCTTGATCAAAAGGCTTATCCTTTTTCAGGCTGGCGAGAATACCGAGGGATATGCCGATGACAATGACCTCGAATAAGGCCACCCCGCTCAATGATAACGATCTTTTCATTCGCTCCCAAAGAATTGGGGCGATGGGCCGGGAGAGGGACAAGGAATTACCCAGATCAAAACTGACCGTATTCTTCAGCCAGGAGAGATATTGATCATGGGTGGGGCGATTAAGCCCCAGTTCCTCTCTTAATATTTCAATGTTCTCTTTGGTGGCGCTTTGGCCCAGGATGGCCGTGGCCACGTCTCCGGGCATGACCTGGGTGATTAAGAAAACGATAATGGAAACCAAAAGCATGGTAAAAATAAGATAGATGAATCGCTTTAGAATCAATTCGGCGATTTTATTCATTTCTCCTGATTCCCCGCGGTGCCCGCATATTGATATTGAACCGCGAGCAACGGGAGACCCGCGGTCCAATATCTTGATGTGACCAACTAATCAAGCGGACTTCCACACGGTCGAGAAATCGGATATCTTCAGCGGATGGGGAACCAGCCCGTGGACGTTGGCCCTTCTGGCCATGATATAATTGGCCACGTAGGGAGTGATATAACCGCCTTCCTCCATGATGACGGCCTGGGACATTTTATATATTCCCCGGCGTTTTTCGTCGTTCATTTCACTCATTCCCATATCCAATAAGTCGCTTAGAGTCGGGTTGTATAGATGGCAATCGTTGAACTTATCCTTGGCGCCGCCGGGATTATTCCAGTCAAAGGAATTCTTATGGAAGAAGGGATACAGGGTGTCATGAATGGTCGGCCGTCCGACCCAGTTGCCCACGAAGAACGGTTTCACGCGCCATACCTCGGTCCAGAAGGTATCCGGCGGGGCCATTTTGACGTTTATGCGGATTCCGGCGGGGGCGCACATATCCTTAAGCGTCAAGGCCGTGGGGACCATGTTTACTCGAACCTCTGACGTTATCAATTCAAGGTCCAGCCCATTCGGATATCCGGCCTCGGCCAAGAGTTTCTTGGCCAGGGCATAATCCTGTTTTCGAAGGGGAATGCCGTGGTAGAACGGGTCGGTGGGCGGTACGGCCACGTCATTGGCGGCTACGCCATGACCGTTCAGCACGAGTTCGACGAATTTTTCCCGGTCCAGGCAATACTTGATCGCCTTGACCACCCGCGGGTCATTAAAGGGTTTTTTGCTCATCTGCATCACGACCGGCTGGTGGGCGCCGGTGGGTATTTCTTCCACGACGATCTTGTTGTTCTTTTTCAAGACCTCGAAATAGTCCTTGCTCAGTTCCGGGAAGCTGTCAATCTGTCCGCTCAGCAACGCGCTCACCTGGGTGGCTGGATCGGGAATATTCAGCCATTCGATGGAATCCAAATAGGGCAGACCTTTCTTCCAGTATTTGGGATTCTTTTCGAAGAGAACTTTTTCGCCCGGGACGAATTCCTTTAGTTTGAATGGTCCGGTGCCTAGGGGATTCTTGGTCTCCCGTCCCGCGCTCTCCAGGGCGATGATGGCCGCGTCCGGCTTGGCGACGGTTACCGGAAAATCGGCATAAGCGGAAGTCAGGTTGAGTTTGACCGTGTATTGATCCATGATTTCCGCGTTCTTTAAGGGGAAGAGGGCGGCGGCGACGTGCGAGCCGGATTTGGGGTCCATGACTCGATTGAAGTGATCGGCCACGTCTTTGGCGGTCAATTCACGGTTGTTATGAAAGGTCACCCCTTTCCGTAGATCAAAAACCCAGGCGCCGCCTTTATCGACCACCTTCCAGGAAGTGGCCAGGTTGGGGACGATCTTCATGTCGGCCGTTTGAAAGGTCAAGGTGTCAAAAAGCAAGAACCCCAACCATCTGGCGGTGTATTGACTGGCGTTATAAGCGGGGTCAAAGGAAAGCGGCGAGTCGGCGATGGCGAACTTGAGCTTGCCGCCGTATTGAGGCGTTTGGGCCCAAGCCTGCTTCGGCATCCCGAGCAGAGCGCCGGCGCTCATCACTGCGGCGCCGGCGATGGCCGTGCTTTTCAAAAAGTTACGACGGCTTACTTCTTTACTCATCATTGGCCTCCTTTTCGTCTCTTTAAGAAGATAATGTTACTTGATCATATCTATTTCGAGCTTGATGTAATCCCCCCGGTAGGTGATGTCGCCGACATAAATGATGGTATCGTTTTCATCGGAAATGACGCGCCGGACCAAGGCCACCGGCGAGCCGACTTCAATTTTCAAATTCTTGGCCGCCTGCAGATTGGCGCTTCCGACCGTGAGCGTTTGGCGGGCGTTTTTGATCTTTAGATCGTGAACTTTTTCCAGGAAAGGCAAGATGGGGTTCTTTAAAAAGATGAAGGGCGATTTATCATAGACGCGCTCATCGAGATATATATCAATTACACCATAAGGTGAACCGTCTTTGCTGTGGACTCGTTTGAGGAAGGTATAGGCCGGGGCCAGTTTGCCGGCGGTCGGCGACAATTTTGGAATTTCTTGAACGACCGCTTTTTTTAACAGTTTGACCGTGGTTCCTTCTATCATTCTGGAGATCATGGACCAGTCAGTATGCAGCTCCAGCCGTGGCTCGGCCTTATATTTCGGGGAAACGAAAGTGCCCTTGCCCTGCTTGCGCCAGATCAGCCCATCCCGTTCGAGGAGGGAAACGGCCTGGCGGGCGGTGATCCGGGAGATATGAAATTCCGCGGCCAACCGTTCCAGGCTCGGCAGGCGATCGTTGGGTTTCAGGTCGCCGTTCTGTATTCGGCCCTGCAGTTCCTTGGCCGCCTGCATGTACAGGGGCAGGAGATGGTCCTTGAGTACCGACGCCATGGGGCCTCCCTTTCAAAAGTCATCAACAGGTATATAAGTATATACCATTAGAATATAGGCTTGTCAATATTTTTCCGCGGGCCGCGGCCGGGCGCGGGGTCAGGCGCCCCGGAACCCCCACGGGCTATTGGTGATATGGGCCGAGGTCTTGTCTAAAAAAGGAAATAAAAAGGCGCCAGTCCAGGGGGGGACCGGCGCCCGGGTAAAGGCGTCAACCAGGCGGGTCTTAGATTTCAGTGACCGTAATGGCGCCTTCCTCACAGACCTCGACGCAGCTCTCGCAGCCCAGGCATTCGTCCATGTTGACGGGCTCGGCCTTGCCGTCAACCATCTCATAGACGTCCACGGGGCAGACTTCCACGCACTGCTCATCCCCGACGCACTTGTCCTTGTCAACTTCCACTTGCCAAGCCATGTTCGTTCCTCCTTATGGCCGTTGATTTGCGCTATTTCGCACAAACATTTTCAGTCCGCCACCAGTTGGTAGGCTTTTTTATAAACATCTTCCGCCGTTTCCGGCGCCACGGCGCTCCAGATCCAGGCCAATTCCTTGAGGGTGCGAGCTTTTTCCAGCTTCGCTCCCGGCATCTCCTCGGCCGTGGCCAAGGCCTGATGCCAAGCCTTTCCGGCCGCGGCCCGCCGGCCCAGCCGGCTTAGTTCCCGGCCGATCGAGGCGTAGGCCCGGGCCCTTTTGTCCGGGTCCCTTATGCCGGCGGCCAGAGTCAGGGCCTGGTCCGCGGCGCAGGCCGCCAGCCTCGAGGCCGACTCCAGCTTCTCCTGGTCAGACTGGCGGCCGGTGTGTTCTTCTTCCCGGCCGGCCAACCAGGCCGCGGCTCGAGGGCAGTCCCGCTCGGCCAATTTTATCAGCACCCGGTTCAGGACCCTGTTGCCACCGGTCCGCCCGAGCGTCCGGACCGCCCGCTCCGGATCGTCGGCCAGAACAACCCGCACCGCCTCGGCCAGCAATTCCTCGGACCGGGCAGATCCAGGCGCGGCCAGGCGGTTGATACCCTCCCAGGCGCGATCGAGGTCCAGGGCCGCGGTCAAGACCAGAAGCCGGCCGGCGGCCCGGCGTCGATCTTCTTCCAGGGGCAAGGCCGTTGCCTCCCGCCCGGCTGCTTCGATCAAGACCTTTTTCCGGTCCGCGTCAATTTTTTCTCCGGCCAGACCAATTAAGACCTCGAACCTCAGTTCAGGGTAATCCGCCGGTATCAATTCCGTCACGGCCAAGGCCTGGTTCTGGTCCGTTTTTCCCCAAGCCAGGGCCACTTCAGTCAGGGCCTGGGCGAAGCGGCGCCCGTCCTTTATCCGGCCAGCCAGCTTGACCGCTTCTTTGAAAGCGGCGTCGGCCGCCCTCCGGTCCAATCCGCTCAAGGCCGCCGCGGCCCTGGCCACGCCCAGGGCTCCGGCGTACGGGTCCGGGTTGGATACGGACGATTCAAAGGCCCGGCCGAAATACCTTAGCCCCGCTTCCGGATCGATCCCGGCCAACCTGGTCCCCAAGCCGCTGAAAGCCCAGGTCTTGATCTCCGGCAAGGTTATGGCCGCCGTGATGTCTTCAGCCAGTCGTCTATTCCATCCCCCGGCCACCAGCGCCAGGGCCCGCAAAGCGAGGTCCCGTTTCCGGCCCGTTCCTTCCCTCCGGGCCAGACCGAGGGCCTGGATAATAACTTTTTCCGCCCGCTCCGGGTTAAGACGCCCCCATGTTTCAGCCAGGCGGATGAGCGTCCACGTAGGATTGGTCTTGGCCAGAAGACGCTCGGCCAGCTCCAGGGCCGCCTTCTTTTCCCTTGGCCCGCCATCCCGCGCTTCACTTATCAGCCTAAAGGCCGCGGTCCGCGCTTCCTCGTCCTCGAAGGCGGGAAGATCGGTCCAGGTTCTTCGCAAGACCGCTTCGGCCTGGGCTGGATTGACTTCAGCCCACCGGCCGGCCAGTTCGATAAAAAACTCGATCCTGGCTTCCCGTTCGGCCAGCAGGTCGAGATGATTCCTCGCCCTCTCCAGGGAGGCCCCGAGCCTGGAAGGTTCTACTTCCCCGGCCCGGACCAGACCCTTGCCGGCCGATGAGGGCAAAAGCGCCATCGGCGGGGCAACGACCGACAAAAACAGCACGGCTCCCACCGTCGCGAGAGCTCGTCCGAGGTTAACCAATACCCAATCCTTTCAGAAAGTCAATATATAAAATCAGGCCGGCTCGTCCCTGTTCGGGCCCGAAAAGGCCGGCCTCCGGCGATGGTATTTGAACCGGACGAGGGCCGCCGGCGGCAAGGTCATGATCAGGAATAAGCCCAGGCCTATTAGCCAACGACGCCTGGTCTCACGGGCCTCGAGGGGCCTGAATACCTCTTTATCCAGTCTCCCCCGCAATCCGGAAGCGCGTTTGGCGAAAAGGCCGGCGTCGGTCAACGGTTCGCTTAACCACCCCAGGTATTCGCTCCTGAGGTCACGCCAGGCCCGGTGATATCGGCCGCCGGAGCCGTCAAGCTTCAGGACCCAGGATTCCAGGGATTCGAGTCTCGTTTCCGTGAGAAAAGCCTGGTCCCGGAAGATGGACAAGCCCGGACAGTTACGGCCCTGGTCCTGGGTTTCGGCGAACCGGAAGGTCCAGCCTGGGGTTGCCGAAAACTCTCCTCTGAGGTGGCATTGGAAGCAGCGGGTCTCCCCGGCCCGGGCCGGAGATAAGATAACCAGGTGGGCCAGGGTTACGGCCAGGACCAGGATGGTAAATCTAAGGCACAAGGAACCCTCCGGTCGGCCATCCGCCCACGTAGGCATGGCAGGGATGACAAAATTGCCTAAGCCGGTGGCACGACCGGCACTCCAGGACATGAAAGGGCCGCCGGCCGCCGATGCGTCCGGTTTCGATATGGGAGCCATGATCGGCCCGCCACCAAGCCAGGGGCAGGTGATACTCGGGCGTCCGGGGCCATGGCTTCGCTTCCCCTCGGTCCGCCGCGGACACGGCCGGCCAGAGAGGCCGGGTATCGTTGGCGGCGCGCCAGGTTCCCAGCCAGGCAAGCAGACCGGCCAGAAGCAGGAACGCGGCCAGCCCGGTCCGGACTTTCAGGTGGGGGAGGCGCGGTCGGGTATTTTTCATATTATCGCCGGTTCGTCTTTCAGCGTGAGTCCGGTCAGGTACGGCGTCAGGGCCCGCCCGAAGAGTTCCATGACGCTGAATACGGGCGCCTCCCGCTCGATATGGGCCTTCAACACGGCCGGAAGGACCATCCGGCAGACGTGGCAGATGGTGGCCAAGGCCTGGGCCCCGCTATCGCGGAAGGCTTCGGCCCTGGGCCGGCCGGCGGACCAATATTCCGGTCCCAGGCCGTTCCGGCCACCGCCTCCGCCGCAGCACAGGGTCATTTCGCGGACGGCGTCCGGCCGCATCTCCCTGAATTCCAGGACCGCGGAGCGGAGAACCTCGCGGGGCGGATCGAACAGTCCGGCCCCCCGGGCCGCTTGGCAGGGATCATGATAGGTGAACAGACGCCGGCCGTTCACTTCCGGATCGAGCTTGCCCGCAAAGGCGCCGCGACGAATCAGGTCCGCGGTCAGTTCCGTTATATGGCGCGGCCGCCCCGTCCCGAGGAAACCCAAGCCGGATAAAGGTCCGGTCAGGGTATCCAGAAAGGAGCGGGCCACGCGCCAGCCCAAGCCGGCTTCTCCCCAGACCAATCCTCTTGGTTCTAAATCCTGGGCGGCTTCCACGATCCCCCGGCCGAGCCTCTTCATGTGCCTGTACCCCAGTAGATAGCCTGGATTATCGGCTTCGGCGGCGCGAGTGCTGATGGTCCACCTTATGCCGGCCGCGTGCAAGGTCTTGGCGTACGTGATCATGACTTCCGGGTTGGTAAAGATGTCGGCGGCCGGGACCAGGAGCATGACTTCGGCCCTGGTCTCGTCCACCGGCAGACGGACGGCCAGTCCGGTTTCCTGGAAGATTCTTTGTTCCAGGTCGGCGCAGGCTTGGAGCAAGTCCTCGGCCGTAAAGCCGAAAGGATTGCCGGTCCGAACCTGGGCCGCGGCCGGTCCGGAGAGGCCCGAGGCCGTCAGACCGGTCTCGGCCAATATTTCCCGTCCGGCCAAGGCGACTTCCGACGGATCGAGCCCCAGGGGGCAGAATAGGGCGCAGCGCCGGCAGGTCAGGCACTGGTGGAAGCGGTCAAACAAATGGTTCAGGAATTCTTCGGTCAATAAAGCCCGACGGCTCAGCGCCGAACCGATCCGGCCGGCCGCGGTGAAGAACCGCGCGTAAACCCGCCGGGCCAGGGCGATCATGGCCGCCGGCGAGACCATCGGGTCGCTGGTCGTTTGGTACAGGGGACAGGCTTCGGCACAGGCGCCGCATCCGACGCAGAGGTCCAGGCAGAGCTTGAAGGATCGGTAGCGTTCCAGTCGCCGGCCGAAGGCGGCCAGGAATCGGTTCGGCCAGTCGGCCGGCGGTTGTTCGGGCAGATCGAGGTCAAGGTGATCGGCCGGCCGGCCGAGCGGCCGTGAGGCCGGAGCGGTCCGGGGCGGTAGGGGGCAAGGGCCGGCCACGTCGTTTCAACCCTGGTTCGAGGCCCGTGTTCCGGCCCGGATCGTCCGGCCCGGTTCTTCCTCCATTGTCCGGGACAAGGGCCAGTCAGCCGGTTCTTCGGCGTCCCACGGGTTGACGTGCCGCCGGCGGCCGGGGTCGTCGGCCTGGTGGTTCAAGGGAGAAAAAAACAGACCTAGCCCGTGGATAAGCTTGGAAAAAGGGCAATAAGCCATCAGGGTCAGGGCCAGAAGAAAATGCAGGTAAAAGAGCCACGATAGGTCGCGGGGCAGGTAAGGCCTGATCAGGACCAGGCCCAAGGTCATGGCCTTGACTTCGACCAGGTTCTCTCGGGCCAGGTATTTGAGGGCCAGGCCGGTCAGGACCGAAGCCAGGATGAGCCCCAGGGGCAGGTAGTCGGTCCAAGTGGAAATCAGGCGATTAATAACCAGCCTTCTGAAGAACAACAGAAAAAGCGAGGCCGGCAGAACCAGGGAGGCGGCCGCGGCCGGGTATTGAAGTAGACTGATCCATATCGGCACGGGATAAACAAAGAAGCGCAAGTGTCCCAGCAGGGCCAGCAACAGGCTGTAATGGAAAAGGACGGCGCCCAGCCAGAGAAGAAAGTCCCGCTTTCTCAGCGGCCGGAAGAGTAAAGCATCAACCACGAGTCGTCGGGCGGCCGCGGATTTTGACGGGGGAACGGGCGGCAGCGCCAGCCAGAGCGGGACCGGCGTTCGTCGCCACTCCGAGACCCTGGCCGCCAGGCCTCCCAGAAACAAGGCCGCGGCGAAATAGGGCAGGACACCGAAAAGCAAGTAGGACATGGGCCTAGCGGGTCGGCGCGAACGATTCAACCATGACCGGTTCTCAAGGCCGCCAGGGCCTCCCGCGCCAGTTCGGCCACGGTCTTTTCCTCAAGCCGGCCCTCTTCGAACACGATCAAACGGGCCTGGTCCTGGGTCAGCCGCTCGAGTTCGACCAGCGAGGGAGCGCGGCCTAATCGGCCCAGAGCCCGGCCGGCCAGGCCTCGGACCTGGGGATTGGGGTCGGAAAGGCATTCCATCAGGGCCGGGCCGGTTTCCGCCACCAAGTGGGGTAAATCCCTGGCCACCCGGCCTATAGCCCAGACCACGCCGGGCCGGAAGACCGGCATTTTCATCGAGTTGATCACCTGGGGAAAGAAATCTTCCACCAGGTCGGGCGCCTGGACGCATATTTCCGCCAGGGCCTGGGGGGCCATCCAACCGACGCTGCCCGAGTCTTCGTTCAAGGTATAGATCAGCCGGCCGATGATCTTTTCCAAGAGCCACTGGTCTGCCCGGGCCACCCAGCCCAAGGCCTCGACCGCCCGCCAGGCGATGATCTCTTCCTGGTCGAAGAGCAGGCGGTTGAGGGCCGGGACCACTTTCCGGTCTTTTTTCAGCAGGGTCAGGAGTCCTTCCCGATCATTAGCCGCCAGCAGGTCGCGGACCCGGTCTTTAAGGTCCATGTTCTTCCTCCTCGACGGCCACATCCCGCGAACGGCGGGCCGCGGCCAGACGCACCAGGGATTCGGCCCAGCGGATGTTGGTCAGGGCATGGAGGTGAGTATAAGCGGCCAGGACGTTATGGGCAAGCAACCCGTCGCGGCCCTGGTGGAAGCCGTGACCGCGGTCGACCTTCAGCGCCAGCTTCACCTGGTCCGGGTCGTGTTCCAGGGGTCGGGAATAATGGAACTCGTGGCCGGTCAGTTTTTCGCCCACGGGGAAGTAAGGATTGATCGAGTCGGCTTCGGCCTGGACGTAGCCGTGGCCCTGGGGACGTTTTTCCAGGCCGAAGCTGACCGGAAAGACGCCGGCCATGGGAAAGGACGATCCATTCAGGACCAGGCTTTGGCCGAGGTACATGAGCCCGCCGCATTCGGCGTATATGGGCAGGCCGGCCAGGGCCTCTTTCCGGATCGAGGTTCTCAGTCCCTGGTTGCCGGCCAGGATTTCGGCGTGGGTTTCCGGAAAGCCTCCGCCGAGATAGAGGCCGTCCACGTCCGGCAGGCGATCCGCGTCCAGCGAGGAAAATACCACCAGGCGTGCGCCCAGGCGCTCGAGGGCCTCGAGGTTTTCCGGGTAATAGAACTGGAAGGCGGAATCGCGGATGACGCCGATCCTTACGCCGACCGGGCCGGCCGAGGTCGGCCAGGTCCAGGGATCGAGGGCGGAATCGATATCGGGCGCCGCGGCGGCCAGGGTTTCAAGCCTTTTCAGGTCCACGCTGTCTTTTATCAGTTCGGCCAGCAGATCGAGGGCTTTAGTCGCCGCCGGGTGTTCCTGGTGCGGGATCAGCCCCAGGTGCCTTTCCGGGAGGTCGTGGTCCCTGAGCCTGGGCACGGCGCCCAGGACCGGCACGCCGGCCTGGGCCTCGATGACGTGGCGCACCAAGGTCTCCTGCCGGCGGGTGGCAACCTGGTTGAGGATCACGCCGGCCAGGTCCAGCCCGGGGTCGAAGAGCCGGCAGCCGTACACCACGGCGGCCAGGGTCCTGGTGGCCTTGGTGCAGTCCACGACCAGGATGATGGGCGTCTTCAGGAGTTTGGCCAGTTCGGCCGTCGAGTACGTGCCGGCTTCGTCGGTACCGTCGAACAGGCCGCGATTGCCTTCGATCAGCGCGCCGTCATGGTTTCCGGAGGCGCGGTGGCCGAAGGAACGGACAATCTGTTCCGGGGTCATGAGATAGGGATCGAGGTTGAAGCAGGGCCGGCCGGCGGCCTGGGCCAACCAACCCGCGTCAATATAGTCCGGACCTTTTTTAAAAGGGATGATTCGCCGCCCGGCGCGACGCCAGGCGGAGATGATCCCCAGGGAGATGGTGGTCTTGCCGCAGCCGCCGCGGAGCGCGGCCACGATGAGGCGAGGGCAGGAGGAGATCACTCTTTATCCGCCGGTATTTCGATCCAGCTATGTCCGGCGTAGGTGTAAACGATCTTGCCTTCCGAAGCCAGTTCGGCGATGGCTGTCTTGACTTCTTTTTTGTCAATGCCCAGCGACCTGGCCAGGGTGCGGGCCAAGTCGCCGGGCTTCAGTCGTTTCTGGCTTTGGGTCACCAGCTCGAAGACTTGTTTTTTCAAGTCTTCGCGATCCATCTCCTTATTCGCTGAACTTGAACTGGGTGCTGGTCCGCCAAGTGGTGGCGGCAAAGCGATAGTCGTCAATATGGAAATGAGTGAATTCGAAGCCGGTCAGGTCGAACCATCTTTCCCAGCCGATCCGCTCGATCCATTCGCCCATCCGTTCAAACGGCCGGGCGTTGGCCGCGTAGGTTTCCACCATGACCTTGACCTTTTCCACGGTTTCCGGCCAGCGCGGCGGGTTGTTGGGCAGAAAGGGGACGGCCAGTTTCGAGAACTTGGGCATGGAGCGGGCATTGGAAACCTTGCCGCCCACCCACAAAGCGATGCCGTCGCCTTGCGGGTCGGCCAGCGGCATGGCCGGGCACATGGTGTAGCAGTTGCCGCAGAACATGCACCGCTCGTTGTTGACCTGGACCGACTTGTACTTCTTGCCGCCTTCCTCGAAGTTGTAGGGCTTGATGGCCGCGGTCGGGCAGGCGGCTATGGTGGTCGGGATTTCACAGACGTTGACCAGACGGTCGTGCTCGATCAGGGGCGGCTTGCGGTGAATGCCCAGGATGGAGATGTCCGAGCAGTGGACCGCGCCGCACATGTTCAGGCAGCAGGCCAGGGAGATGCGCAGCTTGCCCGGCAGCCTCTTGGTGGTGAAGTAATCCGCCAGTTCGTCCATGACCGCCTTGACGATGCCCGAGGCGTCTATGGCCGGGGTATGGCAGTGGACCCAGCCCTGGGTGTGGACGATGTTGGTGATGCCCGCGCCGGTGCCGCCGATCAGCCAGCCGTCGGCCTTGAGCTTGTCCTGGAGGGCCTTGAGCTGGCCTTCGTCGGTGACCATGAACTCGACGTTGTTCCGGGTGGTGAAGCGCAGGTAACCGCCGCAGAACTGGTCGGCGATCTTGGCCAGGTCCCGGATGGTCAGGGTGCTCATGAGGCGGGTGCCGGCGACGCGCACGGTGTACACCTTGTCGCCGGTCTCGGAGACGTGCTTGAGCACGCCGGGTTTGAGTTCTTCGTGGTAGAGCCACTTGCCGTAATTTTTCTTTATGAAATCAGGCCACATGGTGTCGTACTTGGGCGGCCCGATATGCGTCTTCCTTTTGGGAGCTTCTGCCATGTTCGTTACCTCCTCAACTAATTAAGCCTGATGCCTGGCGCGGAATTCTTCAAGGTTGCGCTCCCAACCGCCTTCCACGTCTTCTTCCTTGAAGAAGATGTAGGGGTTGGACCGCGGCTCTTTGATCATCTGCGGAATCGGGTCAATCTCGACGGCCTCCAGGAAGGCCCGGTAACCCACCCGCTGAATCAATTCGCCGGCGCGTTCGCGGTTCTTGCCTTCCTCGTCCCACCACTCCAGCAGCTTATTCAGGAAGTCCTTGAACTCGCGATACTGTTCGGTTACGTCGTCGCCGCCGCCGTCCATCTTCATGAAGGGGATGACCACCGCGCCCATCTGGGCGCCTTCCAGGATGGGGGCCTTGGCGCCGATGAGGATGGTGGCGCCGGTGTCGGTGCCGGGCCGGAGAGCCTTGGGCAGGGTGTTGATGCAGTGCATGCAGCGGGTGCAGTTCTTGTTGTCAATCTTGATGGCGCCGTCGGCATAGACGATGCACTTGGTGGGGCAAAGTTCGACCACGTACTTCTGGATCTTGAAACCGGAATCGGCGTACTTCTTGACTTCGGCCTGGTTGACGCGGATATCGTCCCGCCAGGTGCCGATAACGGCGCAGTCGGATCGGGCGATGGCCGCCACGCAGTCGTTGGGGCAGCCGGAAATCTTGACCTTGAACTTGTAAGGCCAGGCCGGCCGGTGCATCTCGTCCTGGTAAGTCATGGTCACGCTATAACAGATGTCGCTGGTATCGAGACAGGACCATTCGCAGCGGGCTTTGCCCACGCAGCAATTCGGAGTGCGCAGGGCCGATCCGGAGCCGCCCAGATCAAAGCCATGCTCGATCAACTCGGTGAAGCAGGGCTCGAGGTTCTCGGTGCGGGTGCCCAGGAAAATGATGTCGCCGGTCGAGCCGTGCATGTTGGTGATCTTGCTGCCGTATTTGTCCCAGATGTCGCACAGCGTGTTCAGGGCCTTGCTGGAATAGAAAAAACCGGCCGGTTGGTTGATACGCATGGTGTGGAAATGTTCCACCGCCGGGAACATGTGCGGAACGTCCGAGTAACGGCCGATTACCCCGCCGCCGTATCCCAGCACGCCGACGATGCCGCCGTGCTTCCAGTGTCCGACCTTCTGCTTGTAGGACAGCTCGAGCTGGCCCAGAAGGTCGTTGGCCGTGGCGCTGTTTCCCTCCACGGCCGCGCGTTTCAGTTCCTTGACGAAGCTCGGGAATGGACCCTTCTCCAGATCGTCCAGAAGAGGAGTCTTGTGCGTTAATTCCATAGGTACCTCCAGTCATGGTTTGCGGTAATCACGGTGCGGCCGACTCCGGCCAGTGTTCTTGCCTGATAAAAGCGAAATCCCATCCCAGGACCGGCGGATACAGCCCAAGGCGTCACCCGGCCCCGTTCTTTTTTTCACTTACTACAACCCGAAAAAGCCCGCTCCCTTTGATTCCGTTCCAGGCGGGGATAGGCTGATGTGATGAATTTTAGATTATATTTTACCAGCCAGCGTCGGTCGGGATTATAGATAACGGCCGCCCGCTTTGTCAATTAAAATTCCGGAGGCAATCTCTTATCCCCGGCCAGCAAGTTTGAATCGCCGGCCGAACCAACTCTGGCCAGGACCGATATTGATAGATATATCCTGGACCGTCAAAAATCGGCGGTGAGGATCAGAGATTTTCCGTGTCGCGGGCGCCGGGTAGCATGTAGTAGGTCGTGCTGCCGCTGGACCACGGCTCGATCTCGCCCTTTTCTATCATGGCCTGGACAACGTCTTTAATATCTTTCTTTTTCATGTCTATACCCTTGGCCACGTCACTCAGATAGTGCATTTTCTTGCCGACGGCAGATTTCTTCTCCAAAAAGTCCAGTATCTTCTGTTTGATTTCAGCTTCGTCCATTCATCTACCTCCCGTTAGCCCGCAGGCCGATTATTTTGCCCTTTGGACTATAAGCTTAGGGACGAATGCATGTCAAGAACCTTGTCTCTTTTCTCACAAAATAAAAAAAATGAGAACAGACGATCATGGGCTTAGTGATTTTACGGAATCCAAGTCCAGACGGTCCAATTCGGCACGGATCAGGCCGGCTTCTTTATCTCGGCCCAGATGCAGGTACAAGTCATGGGCCAGGACCAGGCCGGCTTCGGCCTCCTTAATACGGCCTGTTTTGATGTAAAGGTCGGCCAATCTGGCCAGACCCAGAGCCATGCGTTCCCGATCGCCCATTTTTTCGGCCAGGGTAATGGTCAACCGTCCGGCCTGTTCCAATTCCGAAACCTTGTCCCCCGCCCTCAACAGAGGCATCATCTGATCCAAAAAAAACAGGCAGCCGATGGGGTCGTCGTGTTCGCGGCAAAGGTCCAGGCCTTCCCGGAAAAAGACCAGGGCCTGTTCGTGGTCACCTTTTCTCGAAATCAAGTCGCCCAGGCGTTCGCTTATTCTGGCCCGACCCTTGAGGTCGCCGGTCTCTTGGTAGATGGCCTGGGCCGAACGGTAGCTTTCTTCCGCCTGGTCAAAGTCGTCCCGGTCTCTGGCCAGGTCGCCTAGGTCGATCATGACCTGGGCCGTTTCCTGGATCAGGCCGGCCCGGCGGCAGAGGTCCCGGCACTCGATCCAGTAATCCCGGGCCGCGTCTTCAATCTTTTCCTTATGATAGAGACGAGCTATTTCGTATAGCATGGCGGCCTGGGCCGAAAGGTCTCCGGCGGTCCGGGCCTGGTCCAGTCCGTCTTTAAGTTCCTCCATCTTTTCCAGGTTGGCCTCGATCAACCCCGGGCCTCTTCGATCCGGCGGCCGAGATGAGGGTCAACGGGGAAGTTCAAGGCCGCCGCCTCCTGGTAATGCCGGGCCGCTTCCTCGATGCGGCCCTGGGCCAGCCGTCCCATGGCCAGGCTGTAATGGGCCAGGGCGAAACCCGGATTGAGCCTGAGTATCTCTTCATACTGGGTCATGGCCGCGTCGAGATTATCCTGGGCTTCGAACACCCGGACCAGGGACAGCCGGGCCGGAATTAGCTCGGGGTTTAACTCGATGGCCGACCGGAAGGCCGCGGCGGCTTCATCCATGCGGCCCTGGATCATCCGGGCGAACCCGATATTATTCAGGGCCAGAGTGGCGCGGGGATTGATTTCCAAGGCTTTTTGGTTGCAGGCCACGGCCTCGTCGAGCTTTTCCTGACGCAGATAGAGACCGCCCAGGTTGATCAGGGCTTCGACCATCTCCGGTTCCAGGTCCAGGGCGAACTTGAAGGCGAACTCCGCGTCCTCGATCCGACCTTTTTTCAAGAAGGCCAAGGCCAGGTTATAGTGGGCGGTGGCGTTCCTGGGATTGGCGGCCAGGTATTGCTTGAGTCGGTCAATCAGGCCCTCGAGCTGCGCGTCGTCTTCAAGGTGCATTCTTGGTTCCTCGTTCGTCATTCCGGCAGGACCTTGAGGAAAACCTGGCGGCGGCGGGGACCATCGAACTCGCACAGGAATATGCTCTGCCATTGGCCCAACCGAAGTCGCCCCTCTTCCAGAATCAGCAGTACGGAAGACCCGACCAGGCTGGATTTTATATGGGCCGGGGAATTGCCTTCGGCGTGGCCGTAAACCCTCTCCCAGGGTACGATGGCGTTGAGGGTGTCCATGATGTCGGCCTTGACGCTGGGATCCGCCCCTTCATTTATGGTTATGCCGGCCGTGGTATGCGGCACGTAAACCATCGCCAATCCGCTTTTGTGTCCTCCGGCCGTAACCAGGCGTTGGACCTCTGTAGTGATGTTGATCATTTCCGTGGTCCGGTTGGTTTGAACGGAAAATTCCAAACCCAAGGTCTCACCTCCCATCAGTCCAGAATGTTCTCCGGGACCAGCAGCCCGGATTCACTCAGACGGAAGCCTTCCGGAGAAGTTCTTTCTCCCTCTTTTCCCTCGTCTTCATCTTTTTTATCGGCTTTGTCCAGAAAATCGCAAGTGCGCCGTATTATCTCTTGGATGAAAGGGTGGCCGGCGGCCGATTCGGGTTCAGCCGCGAGCCCGCGGGCCACGGCCAGGGCGCCGTGGGCTAGATCCTTTTCGCCGACCTGCCACAATAACAGGCCTATCTCCTCCAGTTGGCGTTTGAGCTTTCTGATCCGGTCCGGGGCGAATATCTCCCGGCCGGCTCTCTCGATGATGGCCAGGCGTTGTTCCTCTTTTTGGTCCGGCGTCAGCACCAGGACGCCCTGGTCCACCTCCTCGAACTTACTCCAGTACGGCTCCAGGTCCTCTGGACCGAGAATCAGGGACCGGTTCAGAAACTCGTGCTCCATGATTTTCCGACCAATCGCGACGGAATGGTTCAGCTCTTGGGAGGCCTCTGGTATCAAGTCATAAATCAAGGGTCTCTCCGGCACTGGTACGGCGCCGGCCAGAGTGAGAAAATATTCGTAGTCTTCCAGGTCTCTTTCGTCCAGGTTCAGACCCAGACCGGCGGCTTCGGCCAGGGCGAAACGCACCGCGGCTACAGGCACTTCAACCAGCCTCTTGTAATAAGGCTGCTCCCGGATTTGGTCGTTTATCCTTTTCAGCCCGTTGCTGGTGACATGGCCGAGATTGAAGTTCGGCAAGCCCCGGGTTTGGTCAATGGCGAAGAAGCCGGTATCATACCCCGTCGGCTGTCCGGGCCAGGCCAACAGACCCATCCGCTGTCCCGAGGGGTCGTAGGTGCTCAAGTATCCGATCGGCCGCCGCGCTTCCGGCGGGCGCACCAGGGGCGCCCCTTTGTCTCTGGCCTGGTCATCGGCCTTGAGGCCGGCTTGCTCGAGGCGGTAGATGGCTTTCCGCGCGGCCTTGATCAGAGGCTTGTCCTTGAGACTGGAGGACAGCCGATACAGAAAATTCAAGGTCGCCGGGGTCTTTATCCGCGTCAGGGCCTCGATCAGATCATACTCCCGGCCGGGCAAGCCGGAGCAGGCTCCATTAAAGACCTCGGCCGGGTTCCGGGAGGGTGGGACTTCCAGCATACCGGCGGCGGTCAGGTCAATCAGTGACTGAACGTTCTCCGAAAGTTCGCCGCCTTTCTTTTTCGGCCCAGCCATGCCCGCTCCCAAGCAAGCCAAGATAGCTGGTTTCATATCACAGGACCCCTGCTTTGAATAGTCTGGAAATGGGACCGTGGCGACGAAGTCCATATTAGCCTTGACCCATTGATTCGGCCGGGTTAAATAGCACGACTACGGGTAAGCGGGCGTGGGCGGGAAAAAGAAGACTAAACCAAAGAAACAGGCGGCGGTCGTGGAACGGGCGGCCGAGACGGGACCAGGCCGGGTGGAGTCTTTTCTCCTGGCCCGCGAACGGAAGTTCATCGCCGTGGTCTTGGTCCTGGCCGCCTTAAAGGTCTGGTTTTTCTCCGCGGCCTTTCCGTTTTTCAATAACGTGGACGAGCAGGCCCACTTCGATCTTATCTGGAAATACTCGCAGGGGAAATGGCCGGTAAAGGATCGGGCGGCCAAGGACCCGGAAGCCACGCGGTTCATTGTTCTCTATGGTTCTCCCGAATACAACCATCGGCCGGAGAGATATGCGGGCGGCAAGTTTCCGCCGCCCCTTTTCACCCAACCGCGGGAATTGCGCGACTCGGTTCTGGACCGGGTCAAGGCCCGGGGCGATAACTACGAGGAATATTCGCCGCCCTTGTATTATGGGGTCTATGGGCTCTGGCTGGCCCTGGGCCGGGCCCTGGGTCTGACCGGCGCCGGATTGTTGTATTTCGTCCGTTTTCTGAACGCGCCGGTTCTGGCCCTGACCGTCTGGCTGGCCTGGCTTATCGGCCGGACCTTTTTCCCCGGTGAGGCCCTGATCCGTCTGGGCCTGCCCCTGGCCGTGGCCTTTCTGCCCCAGGACGTATTCTATTCCCTCAACAGCGACGTGCTTTCGCCGCTGACGGCCGGCCTGGCTTTCTATTTTCTCGGCCGAATATATCTCCAGCCGGAAGAAGGCCCCGTCGTCTACGTCCTGGCGGGCTTGAGCCTGGCCGCGGCGGTGTTGGTCAAGCTTTCCAACCTGCCCATTCTGGCCGCCCCGGCCGGGGTTTTATGGCTGGCCTTCCGTCGTGACGGTCGCGCCGTTTCGGCCGCCGGGAGCTTAGAGCGATGGGGGTCTTTGGCCGCGGGCCTGGTTTTGCCTTTAGCCGCCTGGATGGCCAGGAACGAAATGTACGTGGGCGGTCTGACCGGCGCGGACCATAAAGTGGCGGCTTGGGGCTGGGCCTACAAGCCGCTGTCCCAAATCTTGTGGCACCCTATCTTCACCCCGTCCGGGCTGGCCTATTTCCTCCATAACCTCCTGGCTTCCTTCTGGCGGGGTGAATTCGTCTGGCATACTCAACGGCTCACCCTTCCGGCTGGGGACCTGTTCTTCACCCTGTCCTCGCTGGCCTTCCTGGCCCTGGCCGGCTATTTTACGATCCGGAAAAAAGAGGCGGACGGCGAACGGGCCGTTTCTTTTCTGGCCGGCGCCGTGGTCCTGGCCGCGATGTTATATTTGGCCATGCTGTCCATGGCCTTTGACTTCGGCCAGTGCCTGTATCCTTCCCGGACCAAGCCTTTCTTCGTTTCGGGCCGGTTGATACTCTGCGGCCTGATTCCGTTCTTTATCCTTTATCTGATGGGTCTGAAACGGCTGGCCGGCCTGGTCTCGGCCAGGGCCGGAGGGCTTACCATCTGGCTGGTCCTGGTCTGGCTGATATTCCTGGTGGAGTTGGGTCTCAGACTGCCGGTGGCGGGTTCGGCCTACAACTTTTTTCACGCGCCCTTAAGCGGGCCGTGATTGGCGGTCAAAGGCGGTCTCGAACCTCAACGGCCGAGACCGCCCGCCGATATTATTTTCTTACGCTCGGGTCCAGCAGGCTGAGCTGCATGGCCATCTGCTTGTTCTGGGGATGTTTCTGTAAAAGGGCGCGCATGACCGCCGCCGCGTCGTCGTACATTTCGTACTTCTGATAGAGCATGGCCAGCCCGATCTGGCCTTCGGTGGAATTGAGGCCGTATTCCTTTTTGATCTTTTCTTCCTCCTGGGCCCGGCTGTTCAGCTTGGCCGCGGGCAGAACCCAGAATTCCCCTCCGCCATTGGCGATTTCCTTGCGGCCGGTCAAGGCCGCCGCGGTCCAGCGGTAGCGGTCGCCGGGAGTGAGTTCGGGCCCGTTGTAGGCCAGGGAATTCTTATCCACGACCGATTCAAAAACCTTTTTGCCCTGGCTATCCATCAGCTTGAAGGAATAGGCCTGGGCTCCGGCCACGGCCTGCCAGGCGAAAAAAGGTTTGGTCGAAGCCGACGCGGTCAAATACAGGCCCAAAGGCGCCATCTTGTTCGGTCCGACGCATTCGGCCAGGAACCGGTCCCGCCTTATGGCCAGCACACCTTTGGCCGGTGGCTGTTTGGCTCCGGGAGGAGGCTTGACTCCCCGCAGGGCCACGGTGCCGGCGTGGTGGGCGCCCGCGTCAATCACGGATTGAGGCGGCGGCGCGGCCGCGGCCGAGGTTTCGATCTTCACCCCGGCGCCGGCTTTACTGGCGGAAGCGCCGATGGTCACTCCGCCCGGACCGCTCACGCTTTCTCTTTGGCCGGTAGCAAAGTAATTCAGAATCAATTTGGCGCCGCCGGCCAGGACCAGTTTGTCGCCTTCCGCCAGAAAATCCATCAGGTTGACTTCCTGGCCGGCCTTGGCCCCGCCTTCGAACTTGGCTTGACCGCTCAGGTCCACCACCATGGCTGCGTCCGCGGCCAGGACCTGGGCCGTACCTATCCACCAACCCAAGGTCAGGGTTAAAACCGATATCAGAACAGCCTTCTTCATTTTTTCCTCCCTTGGTCGTTCCGGGCGGTTTCCCGGACCAAATTATGATCGGCGGCCGCCGGCTCGATCTTGACCGGCCCGGCGCCATCGGTTAATTTTGTCTCCAAATCATTTTGGAGTCGTTACATGAAGATCGCCGAGGACCTCTATTTCCACCCCTGGGAGAATTATTCCCAAAATAATTGTAACAGTATCATGATTGACGGCGCGGTCAAGACCCTGATTGATCCGGGCCACAAGCACCTCTTCAGCCAACTGGCGTCCAGGATGAGGGCCGACGGAACAGCCCCCGAAGACGTGGCCTTGGTCATATACACCCATTGCCATCCGGACCACATGGAAGCCGGACCGGAACTGGCCGGGCAGGGGGCCAAGCAGGCCATGCACCCGGACGATGAAACCTACCTGCGCCAGATCGGCCCCGAATTCTACCGGGCCATGGGATTAACCATGCCCGCCGTAAAAATTGATCTCAACCTCGTGGAAGGCGATCTCAACCTGGGCGATAAAAACCTCATGATTTATCATACGCCCGGGCATTCGCCGGGGTCTATCTGTCTTTACTGGCCTAAAAATAAAGTTTTGATCGCCGGCGACCTGATCTTTGCCCAGGGCGTGGGTCGGACCGACTTTCCCGGCGGCAACGGCCGGCAGCTCAAGGAAAGCATCCGGCGCATGGCCGCCCTGGACGTGGATACGATTCTCCCCGGGCATGGCCCGGCCATCATCGGCCGGGACAAAGTCTTGAGGAACTTTCAGATCATCGAGAAGATGTACTTCCACCTGCTGTAACCAAGGATTACCTGGTTATTATTAGGTGCATGAAGTAAGTTGCCTGTTCCAAATGTCCTTCCGGCGAAGGCAGGAAGCCAGGTCGGGGCGCCCGGCGTGCGCCCGGAAAACTAAGATTTCGCCCCGAGTAATATAAGTCGAGAAGGTCTCAGGACCGAGGTCAGAAAGCGACGGCGGGCCGGTTACGCCAGCAGCCGCTCCTTGATTTCGGCCAGACGATCCGCGTAGGCCTGCTTCAAACGGGCCAGGGCTTCCACGTACCCTTGGTCCCTCTCTATCTTGGGTTTGAGCGCCGATCCGGACAGACCGAGGTCGGCCAGGTCTTTGAGGGCCTTTTCTCTAGCCCGTACCGTCAGTGTCCTGCTTGCGGCCTTATGGTCGGCCAGCAAGGTCTCGATTTCCGCTAGAAGCCCTTTGATATCCGGGCCGATGAGGCTGGCCAGGCCGGCCAGCAGCGGCAGGTTGTCTCCAGTCAGGTCCAGGGTTTCGACCAAGGCCTTCCGCAGGGCGGCCTTAAAATCCTCGGCCTGGTCTCCGGCCTGGGTCAGGAGACCGGGCAGTTCTTCGGCCCTCAGCCGGCCCTCTTTCAAGGCCAGCAGATGGCCCTTGACCTTAGCCTCCCATTCCTGGGCCCGGGCCAGGGCTTTTTCCTCTTCGCTCAAGGACAGGTGCCTGGTCCGTTCCAGGACCAGGTCCAGGGTGCTCTTTATTTCAGCCATGCCACGGTTCCCTTAAAACTTAAAGGGGGAACGTTGTGGTTCCCCCGATGGAAATCGAAGCCCAGGATCGCCCTTAATATTCCCTGGGCAACTGGTTGAGCTGGGCCAGGGTGAAGACCGGGCCGTCCTTGCAGACGTATTCCGGCCCCACGTTGCAGCGGCCGCAGATGCCGATGCCGCATTTCATCCTGTTTTCCAGGCTCATGATAATCTGCTCCGGCGGGAAGCCGGCCTTCTCGAGGACGGGTTGGGTGAACTTGATCATGATGGGCGGGCCGCAGACCAGGGCCGAAGCGTTTTCCGGATCGGGCGCCACTTTTTCGGTCACGGCCGGTACGAATCCGACCAGCCCGTCCCAGCCGGGGAACTCGCGGTCCACCGTGATATAGGTCTCGATGTCGTCCCGCTTCTGCCAGGCCCGCCATTCATCTTGGTACAGCAGCATGCCCGGAGTGCGGGCGCCGTAGATGAAGGTGATCCGGCCGTACTTCCGGCGGTGGGCCGGGTCGAGCAGCCAGGTGATGGTCGAACGCAAGGTGGTCACGGCAAATCCGCCGGCGACGATGACGATGTTGCGACCCTCCAGTTCCCGCAACGGATAGGAATTCCCCAAGGGCCCGCGCACGCCCATGACCTCGCCGGCCTTCAGGTTGTGCAGGTGGGTGGTCACCGCGCCGACCTTGTTGACGGTGAAAAGGAGGAACCCCTTCTCCGTGGGCGAGGAAGCGATGCCGATCGGGATTTCGCCCAGGCCGGCCACGGACAGTTCGGCGAATTGACCCGGCGTATAGCTGAAAGCCTTCTCGTCCTCGGGGTCGAGAAAAACCAGTTTGAAGGTCTTCAGGTTCTTGTCCTCGGTCTCGACGACGACATCATCTATTCTGACCGGATAGGGTAGATATGGATTGCGCACTGTCCCTCTCCTTGGAATCCTCAGGCGTTCATGTCCCGGACCACGTCCCGGACGTCTATGTTGACCGGACAGAAATTGACGCAACGACCGCAACCGACGCAGCCGATCTCGCCGCCGCGCTTGAGGGGAATGTACTTGAACTTGTGCATGAACCGCTGCCGCACCCGTTCCTTCTTGGTCGGCCGGGGGTTGTGGCCGGAGCCGTGCATGGTGAACAGCCAGGACATGCAGGTGTCCCAGTTCCGAAGGCGGTCGCCGTCTCGGCCGGCCGCCTCGTCCTGAATGTCGAAGCAATGGCAGGTCGGACAGCAATAGGTGCAGGTGCCGCAGTTGATGCAGGTCTCGTGGAGATAGTCCCAGTGCCCGGCTTGGAAAAGCTCCAGCACGGTCCGGCCGGCGATCTTGTCCAGATGGATTCGATCGGCCAGGGCCGCCTCGGCTTTGTCCTTCAGAGCCGCGGCGCTCGACAGGTCCTGGGCCTTGGCCTCGGACAGGCCCTGGGCCTGACCCAGGGCCTTTTGCCCCTTCTCGCTCAAGGTCTTGATCAGAAAGCCGTCGCCCAGGTCATAGGCCAGGGCGTCCAGCCCCTCCTCGTGGAACGGCCCGCAGTTGACGCTGGTGCAAAAGCAGGTGGGGCAGGGGGCGTCGCAGCCCAGGCCGATCAAGACCGTCCGGTTTCGTTTCTGGAACCAGTACGGGTCTTCATACTGGTCGTTCTTGAAAATCTTGTCCAGGACGAAAAAAGCCTTGGCGTCGCAGGGCCTGAGGCCGAAGACCAGGCGAGGGTCATCCGGTTCGGGCAGTTCCTTCAGGATAAAGGCTCCTTCGGCCTTCCGGTCGGCGTCGAATTCGAACATCCTTTCCGACTGGGGAAAGAAGAGATTCTTGGGCGAAAGGTGGGAATTGGTGAAGTCCAGCTTGAACTCCTCCGGCCCGGCCGGGGCGTACTTAATCACGCCGTCCGCCTCCACCGGCCCCAGGACCTCGTACCGGCCGGCCAGGGACTTGATGAATCCGTTGAAATCGCTTTTCTTCAGTATCTTGTCTGCCATGACTCGCCGTCCTTATTTGAAGAATTCCTGAGGGTCGTCGGGACGATAGACGGTCAAGGGCGGGTTTTTGTCCAGGGACAGCCCGGCCTCATAGCCATACAGTTCGCTCACGTCTTTCTCCAGGAGACGGGTGAACTGCCGCACCTTGATGCCCAGGGAACAGGCCGACTCGCAGGCCCCGCAGTCCGTGCAGCGGCCGGCGCAGTGGAAGGCCCGCAGGATGTGGTAGGTCAGGGTGTCGGTCCGGTCGATCGACTTGCCCAGCCACTGGGGCATGGCCTCGTCCACGAAGCAGACGTGGCAGTAACACAGGGGGCAGGCGTCGCGGCAGGCGTAACACCGGATACAGTCCTTGATCAGGTCGGAGTAGTAGGCCCAGCGATCGCCATCCGGCCGGCCCAGCAGTTCCTTCAGGTCGGCGTAGCGGTCCGGGGCCCGCTCCGGCACGACTTCGGCCAGCAGTTCATCGTAAACCGGCGGGTTGCGATGGACGCAGACCTGGCAGTTCTGGCGCAGGACCTCGTCCTTGTCGATGACGGTGGTGAAGTCCCGGCCCTTGAGGGTCAACCGGCCGTCGGCCTCGGAGGCTTCCAGCACCACTCGTCCTTCCCGGGCCGATATCTTCCGCGGGTCAACCATGCCGTCGCAGGGGACGCCGAGGATGAAAACCTGTTCGCGCTTGATCTGTTTTTCGAGGATATGGTTGACGATGTTGCGGGCGTCGCAGCCCTTGGCCACCACCGCCACCTTGTCCTTCCGGCGGGGCAGGTAGTTGGCCAGGTTCAGGCGGCAGTGGGAATCCCAGATCAATTTTTCGGCCTGGACCTCGTTCCGGACGAAATACGGCGAACTGTTCAGGGGGATGGTGCCGGCCCGAAAGCCCAGGACCAAGTCGGCCTTGCCTTCGGCCAGGACCCGCTTGGCCGCTGCTCGTATCTTGCTGGTGAGTTCGTTCATCTAGGCCACCTCGACTCTGGGCTTGATGTAGCGCTGGCTCGGTCCGGCCGCCTTGACCGCCTCGATGACCTCCGTGGCCACGGTCTGGAACTTGGAGGCTTCGGCCGAGGATATCCAGGAAAAGTGCAGCCGGCCCGGCTCGAGGCCCAGGTTCTGGAACAGGTTGTACAGCAAAGTGAACTTCCGGCGGGCGAAGTAGTTGCCGGCGATGAAATGGCAGTCGCCCGGATGGCAGCCTGACACCCAGACTCCGTCCGCCCCGCGCTTGAAGGCCTCGAGAATGAACTTGGGGCTCATCCGGCCGGTGCAGGGCAGGCGGATGGCCCGGAAGTTGGGCGGGTACTGCAGGCGGCTCACGCCGGCCAGGTCGGCCGCGCCATAGGTGCACCAGTTGCAGAAGAAGGCGATGATCTTGGGTTCGTATCCGTCGCTTTTCCGTTTCTCGGTCATTGGTTCACCTTCAGAAGGAGGAGGCGATCTGGGCGAAGATGGCCGCGTTGGTGAAGCCTCGCAGTTGCGGCGCGCCGCTGCGGCAGGACGAGACGCAAGTGCCGCAGCCCTTGCACAAGGCCTCGTTGACCTCGGCCTTGTCCTTGTCGTTGAGGGCGATGGCCTTGTACGGACAGACCAGCACGCAGACGTTGCAGCCCACGCAACGGTTCTGGTTGATCTCGGCCACCACGCCGCCCACCAGGAGTTCGGTCCTGGTCAGGACGCAGGCGGCCCGGGAAGCCGCGGCCTGGGCCTGGGCCACCGATTCTTCGATCGGCTTGGGGTAATGGGCCAGGCCGGCCATGAACACGCCGTCGGTGGCGAAGTCCACGGGTCTGAGTTTCTGGTGGGCCTCGAGGAACCAGCCGTCGCCGTCCAGGGGCACCTTGAACAACTGGGCCAGGCGCTCGTCCTTTTCGCTGACGATGGCCGTGGCCAAGGTCAGGTAGTCGGCCGGAACGGTCACTTCGCGCTGGAGGATGGGGTCGAAGACCGTTATTTCCAGGGCCGAGGCGCCGGTCCTCACCGCCGGTTTACCTTCCAGGTCGTAGCGGATGAAGATGACGCCCTTGCTCCGGGCCTCTTTATACAGGTCTTCCCGGCCGCCGTAGGTCCTGATGTCGCGGTACAGAACAAAGACCCTGGCCTGGGGATTTTTCTCCTTGATTTCGAGGGCGCTCATGACCGTATGGGTGCAGCAGACCTTCGAGCAGTACGCCCGCTCCGGCTCGCGCGAGCCCACGCACTGGATGAAGGCGAAGGTCCTGGCCTTCTTCAGGCCGGGATCGTCCTTCTTGATCAGGGCGTCCAGTTCCAGGGCGGTCAAGACCCGCTTGTCCCGGCCGTACAAGTATTCGGTGGGGGTCAGTTCATGGGCGCCGGTGGCGATCACGGCCGCGCCGTGCTTGATCTCCCGGCCGTCGCTCAGCCTGGTGGTGAAGTTGCCGATGAAGCCGTCCACGTCGGCCACGGTGGCCTGCATATGCAGACTGATATTCGGGTCGGCCTCGACCCTGGCCGTCAATTCGTCCAGGTACGCGGCCACGTTTTCGCCCTTGGACGTCCTGGTCAGCCGGCGGGCGTTGCCGCCCAGGACGTCGGTCTTTTCCACCACGTTGACCTTAAAGCCCTGGGCCGACAGGGCCAAAGCCGCGTTCAATCCGGCCACGCCGCCGCCGATGACCAGGGCCGAAGGCTCCACCTGGATGGTGGTTTCGCTCAAGGGCGACAGCAGGGCGGCCTTGGCCACCGCCATGCGCACCAGGTCCTTGGCTTTTTCCGTGGCCGAATCTCGGTCGCCGCCGTGGACCCAGGAATCGTGGTTGCGGATGTTGGCCATTTCGAACAGGTACTTGTTCAGGCCGGCGTTGACCAGGGTCTCCTGGAAGAGCGGCTCATGGGTCCGGGGCGAACAGGCGGCCACCACGATGCGGTTGAGATTGTTGGCCTTGATGATCTCGGTGATCTTGTTCTGGGTGTCCTGGGAGCAGGAAAATAGGTTTTCCTCGCTGTACTCGACGAAAGGCAGGGTCTTGGCGAACTCGACCACCTCGGGCACCCGGACCACGCTGCCGATGTTTATGCCGCAGTTGCAGACGAAGACGCCGATCCGGGGCGGTTCGCCCATGACGTTGCGGGCCGGCGGGATCACTTTTTCCCTGATCAGGGTGTTGCGGGCCGCGGCCAGCTTCGAGGAGGCGGCCGAGGCCGCGGCGCTGGCTTCCATCACCGAAATGGGGATGTCCTTGGGCCCGGTCAAGACGCCGCAGGCGTAAATTCCCGGCCGGTTGGTGGCCACGGGCTGGAAAGACGAAGCCTTGACGAACTTGTAATGGTCCAGGTCCACGTTCAGGCGCTTGGCCAAGGCCTGGGTCTCGGCCGAAATCTGTAGGCCGTGCGACAGCACCAGCAGGTCGAAGTCCTCGGACTCCGGCCGGCCGTCCTCGGTCACGAAGTTCAGGCGCAAGCCGCCGTCCGGGAGAGGGTCCACGGTGTGGATGCGGGAACGGATGAAGCGCACGCCCTTGGTCTTGGCCTTTTCGTAATACTTTTCAAAGTCTTTGCCGAAGGTGCGCATGTCCATGAAAAAGATGGCCACGTCCAGCGGGTCGTGGCTGTGCTCCATGGCCAAAGTGGCTTCCTTGACCGCGTACATGCAGCAGACGCTCGAACAGTATCCGTTATCGCACTTGTTGATGTCCCGAGAACCCACGCACTGCATGAAGGCGATCCGGCGCGGTTCGGCCTGATCGCCGGGGCGGAGGATATGGCCCAGGGTCGGCCCCGAGGCGGCCAGCAAGCGCTCGAACTCCAGGGCCGTAACCACGTTGGGATGTTGCGCATACAGATAAGTATTGAAAATACTGGGATCAAAGGGTTCAAAACCCGGGGCCAGGACGATCGAACCCACCTTCAGGCTGACCTCCTTGGCCTGGTCCGCGAAATAGATGGCGCCGGTGGGGCAGAACTTTTCGCAGGCCCGGCATTTGCCCTTGACAAAGTAAATGCAGTTGGCCTGATCCAGGCAGTACTTGAGCGGCACGGCCTGGGCGTATTGGACGTAGGCCGCTTTGCGCTTGTCCAGCTTTTCATTGTATTCGTTGTCCACCTTTTTGGGACATTTAGCCGCGCAGTCGCCGCAGGCGATGCACTTGTCCATGTCCACGAACCGGGGGTTCTGGCGGACGGTGACGGTGAAATTACCTTCCTCTCCGGAAACCGCCTGGATTTCGGAAAGGGTCATCAACTCGATGTTTATATGCCGGCCGACCTCGACCAGTTTGGGCGAGATAATTCACATGGAGCAGTCATTGGTCGGGAAGGTCTTGTCCAGTTGGGCCATCCGCCCGCCTATGGCCGGCGATTTTTCAATCAGATAGACGAAGTAACCGGAATCAGCCAGATCCAGGGCCGCCTGCATGCCGGCGATGCCTCCACCGACCACCATGACCGATCCCACGGTCTCTTTGGCCGTGATACCCATGCCAACCTCCCAGACTGTTTGTTCAAGTTTTCACTTTATACAATATAAAGCAAAAAGGACGAATAACACGTCTATCGAAAGACTTGGGGATTGTCAAGGGTGTTTAGACGGCTCGCTCCACGGCCACTTCATCTTCCCGGCCCAGTTCCTCGAAGTAGACGTTGACCCTTTCTTCACGTTCGGTCTTAAGGGTAAGGCCGGTGAAATTGGAGCAGATGGGCAGCTCGCGGTGGCCGCGGTCCACCAGGACGACCAGTTCGATCCGTCCCGGCCGGCCGAAGTCCATCAGGGCGTCCATGGCGGCGCGAACGGTGCGGCCGGTGTAAAGCACGTCGTCCACCAGGACGACTCTCTTGTCGTCAATGGAGAAGTTGAGTTCGGTCTTGCCCACCCGGGGCTTGACGCCGATCCTGGTCCAGTCGTCGCGGTAAAGGTTGATGTCTATAGCCCCGGAAGGAATGGGTTGACCGACTTTCTTCTCCAGGATGGACTTCAGGCGCTGGGCCAGGAAGACCCCCCCGGTGCGGATGCCTACCAGAACCAGATTTTCGGCCTTGGCATCGGCGGCCATGATTTCGTCGGCCAGGCTCCCGAGGGTCTCGCCGACGCCCCGCGCGTCAAGGATGGTTTTCTTCAGGGTTGGTCCCATGCTGCTTCTCCGGAACGTGGAAAAATGTTCTAGTAGCATTGGATTTTTCAGGAAGTCAAGTATTTAGTCAAGGATTAGACAGTCAGCCTTGACGCCACGGGCGTTTTGTTATATCCATATTCCTGTCTTCAATCAGACTCGAAGCTGCTTTTACCCTGAGGAATATGACCGGCCGATGGAAACACGGGGCCGGTTCGGATCAGAGGGGGTGGTGAAACGATGAGTCGCGACGCCGCTGGTTTCACCTTGATCGAACTGACCATCGTCATGGCTATCATCGCCATTCTGGCCGGCGTGGCCGTGCCCAACTATTCCCTGTACCGCCAGAAGGCCCAGGAAACAGCCATCCAGCTTCTGCTGGCGGAGATTGCCTCGAGGGAGCGTGAGTACCGGGCCGAGCATGGTCAGTACCTGGCCTGCCCCCTCAATCCGGCGGCCAAGAACGGTCCGTGGGAAATGAAGGATCAGTGGCGGTCCCTGGCCTTTGAACCCGGACAGAATCTCTACGGTTACCAGTTCAAGGTGGAAGCCACGGCCGAAGGGTTCACCGCCCTGGCCCTGAAGGACGGCCGGAACGTTTTCGCCGCCACCCACGCCACTTACGAAATCGTAAGACCATAACCTGCGCTCCCGGGTCGATGAACTCCAAACCGGATAACCTGGCCCTGCTCCTCTTCCTGAAGAACTTCCGGGTCCTTCTGTCCGGCGGGCATAATCCGGCCGCGGCTTTGGAATTAATGGCCGCCGGCGCCGGCGGCGTTCATTTGAGGTCCCATTTTACCCGGGCCGGTCAGGCCCTGACCTCCGGACGGTCCCTGGCCGAAGCCCTGTTCGACCGGAAACATCCCTGGCCCGCCGGCCTGGGCCGTTGTCTCAAAGACCTCGAGGCCGCCGCTCACCCCTTGGAAAACATCTTCGGCTTCCTGGAAGAAGCTTATGCGGCCCGAGCCAGGTATTACCAGCCGTCCGACTGGCGGACCTATTTCCTCCTGGTGGGGCAGGGCTTGGTGGCCCTGGCCGTTTGGCTTTTTCTGACCGGATTCGTCGCGCCGGCCTTCGCGGATATGTACACCAGTTTCGGGGCCAGGCTACCGTTCTTGACCCAGGCGTTCATCGACTTGACCAACCTGGTCAGGCATCACTTCCTGGCGACGACCCTGGTCGGGATCGCCCTGATCCTGGTCCTGCCTCTATTGGTTTTTAAGACGTCCAACCCGGGTTTTGTCTTCGCCGTTCTGCGGGCCGGACTCGATCGAGGACTCAACCTGGGCCAAGGTCTGGCCGCGGCCGCGGCCTTGACCGAAAATCCCTGGCTCCGCCGCCGCGTCCTGGCCGGGTTGAAAGGCCTGGACCCGAGCCGGAATCCGGCCCAGGCCCTGGCCGCGTCCGGCCTTTTTCCCAAGTTCGCCGCGGGCCTGCTGGCCCAGGGCCAAGGCGCGGTGGCCGAAATCGCCGCCTACTATGAAGCCCGGGCCGTAAAGGTCCGGATAGTGGAACTGGTCGGGGCCGGTTTGTTCATAACGCTGATCTGCCTGGCCGTGGCCTTTCTGATCGCCATATACCTGCCGCTTTTTCAAATGGCCGGGGTGGTATCTTGAACAACGTACAAGACTTGGACCGCGCCCCTTCGATCTTGTCCCGGCTGAGGCGCCGGCTGCCCTGGCGCCGGCTGGGTATGGTCCTGTGCGGCCTTCTTCTGCTTGTTTCGCTGGGCGCGCCGACCCCGCTGGATATCACCCTGGCGCTGTTTTTCCTCCTGGCCGAAGCCTCTCTCGTCTTCTATTTCAAGAAGCCGGATCCGAACCGCTGGTTCGGCCAGCTTTCCGCCGGCCTCAAACTGGGACTGACCTTTATCGAGGCTTTCGAAAGGCTCAAAGTTCATTTCCCCCGCCAAAAAAAGAGATGGAACCATGTTATCCAGGACCTCGAGAACGGAGCTTCCCTGGTCGAAGCCTGCGGCCGGCGACTGCCCTGGCTGCCGCCCCGCTTCCTCCTGACCCTGGCCGAAGGTGAAACCTGCCGGGACATGTTCGGCCTGACCGGCGACTATTTCCTTTATGAAAGCCTGGAGAAGCAACTGCGCTCGATCCGCAACAAGAGCCTGGCCTATCCGACCCTGCTCCTGGCGGTCCTGGGATTTTTGGGTATTGCGACCAGCGCCCTTATTTTCCCCAGCTTCGAACAGACGTTCTCGGAAATAGGCCAGCCCCTGCCCGTCCTGACCCAAACGGCCATGATCATGGTCGACGTGATCCGATACGCGCTCTACACCGTCCTGGTCTTGTGGTTGATACATTACTTGAGAAAAACCTTGACCTATCGGGGTATATTAAATACCTGGCTCGATCAACTGGACCGGGTTTTTCTGGTATTGTTCATCAAACGTCTGATCGGCCTCGGCCGGACGCCCCAACAGGCCCTGCTGGCCTCGGCCAGGATTCACGGCTTCAAGAAATACATACAGGCCGCGACCTTTCTGAGCCAAAAGGCCGGCAACGGTCAGGCCGGCTTCCACCTGGAAAGGAAGGAGGGCCGTCTTCCCCCGGGCCTGGTGGAAATCCTCGAGGCCGCCGCCTCGGCCGGAGACATTCCGGCCGCCTTGGACCTTTTTCTGACCGGCGGCCGCGAACAAATATTAGGACGAGCCAAAATCATCTACCGCCGCCTCGAACTCGCCCTGCACCTTCTATGGGCCCTGTTGGGCGGCCTTTGGATCGTGTCCTTTTATCAACCCATCTTCAAGCTGGCGCTCTTCACCGATTAGAAGTCATGAACCCGAGCCGCCTGAAAGGACTGGAGCTGATCATCCCCTACTGGTACGCCCGGGCGGAAAAAGGCCTGCCCTTGATCCCCGGGCCTGGTCCTGATCGGACGGCGGACCGGTTTTTAGGTCGCTATCCCTTATATCGAAAAATAAAGCTTGGCCTGGCCAACGGGCAAACCTTGTCCGAGGCCCTGGCCGGCATCAAGGGCGTGCCGGGTTATTTCGTCCAGCTTATCCGGGAAGGCGAAGCAGCCGGGAGGCTGCCCCAGGCCCTCCGGATGATCATGGACCAGTACCCCCTCCGCGGCCGCTTCCACGGCCAGGTGCGTATCATCTATGGGTACCTGGCCGCGGTCCTGATATTCTTGGCGGCCTTTCTGATCTACTATTCCTTTATCTTCTCCGAAGTCTGCCGCAACCTGGCCGGCCCTGGTTCCTCCATTGCCCCGCCCCTGATCATGCGGCTGCTGTTTCTCGGGGCCGAACCATGGTTCCTGGTCCTCCTGGCCATCGGACTGGCCATATCCCTCCTGGCTTTGTCTTTTATTCTCGGACCGAACCCGGCGGACCGGCTGCTCCTCCTGACCCCGATCATCGGCCGTAACTACCGTCATATCCTGTCCCTGGAAATGGGCGTCCTCTGCGGCCGCCAGCTCGAACTGGGCCGGACCGTCCCTCAAGCCCTGGCGGCGGCCGGCGAGGCCTTGCCGCCCGGTTCAAACCACACGGCTTGGCGGCACCTGGTCGAGCGGGTGGAAAAAGGCGAACCCCTGTCCCAAGCCTTCGAGCCTGAACTCAGCGGCTGGACCATCCTGGAAACTCTGCGGCTGGGCGCGGCTTCCGGACAACTGGCCGAGCTGCTGGCCGGGGCCAACGACCTCTTGCGCGCTCATCTGTCGGTCAACCTGGACCGGGAGCTGGAGCGCTTGTTCAAAGGCTGTATATTGGTCTGCGGCGCCGTGGCCGCGCTGGGGATAATCTACGTTTTTGAGGCCATTTTATTCAGCTACAACCTGGCGGCGATGTTTTGATGCTGTCTCAAGCCATCAAGTTCGACGATTTCGAATTCAGGGCCGAGGTCCTGCGCTTTCCCCGCTGGCCGGGTTTGCGCCTGGGGGCCCGCGAAGTGTACTACGCCGACATCGAGCGCCTCGAGGAGCTTTCCGTCAACGGCCGGCCCGGCGCCGGTCTGACCCTGATCTTGAAGGACGGCGGACGGATAAGGCTGCGACTGGCTTCGGACGCGGAGGCCGCGGCCTTTCGAGCCGCCTTGGGGGAAATCCTCGAACCGGCGGTCCTGAAAGACGAGCGGCCGCGGTCCTTGGACGACCTCGAGGCCACGGCCCGGGACCTGGCGGCCTCCAAAGGGGCCAATTACCGCAAAGCCCTGGACTTCCTCATCGCCCAGGCCCTGGCCCATCAGGCCAGCGACCTGAACCTCGAACCAGGTCCGGACCGCTGGCGGGTCTGGTTCAAGATAGACGGGACCATGTTCCCGGCGGCCTCCTTCAGCCGCGCGGACGGGGACAGGTTGATCAATTGCCTCAAGGTGGCGGCCGGGTTGACCCTGCATCGCCGCGACCTGATCCAGGAGGGCCGGATCAGCCGGAGCGACGGCCGGGAGGTGAACGACGCCCGGGTTTCCATCCTGCCGTCGGCCCAGGGTGAACGGGTGGGCCTGCGCCTGTTCGACCGGCTCAAGGGGGCCTCGGACTTGGCCGACCTGGGGTTCGACCGGGAGACGCTGGCGGTCTTGGAACGGCTGGCCTCCTCGCCCCAGGGTCTTTTTCTGGTCTCGGGACCGGCCGGTTCGGGCAAGACCACCACCCTGTACGCGCTGCTCAGGCGGCTCCAGGCCAGCCGCGGCCGCCTGGCCAACATCATCTCCCTCGAGGACCCCATCGAATACCGTCTGGCCGGCGTCATCCAGGTCCAGGTCAACCTCGAGGGCGGACCCGATCTGGCCCGGGCCCTCAAATCCTCGCTCCGCCAGGACCCGGCCGTGATCATGGTCGGAGAGATACGCGACCCTGAAACGGCCGAAACGGCCGTCCAGGCCGCCCTCACCGGACATCTGGTCTTGAGCGCGGTCCACTGCGGGTCAGCGGCCGAAACCGTGGCCAGGCTCCTGGACCTGGGCGTCAGACCGGCCCTGTTGGCCTCGGTGCTGCTGGGCGCGTCCGGCCAGAGGCTGATCCGCCGGGTCTGCCCCGCCTGCCGGCCGGACGCGGCCGTGGCCAATGAAAACGCGCCCGGCCTGGGACGGGACTCGCCTGGGGAACTCAAAGGCCGAGGCCCCGGCTGCTCCGGCTGCCGGGGGACCGGGTACCGCGGCCGCCAGGTCATGGCTGAAGTAATGATCAATAAAGGCCGGGTGATTGACCTTATCGCCGCCGCCGCCGATACCCGGGCCATAAACCAGGCGGCCCGGGCCGAAGGCCTGACGCCCCTGCTCGAACAGGGACTGAAGCTGGCCGACGCCGGGCTCACCGACCTCGAGGAGATCAGGAGAGTGGTGGGATGAAAGGTCGCCGGCCTGGTTTCACCTTAGTCGAACTCCTGGTGGCTGTTTCCATTCTCCTGATTATCGGTCTCAACCTGTATCAACTGCGGGACCAGGCCACCCAGGTCAACTTGGATTTGAAATACAGACAAAAGGCGGCCTGGGTCCTGGAAAGCCAGGCGGCCCTGCTCCGGTCGAAACCCTATGACCAGATGGCCGAAACCAGGCTCGGCCCCCTGGCCGAAAAAGCCGGACCCCTGGATTGGCCCGGCGCCAGGGGAGCCGTGACCATCGAGGAAATATCCCCGGGCTTGAAGCGGATAAGGTTGGAAGTAACCTGGCCGGACCGCCATCGCAGGTCCCAGGCCCTGGGCTTGACCCTGTATCGCACCCGGCCCTGAACCGGTAATTTGGCTTATGAAAACGCTCCGGCGACGAAAAGGCTACCTGCTCCTGGAAGTGATGCTGGTCGCGGCCTTGGCGGCCATGCTGACGCCGGTGGCCTATCGTCTTTATCATGAAGGCGTGAAAAGAGGCTTTGACCGCCTGCAATCCGTCCGGGAAACCAGGCGGGACGCCAGGGTCTTGTTCAAATACCTGGCCCTGGACCTGGGCCAGGCCCGGACTTTGCTCCCTTCCTTCGGCCAGGTTAAGGCCGACGCCCGGACTTTGATCGTTCAAGTCCGGCCTCTGTCCGAGCGAAACCGCCTGCTGGCGGCCGCCGGCGACCTGTCCGACGACGGCCCGCCGCCCTCGCGGGACGTCACGATAGTCTATCGGCTGGGCCGGGACGGACAGGTATTTCGGGACGAATACGCTCCGGAAGGCGCGAAGACGACTTTGGCCTTGCTAGGCGACGTCAAGTCCCTCGAATTCGGGCTCGAAGGTTCGGCCGACCGGCCGGGCGGAGTCACGGCCACCGTTATTCGCCGGCCCAAGGTCGGACCGGAAGCGATCTTGACCCGGGTTTTCAGCGTGGGCAGATGATGGTTCTTCGCTTATTCCCTAAACGCCGCGGCGGCGGCCCTGACCAGGGATCAAGGCGCCTGGCCGGCCGGCCGGGTAATGTCCTGGCCCTGCTCCTGGCCATTATGGCCGTTATCTCGGCCACGTGGATGGCCGCTCTCGAACCGTTGCGCCAGGAGATCCGGCGCGTGGGCCAGGATTACCACCACCTGGAGGCTCGAGCCGCGGCCGAATCGGGAATCGAACTGGCCCTGTGGGAGATGCTGAACCGGTCTGAATCCAAACCGGTCGCCGGCCGCCCCGGCGAGAAACTGGTCTTTGAATACGGCGCCCAGTATTTCCCCGAGATTGACGGCCGGTCGTCCTACTGCCGGGTTCTGGTCTGGCTCCACGACGATCGGATATTCCTCGAAGCCACGGGTCAGATAGTCAAACGAATGGGCGACAAGGCGGGCTCGGCCGTTCTGGCCGAAAGAAAGCTGAAAAGGCTGGTCGCCCTCGAGGGCGTGCCGCCCGGGCCCAGGATCGAATGGCAGGTAGGTGACTAACCCGGATTTATTTCGGCCGGCGGGCCGCCAGGAGAGCGACCACTTCCCTATGGCCATTGGCCTGGGCCAGGGCCAGGGCGGTTCGGCCGTTCGAGTCCGCGGCCAGGACGTCGGCGCCCTGTTCCAACAGCAGCCTGACCAGATTGGGACGACCCGAAGCCGCGGCCTGGAACAGCGGAGTCCAGCCCAGGCGGTCTCTCTTACCTACCTCGGCCCCCCGGGCGATCAGCAGTCCGGCCAGGTCATAATGGCCCTGCCCGGCGGCCAGGGCCAGGGGGGTGAGGCCCAGGTGGTCGGCCGCGTCCTTGTCCACGCCCCGTTCGAGCAGGAAGAGGGCCATCCGGCCGTGACCGCCCAGGGCGGCCAGGTGCAAGGCGGTCTGGCCGGACAGGGTCCGGGCCTTGACGTCGCCGCCGGCTTCGAGCAGCGGGACCAGGACTTCCGTCCGTCCGGCCGCGGCGGCGTGATGCAGGGCCGTCCAGCCGCCTCGGGACGAAGCCTGAACTTTGGCTCCGTGCTTCAGGAGCATCTCCGCGGCCTGGGTCCGTCCGCCTTTCGCCGCCAGGTCCAAGGCGGTCAGATCGTCCCGGGTCCGGACCGTCGCGTCGGCGCCCCGCCCGATCAGCCGGTCCAGGGTTTGAGGCCGGCCCGCGGCGGCGGCGTAATGAACGGCCGTCCAGCCCAGGGCGTCGGCCCGGTTGATATCCGCTCCGGCTTGCAGCAACCGGTCCACTATCCGGTCATGTCCCTCGGCCGCGGCCTGGTGCAGGGCCGTGCGGCCGCTATGGTCCGCCGCGCTTACTTCAGCCCCTTGGGACATTAACAGGTCAACCATCGTTGTCTGACCGGCCGCGGCGGCGGTCATCAGAACCGTCCAACCGTCCGGGTCGCGCGTATTGACCTCGAGGCCCAATTCCAGCAGGCGCCGGACCACGGCCTGGCGTCCGTTGCGGGCCGCGACCGCCAGGGGCGTGGACCCGTCCCGACTCGATGATCCAAGGTTGGCCCGGTTTTCCACCAGGAAGTTCAAGACCTCGAGGCGTCCGTCGGCGGCGGCCTGGTGGAGGGCGGTCCAGCCGTTCAGGTCCCGAGTTTCCACGTCGGCGCCGGTTTGTAACAGCAAGGACAAGGTTTGAATCCGGCCGCCGAGCGCGGCCCTGAAAAAGGCCGTCCTGCCTTCCCGGTCACGGACTTCGAGGCCGGCGCCGGCCTCGATCAGGGCCCGCGACAGGTCCACGTCTCCGCTTTCCGCCGCCTTGATCAGCCGCGTGTCTCCCCCGGAATCGAGCCCGTCAACAGTCGGAAGACTTTTCAACAGGGCCTCGAGTCCGGCCTGGTCTTTCCTGGCTGCGGCCCGGCCGATGGCCTGATCCAGATCGGCGCCGCGCCTGGCCAACAGTCCTATGACTTCCCCGCGGTTCTTTACCACGGCCCGATCCAGGGCGGTCCGGCCTTGACCGTCGGTCTCGTTGATGTCCGCTCCCTTGTCCAGCAGGAGGCGCACTATGTCCGGATGCCCCAGTTCGGCGGCCAGCCCCAAAGCCGTCTTCTTGGAAGCCAGAGGAGCATTCAAGTCCAGGCCCGCACGAACAAGTTGTTGAATATCCTCGGCGTTGCGATTGGTCACGGCCTCGGCCAGGGTTTGAAGCGCGGCCTCCTTTTGCGCCCGGGTCGCGGCGGCCTGAAAGCATTCTACTTCCCGTCGTCCGCCCTCCGCCAGCCAAGGAATATGTCCGGCCCGGGCCGCCTCCAGACGCTTCGAGGCCAGGGTGGCCGGCGGCACGTCCCTGGGCTGGTCGTTGGCGTCCAGATCCCAGGCCAGGCCGAACTCGAGGTACGGCTTAAGTCTGGCCAACAGATCGGCCGCGGAATCAAGGCTGATGTCCCGCCAGAATATGGTGTTATCCTCGGCGGCCGAAACCAGGCGCATGACGCCGGGCCCGGCGGCCGCCAATACCACGGATTGCAATCCCCTGGGCAGGGCCAGGTAGGTCTCTTCCCGCAAAGTCGCCGCGTCCCGCAAGCTGATGAATCCGCCCTGGTCGGCGGCAAAAAGGCGCCGGCCGTCCAGAGTGAAGGCCAGGCCGTTGACCGGCCCGGTGGAATTCCGGACCAGTCCGGCCTCGCTCCAGGTTTCCACCCGCCATGTCCTGATAGTGCCGTCCGTGGAAGCCGAGGCGAGCATCCGGCCATCGGGGCTGAAGGCCAGACTCATGACCGGGCCACGGTGTCCTCGCAATACGGCCGTGGCCACGCCCCGGGCCAAGTCCATTACTTTAATCAAACGATTGTCGGTCCCCAAGGCCAGCTTATGACCGGGACCCCAGGCCAGACAGCGGACGTTCTTGGTGATGAAGATCTGGACCTGAGTGGAGAAGTCCCGGTGGGAAGTCTCGGTTAATTCGGTCCGGTAACTCCGTGGTCCGGTTTCGGGCGCCGAGATGTTCCAGACGAAAAGGACGCCGCCGGCATTGATCCAGGCCACTGAATTTCCGGTCGGGTCAAAACCCAGGGCCGTCACGCGTTCGTTGTCCCGGCGGCTTTTTCGCTCCATTTCGTCGGCCAGCGGATCGAGGCCGGCCGGCGGTCGTCGCCCCTTGGGTCTGGTCCTGGCTTGCCATTCCATCATCCATTTCTGTTCGTTGGCGTTGTATATAGTCACACTCGGGGCTTTTTCCTCTGATTTCCTGGACGCCGCGGCTTTCCCTTCCGGAGCCTGAGGGAAAAATGCCACCGCCAGGACCCGGCCGGTCCGGTCCCACTCGAGGGCGGTGACCTCGCCTGGACCCGACCAGGCCGGGCCCGGCCGGCGTTGGCCGGTTTCGAGATCGAGCAGTTCCACCCGCCCCTTCGAGGCCACGATGGCCGCCTGGCGCCCGTCCGGACTCAAGCTGATCCGCTCGACGCCCTGGCCGGCGGACAGTCCCTTGACGCCGGGGCCAAGGACCGCCGGAAGGCCTTTGTCTTGACCTGCCCCACAGGCGGATTCCGGGACAAAACGAACCAGGGCCTCGGTCAAGCCGATCCGGGCGGCCAGGGAATCCTTCTGCCTGAGCGCCCGACAGTAATAGAGCAAGGCCAGACCGTAATCCTTGTCCTGGCGGGCCTGATCCCCCCGCCGGATATTGGCTTCGGCCTTGGTGTCCTCCACCTTCTCCAGGGCCGCCGTGGCCTGGTTCCGGGCCTGGTAGGCCACCAGGGAGGCAATCACCATCAGGACCAAAAGGACGGCGAAGAAGCCCATGGCCAGGCGGGCCCGCCACAACTTGCGCCGCAGTTCCCGGGTCTGGAGCTTTTCCCGGGCCAGCCGCTCTTCTTCGCGCCGCCGGTCCCGGCTGGCCTGGATGACCTCGGTCAAGAGGTCGTGGGTCAACTCGACCCGGGTTACGCCGAAACGCTCCTCGAGGCGCAACAGGCGGCGGTTGACCAGGGCCTCGACGGCCGCTTTAACCACGCCGGGCACGGCCAGGAAGTCTTCCAGGGCCACGCTGTCCCGATACCCGGACCGGGTCAGCAGGCGCTCCTCGATGAAGACCCGGACCTCGGTCGAGAAGTCCCGCAGCGAAGTCTCGTAAAAGTCGTTGATGATTTCCGACTTCGAGCCGGCCAGAAGGCCCGCCGTGATCCGATCCTGGCCTGACTGCAATCTTTTGTGGTTCAGTTCCCGGCAGACCACGCTCAAAAGGGCCGGCTCGACCTCGATTTCCTCGAGACGGGCCGAAGCCGCCTCGAGGTCCAGGCCCTCCCGGCTCGAGCCGGCCACGAACTCGACCAGACGAACGGCCAGGTCCTCGTCCAGGAGCTTCCGGCCCGGCTCGATCACCGCGGCCAGGGCCTGCCGGCCGTTCATGCGGGTCAGCCGCAGCCGGCCGGACATGATGGGCCTGATCTGGCGCCTCAAGCTCTCCAGGTGGGGCAGATAGTCTTCCCGGAGGCTGAAGACGATCTTGTAGTTCTGTTTGTGAAAACTGACGGTCCGGGCCAGGTCGGCGTCCTTTTCCAGCCTGGCCTTCAGGGCCGCCGACGGCCGGTTTTCGATCAGGTCGGCCAGTTCGGCGACCAAGGCCTGGCCGCGGCCGACGTTCTCTGCCGTGGTCCGGCCCAGGGTGAACAATTCCTCGAACTGGTCCAAGACCAGGACCACGGTCAGGAGTTGATTCTTGGGGCTCCAGAAGTCGGTTTCTTCGTGGTGGAAATAAGCCCAGAGCGTCTCGTCCGGACCGGGCGCCGGCGCGTCCACCCCCCGGGCCGCCATTTCCCTGGCCAGGGCCGTCTTGATTTGAGCGATCAGGTCCGGGGCCTCGGCCGAATGATCCAGGCGGATATAGACCGGCAGGAAGTTGTTTTCCCGCAGCCGGGGAAATAGGCCGGCCTGGAGCAGGGAGGTCTTGCCCAGTCCGGACTGGCCGAACAGGACCGTCAGCGGTTCCCGCTTGACCAGGCGGAACAGTTCAATGGTTTCGTTGTCCCGGCCGAAGAAATAGTCGCGGACGTCCTCGGTGTACGAGGCCAGTCCCAGCCACGGGTTTTCCTGGTTCAGGTCAATGCCGGCCGGTCCGGCCTTCCTGGCCTCGGGCATGGTCAGCCTCGGGCCCGCTTGCGGTAGTCCCGAACGAGTTGGACCACCTTGCGGACAAAGTCTTCCGGCAGCCGGCCGCTTTTCAAGCGGGTCCATTGCAGCTTCTGGAACTCGAGGGGCGTCCGGCTGGCATAGGGGTCGGTATCGTCAACCACCACGGGCAGGATGAAGGGCACGGACTGATCCAGGTTCAGGCTCCGGTCCAGGGCGTAGCGCCATTCGCGGCGGAAATAGCCCTCGAGGCGCTCTTCCGTGGCCCGGGACACGAAGGGGCAGAACAGGGCGCACTTGCGGATGCTGCGCTGAATCTTCTGGTCGTAATCGTCGCCGGCTTCGAGCCGCCGCTTGTCGAACCAGACGTCCAGACCCGCGTCCTCGAGATCGAGTTTGGACTTTTCCACTATATCCACGTCCTGGCTGGCGTAACTGATGAACACGCCGCCCTGAACCAGTTCCGGCAGGGCCTCGAGGTCGGCCGGCGGTTCCTCGGCCGCCGACGGTTCTTCGGCCGTCGGCGACGCTTCTTCCGGATGCAGACTTCTCCAGCGGTCGCTCAGTTCCTGGACAAAGGCCGCGGCCCCGCCCTCGAGCACCTTGGTCCCGTAACTCAGGGGCGAACTCAGGAAGGTGACCAGGCCTTGCTCCCGATAGACCATGTCTCCGACCACGATGGCTTCCCGGTCCAGGGGCACGGCCAGGCGTTCGTTGCGCACCGTCCGGATGAAGAACCTGGTCAGCCAGTCGGAATAGTTATTGCCCAGGAGGAGCAGGTGGTGGTTTTTCAATTCGTCGAAGAGCAGGCTCGGCCGCCTGGTCTCGGACTGGAGGGAATGGATGAACTCGAGGGTGTCTTCATCGGTCAGGACGTAGTCGGGTTGGGAGGAGATGCGTCCGAACAGGTGGAAGACCACGGGCTGGGCCAGGCCTTTGACCTCGCCCGGCAGATCGCGGATTTCGTTGATGGTGTAAGCCAGGCTCTGGGTCATTTTCCGGCCCTGGAACCTGACCTCGTCCACGGCGTTTTCGAGCAGGGAATCTATGGTCGTGGTCACGAACAGATTGAAGGCGCCGATGCCGGCCAGTCGGCGCAGGGGTTCGGGCGTCGGCAGAGGGGTATCGGTGAGGATGCTCCTCATGCGGCGGTACATGAACTCGCGCCGGCTGCCGGGCGTCCCCAGGTAGGCCAGGATCACGTCGGACAGGGTGAACTCGGCCGGCAGACCGTCCCGGGGCACGCGCAGGCTGTCGGCCAGCAGCCCGCCCAGGTGTTGATAGACCGTGGTCGTCCGGCCGTCAATCTCCAGGGTTAGGAGTTCCGGTCCGATGATGGGGATGACCGACTTTTCCTCGATGAACTGGATCAGGTCGTCCCAGAAGTATTGGTCGCTGTCCATGTTTATCCAGTGAGAGGCTGTTTCCCGGCGGTCTCGATCCGGCCGGTAACGGAACCGTCCTCCCCGGCCGCCGTCATGTTGCTAAAGTCTGTTTCTTGATCTCCATTATCCTTCATCGCGCGTAAAAATCCAAGTTCAAAGAAATAGCGAAGCTAGCCGGCCCGAATCCCGCCGGCGATTATTTATTTCATTTTGTCCTGATTTGACAAAATGCCGGTGTAGGCTCGAACCAACGGCCGGTGATGGGTCCTAGGCCGGGGGATTGTTATGTTCCCTACGGCGCGGGGATGAACCGTGTTAATTCGCAGGGGCGCACGGCCGTGCGCCCGTCTTCCTTGACCCAAGCCAGGTCTTTGACCGGCCTGGCGCGCTGTGTTAGAAATACCTTGGGAAGAAAGGGGCGACTTGCTCTCACTTTAAACCGCCCGGCGCGATCGAGTGATGGTCAACATTCTCTTTCAGGGAGTTGGTCAGGCGTGACCAGACTCCGTTGATCGAGGTTCATGATGGCGTCCGTCCAGGAAAGTTATCATTCGTATTGGGGTAAATCGGGACACGGCGAATCCGACGGCCACCTCCTTTGTTATCACGGCCTCGATGCGTCCGCCGTGGCAAAAGTATGGCTGGAAGATGACCGCCTTCTTCGCCGGCGCCTGGCCCTGGTCGCCGGCCTGTCCGAATCTCTGGTCGTCCCGTTAACGGCCTTCTTCATCGGCTTGCACGACGCGGGCAAGTTTTCCGAAGGCTTCCAGGGTTTGCGACCGGACCTGGTCCGGCGACTCAACGGTCCGACCGGCCGCACGCCTTATCCTCATCGGCACGACTACCTGTCCGGGCTGGCCTGGCGGGAATCGCTCCTGCCGAACTGGGTGAGCCGCGGCTGGTTCGGAATGACCGAGGCCATCAACCCCAGGGATTTGCTGAGGCCCTGGGCCTTGACTTCGGCCGGCCACCACGGCCGTCCGTCCGGCCTCAAACCCTTTGCCGGGCGATTCAAGGATTTTTTCACCCCTGGCGATCGGGCCGCCTTGCTGGCCTACGCCGAGGCTTTGGTCCGGTTGCTCGAGCCGGAAGCCCGACCCGGCCAATGGCCTCGAGACCCGGAACAATGGCGGAGAGCCTCCTGGCTGCTGGCCGGCCTGGCTATTGTCTGCGACTGGCTGGCCTCGAATTCCGAGCTTTTCTCCTACCGGCTCGATCCTGTACCCATGGAGATTTATTGGGTCCAGGCCCGGCAACAGGCCGAAAGCGCCTTGGCCGACAGCGGTCTCCTGCCGGGTCGGCCGTCTCTCGAGACCGGCCTGGCCAGGTTATGGCCGGCTCTGGCTCGACCGACGCCTCTCCAGCGTTTCGTCGAGGAATGCCCTCTCGATTCCGGCCCGCGGCTTTTCATCATCGAAGAAGCCACGGGCGGAGGTAAAACCGAAGCGGCCATCACCCTGGCCCATCGGCTCATGTGCGCGGGCCAGGGCCACGGCCTGTTCATCGGCCTGCCCACCATGGCCACGGCCAACGCCATGTACGGCCGGCTCATAAAGGCTTATCGCCGCCTGTTTGCCGAAAACGAGAGCGTATCCCTGGTCCTGGCCCACGGCAGCCGCGGCGTCAACGAAGTCTTCCGGCGTTCCTTGATCCGAATCGGGCCCGGCCTAGCCCGGCTTTACCGTCCTGATGAAGAGACGGCCGAAGCCGAGTGCTCCCTTTGGCTGGCGGACAACCGGAAAAAGTCGCTGCTGGCTTCGGTGGGAGTGGGGACCGTGGACCAGGCCGTCCTCGGCGTTCTGCCCGTGCGGCACCAGGCCCTGCGCCTGCTGGGTCTGGCCCGGAACGTGCTCATCCTGGATGAAGTCCACGCCTATGACGAATATCTTGCGGAACTGATCCGCGGGCTGCTCGAATTCATGGCCGGCCTGGGCGGCAGCGTCATCCTGCTGTCGGCCACGCTGCCCCGTTCGGCCCGACAAAGGTACGTTGACCGCTTCGCCGGTCAACTGGCCGGATCATGGGGAGTAACTTCCGCCCTGGGCGAATCCGGTTTTCCGCTGGTCACCCAGGTGACGGCCGGCCGGCCGGCAATCGAACGGGTCGTGGCCCGGCGTCAGGGTTCGTCCCGCCGGGTCCGGGTGGAAATCCGCTCTCGGGTCGAGGAGATCGAGGAACGGCTTTTGACCGTGATCCGGTCCGGCGGCTGCGCCTGTTGGATCAGAAACACGGTGGATGACGCCCTCGAGGCCCATGACCGCCTGCTCGGCCGCGTCGAGCCTGAACGGCTCGGCCTCTTCCACGCCCGACTGGCCCTGGGCGACCGCCTGACCATCGAAAACGACGTGCTCCAATGGTTCGGCCCGTCCGGCGGCCCGGCTGACCGGGCCGGCCGGCTCCTTATCGCCACCCAGGTCGTCGAACAGAGCCTGGACCTGGACTTCGATTTCCTGGTGACGGACCTGGCGCCGATGGACTTGATCGTCCAGCGCGCCGGCCGGCTGCACCGGCACGCGCGGCCGCTTCGACCCTTGACCGAACCTGCCCTGGTCGTCTTCGGCCCAGCTCCGGCCGGCGTCCCGAAACGAAACTGGTACGAAGAATTTTTCCCGCGCGGCGCCTATGTTTACCCCCGCCACGGCCGGTTGTGGCTGACGGCCCGCCTTCTGGCCGAAAGAGGTTGTCTCGATCTGCCCGAGGCCAGCCGGGACTTGATCGAGGGCGTATACGGCCCGGAAGCGGAAGACCATATCCCTGCCGCTTTGGCTGACAGAGACCTGAAGGCCGAGGGTGAGGCCCGGGCCAGGCTCAGTCTGGCCTGGCAGAACAGCCTCAAGCCTGACAGCGGTTACACCGCCGAAGGCGTCGCTTGGGAGGAAGACACCCCGACCAGGCTGGGGCTGCCGGAAACCACGATTTTCCTGGCCCGCTGGGAAAAAGACCGGCTGGCGCCCTGGGCGGCCGGAGAGGGAAGCCAGGCCTGGCCATTGAGCCAGGTCCGGGTGCGCCGGTCCAAGGTATTTAAGGAGGCTGATCCGGACGATCCGGTCCGGCGGGAGGCCCTGGAATCGGCCCGCGTTAATCTGCCCGGCAACGGCCGGGACGCTTTGCTCCTGGCGCTCGAACCCGGACCCGAGGAGTCCTGGACCGGCCTGGCCTGGAACGAGTCCGGGAAACCGGTCCGGCTGGTCTACCATCCCCGGCGGGGACTGTCGGTTCAAGTCATGGCCTCGAAGTAAGGAGGTGAACATGCCTTTCAACCTGATTGACGAACCCTGGCTGCCGGCCCGGCGGCTATCCGGGGCCATGGAATGGATTCAGCCCTGGCGCGTAAGCGACTTCGGGCCGGAAAACGACGATCCTTTCACCGCCTTGGCCGCGGCGCGGCCTGACTTCAACGGCGCTTTGACCCAGTTCCTCATCGGCCTGGCCCAGACCCTTTGGCCGCCGTTGGATGAAAAAGCCTGGCGGGTAAGAATCAAGAACCCGCCCGACCCGGAAGAACTCCGGCTGACCTTCTCCACCGTAAAGGAGGCCTTCAACCTGGACGGCCCCGGCCCCAGGTTCATGCAGGACCTGGACCCGCTGGCTGAGGCCGAACCGTCCTCCATCCACCGTTTGTTCATCGAGCAACCTGGGGAAAAGACACTAACAGATAACGCGGATCATTTCGTTCATCGAGGTCAGGTCACGGCCATATGCTTACCCTGCGCTGCTCAAGCCCTCTTCACCCTGCAAACCAATGCCCCTTCAGGCGGTGCCGGCGTTCGGACCGGCCTGCGCGGCGGCGGTCCTTTGACCACCCTGGCTTTGGGTCAAAACTTGTGGCAGACGGTCTGGTTGAATGTTCTGACTGAACCCGACTTCCTTCAACTTTGTCCGCCTCGAGATCATACGGCCCCGGCGGACCGCTTCCCCTGGCTCGGTCCCACCCGGACCAGCGAAAAGGGCCAGCAGATCACTCCCCTGGATGCCGCGCCGGATCAGTACTTCTGGGCCACGCCCCGCCGCTTACGTCTGGATTTCGATCGATCGGCTGAAGAAGGGATTTGCGATCTCTGCGGCCGGGTCCAGTCCAGGCTGGTGACCGCGTACCGGACCAAACCTTATGGTGATAATTATAAAGGCGGATGGCGCCATCCCCTGACGCCTTACTATAAAAACAAAGACGAATACCTGCCGGTCCACGGCCAGCCGGGCAGCCTGGCCTATCGTGATTTTCTGGGCCTGGTCCTGGCCGACCCGGAAGAAGGCCGCCTGCCCGCCGCCGTTATTTCCCGGTACGTCGCTTATGTCACGGAAGAGGCCGTCCCGGAAGCAGCCGGAGCGGAGTCGTTCAGAGTCTGGGCTTTCGGCTACGACATGGACAACATGAAGGCCCGGGGCTGGTCTGAGGCCGTCATGCCGCTGGTCCTGGTTCCGGCGGACCGGCGCCAGGTTTTTGAAGATACCGCGGCGGCCCTGATACGCGGCGCGGATTACGCGGCCTGGGTATTACTCCAGGCGATAAAAAAGGCCTGGTTCAGCCCCAGGGCCAAGACCAGGGACCCTGCGTTTATCAGGCCGGCCCTTTGTGAAGCCACGGAACCCGGGTTTTACCAGACCTTGGGCCGGTTAAAGGCGGTCCTGACTCCGGACTCTTCCATGTGGTCCCAGGAAATAACCGATCTGAAACTGGTCTGGCTCAGCCGGTTGCGGGAAGAGGCTTTAAGCCTCTTCGATCGGCACTCGCAGGCCGACCAGATCGAAGACGCCGATCCCAAGAGAATAGCCCTGGCCCGGCGCGATTTACGTCTTTCCTTGGCCCCCGGCGGCAAGAAAGTGATCAAGACTCTGCTGTTACCCCAGCCGCCGGAGTCTCCTCAACCGGCTTCGTCCAAGAAAAGGAGGTAGACCATGCCCCACATCCAAAGTCTGAAACTGGCCGAAGACGGCCCCCGGGAGGCCCTGATCGCCTGGTGGCAGGGCCTGGAAGAGGACAAGGGCGGCCGGACCGAGTTGCGGCGCGCGCGTTCGAGCCTCGAGGCGGCCTTCTGCCCGGCCTTTCACCGACTGCGCCGGGCCCTGCGGCCTTTCGGCCCGGCCAACCCGGAAAGCCTGGCCGCGACGGCTCGGGTCCTGGCCCACGTCCGCCAGGATGAACCTCAATTCAAACTGGGCCAACGGATGGCCCAACCCAAAGACAAGTCCCAGAACGCCGCGGTCAGCGGACTCCGTTTCCGCCGGCTCTTGAAGGTGGAAGACCGGGAGGACCTGGCCGAGCGCCTGGTCCGGGTGTTGGGCCTGCTCGACCATCGGGCCGGCATCGTCGACCTGGCCCAGACCGTCTATTATTGGGGGCCGGAAGCCAAGAAGCGCCTGGCCTTCGACTACTATGACCATGCCCCTGACCGGGAAGACCCGAAGAAAGCCTGAAAGGAGGAGCATCATGACCCAGTTCCTGCAGCTTCATTTCCTGACTTCCTATCCCCCGGCCAACCTGAACCGGGACGATCTCGGCCGGCCCAAGACCGCCATCATGGGCGGCAGGCAGCGCCTGCGCATATCTTCCCAGAGCCTCAAACGGGCCTGGCGCACGTCCGAGTTCTTCAAGCTGGATAAAAATCCCGACGGCCTGGCCGCCCACGTGGGCGTCCGGACCAAGGATATGGGCGGTCGGGTCCTGAGCCGCCTGCTCGAGGGCGGCGTCGACGAAGGCCAGGCCAGGGAATGGGCCGGCCGGATCGCCGAAGTCTTCGGCAAACTCAAGAAAGACGGACTCGAGATCGAACAACTGGCCCATTTCAGCCCGGCCGAGGAGGCGGCGGTCATGGCCCTGGCCGACCGCCTGGCCCGGACCAAGGAACCGCCGGGCGAGGACGACCTGAATCTCCTGACCAAGGTCGAGACGGCCGTGGACGTGGCCATGTTCGGCCGGATGTTGGCCGGTAAAACCGAATTCAACGTCGAGGCGGCCGTCCAGGTGGCCCACGCCGTCACCGTGCACGAAACCGCGGTCGAGGACGATTTCTTCACCGCCGTGGACGATCTCAACACGGGCCGGGAAGACCTGGGCGCGGGCCACATGGGCGAGACCGAGTTCGGGGCCGGCCTGTTCTATCTCTACGTCTGCGTCAATGGCGATCTGCTGCGTGAGCATCTGAAATACAAACCCGGCCTGGCGGTCAAGGCCGGGCGCGCCCTGGTCCAGGCCGCGGCCATGGTGGCCCCGACCGGCAAACAGAACAGCTTCGCCTCCCGGGCCTACGCCTCGTACATCCTGGCGGAAAAAGGCCAGCGGCAGCCCCGTTCCCTTTCCGTGGCCTTTCTCCGGCCGGTCAAGGGCGAAGACATGCTGGCCGGGGCCATAGACCGACTCGAGGAAACGCGGACCAAGATGGACCAGGCCTACGGGCCCCTGGCTGAAGGCTATCGCGTCATGAACGTTCATTCCGGAGTCGGTACGCTCGAGGAGATAGTCGCTTTCGTGGAGGCGGTCTGATGCGGGACTATCTGGTTTTCAGGGTGTACGGAACCCTGGCCGCCTGGGGCCACGTGGCCGTGGGCGAGGAGCGGCCCAGTCTGACCCATCCCACCAAGTCGGCCGTGATCGGGCTCCTGGCCGGGGCTCTGGGATACAGGCGCGACCGGGAGGAACGACACCAGGCCCTGATCCAGGACCTGGGCCTGGCCGTGCTAGTGGATTCCATGGGCATTCTCCTGACTGACTACCACACGACCCAGACGGTCAAGGCGGCCGGGGGAAGGCGTTATTTCACCCGGCGCGAGGAGCTGGAGGCCGATCCCAAACAGATCGTCACCATTCTTTCGAGCCGGCAATATCGCATGGAAGCGCTCTATGCCGTCTGTGTCTGGTTGAAGCGGCATCCGGCCGACCACGATCTGGCGCGACTGGCCCAGGCCCTGGACGAACCGATATTCGCGCCCTGCCTGGGCCGCAAGTCCTGCCCGCCGGGACTGCCTTTCGAGCCTAGGCTGGTCATGGCCGAAAGCCTGGTGGCCGCTTTTCAAGGGGCGTTTTTCCAGGGGGACGGCTTTCTGGACGGGCTGCCGAGAACCCAATCGCCGGAACTCTACTGGGAACACGGGGTCGAAGCCGGGGCCGAACCCGACCAGGTCTTCTTTCGGTTGGATGAACCCCTGAGCCGGAGGCGCTGGCAGTTCGGTCAGAGGGCCGAGTATCACGCCGGCCTGCCGGCCGGCCTGAAAGGGGAGGATTGAGCCATGTACTTCAGCCGCTTGCGTCCCCGGCCGGGCGCGGAAAAGAGCCCGGACTTCTGGCGGGCCCTGGGCGACGGGTACCAGCTCCACCAACTGCTGTGGTCCCATTTCGGAGACGCTCCGGAGCGGAAGAGGGACTTCATTTACCGGGTGGAGATGACCTCGGGCCTGCCGACCTTCTACGTGGTTTCGGCCCGGCCGCCTCGATCGTCCGAAGGTCCGCTGTCGGTCGAGTGCAAGGATTACGATCCGCGAATCGAAGAAGGCCGGTCCTTTCTGTTCAGTCTGAAGGCCAACCCCGTGGTCTCCAAGCGGGACGAAGACGACCGCCAGCACCGCCACGACGTGGTCATGGAGGCCAAGCAAAAGTTGCGGGCGGCCGATCCCGGGAACGAGGCCGCCTTCACGGCCGGGTTGATCCAGGAAGCCGGCGCGGCCTGGCTCGAGGAGCGGATGGAGCGGTCCGGCTTCATGATCAAGCCCGAGGAGATCAGGGTGGACGGGTACCGTCAGCACGTGTATCAGAAACCGAAAGCGCGCGGCGCGGTCAGGTTTTCGACCCTGGACTTCCACGGCCGCCTGCGGGTGACGGACGCCGGCCGGTTCAAGGAAACGTTGTATCTGGGTCTCGGACCGGCCAAGGCTTACGGTTGCGGTCTGCTGTTGATCCGGAGGGCCTGATCATGCTGCCGACGCTACGACCCTTGACCATCAAGGAACGCCTGTCCATCCTGTTCCTCGAGAAAGGAAACCTGGACGTGCTGGACGGTTCCTTTGTCTTGCTCGACAAAAACGGCGTGCGGACACACATCCCGGTGGGCGGCGTCTGCTGTCTCATGCTCGAACCGGGCATCCGCGTCTCCCACGCCGCGGTGACCCTGGCCGCGCGGGCGGGTTGTCTTTTGGTTTGGGTCGGTGAAGGCGGGGTCCGACTGTATGCCGCCGGCCAGCCCGGCGGCGCCAGGTCGGACCGCCTGCTCTACCAATTCCGCCTGGCTTCGGACGAGACGGCCCGACTCAAAGTGGTGCGCAAGATGTACAGCCTTCGGTTCGGCGAAGAGGCGCCCGAGCGCCGGAGCGTGGATCAGCTTCGCGGCATCGAGGGCGCGAGGGTCCGCAAGCTCTATGATCTCCTGGCCAAGCGGGCCGGGGTAAAATGGGACGGCCGGGACTACGATCCCAATAATTGGGATAGAAGCAATCTGACCAATCGTTGCCTGAGTTCGGCCACGTCATGTCTCTACGGCCTGACCGAGGCGGCCATCCTGGCGGCCGGTTATGCTCCGTCGGTGGGTTTCATCCATACCGGCAAGCCGCGGTCGTTCGTCTTCGACGTCGCCGACATTTTCAAATTCGAGACCGTGGTGCCGGTGGCCTTCCGGGTCGCGGCCCGGCCTTCTTCCGAACCCGAACGGGCCGTCCGTCTGGGCTGCCGGGACATGTTCCGCCAGACCGGTCTTTTGAAACGGATCATTCCGACCATAGAAATGATCCTGGCGGCCGGAGACCTGCCGCGGCCGGAGCCCAAGCCGGACGACTGGCCGGTGGCTTTTAGCGATCCGGAAGGATTGGGCGATGCTGGTCATCGTGGTTGAGAACGCGCCGCCGAGGCTGCGGGGACGGCTGGCCGTCTGGCTGCTGGAAATTCGGGCCGGGGTCTACGTGGGCCGGTATTCCCGAAGGGTTCGGGAGATGATCTGGTCCCAGGTGGAAGTTGGCCTGGAAAACGGCAACGCGGTCATGGTCTGGGCCACGAACACGGAGGCCGGCTACGATTTTCTGACCTTGGGGACGAACAGGCGCCTGCCGGTGGACCTTGACGGGGCCAAGTTGATATCGTTTTTACCGGAAGAAAATAAGCCCGAAAGCACGGTGGAAGAGACTCCTGACTGAAAGATAAGTGTTTCAAGCCAGTTAGAGGAAGTGTGTTCCCCGCAGGCGCGGGGATGAACCGGCCTCGTTCGCCGAACAGGAAGACGAGTTGCGTGTTCCCCGCAGGCGCGGGGATGAACCGGAGTTTAATTATGTTGGAGACGATGTTTGGACGTGTTCCCCGCAGGCGCGGGGATGAACCGTTGAACTTGACCACGCCGCCAATTCCCGCTTCGTGTTCCCCGCAGGCGCGGGGATGAACCGCACCACCTCCTCTTCTTCTTTTTCTACCTATAGTGTTCCCCGCAGGCGCGGGGATGAACCGGATAAAATTACGGGGTATTTTCATTGGATGAAGTGTTCCCCGCAGGCGCGGGGATGAACCGTTGACCGGCTTTGCCGTTCACGTTTTTGACCGGTGTTCCCCGCAGGCGCGGGGATGAACCGACACGGAATTCATAACCTTATTGATTACGAAAGTGTTCCCCGCAGGCGCGGGGATGAACCGGCAGGAATAGAAAGGAAAGAAAAAATGAAAACGTGTTCCCCGCAGGCGCGGGGATGAACCGGCAAGGTCGTCAACATCTGGCCGGCCAAGAACGTGTTCCCCGCAGGCGCGGGGATGAACCGGGTGAGGGTGTTCATAAATTGCGAATACCACAGTGTTCCCCGCAGGCGCGGGGATGAACCGCCCGCAACGGCCTGGCCGTGGACGGCGACCTGGTGTTCCCCGCAGGCGCGGGGATGAACCGTCCCTCAGGGCCGCCCGGCAACTAATCCAACGGTGTTCCCCGCAGGCGCGGGGATGAACATCCGTAGGGGCACGGCGCGCCGTGCCCCTACGCGTATTCCCCACCGGCCCAGGAATGAACCGGGACCCGCCAACAGGTGGGGATATTGATATGGCTGAAACAAAACCGGCCTGACCGGGTGTCCCGTTCCCACGGATCATGGGCTCCGGGGGAGCCTTCATCCCGTTTGGGCGCCCATGCGCAACGGGAATCTCGACCCGGCCAAGCCGTTAATGAAATTTTAACCTGGCTTAAAGTGGCCGTCAAATGCTGATAAGCGTGACCAGCGAGGATACGGTCATTTTCCAGCGGGCAAGGGAATGAACCATATTAATCCGTAGGGACGCATAGCATGCGCCTGTCTTCCCCATGGTTGCGGAGACAACCCGATGGTATACTGGCCTGTTCTTTCACCGCGACTATTTCGATCTTATTATCAATGCGAGCCCGGGCGATAATAGTTTTTAAGAGGGGTAAAGCCACGAGGTTGAACTGTATGGCAATATCGAGCACAGCCGATAGATCGAGGCCAATGAGGTGTTTCACCAGGGGGGCAAATCTGGGGGCGCACGGCTGTGCGCCCCTACAAAAGACGGGGTTTATCCAGGCATGGGGCAAATTGTTGTACTTGACGGGCCCTTGCCCACTGTTTAAGAATCGTGGCCGGCTTGGCCGGGTCGAGATTCCCGAGTCCCTGGGGACATAACGGGATGAAGGGCCTTTGCGGCGCCCAGGAGCCGTTTAGAGGCGGGACGCCCGGCCAAGCCGATTTACCTGTTCCCCGCCGGCAACCCCGCCTTGCCTTCCCGCGCGATCTAATATATCTTCGCGCCGACTGATGATCATTGTCGATCCGAAAGGAAGTCATGGAGCTACGACCCGCCGGCTGGGCGGACGCGGAAGGGATAGCCAGGCTTCACGCCGAAAGCTGGCGCGATTCGTACCGCGGCATTCTCACCGACGAATATCTGGACCACTGGGTTTTCGAAGATCGGCTGGCGTTATGGCGGAAGCGGTTCGAGGACCCAAAAACGGACCCGCGGCTGGTCTTGCTGATCGAAGATCAAGGCGGGCTTCTCGGTTTCGTCTGCGTTCTTCTCGACGCGGACCCGCGCTGGGGCGCCCTGCTCGACAACCTCCATATCCGCCCCGACTTCAGGGGCCAAGGACTGGGCCGCAAGCTGATGGCCGAAGCCGCCGCCTGGGTCGTGGAACGACGCCCTGGTTCCGGCCTTTATTTGTGGGTCTTCGAAGACAACTTCCGGGCGCGCCGGTTTTACGAGCGTCTGGGCGGCGCGGCCGGCGAGCGCCGGGCGGCGGACGCGTCGGATGGCCGGAAGGTCATGGCGGTCAGATATAGTTGGACGAACCTGGATTCGTTATATAATAGCCCGTGACCAGGCCGGGGGTGAAGACGAAATTCGTTCCACCGGGATGTTGACCGCGGGCGCGGGGACGAAGTTTGCCGCCGTCGTCTAAAAGAGGTTGAGGCCAAAATGTCAGTGAACGAGGCCAGGGGGCAAAAATCATGCTTGGGGAATTGGTTCGCCCGCTTGTTGGGCCAGGCGAAAGGCCTCCCCAAGGTGTTAAGAGAGTTCATGTACGGCCTGACGGTCCATGAATTGAACCTGGAGCTGAAAAAAGAGAGAGGAAAGTTAGATCACCTGTTCATGCTGATCGTCTTTGGAGATCTGGTGGGATTACCCTTGCTGCCTCCCTACTATTCCATGAGGCTGCTGCCTTATATCATTCCCTCCCTGGCCAAGTGGAAAAGGAGCCTCCTGAGGGAGAAAGACCTGACCGATATCGTGGCCAAGGACCTCTGATCAAGAGAAAGCTCTCCCGATCAATCCGAGAGAAGAGGGCGCACGACTGTGCGCCCCCAGTGCGCCTGCGGGCGCACACGAACAGGGAGGTGCAAGTCCTCTCCAGACATTCGCACTCCGGTCTGTATCCGAGGGAAACTGCGTCACCGCGAGGTGGGGTGGGGAGCAACCCGAGGAGAACGACC